>CAVWBC010000001.1:0-537371 GCA_963753095.1 uncultured Actinomycetota bacterium
ACGCTCGGCCAGCCAGCCGCCGAGCCGCGCGACGTCGGGCAGCGCCCGTTCTGGATCTTCGCGGTGGCAGAGCGGGCAGAACGCCGTCACGTAGCGCAGCACCCGGTCGCCGCGCAGCCCCATCCCGCTCATGACGACGTGTACATCGCAGGGTTGATGCCGGTGCAGAACCCGACGGTGAGCACCGAGGTGAGCGCCCAGCCGATCATCAGCCCCAGACCCAACCCTTTCGCATAGCGGTTGCCTGACGCGAGTAGACCTGCTCCGCCGGCGAAGGCGATGAGGAACAGCATCGCTGCGGTACCTGCGAGCATCACGTTGCCGTTCTGGGCCGCCGAGCCGGCGACAGCGAGCACCGCGAATCCGACGAACAGGTTGATCGCGAAGTAGATCCCCGATCCGGCGAACACCATGCCGATCGCGATGCGCGAGCGCGGTTGCGGCGGCGGTGGGTAGTACGGGTAGCCGGGAGGTGGGGGCGGCCCGGGGTAGTAGGGGTAACCCGGAGATGGCGGCGGACCCGGTCGCCACTGGGGGGCCGGCGGGCGGTCGTCGTCGGGGTTGTTCTCGCCGGGCGGGGGTGTGGTCATACGCGCACTTCCTGATCGCGGACGAGGTGGCGATAGTATCCGCGGCGGTATCCGTAGTACAGCCGAACGCTCAGGATCGCCAGTGACGGCAGCAGGAACCATTGCGGCCGAGTCAGATCCAGCCAGACCGTCTCGTTGGCCCGGAAGAACTCCACGAAGAACCGGAACAGCGCGTACGCCGCCACGTAGATGACGAACAACTCGCCCGGTCTGTCGATCCGGTTGCGCAGCCACAGCAGGACTGCGAACGCGGTCAGCTGGAAGATGATCTCGTACACGAATGACGGGTGCATCGCTTGTCCGGCAAGGCATCCCGGACAATCCGGCGTGCTCGCGGCCGCGTGCACACCCCACGGCAGGTCGGTGGGGCGGCCGGGCGCCTCGGTGAGGTGGCAGCCGATGCGGCCGATCGCCATCCCCAGTGCCACCGCGGGGGCGAAGAGGTCGCCGGTCTTGCCGCGGTAGCCGCCTATCCGCTTGGCGATCAGCACGCCGAGGTAGGCCCCCACCAGGCCGCCGAGAATGCTGCGCGAACCGAATTGCCACGCCTCGGTCAGGCTCGGGTTGGCGTAGACGTCGAGGTGCCGGGCCCATCCCGACAGCCGCATCCCGATCGCTCCGCCCACCAGAGCGCCGGCGACGGCGACAGCGGACTGTTCGTTCACTGCGCCGCGTCGCCGCGACTCGGCCACGAACACCACCAGGGCCGCCAGGACGCCCAGCCCCACGAACAGCCCGTGCATCGGAACCGCGACGGGCCCGACGTGCCAGGAGTGAGCCACCTGCGAAATTTATCGACTGTGCCGGGTGGTCCGCAACGGAATGCTATCGCCCGATGCGGTCGGCCCGGCTGTAGACGTTCATCGAGTCGCCGCGCAGGAACGCGACCAAGGTCAGTCCGGACTGGCTGGCCAGGTCAACCGCCAGCGAGGAGGGCGCCGACACCGCGGCCAGCACCGGGATGCCGGCCATCACCGCCTTCTGGGTCAGCTCGAACGACGCGCGGCCGCTGACCAGCAGGACGGCACCCGCCCAGCGGGATGCGGTCGGACTCCAGCGCCCAGCCGATCACCTTGTCGACGGCGTTGTGCCGGCCGACATCCTCGCGAACCGCCAGCATGGTGCCGTCGACGGTGAACAGCGCCGCGCCGTGCAGGCCGCCGGTGCTGGCGAAAACCTTCTGCGCCGACCGCAGTTGCGACGGCATCGCGGTCAGCGTCGGCCGTGGCCACCGTCGCCGGGTCGTCGCCGGGGGAGTGATGGCTGCTCAGCCGCACCGCATCCAGGGACGCCTTGCCGCACACCCCGCACGACGAGGTGGTGTAGAAGTTGCGGGTGACGTCCACGTCGGGCATCGGCACGCCCGGAGCGCAGTGTGACGTCGAGAACGTTGTAGGTGTTGGCGCCGTCCTCGCCTGCACCCGCGGCAGTACTGGACCGTCGCCACGTCCTCGCGGCGGGTGATCACCCCTTCGGTGAGCAGAAACCCTTGGGCCAGTTCGACATCCGAGCCGGGGGTGCGCATCGTGACGGTCACCGGCGAGCCGTTGACCCGGATCTCCAGCGGTTCCTCGACGACCAGGGTCTCGGGCCGGTCGGTGCGGTGCTCGGCGGTCAGGTGGCTGGCCCGCCGCCGCGCGGTCACCCGGCCCATTCGCCGTCCCGACCGCCGGCCGGTTCCAGCCGGATCACGATCGCCTTCGACACCGGCGTATTCGATTTGGCGGCAACGTGATCCAGCGGCGACCAGGGGATTGGTCTCGGGGTAGTAGGCCGCCGCGTTGCCGACCGGGGTGGAGTACGGCACCACCAGGAAGTCTTTGGCGCGGCGCTCCTGCAACCGCCCGTCGCCGTCGGTGAACTCCGAGACCAGGTCGACCCGCTCGCCCTCGCGCAGCCCGAGCGTGGCGATGTCGGCGGGGTTGACGAAGACCACTCGGCGGCCACCCTTCACACCGCGGTAGCGGTCGTCGAGGCCGTAGATCGTGGTGTTGTACTGATCGTGGCTGCGCAGGGTCTGCAGAACCAGCCGTCCCGGCGGCACCGGAACCCACTGCAGCGGGTTGACCGCGAAGTTGGCTTTGCCTGTGCTGGTGTGGAATTCGCGGGCGTCACGCGGCGGGTGCGGCAGCTGGAAGCCGTCGGGCTGGCGCACCCGGCGGTTGTAGTCTTCGCAGCCCGGAACCACCGCGGCGATGGCGTCGCGAACGGCGTCGTAGTCGCCGGCGAACCGTTCCCACGGCACCGGGTGATCGGGACCGAGCACGGCACGGGCCAGCTGACAGATGATCGGCGACCTCGCTGCGCACCTGGTCGCTCGGGCGGCTGCAGGCTGCCCCGGGACAGGTGCACCATCGACATCGAATCCTCCACGGAGACGACCTGTTTGGTGCCGTTGTAGATGTCGCGGTCGGTGCGGCCCAGGGTGGGCAGGATCAGCGCGGTGCGGCCGTGCACCAGGTGGCTGCGGTTGAGCTTGGTCGAGACCTGCACGGTCAGCGCGCAGGTGCGCAGCGCCGCCTCGGTGACCGTCGGTGTCCGGCGTGGCCGAGGCGAAGTTGCCGCCCATGCCGATGAACACCGACGCGCGCCCGTCGCGCATGGCGCGGATCGCCTCGACGGTGTCGTAGCCGTGTTTGCGGGGGCTGGCGATGCCGAACCGGCGGTCCAGGGCGGCCAGGAACGTCTCGGGCATCTTCTCCCAGATGCCCATCGTGCGGTCGCCCTGCACGTTGGAGTGCCCGCGCACCGGGCACACGCCGGCGCCCGGCTTGCCGATCATGCCGCGCAGCAGCAGCAGATTGGTGATCTCGGCGATCGTCGCCACGGCGTGGGTGTGCTGGGTGAGTGCCCATCGCCCAGCACACGACCGTGCGTTCGCGAGTCGGCCAGCATCGCGGCGACCCGCTCCAGTTGCGGCCGCGTCGATCCCGGTGGCCTCCAGCACGGTGTCGAGATCGACCGCGCGGGTGTCGGCGAGGTAGTCGTCGAAGCCGTGGCAGTGGTGCGGCGACGAAGTCGCGGTCGATCACGGCTGCCCGGGCGCCGGTCGTCGGCCTCGACCAGCAGCCGGCCCAGCCCCTTGAACAGCGCCATGTCGCCGCCGAGGCGGATCTGCACGAACTCGTCGGCGATCGGCGATGCCGTGCCCGATCACCCCGTGGACCTTCTGCGGGTCCTTGAACCGGATCAGCCCGGCCTCGGGCAGCGGGTTGACCGCAATGATCTTGGCGCCGTTGGCTTTCGCCTTCTCCAGCACCGACAGCATCCGCGGATGGTTGGTGCCCGGGTTCTGCCCGGCGATGACGATGACGTCGGCGTGTTCGACGTCCTCGACGGTCACCGAGCCCTTGCCGATGCCGATCGACTCGGTCAGCGCCGTGCCGGAGGACTCGTGGCACATGTTCGAGCAGTCCGGCAGGTTGTTGGTGCCGAAGCTGCGGACCAGCAGCTGGTAGAGGAACGCCGCCTCGTTGCTGGTGCGCCCCGAGGTGTAGAACACCGCCTCGTCGGGGCCGGCCAGCGCGTTGAGGTGCTCGGCGATCAGCTGGTAGGCGTCTTCGTCCCAATCGATCGGGCGGTAGTGGTCGTCGCCGGGCGCGCAGCACCATCGGATGGGTCAGCCGGCCCTGCTGGGACAGCCAGTACTCGGGCTTGGCCGCGAGTTCGGCCACCGAGTGGCGGGCGAAGAAGTCCGGGGTGACCACGCGGCGGGTGGCCTCCTCGGCGACGGCCTTGGCGCCGTTCTCGCAGAACTCGGCGAACTTGCGGCCGCCGTGCTCCTCCGGCCACGCGCAGCCGGGGCAGTCGAACCCGTCGCGCTGGTTGAGTCGCAGCCACGCCGCGGCGGTGCGGACCGGTCCCATCGCCGCCAGGCTCGCGCTGCAGCGACACCATCACCGCGCGCACCCCGGCGGCCTCGGTCTTCGGCTGCCCGACGGTTACCGCGTGTTCGTCGTAGTCGGCGCGGTGCCGGACGTCGCCTCATGTGCTCCAATCTAGGCCGGCGGGGTCGACGATCTGCACCACCCCGGCGGTGACCCCGGCGATGAACAACCGGCCGGTCAGCGCGTCCACGCCCGAGGGTGTAGGGGTTCTGGACGGTCGGCGACCCGCGTGGACCTCACGCGGTGTCGGCTCGGCCATGTCGTAACCGATCACCTCGTTGGTGCCCGACGACGCGACCCACAGCCGGTCCCGCATCGGGTCGTAGGCGATGCCGTAGGGGCCGCCGGGCTGCGGCACGCTGGCGACCTCGCGCGGGCGGGGCAGCGGCTCGAAGACCCGGACCGCGTTGCCGCGGGTGTCGGCGGCGATCATCCGGCCGTGCTTGTCGGCGACCAGGTGGGTCGGGCCCTCGCCGGCCGGGGTGGAGCCGACGATGGTCAGGGCGGCGGCGTCGTAGACGGTCAGGTCGTTCTTGCGGACGTCGAGCAGGCCCATGGACAACCCGACCGGCGCCATGCCGGCGGGCTGCACGCTGTCGGTGAACACCTTGAGGATCTCGTCGCCGCGCAGCACCGTGACCGTGCCGCCGTGTTCGTTGGCGACGAACACGTCGCCGTTCTGCGCCTGCGCCGCGTCGTGGGGAACGGTGCCGGTGATCACCTGCGGCTCGGACCGCCCGCCCGGCAGCTCGACGCGCACCAGCGCGTTGGCGCTCTCCACCGGGACCAGCACCGGGCCGCCGGGTGCGGCGAGTTGCAGGTGGCGGACGAAGCCGGGCAGCGGGGTGCGGCCGGTGATCGCGCCGGTGTCGGCGTTGATCAGGACCAGTTCGTTGGGGTTGCGTTTGGCGACCGCCACCGTGCGGGTGACCGCGTCGACGACGACGCCTTCCGGTGCCGACCCGACCGGCACGCATGCGTCCCGGTGCCGGCAGCCGGTGGGCGGCGGGGCGTTCTGCGGCTCGGCCGGCGGCGGCAGGCATCGGCGTCGGGCCGGGTGCCCTCGGTGGGCGCGCCGGCGGGCAGCAGTCCCGTGGTGGTGGCCGGGGCGGCGCGTCGATGGATTCGGCGTGGCCGCGTCGCTCGGAGCAGCCCGCGAGCAGCCAGCACGCGACGCGCGATGAGCGCCGACGAGCGTCCTAGTGCATTGCTTCCATAGTGTGCCGCATTCTGTCGTTGACGCCGACGTAACAAATTCGGAACGCGAGCTATTTAGCGTGGGCCGGTCACCCTCCGTCCGTGAAGAAAGACGCGGACGCCCGCACCGTAAGGAACTCCATTGAGCGGAAACGCAGTCCGTCTGCAGGCGATCAACAACGTCGAGGCGTATGTGCCTCCCCCCATCAGCTTCGATCCAGGCGAGGCGCCCGGCGAGATTTTCGGCGCGAACGTCTTCACCCTGGCCGAGATGCGGCTGCGGTTGCCGAAGTCGGTCTACAAGTCCGTCGTCGCGACCATCGAGAAGGGCGCCAAGCTGGATCCGGCGATTGCCGACTCCGTCGCCTCGGTGATGAAGGACTGGGCGCTGTCGAGGGGCGCGACCCACTACGCACACGTCTTCTACCCGATGACCGGACTGACCGCCGAGAAGCACGACAGCTTCCTGGACCCGGTCGGCGACGGGACCACGCTCGCCGAGTTCGCGGGCAAGACCCTGATCCAGGGCGAGCCGGACGCGTCGAGCTTCCCGTCGGGCGGGCTGCGCAGCACGTTCGAGGCGCGCGGCTACACCGGCTGGGACGTCACCAGCCCGGCCTACATCCTGGAGAACCCGAACGGCAACACGCTGTGCATCCCGACGGTGTTCGTCTCGATGACCGGTGAGGCGCTGGACTACAAGACGCCGCTGCTGCGCAGCCAGCAGGCCATGGGCGCACAGGCCGAGCGCATCCTGAAGCTGTTCGGGCACTCCGATTTCGACCACATCGTGTCGTTCTGCGGCCCGGAGCAGGAGTACTTCCTGATCGACCGGCACTTCTTCCTGGCGCGGCCGGACCTGATCAACGCGGGCCGCACCCTGTTCGGCTCCAAGCCGCCCAAGGGCCAGGAGTTCGACGACCACTACTTCGGCGCCATCCCGGAGCGGGTGCTCGGGCTTCATGATGGACACCGAGCGCGAGCTGTTCAAGCTCGGCATCCCGGCCAAGACCCGCCACAACGAGGTCGCGCCCGGGCAGTTCGAGATCGCGCCGATGTTCGAGCGGGCCAACATCGCCGCCGACCATCAGCAGCTGCTGATGACCACGTTCAAGACCATCGCCAAGAAGCACGGCATGGAGTGCCTGTTCCACGAGAAGCCGTTCGCCGGCGTCAACGGGTCGGGCAAGCACGTCAACTTCTCGATGGGCAACGCACAGTTCGGTTCGCCTGCTGGTGCCTGGTGACACCCCGCACGAGAACGCCCAGTTCCTGGTGTTCTGTGCGGCGGTCATCCGCGCCGTGCACAAGTTCTCCGGCCTGCTGCGGGTATCGGTGGCCTCGGCCACCAACGACCACCGCCTCGGCGCCAACGAGGCCCCGCCGGCGATCATCTCGATCTTCCTCGGCGACCAGCTCGCCGACGTGTTCGAGCAGATCGCCAAGGGCGCGGCCACGTCGTCAAAGGGCAAGGGCACCATGATCATCGGCGTCGACACCCTCCCGGTGCTGCCGACCGATCCGGGCGACCGCAACCGCACCAGCCCGTTCGCGTTCACCGGCAACCGCTTCGAGTTCCGCGCGCCGGGGTCCGGGCAGACCATCAACGTGCCGATGATCATCCTGAACACGATCATGGCCGACTCGCTGGACTACATGGCCACGGTGCTCGAGGAGGCGGTCGGCGGTGGCGAGGACTTCGACGTCGCCGTGCAGAAGCTGCTCACCGAGATCATCACCGAGCACGGCGCGGTGGTCTTCAACGGCGACGGCTACTCGGAGAACTGGCAGATCGAGGCGGCCGAGCGTGGTCTGCCGAACCTCAAGACGACACTGGACGCCATTCCGGAGCTGGTGAAGCCGGAGGCGATCGAGGTGTTCGAGAAGTACGGCGTCTTCAACGCGCGCGAGTTGCACAGCCGCGTCGAGGTCCGCTACGAGACGTACGTGCTGACCGTCAACGTCGAGGCCAAGCTGACGCTGGAACTGGGTTCGACCGTGGTCCTGCCCGCGGCGATCCGCTACCAGACCGAGCTGGCCCAGAACGTCGCGACGCTCAAGGCGGCGGGGCTGGAGCCGGACATGACGCTGCTGCAGGCGGTGAGCCGGGCCGATTTCGGAGCTGACCGGCGCACTGAGTGCGCTCAAGACGGCGATGGCAGCCCACGGTGGCGACTCCGCCGCCGAGGAGGCCGCGCATGCGCAGAGTCTGCTGGGGTTGATGGACGATGTGCGGGCCGCTGCCGACACACTGGAAGGTGTTGTGGCCGACGATCTCTGGCCGTTGCCGACCTACCAGGAGATGCTCTACATCCTCTGATTGCTCCGCGAGATCGGCGCCCGGCGGCCATGCCGGGCGCCGATTGTCGTCTCAGCGCCGCGTCAGCGCGAACAGCCGCAGTTCACGGTCGGTGCGGGTGCGATACGCCTGGTACATCGGGTAGGCCAGGAACCGCTGGATTCCGCGCTCACGGTCCTCGCCGGACAGCAGCGTCGCCGTCACCGGGATCTCGGTGCCGCTGATCGCGACCGTGGCTTCCGGTTCGGCCAGCAGGTTCGACGACCACCCCGGGTGCTGCTGTTGGCCGAAGTTGCTGCCGAGCACCAGCAGCCGGCTTCCGTCGCGCAGATAGCTCAGCGCCGAGGTGCGCTGCTGCCCCGACTTGCGGCCGGTCGTGGTCAGCAGCAGCTCGGGCAGCGAGGTGGGGCCGAACATCGAGTACTTGCCCTTGGTCGCGGCATGACCCGCTGATCCAGCGGAACGAGCCGCCGGATGAATCGCGAACCCAGCGACGAACTGGCGAAGGCGTAGACGGGCCGGAACAGGGGAGAGATGTCTTCTCGGCCCCAGTGGGCGTCGGGAAAGGCGTCGGGCATGCCTGCCATGGTGCCCGACGCGGTCGGTGACGCACGGCATGACGCGATTGCCCCAGCAGTCGCGTCCGATCGTCCTGCGGGCGTCACCGTGCTCGGCAACCTGGCGATCGACGTCATCAACGGGGCGCCGAGGAGCCCCGGCGGCTGCGCGTCGTTTTCCGGCGTCGCGCTGGAGGCCGCGGGCGGTACGCGGCCGCATCGTCGCGCTGGCCGCCGCCGAGGACCACGACTTGTTCGATCCGCTGCTCGAGCGCTTCGGATCGCTCGTCCAGATCCTGCCGGCCGACCGCACGAGCGCGTTTCGCCTCGACTACGACGACCTCGATCACCGCAGGATGTCGGTCGATGCGATCGGTCCGGTTTGGGGACACCGGCAGATCGAGTCCGCCGACCCCGATACGACCTGGGTGCACCTCGCGCCGCTGCTGCGGACCGACTTCCCCGCAGCCACCCTGGCCCTTCTCGCCGAACGAGGACATCGGGTGGCCTACGACGGGCAGGGCCTGGTCCGCGCCGATCAGCTCGGTCCGCTGGTCGTCGATCGGCATTACCCACCGGAGTTGCTGCAGAACATCGACATCCTCAAGCTCGCCGAGGACGAGGCCGTCATCGTCGCCGACGGCGACTTCGACGCATCGGCGGCAGCCCGACTGGGCGTGCCGGAGATTCTCGTGCACGTACGGATCCGAGGGATGCGACATCTACACCGACGCCCACGTCGGTGCGCGTTCCCGCGGCATGGCGCGTCGAAGACGTGCAGACCACCGGCGCCGGTGACATGTTCACCTCCTGCTACGTGGCCAATCGCGCCGTCGGCGCCGATCCGCGCCGGGCCGCGGAGGCCGCCAGTCAACTGGTCGCCAGCGAACTCGAGAGACGACTGCGGGTCGGTTCCACAGACCCCGCGTAAGACCGGGCTTTGGGCTACTCGCCGGTAACCCGGAAATCTTAGGAATGACGTTCTCCGAAGGTGACGAACGACACAACTTTCTCTCGTCTGACGTGCAGCTCATGGTCGTGACCTGCGGGTTGTTCGCGCCCGTTGCGGCGTGTCCATAGCAGGGGTCGGCCATAGCTTGCCTAAGAAAGTGCAATAATCGGTACTGCGAGTGACAGCAATCCGGGGCTCGTCCATTCCGTCGGCGCGTCCTGATCGACAGCGACGCGGAGTCGGTGCCCCGGAGCGAACCGACGAAAGGCGGACACGTGGGTCAGAACGGCAACGGAGCTGCGGGGAACCGACAAAAACTCGAAAAGGTCGTCATCCGGTTCGCCGGCGACTCCGGCGACGGCATGCAGCTGACCGGTGACCGGTTCACCTCCGAGGCCGCGCTGTTCGGCAATGACCTTGCGACGCAGCCGAATTACCCCGCCGAGATCCGCGCGCCCCAGGGCACCCTGCCCGGGGTCTCGTCGTTCCAGATCCAGATCGCCGACTACGACATCCTCACCGCGGGCGACCGGCCCGACGTTCTGGTCGCGATGAACCCCGCGGCGCTGAAGGCCAACATCGAGGACCTGCCGCGCGGCGGCCTGGTCATCGCCAACTCCGACGAGTTCACCAAGCGCAACCTCGCCAAGGTCGGCTACGAGGCGAATCCGCTCGAGGACGACAGCCTCTCCGACTACGTCGTGCAAGCCGGTCGCCATGACCACGCTGACGCTCGGCGCCGTCGAGGCGATCGGCGCGTCGAAGAAGGACGGCCAGCGCGCCAAGAACATGTTCGCCCTCGGGCTGCTGTCCTGGATGTACGGCCGGCCGATCGAGGCCAGCGAGACGTTCATCCGGGAGAAGTTCGCCCGCAAGCCCGATATCGCCGAGGCCAACGTGCTGGCGCTGAAGGCCGGCTGGAACTACGGGGAGACCACCGAGGCCTTCGGCACCACCTACGAGGTCGCGCCGGCCAAGCTGGCCGCCGGGGAGTACCGGCAGATCTCCGGCAACACCGCGCTGGCCTACGGCATCATCGCCGCCGGCCAACTCGCCGACACCCAGGTGGTCCTCGGCAGCTACCCGATCACCCCGGCCTCGGACATCCTGCACGAGCTGTCCAAGCACAAGAACTTCAACGTCATGACCTTCCAGGCCGAGGACGAGATCGCCGGCATCGGTGCCGCGATCGGCGCCTCCTACGGCGGCGCGCTCGGCGTGACCAGCACCTCGGGCCCGGGCGTCTCGCTGAAGTCCGAAGCCATCGGACTGGCGGTGATGACCGAACTGCCGCTGCTGGTCATCGACGTGCAGCGCGGCGGCCCGTCGACCGGCCTGCCCACCAAGACCGAGCAGGCCGACCTGCTGCAGGCGATGTTCGGGCGCAACGGCGAGTCGCCGGTCGCCGTGCTGGCCGCCCGCTCGCCCTCGGACTGCTTCGAGGTCGCGATCGAGGCCGCGCGGATCGCGCTGACCTACCGCACGCCGGTGATCCTGCTGTCCGACGGTGCGATCGCCAACGGCTCCGAGCCGTGGCGCATCCCCGACATCGGCACGTTCGAGCCCATCGAGCACCACCTTCGCCAAAGCCGGCGAGGACTTCGCAGCCGTACGCCCGCGATCCGGAGACACTGGCCCGCCAGTTCGCGATCCCGGGCACGCCCGGCCTGGAGCACCGCATCGGCGGCCTGGAGAAGGCCAACGGCTCGGGCAACATCTCCTACGAGCCGGCCAATCACGACCTGATGGTGCGGCTGCGGCAGGCCAAGATCGACGGCATCGACGTCCCCGACCTCGAGGTCGACGACCCGACCGGTGACGCCGAGCTGCTGCTGCTCGGCTGGGGCAGCTCGTTCGGCCCGATCGGCGAGGCCTGCCGGCGGGCCCGCCGCAGCGGCGTCAAGGTCGCCCACGCCCAGCTGCGCCACCTCAACCCCTTCCCGGCCAACCTCGGCGAGGTGCTGCGCCGCTACCCGACGGTCGTCGCGCCGGAGATGAACCTCGGCCAGCTGGCGCTGCTGCTGCGCGGCAGGTATCTGGTCGACGTGCAGTCGGTGACCAAGGTGCAGGGCATGGCGTTCCTGGCCGACGAGGTGGAAGGCGTCATCGACGCCGCCCTCGACGGGACGCTGGCTGAGAAGGAAAGCGACAAGGCGAAGTTCGCCAGGCTCGCGGCGGCTACCGTGAGTACTGGTGCCGGAGTTGGCGCAGGAGCGAGCGCATGACTGACCTGATCGGGACCGACCTCGGCCTGACGCCCGGGGTGTCGAAGACGCCGGGGTGCCCACCACCGACGAGCCGCAGAAGGCGAAGGACTTCACCAGCGACCAGGAGGTCCGCTGGTGCCCGGGCTGCGGCGACTACGTCATCCTCAACACCATCCGCAACTTCCTGCCCGAGCTCGGACTGCGCCGGGAGAACATCGCCTTCGTCAGCGGCATCGGCTGCTCGAGCCGGTTCCCGTACTACCTGGAGACCTACGGGTTCCACTCGATCCACGGCCGCGCGCCGACCATCGCCACCGGCCTGGCGCTGGCCCGCCCGGACCTGTCGGTCTGGGTGGTCACCGGTGACGGCGACGCGCTGTCGATCGGCGGCAACCACCTGATCCACGCGCTGCGCCGCAACGTCAACATGACGATCCTGCTGTTCAACAACCGGATCTACGGCCTGACCAAGGGCCAGTACTCGCCGACCTCGGAGGTCGGCAAGGTCACCAAGTCCACCCCGATGGGCTCGCTCGACTATCCGTTCAACCCGGTGTCGCTGGCGCTGGGCGCCGAGGCGACGTTCGTCGGCCGCGCGCTGGACTCCGACCGCAAGGGCCTCTCCGAGGTGCTGCGCGCCGCCGCCGAGCATCGCGGCGCCGCGATCGTGGAGATCCTGCAGGACTGCCCGATCTTCAACGACGGCTCCTTCGACGTGCTGCGCAAGGAGGGTGCCGAGGAGCGGGTGATCAACGTCCACCAGGGCGAGCCGATCATCTTCGGCGCCGACGGCGAGTACTGCGTGGTCAAGTCCGGGTTCGGGCTGGACGTCGCCAAGACCGCCGACGTGGCGGCCAGCGAGATCGTGGTCCACGACGCCCAGATCGACGATCCGGCCTACGCCTTCGCGCTGTCGCGGCTGCAGCGATCAGAACCTCGAGCACACCGTCATGGGGATCTTCCGGCAGGTCAGCCGGCCCACGTACGACGACGCGGCCCGCGAGCAGGTGACCGCCGCCCGCGACGCCACCCCGCACGACCGGCACGCGCTGCAGTCGCTGCTGCGGGGCCGCGACACCTGGACCGTGGACTAGCACCAGCCGTGAGTGCATCCGCCCCGTTGGCCGCCGTCGTGCTGGCCGGTGGCGCCTCGCGGCGAATGGGCCGCGACAAGGCCACCATGCCGCACCCCGATGCCGCGACGACCATGGTGGAACACACCGTCGAAGTGCTCCGCACCCGCTGCGACGCCCGTGTTCGTCGATCGCCGCGCCGGGTCAGCCGCTGCCCGGCGCTGCAGGCCGACGTGCTGCGCGACGACATCCGCGGCGTCGGGCCGCTGCTGGCCACCGGCCGGGGACTGCGGGCGGCCGCACAGGCGGGGCGGGACCGTGCCTTCGTGAGCGCGGTGGACATGCCGTATCTGTCGACCGAGGTCATCGACGAGCTGGTGGCCTACGAGACGTCGACATCGTGCTGCCGTGGGACGGACGCGACCACTACCTGGCCGGGATCTACCGCACCGACCTCGCCGACGCACATCGACGCGCTGGTGGCCGCCGGGGAGCGCAGCATGCGGGCGCTGGCCGAAACCGTCGTGACTCAGCGGGTCGTCCTTCCGCCCACCCGGGCCCTGACGAATGCGAACTCTCTGGCCGATCTGGCTCAGCAAACGACAAACTAATTCGTCGCAACCGAGGTAATTCGCCGCTTTTCTCTGGAGCCGAATTCGCTCAATTCAGTTCACGGTCCCGCGGTAGCGGGCAGATCACGAACGCCCCTCCGGCACAACGGACTTCGGACCAGGCCTGGTCGGTCCCGCGCGGTTACGGGCAGTCGACGTTCGTGAGTGGCCGCGCCGGAAGTCGTCCGCCACCGTGGCTGGCCGAGTGGCACGGCTACCGGATTTCGCCCTTCTGGTCACCGGATCGTTGATCGAACGGAACCGGAGTTCGGCCCGCGACGCCTCCGGCGGGTGATGGCCGCCGTGATCGGGTCGTGCACTTCCGATTCGGAGTGCCCAACGAAAGATATTGCCGCACAGCGCCGTAACGCCGTGGACAAACTGATGCCCGGCCGGTCTGGAGAATCGTCGGCCGACGCGGGACGTCTGCGTCACGGCCGTACTCGTGTCGTGGCCCATGTGGCTGGTGTGGTCACCGTCCGTGTGACCCAGACCCCAAAAAGGCCGTGATCTAGGTCACAAAATCGACGCCAGCGTCAATTTTGTGGCCGGTTGCAAAATGCCGCGCTGACCTGCACAGACAATTCACAGGATCGGCTTGTGATTGCGCTGTTATCAAACCGAGATAGGGCGTGTCGCAATGTGACTTCTCCAAATTCGCTCCGTACGGTCCTACCCGTCCCGTTTCGGGAGCAAACAACTACAGATTTACGAACCCTGCGTGTAAGTGCGGGGGCCGGGGGCCGAAGGCCTCTGGGGCGTCGGTTGGCCTCAACCCTGACCGCCCCGCGGCCGCCGCTGTCGTACCTGACCGAGACGGTACGGCCCGACGACATGGCCTGGAATCCAGGCCGCGAGGTGTCCAGGTACACGCTCGGCGAAAGGATAGAAGTTGCTCAACCTCCGTAAGACGCTTGCACAGTCCTTCGGGACGGCCATCGTCGGCAGCGCCCTCGCGGTCGCCCCGATCGCCCTGGCCGGCACCGCCCACGCCGACGGCGGGGTCAACTGGGACGCGGTCGCACAGTGCGAGTCCGGCGGCAACTGGTCGATCGCGACCGGAAACGGCTACTACGGCGGCCTGCAGTTCAGCATGGGCACCTGGCGCGCGAACGGCGGCAGTGGCTCGCCGCACCAGGCTTCGCGTGCCGAGCAGATCCGGGTGGCCGAGAACGTCCTGCGTTCGCAGGGGATCGGCGCGTGGCCGGTCTGCGGCCGTCGCGGCTGACGCACAACAGCTTCATCGAGGTGGCGCCGGATCACACGATCCGGCGCCACCTCTGTCTCTGTGGTCCCTGTTCTCACAAAATCCTCAGAGAAATCAATTGACCCGCGTGTAACGCCTGCCCCAGAGGGTGCGATTCACATCACAACCGCACGGTATGCGGCCCTTACGTCGGGAAAGGGAATCCAGTGAGCGCCATCCGCAGAATCGCCACCCTCATCACACTCGCCCTCGGTCTGGCCCTGGCCGCTTTCGCCCTGGGCGGCGGGACGGCATCCGCGGACAGCAGCGTCAACTGGGACGCCGTCGCCAAGTGCGAGTCGGGCGGCAACTGGGCGGCCAACACCGGCAACGGCTTCTACGGCGGCCTGCAGTTCAAGCCGGCCACCTGGGCGGCCAACGGCGGCGTCGGCGCGCCCCACCAGGCTTCGCGGGAGGAGCAGATCCGGGTCGCCGAGAAGGTAGCCGCCAAGCAGGGCATGGGCGCCTGGCCGACCTGCGGCAAGGCCGCCGGTACCCCCAGCTTCACGATCCCGGTCTCGAACACCACCACCGCCACTACCCCGGCCGCCCCGGTTCAGTCCGGCTGCCAGAACTTCGGACGCGGCCCGCTGGGGCTGATCGACTTCGGCAAGATCTGCCAGGCGCTGACCAGCCCGGGCACCACGCTCACCAGCGCGCTGAGCGCTCGCTGACCCGTCCCTGACTCTCCCGATGCCCAGCCGGCTCACGCCGACTGGGCATCGTTGCCTGTGGGCACCCGAAACGCCGACCTGGCCGCGATCGACGCCAGGTGGCGGCTGACCAGCGCCTCCGGCATCAACATCGTCGCCCGGCTCGCCGCGGCGCTGAGCAGGGCCGGGCGCAGGTTGACCGCACGCCCGATCAGCCGGGACTCGCGAACCAGGGCGGTCACCCGGGGGCGGCGGAACGACTCGAACCGGGCGAACGCACCCGGCAGGTCGTCGCCGGCGCCGACGACGGTGCCCAGCACTGCGGCGTCCTCGAGTGCCTGACAGCCGCCCTGACCGAGATGTGGCCGCATCGGATGGGCGGCGTCACCGACGAGCACCACCGGGCCCTCGGACCACCGGTGTGCGGTCGTGCGGTCATAGAGGTCATTGCGGAGTACCGCCGCCGGGTCGGTCGCGGCCAGGATCGCGGGGATCGGGTCGGCCCAGGACGCGAACTTGGCACGCAGATACGCCAGTTCTCCCTGTGAGGCGCTGCCGCCCTCGGCGACCCGTTCGGTGGCGAACCAGTAGGTGCGGTCCGCGCCCAGCGGCACATGGCCGACCTCCACGCCCGGCCCCATCGTCTCGCCTGCCAACTCGGCCGCGATGGCGATCGAGGCGACGCCGCGCCAGGCGGTGTAGCCGGCGTAGCGGTCGTTCAGTGGGCCGTTGAGGTGACGTGCCACCACCGATCGGGTGCCCTCGGCGCCGACGAGCGCGTCCACGTCCCGGGTCGTGGCGTCGGAGAGCCGCAGCCGGACGCCGGCGGCACCGACCTCCAGTCCGCGCAGCGCGACGCCTGTCGTCACGGTCTGCGGCTCGAGGGCGGCGGTCAGGATGTCGCGCAACGCGGCGCGCTGGAGAACCACCAGCGGCTCGCCGAGCGCTTCCACGATGCGCTGACCGGACGGTCGCCGCAGCCAGGCCCCGTCGCGCCAGCGCACCGCTCCCGCGGTGACCCGGCCACCGGCAGCGCGGACAGCGTCGCCGAGGCCCAGGTGATCCAGGGCGGCCAGCGCGTTGGGCCAGATGCTGATTCCCGCCCCGGAGCTGGTGTCGGTGCGCTCCTCGATCACGGTGACGCGCAGGCCGCAGCGCTGCAGCGCGACGGCGGTCGCCAGCCCGGCGATGCCGGCCCCGACGACGGCGATCTCGGCCATGCACCGAACCTAGCGCCCGGTAGTGTCGGCGATGCGCGCACGCGGGAGGTCTGCATGACCGGATCGTCCGACTGGTTCACCGGATTCACCGCCGACCGCTATCGGGTCGGCGACATCACTCTGTACGCCCGAGTCGGCGGTCGGGCCGACGGGCCACCGCTGGTGCTGCTGCACGGGTTTCCGCAGAACCACGCGATGTGGCACCGGGTCGCTCAGCAACTGGCGCCGCACTTCCGGCTGGTGCTGCCGGACCTGCGGGGCTATGGCGACTCCGACAAGCCCCAGGGCGGGGCCGACCATGTCGACTACTCCAAGCGCACGATGGCCGCCGACGTGGCCGGGTTGATGCAGGAGCTCGGTCACCCCCGCTACGCCGTCTGCGGCCATGACCGCGGTGCCCGGGTGGCCCACCGCCTGGCGCTGGATCATTCCGCGGCCGTGACCCGGCTCGCGCTGCTGGACATCGTGCCCACCCTGGACATGTACGACGCCACCGACAAGCGCTCCGCCACCCTGTACTACCACTGGTTCCACCTCATCCAGCCCGATCCGCTGCCCGAGCGGATGATCGGCGGAGACCCTTTGTTCTACCTGCACTGGACCCTCGGAGGGTGGGGGTCGAACGGTCTGGGGCACATCGAGCCTGCCGCGCTCGCGTCCTACGAGCGCTGCTTTCACCGCGAGACGATCCACGCCATGTGCGAGGACTATCGCGCCGCCGCCGGCATCGATCTCGAGCACGATCGCGCCTCGCGGGCCGCCGGGGACCGGATCGCCTGCGACACGCTGGTGCTGTGGGGCGCCCGCGGGGTCGTCGGGGCGCTGTTCGATCCGATCGGTCTGTGGCAGGCGCAGTGCAGCGCCCGGGTCGACGGCAGGGCACTCGACGGAGGTCACTTCTTCGCCGAGGAGTTGCCGGCACAGACAGCCACCGCGCTCGAGGAGTTCTTCGGCTAGACAATCCGCCCCGGTAGGTTGGCGCCATGACCGCAGAACAGCGTGAATTCGACATCGTGCTGTACGGAGCCACCGGCTTCGTCGGCAAGCTCACCGCCGAATACCTCGCCCGCGCCGGCGGCGACGCCCGCATCGCGCTGGCCGGGCGGTCACCGGAACGGCTGGTGGCCATCCGGGACACCCTCGGCGAGTCCGCGCAGTCATGGCCGGTGCTGACCGCCGACGCGGCCTCACCTTCGTCGCTGGACGACATGGCCGCCCGGACTCGGGTCGTCATCACCACCGTCGGTCCCTACAGCCGCTACGGCCTGCCCCTGGTGGCGGCCTGCGCGGCGGCCGGCACCGACTACGCCGACCTCACCGGTGAGGCGATGTTCGTGCGGCAGAGCATCGACGACTACCACAAGCAGGCCGCCGACACCGGCGCCCGCATCGTGCACGCCTGCGGCTTCGACTCCATCCCGTCGGACATGAGTGTCTTCGCGCTGCATCGGCGCGCCGAGCAGGACGGCACCGGCGAACTGGGCGACACCAACTTCGTGTTGCGCGGGTTCTCCGGCGGGGTGTCCGGCGGCACCGCCGCCTCCATGGTCGAGGTCTTCAGGGCGTCCTCCGGAGACCCGGAGATCCGACGGCTGCAGCAGGATCCGTACACGCTGACCCAGGACCGGGCCGCCGAGCCTGAACTCGGTCCGCAGCCCGACCTGCCGTGGCGGCGCGGCAGCGAGATCGCACCCGAGCTGGCGGGACTGTGGACCACCGGGTTCGCGATGGCGCTCTACAACACCCGAATCGTGCGGCGCAGCAACGCGACTGCTCGACTACGCCTACGGCCGCAGGTTCCGGTACGCGGAGAACATGAGCGTCGGCTCGTCGTTCGCCGCCCCGGTCATCTCCGCGGTCGCCACCGGCAGCGAACAACGGCGTCGTCGCATTCGGCAGCCGGTTCTTCGGGTTGCTGCCGCGCCGGCTGGTCGAGCGCGTCGCTGCCCAAGCCCGGCACCGGCCCCAGCGAGGAGGCCCGGGAGAAGGGGCTACTACCGGGCCGAGACCTACACCACCACGACCGGGGCGTCCGCTACGTCGCGACCATCTCCCAGCAGGGTGATCCGGGCTACAAGGCGACGTCGGTCATGCTCGGCGAGAGCGGGCTGGCGCTGGCATTGGACCGCGACGAGCTCTCGGATCTGCACGGGGTTCTGACCCCGGCGGCCGCGATGGGCGACGCGCTGCTCGCGCGGTTCCCGGCGGCCGGGCATCTCGCTGGAAACCGTCCGACTCGACTAACGTCGCTCCCGTCAATTTCGGCGCCGGGAGGCCACATCCTCGACTAATGTCGGCGGCGATTGCCGAACATCCAGCAGCGAAGGTGGAACGTCACAATGGCCGGTCTCGAAGACCTCTACAACCAGATCCCGGTGGCGGACATCGCCAGCCAAGCTCGGCGCCGACCAGGGCGAGGTGAACCAGGCGATCCAGACCCTGGTGCCGACGCTGCTCGGCAGCATCCAGCACAACGTCGTTGCCGACGACATCGACTCGAGCAAGCTCGAGTCCGCCATCCACGCGGAGGGCGCCAGCGGCCTGATCGACGGCGGGGTCAACGTCGACGACGTCGATCCCAACCAGGGCGAGCAGATGATCTCGCGGATCTTCGGCGGCAACGACACCAACCAGGTCGCCTCGGCGCTCGCCGGAACCGGTGCCGGCGGCGGCGACCTGATCAAGCGGCTGTTGCCGATCCTCGCCCCGATCGTGCTGGCCTACATCGGCAAGCAGTTCGCCCAGAAGAACGCCGCGCCCGCCGGCCAGGGCCAGGCCTCCGGTGGCGGCCTCGGCGATGTGCTGGGCAGCATCCTCGGCGGTGCCTCCGGTGGTGGCGGCGGCGGAAACAACCCGTTGGGCAGCATCCTGGGCAGCGTGCTCGGCGGCCAGCAGGGTGGCGCGATCGGCAGCATCCTGGGCGGGCTGCTGGGCGGGAAGAAGTAGTCGGCCGATCGCCGCTGCGCACCCGTTCCTAGAATTGACGGGTGACCACCACTCCTGACTCTCGCGCCGAGGCCCTCCCCAAGTCGTGGGAGCCGGGGGCGGTGGAGACAGCAGATCTATCAGGGCTGGGTCGACGCCGGGTACTTCGCCGCCGACGCCGCGAGCGGCAAGCCGCCGTACTCGATCGTGCTGCCGCCACCCAACGTGACCGGCAGCCTGCACATGGGCCACGCCCTGGACCACACCCTGATGGACGCGCTGACCCGGCGCAAGCGCATGCAGGGCTACGAGGTGCTGTGGCTGCCCGGCATGGACCACGCCGGTATCGCCACCCAGAGCGTGGTCGAGAAACAGCTCGCCGTCGACGGCAAGACCAAAGAGGACTTCGGCCGCGAGTTGTTCGTGCGAGAAGGTGTGGGACTGGAAGCACGAGTCCGGTGGCACGATCGGCGGGCAGATGCGCCGACTCGGCGACGGCGTCGACTGGAGCCGCGACCGGTTCACCATGGACGAGGGCCTGTCCCGGGCGGTGCGCACCATCTTCAAGCGGCTCTACGACGCCGGACTGATCTATCAGGCCGAGCGGCTGGTCAACTGGTCGCCGGTGCTGCAGACCGCGATCTCCGACCTCGAGGTCAAGTACGCAGACGTCGAGGGTGAGCTGGTGTCGTTCCGGTACGGCTCGATCGATGATCGCGAGCCGCACATCGTGGTGGCGACCACCCGGATCGAGACCATGCTGGGCGACACCGCGATCGCGGTGCACCCCGACGACGAGCGCTACCGCGGCCTGGTCGGCACGACGCTGCCGCACCCGTTCCTGGATCGTCGAGATAATCATCGTCGCCGACGAGCACGTCGACCCCGAATTCGGCACCGGCGCAGTCAAAGTCACGCCCGCCCACGATCCGAACGACTTCGAGATCGGCATGCGGCACAACCTGCCGATGCCGTCGATCATGGACACCGCGGCCGGATCACCGACACCGGAACGCGATTCGACGGTATGGACCGGTTCGAGGCCCGGTGTGAAGGTGCGCCAGGCGCTGGCCGACGCAGGGCCGCATCGTCGCCGAGAAGCGACCCTATCTGCACAGCGTCGGCCATTCCGAGCGCAGTGGCGAGCCCATCGAGCCGCGGCTGAGCCTGCAGTGGTGGGTGAAGGTCGAGTCGATGGCCAAGGCCGCCGGCGACGCGGTGCGCGGCGGCGACATCGTGATCCACCCGAAGAGCCTGGAGCCGCGCTGGTTCGCCTGGGTCGACGACATGCACGACTGGTGCATCTCCCGCCAGCTGTGGTGGGGCCACCGCATTCCGATCTGGCACGGGCCCGACGGGGAGACCGTCTGCGTCGGTCCCGACGAGACCCCGCCGCCGGGCTGGGAGCAGGACCCCGACGTGCTCGACACCTGGTTCTCCTCGGCGCTGTGGCCGTTCTCCACGATGGGCTGGCCGGACCGCACGCCCGAGCTCGAGAAGTTCTATCCGACAAGCGTTCTGGTGACCGGCTACGACATCCTGTTCTTCTGGGTGGCCCGGATGGTGATGTTCGGGACCTTCGTCGCCGGAGACGCGGTCATCACCCTCGCGGCGTGCAGCGCGGGCCGCAGGTGCCGTTCGAGAACGTCTTCCTGCACGGCCTGATTCGAGACGAGCACGGCCGCAAGATGAGCAAGTCCCGCGGCAACGGCATCGACCCGCTGGACTGGGTGGAACTGTTCGGCGCCGACGCGCTGCGCTTCACGCTGGCCCGCGGCGCCAGTCCCGGCGGTGACCTGTCGATCGGCGAGGACCACGCCCGCGCCTCGCGCAACTTCGCCACCAAGCTGTTCAACGCCACCCGGTTCGCGTTGATGAACGGCGCCGGCCCGGCGCCGCTGCCGGCAGCCGACTGAGCTGACCGACGCCGACCGCTGGATTCTGGGTCGGATGGAAGAGGTTCGCGCCGAGGTGGATTCGGCGTTCGACGGCTACGAGTTCAGCCGTGCCTGCGAGTCGCTCTACCACTTCGCCTGGGACGAGTTCTGCGACTGGTACCTCGAGTTGGCCAAAGTTCAACTGGCCGAGGGTGGTCGCTCACACCACGGCGGTGCTGGCCGCCGTGCTCGACACCCTGCTCAAGCTGCTGCACCCGGTGATGCCGTTCGTCACCGAGACGTTGTGGAAGGCGCTGACCGGCGCGCGAGTCGCTGGTGATCGCGCCGACTGGCCGACGCCGTCCGGGTTCGCGGTGGATCAGGCTGCTGCGCAACGGGTTGCCGACGTGCAGAAGCTGGTCACCGAGGTGCGCCGGTTCCGCAGCGACCAGGGCCTGGCCGACCGGCAGAAGGTGCCCGCCCGGTTGTCCGGTGTCGAACCGGCGGGTCTGGCCGGCCACGTTCCGGCGGTGACGGCGCTGGCCTGGCTGACCAGTCCCGGCGCGGAGTTCAGCCCGACCGCACACATCGAGGTCAGGCTGTCCGGCGGCACCGTCAACGTCGAACTCGACACGTCCGGCACCGTCGACGTGGCGGCCGAACGGCGCCGGCTGGAGAAGGACCTGGCCGCCGCGCAGAAGGAATTGGCCGGCACCACAGCCAAACTCGACAACGAGGCATTCCTGGCCAAGGCGCCGCCGACGTCGTCGACAAGATTCGCGGCCGCCAGCAGCTGGCCCGCGAGGAAGTCGACCGGATCACCGCGCGCCTGGCCGGGCTGGCATGAACCCGATTCGAAGCGCGCTCAGGGACACGGGCCGCGATGCTCTGGACGCCGAACCCACGCCCGACGAGATCGCCGCGCTGCTTCAGGTCGAGCACCTGCTCGACCAGCGCTGGCCGGAAACCAAACTCGAGCCCAGCACCGCGCGGATCTCGGCGCTGATGGAGCTGCTCGGCTCACCGCAGCTCAGCTATCCGTGCATCCACATCGCCGGCACCAACGGCAAGACGTCGGTGGCGCGCATCATCGACTCCCTGCTGACCGCGCTGGGCCGGCGGACCGGGCGCACCACCAGCCCGCATCTGCAGTCGGCGGTCGAGCGGATCGCCATCGACGACGAGCCGATCAGCCCGGCCCGTTACGTCGAGACCTATCGCGAGATCGAGCCGTTCGTGCAGATGATCGACGCAGCAGTCCGAGGCCGGGCGGCGGGCCGGCGATGAGCAAGTTCGAGGTCGTCACCGCGATGGCGTTCGCGGCGTTCGCCGACGCGCCGGTCGACATCGCCGTCGTCGAGGTCGGGATGGGCGGGCGGTGGGATGCCACCAACGTCGTCGACGCGCCCGTCGCGGTGATCACCCCGATCGGCATCGACCACGCCGAGTACCTGGGCGAGACGATCGCCGAGATCGCCGGCGAGAAGGCCGGCATCATCGGCGCGCCGCGCGGCGAGTTGGTCCCGGTCGACACCGTCGCGGTGATCGGCCGTCAGGCGCCCGAGGCGATGGAGGTGCTGCTGGCCCAGGCGCTGCGCGCCGATGCGGCGGTGGCCCGGGCAGGACTCGGAGTTCGCGGTGCTGAGCCGGCAAGTCGCCGTCGGCGGTCAGGTGCTCGAGCTGCAGGGACTGTCGGGGGTGTACTCCGAGATCTTCCTGCCGCTGCACGGCGAGCATCAGGCCCACAACGCGGCGCTGGCGCTGGCCGCCGTCGAGGCCTTCTTCGGCGCCGGCGCCCAGCGCCAACTCGACATCGACGCCGTCCGCGCCGGGTTCGCCGCCGCGACCAGTCCCGGGCGCCTGGAACGGATGCGCAGCGCGCCGACGGTGTTCATCGACGCGGCCCACAACCCCGCCGGCGCCGCCGCGCTCGGCGACGCCTTGTCCAGCGAGTTCGACTTCCATTTCCTGGTCGGCGTGCTCAGCGTGATGGGAGACAAGGACGTCACCGGCATGCTGACGGCCCTCGAGCCGGTGTTCGACCAGGTCGTGGTGACCCACAACGGTTCGCCGCGGGCGCTGGACGTCGATTCGCTGGTGCTGCGGGCCGAGGAGATCTTCGGACCCGAGCGGGTGGTGCGCGCCGAGACGCTGCCCGACGCCATCGAGACCGCCACCGCGCTGGTCGAGGACTCCGCGGTCGAATCCGACGGCTTCTCCGGGGCCGGCATCGTCATCACCGGGTCGGTGGTCACCGCCGGGGCGGCCCGCACCCTGTTCGGGAAGGACCCGCAATGACCGACGACACGCCCGACACACCGACCGGCCCGGAGCCGAATGCCGGCCCGGCGGCTCCGGACCCCTGGAAGAGCTTCCGCGGCGTCATGGCCGGCACACTGATCCTGGAAGCGATCGTCGTGCTGCTGGCGCTGCCCGTCGTCTCGGCGGTGGGCGGCGGACTGTCCGCGTGGTCGACGGCCTACCTGGTCGGCTTCGCGGTGCTGCTGGTGCTGCTGGCCGGGGTGCAGGGCCGGCCGTGGGCCATCTGGGTGAACCTCGGTGTCCAGCTGATTCTGGTCGCCGGGTTCGCCGTCTATCCGGCGGTGGGCTTCATCGGTGTGCTGTTCGCCGTGGTCTGGGCCCTGATCGCCTACCTGCGCGCCGAGGTGCTGCGCCGGCAGCGCCGGGGCCTGTTGCCCGGCCAGCAGTCGCCGCCCGACTGACGGGTACGCTGTGCGCCGTGACGGAGCGGACACTGGTGCTGATCAAGCCCGACGGCGTCGAGCGGCGGGTGATCGGCGAGATCATCAGCCGGATCGAACGCAAGGGCCTGACCATCGCCGCCCTGGAGCTCAAGCACGTCAGCGATGAGCTGGCCCGGGCGCACTACGCCGAGCACGAGGGCAAGCCGTTCTTCGACTCGCTGCTCGAATTCATCACCTCCGGACCCGTGGTCGCGGCGATCCTGGAAGGCCCGCGCGCAGTGGCCGCGTTCCGCCAGCTCGCCGGCGGCACCGACCCCGTCGAAAAGGCCGTCCCGGGCACGATCCGCGGTGATCTCGGCCTGGAGACGCAGTTCAATCTGGTGCACGGCTCGGACTCCACGGAGTCGGCCGCACGCGAGATCGAACTCTGGTTCCCCGGCCGCTGACACCCTCGATCCTAGCGCCGGTCGGTCCGAACCGGCGCCGGCGATATGGGATACTGGTGGCGGATGTACCCCCAAGGTCCGTCCGAATGAAGACTTAGACGTGCGCGACCACCGCGATCGCGGTGCGGCGCGGACCGTCACAGCCGTCATTCAGCCAGGCACCGAACACGTTCGTTTTGAGCCGTTCGGAGCGAGACCATCACAAGCCCGGGGGAAGTAACCCGGGCGCATAGCGGAAGCCCTCGCGTGGCCGCGTCGACAGGACGCGCCCGGGGGCTCTAGGAGACTACGTGGCCGACGATGACCTCAACCAGGATCTACCCGAAACCCCGGATCAGCCCGCAGTGGGATGCACCCACGACGGCATCCGAGGAGCTACCCGACCGGTTGAGGGTTCACTCACTGGCGCGGGTACTGGGCACCACCAGCCGGCGCGTCCTCGACGCGCTGAGCGAACTCGACGGGCGCACCCGCAGCGCGCAGTCCAGCGTCGACCGGACCGACGCGGTCCGGGTCCGCGACGTTCTGGCCGCCGGCGATGTCCCCGACCTCTGACGACGAAGCCGCCGAGCCGGCGCAGCAGGACAGAGCCGGAATCGCGGCTGATTCTCGAGACCACCAGCGTCGAGTCCGTCTACATGCCGCTGTTCGTCGCCCCGCAGGTCGTCGAGGTCGAGGCCGACGAGGCTGACGACGAGGACGACGACGACAGGACGACAGACGAAGCCGACACCGCGCCGACGGCGATGACGACCAGTCCGAACGCCCCGCGAACCGCCGCCGCCGGCGTGGCCGCCGCGGTCGTGGCCGCGGTCGTGGCGAACAGGGCGGACCCGAGGGCGAGGACGGTGACGATTCCGACCGGCAGCCGTCGGAGGACGCCACCGACCGCGAGGACTCCGAGGGCGACGACGACAACGGCGACGAGGAGTCGGCGACCGGCGAAGGCGCCACCCGCCGACGCCGCCGGCGCAGGCGCCGCAAGTCCGGCGCCGGCGACGATTCCGAGCCGGCCACCGGTGACGATCCGCCCAACACCGTCGTGCACGAGCGCGCCCCCGCGGAACCAGAAGTCGGACCGGTCCGACCGGGATCCGGACGAGATCCAGGGGATCAGCGGCTCGACCCGGCTGGAGGCCAAGCGTCAGCGTCGCCGCGACGGCCGCGACGCCGGCCGGCGTCGCCCGCCGATCCTGTCCGAGGCCGAGTTCCTGGCCCGCCGCGAAGCGGTCGAGCGCGTCATGGTGGTGCGCGACAAGATCCGCACCGAGCCGCCGCACGAAGGCGCCCGCTACACCCAGATCGCGGTGATGGAGGACGGCGTCGTCGTCGAGCACTTCGTCACCTCGGCGGCGTCGGCCTCGCTGGTCGGCAACATCTACCTCGGCATCGTGCAGAACGTGCTGCCGTCGATGGAGGCCGCGTTCGTCGACATCGGCCGCGGCCGCAACGGCGTGCTCTACGCCGGTGAGGTGAACTGGGAGGCCGCCGGTCTCGGCGGCGCCCAACGCAAGATCGAGCAGGCGCTCAAGCCCGGCGACTACGTCGTCGTTCAGGTCAGCAAGGACCCCGTCGGCCACAAGGGCGCCCGGCTGACCACCCAGGTGTCGCTGGCCGGCCGCTACCTGGTCTACGTACCCGGCGCGTCGTCGACCGGGATCAGCCGCAAGCTGCCCGACACCGAGCGGCAGCGGCTCAAGGAGATCCTGCGCGAGGTGGTGCCCGCCGACGCCGGCGTGATCATCCGCACCGCGTCGGAAGGCGTCAAGGAAGAGGACATCCGCGTCGACGTCAACCGGCTGCAGGAACGCTGGACCACGATCGCCGAGGAAGCCGAGCGGGTCAAGGGCAACAAGCGCCGGCGCCGCCATCGCGCTCTACGAAGAGCCCGACGTGCTGGTCAAGGTCATCCGCGACCTGTTCAACGAGGACTTCTCCGGGCTGATCGTCTCCGGTGACGACGCCTGGCAGACCATCACCGAGTACGTCGAATCCGTTGCGCCGGAACTTGTTCCGAAGCTGACGAAGTACGATCCGCCGGGCGGCGCGCGACGCGCCCGACGTGTTCGCCGTGCACCGCATCGACGAGCAGCTCGCCAAGGCGCATGGACCGCAAGGTCTGGCTGCCGTCCGGCGGCACGCTGGTGATCGACCGCACCGAGGCGATGACGGTCGTCGACGTCAACACCGGGAAATTCACCGGCGCCGGCGGCAACCTCGAGCAGACCGTCACCAAGAACAACCTCGAAGCGGCCGAGGAGATCGTGCGTCAGCTGCGGCTGCGCGACATCGGCGGCATCGTGGTGATCGACTTCATCGACATGGTGCTGGAGTCCAACCGCGATCTGGTGCTGCGCCGGCTGACCGAGGCGCTGGCCCGCGACCGCACCCGCCACCAGGTGTCCGAGGTGACCTCGCTGGGCCTGGTGCAGCTGACCCGCAAGAAGCTCGGCACCGGACTGGTCGAGGCCTTCTCGACCACCTGCCCGCAGTGCAGTGGCCGCGGGATCGTGCTGCACTCCGACCCGGTCGACACCGTGGCCGCCGCGGCGCGTAAGTCCGAGCCGGGCAGCCGGCGGGGAAAGCGCGGGAAGAAGGTCCGCCCGGAGGAGGCCGTCGTCGCGCGGGTACCCGCCCACGCAGCCGGTGAGCACCCGATGTTCAAGGCCATGGCCGCGGCCGTCGGGAAGCCCGAGGACGACGAGGAGTCCGAGGAGGAGCTCGCCGACGACTTCCAACGCGAGGAGACCGCGGAGGAGGGTGCCGAGACTGCCGAGCAGGTGGCGCTCGAGACCGCCGATGAGGACCTCGACGAGGACGACGACGAGCTGGACGAGGACTCCGACGAGGACGATTCAGACGAGGAAGAGGACGACGAGGACGCTGAGGAGATCGACCTCGACGAGGTCGACGAGGACGCGATCGACGACGACGACGCCCTGGACGACGAGGACTCCGACGACGAGGACGACGACGGACGACGACGAGCCCTTCGACGATGACGACGAGGACGACGACGAGGACGACGACGAGCTGCCCGTCACCCAGGCCCCGCCGCGGCGGGCGCACCCGCCGCCGCGCGGCGGCCCGGCCCGCCGGCCCGCCGGTCCTCGACCCCTAGTGGCGGTTTGACCCTCTAGGTGCTGGTCACGTAACCTTGAGCAGTTGTCGCCAGGCCCTGCCGGCGGCAGTGGGACCGCCGGTCATGCCGGCGCGACCCGCACCACAGACCCGCACGCGCAACCCCCGGTCGCGCGCGCCCGCGAAACGAGAAGGAACTGATGGCAGCCGAGACAGCCACGTACGCGATCGTCAAGACCGGCGGCAAGCAGTACAAGGTCGCCGTCGGCGACATCGTCAAGGTGGAGAAGATCATCGCCGAGCCCGGTGCTTCGGTGTCGCTGCCGGTCGCGCTCGTGGTCAACGGCGCCAAGGTGACCACCGATGTCAAGGACCTGGCCAAGGTCTCGGTCACCGGTGAGGTGCTCGAGCACACCAAGGGCCCGAAGATCCGCATTCACAAGTTCAAGAACAAGACCGGCTACCACAAGCGGCAGGGACATCGTCAGCCGCTGACGGTGCTCAAGGTCACCGGTATCAAGTAGCGACCAGGGAGCGAACAGACATGGCACACAAGAAGGGCGCTTCCAGCTCACGCAACGGGCGCGAATCCAATGCTCAGCGACTCGGCGTCAAGCGGTTCGGCGGCCAGGTCGTCAAGGCCGGCGAGATCATCGTCCGTCAGCGCGGCACTCATTTCCATCCCGGCACTAACGTCGGCCGTGGTGGTGACGACACGCTGTTCGCCACCGCACCCGGTGCCGTGGAGTTCGGCGTCAAGCGCGGCCGCAAGACCGTCAACATCGTTCGCGTCCCGCGACCGGAGTAGGTCTCTCATCGCTGAGTGTGCATCCACTGCGAGATTGAGACCGATTCCTCGCAGCAGCTGCACCACTCGACGGTTGAAAGGACTCTCCCATGGCCCGGTTCGTCGACCGCGTCGTCATCCACACCCGCGCGGGTAACGGGGGCAACGGCTGCGCGTCGGTGCACCGGGAGAAGTTCAAACCGCTCGGCGGTCCCGACGGCGGCAACGGCGGCCGCGGCGGCAGCGTTGTGCTGGTCGTCGACCCCCAGGTGCACACCCTGCTGGACTTCCATTTCCATCCGCACGTGGTGGCGCCCTCCGGCAAGCAGGGCATGGGCAGCAACCGTGACGGCGCCGCCGGTGCCGACCTCGAGGTCAAGGTGCCCGACGGCACGATGGTGCTCGACGACAACGGCCGGCTGCTGGCCGATCTGGTCGGCGCCGGTACCCGGTTCGTCGCCGCCGAAGGCGGCCGCGGCGGACTGGGCAACGCCGCACTGGCGTCTCGCGCCCGCAAGGCCCCCGGCTTCGCCCTCCTTGGTGAGCAGGGCGACGAGCGCGCCCTCACCCTGGAACTGAAGACCGTCGCCGACGTCGGGCTGATCGGCTTTCCCTCGGCCGGCAAGTCCTCGCTGGTGTCCACGATCTCGGCGGCCAAGCCGAAGATCGCCGACTACCCGTTCACCACGCTGGTGCCCAACCTCGGTGTGGTGTCGGCGGGGGAGCACACCTTCACCGTCGCCGACGTGCCCGGCCTCATCCCGGGGGCGTCGTCGGGGCGCGGACTCGGCCTGGACTTCCTGCGCCACATCGAGCGCTGCGCGGTGCTGGTGCACGTCATCGACTGCGCCACCCTCGAGCCCGGCCGCGACCCGGTCTCCGACATCGACGCGCTGGAAGCCGAGCTGGCGGCGTATCGGCCCACCCTGCAAGGCGATACGACGCTGGGTGACCTCGCCGACCGTCCACGCGCCGTGGTGCTCAACAAGATCGACGTACCCGAGGCCCGGGAACTCGCCGACTTCGTGCGTCCCGACATCGAGCAGCGCGGCTGGCCGGTGTACGAAGTCTCAACCGTGACCCGGGAAGGGTTGCGCGAGTTGATCTTTGCGCTTTGGGGCATGGTCTCCGCCTACGAGGCCGCGCAGCCGCCGGTCGTTCCGCGCCGCCCGGTGATCCGTCCGGTGGCCGTCGATGACAGCGGCTTCTCCGTCGCCGCGGACAATGCTCAGCCCGGCGGTTTCATCGTGCGCGGCACCCGTCCGGAGCGCTGGGTGGCCCAGACCGATTTCGACAACGACGAGGCGGTCGGCTACCTCGGTGACCGGCTGGCCCGCCTCGGTGTCGAGGACGCGTTGTTCAAACGCGGTGCCAAACCCGGGTGCGCGGTCACCATCGGCGACATGACGTTCGAATGGCAGCCGCAGACGCCGGCCGGTGTCGACGTGACGCCGACGGGACGGGGCACCGACGCACGGCTGGAGCAGAACGATCGAATCGGCGCTGCCGAGCGCAAGGAACTGCGCCGCCAGCGCCGTGAACACGGCGAAGAGACGTGAGCAGTACCTACCGGGAGGCGATCCGCACCGCGCGCAGCGTCGTGGTCAAGATCGGCACCACCGCGCTGACCACCAAGTCCGGCTTGTTCGACGCGGGCCGACTGGCCGCCCTCGCCGACGCCATCGAGTCCCGGATGAAGGCGGGCTCCGACGTCGTCATCGTCTCCTCCGGTGCGATCGCGGCGGGCATCGAACCGCTGGGGCTGACTCGCCGTCCCACCGACCTGGCGACCAAGCAGGCCGCGGCCAGTGTGGGGCAGGTGGCGCTGGTCAACGCCTGGAGCGCCGCGTTCGGTCGCTACGACCGCACCGTGGGCCAGGTGTTGCTGACCGCTCACGACATCTCGATGCGCGTGCAACACACCAACGCCCAGCGCACCCTGGACCGGCTGCGGGCGCTGCATGCGGTGGCGATCGTCAACGAGAACGACACGGTGGCCACCAACGAGATCCGCTTCGGTGACAACGACCGGCTTTCGGCGCTGGTGGCCCACCTGGTCGGTGCGGATGCGCTGGTGCTGCTGTCCGACATCGACGGGTTGTACGACGCCGATCCCCGCAAGGGTGATGCGCGCTTCATCGCCGAGGTGGCCGGCCCCGACGATCTCGACGGGGTGGTGGCCGGGCAGGGCAGCAGGCTGGGTACCGGCGGGATGGCATCGAAGCTGTCCTCGGCGCTGCTGGCCGCCGACGCCGGCGTGCCGGTGCTGCTGGCTGCCGCCACGGACGCCGGCGCCGCCCTGACCGATGCGTCGGTCGGCACCGTCTTCGCGCCCCGCCCGGACCGGATGTCGGCACGGAAGTTCTGGGTCCGCTACGCGGCCGAGGCCGCTGGTGCGCTGACCCTGGACGGCGGCGCGGTGCGGGCGGTCCTGGGTCAACGCCGCTCCCTGCTGGCGGCGGGGATCACCGGGGTGTCCGGGCGGTTCTTCGGCGGTGACGTCGTGGAGTTGCGCGGGCCCGACGCCGAGATGGTCGCCCGCGGTGTGGTGGCCTATGACGCGACGGAGCTGGCGACGATGATCGGGCGGTCCACCACCGAGCTGCCGCCCGAGATGCGCCGTCCCGCGGTGCACGCCGACGACCTGGTGGCCGTCTAGCGGTGTAGCAGCGCGCCGACCCGCTTCTCCAACGCGGCCAGCTTGGCCTTCAACTGTTCGGCGCGTTCGCCCGCGGCGTCCATCGGGTCGTCCGCCGGATTGCGGACGGTGACGCCGTTGGCCTCCGCGGTCGCGATGACGCAGGCGCTCACTGCGGGATCGGCGAGTATCAGCGTCGAGATCACGCCGGGGGAGAGCACCTTGTCGCGCCGGATCAGCCCGCGGTAGTGCACCTCGGCGGGAATCCGGACGTCGGCATGGTCCTCGATCTGCTGCCTGGCCGTGGCCATCAGCAGGGTCAGCACCGCCGCCGACGCCAGACCGAGCAGCTTGCCGCGGCCGGGAAACCAGGGCACCGGCAGCCGGTCCACCTGTTTCTCGACCGCGCCCGAGAGCAGGTACTCGACGAGGTTGCGGGTATTGATCTCGGCGACCTTCGGCCACTTCACGTCGTCGCCGTCGAACTCGAGCGCGTCCGGGCTGATGGCGACTCCGCCGAAGCGGTTCAGGAATCCGACGGCGCCCCGCAGCCGTCGGGGCAGCCGAGTGGTGTCGGCGACGATGTCACCGATGCCCAGCGCCCATCGTTCGGTGATCGGGCCTTCGGGCGGGCGCACCCGCTTCAGCAGGGCCGCAAGCCGGCCGACCTCCTCGTCGATATCGGCATCGGCTGGCACGGGTACAGAGCCTCTCATGCCGATATGCGGCCGGCCAGCTCGTCGGCGAGCAGCGCCAGCATCGGCGAACAACCGTTGTCCACCTTCACCGTCGCCAGGTCGTCGCCGCGGGTGGGCCCCCGGTTGACGATCGCGATCGGCATGCCCAGCGCAGCGGCGTGCCGGACGAAGCGGTAGCCCGAGAACACCGTCAGCGACGACCCCGCCACGAGTAGGGCATCGGACTGTTCGACCAGTGAATAGGACTGCGCGACAACCTCTTTACGAACACTCTCGCCGAAGTACACGATGTCCGGCTTGAGCATGCCCGCGCACGCCGGACAGTCGACGAAGCGGAACGAGTCGGTGTCGGACACCACGGCGTCGGCATCGGGGGCCACCGCGAGCCCGCCCAACTGCTCGGCACGCTCGGCGAAGCCGGGGTTGGCGGCCTCCAGCTGCTCGGCCAACGCCGCCCGGGACAGGGTGTGGCCGCAGTCCAGGCAGATCACCTGGGCGTAGGTGCCGTGCAGGTTGACGACGTTGCGGCTGCCCGCCTTGGTGTGCAGCAGGTCGACGTTCTGGGTGATCACCCCGGTGACCACCCCGGCACGTTCCAACGTCGCCAACGCGCGGTGGCCGGCGTTGGGCATGGTCTGGGCCATGTGGCGCCAGCCGAGGTGATTGCGGGCCCAGTAGCGCTGCCGGAACTCACGGCTGGAGGTGAACTGCCGGATCGTCATCGGGTTGGCCGGCGGGGAGTCGGGTCCCCGGTAGTCGGGGATGCCGGAGTCGGTGGAGATCCCGGCCCCGGTGAGCACCGCCACCCGCCGTCCGGTCAGCAGGGCGACGAGTTCGGGGGCTTCCACCCTTCTCAGAGTAGGCTTAGACGTCTCAGCCGAGATTGGTGAACGGGCTGATGGCGTCATGGGCGAACTGGGCGACGTTGACCGACGGATCTCCGTCCGGGTAGCTCACCGTCGCCAGAAGATTCGCGCCGGCGTCGACGAAATTGCCGTCGGCCCGGTCCTGGTGCGTCGTGGAGGTGACCAGGATGATGCCCGAGGTGTCGGCTTGTTTGGCCAGCGGTACCGAGAATGCCGCGTTCTGCACGGTGCTGTTGGCCCGGTCCTCGACGATGATCCGGTCGTCGGGGAAACCGAGAATCCGCAACATCCGGTGCATCTGCCCGGCTTCGGTTCTACCGTTCTGCGGGTTGCCCCCGGTCACGATGATGGGTGACTGCGGGAAGAATTGCGCGACCGCAAGTCCGGTCAGTACCCGGCGGCGCAGGATGGTCCGCATCGTGCCGTCGGGGTTGAGGCCGTAACCCAGGACCACGATGGCCGGCTTCGAGAAGTCCTTGGCGGCGGCGGGGGCGCGGCTCGGCCTGCGAGACCGGCGGGATGACCACCACCCAGCACGGCGGCGACGACGACCGAGAGCAGGCCGCGAAAAGCGTTGGATCGAAGTCGCACGCGCCCTCCGCGGCAGTTGGTACCGATGTGGTTGGAGTACTGCGCAGTTCATCGCGGCCATACGTGGCGTCGTTACCGCGCGGCGGATGTCAAACCTTCATCGTCGGCGTGAGGGCCGCATGGATGATCTGGCTATCGCTGGTGGCGATGGTGAGGTTTCGCCGTGCGGCCTGGGCCACGATGATCCGGTCGAAGGGGTCCTTGTGATCCCACGGGAGGCGGCCGGCGAGGATGGCGTCGGCTGCGTCGATCGGCAACTCGGAGGCGGTCATGTCGGCAATGATGTCCGACCACGCGGACAGCAGCGGATCGCCGTCCAGACGTCCCAGGCGTGACTTGATCGCAATTTCCCACGCCGACGCCGCCGATACCAGAATCTCCGTCTGCGACTCGGAGAGAACCCGCCGAGCCGACTGTGAAACCTTCTCGGGCGCGGTCACCAGCCAGAGCAAGGCATTGGTATCCAGCAGGATCGCGGTGATCGCGGACGGATGATCCCGCTGGTCACGAATTGCCCTCCCAGGCGGCAATTTCAGAGTCGGGAAGTGGCTCGTCAAAGTCATCCGGAACGGTCAGCGCCGGCAGTTGGCCGAACCGGCGCGGGCGAGGCTCGGCGGGCACCAAGACTGCCACCGCCCGCCCGTGGTTTGTGATCGTCACCGACGCGGCCGGTGCGTTCGACCTCTGCGAGAATCGCGTTGAGTTTGGCTTTGGCCTCAGTGCTCGTGACAGATTTCATGGCACCAGCGCTAATGCCAATTTAACCAGAAGCACTAGTCGGACTATGTCATATTTCCGAGAAGATACCCCGTCGCCGCGTCCGGACACGCGTTTGGGGAGGTTGCCGGCTTGCCCGGGTGGGCCGCGGGCGACAATGAGGCATGGATTTCTACTCCGCCTACCGGCACGGATTCGTGCGGGTGGCCGCCTGCACGCACCACACGGTGCTGGCGGACCCCGCCGCCAACGCCGCGTCGGTGTTGCGGATGGCACGGGACTGCCACGACGACGGGGTCGCGGTCGCGGTGTTCCCGGAGCTGACGCTGTCGGGCTACTCGATCGAGGACATCCTGCTGCAGGACAGCCTGCTGGACGCGGTCGAGGACGCACTGCTCGACGTCGTCGCCGCCTCGGCCGACCTGTTGCCGGTGCTCGTCGTGGGTGCCCCGCTGCGCTACCTGCACCGGATCTACAACACCGCCGTGGTGATCCATCGCGGCGCGGTGCTCGGCGTGGCCCCGAAGTCCTACCTGCCGACCTACCGCGAGTTCTACGAGCGCCGCCAGGTCGCACCGGGCGACGATCTGCACGGCACCATCCGGATCGGCGATGAGCGCTCGCGCGAAGAGAATCGGCCGGGTGCCGAGGTGCCGTTCGGTCCCGATCTGCTGTTCAGCGCCGACCGACGTGCCCGGCCTGGTGCTGCACGTGGAGATCTGCGAGGACATGTTCGTCCCGATACCGCCGAGCGCGCAGGCCGCGCTGGCCGGTGCCACGGTGCTGGCCAACCTGTCGGGCAGTCCCATCACGATCGGGCGCGCCGAAGACCGCAAGCTGCTGGCACGCTCGGCCTCGGCACGCTGCCTGGCGGCGTACCTCTACGCCGCGGCGGGCCAAGGGGAGTCGACCACCGACCTGGCCTGGGACGGCCAGACGATGATCTACGAGAACGGCCGGCTGCTGGCCGAGTCGGAGCGTTTCCCGCAGGACGAACGCCGCTCGGTCGCCGACGTCGACCTCGACCTGTTGCGTGCCGAGCGGCTGCGGATGGGCACCTTCGACGACAACCGCAGACACCACCAGGCGGGCGCTGAACGCGTTCCGCCGCATCGACTTTCAGCTTGATCCGCCTGCCGGCGACATCGGGCTGCTGCGCGACGTCGAGCGGTTCCCGTTCGTGCCCAGCGACCCGCAGCGGTTGGAGCAGGACTGCTACGAGGGGTACAACATCCAGGTGGCGGGCCTCGAGCAACGGCTGCGCGCGCTGAACTACCCGAAGGTCGTCATCGGCGTCTCCGGCGGTCTGGACTCGACGCACGCCCTGATCGTGGCGGCCAGGGCGATGGACCGGGAAGGCCGGCCGCGCAGCGACATTCTCGCGTTCACATTGCCCGGCTTCGCCACCGGGGAACGCACCAAGGGCAACGCCATCAAGCTCTCCGAAGCCCTCGGGCGTGACCTTCGCCGAGATCGACATCCGCTCGACAGCGGAGTTGATGCTGACCGAGATCGGACATCCGTTCTCCCGCGGCGAGAAGGTCTACGACGTCACCTTCGAGAACGTGCAGGCCGGTCTGCGCACCGACTACCTGTTCCGCATCGCCAACCAGCGTGGCGGCATCGTGCTGGGCACCGGTGACCTGTCCGAGTTGGCGCTGGGCTGGTCCACCTACGGTGTGGGCGACCAGATGTCGCACTACAACGTCAACGGTGGGGTGCCGAAAACCCTTATCCAGCATCTGATCCGATGGGTCATCGGCTCCGGCGAGTTCGACGAGGAGGTCGGGGAGATCCTCCAGTCGGTGCTCGACACCGAGATCACCCCGGAACTCGTGCCCACCGGCGAGGACGAGGAGATTCAGAGCAGCGAGGCCAAGGTCGGTCCGTACTCTCTGCAGGACTTCTCGCTGTTCCAGGTTCTGCGCTACGGGTTCCGCCCGTCGAAGATCGCGTTCCTGGCCTGGCATGCCTGGAGCGATCCCGACCGCGGCAACTGGCCACCGGGTTTCCCCGAGGGCAAGCGACCGGTCTACTCGCTCAGCGACATTCGGCACTGGCTGCAGGTGTTCGCCCAGCGGTTCTATTCGTTCAGCCAGTTCAAGCGCTCGGCGCTGCCCAACGGACCGAAGGTGTCCCACGGCGGGTCGCTCTCGCCGCGCGGCGACTGGCGGGCACCGTCGGACATGTCGGCGAAGATCTGGCTGGCCGAGATCGAGCGGGAAGTGCCCGAGCGCTGATCTGCTAGCCGCAGCACGCATCCCCGCGCCAGGCCTCGCGGCCCTCGCGCACCGCGACACCGGCGATCACCAACGCGGCGACCGGATCCGCCCAGGACCAGCCGAACAACGAGTTCAGCAGCAGGCCCGCCAGCAGCACCGCCGAAAGGTACGTGCACAACAACGTCTGCTTGGAGTCGGCAACCGCTGAGCGCGAACCCAATTCACGCCCGGTGCGGCGCTGGGCCAGCGAGAGCACCGGCATCACGACCAGACTCACGGCGGCCAGCGTGATTCCGATCGGCGAGTGCTGGGCCTCTTTGACCCCGAACAGGGACAGCACCGAGTCGACGGTGACGTAGATGGCCAGCGCGAAGAACGACAGCGCGACGAACCGCAGCGCGGCCTTCTCCCGGGTCTCCGGATCGGGTGCGGCGAACTGCCACGCGATCGCCGCGGCTGAGGACACCTCGATCAGAGAGTCCAGACCGAACCCGACCAGCGCGGTCGAGGAGACCCGCGTGCCCTCGGTGAGCGCGACGGCCGCCTCGATGACGTTGTAGCTGATGGTCGCCGCCACCAGCAGCCGGATCCGGCGCGACAGGGCGGCGCGACGTGCTTCGGTCAGCGGGGCGGACATGTGGCGCGTTACAACCTGCCGTCGATCCGCAAGTCGGGATGCACCCAGTCCGGCGAGCGGCGTTCCTTGAACGCCATGAAGCCCTCGATCGACTCCGCGGAGCCCAGACTGCGCTGCATGCCGATCCGGTCGTAGAGCCCCAGGTAGGCGTCGAGACTGGACTTGACCACCGAGCGGGCGCCCGGCGCGGTGCGACAGCACTGGGCCAGCACCTCCCGGGCCGCCTCCATCAGGTCGGCATGCGGCACGACCCGCGCCACCATGCCCCAGTCCAGAGCCTCCTCGGCGGACAGGGTGCGCCCGGTGAACATCAGATCGCGGGTGCGGACCGGGCCGATCAGCCGGGCCAGCATCTGGCTGTAGTAGGTGTCGGCGATGCCGCGGTACAACTCGGGCACCCGGAACGTGGCGCGCTCGCTCACCACGGCCATGTCGGCGCACAGCGAGATCTGCAGGCCACCGCCCTGACACAACCCGTTGACCGCGGCGACCACGGGCTTGGCGGACTGGCGCAGGGTGTCGAACGGCAACGCGTCCATGCCGAGGGCCGAGCCGAAGGTCAGCCAGTTGTCCACGCCCCCGCCGCCCATGTCGCCGCCGGGCGCGAAAGTGTCACCCGAGCCGGTGATGAGCAGGCCGGCCAGGTCGGGGTCGGAGCCCACGTGGTTGACCGCGTACTTGATCCCGAAGTACATCGCCGGCGTCATCGCGTTGCGGGCCTCGGGCCGGTCCAGCGTGCAGACACCGAACGGCCCTTCTCGGGTGAACTTCAGAAACGGCGTGCCCAGCCAGTCACCCTCGGGCGGTCGGGGAGTATCGGTCGTCGTCATCGACTGCACACTATCGCCGCAACCGTAGGCGGTTCAGTAACGGCTGAGGGCGTCGTCGATCGCCTCGGCGGACGGCGCGCAGTCACCGGCGCCGGGAACGAGAGTCGCCAGCGCACCCGCCGCGGTGGCGCGGCGCACGGCGCGCTCCCGGCCGCCGGGCCAGCAGGCGGCCAGGACACCGGCGAAGACGTCCCCGGCGCCGGTGGTGTCGACCGGTTCCACCGCCGGAGCGGCCACGTCGAATCCCGCCTCGGCGCCCCGGTACCTTGCGCCGCGCGCACCTCGGGTGACGACGAGGTGCGCGGCCGGGTGGCGCCAGTGCGACTCCTCGGCCTCGTTGACGACGATCACGTCGGTCACCACCGCCAGCTCGGCCAGCCCGGGTCCGTCGGGACCGGCCGGTGAGGCGTTGACGATCACCGTCGCGCCCACCGAGCGAGCCTCGCGGGCGGCGGCCACCGCCGTCGCGACGGGAATCTCCAGCTGCAGCAGCAGAACGTCGCAGTCTGCGATCACCGAGCGCGCCGCCACGGCGGCCAGGGTCAGGTGACCGTTGGCGCCGGGGGCCACGACGATCAGGTTCTCCCCGGCGGAGTCGACCATGATGACGGCGCTGCCGCTGGGCCCGGGCAACTCCTCGAGGCCGTCGACGCCGACGCCGTTGTCGATCAGGTGCCGGCGCAGCCCGGCGCCGGCCGCGTCAGCCCCGACGGCACCCACGAACTGCACGTCGGCGCCCGCCCGCGCGGCGGCGATCGCCTGATTGCCGCCCTTGCCGCCGGGCGCGCTGGTCACGCCCGATGCCAGAACGGTCTCGCCCGGCGAGGGCAGCGCCCCGACGGTGAAGAACTGATCGACGTTGACGCTGCCGACCACGCAGAGCCGGGTGCGGCGCTGACCACCAACCGACTCGAACGCTGCCGGAGACATGTGCGCAAAGCTACCCTCGAGGAACCATGAAGACCCTGGTGCTGGGCGCAGTCGTTCTCGCCGCGGCGCTGGTGACGGCGTCACCGGCCACCGCGGCCCCCAACACGCACTGCACGCTGACCGCGCCCGTCGCGGAAGTGTCCAGCGTGACCCAACTGCCGGTGGCGCTGCGCACCCTGATCTCGCCGATCGCCGACGTCGGCGCACCGTTCAGCAGCGGTGACGCGGTCACCGATCCGTCGCTGCCGTTCAAGCGCATGATCCGCGCAGGGCACGTCGGCGACGACTGGTTCGTCTGGTACGAGCACGGTGGCATCACGTACTTCTGGCAGGCCGTCGTCGCCCGGGTCTCGGGGCGCGGCGCCGACGTGACAACTCTGGCGAACGCAGGCACGATCTCGGACACGCTGTGCACGTTCACCGATGGGGTGTACGCGGGCCGGGTGCCGCCCTATCCGGACGGAATGTGGGCCGCAGGCAGCTATTAGGTGCCCTCCCCACCTGCCGGTTGGTGGGGAGACCGATACGCTGGGGTGATGAGTGTGCAGGCACCCCCAATTGAGGATGTGAAGGGTCAGGTGCACGATGCGGCGCGTCGGGCCCGGCTCGCCGCGCGCACTCTGGGTTCGCTGACCACGACGGCGAAGAACCGGGCTCTGCACGCCGCCGCCGATGCGGTGCTGGCCCACACCCACCAGCTCCTGGCCGCCAACGCCGAGGACGTCGAGGCCGCCCGAGCCGCCGGCACGGCCGAGGCGATGCTGGACCGTCTCGCCCTCAACCCGCAGCGCGTCGACGGCATCGCCGCCGGCCTGCGCCAGGTCGCCGGACTGCCCGACCCGATCGGTGAGGTTCTGAGCGGTCGCACGCTGCCCAACGGCTTGCAGCTGCGTCAGCAGCGGGTTCCGCTCGGCGTCATCGGCATCGTCTACGAGGGCCGGCCCAACGTCACCGTCGATGCTTTCGGGCTGACGCTGAAATCCGGTAACGCGGTGCTGTTGCGCGGGCAGCTCGTCGGCGGCGAAATCCAACGCCGAACTGGTGCTGGTGCTGCGCGGGGCGATGCTCGGCGAGGGCTTGCCCGAAGACGCGGTACAGCTGCTGCCGAGCGCCGATCGCTCCAGCGTCACCCACCTGATCCAGGCCCGCGGCCTGGTCGACGTAGTCATCCCACGTGGCGGCGCCGGCCTGATCGACGCCGTCGTGCGCGACGCCACGGTGCCCACCATCGAGACCGGCGTGGGCAACTGCCATGTCTACGTGCATGCGGCCGCTGACCTCGATGTCGCCGAGGCAATCGTGGTGAACGCCAAGACCCGTCGGCCCAGCGTCTGCAACGCCGCCGAGACACTGCTGATCGACGCCGCCATCGCCGACACCGCGCTGCCCCGCCTCACCGGTGCGCTGCAGCGATGCCGGTGTCACCGTCCACGACAACCCGACCGAGGACGAACTGCGGGCGCGAGTTCCTGTCGATGGACATCGCCGTCTCCGTCGTCGACCGGACTCGATGCCGCGATCGAGCACATCAACACCTACGGCACCGGCCACACCGAGGCCATCGTCACCACCAATCTGGCTGCGGCGCAACGATTCACCGAACGCGTCGACGCCGCCGCGGTGATGGTCAACGCCTCGACCGCGTTCACCGACGGTGAGCAGTTCGGATTCGGCGCCGAGATCGGCATCTCCACCCAGAAGCTGCATGCCCGCGGCCCGATGGGTCTGCCCGAACTGACCTCGACCAAGTGGATCGTCTGGGGAGACGGCCACATCCGACCGGCCTGAGCAACGACAGGAGACACTCGTGACTGAGACCCCGGCGCGCCCCGCGCCGCTGTTCGCCGACATCGACGACGTCGCACGGCGCCTGGCCGAGACGGGCTACCTGCCCGACACGGCCACGGCCACCGCGGTGTTCCTCGCCGACCGGCTGGGCAAGCCGCTGCTGGTCGAGGGCCCCGCCGGTGTCGGCAAGACCGAACTGGCCCGCGCGGTGGCCCAGGCCACCGGCTCGGGACTGGTGCGGCTGCAGTGCTACGAGGGCGTCGACGAGGCCCGGGCGCTGTACGAGTGGAACCACGCCAAGCAGATCCTGCGCATCCAGTCGGCTACCGGTAAGGACCACGACTGGAAGCACACCAAGGACGACGTCTTCAGCGAGGAGTTCCTGCTGTCACGGCCGCTGCTGACCGCGATCCGGCGCACCGAACCCACCGTGCTGCTGATCGACGAGACCGACAAGGCCGACATCGAGATCGAGGGCCTGCTGCTGGAGGTGCTCAGCGACTTCGCCGTCACCATCCCGGAACTGGGCACCATCACCGCCACCCGGACGCCGTTCGTGGTGCTGACCTCCAACGCCACCCGCGAGCTGTCCGAGGCGCTCAAACGTCGCTGCCTGTTCCTGCACATCGACTTCCCCGACGCCGACCTGGAGCGGCGCATCCTGCTGTCCCGGGTGCCCGAGTTGCCCGAGTCGCTGGCCGCCGAACTGGTCCGCATCATCGGCGTGCTGCGCGGCATGCAGCTCAAGAAGCTGCCGTCGGTGGCCGAGACCATCGACTGGGGCGCGCACCGTGCTGGCGCTGGGACTGGACACCATCGACGACGCCACCATCGCCGCGACGCTGGGCGTGGTGCTCAAGCACCAGTCCGACCAGCAGCGCGCCGCCGGCGAGCTCCGGCTGAACTAGGAGCTGCGATGGCCGTTCGCCGGGTGCGCCCCTCTCAGCCGCTGGCCCCGCACGGCCTGCCCGGCCATCTGGTCGGCTTCGTCGAAGCGCTGCGCGCCCAAGGGATCTCGGTCGGGCCGTCGGAGACCGTCGACGCCGGCCGGGTTCTCACCGTGCTGGGACTCGGCGACCGCGAAGCGCTGCGCGAGGGCATGGCCTGCGCGGTACTGCGCCGGGCCGACCACCGCCAGACCTACGACGCGATGTTCGACCTGTGGTGGCCCGCGGCTCTCGGCGGGCGCACCGTCCTGGTCGACGAGGACGCCGACCCGGATGCGCTGCAGGGACTGCCGCCCGAGGACGTCGAGGCGATGCGGGCGATGCTGCTCGACCTGCTCGCCGACAACCCCGACATCGGGGAGATGGACGAACGTCTGGTGGCCATGATCGCCCAGATCGTCGAGGCCTACGGCCGCTACACCTCCAGTCGCGGCCCGTCGTACTCGTCGTATCAGGCGCTCAAGGCGATGGGGCTGGACGAACTGGAGGGCCGGCTGCTGGCCGGACTGTTGGCCCCCTACGACGACGAGCCCACACCCACCCAAGAGCAGATCGCCAAAGCCGTTGCGGCGCAGAAGATCAACCAGCTGCGCCAGATGGTGGAAAGCGAGACCAAGCGGCGCACCGCCGAACAGCTGGGCCGCGACCACGTACAGATGTACGGCATCCCGCAGCTGGCCGAGAACGTCGAGTTCCTGCGCGCCTCCGGCGACCAGCTGCGCCAGATGCGCCGCGTGGTCGCGCCGTTGGCGCGCACGCTGGCCACCCGGCTGGCGGCGCGGCGGCGACGGGCCCGGGCCGGCTCGATCGACCTGCGCAAGACACTGCGCAAGTCGATGTCGACCGGCGGGGTGCCGATCGACGTGGTGCTGCGCAAGCCGCGACCGGCCCGTCCGGAACTGGTGGTGCTGTGCGACGTGTCCGGCTCGGTGGCCGGATTCAGCCACTTCACGCTGCTGCTCGTGCACGCGCTGCGCCAGCAGTTCTCCCGAGTGCGGGTGTTCGCCTTCATCGACACCACCGACGAGGTGACCCATCTGTTCGGGCCCGACGCCGACCTGGCGGTCGCGATCCAGCGCATCACCCGGGAGGCCGGGGTCTACACCCGCGACGGCCACTCCGACTACGGCAACGCGTTCGTGTCGTTCACCGAGAACTTCCACAACGTGCTCTCGCCGCGCAGCTCGCTGCTGGTGCTCGGCGACGGGCGCACCAACTACCGCAACCCGGCCGTCGACGTGCTGACGCACATGGTCAGCGCCAGCCGGCATGCGCACTGGCTCAACCCCGAGCCCAAGCACCTGTGGGGCAGCGGGGACTCGGCGGTGCCGCGCTACGAAGACGTCATCACCATGCACGAGTGCCGGTCGGCCAAGCAGCTGGCCGCGGTGATCGACCAGCTTCTGCCGGTGTAGCCGCCGATGCGCTGCCAGTAAGCTGGCCAATCGTGGTTTCCTCGGCGCGGCGCAGGCTCGGTGTGATGGGTGGGACGTTCGATCCCATCCACAACGGCCACCTGGTCGCCGCCAGCGAGGTGGCCGACCAGTTCGACCTCGACGAAGTGGTGTTCGTGCCCACCGGCCAGCCATGGCAGAAGTCGCCGGACGTCACCCCGGCCGAGGACCGCTACCTGATGACGGTCATCGCCACCGCGTCCAACCCCCGGTTCTCGGTCAGCCGGGTCGACATCGACCGGGGCGGCGCCACCTACACCAACGACACCCTGCGCGACCTGCAGTGCGCTCAACCCCGACAGCCGATCTGTACTTCATCACCGGCGCCGACGCGCTGGCCTCGATCCTGTCCTGGCAGAACTGGGAGGAGCTGTTCGCCCTGGCGAAGTTCGTCGGCGTCAGCCGGCCCGGCTACGAGCTCAACGGCCAGCACATCGTCGGCGCGTTCGGTCGAGCTGCCCGAGGACGCGCTGACCCTGGTGGAGGTCCCGGCGCTGGCGATCTCGTCCACCGACTGCCGTCGCCCGCGCCGCGCAGGCCCGGCCGATCTGGTACCTGGTGCCCGACGGCGTCGTGCAGTACGTCTCCAAGCGCGGGCCTCTACCGCACAGCTCGGGCACCGATCGGCCGGATGGCCGGCCGTGACTCTCGAGGAAGGTACCCGAGTGACCGCGACAGCCGAAGCCATCGCGATGGCCACCGTCGCGGCGCGCGCCGCCGCCGCCAAGCTCGCCCAGGACGTCGTCGTCATCGACGTCTCGGGTCAGCTGGTGATCACCGACTGCTTCGTGATCGCCTCGGCGTCCAACGAGCGGCAGGTCAACGCGATCGTCGACGAGGTCGAGGAGAAGATGCGCGTGGCCGGGTACAAGCCGGCGCGCCGCGAGGGCACCCGGGAAGGCCGCTGGGTGCTGCTGGACTACGTCGACATCGTCGTGCACATCCAGCATCAGGACGAGCGCAACTTCTATGCGCTGGACCGGCTGTGGCGGGACTGCCCGCTGGTCGAGGTCGAGCTGGACGACGTGGACGTCGACGCGCAGGAGTCGACGTGAGGGTGCGCCGGCTGGTGATGCTGCGCCACGGCCAGACCGAGTACAACGCCGACAGCCGGATGCAGGGCCAACTCGACACCGACCTGACCGACCTCGGCCGCGCGCAGGCGGTGGCCGCCGCCGAGGTGCTGGCCAAGCGCCAGCCGCTGCTGATCGTCTCCTCGGATCTGCGCCGCGCCTACGACACCGCCGTGGCGCTGGGGGAGCGCACCGGTCTGCGGGTCGCAGGTGGACACCCGGCTGCGCGAAACCCATCTGGGGGACTGGCAGGGCCTGACCCACGCCAGGTCGACGCCGGCGCCCCGGGTGCGCGGCTGGCGTGGCGCGACGACGCCACCTGGGCGCCGCACGGCGGCGAGAGCCGCATCGACGTCGCCGACCGCAGCCTGCCGCTGGTTGCCGAACTCGCTGGCCGGCGAGCCGGAGTGGGGGATCGACGAACCCGAGCGCCCGGTGGTGCTGGTGGCCCACGGCGGCCTGATCGCCGCCCTGACCGCGGCACTGCTGGGCCTGCCGGTGGACAACTGGCCGGTGCTCGGCGGAATGGGCAACGCCAGCTGGGTGCAGCTGTCCGGGCACGGGCCGTCCGACGCCGTACTTGCGGACATGCGCTGGCGCCTCGACGTCTGGAACGCCTCGGCCCAGGTCGCCAACGATGTCCTCTGAGCCGGACCGTCCCGGGGTCGCCCACCTGCTCGTCTTCGCCGACTCGCTGTCCTATTACGGTCCGCAGGGTGGACTGCCCGCCGATGACCCGCGGATCTGGCCCAATATCGTTGCCGCGCAACTGGGTTGGGAACTAGAGCTGATCGGCCGGATCGGCTGGACGTCGCGTGACGTCTGGTGGGCGGCCACCCAGGACCCGCGGTCCTGGGCGGCGCTGCCGCGCGCCGGCGCGGTGATCTTCGCGACCAGCGGGATGGATTCGCTGCCGTCGCCGCTGCCCACGGCGATGCGCGAACTGATCCGCTACGTCCGGCCACCGTGGTTGCGCCGGTGGGTGCGCGACGGCTACGGCTGGGTGCAGCCGCGGTTCTCGCCGGTGGCGCGTTCGGCGCTGCCGCCGCACCTGACCGTCGAGTATCTCGAGATGACCCGTGGCGCGATCGACTTCAACCGGCCGGGGATTCCGATCGTCGCGTCGCTGCCGTCGGTGCACATCGCCGCCACCTACGGCCACGCCCACCACGGCCGGCCGGGAACCGTCACCGCGATCACCGACTGGGCCTCCGAGCATGACATTCCGCTGGTGGACCTCAAAGAAGCTGTGGCCGAGGAGATCCTGGCCGGCCGCGGCAATCCGGACGGGATCCACTGGAATTTCGAGGCGCACGAGGCCGTCGCCGAGTTGATGCTCAAGGCGCTCGCCGAGGCAGGGGTGCCGCAAGAGAAACCCCGCGACTGACCGATGGCGGTCGTCGTGGTGACCGACTCGTCGGCCCGGCTCCCGGTGCCGGAGGTGCAGAGGTGGGGTATCCGGGTGGTGCCGCTGCACATCCTGGTCGACGGCCATGATCTGCGCGACGGCGTTGACCCGGTTCCCGACGATCTGTACACGCGCGGACACGTCACCACCGCGGGCGCCACCCCGGCCGAACTCGGCGCGGTATACCGGCAGGCCCTGCTGGACAGTGGCGGTGACGGCGTGGTGGCCGTGCATATCTCGGGAAAGCTCTGTCGAGCACGCTCGGCGCCGCCGAACACGCGGCGGGCGAGTTCGGCGGCCTGGTGCGGGTGGTTGACTCGAAGTCGGCGGCGATGGGCACCGGCTTCGTCGCACTGGCCGCCGCCCGATCGGCCAGCAGCGGGGCCGACCTGAACGAGGTTGTGGCGCAGACGGAATCAGCCGTTCGCGGGGTCCACGCCTACATCGTCGTGCACCGGTTGGACAACCTACGCCGCAGCGGCCGGATCGGCACCGCCGCCTCCTGGCTGGGCACCGCGCTGTCCCTCAAGCCTCTGCTACGCATCGACGAACAGGGACAGCTGGTGCTGGTGCAACGGGTCCGCACCGCATCCAGAGCCACGGCGGCCATGATCGAGCAGGTGCTCGAGGTGGTCGGGGAGGGCCGTGCCGCAATGGCGGTGCATCATGTCGACAACCCGGGAGGCGCGGCCGAGGTCGCGGCCACCCTGGAGAGCGCGTTGCCGGCGTGCGGCGCCGCGGTCGTCACAGACCTCGGGCCGGTGCTCGGGGTGCACCTCGGACCGGGTGCCGTCGGCACGGTGGTCGCGCTGGCCCCATAGCGTCAGCCGCGCAACCCGTTCAGCCAGGCCCGGGCGTCGGAGACACAACTTTGTGGCAGCGAGAAGTGGTCGTCCAGCGGGTAATCGCGGACGTCGACGATGCCACCGAAGCTCTTCACCGCGTCCACATAGCCGGTCTGCCAGGCCACGGGGATCACCGTCCCACCGTCGAACGAGTCGATGCACACCAGAACGGGCGCAACGGGTTTGCGTTGCGCCGCCGAGCTCGCGACGATAGCGGCCTTCCAGGCGTCGAAGTTCGGCGGTTTGGGGTTGAGCACCGCGCCCTTGAGCCGGAACATCCGGGCGACGGTGTCGTTGAGGTGGTGTACCGGCTGAATGTTCCAGGCGGTTTCGATGATGTCGACGCCCAGCGACGAGAATGCTTCTGACAGTTTCAATTTCGAGGGATTCGCCGCCTGGATGCCCGCCAGCATCATCACCAGATGGGAGTCCGGGGCGACCGACGCTCCGCTGAGCGCGGCGGTCATCCCGGAGGGGATCTCCAGGCCGATCTTGCTCACCCCCGGCGACATCGCCACGGTGCCGATCAGTTTGAGATCGCCGTAATCTGCCCTCGCGAGTTCGGCCAGGGCCGCTGACGCACCGCCGCCCTGTGACCAGCCGGCGCACCCCAGCGTGGTTCCGGCGCGGGTGTCGAGTTTGCGTGCCGCGTGCGCGATGTACAGCCCGTCTCGGGCATTGGTGATGTTGACGGTGTACTGATGCATCCCCGGTGTTCCGAGGCCCTGGTAGTCGGTCGCGCACACCACCCAGCCGTCGTCGATGAACCCCTGCAGGCCGGGCACCCCGTAGTCGATCTGCTGGGTGGCCTGCGGTTCGAAGTAGGTGATCAGTTCGCGGACCGGGTCGGGCTGCGCCGACGGGCAGGCGGCGTCCCCCAGGCCGGTGGTGCCGTGGCACCAGGTCAGCAGCGGCCGATCGCCGCCGCCGCCGGCCGGGGCGATTACCAGGCCGCTGGATTCGTGGCCGACGTCGTTGACGTCGCGGGAGATGTACCGGATGCGCCAGGCCCGGGCGCCCTTGATCGCGGTGTCTACCGGTTCCTGGCTGAGCAGACTTCCCGGTTCGCCAATCACCGGAGGTGGGATCGGGGATTTCGACGGCGAGGCAGGGGTGCCGCCGTTGTGGTCGTCGCGGTCGCCTTGTGGGCTATCGGTACGCAAGCACGAGACGAGCAGAGGTGTTGCCACCGCCACTCCGCCGAGACCGGCGATGAAATTTCGGCGCGGAATGTGCATAGCGCGGAAAGCTACCCGGCTATAAGCCCGCAAACCGGCGACTCACCGAGATGAGGCAATCCCCTCAGGAAGCGGAGAACCGGCCGGTGACCGGCGGCAAGTCGGCCAGCGTCACGATGCCCGGCTCGGCGGCAACCACCGCGGGCACGGCATTGGTCACCGGCATGGCGGTGTAGATCATCCCGAGCCCCATGAAACCGGGCTCGCTCCAGCCCTTGGGCGGCAGGCAGTGCAGCACAGTGCGCATGTTGGGCACCCCGTACACCTGGATGACGTGGCCGTGCTCCAGCGGCTTGGGCGGTTGCACGTGATCCCCCATGGTCCAGTTGAAGCCGACGCTGATGACGTTGCGATCACCCACCCACCCGCGGTGATAGCCGTAGACCCCGCCGACCGTGCCTTCCGGGATGGTCATGAAGCCGAGATCGGTGTCCCCGGTCGTGGCGGTGAAGGTGACGTCGAACGTCATCCGGTCCAGGTCCGCGCCGATCGCGTCGGCCATCATCGCCGCCGACTCGGCGAACACCTCGCTCTCCCGGCGCACGTTCTCCGCCAGCCCCGGCGTCTCGGGATCCTGCGAGAAGCCCATGGCGGTCTGGGTACCGGCCGACTCGTAGGTCGAGCAGTCCACCGACTCGGTGATCCGGATCTCGTCGACCCGCTCACACGCGCCGGAGAGCACCATGCCGACCATGTTGGTCATGCCGGGGTGCGCGCCGCTGCCGAAGATCGTGGAATTGCCACGCTCGCAAGCCTTTCGAATGCGGATCAGGTCCTCCGGTGACTGCTTGCCGCCGGTGATCCAGGCTGCCGACGAGCAGACGTTCACCCCGGCCTCCAGCAACCTAACCAGTTCGTCGACGCTCGGCCACAGCGGGTTGTAGCAGCACGCGTCGGGCTTGGTGGCCAGTAGCGCGTCGATGTCGTTGGTGGCCGTGATCCCGGTCGGGTCCGGCCAGCCGGACAGCTCGGCGGCGTCGACGCCGAGCTTGTCGGCGCCGTGGGCGTACACCCCGACCAACTCCATGTCCGGCCGCCCGATGATCGCGTGCAGCGACCGGCGGCCGATGTTGCCGGTGGTCCACTGGATCACCCGAAGCGGCCGGTCGGGGGATGCGGTCATCGGTTTCTCCTCGGGGCGGCGGCACAAGACACTGTGAGCAGTTTGTACACCATGGGCTCGCGCCCGCTCCGCCGATGGATGATTTCCCGGCCGCTCGAGGTTGAGGTGGGCATGACGCAGACGGGCAACTTCCACGAGGGCGAACTGGCCGTGCAGCAGCTGGCCGGGGTGAGTGGGCAGGCGGCGCGGCTGTCCCGGATGCTCGCCGCACCGAGGCTCGACGGCGGCATCGGCGCCTTCCTGGCCGAGCGGGAGTTCGTTGTGATCACCGCGCGGGATCGCTCGCAGAGGTTGTGGACCTCCGCGCTGTGGGGCGCGCCGGGATTCCTGGCAGCCCACGGCAGCACACTCACCGTCGACGCGGTGCCCTCAGCCGACGATCCGCTGGCGGATCTCGCACCGGGGCAACCCGTCGGCCTCATCGCGATCGAGTTCGCCACCCGCAGGCGAGTCCGGGTCAACGGCACGCTGGTCGGTGTCGAGGCGGGGCGACTGGCCGTCGAGGTCGACCAGGCGTATGGGAACTGCCCGCAATACATCCAGCAACGCACCCTGACCGTGGCGGAGGCCGGAGAGCCTGCCGCGGCCGCGGTGCACCGCGACGGGCTGACGGCGGCGGCCGCCGTCTTGATCCGTGCCGCCGACACCTTCTTCTTCGGCACGATCCACCCCGGCCGCGGTGCGGACGCCTCGCATCGCGGCGGGACCACCGGCTTCGTTCGGCTCGAGGGCCGGGATCTGTGGTGGCCGGACTATCCGGGTAACAACATGTTCAACAGCCTGGGCAACCTCGCGGTCGACGATTCGGCGGCACTGTTGTTCGTCGACTTCGCCGGCGGCAGAGCGTTGCACCTGTCCGGAACCGCAGCCGTGCAGTGGACGACTCCCGGTGTCGCCGGCGACGACGGCGCCACCGGGCGCCGGGTGCGGATGCACATCGAGACCGTGGCGGAATCGAGTCTTCCGGTGCATGCCGGCGGTTTCACCGCCTCGCCGTACAACCCGCCGTTGTCCTGAGCCTTCTGCACAGTTCGCGATTCGTCCACAGCTGCGACGCGGAACGGTCCCGGCGCCCCGGTTAGGTCGCCCGGCGAAACTACCCTCGCCGCATGGGAATCGAGCAACCGCTGGCCGGCTTGCAGCGCCGGCTGAGCATCCCACCGGAGCCCGCCGCCGACGACGCTGACGAGGACGAGGACGCCGGGCTGGGGCCCAGTTGGGCGCCCGACCGGCCGACGAGCGGCCGGGGCTGGCCGGCCGCGATCCGCGCCGATCCCGGGCGTGCGGGCGGTATCGCGCTGGCGGCCACCGCGGCGATCGCCGTGCTCGTCACCGTGTTCACCCTGATGCGTGACGACTCCCCACCGGTGGCCTCGGCGAAGCTGCCGCCCGTGGAGATGGTGTCCTCGGCCGCCCCGCGCTCGACCGCGGCAAGCGCGGGACAGCCCGGTCAACCGGTCGTGGTCAGCGTCGTCGGGCTGGTCCACGCGCCGGGCCTGGTGACGCTGGCGCCCGGGGCGCGCATCGCCGACGCCGTCTCGGCCGCCGGCGGCGCGCTGGACGGGGCCGACACCGTCGGGCTGAACCTGGCCCGCCACGTCGGCGACGGCGAGCAGATCGTCGTCGGGATCGCGACGCCGGCGGGTCAGCCCAGCGCACTGGGCAGTTCGGTGACCACCGGGGCGCCCGCCGCTCCCGGGGCCGCCGCGGCGTCGACGGCTCCCGCGCCGCCCGGTCCTGTCGACCTCAACGCCGCCACCGTCGAACAGCTCGATGCGCTGCCCGGTGTCGGCCCGGTCACCGCGGGCGCGATCGTGGCCTGGCGCGCGGCGAACGGCAGGTTCACCAGCATCGATCAGCTCGGCGAGGTGGACGGCATCGGGCCGGCGCGGCTGGAAAAGCTGCGAACCCTGGTGCGCGTCTGAGAGCGGACCCCGTGAGTCCCGATCCCGCGCCCGCACTGGATCTGCGACTGGTCCCGGCGGCGCTGACAGCATGGTCGGTGACGGCCGCGGGCATCGTGTGGCCGGTCGGCCCGGCCATTGCCGTCGGGTGCCTGGTGTTCGGTGCAGCCTGGTCACTGCTGTGCTGCCGGGCGGGTGCGCTGCGCGCAGGCGCTGCCGGGGTGCTCGGCGCCGCGGTCCTCGGCGCGGGATTCGGCATTGCCGTGGGACTGCGCAGCGACGCCGTCCGCAACCACGCCATCACGCACCGGTTCGGCGGCACGTCCTGGGTGACGGTGACACCGGCGGAGAGCCCGCGCACACTGGGCAGCGGCCGGCTGATGTTCCGCGGCAGCATCGAGCACCTCGGCGATGACGAAACCTCCGGGCAGGTGGTGGTATTCGCATCGGCGGCCGGATTCAGCGATCTCACCGCGGGCCGGCCCGCGCGATTCCGCGCCCGCCTCGGCAAGCCGACCAGGCGCGATCTGACCGTGGCGGTGCTCACCGCCACCGGCGAACCCGTCCTCGGGCAGGCGAGTGCGCTGCAGCGCGCCGCGCAGTCGGTTCGCACCCGGTTCGCCGCCGCCGTCCGCGACGTCCTGCCAGCCGATCAGGCCGCGATACTTCCCGGGCTGGTGCTCGGTGACACCTCGACGGTCACCCCGGCGACCACCGCACAGTTCCGCACCGCCGGACTGACCCACCTGACCGCGGTCTCGGGCGCCAACGTCGCGATCGTCTGCGGCGCAATGCTGTTGTCGGCGAGAGTGATCGGGCCACGGCCGGCGGTCGCGTTGGCGGCAGCGGCGCTGATGCTGTTCGTCGTGGTGGTGCAACCCGGCGCCAGCGTGCTGCGCGCGGCCGTGATGGGCGCGATCGCTCTACTGGCTGTGCTGTCGGCACGCCGTCGCCAGGCCATCCCGGTGTTGTCGGCCACCGTCATCGCACTGATGATCGCCGCGCCGCAGCTCGCGGTCGACGTCGGATTCGCCCTGTCGGTCTCGGCGACCGCTGCGCTGGTCGTGCTGGCACCGGTCTGGTCGGTCAGGTTGGTCGCCCGCGGCCTGCCGAAGCCCATCGCCGACGGCATCTGCATCGCGCTGGCCGCGCAACTGGTGACCGCACCACTGGTCGCGGCAATCTCCGGACGCCTCAGCATCATCGGCGTCATCGCCAATCTCGCTGTGGCACTGGTGATTCCGCCGATCACTCTGCTCGGCACGGCTGCGGCGGCGCTCTGCCCCCTATGGCCGTCGGCCGCCGGGCTGTTGATCCGGTTCACCGGACCCGAGGTGTGGTGGCTGCTGCGCGTCGCCGCCACCGGGGCCGCGATCCCCGGCGCCGCGGTGCCGGTGCCCTCAGGGTGGGCCGGGTTGGTCACCGTGGGTGGTAGCTCTGTCGCGGCGGTGGTGCTGTGGCGGCGCCGGTGGTTTCGGATACTGGCGGCGGGTGTGGCGCTGTGCGCCATCGCCTGGTCGGTGTCCGAGGCGTTCGTCGGCTGACCCGCCACGGCGGTGTCGGCCGGCCGTGACACCATCGTCTCGTGAGTGCGACGGTGGCCAGCCTGCATCTGATCCTGGGCGACGAGGAGCTGCTCGTCGAGCGTGCCATCGGCCAGGTGATGCGCGCCGCCCGCGCAGCGGCGGGCACCCACGACGTACCGGAGAACCGGCTGCGCGCCGGTGAGGTCTCGACCAATGAGCTCGCCGAACTGCTCAGCCCGTCGCTGTTCGCCGACGAGCGGGTGGTCGTGCTGGAATCGGCGGCTGAGGCCGGCAAGGAAGCGGTGGAGCTGATCGCCTCCGCGGCCGCCGAGCTGCCGCCCGGCACGGTGCTGGTGGTCGTGCACTCGGGTGGCGGGCGGGCCAAGGCACTGGCCGGTCAGCTCAAGGACCTGGGTGCCGAGGTTCAGCAGTGCGCCAAGATCACCAAGCCCGCCGACCGCGCCGACTTCGTACGCGCGGAGTTCCGCGCGTGCAAGGTCAAGGTGGACGACGACACCGTCACCGCCATGCTCGACGCGGTCGGCTCCGACATCCGCGAGCTGGCCTCGGCCTGCTCGCAGTTGGTCGCCGACACCGACGGGCAGGTCAACCCCGCCGCCGTCCGGCGCTACCACAGCGGCAAAGCCGAGGTGAAGGGCTTCGACATCGCCGACAAGGCCGTCACAGGCGACGTCGCCGGCGCGGCTGAGGCGTTGCGCTGGGCGGTGATGAGTGGCGAGCCGCAGGTGGTTCTGGCCGACGCGCTGGCCGAGGCGGTGCACCTGATCGCGCGGGTGCGTCCGCTGTCGGGTGACCCCTACCGGCTGGCATCCGAACTGGGGCTGCCGCCCGTGGCGGGTGCAGAAGGCCCAGAAGCAGTCGCGGCGCTGGTCGCGGGACACGGTGGCGACTGCGATCAGACTGGTGGCGACGCTGAACGCCGACGTCAAGGGCGCAGCGGCCAACCCCGATTACGCGCTGGAAGAGACGGTGCGCAAAGTGGCGCAATTGGCCGCCGACGGCGGCCGGCACTGAACTGAAGCCCAGGTCAGAGCTTGTGGAACGCCGCGGACAGGGCGGACTTCTTGTTGGCCGCCTGATTCTTGTGGATCACGCCTTTGCTGGCGGCCTTGTCCAGCTTGCGGCTGGTGGCGAGCAGCAGTTCGCCGGCCTTGTCCTTGTCGCCCTCGGCGGCGGCCTCACGGAAGGCGCGCACGGCCGTGTGCAGCGCCGACTTCACCGACTTGTTGCGCACTCTGCGGCGCTCGTTGGTGAGAATCCGCTTCTGCTGCGACTTGATGTTGGCCACGCGTTAGTTCCTTCGTACTCAAGCTTGGGGGTGTGACAGGTCTTACCGGAGCCGTCGGGCCCTCGGGTAGTGACTGTTGAGGTTACCAGTCGAGGTCACAATCTCCCAAAGCCGACCCCAGTGGCCTGCCGGAACGGCGATCGTGGTGCAGCATGTGACGGTGAGCCTTCGCACCCTGCCCTCCGAGGCGAGCCGACCAGTACGTAACGGTAGCCGGCAACCCCGTCAGCACGACCACATCTTCGGCGGATACAACCAGCTCGGCTCCTATGCCAAAGCCTTCGACGAGATGTTCGACAGCCAGGGCAACGTCCGGGGGCCGTACAAGGGCATCTTCGCCGAACTCGCCCCGTCGGACACCGAGGAACTCGAGGCGCGGGCCGAGGCGCTCGGCCGGGCGTTCATCGACCAGGGCATCACGTTCTCGCTGTCCGGGCAGGAACGGCCGTTCCCCCTCGACCTGGTGCCGCGGGTGATCTCGGCCGCCGAGTGGTCGCGGCTCGAGCGGGGCATCACCCAGCGGGTCAAGGCGCTGGAGATGTATCTCGACGACATCTACGGCGACCAGGAGATCCTGCGCGACGGTGTCATCCCGCGCCGCCTGGTGACGTCCTGCGAGCACTTCCACCGGGAGGCCGCGGGCATCAACCCGCCCAACGGGGTGCGCATACACGTGGCCGGCATCGATCTGGTCCGCGACGCCCAGGGCACCTTCCGCGTGCTGGAAGACAATCTGCGCTCACCCTCGGGTGTCTCCTACGTCATGGAGAACCGGCGCACGATGGCACGGGTCTTTCCCAACCTGTTCGCCACCCACCGGGTGCGGCCGGTCGGTGACTACTCCTCGCATCTGCTGCGCGCCCTGCGCAACGCGGCGGCCACCAACGAGGCCGACCCCACCGTCGTCGTCCTGACCCCGGGACCGTTCAACTCGGCGTACTTCGAACATTCCCTGCTGGCGCGGCAGATGGGTGTCGAACTCGTCGAGGGCCGCGACCTGTTCTGCCGCGACAACATCGGTCTACATGCGCACCACCGAGGGTGAGCGGCAGGTCGACGTGATCTACCGCCGCATCGACGACGACTTCCTCGACCCGATGCAGTTCCGCCCGGACTCGGTGCTCGGCGTCGCCGGGGTGCTCAACGCCGCCCGCGCCGGCAATGTGGTGATCTCCAGTGCGGTCGGCAACGGCGTCGGTGACGACAAGCTGGTCTACACCTACGTGCCGACGATCATCGAGTACTACCTCGGCGAGAAGCCGCTGCTGGCCAATGTCGACACCCTGCGCTGCTGGCTCGAGGCCGAACGCGAGGCAGTGCTCGACAGCATCCGCGAACTCGTCATCAAACCGGTCGAGGGCTCCGGCGGCTACGGCATCGTGTTCGGGCCCAGCGCCTCGGAGAAAGAGCTCAACACGGTGGCGAAGAAGATCCGCGCCGACCCCGCGGGTGGATCGCCCAGCCGGTCGTCCAGCTCTCGACGGTGCCGACCAAGGTCGGCGACAACCTCGCGCCGCGCCACGTCGACCTGCGCCCGTTCGCCGTCAACGACGGCGAGGATGTCTGGGTGCTGCCCGGTGGGCTGACCCGGGTGGCGCTGACCGAAGGCTCGCTGGTGGTCAACTCCAGTCAGGGCGGCGGATCCAAGGACACCTGGGTGCTGGCCTCCCGGACCTCGGCGGCCACCCGTGAACTCGGCGCCGCCGAGATCGTGCGCAAGCTGCCGGCCTCGGCGAAGACCCCCGGGCTGGAGAAGGGTCCCGGATTCTCCAGCCAGCAACAGCAGCAAAGCGGCACCGGTCAGCAACAGCAGCAGCAGCAGGCGGTGATGCGCTGATGTTGGCCCGCAACGCCGAAGCGCTGTTCTGGATCGGCCGCTATGTCGAACGCGCCGACGACACCGCGCGCATTCTGGACGTCACTGTCCACCAGCTGCTCGAGGATTCCAGCGTCGACCCCGACCAGACGTCGCGGGTGTTGTTGCAGGTGCTGGGCATCGAACCGCCCAAGTCGGCCCTGGACATGTGGTCGCTGACCGACCTGGTGGCGTTCGGCCGCGGACTCAGCAGGGCGGCTGCTCGATCGTCGAGGCGATCTCGGAAGCGCGCGAAAATGCGCGCTCGGCACGGGAAGTCACGTCCAGCGACATGTGGGAGTGCCTCAACACCACCTACAACGCGCTGCCGGAGCGCGAGCGGGCCGCCCGGCGCCTGGGCCCGCACGAGTTCTTTTCCTTCATCGAGGGCCGCGCGGCGATGTTCGCCGGACTGGCCGACTCCACGCTGTCGCGCGACGACGGCTATCGGTTCCTGGTGTTGGGCCGCGCCATCGAGCGCGTCGACATGACGGTACGGCTGCTGCTTTCGCGTGTCGGTGACAGTGCCTCCTCGCCCGCATGGGTGACGGTGCTGCGCTCGGCCGGCGCGCACGACACCTACCTGCGGACCTACCGTGGGGTGCTCGACGCCAACCGAGTGGTCGAGTTCATGCTGCTGGACCGGCTGTTCCCGCGCTCGATCATGTACTCGCTCAAGCTCGCCGAGCACAGCCTCGACGAGTTGATGCACCGCGCGTCCAACCGGGTGGGTGCCACCGCCGAAGCGCAGCGCCTGCTGGGCCGGGCCCGCAGCGAGCTGGAGTTCCTGCGCCCCGGTGTCCTGCTGGAGTCGCTCGAAGACCAGCTCGCCCGATTGCAGGCGACCTGCCGTGATGTCGGAGAAGCGTTGGCGTTGCAGTACTTCCACTCCGCGCCGTGGGTCGCGTGGACGGATGCCGGGCAGAAGTCGCTGGTCATCGAAGAGGGCGAGGTTTAGCCGACATGTGGCGGATGCGGGTCGTTCACGCGACGGGATATGCCTACAAGTCGCCGGTCACGGCGTCCTACAACGAGGCCCGGCTCACACCACGCTCGGATTCGCGGCAGAACGTCATCCTCAACCGCGTCGAAACCGTGCCCGCCACCCGGTCGTATCGCTACGTCGACTACTGGGGCACCGCTGTCACCGCCTTCGATCTGCATGCGCCGCACACCGAGTTGGAAGTCACCTCCTCGTCGGTGGTCGAGACCGACAAGGCCGAACCGCCCAAGGCGTCGGCCGGCTGGGAGGAATTGGCATCCGAAGCGGTGGTGGACCGTTTCGACGAAGTGCTCAGCCCGACGCATTACACGCCGGCCAGCAGGCGCATTGAACGGGTCGGCAGGCGCATCGCCAAGGAGAACAGCCCGCACGAGGCGGTGGTCGTCGCGGCTCGGTGGGCGCACAGCGAACTCAAGTACGTCCCGGCACCACTGGCGTGCACTCCTCGGGGCTGGACGCGCTGCGGGAAGGCAAGGGGGTGTGCCAAGACTTCGCGCATCTGACCCTGATTCTGTTGCGCGGCATGGGAATTCCCGCACGATACGTCTCGGGATACCTGCACCCGAACCGCAAGGCGGTGGTCGGTGACACCGTCGACGGCCAGAGCCACGCCTGGATCCAGGCGTGGACGGGCAGTTGGTGGCACTACGACCCGACCAACGACAACGACATCAACGAGCAGTACATCAGCGTCGGCGTCGGCCGGGACTACGCCGACGTGACACCCCTGAAGGGCATCTACTCCGGCGAGGGGTCCACCGACCTCGACGTCGTCGTCGAAATCACCCGCCTGGCCTGAGAACTCACGGCACCGTGACATGGTGCAGATCGTCGCCGAGTTCTATCGCGCCGCCGAACTCGGTGGCCGCCAACGCGCGCCATTGGTCCTCCTGGCCCGGCGCCAACGGGGGTACGTAGTGGGTGAGAACCAGTTTGCCCACGCCGGCGCGGGCTGCGGTGGCTCCCGCCTGCTCCACCGAGGAGTGGTAATCCAGGATGTCCTTCAGGCGCTGCTGGGGCACCAGCGCAACCAGATCCTTGCGGATGACGGTGTGCACAAGGGCATCCGCGCCACGGGCCAGTTCGTCCAGCGTCGCGCAGGGCACCGTGTCGCCGGCGAGCACCACCGAGTTCCCCTGATACTCCACGCGGAACGCGATGGTCGGCTCGACGGGGCGGTGGTCGGTGGGCGCCACGGTGATCCGCACGCCGCCGGAGTCCCACACCTGGCCCTCGGTGAATTCGTGCACCTCCACCGTGGGCGGTTCGGTGATGTCGGCGTGATGGGCGATGCGGTAGGAGATGTCGGGGGCTAGGGCGGCCAGTGTCGCGTCGACGACCGCTCTGGTGCCGGGCGGGCCGATGATCGGCAGCGGGGTCCGCACGAAGGTGGTGACCCATCGCGTCGTGATGACGTCGGACAGATCGGTGATGTGATCGCTGTGCAGGTGCGTGAGCAGCAGTGCGGCGATGTTCGCTGCCCCCACGCCGACGGCGGCCGCCCGCATCAGCGCCCCGCGCCCGCAGTCGACCAGGAATGCCTGTTCGCCGGCCTTCACCAAGGTGGACGGCCCGGCGCGGTTGGGGTCGACCATCGGACTTCCGGTGCCGAGCAGGGTGATGTCGATCATGGCGTCATTCCTACTCGCCGCAACTGTGCGCTTTGCTCCCGCAGCGGCCGCCGAGGCCGTAGCCTGGTGTGATATCCATCACAAGGGGGCGTCGATGCGCATCGCGGACATCTTGCGAAGCAAGGGCTCGGTGGTGGCCACGGTCACCGAGACCACCACTGTCACCGGGCTGCTCGCCGAACTCGCCACCCACAACATCGGCGCGATGGTGGTGGTCGGTCCCGACGGTGTGGTCGGCATGGTCTCCGAGCGTGACGTGGTGCGCAGCCTGCACGAGTGCGGCCCCGACCTGTTGCGCCGGCAGGTCGGCGACATCATGACCACGATCCTGGTGAGCTGCACGCCCGACGACGCGATCGACGACTTGAGCGCGCTGATGACGAACAACCGGGTGCGTCACGTCCCGGTGCTCGAGGACGGCCGGCTGACCGGCATCGTCAGCATCGGCGATGTGGTGAAGAACCGGATGGAGGAGCTGCAGGCCGAGCAGGAGCACCTGCAGGCCTACATCACCCAGGGCGGCTGAGCCTCAGGCCACCGCGGTGGTCGCGAGTTCGAACGCCAGGTTGATTCGCGTTCCCGTCGGTGTGCGGTCGGTGCTCACCCGGTCGGCGAATGCGTTCATCAGCGTCAGACCCATCCCACGATTGGTGTCGCGGTGGCTGGCCGCGGAGTCGGACTTCCACTGACCTGAATCCGTGACCGTCACCCGCAGCGACGGGCCGGCCAGAAACGCCTCGATCCCCACCCGCTTGCGCGGATTGCTGTCGCTGCCGTGCTCGATGGCGTTGGTGAGTGCTTCGCCGACGGCGACGAGCACCTCGTACTCGCGGTCGGCTGAAATGCCCAGCGGAGCCAGCCACCGGCGCATCTTGTCGCGGGTCCCGGCCAGATGGGTCGGCTCCGCGGGAAGCACGGTGGTGAAGCTGCGCTCGCCCGCGTGGGTGGGGCGAACGGCGAGCACGACTACGTCGTCGATGTAGCCACCGGGCGGCTCGAGGCGGGTCAGCAGCTGTTCGCAGACCTCGCCGACGGGCAGTGCCGCGCAGTTCGCCGCGGCCGCGAGCAGCCGGGCGAAGCCGACGTCGAGCGACTCTCCGGGACGCTCGACGAGCCCGTCGGTGTAGAGCACCAGCATTGCTCCCGGCGGCAGCGTCACCGTGGCCGTGGTCCGCGCCGACGGGATGCGCGTCACGGCCATCGGGGTGTGCCGGCCGTCCTCGAGGAAGTGCGGGTCGCCGTCGACGGGCACCAGCATCGGATAGGGGTGGCCGGCGCAGCTGTAACTCACCGTGGCGCTGTCGGGGTCCACCACCGCGAAAGCGACTGTCGCGCATCGCGCGCCCTCCACCGTGGCGGCGTACAGATCCACGGTGCTCAGTACTTCGGCCGGCTCGAGTCCGGTCATCGCGGTGGCGGCGACGGCCGAGCGCAACTCGCTCATCACGACGGCGGCGCGCAGTCCGTGGCCGACGACGTCGCCCACCGACACGCCGATGCGTGCGCCGTGGTCCAGCGGTGTCACCAGGTACCAGTCGCCGCCGACCCGCATCGCTTCAGTGGCCGGCAGGTAGACGGCGGCGACCGCGGCGACGGTGGAGGTGCGGTTCACGGCGAGCAGATGTTCCTGGACCTCCACGGCGATGCGGTGTTCGCGAGACAGCCGCCGAATGCGTTCCAGCGCAGCCTGTGTCAGCGTCGCGAGGTGGGCGATGTCGTCGAGTTCAGGAGGCGAGAACCGTCGAGGTGTGGGCCACATGAAGCTCAGTGCGCCGATCACGTGGCCGGCTCTGCTCCACAGCGGGTGGATCACGCCGGATTGGATCGCCTTGCCGGTGTCCCGCACGATGTCGCGGAAGCGGTCCGGTAGCAGCTGCAGATCGGTGATCACGACCGGCCGCCCGGTGGTGACCGCATCGGCAAGTGGCACCGGGGCGTCGAGTCCGATGACGTGGTAGCGGTCGCGCAGCTTCCAGGGCACGGCGCCGCGATAGTCCATCCGCAGGGTGTTGTGCTCCTCGTCCACGACGCCGAGGCCGACACCGATGGCCTCGGCCGCGACCATCGGAGACCGCAGCAGCGCGCTGAGCACCGCCTCTGCCGAAGGCGCGGCCTGCAACTCGTCGTAGAGGTTCACAGGCGGCCGCGGCGTCGCCGGTCCGGTCACGGCGGTGCGCTGCCGTCGCGGCGCAGCGCGGTGGCCAACGTCGGATACAGGGTCAGCACCTCGTCGAGTTTCGTCACCGCCATCGGCCGGGTCACGGCCGGCTGCGCCGCGACCAGCTTGACGGCGACGCCCTGGTTGTCGGCCTCGTCGCGGCAGTCGAGCATGGCGTTGAGCGCGGCGCTGCCGAAGTAGGTGACTCCCTCCAGGTCGATCACCAGGAGCCGGGCGGGGTGTTGCAGGGCGCTTCGCCTCGCCATCCGAAGGCTGTCACGCAGAGCGTCCGCCGAGGCGGAGTCGACGTCGCCGCCGACGCGCACGATGACGGCGTCCTCAACCTGGTCCTCCTCGACCGTCAACGGCGGCATCGCGCGTCAGCCCTGGTTGCCGGTGTGCTCGTGAACGGTCAGCAGCAAGTGGTCGAAGTCGTTGCGCAGCGAGGCGGGCGGCGCCGGCATCCGCATGAAACCGTCGACCAGCTGCGCGGCCAGGTCGCGGAGCTTGGTGTTGGTCTGCTGTGATCGCCACTGCAGTATCCGGAACGCCTGATCGGCGTTGATCTTGTAGACCATCATCAGCGCGCCCTTGGCCTGCTCGATCACCGCCCGGGCGGCGACCAGCCCCGGCAGTTCGTCGGTCAGTACCGACTGGCGCGTCTCGTCGAAGGTGTCGGTCAGATCGATGTAGTGCCCGGCCGTCCCGACGACGACACCGGATTCATCGACCATGCGGTCGGCAACGACCACGACCTGGTGCACGACTCCCGCGGTGTCGATGAGGCGGTGGGTGTTGGAGAACGGCTCTCCGCCGTGCAGGGCGCGGTCGAGCAGCTCCTGCACGTGAACCCGGTCGTCGGGGTGCTTGTGCGACAACACCAGCGCGCTGGTCGGCACCACTGAACCCGGTTGGTAGCCGTGCATCGCGGCGACCTCGTCGGACCACTCCCAGCGTTCGCCGACGAACCAGAACCGGAAGGTGCCGACCATGACGTCTTCGCCGTGGTCAGCCTGTTGCTCGAACCGGCGCAGCGCGCCAGAACCGGACATGTTCGCAGTATTGCACGGGCCGCCGGCGCTGGGATGCCGAGCGGCTCAGCTCCAGGAGTACTCGATGCGCAGCCGGGTGGCCACCAGTTCGAAGGTGGTCTGGTCCAAGATCGCGCCCTCGCGGCGGATGCCTTCCTCCGGGACGTCCAGCACGCGGTCCAGACGGACCCAACTGGGCCGTCCGTCGTAATCCCAAGCGCCGGCGCCGATGCCGATCCAGTTCGGATCGTCGCTGTGGTGGTCCTGGCTGGACAGCATCAGGCCGAGCAGGGTGTGCCGGTCTCTTCCCACCACCAGGACCGGTCGGTCCTTGCCGCGGGTGGGGTCGTCCTCGTAGACCACCCAGGTCCAGACGATCTCGCCCGGATCGGCGCGGCCGTCGAGATCGGGTGCGTAGATCACCCGGCGGGCCCGGTGCGCGGTCGGGACGCCGTTGCGGGTGACGGGCCGCCCCGCGGTGATCGCCTGCGGCGGGTCGGTGGCGACGGTGCTGGAGACCAGCGCGTCGATGCCCATCTTGATGCCCTGCTGGATGGTGCGCTGCACGGACGGGGAGTGCTGCAACTGCCGGATGAGCTTGGGGGCCTCGTTGAACACCAGGTTCTCAGTGCTTGTCAGAATCCGCTGCAACGTCTTCCACTGCGACGCCATTCTCGACAGCATAGGCGAGGACGGATGTGCGGGTCGCGGCGCGCGATTGTGCCCGACAGCGTCGGTGTCGATACCCTTGACGTGCCACACCGCGCCATGAGTGCCGCCCGACCAGGAGATTCCCATCAGCAGTTTCGCCGACCAGACCTTCACGGCGCCGGCGCAGATTCGGAACTTCTGCATCATCGCCCACATCGATCACGGCAAGTCGACGCTGGCCGACCGGATGCTGCAGCTCACCGGAGTCGTCGCCGATCGGGACATGCGCGCGCAATACCTGGACCGGATGGACATCGAGCGTGAGCGCGGCATCACCATCAAGGCGCAGAACGTGCGGCTGCCTTGGAGTGTCACAGCAGGTGGGACGACCACCGACTACGTCCTCCACCTCATCGACACTCCCGGCCACGTCGACTTCACCTACGAGGTGTCCCGCGCATTGGAGGCCTGCGAGGGCGCCGTGCTGCTCGTCGACGCCGCCCAGGGCATCGAGGCGCAAACCCTGGCCAACCTCTACCTGGCGCTGGACCGCGACCTCACCATCATCCCCGTCCTGAACAAAATCGACCTGCCCGCAGCCGACCCCGACCGCTACGCCGGCGAGATCGCGCACATCATCGGCTGCGAGCCCAGCGATGTGCTGCGGGTCTCGGGCAAGACTGGCGACGGCGTGCGCGCGCTGCTGGACGAAGTGGTTCGGCTGGTGCCGGCACCGGTCGGTGACGCCGACGCCCCGGCCAGGGCGATGATCTTCGACTCCGTCTACGACATCTACCGCGGCGTGGTCACCTACGTCCGCGTCGTCGACGGCAAGCTCAGCCCGCGCGAGAAGATCAAGATGATGTCGACCGGCGCCGTGCACGAACTGCTGGAGGTCGGCATCGTCTCGCCGGAGCCGAAGGCCACCGAAGGCCTCGGCGTGGGTGAGGTCGGATATCTCATCACCGGGGTGAAGGACGTCCGGCAGTCCAAGGTCGGCGACACCGTGACGTCCGCCCGCCACGGCGCTACCCAGGCCCTCACCGGCTACCGCGAGCCCCGGCCGATGGTCTACTCGGGTCTCTACCCGGTGGACGGATCCGACTATCCCAACCTGCGCGACGCGCTGGAGCGGCTGCAGCTCAACGATGCGGCACTGGTGTGGGAGCCGGAGACGTCGGTGGCGCTCGGGTTCGGCTTCCGCTGCGGCTTCCTCGGCCTGCTTCATATGGAGATCACCCGGGAACGCCTCGAGCGCGAGTTCGACCTCGACCTGATCTCGACATCGCCCAACGTGGTGTACCGCGTGATAACAGAGGAGACAACGCCGGGCAATCCAGGGAAGGTCGTCACCAATCCCTCGGACTGGCCGGATGGCAAGATCCGCGCGGTCTACGAGCCGGTGGTCAAGACCACGGTGATCGCGCCCAGCGAGTTCATCGGCACGATCATGGAGCTGTGCCAGTCGCGGCGCGGTGAACTCGGCGGCATGGACTACCTCTCGCCCGAACGTGTCGAACTTCGCTACACCATGCCGTTGGGGGAGATCATCTTCGACTTCTTCGACTCGTTGAAGTCGCGGACCCGCGGCTACGCCAGCCTCGACTACGAGGAGGCCGGCGAGCAGGAGGCCGATCTGGTGAAGGTCGACATCCTGTTACAGGGTGAACCCGTGGACGCGTTCAGTGCGATCGTGCACAAGGACTCCGCGGCGGCATACGGCAACAAGATGACCACCAAGCTCAAGGAGCTCATCCCACGCCAGCAGTTCGAGGTGCCGATCCAGGCGGCCATCGGATCGAGAATCATTGCCCGCGAGAACATCCGGGCGATCCGGAAGGATGTGCTGTCGAAGTGTTACGGCGGTGACATCACCCGCAAACGTAAGCTCCTGGAGAAGCAGAAGGAAGGCAAGAAGCGGATGAAGACGATCGGTCGGGTCGAGGTGCCTCAAGAGGCCTTCGTCGCCGCGCTGTCCGCCGACGCCGCAGGCGACAAGGCCGACAAGGCTCGAAAGTAGGGGGCTATCAACAACGACTTCTCAGTCGTTCGGGGGCGATTCGCAACGGTGCTCATTGCCGCGGTCAGCGTGCCGGTGCTGGCGGCATGCACCACCACCATCGGTGGCTCGGCGGTACGCGGGGGCGCGCCCGCATTGCCCGTTGAGCAGATTCTGCCGACCGTTGCCGAGGTCAGCGCCGCGGTGGGAAACACCCTGGATCCCGGCAGCTTTCCTGCCAGAGGCGGAATCGATGTGCTGCCCAACGGAATTCGCGACGACAGCGTAGCCTCGCCGATCGACTGCCTGGGGGCGGTGATGCCGTTCATGCGGGTCGTGTACGAGAAGGGCGACGTCCGCACGGCGGCCTGGCAGGAGTTCTCCCGGTTCGGCGCCGGGGAGGCGGTATCGAGTGCCGACGCCGGCGTCGTCGGGTTCGCATCCGACGCCGAAGCCCAGCGGGTGTTCGTTGCCTTCACGGCCAGGTGGCGTGCGTGCGAGGGCACCACCGTGACGACCCACACCCGCGACGCCGACCTGTACGCGACGATCACCGAGGTGCGGGTGCAGGGCCCGATACTGTCCGCCACGATCCTCACCGGTGACAGCCGGGATGCCTCGCGATTTCCCACCGAACGTGCTCTGGGCGTGGCCGAGGGCCGAATCGTCGACGTGGACGTGGCGGTCACCGGCAGCTCGCCGGCCGACCGGGTCGCGGCTGGGCGGGCCGTGAAGCTGGCCGAGGTGATGCTCGAGAAGGTCAGCCGCGGCTGATCCGGCGTTACTGCACACCGCAACGGCAGCCGGTGCAGAATGTCTCCCGTGAGCCGCTTCCTGCCCGCGTTGTGCTGCGCAGTTCTGGTGGGCGGGCTGTTGACCGGGTGTGTGTCCACGGTCGGCGGAACCGCCGTCGGTGCCGGCAAAGGCACGCCGGTTCCCACCGATGTGCCGCCACTGAAGAAATCCGATCTGGACCGGGTGCTGCTGAGTGCCGGCGAGATCAACGGCATCATGGACACGACCGGTATCCGGGTGAGCGCCTCGTCGGAGGAGATGAGCGACAACTCCGACGCCGTCTCCGACCTCAAGTGCCTGGGCGCCATCTACGGTGCCGAGGAGAAGGTCTACAAGGGCAGCGACTGGACCGACGTGCGCGATCAGGTGCTGCAGGAGCCGGTCACCGACAACGACCACTGGGTCGAGCAGGTCGCGGTGTTGTATCCGTCGGCGGAGAAGGCCCAGAAGTTCGTCGACGATTCCCGGACCACCTGGGAGCGCTGCGCGAGTAAGCCGATCGACGTCAGCAACGCCGATGTCGACGCAACGTGGGATCTCGGGGACGCCGACGTCAGCGGGGCGGTGCTGACCCAGACCTCGACGCAGCGTGACGCCGACGGCTGGAGTTGCCAGCACGCGTTGACCAACGCATCCAACCTCGTGGTCGAAGCGTGGGCATGCAGTGACTCGATCAAAGGCGAGGCACACTCCATCGTCTCGGAGATGCTGAAGAACGCCGCCAAGAAGTAGCGCGTGTCCCACACCAAACTGGTCATCGGTGCCAGCGGGTTCCTTGGTTCCCATGTCGCTCGCCAACTCGTGGCCGCCGGCGAGGACGTCCGCGTCCTGATCCGCGCCACCAGTTCCACCCGCGCGATCGACGACCTGAGCACCGACGTGCGGCATGGCGACATCTTCGACGACGACGCGTTGCGCTCGGCGATGGCCGGGTGCGACGTCGTGTACTACTGCGTCGTCGACGCACGCCCCTGGCTGCGCGACCCCGCCCCGATGTACCGCACCAATGTCGAAGGCCTGCGGCATGTGCTCGACGCAGCGGTCCAGGCGAATCTCACCCGATTCGTGTTCACCAGCTCCATCGCCACCATCGGACTGGTGGAAACCGGCCTGGCCGACGAACACATGCCGAACAACTGGCTCGACGACGGCGGCGACTACGTACGCAGCCGGGTCGAGGCCGAGAACCTGGTGCTGCGGTACCGCCGCGACAACGGACTCCCGGCAGTGGCGATGTGCGTCGCCAACACCTACGGGCCCGGCGACTACCTGCCCACCCCACACGGTGGGTTGGTCGCCGCCGCCGTCCGCGGCAAGCTGCCCTTCTACGTCAACGGCGCCGTCGCCGAAGTCGTCGGCATCGACGACGCTGCCCGGGCACTGATACTCGCCGGCGAGTGTGGCCGTCCCGGCGAACGCTACATCGTCTCCGAACGCTTCATGAGCGCGAAGCAGATCTACGAAACCGCCTGCGCCGCAGTCGATGTCGAACCACCCAGGTACGCAGTACCGCTGTGGGCGATGTCAGCGATGGCAACGGTGACGAAGTTCCTGGCCCGGGTCCGGGGCAAGGACACCAGGTTCACGCCGCTGTCGGTCGGGCTCATGCACATCATGTCGCCGCTGGATCATTCCAAGGCGGTCGCCGAACTGGGCTGGCACCCGCGACCGGCCGCCGAGGCCATCGCGGAGGCGGCCCGGTTCTTCCGCGGCGTCGAGCGTGGAGTTGTGCACCGCAACCACGCGAAACCTGTGACGTAACTGCACACTCGGCGCTAATACCTCCGCCTACATCTGCCGATCTGTAGGCCTCCGCCTACATCGGGGCGTTCGCGGGCTGGAACACCCCGGTGCTGTCGGCTTCCTCTTCGGCGCGGATGACGTGCACCACCGCGTTGATCAGTGCCAGGTGCGTGAACGCCTGGGGGAAGTTGCCGAGATGCCGGCCGGTGCGCGGCTCGATCTCCTCGGCGTACAGATGCAACGGGCTGGCGAACGAGAGCAGCCGCTCGCACAGATGGCGGGCCCGGCTGACCTCGCCGATCTCGACCAGCGCTGAGACCAACCAGAATGAACAGATCGTGAAGCTGCCCTCCTCGCCGGACAGACCGTCGTCGGTCTCCTCGACGCGGTAGCGCAGCACCAGCCCGTCCTCGGTGAGCTCGTCGGCGATCGCCAGCACCGTGGCCCGTACCCGCGGATCCTCCGACGGCAGGAACCGCACCAGGGGAACCAGCAGCAGCGAAGCGTCCAGGGCGTCGTCGCCGTAGCGCTGGGTGAGAACCCCGCGCTTGTCCACGCCGTGGGTCAGGATGTCGGCCTTGATCTCTTCGGCGATGGCCCGCCACTGCTGGGCGTAACTCTTCTCGCCCTGCAGCTCGGCCAGTTTCGAGCCGCGGTCCAGCGCCACCCAGCACATCACCTTCGAGGAGGTGAAGTGCTGCGGCTCCCCGCGCACCTCCCAGATTCCGCGGTCCGGCTCGCGCCAATGCTTGATGGCCTCTTCGACCTGTTCCTTGAGTACCGGCCATAGCTGGTCGGAGATCTGCTCGCGGGATTTGGCGTGCAGGTACACCGAGTCCAGCATCGTGCCCCAGATGTCGTGCTGGCGCTGGTTGTAGGCGCCGTTACCGATGCGGACCGGGCGGGCGTTGTCGTACCCGGAAAGGTGGCCGAGCTCCTCCTCGACGAGCTCGCGCTCGCCGCCGACGGCGTACATCACCTGGAGCGGATGACGCTCACCGTTGTTGGCTCCGGACACGTCGGCGATGAACGAGAAGAAGTCGTCGGCTTCGCGGTCCAGTCCCAGGGTGTAGAGGCCCCATAGCGCGAAAGTGGAGTCACGCACCCAGGCGTAGCGGTAATCCCAGTTGCGCTCGCCCTGCGGAGTCTCGGGAAGCGACGTCGTACTCGCCGCCAGTAGTGCCCCGGTGGGCGAATACGTCAGGCCCTTCAGGGTGAGCGCGCTGCGTTGCAGATACGAGCGCCACGGGTGATCGGGGAAGTCTCCGACGTTGATCCACTGCCGCCAGGCCTCACTGGTCTGCCACATCTTGTCCGCGGCTTCTTCATAGGTCTGCGGCGACGGATGCTTCGACCAGCTCAGGGCGACGAACACGTTGTCGCCCTCTTTGAGTCGCGTCCGGGCCCGTGCCTCGCGGCCTTCCAGACCGATGCGCAAGTTGGTGGTGAGGCGCAGGGTCGGGTGGGCGTCGGGATCCTTGCGGGCCCGCGCGATCGCTTCGCCGTAGGCGTTGGCGGAGTACTCCCAGGTGGCGTTGACCCGGGCGTAGTCGAACGACGGCTCGCAGTTCATCACCAGTTCGACGGTGCCGCTGACGCATCTCACGGTGCGCAACAGGATGTGCTCGGCGTCCCAGTCCATCGGTGTCCGGCGATGCGTCCGGGACCGGGTGTCGATGTCATGCCAGGGGCCCATGACCAGCGCGTCGCGCACGATCAGCCAGCCGGTGTGGGTCTGCCACGTCGTCTCCATGATCAGGCTGCCCGGCAGGTAGCGGCGTGCGGCGGGCACCGACACCCCGTACGGGCCGAGCCGAAAGTGACCGGCCGCGCGGTCCAGGATCGCCCCGAAGACGCTGGGCGAGTCCGGGCGGGGGACGCACAGCCATTCCACCGCGCCGGCCGAAGAGATCAGGCAGGTGTTCTCGCAGTCCGACAGGAACGCGTAGTCCGCGATCGGCGGGAACGGGTTGCGCAGCGGCCCACTGGGCGGGTAAGGCACCGGCGCGGTGAGGGACAGGGGCGCGGGCGACTCCAGGCCTGCCACATCGGTGGCGCCGTTACCTGCCGGCTGGGCTTGCAAAACCATGGGGACATCATCGACTGGAAAGGCACGTGGCGTCTACCTGTCGGCGCAGATGACTGCTTTGCTGTGATCTGGATGTTCTGCATTTGCCGGCGCGGCCTAGGGTGGTGGGATGGGCGGAATCCTCAGTTGGTGGGACGGCGTCGAGTTGTGGCTGTCCGGGCTGGGGTTCGTTTTCCAGACCATCATCGTGATGCCGGTGGTGCTGGTTCTGGGCTACGGGATCGCCCAGCTCGCCGACGCCCTGCTGGGCAGCGGCATCCGGCTGATACGGCGCGTCCGTGGCGATACCGGCCACGTGCGATGACGGGTATGCCCCGGTCACGGGTGACGCTTGCGCTGGTCGCGCTGCTGATTCTGGTCCTCGTGGTCTGGCTGATCAACCGCTGACGCCTCGAGTGGCCGCCGGTCGTCACTCTGTTAGTCTTCCCTTCATGCAATCGGCGACCGGTTACGGCGAGGGCCACGTTCTGGCCCTCATCGCCGTCGGCGCATGCGCCGTTGCTGATGTCGCCTGTTGTCGCTGACACCCTCGCCCGTCCGCGGTCCGGTGTTCGGTGATGGTTGCGACAATTCGCCTCTCAATCCATCGCCATTCCGTTGTGACGGGATTACCCCGATATTCGCAACGAGAAAGGCAATCGATGCTCAAGACGTCTGCTCTTGTGTTCCGGTGGCGGGCCGCCGCGGCACTGGCCGCGACTGCGACCGTGCTCGCCGCCTGCGGTGGCGGCTCCAGTGACGTCGTGGGTGGTGGCGACCAGCCCAAGGCCGACACCACCCTGACCCTGGTCACCTACGCGGTACCCGAACCGGGCTGGAGCAAGATCATCCCGGCGTTCGCCGCCACGCCGGAGGGCAAAGGGGTCGGGGTCACCACGTCCTACGGCGCCTCCGGTGACCAGTCCCGCGCGGTCGTCGATGGCAAGCCCGCCGACATCGTCAACTTCTCCGTGGAACCCGATGTCACCCGTCTGGTGAAGGCCAACAAGGTCGCCGCCGACTGGAACAAGGACGCCACCAAAGGCATCCCGTTCGGCTCGGTGGTCACTCTGGTGGTCCGCAAGGGCAACCCGAAGAACATCAAGGACTGGGACGACCTGCTGCAGCCCGGCATCGAGGTGGTCACTCCCAGCCCGCTGAGTTCGGGGTCCGCGAAGTGGAACCTGCTGGCGCCGTACGCGGCCAAGAGCAATGGTGGCCAGGATCAGCAGGCCGGCCTGGACTACGTGACCAAGCTGGTCACCGAGCACGTCAAGACCCGCCCCGGTTCCGGGCGGGAGGCCACCGACGTCTTTCTGCAGGGCACCGGCGACGTGCTGTTGAGCTACGAGGACGAGGCCATCAATGTGGAGCGCCAGGGCAAACCGGTTGAGCACCTCATTCCGCCGCAGACCTTCAAGATCGAGAACCCCGTCGCGGTGGTGACCACCAGCCCCCACGTCGACAAGGCCACCGCACTGAAGAACTTCCTGTTCACCCCCGAGGGGCAGAAGATCTGGGCGCAGGCCGGCTTCCGTCCGGTCGACCCGGCGGTCGCGGCCGACTTCGCCACGGACTTCCCGGCACCGGAGAAGCTGTGGACCATCGCCGACCTCGGTGGCTGGAGCACGGTGGATCCGGCGCTGTTCGACAAGGAGAATGGCTCCATCACCAAGATCTACAAGAAGGCCACTGGATGACAGCAGCCGTCGAGAACAATCCCGAGGCGATCCGGCCTGAGCTCACCGAGGGTGGGCCGGGCCGGTGGGGTCGGCGGCACGGCACCACTCGACTTCGGGTCGGCGCCGCGTCGATCTGGCTGAGCGTGATCGTCCTGCTGCCTCTGGCCGCGATCGTCTGGCAGTCCGCCAAGGGCGGCTGGGCCGCCTTCTGGTCGGCCGTGACCTCGAATGCCGCGCAGGAGTCCTTTCGGGTGACGCTGACGATCTCGATCGGCGTCACGATCGTCAACGCGGTGTTCGGTCTCCTGGTGGCCTGGGTGCTCACCCGCGACGAGTTTCCGGGGAAGCGGTTGGTCGACGCGGTGATCGATCTGCCGTTCGCGCTGCCGACGATCGTCGCGAGCCTGGTGATGCTGGCGTTGTACGGTCCCAACAGCCCGATCGACCTCCATCTCCAGCACACCAAGTGGGGTGTGGGGCTGGCCCTGCTGTTCGTCACGCTGCCGTTCGTGGTCCGCTCGGTGCAGCCGGTACTGCTGGAGCTCGACGAAGAGGTCGAGGAGGCAGCGGCCTCGTTGGGCGCCAGCAACACCGTCATCTTCGCCCGGGTCGTCCTGCCCGCATTGTTGCCGTCGCTGCTGTCGGGTGCGGGGCTGGCGTTCTCGCGCGCCATCGGTGAGTTCGGTTCGGTGGTCCTGATCGGCGGCGCCGTGCCGGGGGAGACCGAGGTGTCCTCGCAGTGGATCCGCACCTTGATCGAAAACGACGACCGCACCGGTGCCGCTGCCATTTCGATTGTGCTGCTGGTGATCTCGTTCATGGTCTTGTTGGTGCTACGCTTCGTCGGCTCGCGTGCGGCCAAGCGTGAGGAGCTGGCGACGTGAAACTCTCACCGCTGGTCCGCTATCTCACGCGCTACGTCGCCCTGGCTTACATTCTGGTGCTGGTGATCGTGCCGGTCGGGCTGATTCTGTGGCGTACGTTCGCGCCCGGGTTCGGCGCCTTCATCGCATCCATCACCACCCCCGCCGCGATCTCCGCCCTGCAGCTGTCGCTGCTCGTGGTGGCCATGGTGGTGCCTCTCAATGTGCTCTTCGGCGTCCCTACTGCTTTGGTCCTGGCCCGCAACAAATTCCGCGGGAAAGCGGCTCTGCAGGCCGTCATCGACCTGCCGTTCGCGGTGTCTCCGGTGGTGGTGGGCGTGGCGTTGATCCTGCTGTGGGGGAGTGCCGGAGTGTTCGGCTTCATGGAGAACGATCTGGGCCTCAAGATCATCTTCGGGCTCCCTGGAATCGTGCTGGCCAGCATCTTCGTCACGGTGCCGTTCGTCATCCGCGAGGTAGAACCGGTGCTGCACGAACTCGGCACCGACCAGGAGGAAGCCGCGGCGACGCTGGGATCCAGCTGGTGGCAGACCTTCTGGCGGATCACCCTGCCGTCGATCCGGTGGGGTCTGACCTACGGCATCGTGCTGACCGTCGCTCGCACGCTCGGTGAGTACGGTGCGGTGATCATGGTTTCGTCGAACCTGCCCGGTACGTCGCAGACTCTGACACTGCTCGTGTCCGACCGCTACAACCGTGGCGCCGAGTACGGCGCGTACGCCGTCTCGACGCTGCTGATGACGGTGGCGGTTCTCGTACTCGTTGTCCAGGTCATCCTGGACGCTCGGCGCGCCAAGGCGATTCGATAGGCCAGGCAGGACCAGGTAGGAGCAGAACTCACATGAACAATGCGATCATCGTCAAGGGTGCCAACAAGCGCTATGGCGACTTCAACGCGCTGGACAACGTCGACTTCGTCGTGCCTGCCGGGTCACTGACCGCCCTGCTGGGCCCCAGCGGTTCTGGCAAGTCCACCCTGCTGCGCGCGATCGCCGGCCTGGACCAGCCGGACACGGGCACGGTCACGATCAACGGGCAGGACGTCACCGGTGTGCCTCCGCAGCGGCGCGGCATCGGGTTCGTGTTTCAGCACTACGCCGCGTTCAAACATCTGACCGTGCGAGACAACGTCGCGTTCGGCCTGAAGATCCGCAAGCAGTCGAAAGCCGACATCAAGGAGAAGGTCGACAACCTGCTCGAAGTGGTCGGACTGGCCGGGTTCCAGACCCGCTATCCCAACCAGCTTTCCGGTGGCCAGCGCCAGCGCATGGCACTGGCCCGGGCCCTGGCGGTGGACCCCAAGGTGCTGCTGCTGGACGAGCCGTTCGGCGCACTGGACGCGAAGGTTCGCGAGGATCTGCGGGCGTGGCTGCGCCGGCTGCACGACGAGGTGCATGTCACGACGGTGCTGGTGACGCATGACCAGGCCGAGGCACTCGATGTCGCTGACCGCATCGCCGTGCTCAACAAGGGCCGGATCGAACAGGTCGGCACCCCGACCGAGGTGTACGACAGTCCCACCAACGCGTTCGTGATGTCCTTCCTGGGCACCGTCTCATCGCTGAACGGAATATTGGTGCGCCCGCACGACATCCGGGTGGGACGCAACCCGGAGATGGCGATCGCCGCCGGCGACGGCACCGCCGAGTCCACCGGTGTCATCCGCGCCACCATCGACCGCGTCGTCTACCTTGGATTCGAGGTGCGGGTCGAGATGACCAGCGCCACCAACGGACTGCCGTTCATCGCACAGATCACTCGCGGCGACGCCGAGGCCCTCGGCCTGAGAGATGGCGATACCGTTTATGTTCGGGCCACCCGGATACCGCCGATTGCCGGTGAAACGCAGCTGGCTACTTCCGACCCGGCGCCGGAGCTGGCCGAGCAGTCTTAAGCCGCGGCCCGCGTCTCGAGCGCTTCGTCGAAGCGGTCGAGCACCGTCTCGGCCACCAAGGGGTGCGCCCCGAGCGGCGCCGCCATCGGAACCCCTGCGGTGTGGGCGATCCCGGCGACCCGATCGGTGATGCGGCCGGGTGCGATGAACCACGGCGCCAGCACCATCCGGCGGGCGCCACAGCGCGCCAGTAGTTCGAGCCCATCGGTCACCGAGGGGTGCGGCCCCGTGGCATAGGCCACCTGCACGCCGGCCCACCGGGTGCCGCACGCCAGAGCCTCGGCCAGTGTCGCGGTGCGAGCGTTGGCTTCCGGACGCGATGACCCGACGGCCACCACGAGCACGCCGACGTCGCTCGCCAGCGCCGAGATGTCGATGTCGGCCAGGCGTTCTCGCATGACCTCGACCAGTCGGGGATCCTCACCCAGGGTGTCGGCCTGCAGCACGTCGGCGCCGGATTCGGCGATCAGCGACGGAATGTCGACCCGCGCATGGTAGGCACTGGCCAGCAGCAGTGGTGTGACCACCGCCGGACCGTCGACCGCGCCCAGCGCATCGCGCAGGTTCGGGGTGTTCTGCTCGCAGAACGCCACCCGCACATCCAGCCTCGGCCGTTGCAGGCGGATCTGCTCGGCTACCGCATTCGTGGTGGCGGCCGAGCGCGGGTCGGCGCTACCGTGCGCCGTGAGTAGAAGCGGAAGCGGCGGGCAGGAGCGTAGCGACTCGGGGAGTATCACGAGACGTGCAGGCCGCATTCGATCTTGCCGGTGCCCAGCCAGCGACCGCTGCGCGGGTCGGCTCCCGTCACCGGCTTGGCCGTGCACGGAGCACACCCGATCGACAGATAGCCTTCGTCCACAAGCGGATTCACCAGGACGCCGTTGGTCTCGATGTAGGCCTGGACCTCGTCGTCGGTCCACGCCGCCAACGGGTTGATCTTCACGAGTTTGAACGCCTCGTCGAAGCTGATCAGCGGGGCGTTGGCGCGCGTGGGCGCCTCCACCCGCCGGATGCCGGTGACCCACGCCGAGTAGCCCTGCAGCGCCTTGGTCAGCGGGGTCACCTTGCGCAGCCGGCAGCACTCGTTGGGGTTGCGGGCGAACAAGTCCTTGCCGAGCAGACGGTCCTGCTCGGCGACGGTCCGTTCCGGCGTCACGTTGACCACGGTGATGTCATAGACCGCCTCGACGGCGTCACGGGTGCCGATGGTCTCGGCGAAGTGGTAGCCGGTGTCGAGGAACAACACGTCGACTCCGGGACGGACGTTGGCCGCCAAGTGAATCAGCACCGCGTCCTGCATGTTCGACGCCACCACATAGTCGTCGCCGAAGTTCTTGTCGGTCCAGGCCAGCAGCGCGGCCGCATCGGCACCGTCCAACTCCGCGGCACCACGCTGGGCCAGCTGCCGTAGCTCGTCTTCCGTAAACACGCCTGCCTCAACGCTCATCGGTGCCTTCTTCTCTTCGCGCAAGCGCTCATCGGTGCCTTCTTCTCTTCACGCAAGCGCTCATCGGTGCCTTCTTCTCTTCACGCAAGCGCTCATCGCAAATCGTCCTCGTCAGCTCGTAGTGCCCATTGGGCGAAACGCTCGCCCTCGCTTCTTTGTTTCACGAAGTTGCGTACGACACGTTCGATGAAGTCGACCAACTCGGCGCTGGTCACCTTGTGCTGGCGCAATTTGCGTCCGAAACCGCTGTCCAGGCCGAGGCTTCCGCCAAGGTGCACCTGGAACCCCTCGGTGTGGCCGCCTTCGCCGTCCTCGATAACCTGGCCCTTGAACCCGATATCGGCGACCTGGATGCGCGCGCACGAGTTCGGGCAGCCATTGATGTTGACGGTGACCGGAACGTCCAACTGCGCGTTGAGGTCCGCGAGCCGCTTCTCGAGTTCGGGAACCAGCACCTGCGACCGCTTTCGCGTCTCGGCGAACGATAACTTGCAGAATTCGATTCCCGTGCACGCCATCAGATTTCGGCGCCAGTGCGACGGGGCGGACGGTAAGCCCAAAGCGTCGAGCTCGTCGACCAGCGCGGCCAACTTGTCATCGGGCACGTCGAGGATGACCAGCTTCTGGTACGGCGTGAAGCGGATCCGGTCGGAGCCGACCTGCTCGGCAAGATCGGCAACCTTGGTCAGGATCGTCCCGGACACCCGGCCCGCGATCGGTGCGACGCCAACGGCATTGAGACCGTTCTTGAGCCGCTGCACACCGACGTGGTCGATCGGACGCACCACCGGGTCCGGCGCCGGCCCGTCGAGCAGCGGCCGCTTGAGGTATTCCGTCTCGAGAACTTCACGGAATTTTTCGACACCCCAGTCCTTGATGAGGAACTTCAGGCGCGCCTTGGACCGCAGCCGGCGGTAGCCGTAGTCCCGGAAGACGCTGACCACCGCCTCCCACACGTCGGGCACCTCGTCGAGTGGCACCCACGCGCCAACCCGTTGACCCAGCATCGGGTTGGTGGACAAGCCACCGCCGACCCACAGGTCGAAGCCCGGTCCGTGCTCGGGATGGTCGACGCCGATGAAGGCGACGTCGTTGACCTCGTGCACCACATCCTGCAGACCCGAGATCGCGGTCTTGAACTTGCGGGGCAGGTTGGAGTACTCCGGTTTGCCGATGTAGCGACGCACGATCTCGTCGATCGCCGGTGTGCCGTCGATGACCTCGTCGACGGAGTCCCCGGCCAGCGGCGAGCCGAGCACCACACGCGGGCAGTCGCCGCAGGCCTCGGTCGTCTGCAGACCGACGCCGTCCAGGCGCTTCCAGATCTCGGGCATGTCCTCGACCCGGATCCAGTGGTACTGGACGTTCTCGCGGTCGGAGATGTCGGCGGTGTCGCGCGCGAACTCGGTCGAAATCTGCCCGAGTGTGCGTAGCGCCGCCGCGGTCAGCGCACCACCGTCGCAGCGCACCCGCAACATGAAGTATTCGGCCTCCAGCAGGTCGGTGTTCTCGTCACCGGTCCAACTGCCGTCATAGCCCTGTTCGCGTTGGGTGTAGAGACCCCACCAGCGGAACCGGCCCCGTAGATCGCTCTTGTCGATGCTGGCGAAGCCGTTCTTGGCGTAGATGTTCTCGATGCGGGCCCGCACGTTGAGCGGGTTGTCGTCCTTCTTGTTCTGCTCGTTGGCGTTGAGCGGTTCGCGATCGCCCAGAGCCCACTGGCCTTCGCCACGTGGTTTACGGGTGGATCGCGGTTCTGCCTGGGTCACGGACTGTGGCTCCTTGGGTGGAGCCGGCGTTCGGAATGCGCTGATCACCGGGGAACTGGCCGGCGGCGCAGATCCGGCGGCCAGCTGAAGTACAGGTGGGCGGTTCTACGACGTCAAGACAGACAACAACAGGTGCAAACACGCTTGAAATCGACATGCCGCCGGGCCACCAGCGCAACGCTACGCAGAGTGTGGGGGGCGGTCATGGTCGCCATTGTGCCACGAACACCCACCAAGGCTCCAACCGGGCGAGATTTGCGCTCGCCGTGAGCAAAAGTCGGGTTCTGGGACACTGAGGACATGTCGGTCCGTTCCGCACCGGCCACCCTGCCCGATCTGGCCGTGACCCCGGGCACTGCTTTCGGCATCTACGTGCACGTGCCGTTCTGCGCCACCCGATGCGGATATTGCGATTTCAACACCTACACCGCGGGCGAGTTGGGCACCGCCACCCCGGACGGCTGGCTGACGGCACTGCGCCTCGAACTGGCCATGGCCGCCGCCCGGCTGGGCGCAATCAGCGTCGACACCGTCTTCGTCGGCGGTGGGACTCCGTCGTTGCTCGGTGCTCACGGCCTGGCCGCGGTGCTCGATGCCGTGCGCGACCACTTCACCCTCGCCGCCGACGCCGAGGTCACCACCGAGGCCAACCCCGAGTCGACGTCGGCGGCGTTCTTCACCGCTATCCGCACCGCCGGCTACACCCGGGTGTCGCTGGGTATGCAGTCGATCGCGCCGCGCGTGCTCGCCGTGCTCGACCGGACCCATTCGCCAGGCCGCGCGCTGGACGCGGCCCGCGAAGCCCGCGCCGCCGGCTTCGAGCACGTGAGCATCGACCTGATCTACGGCACGCCCGGGGAGTCCGACGCCGATCTGCTGAGTTCGGTCGACGCCGCCCTGGCCTCGGGCGTCGACCATGTGTCGGCCTATGCCCTCGTGGTGGAGGAGGGCACCGCATTGGCTCGCCGAGTCCGCCGCGGTGAGGTTGCCCGCCCCGACGACGACGTCCTCGCGCATCGTTACGAGCTGCTCGACGAGCGGCTCGGTGCCGCGGGCTTGACGTGGTACGAGGTGTCCAACTGGAGTCGCCCCGACGGGCAGTGCCGGCACAACCTGGGCTATTGGAACGGCGGCCAGTGGTGGGGCGCCGGCCCAGGTGCCCACGGCTTCGTGGGCGACACCCGCTGGTGGAACGTCAAGCATCCGGGCGCCTACGGAGAGGCACTCGACCGCGGTGACATCCCGGTTGCCGGCTTCGAGCGCCTCGACGCCCACGACCGGCATGTCGAAGACGTGCTGCTGCAGATTCGGCTGCGCAGCGGTCTGCCGCTGGCGATGTTGACCGAATCGGAACAACAGCGCGCGGCGGATGCGGTCGGCGAAGGCCTACTCGTGCGCGACGAGGGCCGACTGACGCTGACCGCCCGTGGTCGGCTGCTGGCCGACGCCGTGGTGCGCGACCTGCTCGACGACTAGCGGTCTGGGCAATAGCAGCAAGGCCGCGGGGAAGCCTCAGCGTCGAGGCGGCCTCCCGCGGCCTTGCGCGCCGGATGGATTTCAGCCGAAAGCCGCCATCGGGGGAGTCGGACTGAACAAGTTGCCCCCGATCATCTGCTGAACCGCGGGGTCCGGCCCGCCGGATGATGTCGGTGGGTGAGCCGGCATGTCGCACATGAGCGTTCCAACGTCTACGCAGTCCAGGCCGTCGGTTCCCGCTTGCGCCGGCGGCGAGAGGCCTAGAACGCCGGCGGCGGCTCCGGCGGCGACGAGGAGTGTGAGGTGGCGCAGAGTGTTTCTCATGATGCTTCCCTTCTGTCCTGCGGCGGGCGAATACCGAAGGGCTGTCGGCTATTTCGCTTCATCTGCCGCTATGCCTCAACGATACTTAGGCAAGGGGAGGTCGTCGGTGAACTCATGCTGAAGGCAGATGTGCGCCTGCGGCCTAACGACGGCAAGGCCGCGAGGCGCCTCGTGAGGAGGCGTCCATCGCGGCCTTGCGCTGTTGGTTGCGGCCTGGGTGCTACCCGATGGCCCACAACGGGATCTGGCCGGGGCCGGTGCCGAAGTTGCCCATCCCGAAGGACTGGTTAGCCCGGGCCGGCCGGTCCACGTGAATCGAGGAGTGGCCCTGCCGCTGGCATACCGACGCGGCGCCCCTCTCGTTGCATGTCGTGGTGTTGACCGTCGCGGCCGCGCTGGGGGCGACGGCAATCGCCGCTGCCGCCGCTCCGGCGGCGATCAACGGGGTGGCCAGGTGGCGAAGCTTGATTCTCATCATGGTTCCTTCCGGTTTCTGTGATGAACAGTGGATTTGGTGTGATCTGGTTGATGCCTCAACGATAGGTGCGGACACCAGCACGGTCACCGAATTCATAGTGAACACAAATGAATTGAGCTAGTGCACGCTTCTGAAGCGGCGGCAAGGCCGCGAGGAGGTCTCGTGACGAGGCGTCCATCGCGGCCTTGCGCTTTGTGGCTGTGGGTTCAGTTGCTAATCAAGAGCCCAGAGCGGGATCATGCCGGGGCCGGTACCGAAGGGGCCGAATAGCCGTTGGTTGGCCCGGGGCGGCGGGTCCACGCGGATCGAGGAGTGGCCCTGGCGCTGGCATACCGATGCGCCGCCCTTGTCATTGCAGTTTGTGGGGTTGACACTCGCCGCTGCGTTGGGAGCGACGGCAATCGCCGCTGCCGCGGCGCCGGTGGCGATCAACGAGATGGCGAGGTTGCGAAGCTTGATTCTCATCATGTTCCTTCCGAGTTTGGTGATACGACGTTGGTTTCGACCTGATCGCTAGCTCGCCACCTTCAAGCTCCTCACCTTCATTGGCCGGTGTGCCAGGTACGAAAAAGACTCTGGTTCAAGCTGATTCGTGCTCTTCTGGCTCATGACTCAAGAGTAGTTGAGGTGCCGAGCGAGGTCATCAAAGTCATGCTGAAGGCAAATGTTCTCGCGGCCTTGTCCCCCAACGACGGCAAGGCCGCGAGGCGCCTCGTGAGGAGGCGTCCATCGCGGCCTTGCGCTGTTGGTTGCGGCCCGGGTGCTACCCGATGGCCCACAACGGGATCTGGCCGGGGCCGGTGCCGAAGTTGCCCATCCCGAAGGACTGGTTAGCCCGGGCCGGCCGGTCCACGTGAATCGAGGAGTGGCCCTGCCGCTGGCATACCGACGCCGCGCCCCTCTCGTTGCACGTCGTGGTGTTGACCGTCGCGGCCGCGCTGGGCGCCACGGCAATCGCCGCTGCCGCCGCTCCGGCGGCGATCAACGGGGTGGCAAGGTGGCGAAGCTTGATTCTCATCATGGTTCCTTCCGAGTTGCATTGATGCAGAGTTGATGTGGTCTGATCGCTAGCTCGCCGCCTGCAAGGTCCTCACCTCTCGTTCGTTCTCATCTGGGCTGATGCCTCAACGATAGGTGCGTGGTCCGGCAAGGTCACCGAACTCATAGGGAACGCAAATGAATTGGGCTTTGCATCCCGCAGGGCGCTCGGCTCTGGACGGAGATTTCAGCTGACATGCGGCAGCTCGTCGACTTCATCGACGTGGAACTCGTCCAGGCATCCCGACTTCACCTGCAGGACACGGGCAGTGGAGATGTCGTAGAACAACCCGATCACCTTCAGCCGGCCTGCCGCGTGCAGCTCACGAACCAGAGGGTGGTTCACCAAAGTGTCCACCTGTACCGCCACATTGACCATGCTCAGCTGGTCGGCGAGATCGAATCCCTTGGCCGCCGCGGCCTGTGCCACCGGGTGGGAACCGTGATCGAATGCGACCACCGCCGGCTGCGCATGCGCCAGCCACGTGCTCACGTGTTCGTCTCCGGCCACCCGGTCGCGTTCGCCGTTCTGGAGCAGCTCGGCCATGGCGCTGCATCCCGAATGTCCGCAGACCACTACCGACGAAACCTCCAGACGCCCGACGGCATACGCAATCGCAGCCTCCACGGACGAATCGAGGCGGCGGTCCGGGACGAGGTTTCCGATGTTGCGCAGGGTGAACAGGTCGCCGGGACCACTAGTGGTCAGGGCGTTCGGGACGATGCGGGAGTCGGTGCAGGTGATGAACAGCGTCTCAGCCTGCGGGGCGTCGGCCAACTTCTCCATGTGCGGCCGCATGAAGGGCGCCATGCGCCGGTGGTAGACGTCGAGCCCGTCGAGGACCGCGCGCGGTGGTGCATCGCGATGTTCGTGCCGACCGCTGCGCTGACGGCTCTGCCACGAACTCCAGGGCACAACCCCCAGCCGTTTGTCGATGGGGGTGAACGCGCGTTCCGGGGGGCCCGCGAGCGCACTGCTCATCTCGACTGCCCCGATCTCCTGGACGAGCACCGTTCCGCCGGATGCCTCGTGCTGGCGGCGCCATTCCTCGATCGCCTGCTGGGCGGCGTGGTCGATGAAGTCCACGAACACCTCGAGTGTCACTCGAGCGCCGGGCGGAACCGAAGTCAAGGTGTGGTGTAGCCGGGGGAGCGACAGGAACGTGCACGAACCCTCCACGGACACAAGCCATTCCCCGTCGGCGATGCGCTGGGCATGAATCCGGGCGCGCGCCACCCGCCAGACCGTCAAAGCCACCGCCAGCGCGAGTCCGAGTAGTACCCCCTCCAGCAGGTTCAGGAAGACCACCCCGAGGACGGTGACGAGGTAGACGGCGATGTCGCCGGTGCGGCGGGCCGTCTCGATGTGGGTGATCTTGACCAACTGGATCCCGATGACGATCAACAGCCCCGCCAGCGCGGCGGTGGGGATCTTCTCGGCGAGGCCTGCGAACGGCAGGGCGAAGACCAGCACCCAGACCGCATGCAGGATGTTCGACGCGCGCGTCTTCGCCCCGGCGGCGACGTTCGCCGAGCTGCGCACGATGACACCGGTGATGGGCAGTCCGCCGATCGCGCCCGAGACCACGTTGGCCGCACCCTGCCCGACAAGTTCCCGGTCCAGGTTCGACCGCGGCCCGCTCTGCATGCGGTCGACCGCGACCGCTGTCAACAGACTCTCCACGCTGGCGATCAGGGCAACGGTCACGACGCCGGTGACGAACGCGCCCCATTTGCCCTCGGGCAGGCCCGGCAGCGCGAGTGCGTCGAGCAGTGACCCGTTGAGCTGGATGCGGGGGATGTCCAGGCCGGCGACGATGGCCACCGCGCTGGCGGCGACGATGGCGACCAGCGGCCCGGGAATCTTGCGGATCGGAGCCGGCACCCAGCGCCATGCGACCAGGATGCCGATGACCAGCAGACCGACCAGCATCCCGGTGTGGTCGGCGGAGATCAGCTGCCCGGGCAGCTCGGTGAGGTTCCGCCACGCGGAGCTCTCCGAGCTACCGCCCAGCAGGACGTGAACCTGCTGCAGGGCGATCGTGATGCCGATGCCGGCCAGCATGGCGTGCACGACCATCGGTGAGATAGCCAGCGCCGCTCGGCCCACCCGGCTCAGCCCGAAGAGGATCTGCAGCACGCCCGCGCACACGGTGATGAAGCACGTCACGGCCCAGCCGAACTCGGCCACCAGACCCGCCACGATCACCGTCAGGCCCGCCGCCGGGCCGCTGACCTGCAGGGGCGAGCCGCCGAGCAGGCCGGCGACGATGCCGCCGACGATGGCGGCGATCAGGCCGGCCAGCACCGGCGCATTCGAGGCGATCGCGATGCCCAACGACAGGGGCAGTGCGACCAGGAAAACCACCAGCGAGGCCGGCAGGTCGTAGCGCAGCACCGATCGCACCCCGTTCAGCCCGCCGGCCACGGGCTCCGTCGACGGCGGTCGACGATCGGTTGTCTCTCCAGTGGTCTGCTGCACGTCAAGCGCTCCTGTCGTCGGCGGGTGGCGCGCTGATCTCCGGCCTCGGGCGGTGGGTGCGAGAAGCACTTGCCTTCAAAGGATTACGGATTCACACGCCGTTGTGCTGCGCCACTTCGTAAGACCCACAGTAGGTATGGCGTGTGCGCGCCCTCAACTGATACATAGGGGATTCATATCTGTCCCAAGTCCCAAGGCAACTATGACAATTCGATAACGTCAGGGTCGCAGAGTGGTCTAGGAATATTTGAAGTTCCTATGTAGTCCATGACAGCGTGGTTAGTCGATAACAACAATTAGAGTCATGATTATGTCGGTCAGTCCCACCTCGCCCCGCTCCCGGCGTCCCCGCCAGGCCATTCTCGGCCAACTGCCGCGGATCACCCGGGGCGACGGAACACCGATCCGGGTGCTGCTGGTCGACGACGAGCCGGCGCTGACGAATCTCGTCAAGATGGCCCTTCATTACGAGGGGTGGAACATCGAAGTGGCCCATGACGGACGCGAGGCCGTCGCCAAGTACGAGGAGTTCGAGCCTGACCTGCTGGTGCTGGACATCATGCTGCCCGACACCGATGGTCTGCAGATCCTCAAGCAGATCAGGGAGGACGACGGTTACACGCCGACGTTGTTCCTGACCGCACGGGACTCCGTGATGGACCGGGTGACAGGCCTCACGGCCGGCGCCGACGACTATCTCACCAAACCGTTCAGCCTCGAAGAGCTTGTCGCCCGGTTGCGCGGTCTGCTGCGCCGATCCAAGGCCATGACCGCGGCGGAGGACGAGACCCTGAAGGTGGGCGACCTGATACTCGACGGGTCCAGCCGTGAGGTCACCCGCGCCGGTGCGGAGATCTCGCTCACGTCGACGGAGTTCGAGCTGCTGCGCTACCTGATGCGCAACCCGAAGCGGGCCGTCACACGCGCCGAGATTCTGGATCGGGTGTGGAACTACAGCTTCGGCGGCCGGTCCAGCATCGTCGACCTGTACATCTCCTATCTGCGCCGCAAGATCGACGACGGACGGGAACCGATGATCCACACGGTGCGAGGAGTCGGCTACATGCTGCGACCGCCGCAATGACCCACCCCCGACCGTGGTGGAAGCCGCGTTCCCTGCGCCGGCAACTCATGGTCGGAGTCAGCACCATCGTCAGCGTCGCCCTGATCGGAGTGGGCGCGGTGGCGGTGTTCAGTCTGCGCGACGAAGCCATGCGCATCAGCGACAGCGAGGTGTCGGACTCCCTGGCGGCGTTCGGCTACTCGTACGGCAAGCGGGAGCAGGGGCAGCCGCCCTCACTCGATGCCGGGAACGCGGCCATCGCGGGGCTGCCGGCGTTTCCGGTCCAGGGCCAGGCGCCCGGCCGGGCCATCGCCGTGCTGCGCGATGGTTCGGTGGTGTACGCCCAGGTCTTCGGCGATGGGGAACCGATGTCAGCGCCGGTCGATGTGGTGAGCGCGCTCGAGAGCATCGACTGGCGCAACCAGGGGATGCAGACGGTCGAACTGGGGGACCTCGGCGAGTACCGGGTCGGCAGCCGGCAGTTGGCCTCCGGCGAACGCCTGGTGTCAGCGGTGTCGCTGGAGCAGGCCAACAAGACACTGGCGAGCGAGACCTTCGCCGTCGTCGTCCTCGTCGTACTGGCGCTGGCAGGCACCGCCGCCGGAACCGTGTTGATGGTCAGGGCTGCCCTGCGACCGCTTCGTCGGGTCGCCGAAGTGGCCGGAGAAGTCGCGGCACTTCCCCTCACCAGCACTGCGCACCGAATCACTGCCCGCGTCGACGAAGTCGACACCGACCCCGGCAACGAGGTGGGCATCGTCGGTCACACGCTGAATCGCTTGTTGGCCAATGTCGACGGCGCGCTGGCGGACCTCGCCGAGTCGGATCGGCGGATGCGGCAGTTCCTCGCCGACGCCAGCCATGAACTGCGCACTCCGCTGGCCGCGATCCTCGGCTACGCCGAACTGACCCGCCAGGACAGCGACACGCTGCCGGAGACCACCGAGTACGCGCTCGCCCGGATCGAGGCGGAATCACGACGGATGACGTCGCTGGTCGCCGACCTGCTGTTGTTGTCACGGCTTGACGAGCGCCACGATCTGGAGATCGCAGACGTCGAAATGGGCGACCTGGTCGCCGATGCCGTGCAGGACGCCGCGGTGACCGCTCCTGAACACCACTTCGTCATCGACCTGCCCGATCACCCGGTGTGGGCCCGCGGTGACCGGGTTCGACTGCATCAGCTGCTCGCCAACCTGCTCGCCAACGCGCGCGTGCACACCCCGCCGGGGGTGACCGTCACCACGTCGCTGCGGACTCGCGAGCAGGGCGCCGGTGCCGTCGTCGAGTTGGCGGTGAGCGACGACGGTCCCGGGATCCCGCCGGAAATCGTGCCGAACCTGTTCGACCGCTTCGTGCGCGCCGACAAGTCCCGATCCCGGGAACTCGGCTCGACCGGTCTGGGTCTAGCGATCGTCCGATCGATCGTGGAGGCCCACAACGGCACGGTTTCCGTGGAGTCCAGCCCGGGAGGGACGGTCTTCCTGGTGCGGCTGCCGGCCCTGGCCGCGCGCTAGACCTGTCCGTTCGGTCCGATGTCCATGTCGTAGACCCGGGCGTGCAGCACGGTGCGGTTCCGCAGCGCGGCGCGCACGGCCCGGTGCAGACCGTCTTCGAGGTACACCACGCCGTGCCACCTCACCGCGTGCGGGAAGAGATCTCCGTAGAACGTCGAGTCCTCCGACAGGAGCCGATCCAGCGCCAGCACGGTGGTGGTGGTGACCAGTTCGTCGAGCCGGATCTGACGCGGCGGAATATGCGACCAGTCCCGGTAGGTGAGGCCGTGCTCGGGATACGGCTTACCTTCCCGAACGCCCTTGAAGATCATCGGGTCGTCGTCTCGACCGCAGTCCCCCGACCAGGCGTCACCATTCGAGCAAGGCTAGTCGCTGGCGGTGAGATCGCCAGCGCAGGGCATCCGGCACGTGGTAGCACTCACTGGGCTTGGGTGCTAACGCCGCTGCTGATGACCCGTAAACTGGTAGCGACCTGGAGGTGTGCCACATGGGAAGTGCCGACGACCGTCGCTTTGAGGTGCTCCGTGCCATCGTCGCCGACTTCGTTGCGACCAAGGAGCCGATCGGCTCCAAGGCTCTGGTCGAGCGCCACAACCTCGGGGTGTCCAGCGCCACCGTCCGCAACGACATGGCCGTGCTGGAGGCCGAGGGATACATCGCCCAGCCCCACACGAGCTCGGGCCGGGTGCCCACTGAGAAGGGCTACCGCGAGTTCGTCGATCGGATCGAGGACGTCAAGCCGTTGTCGTCCTCGGAGCGCCGGGCGATCCTGTCGTTCCTGGAGACCGGCGTCGACCTCGACGACGTCCTGCGCCGCGCCGTTCGCCTGCTCGCACAGCTGACCCGGCAGGTCGCCATCGTGCAGTACCCGACGCTGTCCAGCTCGACGGTGCGCCACCTCGAGGTGGTGGCGCTGACCCCGGCCCGGCTGCTGATGGTCGTCATCACCGACTCCGGCCGCGTCGACCAGCGCATCGTCGAGCTCGGCGACACCATCGACGAACACCAGCTGTCGCAGTTGCGCGAGCTGCTCGGCCAGGCCCTGGAGGGCAAGAGACTCGCGGCGGCATCGGTCGCGGTGGCCGACCTGGCCGCGCAGCTCGACGGGACCGGCGGACTCAGCGACGCCGTCGGCCGGTCGGCGACCGTACTGCTGGAGTCGCTCGTCGAGCACAGCGAGGAGCGGCTGCTGATGGGCGGCACGGCCAACCTGACCCGCAATACCGCGGACTTCGGCGGTTCACTGCGGTCGGTGCTGGAGGCGCTCGAGGAGCAGGTGGTGGTGCTGCGGCTGCTCGCCGCCCAGCAGGAGGCCGGTAAGGTCACGGTACGCATCGGCCATGAAACCGAGGCCGAGCAGATGGTCGGAACATCGGTGGTGACCACGACCTACGGCAGCTCGGGCACCGTCTTCGGCGGCATGGGCGTGCTGGGTCCCACTCGGATGGACTATCCGGGAACGATCGCCAATGTCGCCGCGGTTGCGATGTACATCGGCGAAGTCTTGGGCAACCGGTAGTTCCGGCGGCACGAAAGGTCAGGCGTGGCACGCGATTATTACGGCCTGCTCGGGGTGAGCAGGGGCGCAAGCGACTCGGAGATCAAGCGCGCCTATCGGAAGCTGGCCCGCGAGCTGCATCCCGACGTCAACCCCGACGAGGAAGCCCAGCACAAGTTCAAGGAGATCAGCGCCGCCTACGAGGTGCTGTCCGACCCGGAGAAGCGCCGCATCGTCGACCTCGGCGGTGATCCGTTGGAGAACGCCGCCGCCGCGGCGCCGGATTCAGCGGCTTCGGCGGTCTAGGCGACGTCTTCGAGGCCTTCTTCGGCGGCGGCACGTCGGTTCACGCGGGCCGATCGGCCGGGTCCGTCCCGGCTCGGACTCGCTGCTGCGGATGCGGCTGGATCTGAGCGAGTGCGCGACCGGCGTGACCAAACAGGTCGCCGTCGACACCGCGGTGCTGTGCGACCTCTGCCAGGGCAAGGGCACCCACGGCACCTCGCAGCCGGTCACCTGCGACATCTGCGGCGGCCGCGGCGAGATCCAGACGGTGCAGCGCTCGCTGCTCGGCCAGGTGATGACGTCGCGCCCGTGCCCGACCTGCGGCGGCGTCGGCGAGGTGATTCCCGATCCGTGCCACCGCTGCGGCGGCGACGGCCGGGTACGCGCGCGCCGCGACATCAGCGTCAAGATTCCGGCCGGTGTCGGCGACGGGATGCGGGTGCGGCTGGCGGCTCAGGGCGAAGTCGGTCCGGGCGGCGGTCCCGCCGGCGACCTGTACGTCGAGGTCCACGAGCAACCGCACGACATCTTCGTGCGCGACGGCGACGATCTGCACTGCACCGATCTCGGTGCCGATGGTCGACGCCGCGCTGGGCACCACGGTCACCGTCGAGGCGATCCTCGACGGTCTGACCGAGATCACCATCCCGCCGGGCACCCAGCCCGGCTCGGTGACCACGCTGCGCGGTCACGGCATGCCGCACCTGCGCTCCGGGGTTCGCGGAAACCTGCACGCCCACATCGAGGTCACCGTCCCGACCAAGCTCGACGCGCGGTCGAAGGAACTGCTTGCCGAGATCAAGACCACAGGCACATGACGCCGCCGAGGTCAAGTCCACGCACTCGAGCGCCGCGAACGCGGGCGGCGGCCTGTTCAGCCGGCTGCGGGAAACCTTCAGCGGTCGCTGACCCGCCTTGGCCGACACCCTGTTCTACGCCGAGGCGATCCCGGCGGTCGGTGCGGTGGCCGTCGTCGAGGGCGACGAAGGATTCCACGCCGCCACCGTGCGCCGGATCCGGCCGGGCGAGCAGTTGGTGCTCTCCGACGGCCGCGGTGTGCTGGCCGACTGCGTCGTCGAGGCGGCCGACAAACGCCGGCTCTCGGCGCGGGTGCTCGATCGCCGGATGGCCCCGGAGCCGGTGCCGCAGGTCACGGTGGTGCAGGCCATCCCGAAATCGGAGCGTTCCGAGCTGGCGATCGAGCTGGCCACCGAGGCCGGCGCCGACCGCTTCATCGCCTGGCAGGCGGCGCGGTGCGTGGCGCGCTGGGACGGCGAGCGCGCCGAGAAAGGCCTGCGCCGGTGGCGTGCGGTCGCCCGGTCGGCGGCCCGGCAGTCGCGGCGGGCCTACATCCCCGAGGTCACCGGACCGATGGCGACCCAGGCGCTCGCCGCGCAGATCGCCGAGCGGGTTTCGGCCGGCGCGGTGGTGCTGGTATTGCACGAGTCGGCCGACCGTCCACTTGCGGAAATCGCTGTGGCGCAAGCGGATTCGATCATGCTCATCGTCGGGCCGGAAGGCGGCATCAGCGACGAAGAGCTCGCCGAGCTGACCGGGGCGGGGGCCACCGCGGTTCGACTCGGCCCCACTGTGTTGCGGACGTCGACGGCGGCGGCGGTTGCACTCGGTGCGCTGGGCGTGTTGACCCGCCGCTGGGCGATCGACGAGTGAGCCGCCGTCACGGTGGGTCGGGCGCGGCCGCCAGTCGCGCGTAGATCGAGGCGGCCTCGGCCCGGTTGGTCGCGTGCATCTTGCGCAGCACCCGCTTGACGTGAGATTTGACGGTGCCGGGTGTGATGACCAGCTCATCGGCGATCTGCTGATTCGTTCGCCCGTCGGCCATCAGGCGCAGCACCTCCACCTCTCGGCGAGTGAGGATGTCGTTGACCCGGGAGGCCGTTTCGGCGAGCATGCGGCTGGCCGTGCTGCGCACCACGGGTTCGACCTTGCGCAGTTCGAGGTCGGCGTCCTGCAGGGCCTGCGCGGCCTGTTCGGCGGTCGCGAGGGCGCTGCGCACCTCGACGTGCTGGCGGCGCATGCGTTCCATCAGAACCGTGCGCTCGAACGCGTACCCGAACCCCTCGGCGAACGCCCACACGGTGTCGCGGTCGATGGTGTCGACGGTCCGGCCGGAGTAGAGCCGGTCGGCGTGCAGGAACCCGATCACCCGGCCGGTCGGCATCACGGGCGCGGCGACGTAGGACCGGGTGAGCGAGAAGTCGATGATGGGCCGGTTCACCCGGGGATCGTTGCGGGCGTCGCGCACGATCGCCGGCGCGTGTCGCCGGATCATCTGGGTTTCCAGCAGCATGTGATCCAGTGGCGGAGCGACGGATTGGGCGAACGCGACCATCTTCTCCGCGCCCTCGACGTCATCGCCGAAGTACGCCGACTCCATCACCATCCGGCCCGCGTGCACCCGGAACAACACCGCCCGGTCGAAGCCGCAGGACTCCACCAGCTCCCGGGGCGCCCGGTCGACGATGGTGGCGACCGCGTCGATGGCGCGCAGCTTGGACAGCCCCTCCTGAACCTGCAGCAGCGCCAGCGTCCGGCGCCGGGCCCCGTCTTCGATGAGTTCGCGCTCCAGCAGCGACAGGTCGAGGACCGACTCGAGTGCCGCCAGCGCACGCTCGTCGCCGATCGCCTCCAGCGCGCCGCGCACGACGGCGGCGTGCACGTCGACGCTCTCGGCCACCGCGCGGACCGGGTCCTCAGCGCCCTCCAACGCGCCGGAGCGGCACGCGTCCTCATAGCGGCGGGACACCGCGGTCACCGGCGCCGGCCGCGAGGCCCAGCCCGGGTGGTCGCCGTCGCTGAGCGAGGTGGCGGGTGGATGGTCACTGGCGAGGGTCACAGTGAGGCGATCGTCCCACCGCGACGGCGCCGGTGGTGGCAAAACCACTCGCTCGGGAGCACAAGTGACCCCCTTCGGGAGATCGACCGGCGCCGTGGCGGCGTTCGAGGCTGTTCTCATGACCTCGACCACTGCTTCTGCCCTCGCGCTTCTGACCACACCGGACGGCATCGCCAATCCGTATCCGCTCTACGACGAGCTTCGGGCCTCCTCTCCGGTGGCCGGCTACCAGGACTGGCCCCCCGGCACGGTGCCGGGCGCCGACGAGCCCGTCACCGCCTGGGCGCTGTTCAGCTACGAGCAGGTGTTCGCGGCGGCCCGCGACAACGTGACGTTCTCCTCACGGGACCCGATCCAGGAGGCGTCGTCGGCACCGAGTCTGATGCTGGTCAACACCGACCCGCCGACCCACACCTCAGAACGCAAGCTCGTCAGTCAGGCCTTCTCGCCGCGGCGCATCGCCCGGCTCGGCGATTGGCTCGACGCTCTGGTGCCCGGCCTGCTCGCCGAGATGGACGCCGCGGCAGGCGACGGCGATCCCGACGTGATGCACTTCGCCGCCGAGGTTCCGACCCGCGCGATGGTGCGACTGCTCGGCCTTCCCGACGGCGACCACGTTCGGTTCAAGAGGTGGGCCAACGCGTTCATGCTGTCATCGACGATGGCCCCGGAGGAGCGGATCGCGAGCAACACCGAGATGGTGGAGGCGTTCACGGCCAGGGTCGTCGAACACTCGGCGCGAAGCTCTGCCGGCGGGGATGTCGAGGAGGCAGATGACCTCATCTCGGCCCTGCTGGTCGCCGAGGTCGACGGGCAGCGCCTCACTCCCGAGGAGATCGTCCGGTTCTGCGTGACCCTTGTGGTGGCGGGCAGCGAGACGACGACGTATCTGATCGGAAACCTGTTGCACGCCATGGCCCGCGAGCCCGCAGTCACCGCACGGCTACGGGCCGATCGGTCCCTGCTGAACACCTTCATCGAAGAGGTGATGCGCCTCGACGGCCCGCCTCAGCGGTTGTTCCGGATCGCGACCCGCGACGTCGACGTCGACGGAGCGCACATCAGCGCGGGGGACTGGGTCGCACTGTTCTTCGGATCGGCGAACCACGATCCGGTGGTGTTCGACGACCCCGGCCGGCTCGACCTCGACCGGCCCAATATTCGCGCTCAGCTTTCCCTCGGCCACGGGCTGCACTTCTGCCTGGGCGCGGCACTGGCCCGGCTCGAGGTACTCGCGATCGTCAACGCGGTGCTCGACCGCTACCCGGTGATCGCGCTGTCGGATGAGCAGGCGGAGCGGCAGACCGCGAGCCTGCTCACCCACGGCTTCGTCCGCCTCCCGTTGCAGCTGCGCCGGTGACCGAGGAGGAGAGCCGCAACATCGCGGCCACGAAGGCGATCTACGCCGCCATTCCGGCCGGTGACCTCGACACCGCACTGAGTCACCTCGATCCGGAGGTCCGCATCACCTACTACGGCACCGACGCCATCCCCTACGCGGGCGAGCACCACGGCACGGCGGGAGCGGTCGAGTTCTTCACGATAGTCGGCACCCACATCCGGATCGTCGACATGGAGACCTGGCTGTTCATCGCCGACGGCGACAACCTCGCGACCTGGGGCAGACAGACGTTCTGCCGGCTGTCCACCGGGCACACCTGGGAGTCGGAGTTCGCCCACATCATCACGTTGCGTGACGGCCGGTGGTTGCATTTCCGGGACTTCATGAACTCGGCGCTGACCCACGAGGCGTTCACCCGGAGATAACTGCTGGGCCGGGTCAACGCCGGGCGGTAAACTGGGGAAAGTTCACAGGCTCCATACCGCGCGACCGAGAAAGCAGGCTTCGAAAACCACGTGACGCCCCGCGAGACAACCGCTGCTCGCCCTGACCGCAACAGCCCGGTACGCAGCAGCATGAATGTTCCGCCCGACCTCGTCATGGGCCTGCTGGGTTCCGCCGACGAGAACCTTCGCGCCATCGAGCGCAGCCTCTCCGCCGAGCTGCACGTGCGCGGCAACAGCATCACCCTGTCGGGGAGCTCCGCGGACGTGGCGCTGGCCGAGCGGGTCATCTCCGAGCTCATTGCGGTGGTGGCCAGCGGTCAGACGCTGTCGCCCGAGGCGGTGCGCCACAGCATCGGCATGGTCGCCGGTGCCGACAACGAGTCGCCCGCCGAAGTGCTGACACTGGACATCCTGTCCCGGCGCGGTAAGACCATCCGGCCCAAGACGCTCAACCAGAAGCGCTACGTCGACGCCATCGACGCCAACACCATCGTGTTCGGCATCGGGCCGGCCGGCACCGGCAAGACCTACCTGGCGATGGCCAAGGCGGTCAACGCCCTGCAGACCAAACAGGTCACCCGGATCATCCTGACCCGGCCCGCGGTGGAAGCCGGTGAGCGCCTTGGCTTTCTGCCCGGAACGCTGAGCGAGAAGATCGACCCGTACCTGCGGCCGTTGTACGACGCACTGCACGACATGATGGATCCGGATGCCATTCCGAAGCTGATGACTGCCGGCGTGATCGAGGTGGCGCCACTGGCCTATATGCGTGGCCGCACCCTCAACGACGCGTTCATCATCCTCGACGAGGCGCAGAACACGACCGCCGAGCAGATGAAGATGTTCCTCACCCGGCTCGGCTTCGGGTCCAAGATCGTGGTCACCGGCGACATCACCCAGGTCGACCTGCCCGGCGGCGCCAGGCCCGGTCTGCGGGCGGCGATGGACATTCTCGACGGCATCGACGATATCCATTTCGCACAGCTCACCAGCGCCGACGTGGTTCGCCACCGGTTGGTCTCCGAGATCGTCGACGCCTACGCCAAGGCCGAAGATCCCGGCCTGATGAACCGGGCGCAGCGACGCTCCACGCGACGGTAGGCGGCACCATGAGTATCGAGGTGTCCAACGAATCCGGCCTCGACGTCTCCGAAGCGGAACTGATCAGCGTCGCCCGCTTCGTGATCCGCAAGATGGAAGTCAATCCCAGCGCGGAGCTGTCGATGGTGCTTCTCGACACCAACGCGATGGCTGACCTGCACATGCGGTGGATGGACCTGCCCGGCCCGACCGATGTGATGAGCTTTCCGATGGACGAGCTCGAACCGGGTGGCCGCCCGGACGCTCCCGAGCCGGGTCCGTCCATGCTGGGCGACATCGTGCTGTGCCCGGAGTTCGCCGCCGACCAGGCCACCGCGGCGGGCCATAGCCTCGGTCACGAGTTGGCGCTGTTGACCGTGCACGGGGTGCTGCATCTTCTGGGCTACGACCACGCCGAGCCCGACGAGGAAAAGGAAATGTTCGCCTTGCAGCGACAACTGCTCGAGGAGTGGGTCGCCGACCAGGTCGCGACCTACCATCAGGACCGCCAATCCGAGAAGGACCGACGATTGCTCGACAAGTCGCGGTACTTCGACGGGGCGTGACCGAGTTGGGTGCGCTACTGGGCGCTATCGCTCTGATTGCGCTGGGCGGGCTGTTCGCTGCGATCGACGCGGCCATCAGCACCGTGTCCGTCGCACGTGTGGAGGAACTGGTTCGCGACGAACGGCCAGGCGCGCTGCGACTGGCCCGGGTGATGGCCGAACGCCCGCGCTACATCAACCTGGTCGTGCTGTTGCGCATCGCCTGCGAGGCGGCCGCCACGGTGCTGCTCGTCGCCTTCCTGTGGGACGACCTCGGACTGAAGTGGGGACTGTTCGCCGCCGCCGCGATCATGACCGTCGCCAGCTTCGTCGCGATGGGAGTCGGTCCGCGCACCCTGGGCAGGCAACACGCCTACTCCATCGCGCTGGCCTCAGCGGTTCCGCTGCAAGCGATTTCGGTGCTGCTGACCCCGATCAGCCGGCTGTTGATCCTGCTCGGCAATGCGCTGACTCCGGGTCGCGGCTTCCGCAACGGGCCGTTCGCCTCGGAGATCGAACTGCGCGAGGTGGTCGACATGGCGCAGCAGAGCGGGGTGGTGGCCGACGAGGAGCGCAAGATGATCCAGTCGGTGTTCGAACTCGGCGACACCCCGGCGCGTGAGGTGATGGTGCCGCGCACCGAGATGGTGTGGATCGAAAGTGACAAGACCGCCGGGCAGGCCACCTCGCTGGCGGTGCGCAGCGGGCATTCCCGCATCCCGGTGATCGGCGAGAACGTCGACGACGTCGTCGGTGTCGTGTACCTCAAGGACCTCGTCCAGCGGACGTACAACTCCGTCAACGGCGGCCGCGACACCAAGGTCACCGACGTGATGCGCGAGCCGGTGTTCGTCCCCGACTCCAAACCGCTGGACGATCTGCTGCGGGAGATGCAGCGCGACCGCAACCACATGGCGCTGCTGGTCGACGAGTACGGGGCGATCGCCGGACTGGCCACCATCGAGGACGTCCTCGAGGAGATCGTCGGCGAGATCGCCGACGAATACGACACCGACGAGGTGGCGCCGGTCGAAGACCTGGGCGACAACAGGTTCCGGGTGGCTGCCCGGCTTCCCATCGAGGACCTCGGCGAGCTTTACGACGTCGAGTTCGAAGAGGACCTCGACGTCGACACCGTGGGCGGTCTGGTGGCACTCGAGCTCGGCCGGGTGCCGTTGTCGGGCGCCGCGGTGGAATCGCACGGGCTGACGCTGCGGGCCGAAGGCGGCCGCGACCATCGCGGACGGGTGCGTATCGGCACCATTCTGGTGAGCCGTATTCAACGCGAGGACGAGGAAGACGACCACGATGAGTGACGCCCTGGATCCCGAGGATGCGAAGTTGGTGGTGCTGGCGCGCGGTGCGATGGCACGCGCCGAGGCCGGCAGTGGGGCGGCGGTGCGCGACATCGACGGCCGGACCTACGCGGGTGCACCCGTGGACCTGACGACGTTGCGATTGACGGCCGTGCAGGCGGCGGTTGCCGCGGCGGTGTCCAGCGGCGCAACGGGTTTGGAAGCTGCCGTCCTCGTCGGTGGCGCCCCCGACGACGACGGGATCGCGGCGGTGCGCGAGCTCTCGCCACAAGCGGCGGTCATCGTGACCGACCGGTCCGGAAGTCAGCTGTGAGCGAGTTCCGTTCCGGTTTCGTGTGTTTCGTCGGCCGGCCGAACACCGGCAAGTCCACCTTGACCAACGCGCTGGTCGGGTCGAAGGTGGCGATCACGTCGGACCGCCCTCAGACCACCCGGCACACCATCCGCGGCATCGTGCACCGCGAGGACTTCCAGATCGTGCTGGTCGACACTCCCGGACTTCACCGCCCCCGGACACTGCTCGGCAAGCGGCTCAATGATCTTGTCCGAGATACCTACTCCGAGGTCGACGTCATCGGGCTGTGCATTCCTGCCGATGAGGCGATCGGGCCGGGCGACCGCTGGATCTACGAGCAGATCCGCACGATGGCGCCGAGGACCACCTTGGTGGTCATCGTCACCAAGATCGACAAGGTGTCCAGGGACAAGGTGGCCGCGCAGCTGATGGCGGTGAACGAGTTGGCCGGCGAGCACGCCGCGGAGATCGTCCCGGTGTCGGCGACCACCGGCGAACAGGTCGACGTGCTCACCGAGGTCCTGGCCGCCCAGCTGCCGCCGGGCCCGGCGTTCTACCCCGACGGGGAACTGACCGACGAGCCCGAAGAAGTGCTGATGGCCGAGTTCATCCGTGAGGCTGCGCTGGAAGGAGTCCGCGACGAGTTGCCGCACTCGCTGGCGGTGGTCATCGAGGAGGTCGAGCCGCGCGAAGGCCGGGATGACCTGATCGACGTGCGCGCCGTGCTCTACGTCGAGCGGCCGAGCCAGAAGGGCATCGTCATCGGCAAGGGGGGCGCTCGCCTCAAGGAGGTCGGTACCGCCGCCCGGACCCAGATCGAGAAGCTGCTCGGCACCAAGGTCTACCTGGACCTGCGCGTCAAGATCGCGAAGAACTGGCAGCGTGACCCCAAACAGCTTGGCCGGCTTGGGTTCTAGAGCTTGAAGCCACTCTGCTGTTCGAAGTCCGCCAGGTCGAAGTAGTCGCTGAACCGCGTGATCTTGCCGTCGCGGACTTCGAAGACACCGTTCACCGGCAGCACGACCTTGCGACCGTCGTTCATTGTGAAGTAGTCCACGCGCTCGGCGAGCACCAGGCCCGGCTCCGCGGCCAGGGTCACAATGTCGAGTTTGGCCTCGGCGAAGGCCGCCAGGAACGCCGCGAAGATCGCGCGGATGCCGGCGATGCCCTCGATGGGTGCGACCGGCACATTGTGATAGACCGCGTCGTCGGCGAAGGCACTGCAGATGACGTCGAGGTCGCGGCCCTCCCAGGCCCCGAGGAAGTCGCGGACGAGCTTTTCGCTGTCGTGCTTGGTATCGACCATGAGTTAGTACTACCAAGGTACTTCTGCGGACACAATTACCCGTAATGGCTATTCAGGTCGCGCTTTGTCGTCGTATCGCTGGTGGACATCACTCGGAATCAGCGGGCATCGGGGTGTTCCACCACGCCTCGGGCTGCTTGTTGGCCCATCCGTTGATGGCCTCCAGTTCGGCCGCCAGCGAGATCAGCAGCGGCTCGCTGTTGGCCGGGCCCATCAGTTGCACGCCGATGGGCAAGCCGTCGGCGGTGAACCCGGCCGGCACGTTGATCGACGGCCAGCCCACCACGTTCCACGGGAACGTGACCGGGCAAGCGGCGATCATCGCCCGGTCGGTGGCCGTGGGGCCTAGGTCGTCGAACATTCGCGCCGATGGCGGCGGCTGAGCGGTCGTGGGCGCCAGAATGACATCGACGGCGTTGAAGATGGCCCCGACGCGACGCTGGGTCGCCGCCTCGTGGGCGCGGGCCCGGCGCAGGACAGACCGCGAGAGCAATCGGCCCACCGCCATATTGGCCTCGGTACGGCGTTCGAATGTCACGTCCTCGCCGAGCCGGTCGGCCCACTCCAGGAGGCCCGAGGTCGAGCGGGACAGGAAGTTCCACGACAGCCGCAGTCCGTAGTTGGGATTGCCCGCCATCACGGTGTGGCCGAGCATCTCGAGTTGTTCGGCCACCGCCTCCAGGGCCGCGCGGATCTCGGGATGCAGTGTGGCGCTGAAGAACGTGAACGGAAACCGCGTCGACACTGCGATCTTGAGCGGTCCGGGCGCAATCCCGGCGTGGTCGGACATCCGCACGGGCGGCGGCTGATGAAGGTCTCCCGCGACATTGCCGGATGCGGCGTCGAGCACCAGCGCCGCGTCGGCCACCGTGCGGGCGAGCACCCCGTAAGCCGTGATGCCGTTGAACGTCTCGGGATGCGGCCACGTCGAGATGCGGCCGCGCTGGGGTTTGATGCCCACCAGATGCGTCCAGGCGGCGGGGATGCGGACACTGCCTGCGCCGTCGGAGCCGATGGCCGCTGCCACCAGGCCCGCGGCGACCGCGGTCGCGCTGCCGCCGGACGAGCCGCCCGGGGTGTGCTTGCGGGCCCACGGGTTTCGGGTGTGGCCGAAGGCCGGTCCGCTGGTGAACGGCCACTGGCCCAGTTCGCAGGTGTTGGTCTTGCCGACGATGACCGCACCGGCGGCCCGCAGCCGGCGCACCACCTCGGAGTCCTGCGTCGCCGGGCGGATCCGACCTTCCACCCCGAACGCGGTCGGCTCGCCGGCGATGTCGACGTCGTCCTTCACCGCGATCGGGATGCCGAGCAGCGGTGCCCGCTCGCCGGCCGCCCGCCGGCGATCGGCGGCGGTCGCTTCGTCCAGGGCCGACTCGGTGAGCACCACCCGGAACGCGTTGAGTGTCGACTGACTGACCGTGATGGCGCGCAGCGACCGCCGCACGAGCTCGGCGGAGGTCACCTCGCCGGCGGCCAACTGGTACAGCTGGTCGCCCACGGTCGGAAAACGCTTCGACCTGGCGGAATCCCCAGTCACAGTCATGGCGAGGTCGAGAGTATCGGCGCGGGGTCGGTGACGATGTCCCACTACGGTGCGAAACTCGTACTGATGCGGCTGTATCGGGATCGGGCGGTCGTGCTGCGCCAGCACAAGCTCGGTGAAGCCGACCGCATCGTCACCCTGCTGACCCGCGACCACGGTCTGGTCCGCGCGGTGGCAAAGGGAGTTCGCCGCACTCGCAGCAAGTTCGGCTCCCGGCTCGAGCCCTTCGCGCACATCGACGTCCAGCTGCATCCCGGCCGCAATCTCGACATCGTCACCCAGGTGGTGTCGATCGATGCCTTCGCCACCGACATCGTCAGCGACTACGGCCGCTACACCTGCGCGTGCGCGGTCCTGGAGACGGCCGAACGGCTCGCCGGCGAGGAACACGCGCCGGCCCCGGCCCTGCATCGGCTCACGGTCGGGGCGCTGCGGGCGGTGGCCGACGCCAACCGTCCCCGCGAGCTGGTGCTGGATGCCTACCTGCTGCGAGCCATGGGTATTGCCGGCTGGGCACCCTCGCTGACCGAATGCGCGCGATGCGCGGCGCCGGGCCCGCACCGCGCCTTCCACATCGCCGCCGGCGGCAGTGTCTGCATGCACTGCCGGCCGTCCGGCTCGACCACCCCGCCGCAGGCGGTCGTTGGATCTGATGTCGGCGTTGCACGACGGCGACTGGGAGGCCGCGGAAGCGTCGTCGCCGTCGCACCGCAGCCATGCAAGCGGTCTGGTGGCCGCCCACCTGCAGTGGCACCTGGAACGCCAGCTGCGAACTCTGCCGCTGGTGGAGCGTGTCTACCGGCAGCCCGCTGACCACGGTGAGGAGACGTTCAGGCAGGATGTGCGCCATGGCGATGAACCGGGTGAGCAGCTCGTGGCGGGGGGTGAGCGCAGGCGGAAAGAGCAGTTTCCCCAGCTCCCCCCAGCGCCTGACGACTACCCGACGTTCCCCGACACCTCGAGCTGGCCGGTCATCTTTCCGGAGCTGCCGGCCCCTGCCGGCGGAGGTCCCCGGCGACCGCCCCAGCACACCTCCAAGGCGGCGCCGCCGGCCATCCCGGACGACCAGTTGCCCAAGCACGTCGCCGTCGTGATGGACGGCAACGGGCGGTGGGCCACCCAGCGCGGTCTGAGTCGCACCGAGGGGCACAAGATGGGCGAAGCGGTGCTGATCGACATCACCTGCGGTGCCATCGAGATCGGCATCAAGCACCTCAGGGTCTACGCGTTCTCCACCGAGAACTGGAGGCGCAGCGCCGAGGAGGTCCGCTTCCTGATGGGCTTCAACCGGGAAGTGGTGCGCCGGCGCCGGGAGAACCTCGACATCATGGGCGTGCAGATGCGCTGGGTCGGTTCCCGAGCACGCATGTGGCGCAGCGTGATCAAGGAATTCGACATCGCCGAGAACATGACGATCGACAACGACGTCATCACCGTCAACTACTGCGTCAACTACGGCGGTCGCGCCGAAATCGCCGAAGCTGCAAAGCAGATCGCGCGTGACGCGGCGGCCGGCCGGATCGATCCGGAGCGCGTCGACGAGAGCGACGATCTCCGAGCACCTGCACCGCCCCGATATCCCGGACGTCGATCTGTTCATCCGCACCTCGGGGGAACAGCGGGCCAGCAACTTCATGCTGTGGCAGGCGGCCTACGCCGAGTACGTGTTCCAGGACAAGCTCTGGCCCGACTACGACCGCCGCGACCTGTGGGCGGCATGCGAGGAGTACGTCAACCGCAACCGCCGATTCGGTCGCGCGTAGCGGTGGAGCTGTCCGCGCGCCTGGCCGATGCGCTCGCCGAAGTCCTGCCGGTCGACGTCGAGACCGACGGGGCCCTGACCGTGCGCCACGACGGCACATTCGCGTCGTTACGTACCGTCACGATCGCCGATGACATCCAGATGGTGTCGGTGACGCAAGTGCTTGCCTGGGATCTGCCGCTGAACGCCGATCTGCGCAAACGCGTTGCGGCACATGCACAGACGACGATGCTGGGCACCGTAACGCTGATCGAACAACCGGCCAAGCGTGGTGACGTGATGCTGCGCTACAACTTTCCCGGTGTGGGGCTCAGCGACGCGGCGCTACGCACTCTGGTTCTGATGGTGCTGGCGGGCGGTGCCGACGTGCGCCGGGCTTTGCAGGTCTAGGTGCGGCGCCGAGAGGCTGTCGCTCGTAGCCGGTACAAAGCATGCTCACCCTCGGCAGTCGGCGCAGGTGCCGAACAGTTCGATGGTGTGGCTCACATCCGAGAACCCATGCGCCTGAGCCACTTCGGAAGCCCACGCCTCGACCTCGCGACCGCTCACCTCGACGGCCGATCCGCAGCCGCGGCACACCAGGTGATGGTGATGGTCGTGGGCCGCGCACCGGCGGTAGACCGATTCACCGGTGTCGGTGCGCACCATGTCGACCAGATTCGCCGCCGTCAGCGACTGCAGGGTCCGATAAACCGTTGTCAGTCCGATGTTCTCGCCGCGACGGCGCAGTTCGTCGTGCAGTTCCTGGGCGGAGCGGAACTCGTCGACCACGTCCAGCAGGGCGATGATCGCCGCGCGCTGGCGGGTGGCGCGCACGCCGGCACCGGCCGAGCGTGGCTGCACCCCGGCGCCCGTCACGACCGCTCCTCGTCGGCGTGGGTGATTGCGGCGACGACGATCTCGGCCAGGTGGTGATCCACCAGTCGGTACATCACCTCGCGCCCGGAGCGCGCGCCGGCCACGACGCCGGCCGACTTCAGAATTCGTAGGTGCTGGCTGACGAGGGGCTGCGGTACGTCGAGGGCGTCGACGAGTTCGTGGACGCAGCGCTGCGACTCGCGCAGCTGCAGCACGATCGCGATACGCACCGGCGCCGCGAGCGCTCGCAACAACTCGCCGGCCCGATCCAGAAGGTCGCCGCCCAGCGGCGGGAGCCCGGCGTCACGCCGGCCGTCGGTTGCGGTGGTCATGTCGTCACCCCCTGCGGAAACGGGCACGCTATTGGAAATCATTTCCACTTACGGTCAACTGTTCCATGCGCGATCACGCATGTCAAAGCCCCCTCGCTAGGCTGTGAACCCGATCCCCTCACCCTGACAGGAGTGAACCGCGTGGCGTCCGTGATCGATTCCGTCGTCAACCTGGCCAAGCGACGTGGCCTGGTGTACCAGTCCGGCGAGATCTACGGCGGCACCAAGTCCGCGTGGGACTACGGCCCGCTCGGTGTCGAGCTCAAAGAGAACATCAAGCGGCAGTGGTGGCGCTCGGTCGTCACCGGCCGCGACGACGTCGTCGGCCTGGACAGCTCGATCATCCTGCCCCGTGAGGTGTGGGTGGCCTCCGGCCACGTCGAGGTGTTCAACGACCCGCTCGTCGAGTGCCTGAACTGCCACAAGCGGCATCGCCAGGACCACCTGCAGGAGGCCTTCGCGCAGAAGAAGGGGATCGACGACCCCGAATCGGTGTCGATGAGCGAGATCACCTGCCCGGACTGCGGCACCAAAGGTCAGTGGACGGAGCCGCGCGACTTCAACATGATGCTCAAGACCTACCTCGGCCCGATCGAATCCGAGGAGGGTTTGCACTACCTGCGCCCGGAGACCGCGCAGGGCATCTTCGTCAACTTCGCCAACGTGGTCACCACCTCACGCAAGAAGCCGCCGTTCGGTATCGGCCAGATCGGCAAGAGCTTCCGCAACGAGATCACCCCGGGCAACTTCATCTTCCGCACGCGCGAGTTCGAGCAGATGGAGATGGAGTTCTTCGTCGAACCCGACACCGCCCCCGACTGGCATCGGTACTGGATCGACGCCCGCCTGCAGTGGTACGTCGACCTCGGCATCGACCCCGACAACCTGCGACTCTATGAGCACCCCAAAGAGAAGCTGTCGCACTACTCGGCCGGCACCACCGACATCGAGTACAAGTTCAATTTCCAGGGCAACCCGTGGGGTGAGCTGGAGGGCGTGGCCAACCGCACCGACTTCGACCTCAAGACGCACTCCGCGCACTCGGGCACCGATCTGTCGTTCTACGACCAGGCCACCGACACCCGCTACGTCCCCTACGTCATCGAGCCGGCCGCGGGCCTGACCCGTTCGTTCATGGCGTTCCTCGTCGACGCCTACGCCGAAGACGAGGCCCCGAACGCCAAGGGCGGCGTCGACAAGCGCACGGTGCTCCGGCTCGACCCCCGGCTGGCGCCGGTGAAGGCGGCGGTGCTGCCGTTGTCACGCCACGCCGACCTCAGCCCGAAGGCCCGGGACCTGGCCGCGGAGCTGCGCAAGAACTGGAATATCGAGTTCGACGACGCCGGTGCGATCGGTCGGCGCTACCGGCGTCAGGACGAGATCGGCACCCCGTTCTGTGTGACGGTCGACTTCGACACCCTCGAGGACCAGGCGGTCACCGTGCGCGATCGCGACGCGATGACGCAGGAGCGCATCGGCCTCGACTCGGTGGTGGACTACCTGGCCGTGCGGCTCAAGGGCGCCAGCTAGACGCCCTTCACCTCGCGAGCGTGCGTGTCGTCGGGGCGACACGCCGCCCAGGGCGGCACTTCGCGCACGCTCGCGGCGGGAACGGGCTAGAACCGGCCGCCGCCGCCCAACATCCCGCCGCCGCCTCCGCCGCCGCCCGGGGAGCCGCCGTAGGTCGTCGACGACCAGCCGCCGCCGCCACCGCCGCCGAGGCCGCCGGACAGGATGTTGCCCAGGATGATCCCGCCGATCACGGCACCCATGTTCGACGATCCGCCGACCCCGCCGCCGTATCGGTTCATGTACGCCCGCTGCGCGTTCTGAACGTCGTTGTTGGCCAGGGTCTGGGCCTGCGCCGCCAGCATCGCGGCACCGTTGGCGTGCGCGATCGCCTCGCTGATGTTGGACTTCTTCTTGGACTGCGCGGCTTCCAGCTGGCGCACCGCCTCGTTGAGCCGGGTGCGCGCCCCCGGTCCGATGCTGCCGCGGCGGGTGTCGACATAGTCCGAGACCGATCGCACCCGCGACTGCGCGGTGAACAGTGCCTGGTCGTAGGACCGTCCCAACCGCTCGGCCGCTTCGCGTTCCTCCGCCACGGTGGCCAGCAGCCGGTCCAGGTCGGCATCCGCCTGCGTGAGTTGGGTGAAGGCGCCCAACGGGTCGGAACTCCCAGTGCTGGTCGCGGCGGCGACGGCCTTGACCGCGGCGTCGCGGGCGGCCGACAGCTCACCGGACCTGGCGAGCCCGCCCTGTGCCAGCTGGGTGCCGGCCTGGTTGATGCCGTTCTGGATGTCGGCGATCGCCGCCGGCAGCGTGGCCATCGCCTTGCGGATGTCGGTGGCGGCGCTGTCGACCGCATCCAGCATCGAACTGGCTTGCTGCAGAGCGGATTCGGCCCCCCGCACGCAGTCGACCAGTTCGGTCTGGCCACCCGCGACCGGTTTGGACTCCAGCTCACGGCCCCGGGTGATCGACTTGTCGGCGAACCCGACCCGTTCCTTCGCGGCGTTGACGTTGCGGGCCACCGACGCCAGCGCGGAATCGGCGAACTCCGAATGCAACTGGGCCAACTTCTGTTGCGAGGGCTCGATGCGGGCGGTGACGTCCACCAGTTGGCGGGTCAGCGCGTCCAGCCGGTCCGGCGCGTTGATGACCAGATCGCGCAGTTGGTGGAACGCCGCGGTCTGCGCCTCGAGTTCACGATTGGCGCGCGCGGCCGCGACGATCACCCGGGTGAGCAGGTCGCGGCGCTGCACCGGCGACTCCGGAACCTCGTCATCGAGTTGCTGGCGGACGTTGAAGGCTTGCGCCAGAGTGACATTGGCCGCCTCCACCGCCTTGGCGAACGGCTCGGTCTGATGCTCGCCGAACTCCTCGACCGCCAGCTCCAGTTCGTTCTTGCTGGTGCGCACCGCGTTGTCGACGTCGACGACGATCGACTTCGACAGGTCGTCGAGGGCATCGACCGGAACCGCCGCCAATGCGTTGGGGTCGGTCGGGTCCACCCGCTTGGCGGCTGCCACCTCGGCCTCGTGGCGCTTGCGGCGCCGCCGCCGGCTCCAGAACAGCAGCAGGGCGACCAGTAGCAGGATGACCGCGCCGATGATCAGCAGCGGCACCACCGACACGCCGGCTCCGGTGCTTCCGCCCGCCGCCAGGCCGTTGGCGGCCGCGATCGCCGCGCCGGCCCAGTCGTCGCCGCGCAGCGCGGGCTCGATCTGGTCGCGGCGGATGTTGTCCACTTTCGTCGAGCTGCCGCCCGCCGCCGCGGACGGCACCTGGAAGGCATACGACCGTTCCGCGGTCGCGATCGCCAGCACCGCGTCCTGGGCGCCGAGGTCGCTGATGGTGCGGGCGCTCTGCGCCCAGGCCACGGCCCCCTGCGGCGAGAACGAGTCGACGTAGACCACCCACAGCCGCACATGGCGGTCGTTGTAAAGCTTGTCGACGGCCTTCTGCACGTCGCCGAGCTGCTTGTCGTTGAGCACGCCGGCGTTGTCGGTGACGTAATCGGGCAGCCGGAACGGCGGCTCGGCCAGAGCCGACGGGGCCAGCAGCGTGGCGGCCGTCAGGACGGCGACGAGGAGGCTGAGCAGACGTGCAAGGCGCATGAGCGTCAAATGTAGTGGTGCCGGGACAGTGGCCCGCTGAAGTTCCCCGCAAACCCCCTCGGGGCCTGCTGGCAGACTGTGCCTCGGTGACGACGAATCAGCAGGCCCGCTATGACGCGGCCGACCGGGAGCGACGGGTGGCAGAACCACCCAAGGCTGCCGCGCTGCCCGGAACCGCCACCGAACATCGCACCGATTTCGCCCGCGACCGCGCCCGCGTCCTGCACAGCGCGGCGCTGCGCCGGCTTGCCGACAAGACCCAGGTGGTCGGGCCGCGGGAGAGCGAGACCCCGCGCACCCGGCTGACCCATTCGCTCGAGGTCGCCCAGATCGGCCGGGGGATGGCCGTCCCGCTGGGCTGCGACCCGGACCTCGTCGACATGGCCGGCCTCGCGCACGACATCGGCCATCCGCCCTATGGGCACAACGGCGAACGTGCGCTCGACGAGTTCGCCGCCCGGTGCGGCGGGTTCGAGGGCAATGCCCAGAACTTCCGGATCCTCACCCGCATCGAACCGAAAGTGCTTGATGCCCAGGGCAACAGCGTGGGGCTCAACCTCACTCGGGCCGGGCCTCGACGCCGTCACCAAGTATCCGTGGGAGCGGGGAACGCGGGGCCGCAAGTTCGGCTTCTACGCCGACGACGGCGACGTCGCCGACTGGGTGCGCGCCGGCGCACCGACGGCCCGGCCGTGCCTTGAGGCGCAGATCATGGACTGGGCCGACGACGTGGCCTACTCGGTGCATGACGTCGAGGACGGTGTGGTGTCCGGCCGGATCGACCTTCGGGTACTCGCCGACGACGACGCGGCGGCCGCGTTGGGCCGGCTGGGGGAGTCCAGCGCGATCGACGCCGGGCGAGGGCTCGGCGCCGACGATTTCGAGGCCGCGGCCAGTCGGCTCTCGCAGCTGCCGGTCGTGGCGGCGGTCGGTAAGTACGACGGGACACTGGCGCGCCTCGGTGGCGCTCAAGCGGCTGACCAGTGAACTGGTGGGCCGGTTCGCCTCGGCGGCGGTCGCCAGGACACACGAGGTCGCCGGTCCGCAGCCGTTGCGGCGCTATCAGGCCGACCTGCAGGTACCCGCGACGGTGCGGGCCGAGGTGGCGCTGCTGAAGACGCTGGCGCTGCAGTTCATCATGTCCGACCCGCGGCACCTGGACCTGCAGGCGCGGCAACGCGAACGCATCCACCGGGTGGCGCAGTGGCTGCTCGATGCCGCCCCCGCGGCATTGGACGCCGTGTTCGTACCGGCGTTCAACGCGGCGGCCGACGACGCGGCCCGGACCCGCGTCGTCGTCGACCAGATCGCGTCCTACACCGAGGGCCGGCTGGAGCGCCTCGACGCGGGAAACAGCGGCGCTCATGCGCTCTAGACTGAGCCGATGACCGGTGCGATGGGCGGGGGCGGGGATCGGAAAGGCCGAATCCCCGACCGCGACATCGCCGCGATCCGCGAACGCGTGAGCATCGAGGACGTCGTCGGCGACTACGTCCAACTCCGCCGCGCCGGGGCCGACTCGATGAAGGGGTTGTGCCCCTTCCACGACGAGAAGTCACCGTCGTTCCACGTGCGGCCCAACCACGGCCACTTCCACTGCTTCGGCTGCGGGGAGGGCGGCGACGTCTACGCCTTCGTGCAGAAGATCGAGCACATCAGCTTCGTCGAGGCCGTGGAGATGCTGGCCGATCGGATCGGTTACGCGGTCACCTATAGCGGCGGTGGGACCAGCGTGCAGCGAGACCGGGGCAGCCGCAGCCGACTCGTCGCCGCCAACGCCGCGGCGGCGGAGTTCTACGCCGCCGCGCTGGAGTCCGAGGAGGCCGCCCCGGCGCGGAAGTATCTGACGGAGCGCAACTTCGACGCCGCGGCAGCGCGCCAGTTCGGATGCGGATTCGCGCCGTCGGGTTGGGATTCGCTGACCAAACACCTGATCCGCAAGGGCTTCGAGTTCAAGGAACTCGAGGCTGCGGGGCTGTCCCGGGAGGGCCGGCGCGGCCCGATCGACCGCTTCCACCGCAGGCTGCTGTGGCCGATCCGGACGGCCAGCAGCGAGACCGTGGGTTTCGGGGCGCGGCGGATCTTCGACGACGACCAGATCACCGCCAAGTACGTCAACACCCCCGAGACGGTGCTCTACAAGAAGTCGGCCGTGCTGTTCGGCATCGACCTGGCCAAGCGCGACATCGCCAAGGGTCATCAGGCTGTCGTCGTCGAGGGCTACACAGACGTGATGGCGATGCATCTGGCCGGCGTCACCACCGCGGTCGCCTCGTGCGGCACCGCCTTCGGCGACGAGCACCTGTCGATGCTGCGCCGGCTGATGATGGACGACAAGTTCTTCCGCGGTGAACTGATCTACGTCTTCGATGGGGACGCCGCCGGCCGCGCCGCCGCACTGAAGGCCTTCGGTGGCGAACAGAACCTCGCCGGGCAGAGTTTCGTGGCGGTCGCCGCCGACGGCATGGACCCCTGCGATCTGCGGCTCGCCTCCGGTGACGGCGCTCTGCGCGACCTGGTGGCCCGGCGCACGCCGCTGTTCGAGTTCGCGATCCGCACCGCGCTGGCCGAACACGACCTGGACAACGCCGAGGGCCGGGTGACCGCCCTGCGGCGCTGTGTGCCGATGGTCGCCCAGATCAAAGACCCGACCTTGCGCGACGAATACGCCCGTCAGCTCGCCGGCTGGGTCGGCTGGGACGACGTGGCCCAGGTGATCGCGCGGGTCCGCGAGGAGGCCGGACACAAACCCGGCGGCCGGTCCGACAACCGCCGCCCCGCGCCTGGCCGGCCCCAGGGAACCGACCCCGCCATGCGCCGGCCCGACCCGCGCGACCCGACGCTGTGGCCGCAGCGGGAGGCGCTCAAGGCGGCGCTGCAGTACCCGGCCCTGGCCGGACCGGTGTTCGACGCCCTGACCCCGGCGAAAGCTTCACCCATCCCGGTTACGCCGCGGTGCGCGCGGCGATCGAGTCGGCGGGCGGCACCTCGTCCGGTCTCACCGGCGGCGGATGGATCGAGAAGGTGAGCACGCAGACCGCTGCCGCGGCGGCCGGAGGGCCTGGTCACCGAGTTGGGGGTGGAGGCCATCCGGGTCGACGACGAGGAGAAGCTGCCCCGCTACATCGGCGGTGTGCTGGCCCGGCTGCAGGAGGTCTGGGTGGGCCGCCAGGTCGCCGAGGTCAAGTCCAAGCTGCAGCGGATGTCACCGGTGGAGCAGGGAGACGAATATCACGCGCTGTTCGGCGACCTGGTGGCGCTGGAGGCGTACCGGCGCAGCCTGCTCGAACAGGCCAGTGGTGACGACCTCACTGCGTGATATTCCGCGGCAGGTTATGGTTAACGCGCTGCATGTCTCCGGCGAAAGGTCAGTATGACTACCGCGAACACCCGAGTCCGCCGTATCGCCGCTGCCGGCGCGCTCGCCGCTGCCGCGGTCGCAGTGCCCGCCCTGGCCGCGCTCGGAGCATCCGGCACTGCGACCTCGACGGCGACCGGCACGTGCCTGGCCTGGGTGGGGTCCAAGACCGACGGTCAGTGCATCTCGTACTCGAACGGCAACGGAATCAACATCGGGACGCCGCAGTTCGGCGTCGGTGGCAACCAGTACAACGACCCCAACACCGCCGGCGGCGGTGTCGGTGTCAACACCGGCCCGATGCTGCCCGGCCAATCCATCAACATTCCGCTGGGCTGAGCGACCCCGCCACCCCGCGAGGCCCCGCAGTCAGCGGGTTTCGGGCTGCTGTGGCTGGATCACGGCGGTATCGGCATCGATCGCGGTCAACGTGACCATGGCCGGATCCGGCGACACCCGGTCGGCGATCTTGCGGCGGCCCGCGTCGATCATCGACCTGGTGGCCGGATTGCCCGTCACCGCGCGGTAGGTCCCCACCAGCTGGTCATAGCGGCGTCTGCCGGCCTTGGTACCCAACACATAGCCGACTCCCAGTACGGCGAGAAACCGGATCACAGTGCTCCCTCCACGACGACACCTGCCCCACCATCCTGCCTGACGCGACGGGGTGGATGCCCGCCGCCCGTCTTGGCATCGGGGCCCCCCGGTAGGCTAGAGTCACTCTCCGGCCCGCGTCAGCGCGATAGCGCCTCGGCGGGAAGCAGTCCCCTGTAGCTCAATTGGCAGAGCAGCCGACTGTTAATCGGCAGGTTCCTGGTTCGAGTCCAGGCGGGGGAGCAGCGTCGGGTTCCGCGGTTCCGGTCCTCAGCGGCCCCACTAGGATCGATGCCATGACGATCGCCGGCGGTGTCACTGGAGAAGCCGAACTGCTCGACTACGACGACGTCGTCGCCCGGTTCGACCCGGTGCTCGGTCTGGAGGTGCACGTCGAGCTGTCGACGGCCACCAAGATGTTCTGTGCCTGCTCGACGACGTTCGGCGCCGAGCCCAACACTCAGGTGTGCCCGGTGTGCCTGGGCCTGCCCGGCGCGCTGCCGGTGCTCAACGAGGCGGCCGTCGAGTCGGCCATCCGCATCGGGCTGGCGCTGAACTGCCAGATCGCGCCGTGGTGCCGCTTCGCGCGGAAGAACTACTTCTATCCGGACCAGCCGAAGAACTACCAGATCTCGCAGTACGACGAGCCGATCGCGTTCGACGGCTACCTCGACGTCCCGCTGGATGACGGCACCACCTTCCGGGTCGCCATCGAGCGTGCGCACATGGAGGAGGACACCGGCAAGCTGACCCACGTCGGCGGCGACACCGGCCGCATCCACGGTGCGACCACGTCGCTGCTGGACGTCAACCGCGCCGGGGTGCCGCTGATCGAGATCGTCACCAAGCCCATCGAGGGCACCGGTGAGCGCGCCCCCGAGGTGGCCCGCGCCTACGTGACCGCGCTGCGGGACTGTTGCGCGCGCTCGGGCGTCTCCGACGTGCGGATGGATCAGGGTTCGCTGCGCTGCGACGCCAACGTGTCGCTGCGGCCGATCGGCCAAGCCGAGTTCGGCACCCGCACCGAGACCAAGAACGTCAACTCGCTCAAGAGTGTCGAGGTGGCGGTCCGCTACGAAATGCGCCGCCAGGCAGCCATTCTCGCCGCCGGCGGCAGGATCCACCAGGAGACCCGGCACTTCCACGAGGACGGCTACACCTCGCCGGGCCGCGACAAGGAGACCGCGGAGGACTACCGCTACTTCCCGGAGCCCGATCTGGAGCCGGTGGCGCCGAGCGACGAGCTGGTCGCCCGGCTGCGCGGCACCATCCCGGAGCTTCCGTGGTTGTCGCGCAAGCGGATTCAGGAGGACTGGGGCGTCTCCGACGAGGTCATGCGGGATCTGGTCAACGCCGGCGCGGTCGATCTGGTGACCGCGACCGTCGCCGCACGGCGCCTCCAGCGAGGCCGCCCGCGCCTGGTGGGGAAACTTCCTGGTGCAGAAGGCCAACGAAGCCGGCGTCGAACTCGACGACGCTGGCGATCACCCCGGCCCAGGTCGCCAAGGTGGTGGCCCTGGTCGACGAGGGCAAGCTGTCGAACAAGCTGGCCCGTCAGGTCGATCGAAGGTGTGCTGGCCGGCGAGGGTGAGCCCGAGCAGGTCGATGGCCGACCGCGGCCTGGCGATGGTGCGCGACGATTCCCTGATCCAGGCCGCCGTCGACGAGGCGCTGGCCGCCAACCCCGACATCGCCGAGAAGATCCGCGGCGGCAAGGTGCAGGCCGCCGGCGCGATCGTGGGTGCGGTGATGAAGGCCACCAAGGGCCAGGCCGACGCGGCGCGGGTGCGCGAACTCGTCATGGCCGCTTGCGGCCAGGCCTAGTGCGTTACTTGCCGCGACGGGACGATCTGGCGTGTTTCTCTTCGTACATCGACTCGTCGGCGCGCGCCAGCAGCTCGTCGACCGTGCTGGAATCAGTGGCGGCAAACTGGATCAGGCCAATACTCGCCGACAAGTGGTACGGCCGGCCATGCGACTCATTGAAAGCCTGAAACGCGCGTAGCAGGCGAATTTTCAGTGCGGTAGGCGCACCCGCGGAATCGGTGACCAGTACGCAGAACTCGTCTCCGCCAATACGCGCGACGATATCCGACTCGCGCAACGCGTCGCGCAGCACAGTTGCGACATCAACGATGAGATCGTCGCCAACGTCGTGACCGTGCAGGTCATTCACCTGTTTGAGCCCGTCGACGTCGAGGAACGCGAGCAGACAGTTCCGCCCCGCGCGGCGCGCTGCGCGCAGTGCCGTCTCGGCCAGCAGATAGAAGCCGCGCCGATTGGTCGCACCGGTCAATTCGTCAGTTACGGAGAGCAGTCGGATCGCCTCATTGGCTTGCTGCAGTTCAGACGTTCGGTCGTGGACGCGCTGTTCTAGTTCGCGGTAGACCTCGACGTTCTCCATGGCGATCGACGTCGAATCGGCCAGTGCACACAACAAGTCGACCTCGTGGTCGGCTGGTTCGCGTGGACACGCCCAGTAGTTGCCGATCGCCCGATCGGTTCCAGCCGTCGGATCGGAACCATCACCATGCTCTTGACGAACGTCGGGCGATAGGCGGCGTGAGGTACGCGCGGATCTTGATAGATGTCCGGGATGACGGCCGGCTCGCGGTTGCGCATCGCCCAGCCGCTGACGCATGTCTCGAGCGGAAACCTGCTGCCCTTCCACAGCGGGGCGATCGCATCCTCATCGGCGTAGTAGCAGTGCTCGTTCTCACGTAGGACGAAGGTCGCTCCGTCACAGCCAGTGAGCTCGCGGGCCGCGGTTCGGACGACCTTTTGGATGTCGTCCATGGTCCGCGCCAGCGATAGTTCCTGGACAGCCTGGAGCAGACGCCGCATCCCACGGACATAGTCAGATTCCGCGGACTCGGCCGTCGATGATTGCGCGCTCACGCCAACCCTCCAGCGTCGGGTCGCAGCCAGCCTTTCTCGAGCCGCGTAGATCGAACCTTATACGAGGTTCTGTTCATCGGGCAGGCCTAGGGTTCAGGCGCTGAGCCGACTGTGGTCGATCCACCACTGTTCGTGGAGCCGCCGGCAGCGGTCGGCTGACAGCGGCTCGTCGCAGTCGTACCGGTCCAGGACCGCGGCCGCGCCGACGAAGTCCAGGTTGCGGATGCCCAGGGTGGTGACGACGATCGTCGCCAGGCCGGCCGATCGTGCGGTGTGGAAGCCGGCCTTCGAATGCTCGACGGCCATCGCGGTTGGCCGACCTGACCCCGAGTTCGTGCAGCGCCCGCTGGTAGACCTCCGGATCCGGCTTGGGCCGCACCACGTCGTCGCCGGTGATCATCACCTCGACCACGCCGTCGCCGATCAGGTCCCGCACCAGCGGCTCGATCCGGGCGCGCGGACCCTGCTGCGGTGATGCCGACCCGGATATCGCCGCAGTGCAGGCTCCAGATCAGGTCCCGGAACATGTGGGCGTCGCGTTCGGTGGCTGCCAGTGGCGCGTCGAAGTCGAAGATGACGGCCTCGAGCACGGGCACGTCGGCGTGGGCGCAGCGGGCTCGATCCCACCAGAAGGACCGGTTCCGGCTGATCGTGTCCAGGCGTCATCGTGGCCACGTTCGAAGTATCACCCCGCCCGACACCCGTGGGCATCCCCCGATCAGGGGAGGGGAGGGGGGAGGCCTCACCCGCCCCGTCCCCCGACCCGGCGTGCTTGTCGGGACATCGGTTGGAATCATCTGCGGCCGCTGTGGTTACCGGACAATGCGGTGACGCTGGTCAGCGGCGGCACTACGGTGAAGCCCATGACGGTGCGGGTGGTGCTGGTCGATGACCACGAAATGGTCATCGAGGGCCTCAAGGCCATGCTCGCGCCGTTCGTCGAACGCGTCGAGGTGGTCGGTGAGGCTATCGGCGCGGACAAGGCCATGGCGGTGATCGCCGAGCTGCAATCCCGACATCGTGCTGTGCGACGTGCGGATGCAGGGCGCCAGCGGGCTGGACCTGTGCCGGGAGATCCGGGAACGCGACCCCGGCCGCAAGGTCATCCTGTTGTCGGTCTACGACGACGAGCAGTACCTGTTCCAGGCCATGCGGGTCGGCGCGTCCGGCTATCTGCTCAAGGGCATCAGCAGCGACGAGCTGGTCCGCCAGCTCGAAGGCGTGCACGGCCGGCTCGACGGCGATCGACGCCGGGCTGGCGGCCCGCGCCGCGGAGACCGCGGCGCGCCTGCAGAGCGACCAGTTCTGGCCGGGCGCCCGGCAGGGGCTGACCCAACGGGAAAGCGAGATCCTGTCGTTGGTGGTGACCGGGCTGTCCAACCGGGGTATCGCCGCCAAGCTGGTGATCGGCGAGGAGACCGTCAAGACCCACCTGAGCTCGATCTATCGCAAGCTCGGTGTCAGCGATCGCACCAGTGCCGCCGCAACGGCGTTGCGGGAAGGCATCTTTCGATGAATCACGTCGAAGGGTGTCAGTCCGCACGCCGTGCACGGCCTGGTCGACGCCGACCGGGAGGTCGCCGCTGCTGCTGGACATCATCGCCGCGACGTCCACCGGTCCCGGCGTGGAGCCGATGGCTGCGGCGGTGGCCCGGATGATCACCGCCGCAACCGCATCCGACGTCTGCTTCGTGCACGTTCTCGACGACACCGACCGCTCGCTGACGCTGGCCGGCGCCACGCCGCCGTTCGACGAGCAGGTGGGCCGGGTCCGGATGCCGCTGGGATCCGGGGTATCGGGGTGGGTGGCCAGCCATCGCGAGCCGGTGGTGATCGTCAGCGACAAGGAGGCCGACCCGCGGTACGTGCCGATTGCGGCGTTGCGCGGCAAGGACTTCACGTCGATGGCGTCGGTGCCGATGGAGACCGAGCCCGGCGGGCTGGTGGGTGTGCTCAACGTGCACACCATCGAGCGGCGCGATTTCACGCCCGCGCGATATCGAGCTGCTGCTGGTCATCGGCCGGCTCATCGCCGGCGCGCTGCACCAGGCGCGGCTGCACCGCCAGCTGTCGGCGCGCGAACGCGCGCACGAGAACTTCGCCGAGCAGGTGATCGCCGCGCAGGAAAGCGAGCGCCGCCGACTCGCCGGTGACATCCACGACGGCATCTCGCAGCGGCTGGTCGGGCTGACCTATCGACTCGACGCCGCCGCGCGGGCCGTCGACGACGGCGACCAGCGCGCGGCCGCCGAACAGCTCGAAAAGGCCCGGGATCTGGTCGATCTCACGCTGGCCGAGGCGCGTTCGGCGATCAGCGGCCTGCGCCCGCCGGTGCTCGACGACCTCGGCCTGGCCGGCGGACTGGCCAGCTTGGCGACGTCCATCCCGGAGGTCGACCTGGACCTCGACCTCGTCGACGAGCGGCTGCCCGAGCACATCGAGGTCGCGCTGTATCGCATTGCGCAGGAAAGCCTTCAGAACGTCGTCAAGCATTCCCGGGCGATGGTCGCCACGGTCCGCTTCGCCGTCACGACGGGGTGGCACGTGCTGGAGGTCGCCGACAACGGCGTGGGCTTCGAGCCGGCCCGGCCACGCCGTCGGGCGGCTACGGCATGCTGTCGATGGCCGAGCGGGCCGAATTGGTCGGCGGAACGCTGACGGTCCGGTCGCGCCCCGGCGCGGGCACCACCGTCACGGTGACGATCCCGCTGGAGAGCTAGCGCCGAGATCGACAAAGTGGCGAGATGTCCGCCTGCGACGCTGGTGCCCGCCCAAATGTCGCTGCGGGCGGCACACTCAGCTCAGCGCGCGCAACGTCTCCGAAGGTGCTTCGCCCCAACGCTTGCGGTACTCGACCGCGAAGCTGCCGAGGTGATGGAAGCCCCACCGCTCGGCGACCTGGGTCACCGTCACGCCGTCGGCGGGCATGGCGTCGGTCAGCTCCTCGTGCACCCGCTCCAGCCGGCGCTCGCGCACGATAGGTCATCGGGGTCATGCCCAGCTCCTCGCGGAAGCCCTGCTGAATCGAGCGCACGCTCATGTGCACGGCCTTGGCGATGGCCTCCATCGTGATGCGCTCGGCGAGGTGGTCCTCGACGTAGTTCATCGCGTTCTGCACCACGGCCCGGCGCTGGTCGGGCTGGGCGGGGGCGAGGAACTCGTCGTGGTAGTTCGACGGCTGCAGGTGCAGCAGGCTGCTCATGACAGCTCCTCGACCGCGCCGATGCCCTGGCCGCGCTGGACCAGGGAGCCTTCGTGGAACACCTCGGTGTGGATCAGCTGCACCGCCGCGTGCCAGCGCATCGCGGCCTCGGTGGCCAGGTCGAACTCGGGGTCGAACACCAAGCGGCCGGTTCAGGCTGCGGCCCAGCAGCCGGGTCAGGTGCGCGGCCATCGCCCGCTCCTCGATCCGGATGATCAGCTGCGGGCGAGTCGTGGTCGAACGCCATCCGCAGCGACACCCCGGGGCTGGTCACCAGCGACCGGATCGTGTTGGCCTCGAAGGTGCGCCCCCGGTGCTCGACGACGGCGCGGCCGTTCATCGGCATGTGCACGCCGTAGTACGGGCCCAGCAGCGGGATGTCGACGGCAGCGGCCACATGGACGTCGAGGTAGAGCAGGCTGACGTTGCGCAGCCGCACTCCGTGCATGGTGGCCGCGAAACCGGCCGGCACTCGTCGGCGCCGACGGTGAGGTGCAGCGGGCCGAGCGTCTTGGCGATCAGTCGCGAGGCCTCCGCGACGTCCTCGGTGTAGAAGATCTCGTTGTTGGCCAGCGCCGGCGGGCACGCCGCGGGACCGAACTTTGCGGCGAACCGGGTTGCTGGTCCGGCGGACGTCGATGTAACCGAGCCGGGTGAGCCGGCGACATCAGCGCTGACCTGGTCTCGCGGCCCGGTGAAAACTCGACGACTCGAGTACGTTATCCGCCGTCAACACGCAAGCCTCCAACACCTCGATCGCGCATCACGCGCGTTCAACTCTGCGCAATCCTGACAGCTGCTGCGCGAAAGCGATAGGCATGCCGACGGCATAAGGCTACTTTTGTGACCGAGGCCACATTTGCCAGCGACCAGGAGGTTTGCATGACGGCTAACGGGCAGGCAGTCGCGGTATCGCCCGCCGACAGATTCGCGACCGACTCGACGACCCGAAGGTCGCCGCAGCGCTCAACACCCTGCTCGACCACGCCGAACTGCTGGCGGTCCTGGTCACCGGCCTCGACGGCTTCGTCCGCCGCGGCGACACGATCATCGAGACTCGCTGTCCTCGGCCGTCAGCGACTTCAAGGGCGCCTCGCGGCCGGCGCGGTCCCCGGCGGCGAGGCGCTCAAGGGTGTCGACCTGCAGGGTCTGGCCGCCAGCCTGGCCACGCTGTCGAATCGCTCGTCGGGGCCACCCCCGCGCTCAACACGCTGCTGGCCTCGCGGCTGACCGACCCCCAGGCCGCCGAGGTGCTGGCCACGCTCGGCGACGCCGCTGGTCGACGGCAAGGCCGCCGCGCGCCGACCCGGCCCGAAGGGCCTGCTCGGCCTGTGGAAGGTGACCAAGGACCCCGACGTCGGCCGCGGGGCCTCGGCTTCCTGCTCCAGGTCGCCCGGTCCTTCGGCCGCCGAGTGGGCCAGTAGTGACCCGCTCGCATCCACCCGTTCGTCCGATCCGTCTTCAGCCACCACCACTTCGGCCTCGCCCTGGGCCGTCATCTGAGAGGAGTTCCGCATGGCTTCCGTTCTGTGGTTTCAGGGAGGGGCATGTAGTGGCAACACCATGTCGTTCCTCAACGCCGAGGAACCCAACGTCGTCGACCTGATCGTCGACTTCGGCCTGGACCTGATCTGGCACCCCTCGCTCGGCCTGGAGCTCGGCAAGAACGCCCAGAAGCTGTTCTGGGACTGCGCCAAAGGCGAACGGCCGCTGGACATCTTCGTGTTCGAGGGCACCGTCATCGAGGCGCCCGAACGGCACCGGCCGGATGGACATGTTCGCCGACCGGCCGATGAAGGACTGGGTGACCGACCTGGCCGGCGCCGCGCAGATCGTCGTCGCGATCGGCGACTGCGCCTGCTGGGGCGGCATCCCCGCGATGGAGCCCAACCCGTCGGCCTCGACCGGCCTGCAGTTCCACAAGCGCGACAAGGGCGGCTTCCTCGGCCCGGACTTCCGCTCCAAGATGGGCCTGCCGGTGATCAACATCCCCGGCTGCCCGGCCCACCCGGACTGGATCACCCAGATCATCGTCGCGCTGGCCACCGGCCGCGCCGGCGACATCGCGCTCGACGAACTGCACCGGCCCGAGACGTTCTTCAAGACGTTCACCCAAACCGGTTGCACCCGCGTGCAGTTCTTCGAGTACAAGCAGTCGACGATGTCCTTCGGTGAGGGCACCCGCACCGGCTGCCTGTTCTACGAGTTCGGCTGCCGCGGCCCGATGACGCACTCGCCGTGCAACCGCATCCTGTGGAACCGGCAGTCGTCGAAGACCCGGGCCGGCATGCCGTGCCTGGGCTGCACCGAGCCGGAGTTCCCGCACTTCGACCTGGCGCCCGGAACGCTGTTCAAGACCCAGAAGGTCGGCGGCGTGATCCCCAAGGAAGTGCCGGAGGGATCCGACCACCTCACCTACATGGCGCACGCCGCGGCCGCCCGCATCGCGGCGCCGCAGTGGTCCAAAGAGGACATGTTCGTGGTCTAGCCACGCCGCGAACCACCAGCCCTGGTTCAGCTCAACCTTTTTGGAGGACTTTCCATGACCGCGCTCGACCTCTACGTCAGCCCGCTGGGCCGCGTCGAGGGTGACCTCGACGTCCGGGTCACCATCGACGACGGTGTCGTCACCTCGGCCTGGACCGAGGCCGCGATGTTCCGCGGCTTCGAGATCATCCTGCGGGGCAAGGACCCGCAGGCCGGCCTCGTCGTCTGTCCCCGCATCTGCGGGATCTGCGGCGGCAGCCACCTGTACAAGTCGGCCTACGCGCTGGACACCGCGTGGCGCACCCACATGCCGCCGAACGCCACGCTGATCCGCAACATCGCTCAGGCCTGCGAGACGCTGCAGTCGATTCCGCGCTACTTCTACGCGCTGTTCGCGATCGACCTGACCAACAAGAACTACGCCAAGTCGAAGATGTACGACGAGGCCGTCCGCCGCTTCGCGCCGTACGTCGGCACCAGCTACCAGACCGGGCGTGGTGCTGTCGAACAAGCCGGTCGAGGTCTACGCGATCTTCGGCGGGCAGTGGCCGCACTCGAGCTTCATGGTGCCCGGCGGCGTGATGTGCGCGCCGACGCTGTCCGACGTCACCCGCTCGATCGCGATCCTCGAGCACTGGAAGGACAACTGGCTGGAGGCGCAGTGGCTGGGCTGCACGCGTCGACCGCTGGCTGGAGAACAAGACCTGGGACGACGTGCTGGCCTGGGTGGACGAGAACGAGTCGCAGTACAACAGCGACTGCGGCTTCTTCATCCGCTACTGCCTCGACGTCGGCCTGGACAAGTACGGCCAGGGCGTGGGCAACTACATCGCCACCGGCACCTACTTCGACCCGACGCTGTACGAGAACCCGACCATCGAGGGCCGCAACGCCGCGCTGATCGGCGCGGTCCGGCATCTACGCCCAGGGCCAGTGGTACGAGTTCGACCAGGCCAACGTCCGCGAGGACGTCAGCGCACTCCTTCTACCAGGGCAGCCGGCCGCTGCACCCGTTCGAGGGCGAGACCATCCCGATCGACCCCGAAGCAGGGCAGCAAGCAGGGCAAGTACAGCTGGGCGAAGTCGCCGCGCTACGCCGTCGGCGATCTGGGCAACATCCCGCTGGAGGCCGGGCCCGCTGGCGCGGCGGATGGCCGCCGGCGGCCCGAACGCCGTGCCGCACCAGGACAACGACCCGCTGTTCGTCGACATCGATCAACAAGATCGGCCCGAGCGTGATGGTGCGCCAGCTGGCCCGGATGCACGAGGCGCCGAAGTACTACAAGTGGGTCAGGCCGTGGCTGGACCAGCTCAACCTCAAGGAGAGCTTCTACACCAAGCCCACCGAGTACGCCGAGGGCAAGGGCTTCGGCGCCACCGAGGCCGCCCGCGGCTCGCTGGCCGACTGGATCGTCATCGAGGACAGCAAGATCAAGAACTATCAGGTGGTGACGCCGACGGCGTGGAACATCGGCCCGCGCGACGGCACCGATGTCCTGGGCCCGATCGAGAAGGCCCTGGTCGGCTCGCCGATCGTGGATCCCGAGGATCCGGTCGAGCTCGGCCACGTGGCGCGCAGCTTCGACTCGTGCCTGGTGTGCACCGTGCACGCCTACGACGGCAAGACCGGCAAGGAGCTGTCCAAGTTCGTCATCAACGGAATGGTGTGATCCCGGCGATCGAGCCCGGGTCGCACGACTCCCGCAGCGACCCAGGCGGTTCCGATATCCGACGCCCCTCCGCTGGATATCGAACCGCCTGGGTGTGCGGTCCTGGTGGTCGGCTGCGGCAACCTGCTGCGCGGCGACGACGGTGTCGGCCCGGTCCTGGTCCGCCACCTCTGGGAGCGTGGCGTGCCCGACGGGCGCGCGCCTGGTCGACGGCGGCACCGCCGGCATGGACGTCGCCTTCCAGATGCGCGGCGCCGACCGGGTCGTCATCGTCGACGCCTCGGCGCACCGGTGCCGCACCCGGGCACGGTCTACCGGGTGCCCGGCGAGGAACTGGACGACCTGCCCCCGCTGCAGGGCCTGCACACCCACTCGTTCCGCTGGGACCACGCGATCGCCTTCGCCCGCTGGGCTCTGGCGGACGCGTGCCCGACCGACATCACGGTGTTCCTCATCGAGGCGGCCGGCGTCGAGCTGGGCGCCGACCTCTCCGAGCCGGTGTCAGGCGGCGATGGAGCAGGTGATCGACACTGATCGAGCGCGACTACCTGGCGCCGCTGCGGCCGACCGCCGGGCGACGACTCTCCGTGCGAGTTCACCGCCGACGGCTATCTGCGCCTCGATGCGGCGCTGGCGGCCAGCCGGTTCCCGTCCGACGCCGTGGCGGCGGTGGTGCGCGACGACGACCTGTGGCTGATCCCGCTGCGCGGGCCGCCGCAGCGGCGGTCTGCTGCTCAAACAGCGCAACCCCGCCGGTGACCGGTCCACCCTGGTCCGCGAGGTGCTGGCTGACCGTATCCCCGTACGGCGTTCGTCAGGCATTCTGGGACGATGCACAGAAAGCACTGCGGATTCCGCTGGGGTGCTGGTCCGGTGATCGTGATGTGTGACGAGCCGCGGTCGCCCGAAGACCGACGTCCGCAAGGACAGTTCCGCCGACGAGGCGCTCGACGTGCAGACCGTCGTCGTCGAGGAGCGCGGCCGGTGGGCGGTCGAGATCGTCGTCGTGTTCGCCGACGGCGTGGTGCGCAAGCGCATCGACACCCACCACACCAAGGCCCGCGCCGAACTGTCGGCCGACCTGATCAAACGCGCCGCCGAGCGCGATATCCGCGGACCCATCAACGGGTGAAGGAGGGATGACTTGACCGCAGTTCGCCGACACCGAACTGGTGGACCCGACTGTTCTCGCGGTGCGCCCGCAACCGCTGGGCGCGTTCGCGCTTCCGCTGGGCTACCTGCTGATTCCCGCCTCGCCCGGACACCGAGGACGCGCGCACCGCGCTGCTGGCCGGTCAGCGTGCCCGCGAGTGGCCCGCGGCGCTGGCGCGCGCACGAGCTGGCGCTGGCCGGCGACCGCGACGGCGCGCTGGCGGCGCTGCGCGGCGACGACCCGGTGAGCCGGTACAACCGGTTCGTGATGGACCCCGACGCCGAGGACTCCGGACGCAGTTGCGTTCGCGACTGGGCGAATTCGGGGTGCTGGTCGACGTCGTGCTGTTCGCGGTCGGCCGCTCCGACATCCCGCCCGAGCTCGGGGTCGGCCACCGGTGAGCTGGCTGCGCTGGTGCTGTCGGCCCAGGCCAGCCAGGCGCTTCGCACGACGGGCGACCCGGCAGGCGCGTCGCCCTGCTCGACCGGGCCGCTGACGACGCTGCCGCGCGTGTCCCAGCCACTGTCGCGGCGTGCTGCTCGGGCGCGGCGGCGTCGCATCGCCGCGCACGCCGGAGACCCGACGCCGCGGCCGGCGGTTCGAGGCCGCGCTCAAGGCCCTCGACGGTGCCGACGGTCTGCGCGTCGCCCGCGCCGAGCTGCACCTGCACCTGGCCGGGCTGCTGCACGAGCAGGCGCCGAGCGCCCCGAGCTGCTGGCAATCGCGATGCCGCACTACCACTCGGCGCTGCAGCTGGTGTTGCGCGAGGAGGCCCCGCTGCTGTGGGCGTCGGCGCACGCCAACCTGGCCGACCGCGTACCTGACGATGCCGATGACCGAGGCGTCCGGTCAGCTGCGGCTCGGGCGTCGCCGCGCAGTCGCTGCGCTCGGCGCTGAAGGTCTACACCCGCGAGGACCACCCGGAGCAATGGGCCAGCGTGCAGCTGAACCTGGCCAACTCGCTGGTGTACACCCCGTCCAAGCACCAGGCCGACAACCTCGTGGAGGCCGTCGAACTCTACGAGGCGGTGCTGGAGGCCCGCGACCGCGACACCGACCCGCTGGGCCGGGCCCGGGTGCTGGCCAACCAGGGCAACGTGCTGGCCCACCTGGGCGTCTTCGACCAGGCCAAGGCCAAACTCTACGAGGCCCGGTTCCTGTTCGAGGAGCTCGGCGACGACGACTCGGTGCGCACCGTGCGCGGCGTGCTCGACGAGATCGCCCGCCAGCACGGCGCTGAGCCGACCGACGACGCCGGGCAGGACTGACGGGCGGATGTCGACGACCACTGAACGGCCCGCTCAGCCGAGCCGACCTTCGAGGAACTCGCCAAGCGTGTCGACGACGCCGTCGCCGCGCTGGCCGGCCTGGACCCGACGGCCCGGGCGGTCGCCGAGGAGCTCAAGGCGGCGATCGAAGCGATCCACCGCGCCGGGCTGGTGACGATGGTGCGCGCGGATGCGTGCCGACGACGCCGCGCGCGCGGTGCTGTTCGAACTGGTGGACGACCCACGGTGCATCTGCTGCTGTCGCTGCACGGGATCGTGCGACCCGACCCGGTGACCCACGCCAACCAGGTGCTGGCGTCGGTGCGTCCGCAACTGCACAGCCACGGCGGTGACGTGACGCCTGGCGCGGGTCGAGGACGGGACGGCGTTCGTCCGGCTGGAGGGCGCCTGCAACGGCTGCTCGATGTCCTCGGTGACGCTGCGGAATCTGGTGGAAGAGGCGCTGGTGCAAGGGGTTCCGTCGATCACGGCGGTGGAGGTGCTGCCGAACGAGCCGACCCCGACGCTGATCCCGGTCGAGGCGCTGCGGATCGGGCGTGACCCGGCCGAGCGAGGGCTGGGTCGAGGTCGGCCCGGCCGCCGACCTGCCGGTCGACGAGCTGTCGGCGATGACGCTGACCACCGCGACCGGTGAGCGTGCCGAGGTGATCGTCGTCAACGTCGGGCAGCGGCTGTCGGCCTACCGCAACGAATGTGCTCACGAGGCGCTGCCGCTGGACAACGCGGTGCTCGATCTGGCCAACGACACGCTGACCTGCCCGTGGCACGGCTTCTGCTACGACGCGACGCTCGGGGGAGTGCCTGAGCGCTCCCGGCGCGCAGCTGGAGCAACTGCCGCTGCGGGTCGACGACGGCGACGTCTGGGTCCGCGTCGAGCGCGATGAGCCGCTACACCGTCCGGCACAACATCAGCGGGCTCGGGACCCGCCCCGACGTCGTCGCCGCCGTCGACCTGCACCGACGGCTGGGCGCCCGCGGTGTGGCTGGGCGCGCCGGCGCCGGGCGGGCTGGCGCTGCCGCCGGCGAAACCGTCGATGGCGTGGATGTATTCACCGCGTGGGGTGTTTCGTCGGCGAGCGAGCACCTCGTGGTGCGCCGACTCCGGCAACCATCGGGTGCTGATCTGGCACGGCATGCCCGAGCCGCGACGAGCAGCCCGCCGACGTGGTGCTCGGCCAGCCCGACGGCGAGACCGAGGGCCACGCGGCCGGCGGCCGAGGACCCGAGCGGGGGATGAACCTGCCGACCGGAGTGCTGGTGCACGACGGCCGGCTGATCGTCGCCGACGCCTGGCATCACCGGATTCTGGTGTGGAACACCGTGCCCGAGACCAGCGACGTCGCCCCCGATCTGGTGCTGGGCCAGCCCGACGCGACCTCGGTGGAGGAGAACCGGGGCGGTGAGCTGTTCGGCGTCGACGCTGCTACTGGCCGTTCGGTATCGCGCGTCGTCGGCTCCACGTTCTGGGTCGCCGACACCGGCAACCGCCGGGTCCTGGGCTGGCGCAACGGTATTCCCGAACCCGACCAGCCCGCCGACATCGTGCTCGGCCAGCCCGACGCCGCCGCGCCGGGAGGAGAACCGCGGCGCTGCGGCCGGACCGGCGAGTTTCCGCTGGCCCCACGACATCACCGGGCACGACGATCTGCTGCTGGTCGCCGACGCCGGTGATCACCGCCTGCTGGGCTGGTCGCCGCCACCGGACGCCGACCGCGACGCCGACATCGGTGCTCGGCCAACCCGACTTCACCAGCGCCGACGAATGGCCCTACGGGCCGCACACATCGTGATCGGTTCCGGTTCCCGTACGCGGCCTGCCTGGATGGCGACACGGCTGGCGGTCGCCGACACCGCCAACAACCGGATCCTGCTGTGGGACGGCGTGCCCGACTCGACGGGCGCGCGGCGCCGACCATGTGCTGGCCCAACCGGATTTCGGCTCCAACGGCGAGAACCGCTGGACCTCGGTGCAGCGCGACACCCTGTGCTGGCCGTACGGGCTGTCGATGCGCGGTGACCGCTGGCCGTCGCCGACTCCGGCAACAACCGCGTGATGATCTGGCGCCGCGGAGCCACGGCATGAGACCGCGAATCGTCCAGACCGACGGCCAGATCGGCTTCTACTGGGCCACCCCGTCGGGTAGCGCCGACGTCGTTGCAGGCACTGGTGGTCGACGACGACGAACCGGACCGCCTGGTGGCCACCCACCTCGAAGCCCTCGACGACGCGCTGATCATCGCCGCGCAGCGGTTCGGTGACATCCTCGGTGGCGGCCGAACGCCCGGCCGGTGCGGACGAACGCGACGGGCTGCTCGACTTGCACCGTACGTTGGACCGGTTGTGCTTCGAATACGCCGCGGCGCTGGAGAAGGCCGGTCTGAGCGCCGATCTGCGGGCCGGAAAGATCATCGGCACCGCCGCGCTGTTCTCCATCCGCGCCCGGCAGCCACTCGGACTGCTCGGCCCCGCCCCGTTCGACGGTGAACTCGACGACCCGTCGCTCGGCGTGATCGGTGGGTTCGGCGAGTTTCATCAGGTCGACTCCGGCAAGCCGTGGAAGGGTGGCCGGTGGGTGGTGCGAACCGAAGCGGGCCAACGTTTTCCGCTGACGCTGTCGATGTTGCTGTTCGACAGTTCCGGGGTGAACAAGGAAGCGGCCCGCACGCGAACACCGCGACGCGCTGCAGTCGGTGGTGTCGGCGGCGCGATCGCCGGAGGCCGATCCGCTGGCGGTGACCTGCGCGGTGGACTGGTTGCTCTACGACTGGCTGATGGCGCACCGCGACGGACCCGACAGCGCCGAGATCGTGTTCCCCAAGGGCCATGAGAAGGACGCGGCGCTGGTGGTCTCGGCCGCCGCGGCCTCGGTGGCCGCGCGTGCCACCTTCGACCCCGGTCTGGTAGGCCTGATCGCATGAGCGTCTTGCTGGTGGACCCGGCTGAGTTCTTCGGCGACGGGCGATTCAGGATCCGTACCCGCTCTACGACCGGTTGCGTGCCGCCGGGCCGGTGCATCGAGTCGGTGACTCCGACTTCTACCTGGTGTGCAACTGGGACGCCATCACGGAGGTGGTGAACCGGCCGGAGGACTTCTCATCCAACCTCACCGCCACCATGACCTACACCCCCGACTGGCGGGGTGGCGCCGTTCGAGATGGACAGAGCTGGGCGGATCGACCCACATCCTGGTCACCGCCGACGATCCCGTGCACGCCGCGCACCGCAAGTTGGTGCTGTCGCAGTTCACCGCCAAGCGGGTTCGGGCGCTTGGAGCCGTTGATCGCCGACATCTTCGACCGGCTGTGGGCCGACGGCGTCGTCGATGGCGGGATCGAGTGGATGGACGCGGTGGCCAATCGGCTGCCCATGATGGTCGTCGCGCGACTGATCGGCGTTCCGGACGCCGACGTGGACCGGCTGGCGCACTGGGGATATGCCAGCACCCAGCTGCTCGACGGTCTGATGTCGGCCGACGAGCTGGCCGCGTCGATGGCCGCCATCACCGATCTGAACGGCTACATTCGTCGAACATCTGCAGCGAGCCGGGGACGACCCCGCGCGACGATCTGCTCAGCGAGTTGGCCGTCGCGTGCTCGCGACGGCCGGCTCAAGCAGTTCACCGCCCAGCTGATCCTGGTATCACTGTTCAGCGCCGGCGGTGAGTCCACCGCGTCGCTGCTCGGCACCGCGGTGTGGATTCTGGCCACCAATCCCGACATTCAGCGCCGGATGCGCGACCAGCCCGAGTTGATGGGCGCGTTCATCGAGGAGACCCTGCGCCTCGAGCCGCCGTTCCGTGCGCACTACCGCCACGTTCTGCATGACACCCGATTGGCCGGTGTCGACCTTCCCGCCGATTCGCGGGTTCTGCTGCTGTGGGGTGCGGCCAACCGCGATCCCGCCCATTTCGACGATCCCGACGAGTTCCGGCTGGACCGGGCGAACAGCAAGGGGCACATGACGTTCGGCAAGGGTGCCCACTTCTGCCTGGGCGCCCCGCTGGCCCGGTTGGAGGCCATGACGGTGCTCCCGATGCTGCTCGATCGGACGTCGTGGTTTGACGCCGCCGACGTCGGGGCGTGGCTGCCCAGTGTGCTGGCCCGGCGGCGCGAGTCTCTGCACCTCATCGTTCAGTGAGATTGGGCCTGCCGGCTGGCTTCCTGGGCCAGTTGTACCCGCGAACTGACGCCCAGCTTGCTGTAGACGTGGGTCAGATGTGCCTGCACTGTTCGGGGTGAGACGAAGAGTCGCTCGGCGATGTCCTTGTTCGCAAGCCCGTCGCTGACCAGTCTCGCGACGTCGAGTTCGGCCGGCGTCAGCGATGCCCACCCGCTGGCCGGGCGGCGCCGTTCGCCGCGACCGCGCAGCGCGTACGCGATGGCCTCATCAGTCGACAGCGCCGCCCCCTGCGCCCAGGCGTCATCGAAGTCGTTGTTGCCGAGAGCCTCTCGGGTCGCGATGATCGTCGTCTGGTAGGCGTCCTCGTGCATCGGCCAGCGAACCTCGCCGGTGCGCCGCCGGATGGCGTCGGCCGCGCCCAGGAATCTGGCTGCTTCGGCATGCTTGGCGCACTGAGTCGGACACGCGAGCCAGGGCTTCCAGGATCTCGGGCACCCACAGTCGCGCGCCGTTTTCGACGGCGATCGACAGTGCTTCGCGCAGGTCCCGAGGGGCCGAGTCGCCGTCGCTCGGGCGAGTGCGACCTGGGCGCGGAGGGTCAGCGCCCACATCTTGTGGCAGCCGGCCATCGTGGCAACGGCCTCGTCGGCGTACTCGCTGCGCCGCGGTGAACTCGCCGGCTGCCAGCGCCGAAAGCGCCACAACGGTTATCGCCACGGTCCCGCGGCGCATGCCGGGATGCCGCCATGCCGCCGAGACGGCTTCGTAGCCCGCCTCACCGCGGCCCGCGGCGATGTCGGCGAATGCGACGATCGTGGCTGCCGCGCCTTCGGCGGAGGCGTCGAGTCGGCGCAGCCCAACTCGGCTGCTCGCTGGCCAGTGCGCCGCGCCTCTATCGAAGTCACCCAGGTTGACCAGAGTCGAATGCCAAGCTGACGAGTGCCACGACAGTTCCTGACAGATCGCCGTCCGCTTCGCACGCCGTGAGCACGCGGCGGAAGCTATCGACGGCTCCGGCGAGGTCGGCCCGGAACATCTGAGCCATGCCCGACGGCCCACTGACACATGTGCAAGGAGAACCCGTCGCCGACTGACGCGGCGACCGCGTAGCCCTCCTGTGCCACGGCGGTGGTCGCTGGGGTCTCCCATCATGGCGGCGACATAGGCCTGCCTGCCCAGAATCTCGGCCGAGGCACCAGCGGTCGCCGGTCTCGCGGGCTATCTCGATAGCCTCGGCGAAATACGGTGCGGCGGTTTCGATGTCGAATCCGGCGCAGAAACCGCGGGCGATCAGCGCACGGACGAGCAGCGTGGGTTCACCGAGCTGCCGCGCGATACTCGATAGCCTGCTCTGCGCAAGTCCGCACTGTCCAGGGAGATGATCGAGTCGAGCACCGCCTTGTCGGCCAAAGCCCGGGCCCACACGGGCCGGTTCGATCGCCTGCGGGTCGAAGTCGCTCGTCACCGAGCACGGAGTCGAACCACGACAGGCCTTCGCGCAGCCGCCCTCGGCCCTGCCAGAGCGGCTGCAGTGCTGACGCGAATTGCAGTGCGCGCGAGTCTCGCCGCGGTCTCGGCTCCACGCGAACGCGGCGCGCAGGTTGTCCATGTCCGATTCCGCCTGCTCGATGCGGATCAGTAAGTCCGAGCGGCCCGGTGTATCAAGACTGCGCCGCCAAAGCACCGTAGTAATCATGGTGGGCGGTGCGGATCGTGTCGGCTTCGCCGGACTCACCGAGCTTCTCCAGCGCATAGTGGCGGATGGTCTCCAGCATCCGGTAGCGCGTGCGCTCACTTGTGTTGTCGGCCTGAACCAGCGACTTGTCCACCAGCAGGGTGAGCTGGTCGAGCACCTGATAGCGCTCCACCTCGCCGCGCGCCGCACACGGCTACCGCCGCGTCGAGGTCGAACCCGCCCGTGAACACGGCCAGTCTGCGGAACAGCACTGTCTCGGCCGCGGTGAGCAGCGAGTGCGACCAGTCCACCGACGCCCGCAGGGTCTGCTGTCGGCGCACCGCGTTCCGGGCGCCACCGGTCAGCAGGCGGAAGCGGTCGTGCAGGCTGTCGAGGATTTCGGTCGGCGACAGTGCGCGCATGCGCGCGGCGGCGAGTTCAATGGCCAGTGGCATACCGTCCAGGCGTCGACAGATGTCCGTGACCGTCTCGAGGTTGTCCTGGGTGATGGAGAAGTCCGGACGGACGTGGCGGGCGCGGTCGGTGAACAGTTCGACGGCCTCGTCGGCCAGCGACAGGGAGGGCACCTGCCAGGTCACCTCCGCGTCGCTGCGCAGCGGTTCGCGGCTGGTGGCCAGCAGCCGCAACCTCGGGCAGGAACCCAGCAGGGGAGCGACCAGTGCGGCGGTGGCCTCCAGCAGGTGCTCGCAGTTGTCGAGGACGATGAGGACCGCGCGGTCGCCGATCCGGCGGCTCAGCGAGTCGGCGGCGGTCACGTCCGGCTGATCGGGCAGACCTACGGCGCGCGCAACCGCCGCGTCCACCAGAGTGGGATCGGTGATCGGCGCCAGGTCGACGTAATGGATCGCTGGGCTGTCGGCGTCGATGGCAAGCTGAGCCGCCAGTTGGGTTGCCAGTCTGGTCTTTCCGACTCCGCCGGCGCCGGTCAGTGTGACGAGACGATTGTCGGCAAGGGCGGTCTTCAGTTCCTCGATCTCGGCGGCTCGGCCGATGAACCGACTCAGCTGTACGGGGATGGACGGCGCAGCTACGGCGGTGGTCGACCGAAGTGGTGGGAACTCGACCCGCAGGTCCGGGTGACACAGCTGGACGACTCGTTCGGGGCGCGGGATACCGCGCAGTGGGTGGCTGCCCAGATCGGCCAGCCAGGTTCCGGGTGGAAGGCGGTCGACGACGAGTTCTTGCGTGGTGGCGGCCAGTACGGTCTGGCCGCCGTGCGCGAGGTCGCGAACCCGCGCTGCGCGGTTGATGGTGGGGCCCATGTAGTTCGAGTCGTCGCGCAGCTGGATCTCACCGCTGTGCAGACCGATGCGCAACCGGATCGGTGCCAGCGGTGCGCGTTGCAGCTCGAGGGCACAGCCGACGGCATCAGTGGCGCGGGCGAACGCGACGACGAAGCTGTCACCCTCGCCCTGTTCGACGGGACGTACCCCGTTGTGCGCGTCGATGATTCGCGATAACTCAAGATCGAGCCGGGCCACGGCTGCGCTCATGGCGTCCGGCTCGGTCTGCCACAGGCCGGTCGAGTTCTCGACGTCGGCCAGTAGCAGCGTCACCGTTCCGGTCGGCAGCTCGCTCACGCCCAGGTCGCTCCAGTTCACCGGCGGCATACCCGCCAGAGGATCCGATGTGCCCATGCTAGCCAGCATGAGGGCGCACGACCGGAGAAACATCAGCGGAATCGCGTATAAAACGCCCCACGCGGAGGCTTACAAGTCGGCGGGGTCGCCGCGATCAGGTGTTGTCGGCGTTGCTGCGGGGGAAACCGCCGCCCTGCGGGAAGAGCGGGAAGACCACGTCGTCGAGCTTCTCCGCGTCGCCGGCGGTGCGGTTGACCGTTGCGCCCCAGATGTTTCCGTCCGGCGACACCTGCAGTGCCCAGGCGTGGCCGTGGGTGTCCTGCCGAACCACCTCCGGGTCACCGGTGACGGCTCCGGTGCCCTGCGCCAGTCGCACCGCGACTGTCTGCTTGGTGTTGACCAGGTTCACCAACACCGTTCCGTCGAGCGCCGCGCAGCCCGCGACCCCGGGCCGGTTCGGCCAGGTCCACACCGTGGTGGTCTTCGCATCCGGTCCGATGCGCTGCAGGCGGTCGCCCGCCGCCGCGCGATCGGTGATGTAGAGGGAGTTGTCGGTGGGGTCGATGCACATGCCACCGGCGGCGCCCATGCCGGTCAGTGCGGTGGTCGGCGGCGCCTGCCCCACCGTCGTCGGCTGCTCGAGGCGAATCACTTTGCCGGCCAACGAGTTCGGGTCGGTGGCCAGAGCGGGGTTGCCCGCATCGCCAGTCTGCACGACCAGCGTCGTGGGGCTGGTGAAGATCAGCGAACCGGTGTTGCCGGTGGCGCCTTTGGGAATGCCGGTCAGGATGTCCTTGGGGGTGTCACCCTCGGCGACGCGGATCACGCGGTTGTCGGTCGGCGTGCTGATGTAGGCGTACATCAGCCTGTCCTGGGAGAAGGTGGGCGACATGACGATGTCCATCAGGCCCCCGTCGCCGGACGGGTCGACCCCGATGACCGTCTTGATCTTCGGCTCGGCACTCACCGACACCTCTTTGACCGCGCCGGTGGTGCGCTCGGCCACCAGGGCGGTCTTGCTGTCGGGGCCCATGATCAAACCGCTGGTGCTGTCCAGGCACCCCTGCATGACGCCGGGCGCCGGGCAGGCCTTGGGGAACGGCTTCGGCGGCAACGGCGGGGGCGGGGGCGGGGTGGACGACGGGCCGGGACCCATCTCCGGTGCGGTGGTGAACGGCTGGGAGATCGCGTTGTTGAACCGCGCGCAGCCCGACGAAACGACCGCCGCCGCACACAGCACGGCCAGCACCCCTTGAACCGGCCGGCGCACTCGCATGCCCGCCAGGTTACGGATAGAGCGGCCAAGTTCGCCACGAGCGTGGCCGCCGGCGACGGATGAGCGCCGCAATCAGGCAATTTTGTCTGGTGGAAGCGCCGGTCAAATCCCAGATTTGCGGCGAGTTGCACTTACTCTGACGTTCGTGACGAGTCAAGGCCCCGATCCTCGCTGGCAACGACCGGACGACCCTTCGGCACGACCGGCGTCGGCCCAGCTGGTCGACCCCGAAGACGATCTCCCGTCGGCCACCTACGGTGGCGATTTCGAGACCACCACCATCCCGCACTACAGCTCCGAGATCCCACCGGCCCCGGCGTCCGTGAACGGCTACAGCCTGCTGCACGATCCGGAACCGCTGCCGTACGTACAGCCGCACTCCAATGCCGGTCACGGGTTGGCCGAGCCGATGGAGATCGACCCGGTCGACGCCGAGGAACGCGCCAAGCAGGCGAGCCGGCGTGGCACCCAGGACCTCGGCCTGCTGTTGCTACGGGTCGCCATCGGGGTGATCTTCATCGCCCACGGCCTGCAGAAGGCGTTCGGCTGGTGGGGCGGCGGGGGCATCGACGGCTTCAAGACCGCGCTGTCAGATGCCGGCTATCAGCACGCCGGCCTGCTGACCTATCTCGGCGCCGGCGCCCAGATCGCCGCCGGACTGCTGCTGGTCCTCGGGCTGTTCACCCCGCTGGCCGCCGCGGGCGCGCTGGCCTACCTGGTCAACAGCCTGCTCACGGTGTTCTCGGCCCAGCGTCAGGACGGCTACCTCTCGGTGTTCGGCCCCGACGGCATCGAGTACCTGTTGGTTCTCATCGCCGCGGTGGCGGCCATCATCCTCGCCGGACCGGGTCGCTACGGATTCGACGCCGGACGGGGTTGGGCGCGGCGGCCGTTCGTCGGTTCCTTCGTGGCACTGGTGCTCGGCGTCGGCGGCGGCATCGCGGCCTGGGTGTTCCTGCACAGCAACAACCCGCTGTCGTAGCCCCGGCCTATAGGTAGGGGTTCGGCACCCGCCCGCCGCTGACCGCCGTCAGCAGCGGCAGCGTCGCGAACGTCACCGCAGGAAGCACCATGTCCTCGTCGCTGCGCAACCGGGCGCGCGCCCACTTGCCCTTGGTGAACCGCAGGCCCTCGATGTCGTCCCAGGACACCGTCCGGCTGCCGATGAGGGTCCGGGCGGTGACGGTGTCCCGGTTGGCCACGGTGCGCAGGCGCACGATCGCCACCGATGTCAGGATCGGGATGATCAGGAAGGCTGCGCCCCAGGTCGGAAACACCGGGATCAGCACCAGAAGGCCCAGCGCCAGGACGGCGGACGCGAGGTGCGCCATCGGCGACATCCGGATCACCACCGGCGTGCGTGGTTTCGGGGGAGGAACCGGAAGCCATGTCTGCATCATTCCACTGCCGGGCACCGACCCCCGACGCGCTGCCCGCAGCAGGGCCGGGATTTGACGTCTGACCTGTGCGGAGGCTACCGTCGCAAGGGTGAAGTCCGGCGGAATGCTCGTAGTAATTGGTCAGCGCGTTGGTGCCGCGCTTGTCCTCAGTCGGGCATAGCCACACGCACCAGCGCGCAACCCTCGTACAGCCGCCGACGCTGACGGGGGTTTTTTCTTGCCCGAAGCAACAACTAGGACTTAGGAAAACGAAGTGAGCGCACCCACCACGCGACCACCCGAGCCCACGGCGGCGCCAGAACCCGCCAACGGCTCCGCAGCCGCAGCGCAGACCACCGGTCACGCCGCCCCCAGGTCGGGGGCGCCGGCGCCGAAACGCATCGCACCCCACCAGCTCACCGGCGCGGAATCGGTAGTGCGGTCGCTGGAGGAACTCGACGTCGAGGTCATCTTCGGGATTCCGGGCGGCGCGGTGCTGCCGGTTTACGACCCACTCTTCGACTCCCAGAAGCTGCGCCACGTCCTGGTCCGCCACGAGCAGGGCGCCGGCCACGCGGCCAGCGGCTACGCCCATGCCACCGGCAAGGTCGGCGTCATGATGGCCACCTCCGGCCCCGGCGCGACCAACCTGGTCACGCCGCTGGCGGACGCCCAGATGGACTCCATCCCGGTGGTGGCGATCACCGGGCAGGTCGGCCGCGGCGCTGATCGGGACCGACGCCTTCCAGGAGGCCGACATCTCGGGCATCACGATGCCGATCACCAAGCACAACTTCCTGGTGCGCCACGGTGACGACATCCCGCGGGTGATCGCCGAGGCGTTCCACATCGCCTCGACCGGGCGCCCCGGTGCCGTGCTCGTCGACATCCCCAAGGACGTGCTGCAGGCTCAGTGCACCTTCGCCTGGCCGCCGCAGCTGGACCTGCCCGGGTACAAGCCCAACACCAAGCCGCACAGCAGGCAGGTTCGCGAGGCCGCCCGACTGATCGCCGAGGCCCGCAAGCCGGTGCTCTACGTCGGTGGCGGCGTGATCCGCGGCGAGGCGACGCAGGAACTGATGGACCTGGCCGAGCTGACCGGCATCCCGGTGGTCACCACGCTGATGGCGCGCGGCGCGTTCCCGGACAGCCACCCGCAGAACCTGGGCATGCCCGGCATGCACGGCACGGTCGCCGCGGTGGCCGCCCTGCAGCGCAGCGATCTGCTGATCGCCCTGGGCGCGCGCTTCGACGACCGGGTGACCGGGAAGCTGGACTCCTTCGCCCCCGAGGCCAAGGTGATCCACGTCGACATCGACCCGGCCGAGATCGGCAAGAACCGCCACGCCGACGTCCCGATCGTGGGCGACGTCAAGCTGGCCATCGTCGAACTGATCGAGGCGATGCGCAGGGCGGGCGGGCAGCCGACTGGCAACCTGGATAACTGGTGGGACTACCTGTCCGGGATCCGGGCCACCTACCCGCTTGAGCTACGACCCGCAGACCGATGGCAGCCTGAGCCCGGAGTACGTCATCTCCAAGCTCGGCAAGATCGCCGGCCCGGACGCCATCTACGTCGCGGGTGTCGGTCAGCACCAGATGTGGGCCGCGCAGTTCATCTCCTACGAGAACCCGCGCACCTGGCTGAACTCCGGCGGCCTGGGCACCATGGGCTTCGCCGTCCCGGCGGCCATGGGCGCCAAGATGGCCTGCCCCGACACCGAGGTGTGGGCGATCGACGGTGACGGCTGCTTCCAGATGACCAACCAGGAGTTGGCCACCTGCGCCATCGAGGGTGTGCCGATCAAGGTCGCGCTGATCAACAACGGCAACCTGGGCATGGTGCGGCAGTGGCAGACGCTGTTCTACGGCGAGCGCTACAGCCAGACCGATCTGGCGACCCACAGCCACCGCATCCCCGACTTCGTCAAGCTGGCCGAGGCCATGGGGTGCGTCGGGTTGCGGTGTGAGCGTGAAGAGGACGTGGTTGACGTCGATCAACCAGGCGCGCGCTGATCAACGACCGTCCGGTGGTGATCGACTTCATCGTCGGCGCCGACGCCCAGGTGTGGCCGATGGTCGCCGCGGGCACCGGCAACGACGAGATCATGGCCGCCCGCAACATCCGTCCGCTGTTCGACGACAACGAAGAGGGACGGGCCTGATGGGAAACACTGTCACTCACACCCTTTCGGTGCTGGTCGAGGACAAGCCCGGTGTGCTGGCCCGCGTGGCCGCACTGTTCTCCCGGCGCGGGTTCAACATCGAGTCGCTGGCCGTCGGACCGACCGAGCCAGAAGGACATGTCGCGGATGACCATCGTCGTCACCGCCGAGGAGACTCCGCTCGAGCAGATCACCAAGCAGCTCAACAAGCTGATCAACGTCATCAAGATCGTCGAGCAGGACGACGACAACATCGGTGGCGCGCGAGTTGGCGCTGATCAAGGTGCGCGCCGACTGCCGGTAGTCGCAGCCAGGTAATCGAAGCGGTGAACCTGTTCCGCGCCAAGGTCATCGACGTGTCCACCGAGTCGCTCACGATCGAGGCGACCGGTACCGAGGAGAAGCTCGACGCACTGCTGCGGATGCTCGAACCGTACGGCATCCGCGAGACCGTGCAGTCCGGTGTGGTGGCACTGTCGCGCGGACCGCGCGGCATGACGAACGCGAAATAGCAGAAGAACAACGAGAAGGAAATCAAACCGTGGCAGTCGAGATGTTCTACGACGACGATGCCGATCTGTCGATCATCCAGGGCCGCAAGGTCGGTGTGATCGGATACGGCAGCCAGGGCCATGCGCACTCGCTGAGCCTGCGCGACTCCGGCGTCGAGGTGAAGATCGGCCTCAAGGAGGGCTCCAAGTCGCGCGCGAAGGTTACCGAGCAGGGCCTCGACGTCGACACCCCGGCCGAGGTGGCCGAGTGGGCCGACGTCATCATGCTGCTCGCGCCCGACACCGCGCAGGCCGAGATCTTCTCCAGCGACATCGAGCCGAACCTCAAGGCCGGCGACGCGCTGTTCTTCGGCCACGGTCTCAACATCCACTTCGGTCTGATCAAGCCGCCGGCGGACGTCACCGTCGGCATGGTCGCCCCCAAGGGCCCCGGCCACCTGGTGCGCCGCCAGTTCGTCGACGGCAAGGGCGTGCCCTGCCTGGTCGCCATCGAGCAGGACCCGAAGGGCGAGGGCCAGGCGCTGGCGCTGTCCTACGCCAAGGGCATCGGCGGCACCCGCGCCGGCGTCATCAAGACCACCTTCAAGGACGAGACCGAGACCGACCTCTTCGGTGAGCAGGCCGTGCTGTGCGGCGGCACCGAGGAACTGGTCAAGACCGGCTTCGAGGTCATGGTCGAGGCGGGCTACGCCCCCGAGATGGCCTACTTCGAGGTGCTGCACGAGCTGAAGCTGATCGTCGACCTCATGTACGAGGGCGGCATCGCCCGGATGAACTACTCGGTGTCCGACACCGCGGAGTTCGGTGGCTACCTGTCCGGCCCGCGCGTCATCGACGCCGACACCAAAAAGCGGATGGAGCAGATCCTGGCCGAGATCCAGGACGGCACCTTCGTCAAGCGCCTGGTGGCCAACGTCGAGGGCGGCAACAAGGAACTCGAAGGGCTGCGCAAGAAGAACGCCGAGCACCCGATCGAGGTCACCGGTAAGAAGCTGCGCGATCTGATGAGCTGGGTGGACCGGCCCATCACCGAGACCGCCTAGCGGTTCAGCGAACTTCGGCGCGCTGACGAGCGCGCAGCGCACGCGAGCGCGCCGAAGTCCCGGATGATCAGGGCCGCAGCGACGGCACCGGCAGCCCGAACTCGCGTTTGAGCACCGTGCGCGCGGCGTAGTAGCCCGCCATTCCGTGCACGCCGCCCCCTGGCGGGGTGGCCGATGAGCACAGGTACGCCCTGGGAACAGGAGTGCTCCACGGGTTGACCCGCGGGGTGGGCCCGGCGATGGCCCGCACCACCGAGTTGCCGCCGACGCCGATATCACCGCCGACGATGTTGGCGTTGTGCTCGGCCATCCGCGCCGCGGCGACGCTGCGGACGCCCACCACCAGGTCGGCGAACCCGGGTGCGAAGCGTTCCATGATCGCGGTGACGGTGTCGGTCTGGTCGACGGGCGACCCTGCGGGCACGTGGGCGTAGGTCCAGAACGGGCGTCGCCCCTGCGCGTCGATGCGGCCAGGATCGGCGGTATGCGGTGATGCGGCCAGCACCATCGGCCACTGCGCGTGCCGCCCGGCGGCGATGTCGCGTTCGGCCTGCGCGGTCTGCGCCCGGGTACCCCCGAGATGAAACGTCGCCACCTCCGCGAGCCGCGGATCGGCCCACGGGATGTCGCCGGAGAGCACGAAGTCGACCTTCGCCACACCGGGCCCGAACCGGTAGCGCCCCAACGCCTTCGCATAACCGGCCGGCAACGCGTCGCCGTAGATGTCGAGCAACGCCGTCGGCGCCGTGTCGTACAGCACGACGCCCGACGGCGGGGCGGTCACGGCGACGTCGGTGTGCAGCACGCCGCCGTGCGCGCGGAGGTCCTCGATCAGCGCGTCGGCGATGGCCTGGCTACCGCCCACCGGCACCGGCCAGCCGACGGTGTGCGCCAGCGTCGCCAGCATCAGCCCCGCACCGGCCGCGACGAAGGACGGCATCCGCGAAATCGTATGTGCCGCAACTCCGGTGAACAACGCTTGAGCGTCTTCGCCGCGCAGTGACCCCCAGGCGGGAGTGCCCTGCTCGAGCATCCGGCGAGCCAGGTGGACCGCGGCGGGGATGTCGGTGGGCAGCGAACGTTTGTCGCCCAGAAGTAGACCCACCACGTCGTCGGCGTTGGTGGTCAGCGGTCCCAGCAGACGCCGCCAGGACCCGCCGTCGGTCAGGCCGGCACAGGTGCGATCCAGGTTGTGGTAGGCCAGCGCCGCCGGCCGACCGGGCAGTGGGTTGGCATAGGAGATGTCCGGCACCGCCAGGCCCACGCCGCGGGCACCGAGATCGAACTCGGCGAAGAACGGTGACGCCAGCGCCAGTGGGTGGATCGCCGAGCAGACGTCGTGGCTGACGCCGGAGAACTCCGGATCCGGCGCGGTGCGCGATCCGCCCCCGAGGGTGGGCTGGGCCTCCAGAACTTGCACGGACAATCCGGCCCGTGCGCAGATGACAGCGGCGGACAGGCCGTTGGGCCCGCTGCCGACGACGGTGACGTCCACCCTCTGATCTAAGCCCATTACGCTGTCCGCGTGAGCCTGCCCGTTGTCTTGATCGCCGACAAACTCGCCGAGTCGACCGTCGCCGCCCTCGGCGACCAGGTGGAGGTGCGCTGGGTCGACGGCCCGGACCGCCCGAAACTGCTGGCTGCGGTCGCCGACGCCGATGCGCTGCTGGTGCGCTCGGCCACCACCGTCGACGCCGAGGTGATCGCCGCCGCGCCCAAGCTGAAGATCGTCGCGCGCGCCGGGGTCGGCCTGGACAACGTCGACGTCGACGCCGCCACCGCCGCCGGTGTGCTGGTGGTCAACGCACCGACGTCCAACATCCACAGCGCCGCCGAGCACGCGCTGGCCCTGATGCTGGCCGCCGCGCGCCAGATCCCCGCCGCCGACGCCACGCTGCGCGAGCACACCTGGAAGCGCTCGGCGTTCTCCGGCACCGAGATCTTCGGCAAGACCGTCGGCGTGGTGGGGCTGGGCCGCATCGGCCAGCTGGTCGCGGCGCGGCTGGCCGCGTTCGGCACCCACGTCGTCGCCTACGACCCCTACGTCCCGGCGGCGCGCGCCGCCCAGCTGGGTATCGAGCTGCTCCCCCTCGACGACCTGCTCGCCCGCGCCGACTTCATCTCTGTGCATCTGCCGAAGACCCCGGAGACCGCCGGACTGCTGGGCAAGGAGGCGCTGGCCAAGACCAAGCCGGGCGTGATCATCGTCAACGCCGCCCGCGGCGGGCTGATCGACGAGAGCGCCCTGGCCGACGCCGTGCGCAGCGGGCACGTCCGCGCCGCCGGTATGGACGTCTACTCCTCGGAGCCGTGCACCGACAGCCCGCTGTTCGAACTGGAGCAGGTGGTCGTCACCCCGCACCTCGGCGCATCGACGGCCGAGGCTCAGGACCGGGCCGGCACCGACGTCGCCGCCAGTGTGCGGCTCGCGCTGGCCGGAGATTTCGTGCCCGACGCAGTGAACGTCGGCGCCGGGGTGGTCAGCGAGGAGGTCGCCCCCTGGCTGGAGCTGGTGCGCAAGCTCGGATTGCTGGTGGGTGTGTTGGGCACCGAACCGCCCACCTCGCTGTCGGTACGGGTCTGCGGTGAGTTGGCCTCCGAAGACGTTGAGGTGCTTCGACTTTCGGCCCTGCGCGGGTTGTTCTCCACGGTGACCGACCAGCAGGTGACGTTCGTCAACGCGCCGGGGCTGGCCGCCGAGCGGGGCCTGCAGACGGAACTGACCCAGCTCACCGAGAGCCCCAACCACCGCAGCCTGGTCGACGTGCGGGTGGTGGCCCCCGACGGCTCGGCGGTCAACGTCGCGGGCACGCTGTCCGGTCCGCAACAGGTCGAGAAGATCGTGCAGATCAACGGCCGCAGCTTCGATCTGCGCGCTGAGGGCGTCAACCTGGTGCTGCACTACAGCGACCAGCCCGGCGCACTCGGCAAGATCGGCACGCTGCTCGGGGGTGCCGACGTGAACATCCTGGCCGCGCAGATGAGCCAGGACACCAGCGGCAAGGCCGCGACGGTGATGCTGCGGCTGGACCGTGACGTCCCTGCCGATGTGCGGGCGGCGATCGGCGCGGCCGTCGGTGCGGTGACTCTGGAAGTGGTGGACCTCGGATGAAGCTGGCCGTGATCGCGGGCGACGGTATCGGCCCGGAAGTCATCGGCGAGGCACGGCAGGTGCTCGACGCGGTGCTGCCCGGCGTGGAGACGACCGAGTACGACCTCGGCGCGCGGCGCTATCACGCGACCGGTGAGTTGCTCACCGCGGAGACCATCGAGGAATTGAAGGGCTACGACGCGATCCTGCTCGGTGCGATCGGCGATCCCTCGGTACCCAGCGGCGTGCTGGAACGCGGGCTGCTGCTCAAACTCCGTTTTGCGCTGGACCATCACGTCAACCTGCGCCCGGGCCGGTTGTACCCGGGTGTCAGCAGTCCGCTGAGCGGGGTGACGGGTATCGACTTCGTCGTGGTACGCGAGGGCACCGAAGGTCCCTACACCGGCAACGGCGGCGCGCTGCGCGTCGGCACACCGCACGAGGTCGCCACCGAGGTCAGCGTGAACACCGCGTTCGGTGTCGAGCGGGTCGTGCGCGACGCGTTCGCCCGCGCGCAGGCCCGGCGCAAGCATCTGACGCTGGTGCACAAGAACAACGTCCTGGTGTTCGCCGGGGCATTGTGGTCGCGGGTAGTCGATGAAGTGGGACGGGAGTTTCCTAATGTCGAAGTGGCCTACCAGCACATCGACGCCGCCACCATCCACATGGTCACCGACCCGGGACGGTTCGACGTCATCGTCACCGACAACCTGTTCGGCGACATCATCACTGACCTGTCCGCCGCGGTCTGCGGCGGAATCGGGCTGGCTGCCAGCGGCAACATCGACGCCACCCGGACCAACCCGTCGATGTTCGAGCCGGTCCACGGCAGCGCCCCCGACATCGCGGGACAGGGCATCGCCGACCCGACGGCCGCGGTGATGTCGGTGGCCCTGCTGCTGGCCCATGTCGGCGAGGATGCGGCGGCGGCACGCGTCGACAAGGCCGTCGCCGAACACCTGGCCACCCGCGGTGAGGCGGCCATGTCCACCCGCGAAGTGGGGGAGCGCATCCGCGCGCTGCTCTAGGCCGGACGCCCGTTCCGCTCTCGCGAGCGTGCGTGTCGCCAGCACGACACGCCGCTGCGCGTGCGAGTTGGCGCACGGTCGCGGATGCTCAGTCCGGGTCGGCGGGCACCAGTGGCAGTGCGATCAACGGGAACACCGCGCACACCGCGAACGCCACCGGGAATCCCAGGCCGCCGATCAACGCGCCGAACAGCGGCGGGGTCAGGCCGGCCGTCAGCAGCTGGCTGGTGTTCTGCGCGCCGAGCGCCCGACCGCTCCAGAACGGACCCGCGATCTCGGCGATCGCGGTGAACGCCAACCCGTTGTCGCTGACCGTGATCACCGACGCGATGACCATCAACGCAATGCTCAGCGGGGAATCCAGGACGTCGGCGAGCGCCAGCGCGAGCATCGACGCCGCTGCCCCCACCGCGATGATCCGGATCGGACGCAGCCGGGATCCCACCCAGTCCGACCAGCGCCCCGCCGCGACCCGGCCCAGTGCGCCGAGCACCTGCGCGAACGTCACCAGCGCGCCCGCCGAGTCGGGCGACCAGCCGCGGTCGACGATCAGCCACACCAGGGTGAAGGTCCACACCACACACTGCGGCACGACCAGCAGCACCGACACCGCGTGGATCCGCCACAGCACGCCGGACCCGCGATACGGGTTGGCCAGGTCCGCGGCGGCTGCCTCGGCGCGCGGTGGCCGCGGTGGGTCGAGCACCCCGACGGCGCACACGAACGCCGCGACCGCGCACACCGCCGCCGGGAACAACAGCGCGAACCCGACACCGTGGCTGTGCGCCAGCCCGGGAATCACCAGTGCACCGAGTCCGACACCGAGTGGCTGCGCGGTCTGGCGGATGCCCATCACGAGGCCGCGCTGCTCCGGCGGGAACCAGCCGACCACAAGGCGGCCACTCGCCGAATTGCTGCTGGCCGCGGCCATGCCGCCCAGCAGCAGAAAAATGCTCGTCACCACCAGCGAATGCGACGCGGCCGCCGCCAGGGCCGCCACCGTGGTCAGCGCCGAACCGACGGTTAGCACCAGGCGTTCGCCGACCCGGTCCACCAGATAGCCCCACGCGATCAGCGTCAGCACCATCCCGAAGCTCGGCATGGCCGACACCAGGCCGGCGGCGGCCAGGTCCAAGCCCATCGTGGTGTGCAGGGTGGGGATCAGGAAGGCGGCACCGTTGATGAAGACATTGGCGGACAGCGTGGCGAACAGCGCGATACCGAGCATCATCCAGCGCCGCGCGGTGCTGATCGTCTCGGTGGTCACCCGATCATGATTCCACTCGCGGGGTCGGCCCCTGAGCGTCGAGTGAGGAGCCACGCTGAAGAAGTGCGAGTAGTTCCCTGCGGGGTTCCTCACTCAACACCGATTTCCCGCAGCACTAGGCTGTGACGAATGCGCCTGGGTCGAATCGCCAGCCCCGATGGAGTCGCCTTCGTCAGCATCGAGGGCGACGGGTCGGAGACAACCGCCCGCGAAATCGCCGAACACCCCTTCGGGACACCGACGTTCACCGGCCGATCGTGGCCGCTGGCCGACGTGCGGCTGCTGGCGCCCATCCTGGCCAGCAAGGTGGTGTGCATGGGCAAGAACTACCTGGCGCACATCGAGGAGATGGGCGGCGAGGCGCCGGAGGATCCGGTGATCTTCCTCAAGCCCAACACCGCGATCATCGGACCCAACGTGCCGATTCAGTTGCCCGCCAACGCCTCGCCGGTGCACCACGAGGGCGAGCTGGCAATCGTGATCGGCCGGCCCTGCAAGGACGTCCCGGCCGCCCGCGCCGCGGAGAACATCCTGGGCTACACCATCGCCAACGACGTGTCGGCGCGCGATCAGCAGAAGGCCGACGGACAGTGGGTGCGCGCCAAGGGCCACGACACGTTCTGCCCGGTCGGCCCGTGGATCGTCACCGACCTCGACCCGTCGGACCTGGAGATTCGCACCGAGGTCAACGGTGAGGTCCGTCAGCTCAGCCGAACCTCGCTGATGATCCACGACGTCGGGGCGATCATCGAGTGGATCTCGGCCGTGATGACCTTGCTGCCCGGCGATCTCATTCTCACCGGCACACCCGAAGGTGTGGGCCCGCTCGAGCACGGTGACACGGTCAGTATCACGATCGGCGGCATCGGAACGTTGACCAACCCCGTCATCCGAAAGGGCAAATGATGAATGTGCCGGTGCGCGTGCGGTTCTGTCCGTCCCCGACCGGCACGCCGCACGTCGGTCTGGTGCGGACCGCGTTGTTCAACTGGGCCTACGCCCGGCACACCGGGGGCACCTTCGTGTTCCGGATCGAGGACACCGACGCCCAGCGCGACTCCGAGGAGAGTTACGCCGCGATCCTCGACGCCCTGCGCTGGCTCGGCCTCAACTGGGATGAGGGTCCCGAAGTCGGTGGGCCGCACTCCCCCTACCGGCAGTCGCAGCGCACCGACATCTACCGCGAGGTGGTAGCGAAGCTGCTCGAGGCCGGCGAGGTGTATCCGGCCTACTCCACTCCCGAGGAGGTCGAGGCGCGTCACGTCGCCGCCGGGCGAAATCCCAAGCTGGGCTATGACAATTACGACCGCGACCTGACCGACGACCAGAGAGCAGCGTTCGAGGCCGAGGGCCGAAAACCGGTGCTGCGGCTGCGGATGCCCGATGCGGACCTCACCTGGCACGACTTGGTTCGCGGTACGACGACGTTCGCCGCCGGCACGGTACCCGATTTCGCGGTGACCCGGGCCAGCGGAGAACCGTTGTACACCTTGGTCAATCCGGTCGACGATGCGCTGATGAAGATCACCCATGTGCTGCGCGGCGAGGACCTGCTGCCCTCGACTCCCCGCCAGATCGCGTTGTACCAGGCCCTGATCCGCATCGGAGTGGCCGATCAGGTGCCCGAATTCGCCCATTTGCCAACAGTTTTGGGGGACGGCACCAAGAAGTTGTCCAAGCGCGATCCACAGTCCAATCTGTTCCTGCATCGTGACCGCGGCTTCCTGCCCGAGGGCCTGCTGAACTACCTCGCGCTGCTGGGGTGGGGGATCGCCGATGACCATGACGTGTTCAGCCTCGAGGAGATGGTGGCTGCCTTCGACGTCGTCGACGTCAACTCCAACCCTGCGCGCTTCGATCAGAAGAAGGCCGACGCCATCAATGCCGAGCACATCCGCCGGCTCGACGAGGCCGACTTCGCCCGGCGGTTGCGGGAGTATTTCGACGCCCACGGCCACGACACCGGCCTCGGTCAGGCGGAATTCGCGGTGGCCGCACAACTGGTGCAGACCCGGATCGTCGTGCTCTCCGATGCGTGGGGTCTGCTGAAGTTCCTCAACGACGACGCCTACGAACTGGACCCGAAGGCGGCCGCCAAGGAACTGGGTGCGGACGCGGTACCGGCGCTCGATGCCGCGATCACCGCGCTCGACGGCCTCTCCGAGTGGTCGGCCGTCGGCATCGAGGAGGCGCTGAAGTCCGGGTTGCTCGACGGTCTAGGTCTCAAGCCCCGCAAGGCGTTCGGACCGATCCGGGTGGCCGCCACCGGGTCGACCGTGAGCCCGCCGCTGTTCGAGTCGCTGGAACTGCTGGGCCGCGACCGCAGCCTGCACCGACTGCACGCGGCGCGGGACCGGGCCGGGGCCGCGGACTGAGCCGGCCGAAATCTTTGATATTGTGCTCGTCGGCCCACTACGGCTGGCGGATCGGCCCGCACTCCCTCGGTTACCTCGGGATAAGGCCTTCTGACCAGCAGTTATAGGCAGCCAATGGGGTATGGTGTAATTGGCAACACAGCGGTTTCTGGTACCGCCATTCTAGGTTCGAGTCCTGGTACCCCAGCAATTTCGTAGCCGTCGCTCTCTGAGCTATGCTGACTGACCGGTGCGCCCTACGGCGTGCCGTTGGATTGGTCTTGGCCCCGTCGTCTAGCGGCCTAGGACGCCGCCCTCTCACGGCGGTAGCGTGGGTTCGAATCCCATCGGGGCTACCAGTCAACTCTTTTGGGTTCGTCAGTTCGCGCTTTCAACTTTCAACGGCCGATCGGCCGGTCATCCTGTACGGACGATGAGCATGCCGTTCCGACCCGCAGTCCTCGTCGCCACCCTGCTGCTGGTCCTGGCAGCGGCGTCGGGGCCGTCGGCGTCGCCGGTAGCGCATGGCGCCCGCGTCATCACCGGTCCGTATGCGTCGCTACTGGCGGCCTCGACGGATCTGGGCGCATCAACCGCGGGCAGCGTCGAGCTCACGCTCATGCTTGCCCGGCCCATTCGCCCCGACACGCTGATCGGATGGGCTCAGACTCATCACCTCGCGGTGCGCTGGCGACCCGGTGAGGATTGGGCGATCGTCACGGGCGCCGCCGGCGATGTCGCAACCGCTTTCGACGTACCGGTTCACGACTACCGCGGTCGGCAGGGCCAGTTGTTCTACGCGTCGCCGCAGCAACCGGGCCTGCCTTCGGCACTGCGTCCCGAAGCCGCTGCGGTGGGACGCATCCTGAGTTACCTCCCGCACCGGGCGGCTCACCCCGTGCTGCCGCTGGACGTGCCGAGGCCGGGTCTGACGCCGCCGCAACTACTGGCCACCTACAACGGGACCCCGCTGGCCGCGGCCGGCTACACCGGCAAGGGCGCGACCATCGTCATCTTCGCGTTCGACGGATACGAACAGCGCGATCTCGACATGTTCGCGGACATGTCGACGTTGAGCAGGTTCGCGCCCACCGTGGTCGGCGCCCCGCTCGGCCGCCCCGAGGGCGAGGCCGTGATGGACCTCGAAGTCGCTCACGCGATCGCGCCGGACGCCCGGCTGGTGGTGGTCAACGCCCGCCCGACGCTCGAAGGGGGCGGCACCTTCGAGAAGATCGGCCGGATGTTCGATGATGCCGCCCGGCGGTTTCCCGGATCAGTCTGGAGTCTGTCGATCGGATGGGGTTGTGAGGCTTTGGTCACCGCCGCCGACGTCGCCCCCGTGCGGACGGCTCTGGCCGGGGCCCACCGCCGCGGCATCACCGTGTTCGATGCAAGCGGCGACGTCGGCGGCCTGGAATGCAAGGGCGGCAGGGACTGGTCGACGCCCCCCGGTCCGGACGACATCGGAGTGGACACGGTCGCGTCGCTGCCGGAGACCACCTCGGTCGGCGGAAGCACCCTGTCGACCGACCTGGACGGCCGGTGGCTGGAAGAGCAGGCCTGGACCGACGTGCCGATGTCGCAAGGCTCCAGCGGTGGAGCGTCCCGATTGTTCGGCCGTCCGTCGTATCAGCAGGACGTGTCCGGCACCGGGTTTCCGGCCAGCCGAATGGTTCCCGATGTTTCGGCTGTGGCCGATCCGTTCACCGGCGTGAAGATCATCTTCCAGCAGAGTTTGCGGATCGGCGGTGGCACCTCGCAGGCCGCGCCGATCTGGGCCGGCCTGACGGTGTTGATGCAGCAGTATGTGATGGACCAGGGCGGTCGGGCGTTCGGCGATCTCAACCCGATTCTCTATCGGGCTGCAGCGATGTCGCCGCTGCCGGGTTTCCAGGACATCACGGTCGGCGCCAACGCCGTTGACACCGCCACCCCGGGCTACGACCTGGTGACCGGGCTCGGAACTCCGAACGCGGACAACCTCGCCCGCGGCCTGCTCGTCGCGCAGAAGGCGCAGTCGGTGGCGTCGGACTACCTGCCCGACGGCGGTTAAGCGTTGTCCGGGTCGTGGCGCGTTCTTCGCCCCTGGTTGTTGAGTTCGATCTTCCCGCAGCTACCGGCGCAGTCCCGCAGCCGATTTCGCGCGGGACTGATGGTTCTGGTGGTGGCTCTGGCGGGGTTCGCGCTGCTGCGCTGGCAGGCACCGATGATCGCCGTCGCCACCTTCGGCCTTCCGATCCTGGTCGCCCTCTATCTGCGTGAGATCGACGATGGTCGCGCCGTCGGGGTTCGTGGCGTCATCGCGGCGGTCGAACACAGCTACGCGCTCGTCGCGACTGCTGAAGGCCCGTACCACCAGTTCAGTCCGGACTACGGAAACGGTCAGCCGTCCGGAGCCAATCTCGAGCTGGCCCTGGCCATGGGCAAGTACGTCAACAGCTTCCGGTGGAACGGCGACCGCTACGGGAGTCGCCCTTAGGCGGGCGCCGTCGAGCCGGCCAGCGGCATCGGAGGCAGCCCCAGCTTGCCGTGATCCCAGGACCGGGTCCGGTTGGCGATGATGCGCACCGCGACACGCTTGTTCATCATCATGTCGACCGCGGGCTTGAGATCGTCGGTGTAGGGGCCGTTGTAGCGCTCCCAGACACTGACGCCGACCCTGAAGATGGTCTCGGGGTCCTCGACGATCTCGGCCACGCCCTCGAACGACACCCCGCGCAGGGTGTCGTAGGTAGAACCGCCCTCGATCAGGAAGCTGATGCGCGCATCGCGGCGCAGGTTCACCGCCTTCTGCGATTTGGCTTTGGTCTCGACCCAGATCTCGCCGTCGACCACGCCGTACCACATCGCCACCAGGTGGGGCTGGCCGTCCGGTCCGATGGTGGCCATCGTGCCGGTTCGGCTCCGCGTGACGAACTCGGTGATCTCAGCGTCGGTCATGACGATCTGGTTGCGCTGGTTGGTTCCCATGCCGTCAGTTTGTCAGGCGGCTGCGCCCGCCCGGCGCCCGGATCACAGTCGTCGCGTGAGGGCCTCGGAAGCGGCCAACAAGTCGGCCGCCCAGCGTTCACCGGGACGCCGGCCCATCCGGTCGATCGGACCCGAGACCGACACCGCGGCGATCACCGCACCGCTGCGGTCGTGTACCGGCGCGGAGACACTGGCCACACCCGGTTCCCGTTCGGCCGCGCTCTGTGCCCAGCCGCGTCGGCGCACCTCGGCCAGCGACCGTTCGGCGAACTTCGCCGAAGGCAGCACCGCCGCCACGATGGCGGCGTCGCTGTAGGCCAACAGCACCTTGGCGCCCGAGCCCGCCGTCATCGGCAGCCGCGTGCCGACCGGCACGGTATCGCGAAGCCCTGCAGTCGGTTCCAGCGCGGCGACGCAGATCCGTGTGGTGCCCTCCCGCCGGTAGAGCTGCACGCTCTCGCCGGTGATCTCCCGCAACCGCGGCAGCACCGCCGCGCTGGCGGCCAGCAGCGGGTCGTTGACTTGTGCGGCCAGTTCGGTCAGGGCCGGCCCGAGCCGCCAGCGGCCGGCACCGTCACGGGCGAGAAGGCGATGGACTTCCAGCCCGGCGGCGAGCCGGTGCGCGGTGGCACGCGGCAAGCCGGTGCGCTCGCAGAGATCGGCGAGCCCGCACGGCGACTCGGCGATGGAGTGCAGCACACCCATCGCTTTGTCGAGTACGCCGATGCCGCTATCCTGTCTCATATCGAGATACTAGCGTCTCGGAATGTGAGACAGCCACTCACGACCGCCCGGCGCCGATGGAGGAATTCGAGAAGTGACGGCCCAGTCCGACAAGCCCAGAACCCTGCCCGAGAAGGTGTGGAGCGACCACGTCATCGCCGCCGGTCCCGGCAGTGGCGCTGCGCGTGAACCCGACCTGATCTACATCGACCTCCATCTCATCCACGAGGTAACCAGCCCGCAGGCCTTCGACGGGTTGCGGTTGGCCGGCCGTCCGGTACACCGGCCCGACCTGACGATCGCCACCGAGGACCACAACGTTCCGACGACCGACATCGACAAGCCGATCGCCGACCCGATCTCGCGCACCCAGGTGGAGACGTTGCGGCGCAACTGCGCCGAATTCGGTGTTCGGCTGTATCCGATGGGCGACGCCGAGCAGGGCATCGTGCACGTGATCGGTCCTCAACTTGGTCTGACGCAGCCGGGGATGACGATCGTGTGCGGCGACAGCCATACCTCGACGCACGGTGCATTCGGTGCCCTCGCAATGGGTATCGGCACTTCGGAGGTCGAGCATGTCCTGGCCACTCAAACCCTGTCGCTGCGCCCGTTCAAGACGATGGCGGTCAATGTCGACGGGCCACTTCCCCGCGGGGTGAGCGCCAAGGACATCATCCTGGCCGTCATCGCCAAGATCGGCACCGGCGGAGGCCAGGGGTACGTCATCGAATACCGCGGCAGCACCATCGAATCCCTGTCGATGGAGGCCCGTATGACGATCTGCAACATGAGCATCGAGGCCGGCGCCCGCGCCGGCATGGTGGCGCCGGACGAGACGACCTACGAGTTCCTTCGCGACCGGCCGTACGCCCCGAAGGGCGCTGACTGGGACGCCGCCGTCGCGGCGTGGGAACAGCTGCGCACCGACGAAGGCGCGGAATTCGACGCCGAGGTCTACATCGACGCCACCACGCTGAGTCCGTTCGTCACGTGGGGGACCAACCCCGGCCAGGGGGTGCCACTCTCGGCGGCGGTCCCCGACCCGGAGCTGATGACCAGCGACGACGACCGACAGGCCGCCGAGAAGGCGTTGGCATACATGGATCTTCGGGCGGGCACCCCGATGCGGGACATCGGCGTCGACGCGGTGTTCGTCGGGTCGTGCACCAACGGCCGCATCGAGGATCTGCGCGTGGTCGCCGACGTGCTGCGCGGCCGCAAGGTCGCCGACGGCGTGCGGATGCTGGTGGTGCCGGGATCGATGCGGGTGCGGGCGCAGGCCGAATCCGAAGGCCTGGGCGAGATCTTCACCGCCGCGGGAGCCGAGTGGCGCCAGGCCGGCTGCTCGATGTGCCTCGGGATGAACCCGGATCAGCTTGCGCCGGGGGAGCGCTGCGCCTCGACGTCGAACCGAAACTTCGAGGGCCGGCAGGGCAAAGGTGGTCGTACACACCTGGTGTCCCCGGCGGTCGCAGCCGCCACGGCCGTGCGCGGGACGCTGTCGTCACCCGCCGACCTCCACTGAATAGTTCTGCTAAGGAGATCACGATGGAAGCGTTTCGCACCCACACCGGGATTGGTGTTCCACTGCGCCGATCCAATGTCGATACCGACCAGATCATTCCGGCGGTCTATTTGAAGCGGGTCACCCGAACGGGTTTCGAGGACGGATTGTTCGCGGCCTGGCGCACCGATCCGGCATTCATTCTGAATCTGAGTCCCTTCGATCGGGGCTCGGTATTGGTCGCAGGCCCCGATTTCGGGACGGGATCGTCTCGGGAACACGCCGTCTGGGCGCTCATGGACTATGGATTCCGGGTCGTCATCTCGTCCCGATTCGCCGATATCTTCCGCGGCAACGCGGGCAAGGCCGGTCTTCTGGCGGCCGAAGTCGCCCAAGATGACGTCGAACTTCTGTGGAAGTTGATCGAGCAGAATCCGGGCTTGGAAATCACTGTGAACCTTCAAGATCGGAATATCACCGCCGGAACGGTGGTGGTGCCGTTCACTATTGACGATTACACCGCCTGGCGATTGCTCGAGGGCCTCGACGATATAGGCCTTACGCTGCAGAAACTCCCAGAGATCGAGGCGTTCGAGGCGGCCCGCCCGAGCTGGAAGCCGACCATTCCCACGCCGGTCTGAAAGTAGTCGGGACGCCGAATTCCCATGCTCTGCGGGGGGTTCGCAGGCCCTCGAATCACCGCCCAAGGGCGGCAAGCGGATTGCAAAAAACTTCTAACTTGTGTCCGAAACTGCGCGTGGCTCTTGGAAATCTGCTGGCCTTGGGTTTACCGTGTTGTGCAGTCGGTCCAGAGCGGACCACTGGTTTCGGAGGGTTGGAATGAACAAAGCAGAGCTGATCGACGCTCTCACGACCAAACTGAATGTGGATCGTCGGCAGGCTACTGAGGCAGTGGAGAACGTCGTCGACACCATTGTGCGCGCAGTGCACAGGGGCGACAGCGTGACCATCACCGGCTTCGGCGTCTTCGAGCAGCGGCGCCGTGCGGCCCGCGTTGCGCGTAATCCGCGCACCGGAGAGACCGTGAAAGTGAAGCCGACTTCCGTGCCCGCATTCCGTCCCGGCGCGCAATTCAAGGCCGTTGTCGCTGGCGCACAGAAGCTCCCGTCCGAGGGCCCCGCGGTCAAGCGCGGCGCTGTCGCCGGCGCGGTGAAGAAGGCCGCCGTCAAGAAGGCCGTTCGCAAGGCGGTCGTCAAGAAGGCTGTCGCCAAGAAGGCGGCTCCGGCGAAGAAGGCTCCCGCGAAGAAGGCTCCGGTCAAGAAGGCAGCCGTGAAGAAGGCAGCTGTCAAGAAGGCTCCGGCCAAGAAGGCTCCGGTCAAGAAGGCAGCTGTCAAGAAGGCTCCTGCCAAGAAGGCTCCGGCCAAGAAGACTGTCGCCAAGAAGGCTCCCGCCAAGAAGGCTCCGGCCAAGAAGGCCGTCGTCAAGAAGGCCGTCGCCAAGAAGGCCCCGGTTCGCAAGGCCGCGGCCAAGAAGGCTCCGGCCAAGAAGGCTCCGGCCAAGAAGGGCCGCCGCTAAATCTCCGACGAATACGCCGTGGGCACAACAGGCCCGCGGCGTATTCGCGTGTCGGGGGTCAGGACCTCTTCACCGCCAGCGGGCTGACGATGTAGTCGGCCGCGATCAGCCGGCCGTCGTCCAGGGACAAGATCCACGTACTGCCCTTGCGGTTGCTCGACTTCACCGGCTCCATGCCGTCGCGGGCGCACCACCACTCCAGCAGGTGCGGGATCACCTTGCCCTGGGTGCAGATCACCGGAGTGCCACCCTTGGCCGCGATCTCGACCACCCGTTCCTGGGCGGCGCCGGGGTCGTCGGCGTAGGCCTCCTCGGTCAGCGTCGGTTCGAGGTTGATCGTCGCACCGAGTTCTTGAGCCAGCGGCTCGACGGTCTGGGTGCAGCGTTCGCGGTCGGCCGCGTAGATGTCGGTGGCCCCGAATGCCATCAACTGGCCGACCAACGACTCCGCCTGGGCGCGACCGTTCTTGTCCAACGGCCGGATTCGGTCGTCACCCTTGTAGCGGGCCTTGACCCCCGCAGTGCCGTGCCGCACGATCAGCACGGTCTGGGTGGCGGCTGGATGCTCGGCGAATCGCTCGACGACCTCCCGATCGTGCGGATAGCTCAGGCTCCCCGACGCTTCCGCGACCGGCAGCCACACCAACTCGTCCACTTCCTCGCCCGGAGTGAACTCGCCGCCGAGCGCCTGCGCCACCCAGTAGTGGACGATCTTGAGGCCCTCCGGGATCGGATAGTTGACCTCGATCAGCCGCCGGCCCAGATGGGACCGCTGGCCGGTCTCCTCCCAGATCTCCCGAACGGCGGCCACCGGCTCGTTCTCTCCGGGGTCCAGCTTGCCCTTCGGCAGCGACCAGTCGTCGTAGCGGGGACGGTGGATCACGGCGATCCGCGGTTCGCCCGAGTCCGGATCCGGCCGCCACAGCACCGCTCCGGCCGCGATGACCCGCTGAGTTGGCTTGCGCTTCTTTACCGCTACCTTCTTCGCCGATTTGGTCTTCGAGCCGTCCCGGGACGTCCCTTTGGCCACCTCAACTCCCGCAGGTCAATTGGGGCCCGCAGCGCGGAGCCCGCCGGTTACAACAAACACTGGGCCGGACAACTGCACTCAGTGCTGCCGGCGACTGTCCATCAGCCACACCTGGTGGTCTCGGACTTGCTGATCGGCCTGCGGCGAGGCGGTCCAGTGACCCTCGGGTCCGAGTTCCCAGCATCGGGTCGCGGGGTCCATGGCCGAATCGAACACCTCGTCCAGGTACGCGGTGAGCCGGGCGTCTTTGACCTGAGCCATCACCTCGACGCGGCGGTCGAGGTTGCGGTGCATCATGTCGGCGCTGCCGATGAACGTTTCGTTGAGCGCGCGGAAGTTGATGATGCGCGAGTGCTCGAGAAACTGGCCGAGGATCGAGCGCACCACGATGTTCTCCGAGAAGCCCTTCGCACCCGGTTTCAGCGCGCAGATGCCGCGCACCACCACCTCGACCCGGACACCGGCCTGGGATGCCCGGTAGAGGGCATCGATGACCTGTTCGTCGACAAGGGCGTTGGCCTTCACGCGGATCCGCCCGTCGCCACCCGCCTGGTGCGCGGTGATCTCGCCTTCGATGCGCTCGATGATGCCCTTGCGCACCCCATGCGGGGCGACCAGCAGATTGCGGTAGCTCACCTTGCGGGAGTAACCGGTGAGCGAATTGAACAGATCGGTGAGGTCGGCGCCGATGTCGGGGGCGGCCGTCAGCAGACCGACGTCCTCGTAGAGCCGCGCGGTCTTCGGGTTGTAGTTGCCGGTGCCGATGTGGCAGTAGCGCCGGATCGTCGAACCCTCGCGGCGCACCACGAGGCAGGTCTTGCAATGCGTCTTCAAACCGATGAGGCCGTAGACCACGTGCACGCCGGCATCTTCCAGCTTGCGGGCCCACTTGATGTTGGCCTGCTCGTCGAAGCGCGCTTTCAACTCGACGAGGGCCACCACCTGCTTGCCGGCCTCGGCCGCGTCTATCAACGCGTTCACGATCGGGGAGTCACCCGAGGTGCGGTACAAGGTCTGCTTGATCGCCAACACATTCGGGTCGGCGGCCGCCTGTTCGATGAACCGCTGCACACTGGTCGAGAACGAGTCGTACGGGTGATGCACCAGGACATCACCGTCGCGCAGCGTGGCGAAGATGCTCTTGGGCGTCTCGCGCTCGCCGAAAGCCGCATGGGTGGCCGGTACGAACGGACGGTCCTTGAGCGCGGGCCGGTCGACCCCGTAGACCTGCCACAGCGCAGACAGATCCAACAACCCGGGCACCTGCACCACGTCACCCGGATGGACGTCGAGTTCACGCAACAGCAGCTCGAGCATGTGCTCGGTCATGTCGTCGGCGACCTCGAGCCGCACCGGCGAACCGAACCGGCGCCGGGCCAGTTCGCGTTCGAGTGCCTGCAGCAGGTCCTCGTCGCGGTCCTCCTCCACCGACATGTCGGCGTTGCGGGTGATCCGGAAGGCGTGGTGCTCCACGATCTCCATCCCGGGAAACAGGACCGGAAGGAACGCGGCGATGAGTTCCTCCATCGGGAGGAACCGGATCGCCTGCGATTCTGCGTCGGCGCTCTTGAGTTCGACGAACCGGTCGACGTTGTCGGGCACCTTGATACGGGCGAAGTGCTCGCCGCCGTCGTCCGGCGACTTCACCGTGATCGCCAGGTTCAGACTCAGACCGCTGACGAAGGGGAACGGGTGCGCCGGGTCGACCGCGAGCGGGGTGAGAACCGGGAAGACCTGCTCGTGGAAATAGGTCGAGAGCTGGTTGCCTTCGGCGTCGCTGAGGTCGGCCCACCCGACGATGCGAATGCCCTCCTCGGCCAGCGCCGGCCGGACCGAGTCGAGGAACACCTGGGCCTGACGCAGCGAGATCTGCCGCGTGCGCTCGCCGATGTGGCGCAGTTGCTCGCGGGGAGACAGCCCGTCGGCCGATCGCACCGACAGCCCCATCTCGTCGCGGCGCTTCAGACCCGCGACGCGAACCATGTAGAACTCGTCGAGATTGGAGGCGAAGATCGCCAGGAACTTGGCCCGCTCCAGCAGCGGCATCGAGGTGTCGGCGGCCAGCGCCAACACCCGGGCGTTGAAGTCGAGCCAGCTCAGCTCCCGGTTGAGGTACCGGTGCTCGGGCAGAGCGTCATCGACGGCCACTTCAGTGGCCGCGGGCGGAGCCTCCGGCGCCGGATCGTCCGACCATTCGTCCTCAGTCGTTCGGGCTTCGGTTTCCGTCTCGGTCATGCGTGCGATCATCCCTCATCGGCGGCGCGCGCGGCTACCAGCCGCCGAATCTCGAGCCGTGTTCAGGTGATGTTCAGATTCGCACCCTGGCTAGCCGCGACGAATCGCCTCTTTCGTCGCCGTCCCCACCCCGAGCTGCTCGGCCGCGACGAGGTCATCGGGGGTGTCGATGTCGCAGCGCAGACCCGGCCAGGGCGACGTCAGTTCCACCGCGCCGGAATCCCGATGGCGGCGGGCCGAATCGGCTCCGAACCGTGGGTCCATCGGGCTACCGAAGGCGAACAACGCCGCGGTGCCGCTGCCATGGCGGTCGGCCACGAAGCTTCGGCGGTGCGACCGCGCCTGCGTCAATGCCTCGTCCAACTCGAGGGTGCGCAGCGCGGGTAGATCACCTTGCAGCACAGCCATATTCGGCACCCGTGTGACCATGGCGGCACACGCCGCGAGAAGGGCGTTGTTCAGCGGATCGGGGTCGGACTGCGGCGTCGGATCGGGCAACACTTCGGCGCCGAGTTCGCGCGCGGCGGCGGCGGCGGTCTCATCTGGCGTCACAACGGTGATCGAGTGCAGCGCCCCGACAGCACGGGCCGCGGCGATCGTGTCGACGAGCATGGCGAGCACGACGCGTTCCCGGGCGCCCGCCGTGAACACCGGCGCCAGTCGAGTCTTGGCGTTGGCGAGACGCTTGACCGCGATGATGAGGCCGACATCGGGTGCGCCGCTCATGGTTGCCATCCTGCCAGCGCCACCTGGCACCGCCGCGACGAGACCCGATAGTCGGCTCGGATGGTCGGTCCGCGGGCGGACCGCACCGTCGGCCGACTAGGTTGAAAAGGCGCGGCGGAGCGATGCGAATACGGGGTGGTGGCATGACCAGGGCGGTAGGTAGTGCTGCGGTGATGGGTGCCGGTGCCTGGGGTACGGCCCTGGCGAAGGTGCTGGCCGACGCCGGTAGCGACGTCCGATTGTGGGCCAGACGCGCCGAAGTGGCCGAGGAGATCAACTTCCTCCACACCAACACCCCATACTTGCCCGGGGTGAAACTGCCCGGTGCGATCCGGGCCACCACCGATGCCGCCGAGGCACTCGACGGGCTGACCACCGTGCTGCTGGGTGTGCCGTCGCAGACGCTGCGAACCAACCTCGAGGCCTGGCGCGGCTTCATCGCCGACGGCGCCACCCTGGTGACCCTGGCCAAGGGTATCGAACTGGACACGCTGATGCGGATGAGCCAGGTCATCGTCGCGGTCACCGGCGTGGACTCCAGTCAGGTGGCCGTGGTGTCCGGGCCCAACCTGGCCGACGAGATCGCCGACGAACAACCCGCGGCCACCGTGGTGGCATGCACCGACTCGGGCCGGGCGGTCGCGCTGCAGCGCGCGCTGAACACCGCATACTTTCGGCCGTACACCAACGCCGACGTCACCGGAACGGAGATCGGCGGCGCCTGCAAGAACGTCATCGCCCTGGCCTGCGGAATGGCTGCCGGGGTGGGCTTGGGAGAGAACACCGCCGCCGCCATCATCACCCGGGGCCTGGCCGAGATCATGCGGCTGGGAATCGCGCTGGGCGCCCAACCCGCGACGCTGGCCGGTCTGGCCGGAGTGGGTGACCTGGTGGCGACCTGCACCTCGTCGCATTCGCGCAACCGCAGCTTCGGCGAGCGCCTGGGCCGCGGCGAGACGATGGCGGCCGCGCTCCGAGCGACCGACGGCCATGTCGCCGAAGGCGTTACCTCCTGTGAGTCGATCCTGGCGTTGGCTTCCAGCTACGACGTCGAGATGCCGCTCACCGACGCCGTGCACCGGGTCTGCCATAAAGGTCTGTCCGTCGACGAAGCCGTGGTGCTGCTGCTGGGGCGCAGCACCAAACCGGAGTGATGCGATGAACGGGCAATACGGCGATTCCACCCGCTCTGTCAAAGCGGTGAGCTCGCAAGCGGATCCGGGTCAGCCGGTCAGCCGCGGCCCGGTGCCGGCGGCGTCCTACCATCTGTCGCCGGACGAAGGCACCGAACAGGACACCTACGGCCGCAGCTCCAATCCGACCTGGCGGCAACTCGAGTCGGCGTTGGCTCAACTCGAATCCGCCACCACCGCTGTGGTATTCGGGTCCGGCATGGCGGCGATCGCGGCCGCTCTGAGGGTGCTGACCAAGCCCGGATCGGTACTCGTGGTGCCCGCCGACGGGTACTACCAGGTTCGCCGATTCGCAGCGGAAAAGCTTGCGCCACAGGGTATCACGGTGCGCGAGGCGATAGCCGGCGAGCTCTGCGGGGCGGCCGAGGGCGCCGACGTGGTGCTGGCGGAGACGCCGACGAACCCGGGTCTCGACGTCGTGGACCTGCACCGGCTCGCCGGCATCTGCCGGCGCCGAGGTGCGCGGCTGCTGGTGGACAACACCACCGCCACGCCGCTGGCCCAGCAGCCGTTGTCGCTGGGTGCGGACCTGGTGGTGGCCAGCGCGACCAAGGCGTTGTCCGGGCACAGCGATCTCCTCGCCGGGTATGTCGCGGGCAGCCACCCCGACCTGATGGCCGCGCTCGAGCGGGAGCGCCTCCTGGCCGGAGCGATTCTGGGTGCGTTCGAGGCCTGGCTGGTGCTGCGCTCCATCGGCACCCTCGGGCTGCGGTTCGAACGGCAGTGCCAGAACGCACTGGCGCTGGCCACCGCACTGCGCAGCCACCCCAAGGTTCGGGCGGTGCGGTATCCGGGCCTGACCGAAGATCCGTCCTACCGGGTGGCGGCCAGCCAGATGCGCCGATTCGGCGGTCTGTTGTCGATCGAACTCGCCGGCGCCGACGCTGTGCACGCACTGGTACAGCGCAGTGAGCTGCTGGTGGCCGCGACGAGTTTCGGAAGCATCCACACCTCGGTGGATCGCCGGGCGCGATGGGGCGATCCGGTCGGGGACGGCTTCGCCCGCATCTCGGCGGGTATCGAGGACACCGACGACCTGGTGGCCGACGTCGAACGGGCGCTTGACGCCGCGTAAAGCGCAAAACCGCTGTTCACAGCTTCGAATCGTGCCGGAAAGCCATGGGCTGTAGCCTCTCTAGGTTGTGAGTTCCGGTCCGCGCGTCCGCGTCGCCGTCGTCTACGGCGGGCGCAGCTCCGAGCACGCTATCTCGTGTGTGTCGGCGGGGAGCATCCTGCGCAACCTCGATCCGGAGCGGTTCGAAGTCGTCGCCGTCGGGATAACGCCGGAAGGCACCTGGGTTCTGACCGACGCCCGGCCGGAGACCCTGGCCATCACCGATCGTCAGCTGCCGCAAGTCAGCGGCTCGTCCGGTACCGCGCTCGCCCTGGCCGCCGACCCGGGCCGGCGTGGCCAGCTGTTGTCGCTGGGGCGCGGGGCAGGGGAGGTCCTGGCCGCCGTCGACGTGGTCTTCCCGATCCTGCATGGGCCCTACGGCGAGGACGGCACCATCCAGGGGCTGCTGGAGCTGGCCGGCGTGCCGTACGTCGGCGCAGGTGTGTTCGCGAGTGCAGCGGGGATGGACAAGGAGTTCACCAAGAAGCTGCTGGCGGCCGACGGCCTACCCATCGGGGACCATGTGGTGCTGCGGCCGCGCCAGGCCGCGCCGACCATCGGATGACATTGAACGCCTTGGCTTTCCATTGTTCGTCAAGCCGTCGCGCGGGGGTTCCTCGATCGGTGTCAGTCGGGTCGGCCGCGCCGACGAACTACCGGACGCGATCGCCCGAGCCCGCAGGCACGATCCGAAGGTGATCATCGAGGCCGCCATCGTCGGGCGTGAACTCGAATGCGGTGTGCTCGAATTCCCGGACGGTTCGGTACAAGCCAGCACCGTCGGCGAGATCCGGGTGGCCGGTGTGCGCGGTCGCGAGGACGGCTTCTACGACTTCGCCACCAAGTATCTCGACGACGCCGCCGAACTGGACGTACCCGCCAAGATCGACGATGACGTCGCTGATGAGTTGCGGCACTTGGCGATCCGGGCTTTCAACGCCCTGGACTGCCAGGGTCTGGCTCGGGTGGATTTCTTCCTGACCGAGGACGGGCCGGTGGTCAACGAGATCAACACCATGCCGGGATTCACCACCATCTCGATGTACCCGCGGATGTGGGGTGCCAGTGGTGTGGACTATCCGACCCTGGTGGGCACGATGGTCGAAACCGCGCTGGCTCGCGGGACAGGTCTGCGCTAGGGGTCGGCTCGCCTCACCGGGGCGGCCCGGGCCGGATCGGGACCGCGGGCATGGTCCGTGCGATCACGTCGGACATCGTCTGAATCGGGGTGGGACCGGACTCGTTGGGCAGCGTCAGGGCGATGTAGACGGGCCGGTCCACGCTGACCCAGGTGCTGCGTCGGGTGGCGGTGTCGGCGACCTGGAACCACTGCACCGCGTTGACCACCTGGATCGGGGATCCCACGACGAATTCGCCGGGGCGGTCCAGCCCGCAGCGCAGGATCACCGGCTCGGCGTCGGCGCCGGCCCGCCATGCTGCGGTTCCCACGGGTGTGGGCTCGACGGCGGCGGCACGCGGGAGATCGCCGAGGCGGTCCGGCAGGGCATCGAGGAGGGCGTGGCAGGTGCCGGAGTCGGCCTGGGGCGCGGGCACGGCCGCGATGGCGACGGGCTGGTCCGGGGTCTGGCGGGTCGCGGCGATTCCCAATACCGCGGCGACGGCGGCGAGGGCCAGCGCCACGGCGGCGATCAGGAGCACCCGGGGCGGGCCGTCCGGCGGGGAGTCCTCCTGCGCGTTCGCGTCAGTCGGCACTGGCGATCGGGCAGGTCATGGTGCGAGTGATGCCGCTGACCCGCTGGACGCTGGGGACGATGTTGGTGGTCAGGTCCTCGGCGCTGTCCGATCCGATGCGCACCACCACGTCGTAGGGGCCGGTGACGTACTCGGAGGACAGCACTCCGGTCAGTCCGGCCACCTGCTTGGCGACCACCTCGGCGCGGCCGACCTCGGTCTGGATCAGCATGTAGGCCTCCACCACCCGCACTCTCCTCACCCTGGTCGGTCCCGCTTAGACTGGCGTGTTCAGGTGTCCGGGCCGGGCGCCGGTGAACGGCCGGGACGGCGACGCAGACTGCCGCGTCAGCAGGGACCAAACGTACCGCAGGTCGTACGTGCCTGCGGCGGCGCGAAGAGCGTCAGGCAGCGATGAGCGCTTGCGCGAAGAGCGTCAGGCGGCGATGAGGAGGGCAGACGCTGTGGCCGACGGCCCTGATCCCACGCTTCGCGAGCTGGGGGAGTTCCCGATGATCGACCGCCTGACGGCTGCTCGCCGGCAACCGGCGGGGGTCGTGGTGGGCCCCGGCGACGACGCCGCCGTCCTCGACGCACCGGACGGGCGGGTGGTGGTGACCACCGACATGCTGGTCGAAGGTCGGCACTTCCGCCTGGACTGGTCCACACCGCACGAGGTCGGCCGCAAGGCCATCGCTCAGAATGCCGCCGACGTCGAATCGATGGGGGCCCGCGCCACCGCGTTCGTCGTCGCGTTCGGCGCCCCGCCCGACACCGCCGCGTCCAGGGTGCAGGAACTGGCCGACGGGATGTGGCAGGAGGCCGGCACATTCGGGGCGGGCATCATCGGCGGCGATCTGGTGAGCAGTCCGCAATGGGTGGTGTCGGTCACCGCGATGGGCGATCTGGCGGGCCGCGCACCGGTGTTGCGCAGCGGCGCACGGGCCGGATCGGTGGTCGCGGTGGCGGGCGAGCTCGGTCGTTCCGCCGCCGGATTCGCGTTGTGGTGCAAGGGAATCGGAGGCTTCCCCGAGTTGCGGGGACGTCACCTGGTTCCGGAACCACCCTATGGGCAGGGCGCCTGTGCCGCAGACGCCGGCGCGGCGGCGATGACGGATGTCTCCGACGGGCTGCTGGCTGATCTCGGGCATATCGCGGCAGCGTCGGCGGTGACGATCGACCTCTCGACCGCCGCCTTGCAGGATGACGTGGCGGCGGTGGCTGCAGCGGCCGCCGAGACCGCGGTCGACCCGTTGGCCCTGGTCCTGTCAGGTGGCGAAGATCATGCCCTGGTCGGCTGCTTTCCGGGGGCGGCCCCGGCGGGATGGCGGGTGATCGGCACGGTGCGTGACGGCGCCGCGGCCGTGCTGGTCGACGGCCGGGAATGGTGCGGACGGGCGGGTTGGCAATCCTTCGACTGAGTGACCGCGCTAGTTTGTCGTCCGTGACCGCTCGCCCGCTGACCGAACTCGTCGACGACGGCTGGGCGCGGGCACTCGCCCCGGTCAGCGACCGGGTCGCCGCCATGGGCCGGTTTCTGCGCGACGAGGTGGCCGCCGGCCAGCGCTACCTGCCGGCGGGGCCGAATGTGCTGCGGGCCTTCACCTTCCCGTTCGATTCGGTGCGGGTGTTGATCGTCGGCCAGGATCCGTACCCCACGCCGGGGCACGCGGTGGGCCTGAGCTTCTCGGTGGCGCCCGATGTGCGGCCGGTGCCGCGCAGCCTGGCCAACATCTTCACCGAGTACAGCGCCGACCTGGGCTACCCGCAGCCCGCCAACGGGGATCTCACGCCATGGGCGGAGCGCGGAGTCATGCTGCTCAACAGGGTGCTGACCGTGCGCCCGGGAACCCCGGCGTCACATCGGGGCAAGGGCTGGGAAGCGGTGACCGAATGCGCCATCCGGGCCCTGGTGGCGCGGAATCAGCCGCTGGTGGCGATTCTGTGGGGTCGCGACGCATCGACGCTCAAGCCGATGTTGGAGGGCGCCGGCGGGTGTGTGGCGATCGAGTCTGCGCATCCGTCGCCGCTGTCGGCGTCTCGTGGGTTCTTCGGATCGCGCCCGTTCAGTAGGGCCAATGAACTGCTGACCGGGATGGGTGCCGAGCCGATCGAGTGGCGGCTTCCCTAGCTCACGTTGAGTGAGGAGCCGTGCAGGCGATCACTCACACTTCGTCTGCGTGAGTCCTCACTCGACGCACGTGCGGGCAATCAGCCGCGGCTGACCTTGCCGGCCTTGAGGCAGGAGGTGCAGACGTTGACGCGCTGCTTGTTGCCACCCGGGCGGGTCACGGCGTGAACGGTCTGGATGTTCGGGTTCCACCGGCGGCTCGTCCGGCGATGGGAATGCGACACCGACTTGCCGAAGCCGGGGCCCTTTCCGCAGACGTCGCACACGGCAGCCATGTAGAACTCCTCAAAATCTGTAAACAATGGGGGGCCAACTACCGCGCGACGGGTGACCCGACAACCTGACCAGGATAGCCGTCGGCCGAACCGAACGCCAAAATGAGCCGCCCGCCAACTCTGAAACCCGCCTGAACTGGGCCGATGCGGCACCTCCAAGGTGGTAGTGACCGGCTTGGTGGATGGACGGCCGCGCTGTCCTCGTGGTGTCGGGTCTACTGGCTAGGCTGGCGCGGACGGGAGGAGGTGCCGATGCCGGACCGGCGGCTCGACGCATCGGCGCTGCGCGACTGGGCTCACACCGCTGTCGGTGACCTGATCACCCACACCGACGAGATCAATCGGCTCAACGTGTTCCCGGTGGCCGATTCCGATACCGGCACCAACATGCTGTTCACCATGCGGTCGGCACTGGCGGAAGCCAACTCCGCGGCCCGGTCCGTCGACGTGACGCAAGTCGCGGCGGCATTGTCCGAGGGCGCACTGCACGGTGCCCGGGGCAACTCCGGTGTCATCCTGTCGCAGATCCTGCGTGGTCTTGCCGACGTGACGGCGGCCGCGGACGCCGACCGGCAAGGCGCCCTGGCCGATATCGACGCCGCACTGCTCGGCGCGGCTTTCCGGCACGCGGTGGGCCTGGTGGTGGCCTCGATGGGCGGTGAACTCGTTGCCGGAACAGTCGTCTCGGTGCTGCAGGCCGCCGCCGACGCGGTCGAACAGTGGGGAGCCGGCGGCGCGAGCCTGGCCGAGGCACTCGACGCCGCCGGTGACGCCGCGGTATCCGCGCTGGATCGCACCCCGCTGCAACTCGACGTGCTGGCCGACGCCGGTGTGGTCGATGCGGGCGGGCGCGGGCTGCTGGTCCTGATCGACGCCTTGATCGCCACCGTCACCGGCCACGGTCCGAACCGACGCGTCTACGAGCCCGCGTCGAAGCAGCCGGAACTCGGCTCCACCGGGCCGGCGCCGCCGCAGTTCGAAGTGATGTACCTGCTTGGGGACTGCGATGCGACCGAGTTGGACCCGCTGCGCGAACAGCTGGAGAACCTGGGTGACTCAGTGGCCATCGCCGCCTCGGCCAGCCGATCGGACAACGGCGACAGCGATCGCTACTCGGTGCACGTGCACACCGACGACGCCGGCGCCGCTATCGAGGCCGGCCTGGCGGTCGGGTCGCTGAGCCGGATCCAGGTCTCGGCACTCAGCGCCGGGGCCGCCCGCCCGGCGGCAGGAAGCTGGAGCCGGGAACGCGCGGTGCTGGCCGTCGTCGACGGAGACGGGGCAGTGCAGTTGTTCGGTCAGGAGGGCGCCAGCGTGCTGCGTCCGGAACCCGACTCGACGGACCCGGCGAACGGGGTCAGCGCCCGCCAGCTGCTGCGCGCGCTGGTCGACACCGGCGCCGCGCAGGTCATGGTGCTGCCGAACGGCTATGTCGCGGCCGAGGAGCTGGTGGCCGGCTGCACCGCGGGCATCGGCTGGGGGATCGACGTGGTGCCGCTACCGGCGGGGTCGATGGTGCAGGGCCTCGCGGCGCTGGCGGTGCACGACCCGGGCCGCCAAGCCGTCGACGACGCCTACACCATGGCCCGGGCGGCGGCCGGGGCCCGGCACGGATCGGTGCGCATCGCCACCGAGCAGGCCCTGACCTGGGCCGGGACCTGTGAACCGGGCGACGGCCTGGGCATCGCGGGTGACGAGGTGCTCGTGGTCGGCGATGATGTTGGCGCCGCCGCCGCCGGATTGATCGACCTGTTGCTGATCGCCGGTGGCGAACTGGTCACCGTGCTCATCGGCGAGGGAGCCGATCCTGCGGTGGCCGACGAGTTGGCCGAACACGTTCATCGGCAGCATCCCGGTATCGAGCTGGTGGCCTATGACACCGGACACCAGGGTGACGTGCTGCTGATCGGTATCGAATAGTCATGGTCACTCTCACCGACCGGCTCGACGGCATCGTCGGCGGCAAGGCCGCCACACTGTTGGACGAGGTTTTCGGGATCCGCACCGTCGACGGCCTGCTGCGGCACTACCCCCGCAAGTACAGCCACGGGACTCGGATGCTCGGCGAGGACGCCGAACCGCCCGAGGAGGGCGAACACATCACCTTCGTCGACGAGATCGAGAAGGCCGACCTGCGCTGGACCAGTCGGCCGCCCAAGCGCCAGTACCTCGTCGTCTCACTGAAGTACACCCGGCCCAAGGTCACCGCCACCTTCTTCAACGCCAAGTACCTCAAGAAGGACCTGGTGGCCGGAACCCGCCTGATGCTGTCCGGGGAGGTGGGCTACTTCAAACGCAACATGCAGCTGACCCACCCGGAGTTCCTCGTGCTGGACTCGCCGAGGGGACGTGTCTTCGGTTCCAAATCGCTCAAGACGATCGCCGACACGTCAACCGACGAAAGCGGCGAGCTGTCGATGTCGGCCTTCGAGCGGGACTTCTTCCCGATCTATGACGGCAGCGCCAAGCTGCAGAGCTGGGACATCTACGCCTGTGTCCGCCAGGTCCTCGACGTGCTCGATCCGATCGTCGACCCGCTGCCGGAAAGTGTTGTGCGGCAACGAGGTCTGATGTCAGAGGATGCCGCCCTGCGGGCGATCCACCTCGCCGAGAGCGAAGCCGAACGAGACCGTGCCCGCGAGCGGCTGATGTTCGACGAGGCCGTCGGGCTGCAGTGGGCGCTGGCCCTGCGCCGCGGCGGCGAGTTGTCCGAGTCCGGTCCGCCGGCGCCGCGACGCTCCGACGGCCTTGCCGAGGCGCTGATGGGCCGGCTGCCCTTCGAGCTGACCGGCGGCCAACGCGAGGTGCTCGAGGTCATCTCCGGCGAACTTGGTTCCAGCAGGCCGATGCACCGGCTGTTGCAGGGCGAGGTCGGCTCGGGCAAGACCATCGTGTCGGTATTGGCGATGCTGCAGATGGTCGATGCCGGTTACCAGTGTGCGCTGCTGGCTCCCACCGAAGTGCTTGCCGGACAACATGCCCGGTCGATCCGCGACGTGCTCGGCCCGCTTGCGATGGCGGGCCAACTCGGCGGCGAGGAGGGCGCGACCCGCATCGCGCTGCTCACCGGGTCGATGTCGCCGGCCCAGAAGCGTGAGGTTCGCGACGAGGTCGCCACGGGTGCGGCGGGCATCGTGATCGGCACCCACGCCCTGTTGCAGGAGGCCGTCGAGTTCCAGCGGCTGGGTCTGGTGGTCGTCGACGAGCAACACCGGTTCGGTGTGGAACAGCGAGACCGGTTGCGGGCCAAGGCTCCTGCGGGACTGACCCCGCACCTGAAGGTGATGACCGCGACGCCGATCCCCCGTACAGTCGCGCTGACGGTCTACGGCGACCTGGAGACCTCGACGCTGCGTGAACTTCCGCGCGGCCGGCAGCCGATCACCACCAACACCATCTTCACCAAGGACAAGCCGCAGTGGCTGGCCCGGGCGTGGCAGCGGATCACCGAGGAGGTCGGCGCGGGCCGCCAGGCCTACGTCGTCGCCTCCCGCATCGACGATGACGACAAGACCGCGGCCGAGCGGAACGGTCCGCCCGCAACGACTGTCGTCCAGCTCCACGACCATCTCGAACACGGACCGCTGGCCGGGCTGCGGTTGGGGCTGATGCACGGCAGGCTCCCGGCCGACGAGAAGGATGCGGTGATGGGTGCGTTCCGCGCCGGCGAGATCGACGTGCTGGTCTGCACCACGGTGATCGAGGTCGGCGTCGACGTACCCAACGCGACGGTGATGTTCGTGATGGACGCCGACCGGTTCGGCATCAGCCAGTTGCACCAGTTGCGCGGCCGGATCGGCCGGGGCGAGCATTCCAGCCTGTGCCTGCTGGCGACCAAGCTACCGGAAGGCTCGAAGGCCGGCGAGCGATTGAAGGCGGTGTCCGCCACGCAGGACGGATTCGTTCTCGCCGACCTGGATCTGCGGGAGCGCCAGGAGGGAGATGTGTTGGCGCTCAACCAATCCGGGCGGCCGACCAAGCTTCGATTCCTGTCGCTCCTCGAGCACGAGGACCTCATCCTCGAGACACGTGAACTGGCGCGGTCGCTCTACGAGGCCGACCCGAACAACCGCGGAATGGCAGTCCTGGCTGCCCAGTTCACCGGCACCGACCGCATCGAATACCTGGACAAGGCGTGAAGCGCGGCCTGCTGGTGTGGCTCGCGGTGATCGCCGCGCTCGCCGTCATCGTCGCCGTGCAGGTGGGTTGGTCGAGTCACGATCCGCAGCTGACGGCCCGCGCCGACGTTCCGACCGTGCAGCCCGGCACCGATGTGCTTGCCGGAATCACCGTCATCCCGGTGCGGGTGCGCGGCTACGACTATCGGCGAGCGGCGTTCGGCGATGCCTGGGACGACGACAACGACGCACCGGGTGGGCACAACGGCTGCGACACCCGCAACGACATCCTCAACCGCGACCTGGTCGACAAGACCTACGTCGTCGATCAAACGCTGCCCCGACGCGGTGGCCAGCGGCACGCTGCACGACCCGTATACCAACGCCACCATCGCCTTCGTGCGCGGCAACCAGGTGGGCGCGTCGGTCCAGATCGACCACCTCGTGCCGCTGGCACTGGCGTGGGACCTGGGCGCCCGCGACTGGACCGATGCCATGCGGGTCAGGTTCGCCAACGACCCGGCCAATCTGCTGGCGGTCGCCGGGCAGGCCAATCAGGACAAGGGTGACGCCGAGCCGGCCACCTGGATGCCACCGAACCACGCGTTCTGGTGCCAGTACGCCATGCAGTTCATCGCCGTGTTGCGCGGCTACGCGCTGCCGGTCGATCAGGCCTCGGCACAGGAACTGCGCGACGCCGCGGCCACCTGCCCGGCGGCCTGAGAGTCAGGAGCCGGTGTAGGTCTCCGGGTTGGGCCGGAACCGGGTGCCGTCGTCGAGGCCGGTGAGGGTCTCCATGTCGGCCGGGCTCAGCTCGAAGTCGAACACGTCGATGTTCTCGCCGAGCCTGCCCGGGTCCGACGATCGGGGGATCACCACGTTGCCCAGTTGAATGCTCCACCGGATCAGCACCTGCGCCGGGGACTTGCCGTGGGCGGCGGCGACCGCGCTGATACCGGGGTGCTCCAGCACCTTGCCCGCACCCAGCGGGCTGTGCGCCTCGGTCACGATCCCGTACCCCGCGTGCAGGGCGCGAAGCTCCGACTGGTTGAGCAACGGGTGCAGTTCGATCTGGTTGACCGCCGGGGTGAAGAACGACAGGTCGATGATGTTCGACAAGTGCTCCGGGGTGAAGTTGGAGACCCCGATCGACTTGGTGTTGCCGACCTCCTTGGCCTTCATCAGCCCGCCCCAGGCGTCGATGTACTTGCCGTTCTGTTCGGCGGGCCAATGGATCAGGTACAGGTCGAGGTAGTCCACGCCGAGGCGCTCGAGGCTGGCCCGGCAGGCGTCCTGGGAGGACTGGAAACCCTGGTCGGCGGTGGCGACCTTGGTGGTGATGAACAGCTCATCGCGGGGGACACCGGATTTCGCGATGGCCCGGCCGACCGCCTCTTCGTTGCCGTCGACCGCGGCGGTGTCGATCAACCGGTAGCCGGCCTCCAGCGCCGCGGTCACCGCCCGTTCGGCCTCCTCGGGAGACAGCTCGGCAACGCCGATACCGAGCACCGGGATGGTGTGGTCGTCGTTGAGGGTGACGGTGGGAACAGTGGCCGCCGGTGTCATGGTCACCTGCCTGTGAAATTGAAGGTTCGTGGATCGGGACCCAGCCGCGTACCGGTGTCGAGGGCAGCGATCGACGTCATGTCGTCCTCGCTCAGCTCGAAATCGAACACGTCGAAATTGCTCACAATCCGTTCAGGGGTTACCGACTTCGGGATGACGATAGTACCCAGCTGGACATGCCATCTGATCAGCACCTGCGCTGGTGTCTTGTGGTGTCGGTCCGAAAGTGCCGCAATTGTCGCATCCGTTAACAACGATCCCTGCCCGAGGGGGCTCCAAGCCTCGGTGGCGATGCCCAGAGCGGCGTGCACCTCCCGCAACTCGTGTTGCGGCAGCATCGGGTGCAACTCCACCTGATTGACCACCGGCACGATGCCGGTCGCGTCGATGAGGATGCCGAGATGTTCGGGGGCGAAGTTGCTGACCCCGATCGAGCGGATGCGGCCCTGATCGCGCAGGTGCGCGAAGGCCTTGAAGGTGTCGACGAATGCGTTCAGCTCCGGGCACGGCCAGTGAATGAGGTACAGGTCCAGGTATTCCACGCCGAGCCGGCCGATGCTCTTGTCGAACGCTGTCAATGTGTTGTCATATCCCTGGTCGGCATTCCACAACTTCGTGACCAGGTAGACCTCGCCGCGGTCCAGTCCGGAATCGGCCACCGCACGCCCCGTCTCGGGCTCGTTGCCGTACGCTGCGGCGGTGTCGACGTGTCGGTATCCGGCGGCCAGCGCCGCCCCCGCCGCCCGCTCGGTTTCCTCCGGCGGGGTCTGCCAGACACCCAGGCCCAACTGAGGGATCGACGTACCGTCGTTCAGGCGAATCGAGGGAGCAGCCATGACAGGAAGTCTGCCAGGCCTGGCGCACACCGACCCGCAGGTGAGCGCCGTGCGGAGACGCAGTCCGCTCGTCGAGCGGATGCTCGCCGTGGGAAACCGGGCGGGCGTCAAGGTGATCCCGCATCTGCCGGGCGGGCTCAAACGTCTGCTGTCCGGCGGCCGGGCGATCACCATCGACGGCAACACCCTCGACCCGTCCCTCCAGATGTTGCTGGCCGCGCAGCGGGCCACCGGGATCAACGGCCTCGCCGTCGCCGACAACGCGGCCCTCACCCGCAAGCAGTTCGGGGAGACCGTCCGCTCGGTGGACGAGCCCGGTGTCCACGCCGCCGAGATCGGTAACCTGTCGATTCCCGGGCCGGCCGGTCACATTCCGGCCCGGCACTACCGGCCCGCCGGAACGGGCCCGGCGCCCCTGCTGGTCTTCTATCACGGCGGTGGCTGGGTGATCGGCGACCTGGACAGCCACGACGCGCTGTGCCGGCTCATCTGCCGTGACGCGGGCGTGCACGTGCTGGCGATCGACTACCGGCTGGCTCCCGAGCACAAGGCGCCCGCGGCGATCGACGACTGCTATGCCGCCTACCTGTGGGCGCGCGAGCATGCCGGGGAACTGGGTGCCGATCCCGAGCGGGTCGCCGTCGGCGGCGACAGCGCGGGTGGGAACCTCGCCGACGGTGGTAACCCTGCTGGCCCGCGACGGCGGCGCCCCGCTGCCGGCGCTGCAGTGGCTGATCTACCCGGCCACCGACATGCGCGGCCTGGCCCGCTCCCGCACGTTGTTCGGGGACGGCTTCCTGCTGACCAAGCACGACATGGACTGGTTCCAGGCCTGCTACCTCGACGGATCGGGCGTCGAGGTGACCGATCCGCGAATGTCGCCGTTGTTGGCCGACGACCTGTCCGGGCTGTCCCCGGCCCTGGTGGTCACCGCGGGCTTCGATCCGCTGCGTGACGAGGGTGAACAGTATGCGGCCAAGCTGGCCGAAGCCGGGGTCGTGGTGGACTCGCGACAGATGCGTTCGGTGATCCACGGGTTCGCCCAACTCAACGTCCTCGGCGGTGAGGTGGCACGCGCCAACGCCGAGATGATCTCGGCGTTGCGCGCCCACCTGGCCCGCGGCTGACGGGTCCCGAAGGCCTCGCCGGTACTCTGGAGGCGCCAACCCCAAGCCTGAAACAGCGAGGACCTGCCGAACCGTGGCCACCAATAAGAAAAGCCAGCCCCGCTACGACCTGAAAGCTCAGGATCGGAAGCGCAATCTGGCCATCCAGCTCGGGTTGACCGCGATCGTCGTCATCTTCGCGGTCGGGCTCGTGCTCTACATCGTGATGGGCCACGACAAGAAGACGGCTGGAACCGGCGAGGCGCAGGCGGTGCGGATCACGTCGAACTCGCTGATCAAGAAGGACGGCAGCGATGAGCCGAAGGCCGTCCTGGGCCTGTACGAGGATTTCCAGTGCCCGCACTGCCGCGACTTCGAGAAGACGTTCGGCCCGACCATCACCGCGCTGACGAACAGCGGCGCGGTGGCTACCGACTACTTCATGGTCTCGATCCTGAACTCCTCGGCGAACCAGAACTACTCGACCCGCGCCGCCAACGCCGCGTACTGCGTGGCCGACGAATCCAAGGACGCCTTCCTGCGCTTCCACGGAGCGCTGTTCTCTCAGCAACCCGAGGAGGGCTCGGGCGTTGCTCCGCAGAACTCGCAGCTGATCGAAACCGCCCGCCAGGCCGGTGCCGCGGGCGGTGTTCCGGACTGCATCAACAAGGGCAAGTACAACACCATGGTGGAGGGTCTGGCCAAGGCGGCGAAGATCAACGCCACGCCGACGATCCGGCTCAACGGTGAGGAGATCAGTCCGGCCACCCCGGAGGACTTGGTCAGCAAGGTCAAGGCCATCGTCGGCGACGTGCCGGGCATGGAGCCCGCCCCCGCCGCGCCGGCACCGGCCCCGGCGGCGCGATGAGCCTGAGCACCCCGGCGTCCGTCGAGCCGGTCGAGTCCGCCGACACGTCGGCGGACCGCTCTGGCGGCGTCGCCGTGAGCACCGTCCGCGCGGTGTGGGTGTTCCTCGCCGGGTTGATCGGACTCACCGCCGCAGCGACGCTGACGGTCGAGAAGATCGAGATGCTCAAGAACCCGGGCTATGTGCCGACGTGCAGCATCAACCCGGTGCTGTCCTGCGGGTCGGTGATGGTGACCCCGCAGGCGTCCATCTTCGGCCCGCCGAACCCGTTGATCGGCATCGTCAGCTTCACCGTGGTCGTCGTGACCGGCGTTCTGGCCCTGGCCAAGGTGCGCCTGCCGCACTGGTATTGGGTCGGCCTGATGATCGGCACGGCACTCGGCGTCGTGTTCGTGCACTGGCTGATCTTCCAGTCGCTCTACGTGATCGGTGCACTGTGCCCGTACTGCATGGTGGTGTGGGCGGTCAGCGTCCCACTGCTCGTCGTGGTGGCGTCGATCGCGCTTCGCCCGCTCGCCGGGAACCCGGTGGCGCACTTCGTCTATACCTGGCGCTGGTCGATCGTCACCCTCTGGTTCACCGCGGTGATCCTGATGATCCTGGTGCGGTTCTGGAACTATTGGTCGACGCTGATCTAGCGCCCTCACGGGTGCGGTGAGGGGAGGGTCCGCCTGTGGTGTCCAAAGTGCTGGTCGCCAACCGCGGTGAGATCGCGATCCGCGCATTTCGCGCCGCCTACGAGTTGGGGATCGGCACGGTTGCGATATACCCCTACGAGGACCGCAATTCGCTGCACCGGCTCAAGGCCGACGAGTCCTATCAGATCGGCGACGTCGGTCATCCGGTGCGCGCCTACCTCTCCGTCGACGAGATCGTCGACGCGGCGCTGGGCTGCGGCGCCGACGCGATCTATCCGGGATATGGCTTCCTGTCCGAGAATCCGGAGCTGGCGGCGGCCTGTGCCGCGGCGGGGATCACGTTCGTCGGGCCCGACGCCGGCATCCTCGAGCTGACCGGCAACAAGTCTCGGGCCATCGCCGCCGCGCGCGACGCCGGACTGCCGGTCCTGATCTCCTCGGAGCCGTCCTCGTCGACCGACGAACTGGTAGCCGCCGCGGAGACCATGGAGTTCCCGTTGTTCGTCAAGGCCGTCGCCGGGGGCGGCGGCCGCGGCATGCGCCGGGTCACCGAGGCGGCCGCGCTGCCGGAGGCGATCGAAGCGGCCAGCCGCGAGGCCGAGTCGGCGTTCGGCGACCCGACGGTGTTCCTCGAGCAGGCCGTGATCAACCCGCGCCACATCGAGGTGCAGATCCTCGCCGACACCCATGGTAACGTGATCCACCTCTACGAGCGCGACTGCAGCGTGCAGCGCCGCCACCAGAAGGTCATCGAGCTGGCGCCGGCGCCCAACCTGGATCCGGCGCTGCGGGAACAGATCTGCGCCGACGCCGTGGCCTTCGCCCGCTACATCGGCTACGCCTTCGCGGGCACGGTGGAGTTCCTGCTCGACGAACGCGGCCGCTATGTGTTCATCGAGATGAACCCGCGGATCCAGGTGGAGCACACCGTCACCGAAGAGATCACCGACGTGGACCTGGTCTCGGCACAGCTGCGTATCGCCTCGGGGGAGACGCTCGAGGAGCTGGGCCTGAGCCAGGATGCGATTCGCCCGCACGGGGCGGCGCTGCAGTGCCGCATCACCACCGAGGACCCGGCCAACGGGTTCCGCCCGGACACCGGCCGGATCACCGCCTACCGGTCACCGGGCGGCGCCGGGATTCGGCTCGACGGAGGCACCCACCTCGGTGCCGAGGTCGGCGCCCACTTCGACTCGATGCTGGTGAAGATGACGTGCCGGGGGCGGGACTTCCCGACGGCGGTCCGGCGCGCCCGGCGGGGCCTGGCCGAGTTCCGGGTTCGCGGCGTGTCGACCAACATCCCTTTCCTGCAAGCGGTTCTGGACGATCCCGACTTCGAGGCAGGCCGAATCACCACGTCGTTCATCGACGAGCGGCCGCAGCTGCTGACCGCGCGCTCGTCGGCCGACCGCGGCACCAAGATCCTGAACTACCTGGCCGACGTGACTGTCAACCAGCCCCACGGGCCGCGTCCGTCGCGGGTGTACCCGCGCGACAAGCTGCCCGACATCGACCTCGCGGCCGCCCCGGCACGCCGGATCCAAACAGCGACTCGACGAACTCGGACCCGAACGCTTCGCCCGATGGCTTCGGGAGTCGCCGTCCGTCGGTGTCACCGACACCACGTTCCGCGACGCACATCAGTCGCTGCTGGCCACCCGGCTTCGTTCGACGGGACTGCTGGAGATCGCCCCCTACATCGCCCGGATGACTCCGCAGCTGCTGTCGGTCGAGTGCTGGGGCGGAGCGACTTACGATGTGGCCCTGCGGTTTCTGAAAGAGGACCCGTGGGAGCGGCTGGCCGCGTTGCGGGAGGCGTTGCCCAACATCTGCCTGCAGATGTTGCTGCGGGGCCGCAACACCGTGGGATACACGCCCTATCCCGAGCTGGTCACCTCGGCGTTCGTGCAGGAGGCAACCGCGACGGGCGTCGACATCTTCCGCATCTTCGACGCCCTCAACAACGTCGAGTCGATGCGGCCCGCGATCGACGCGGTGCGCGAAACCGGCTCGGCCGTAGCCGAAGTCGCGATCAGCTACACCGGTGACCTGTCGGATCCGGCCGAGAGCATCTACACCCTCGACTACTACCTGAAGCTCGCCGAACAGATCGTCGACGCCGGTGCGCACATCCTGGCGATCAAGGACATGGCCGGGCTGCTGCGGGTCCCGGCGGCCCAGCGTCTGGTCGGCGCGCTGCGGAGCCGCTTCGACCTGCCGGTGCACGTGCACACCCACGACACTCCCGGCGGCCAGCTCGCCACCTATGTGGCGGCGTGGCATGTCGGGCGCCGACGCGGTCGACGGTGCGGCCGCCCCGCTGGCCGGCACCACCAGTCAGCCCGCCCTGAGCTCGATCGTGGCCGCGGCGGCGCACACCGAATACGACACCGGGCTGTCGCTGACGGCGGTATGCGATCTTGAGCCGTATTGGGAGGCGCTGCGAAAGGTTTACGCGCCCTTTGAAAGTCTGGGCTTCCGGCGCCCACCGGGCGGGTGTACAGCCACGAGATTCCCGGCGGACAGCTGTCGAACCTGCGCCAGCAGGCGATCGCGCTGGGGTTCGGCGACCGGTTCGAGGAAATCGAGATCAACTACGCCGCGGCCGACCGGATCCTCGGCCGGCTGGTGAAGGTCACGCCGTCGTCGAAGGTGGTCGGTGACCTCGCGCTGGCACTGCTGGGTGCGGGCGTCAGCGCGGACGAGTTCGCCGCCGACCCGGCGCGCTACGACATTCCCGATTCGGTGATCGGCTTCCTGCGCGGCGAGCTGGGCGACCCGCCCGGGCGGCTGGCCCGAGCCGCTGCGCACGAAGGCGCTGGCCGGGCGCCCGGCGGCGAAGCCGACCGAGGAACTACCCCCGAGGACGAGGCCGCGCTGCACCAGTCCGGGCCCAAGCGCCAGGCCACGCTGAACCGGTTGCTGTTCCCCGGCCCCACAAGGGAATTGGATGCGCACCGCGAACAGTTCGGCGACACGTCGCAGCTGACCGCGAACCAGTTCTTCTACGGGCTGCGCCACGGCGACGAACACCGGGTTCAGCTGGAGCGCGGGGTGGAACTGCTGATCGGCCTGGAAGCCGATCTCCGACGCCGACGAGCGCGGCATGCGCACGGTGATGTGCATCATCAACGGCCAACTGCGTCCGGTGGTGGTCCGCGACCGCAACATCGCCGACACCGTGCCCACCGCGGAGAAGGCCGACCGCGCCAACCCCGACCACATCGCCGCACCGTTCGCCGGCGTCGTCACCATCGGGGTCGCGGTCGGCGACGAGGTCGAGGCCGGCCAGACCATCGCCACGATCGAGGCGATGAAGATGGAGGCGGCCATCACCGCCCACAAGGCCGGCACCATCAACCGTGTCGCCGTCGCGAGCACGGCGCAGGTCGAAGGCGGTGACCTGCTGGCGGTGATCGGACCGGCGGGCAGGAGCGAAGCGACCGGGGGTTCGGCCTCGGCGGGCAGGAGCGAAGCGACCGGGGGTTCAGCATCGGCGGGCAGGAGCGAAGCGACCGGGGGGTCAGCCTGACCCGCATCGTCGCCGGTGCGGCGGGCGGCCGGCGCCTCGTGGTGCCCCCGCGGGGGACCAGGCCGACCACCGACCGGGTTCGCGAAGCACTCTTCAACGTCCTGGCGGCACGCCTGGACTTCGAGGGCCTGCGGGTGCTGGATCTCTACGCCGGCTCCGGTGCGCTCGGCCTGGAGTCGCTGTCGCGGGGAGCAGGCCACGGCGCTGCTCGTCGACAGCGACGCCGCGCGCGACGGCGGTGATCAACCGCAATATCGTCACGGTGGGCCTGCCCGGAGCGACGGTGCGCCGGGGCACGGTGGCGGCGGTGCTGGCCACGCGCGCCGACGAAGCCGATGGACCTGGTGCTGGCCGATCCGCCCTACGACGTGCCGGCCGCCGAGGTGGACGCGATGCTGGCGAGCCTGCACGCCAACGGCTGGGTGGCGCCGGGCACCGTCGTGGTCGTGGAGCGGTCGGAGCCTCGGCGCCGCCGCTGAACTGGCCGCCGGGCTGGACGCCGTGGCCGGTGCGCCGCTACGGCGACACCCGGGTCGAGTCCGCCGAGGTGGATGAGGCTCCTGCTAGCGTCATCGGTCCATGAGTGGCGCCGTCTGCCCCGGGTCATTCGATCCGGTGACCCTGGGTCACGTGGACATCTTCGAGCGCGCCGCCGCCCAGTTCGACGAGATCGTCGTCGCCGTCCTGATCAACCCCAAGAAGTCGGGGATGTTCGACATCGACGAGCGCATCGCGATGATCGAGGAGGCGACCGCGCACCTGCCGAACCTGCGCGCGGAGTCCGGACAGGGCCTGGTGGTCGACTTCGCCAGGGCGCATGGGCTGACTGCGATCGTCAAAGGTCTGCGCACCGGAACCGATTTCGAGTACGAGCTGCAGATGGCGCAGATGAACAAGCACATCGCCGGCGTCGACACGTTCTTCGTCGCGACCACGCCGCGCTACTCGTTCGTCTCGTCGTCGCTGGCCAAGGAGGTGGCAGGACTCGGCGGCGACGTCTCGGCCCTGCTGCCCGATTCCGTGAACCGCAGGCTGCAGGCCAAACTCGGCCGGTAGGGCGACCTCCTCGGCGATCCGGTATTACCGGTGAGACCGGATTCTGAACTGCTATACAGCTCTTGAGTGCCGGAAATGCGCCGGCGACCGCATATCCAGCCGGAATGTCTTTCCGACACACCGACTCGCCACCGCTGTCACAGGCGTAACACCAGGCACACTGGTCACTAACAACTACGCCAGGAGGTGGCGCCGTGTACCGAGTTTTTGAAGCGCTCGATGAACTGAGTGCGATTGTCGAAGAGGCCCGCGGTGTGCCGATGACGGCGGGGTGCGTAGTTCCTCGCGGCGATGTGCTCGAACTCGTCGACGACATCAAGGACGCGATCCCCGGCGAACTCGACGACGCCCAGGACGTTCTGGACGCCCGCGACGCACTGCTGCGCGAGGCCAAGGAGCACGCCGACTCGATGGTCGCCACCGCGACCACCGAGGCCGATTCGTTGCTCAGCCATTCCCGGGCGGAGGCCGACCGGCTGCTGGCCGACGCGAAATCGCAGGCCGACCGGATGGTCGCCGAGGCGCGCCAGCACAGTGAGCGCATGGTCTCCGAGGCCCGCGAGGAGTCGTCGCGGCTGGCGGCCACGTCCAAGCGCGAGTACGAGGCGGCCACCAGCCGTGCCAAGGCCGAGGCCGACCGCCTGGTCGAGAGCGGAAACCTCTCCTACGAGAAGGCCGTTCAGGAAGGCATCAAGGAGCAGCAGCGCCTTGTCTCGCAGACCGAGGTGGTCCAGGCGGCCAATGCCGAGGCGGCCCGGCTCATCGACACCGCTCACGCCGAGGCCGACCGGTTGCGCGGCGAGTGCGACATCTACGTCGACAACAAGCTCGCCCAGTTCGAGGACTATCTCAACGGCACGCTGCGCTCGGTGAGTCGCGGCCGCCACCAGTTGCGCACCGCCGCCGGAACCCACGACTACGTGCAGCACTAAGCCCTCCTAAGATCGGCGTATGGCAGATCGGGGTAGGGCAGGGCCGAGAAGTGCAACCCGACGCACCCCGCATTCGGCGCTCGTGCTCGACATCTCCCGGCTGGGGCGGCGTCCCGGAACCATGGTCACCGTTCGCGAAACGGTGCCCAGCCCGTCGCGCATGGGGCTGGACCTGATCGCGATCGAGGCCGGCGCCGACGTCGATCTGGATCTGCGGTTGGAGTCGGTGTCCGAAGGTGTTCTGGTGACCGGAACCGTGAAGGCGCCCACCCGCGGTGACTGTTCGCGTTGCCTGACCCCGATCACCGGTGAGATCGAGATCGAGCTGACGGAGCTGTTCGCCTATCCCGACAGCGCGACCGAGTCCACCACCGAGGCCGATGAGGTCGGCCACGTGGTGGACGACCGGATCGACCTCGAGCAGCCAATCGTCGACGCGGTCGGTCTGGCACTGCCGTTCGCGCCGGCCTGCTCCGAGGACTGCCCCGGGCTGTGTCCGCAGTGCGGCGTCGCGCTGGCCACGGCCGGGGCTGATCACCAGCACGATCTGATCGATCCGCGATGGGCCAAACTCGCGGCCATGCTGCCTACCGGTGATGAGGAGAATGACCCCGAGCAGGGTCCGGGCCCGTCGTGACCCCGCCGCGCCAGAACCTGCTGGACGCCCTCGGCGTCGACCTGCCCGAAGATCTGCTGACGCTGGCGCTGACCCACCGCAGCTACGCCTACGAGCACGGGGGTCTGCCCACCAACGAGCGGCTGGAGTTCCTGGGTGACGCCGTTCTGGGCCTGACGATCACCGACGAGCTGTTCCACCGCCACCCCGACCGCAGCGAGGGGGATCTGGCCAAGCTGCGCGCCAGCGTGGTCAACACCCAGGCCCTGGCCGACGTCGGGCGCGGTGCTCACCGCGGACGGGCTCGGCGCCTACCTGCTGCTGGGGCGTGGCGAGATGAACACCGGCGGCGCCGACAAGTCCAGCATCCTGGCCGACGGGATGGAGTCGCTGCTCGGTGCGGTGTACCTGCACCACGGCATCGAGGTCGCCCGCGAGGTGATCCTGCGGCTGTTCGGCGGGCTCATGGACACCGCCCCCACACTCGGGGCCGGGCTGGACTGGAAGACCAGCCTGCAAGAGCTCACGGCTGCCCGCAAGTCTGGGACCGCCGTCCTACCTCGTCACCTCCACCGGGCCGGACCACGACAAGGAGTTCACCGCCGTCGTGGTCGTGCTGGACACCGAATACGGCACCGGGGTGGGCCGGTCGAAGAAGGAAGCCGAACAGAAGGCGGCGGCGGCAGCATGGAACGCGTTGGAGAAGGCTTGACACACAGGCTGCTTCGCAGAGCCGCCCATGCCTGAGCTTCCTGAGGTCGAGGTTGTCCGGCGGGGCCTGCAAGCCCACGTGGCCGGCAAGGTGATCACCGCGGTGCGGGTTCACCATCCCCGGGCGGTGCGCCGCCACCTCGCCGGTGCGGTCGACCTGACCGCCCGACTGCTGGACGCCCGGGTCACCGGGACGGACCGGCGCGGAAAGTACCTGTGGCTCAACTCGAACGACGATGAGATGGCGCTGGTGGTGCACCTCGGGATGAGCGGGCAGATGCTGCTCGGCGAGGTGCCCAACACCGACCATCTGCGCATCGCGGCGCTGCTCGACGACGGCACCACGCTGAGCTTCGTCGACCAGCGCACGTTCGGCGGTTGGCAGCTGGCCGATCTCGTCACCGTCGACGGCAGCCGGGTGCCCGAACCGGTCGCGCACATCGCCCGCGATCCGCTCGACCCGCTCTTCGATCGCGATGGGGTCGTTACGGTGTTGCGCCGCAAGCATTCCGAGATCAAGCGCCAGCTGCTGGACCAGACGGTGGTCTCCGGGATCGGCAACATCTACGCCGACGAGTCACTGTGGCGGGCGAAGATCAACGGCGCGCGCATCGCCGAGAAGCTCACCCGCCGACAGCTCGGCGAGCTGCTGGACGCCGCGGCGGAGGTGATGCGGGAGGCGCTCGGCCAGGGCGGCACCTCGTTCGACTCGCTGTACGTCAACGTCAACGGCCAATCCGGCTACTTCGACCGGTCGCTGAACGTCTACGGCCAGGAGGATCGCAACTGCCCGCGCTGCGGGGCGGTGATCCGGCGCGAGAAGTTCATGAACCGGTCCTCGTTCTACTGCCCGAGATGCCAGCCGCTGCCGCGCGAGCGGGTGAGGGGATCCAAACCCGTCCGGGCAAGGTAGAAACTCCACATGACGCAACTGTGGGTGGAACGTACCGGGATCCGCCGCTATACCGGCCGCAGCACCCGGGGTGCGGAAGTGCTGGTCGGCTCCGAGGACGACGAGGGCGTGTTTACTCCGGGCGAGCTGCTCAAGATCGCGCTGGCCGCGTGCAGCGGACTGAGCAGCGACCAGCCGCTGCGGCGCCGGCTCGGCGACGACTACCGCGCGGTGATCAACGTCTCCGGCCCGGCCGACCGCGAGCAGGAACGCTATCCGCTGCTCGAGGAGAACCTCGAAGTGGACCTCTCCGGGCTGTCCGCCGACGAGGTCGAGCGCCTGCTCATCGTCGTCACCCGCGCCATCGACCAGGTGTGCACGGTCGGCCGCACCCTCAAGTCGGGTGCCGAGGTGCGCTTCGAGGTGACGAACGTTGGTCGAGCCTGACGTCCGCCTCACGGCCTGGGTGCACGGCTACGTCCAGGGCGTGGGGTTTCGCTGGTGGACCCGGTCGCGAGCGCTGGAGCTGGGCCTGACCGGCTATGCGAGCAACCAGCCCGACGGCCGGGTGCTGGTCGTGGCGCAGGGACCGCGCCCGTCCTGTGAGCGGCTGCTGGAGCTGCTGCGCGGCGGCACGGCACCCGGCTCGGTGGACAAAGTGGTCGCCGAGTTCACCGAACCCGGCGAGCCGATGACCGGGTTCCGCGAGCGCTGATCGGCCCGCCGGTAGGGTGCTCGACGTGTACCTCAAGAGTCTGACGCTGAAGGGCTTCAAGTCCTTCGCGTCGCCGACGACTCTTCGGTTCGAACCGGGCATCACCTGTGTGGTGGGGCCGAACGGTTCGGGCAAATCCAACGTCGTGGATGCCCTGGCCTGGGTGATGGGCGAGCAGGGCGCCAAGACGCTGCGCGGCGGCAAGATGGAGGACGTCATCTTCGCCGGCACCTCCTCGCGGGCACCGCTGGGCCGCGCCGAGGTGACGCTGACCATCGACAACTCCGACAACGCGCTGCCGATCGAGTACTCCGAGGTGTCGATCACCCGGCGGATGTTCCGCGACGGCGCCGGCGAATACGAGATCAACGGCAGCAGCTGCCGGTTGATGGACGTTCAGGAACTGCTCAGCGACTCCGGCATCGGCCGGGAGATGCACGTCATCGTCGGCCAGGGCCGGTTGTCGCAGATCCTGGAATCGCGCCCGGAGGACCGCCGGGCCTTCATCGAGGAAGCCGCCGGGGTGCTCAAGCACCGCAAGCGCAAGGAGAAGGCGGTCCGCAAGCTGGAGTCGATGGCCGCCAACCTGGCCCGACTCACCGATCTGACCACCGAGCTGCGCCGTCAGCTCAAGCCGCTGGGCCGCCAGGCCGAGATGGCGCGCCGGGCGCAGACCATTCAGGCCGACCTGCGCGATGCCCGGCTGCGGCTGGCCGCCGACGACCTGGTGGTCCGCCGCGGCGAGTTCGCCGGGGCCGACGACACCGAGACGACGCTGCGCCGCGAGCACGAGGACGCCGCGACCCGGCTCGCGGCGGCCACCGAGGCGCTCGCCGCCCACGAAGCCGCCGTCGCGACGCTGTCGGAACGCACCGACGCCGCGCAGCAGACCTGGTTCCGGCTCTCGGCGCTGGCCGAGCGGGTCAACGCCACCGTGCGGATCGCCAGCGAACGGGCGCAGTACCTGGAGACCGAGCAGGCCGCCAGCAGCGGACCCGATCCCGACGCCCTGGAGGCGGAGGCCGACGAGGTGGCCGCACGCGAGCAGCAGCTGCTCGCCGAGCTGGCCGAGGCCCGCTCCCGACTGGAGGTGGCCCGCGGTGAGCTGGCCGAGAAGGAACGCCTCGCGACCGATGCCGAGCGTGCGCACATGGCCGCCGTGCGTGCGGAGGCCGATCGCCGGGAGGGCCTGGCGCGGCTGGCCGGTCAGGTCGAGACGGTGCGCGCCCGGGTGGAGTCGATCGACGACGGGGTCGCCCGGCTGACCGCGGCCATCGAGGAGGCCGCCGGACGCGCGCAGCAGGCGCAGGCGGAGTTCGAGATCGTGCAGAGCCGCGTCGGCGAGCTCGACCAGGGCGAGGTGGGCCTCGACGAGCAGCACGACCGCACGGTGGCCGCTCTGCGCCTGGCGGACGAGCGTGTGACCGAGCTGCAGGCCGCCGAGCGCAGCGCCGAGCGTCAGGTGGCCTCGCTACGGGCCCGCATCGATGCGCTGTCGGTGGGCCTGGAGCGCAAGGACGGCGCGGCCTGGCTGGTCCAGAACCGCAGCAACACAGGGCTTTTCGGCACCATCGCCAAGCTGGTCAGGGTGAGCTCCGGCTACGAGACGGCGCTGGCGGCGGTGCTGGGGGCGGCCGCCGACGCCGTCGCCGCCGACGACGCCCACGCGGCCCGCGCCGCGGTGCGGGCACTCAAGGACGCCGACGGCGGGCAGGCCTCGATCGTGTTGGCCGACTGGCCCGCCGCGCCGCAGCAGCGCTCCACACCGCTACCCGACGGGGTGCACTGGGCGCTCGATCTGATCGACGCGCCGTCGCGGCTGCAGGGCGCGATGACCGCGATGCTCTCCGACGTCGCGGTCGTCAGTGACCTGGCCGCTGCGCTGGATCTGGTGGCCGGCCGCCCGACACTGCGCGCCGTCACCCTCGACGGCGACCTGGTGGGCCCGGGCTGGGTGAGCGGCGGTTCGGACCGCAAGCCCAGCACTCTGGAGATCGCCTCCGAAATCGAAAAGGCCAGAAGCGAACTCGTCGCCGCCGAGAAGCTCGTCGGCGAGCTGACGGCGGCGCTGGCCGGTGCGCTGGCCGAGCAGTCGAACCGTCAGGACGCCGCCGAGCAGGCGCTGGCGGCGCTGAACGAATCCGACGCGGCGATCTCAGCTATCTACGAACAGCTGGGCCGGCTCGGGCAGGAAGCCCGCGCCGCCGAAGATGATTGGCGCCGCCAGGTCGGTCAGCGCGGCGAACTGGAGGCCGGCCGGGTCGAGACCGTCGAGGAGCTCACCGAGCTCGAGAACCGGCTGCGCGCCGCTCAGGACACCCAGACCGTCGTGGAGACGACCCCGGTCGACCGTCAGCACATGCAGGCCGCGGCGGAATCGGCCCGCGCCGCCGAAGTGGAGGCGCGACTGAGCTTGCGCACCGCCGAGGAACGCGCGAACGCCGTTCGGGGACGGGCTGATTCGCTGCGCCGGGCGGCAGCCGCCGAACGCGAGGCGCGCGTTCGCGCCCAGCGTGCCCGCGCCGCCCGTGCGCATGCCGCGGCAGTGGCGGCCGCGGTGTCCGACTCCGGGCGGCTGATCGCGGAACGCCTCGGCGGTGTGGTGGCGGCCGCTTCGCGCAGCCGCGACGCGTTGGCCGCCGAACGCCAGCAGCGTGCGACCGCGATGGCTGCCGCGCGTGAAGCGGTCACCACGCTCAACAACCAGATCAACGCGCTCACCGACTCGCTGCACCGCGACGAGGTCGCCAAGGCGCAGGCCGCGCTGCGCATCGAACAGCTCGAGCAGATGGTGCTCGAGCAGTTCGGCATGGCCGCCGACGACCTGATCGCCGAGTACGGTCCGGACGTGGCGCTGCCGCCGTCGGAGCTGGAGATGGCCGAATACGAGCAGGCCCGCGAACGCGGCGAGCAGGTGACCGCCCCGGCGCCGCTGCCCTTCGACCGGCCCACGCAGGAACGCCGGGCCAAGCGCGCCGAACGTGAACTGGCCGAACTCGGCCGGGTGAATCCCGCTGGCACTCGAGGAGTTCGCGGCCCTGGAGGAGCGCTACAACTTCCTGTCCACCCAGCTCGAGGACGTCAAGGGCGCCCGCAAGGACCTGCTCGACGTGATCGCCGACGTCGACAACCGCATCCTGCAGGTGTTCGCCGAGGCCTACGCGGACGTCGAGCGCGAGTTCGAGCAGGTGTTCGCCACGCTGTTCCCGGGCGGTGAGGGCCGGCTGCTGCTGACCGATCCCGACGATCATGCTGACCACCGGCGTCGAGGTGGAGGCCCGCCCGCCCGGCAAGAAGATCAAGCGGCTGTCGCTGCTGTCGGGCGGCGAGAAGTCGCTGACCGCGGTGGCGATGCTGGTCGCCATCTTCCGGGCCCGCCCGTCACCGTTCTACGTGATGGACGAGGTGGAGGCCGCGCTCGACGACACCAACCTGCGCCGGCTGCTCGGGCTGTTCGAGCAGCTGCGCACCCAGTCGCAGCTGATCGTGATCACCCACCAGAAGCCGACCATGGAGATCGCCGACGCCCTCTACGGCGTCACCATGCAGGGCGACGGCATCACCGCCGTCATCTCGCAGCGGATGCGCGGCGAGGAACTGGTCGCCAGCACCTGACAACTTCGGGCGCGGCAGGACACCCGGCTATGGGCCGAAGATGATGACCGCGGCTCGACGTGTCAGAGCCCATTCGGCGACTGAAACGGATTGTGCAACAGGAACCCTTGTGCAACAAGCACCCTTAAGTGAAGTCGTGGCCCCGGGGACCGCGCGTGTCCGTCGCACACTTCCTGGCTGCTGATCCCCATGAGTCAGGCAGTTAGTCAGTTAGGTGATCGGACCATTCGGATTGAGGGGCACCAATGGGATGAGGGGTGGCGGCACAGGTGTTCCGGGCCACGGCGGAGTCACCGGGTTCGAACCCGGCTCAGCGCCAGTCTGTGGCCACGGTGGAGTGATCGGGTTTGACCCGGAGCCATTCTGCGGCCACGGCGGAGTCACCGGATTCGAACCCGGCTCAGCGCCAGTCTGTGGCCACGGTGGAGTAGATCGGGTTTGAACCCGGATCAGAGCCATTCTGAGGTAAACGGCGGATTCGGGCCCTCCGGAGTCACCTTCGGCGCGCTGACCTCCGGAGTCACCTTCGGCGCGCTGACCTCCGGAGTCACCCCCACTGTCGGCGCGCTGACCTCCGGAGTCACCTTCGGCGCGCTGACCTCCGGAGCCGTCGAGGGCTGCCAGGGTTGGCACCGGAGTTCCAGCTATGCGGGGTGTGGGGAGCGCCGTCGGTCGTGTAGGTGTCGGTGGACTGCTGATGGCTCCGGTGGTCGGCGGGAAGTGGCTCCTGACTAGGAGCGGGATCAGTTCCGATCTCGACCACCGGCGCGATCGGGGTGTCTCGGTGCGCGAACCAGACGATCGCCACGCCCGAGGCAGATGAGCGGGACTCCAGCGAGGAGTGCGACCCGCGCGCCCGATACTGCGGGACCCGCCGGGATCGCCGGCCGCGTTGGTGGTGCTCGAGCTTGACGGAAGTCAGCCTGCACACGGTCCAATGTCTTGCCGCGCAGCCACTCTGGGGCGGGGATGAACACCGGAGCACCGCCCAGTAGCGCGACGGGGTTGACGTGTCGGCGCTGCTCTTGCGCACAGGTGTGGCACGACTCGATGTGGCGGGCGATACGCTTACGCATGAGAACAGTGAGCTGTCCGTCCCAGCCTTCGAGTATTGCGACCAACTCGGGGCACGCGTTTCTGTCTGCTCGCGCCCCGCGCGCTACCAGCAGTGCCCCCAGGCACCGTTCGACGGTTTGGCGCAGCCGAAACACCATGGTGTTGGCGCTGGTCAGAGTTACACCGAGAGCTTCTGCGAGTTCGGGCCCGTCCAGTCCATGCCGATAGGACAGCTCCAGCAATTCGCGGTCACGATCCGAGAGCCCGCCGGCGGCCTCGGCGACGAGACGGGCTAACTCGCTCTGCCCGGCCGTCGACGTCCGGGCCGGCTTCGTGCGATGCGATGTCGGGCACAGCGTCGGAGACCTCTTCGCGGTAGCGATGCCGAAGACGGCGCATCGCGTGATGTCGGGTGATCGAGTACAGCCACGGCCGGAGTTTGTCGGGTTCGCGCAGACCGCCAAGGTCCGTCGCGGCGACGCAGAAGGCGTCTTGCACGCAGTCGGCGGCGGCGTCACGGTCTCCGATCATCCCGACGCAGTAGTCGTAAAGCCGGTCGGCATAGCGGTCATAGATTTCGGCGAACGCCTGACGATCACCCTCGGCGGCGGCATGCGCCAGACTAACCGTCGCTGATGTCTGTGCCACAGCGGCAGTGCTCCGGTCATGACGACAACCCCCGCGGCCGATCACCAGGTTTGCCTGACATCGTAGGCCTGATCTGCACGAACGGCGGTGGAATCGATCCGGTACCAGCGAACATCGGTCGCTGGTACCGGATCGTCGAAGCCATTCGACATCTGCCGTGGTTGTCACCAGACCGACGGGCACCGTCATGGTGCCGTTGGGGCAGCTCACGGTGGTGTCCCAGGTCGAACCGGTCGGCCAGGCGCGGGAACCAGAGCTGTGCCTCGTTCACGCCGCCCACCGGACCCAGGTAGAACGGGACGTTGATGGCCGGCAGGGGCTTGCCCAACGGGTTGCCCCGCACGAAGGAGGTGTAGGTGCACCAGCCGCTCAGCCCGTCATCCCGGCGTCTGAACGTGGACGTCGACACCGGCGGGCGCTGAGGTGCCCCAGACTGCGAGCGGGATCTGGATGTCGAATGCCTGCGCACTACCCGCGCCGAGGAACAGCATCGCCGGTGCCGCCACAGCGGCAGCCATCGGCACTGAGTTTGGCGAGGAAAGAAGTGGTGGTCATTGGTGTTCTCCTTCGTGTGGTCGCAGCCCCCAATGGGGCTGCTTTCACAGGTAGGTGCAATCGCCCAACACCCATCGCACACTTTTTGAGAACTTTCTTTGAGGCATTCAGCCGACCGATCAGGCTATGGACCCGAAGGTGAAGGGGTGGCCCGGGTTGGCGGCTTGTTCCGCCTGGTCGCCGAATCCTCGATCGGGTTGTGGCCGGTGCCCGGTGTAGGAGGGCCCCCGGTAAACGGGCCGTCGTCCTATCGCTCGATCACCAGACGAGTTGGGTGGATTGTGGGGGCGCGTTGGGGCGTTCCACGGAGATGTTCCAGGCGTCGAACCAGTCGGATAGCTCGGGAACCAGAGTCTGGATTGAGATCCGTAATCCTGGTGGGTTTTCCGGAAGATAGAACGGGACGTTGATCGCCGGCAGGGGCTTGCCTAATGGATTACCCACCACAGAAGAGTTGAATAAGCACCAGCCGCTGGGTGCCGGATCCGCAGCGTTGTCCGGCCAAGTAGTGACAAACACGTCAACGCCGCCGGGGGCGGGATTGGCCCCAGCGTTCATTCCCGCTTGCGCGGTGCCCGCGCCGAAGAGTAGTGCTGCGGGTGCTGCGACCGCGACGGTAAGTGCACTTATACGTAGAGAGCGCCGAACGATCATTTCCCAAACCTCCTCTGGTTTCGGGTGCGAATTTCGTGACCCTACGGCTGAAGTGGAGATCGAGGACCGAATTCGGCAAATGCATCCAATTGACAAATCGGAGTCATTCGTCATGGGTCGGGTCGAGCGGCGGCTGAATACCCGATGGGGAAGCTCGTGTCGCCGGTGTCCTGCATTGCCTCCTGCAGGAATTGGTGTGCGCGGCCAGCGCATCGGCACCGACCCAATCCAGGGCGGCCGCCAGCTTCGGCAGCACAGCCGATGTTGCCGATCAGCAGAACGTCGAACGCCAGCAGCGCGCGACTGCCGCGCGTGAAGAGGTCACCGCGCTGAACATCCGGATCACTGCGCTCACCGATTCGTTGCACCGCGATGAGGTCGCCAAGGCGCAGGCCGCGCTGCGCATCGAACAGCTCGAGCAGTTCGGCATGGCCGCCGACGACTTGATCGCCGGCGCCGCTGCCCTTCGACCGGCCCACCCAGGAACGCCGGGCCAAGGCGCCGAACGTGAACTGGCCGAACTCGGCGGGTGAACCCGCTCGCACTTGTCGCCAGCACCTAGCCGGTCAGGTGGTGGGATTCAGCCCGCCTTTCTGCTGGGCTGGAGTAAGCGCTCGAGGACGTCGTCGAGCGTGATAAGCCCCAAGACATCGCTGCCGTTGGTGACGGTGCAAAGGTGGCTACGCGTCTCGCGCATCATCGTCAGCGCCTCGTACACCGGTACCGAGACGTCGAGAGTCAGTGCGGGGCGCATCAAGTCGGCAGCGGTAAGCGTGGCTTCTCCCTGCAAGCTGTCGCGGACGTGGACCACACCGTCGACGCGTCCGTTGCCGCGCACCAGTAGCCGGAGGTGCCCGGTGCGTCTTGCCGTTTCCTGAATCTCTGTGCGCGTGGCTTCGGGAGTCACGCTGCTGGGCTCGGCATTCGGCCGCACCATCTCACCTACGGTCAGCGCCTGCAATTCCAAGGCGCTGGTGAGGTGGCCGCGGTAGCGCTCATCGAGCGCGCCGACGTTCGCCGAATGCTCAACGAGATGCCTTAGAGCGTCCGGGTTTTGACCGGTGCCAACCTGCGCGACCGGGTCGACACCGACCCTGCGGAGGCACCAGTTGGCCAGGTTGTTGAGGCGCACGATCACCGGCCTTGTCACAAACATGAAGGCGCGCATGGGAATCGCCAACATCGTCGCCGAAGTCTCCGGGTGGGCGATCGCCCAGGACTTTGGGGCCATTTCACCGACCACCAGGTGCAGGAAGGTGACGATGAGCAGAGCCAGGCCGAACCCGACCACGTCGGCCAGCCATAGCGGGGCCCCTAGACGCTGAACGGCCGGGGTCAGCCAATAGTGCACGGCTGGTTTGGTTACCGCGCCCAAAGCCAAGGTACATACGGTGATGCCGAGTTGGGACCCGGCAAGCAGCACCGACAGTTCTGAGGCACTACGGAGTGCGGCTCGCGCCGCGCGGCTGTGGGGGGCCGCATCTTCGAGCCGTGACCGGCGCGCAGCGATCAGAGCGAATTCGACCGCGACGAAGAACGCACTCGCGGCGATCAACCCGACAGTCACGGCCAGAACGATCCACGGGTTGCTCATGATTCGGCGCTTCCCTTGGCAGCGGAGCCGCCGGCGCGGACGGTCACGAAGACCGAGGCCGGGACGCGATGGTCGACGGCGCGGACCGCGGCGAGCAGTGTGTGCCCGGGCGGTTCGTCCCCATGGGCCAGCTCGGCCGGATCAGGGTCGAGCTGAATCTCGACGCTGTCGCCCACGGCGGGAAGGCCGCCGAACTCGGCGATGACGAGCCCGGCGATGGTCTCGTAGTCGCCCTGCGGGAGTTCACGGCCCAGTGTGCGGGCGACCTCGTCAAGATGCGTGTCGCCCCGGATGAGCCATCCGTCGCCGACGGGGGTGGTGTCGCCGCCACTGATGTCGGGGTCGTGCTCGTCGGCGATCTCCCCGACCAGTTCTTCGGCCATGTCCTCAGTAGTGAGAACGCCCGCCAATCCGCCGTATTCGTCGATCACAAGTGCCATCTCCTGCTTCGACTTGGTCAACTGCTTCAGGACAGCGGGCAGCGCCATCGTCGTGGGCACGATCACCGCCTCCCGGCACACCGATCCAGCCTTCTCGGCCGCGCTTTCGTCGAGCAGATCAAGCAGCTGCACCACGCCCAGAAGATCGTCCGGAGAGGCGCCGGTCACCGGGTAACGGGTATGGCCGTCGGCCATCCTGGCCAGGACTGCCGCGACGGGCTCGTCGGCGGTGACGACGTCCACGCGTGCCCGCGGAATCATCGCGTGTTCGGCAGTGCGGGTCGGGAAGTCGAGGATCCGATCAAGCAGAGTCGACAGATCCGTGGGCAGGTCACCGGTCTTGCGGGATTCAGCGACGATGTGCTCGAGGTCGCGCGGTGTCGCGGAATGCTCGACGTCGTGCACCGGTTCGATCCGCAACGCCCGCAACAACAGATTCGACGACGCGTCGAAGAGCTTGATGAGCCAGCCGAACAATGCCAAATAGATGGCGGTGGACCGGGAAAGCCTCCTTGCGACTTGTTCTGGGCGGGCGATCGCCAAATTCTTCGGGAACAGCTCGCCGAAGACCATCTGCGCGACAGTCGAGAAAAGCACAGCCAGGACCGCGCCGACGGCGATACCGATCGCTGCCGGGATACCGACGCCGCCGAGTAGCTCACCCAGGCCGGCGCCGATGAGAGGTTCGGCGACATAGCCGACGAGGAGACCGGTGACCGTGATGCCCAGTTGCGCGCCGGACAACATGAACGACGTGCGGCGTGTGATCGACAACGCGCGACCCGCGGCGACATCGCCGGCCGCCGCGCTGGCCTTGAGCCGCGACCTGTCCACGGCCATGTACGCGAACTCTTGGGCAACGAAATACCCCGTGAGCGCCGTGATGGCCAAAACGACGATGAGCCCGAGGACGATCCCCAAGACCGTCATGGCAGATCACTCACGGTGCAGTGGGCCGGCGTTCGTCTTGGGGTGCGGAAGGTTCGTCGAGGTTTGCGCTTGGCGCGTCTCATCGTTCTTTCGAGTGGTGTCGGGTTCAAGCGTCGGTTACCTGTACGACGAACAACTCGTCGCCGCAGTTCCCGCCGATGCACGGCTGCCGCTCAGGAGATAGCGCGCGGAGTGACGCCGGGTTCGCGGAGTTCGAGGCGCGAGGCTGCTCGGCCACCGCAGCCGTGCAGGCAGACCCGCAGCTCCTCGATGAAGCCCTCCAGGACGTCGAGCGCCGCGGCCGGGCGACTCGATCGCCGGGGCCAGCAGCGGACGGGCCAGCGCGACCACGTCGGCGCCCATCGCCAGCGCCTTGGCGGCGTCCATGCCGGTGCGGATGCCGCCCGAGGCGACCAGCGGCATGCCCGGCAGCGTCGCCGCACCTCCTGCAGCGCCTGCGCGGTCGGTACACCCCATTCGGCGATCGCGGGGTGGCGGACCTCGCCGTAGCGGACCAACTGCTCCACCCGCGCCCACGAGGTGCCGCCCGCGCCGGCGACGTCGACCGCGGCCAGCGGAATGTCCGCGCAGGCGTCTCGGCGGCTCCGGCGCCGATGCCGTGTCCGACCTCTTTGACCAGCACCGGGTAGGGAAGTCTCGGCGACCAGGCGGCGCAGCCGGTCCAGCGTGCCGGAGAAGTCGGTGTCGCCGTTGTCCTGCATCGCCTCCTGCAGGGGGTTGGTGTGCACGGCCAGCGCGTCGGCGCCGACGCGCTCCAGCGCGGCCGCCAGCTTCGGCAGCACGGCGTCGGACAGCTGCGCCAGCCCGATGTTGCCGATCAGCAGAACGTCGGGTGCCAGCTCGCGGACCTCGAAGCTGGCCGCCGCCGCGGTGCTGGACGGGGAGTCGTCGAGCATGATGCGCTGCGAGCCGAGCATCATGCCGATGCCGAGCTTCTGCGCCGCCTCGGCTAGGTTGCGGTTGATGGTGCGGGACAGCTCGGCGCCTCCCGTCATCGCCCCGACCAGCACCGGAGCCCGCAGTCCGGTCGCCCAGGAACTGCGTGCTGAGGTCGATGGCGCCGAGGCCGGTTTGGGTCAGCGCGTTGTACGGCAGCCGGTAGCGCTCGAAGCCGGTGGTCACCGTTTCGTACTCGACGGCATCGGTCAGGCAGGCGTCGATGTGGCGCAGTTTGCGGTCGGCCATCCCGCTGTTCTCCATGGTCATCGCTTACCCATCCGCGGGCCGTTCCCCAGGCGCGGCGCGCCCCGGTGCCGCGCCCTGAAACAATGGCACGGTGTCACAGGGTCTCTGGATCGCAATCGCGGTCATCGCCGTCCTGGTCGTCGCTGCGATCGTCATCGGGTTGGTGCGGTACCGGCGCCGTCAGATCACCCTGCGCCGCAGCTCAGAGGGTGCCACACCGATCGACCGGTCCGGCGGTTATACCGCCTCGTCGGGCATTTCGTTCACACAATCGTCAGCAACTGACACACCGGAAGACCGTGGCATCGGGCGACCCGGCGTCGGGGACGACGCGGCCCTCCCGCGCGATTCGGTCAAACGACCGATCTCCGAGGTCCGGCTGCCCGAACCGACCGTGGTCGACGAGACCGTGGCCCGCGACACCGGGGTGGCACCGCCCACGGTCCCCGAAGCGCCCGCGGCGCCCGACATCGGCGCCATCGAACCGACCGAAGGCCGGCTGGAACGGCTGCGCGGGCGGCTCGCGAAATCCCAGAACGCGCTCGGCCGCAGCATGCTCGGCCTGCTCGGCGGCGGCGATCTCGACGAGGCGTCCTGGGAGGAGGTGGAGGACACCCTGCTGGTGGCCGACCTCGGTCCGGTGGTCACCGCGTCGGTGGTCGAGCAGCTGCGCACCCGGATGGCCAGCAGCAACGTTCGCACCGAGGCCGACGCCCGCGCCGTGCTCCGCGACGTGCTGATCGGCGAGCTCAACCCGGGCCTGAACCGTTCGATCAAGGCGCTGCCGCACGCCGACAAGCCGTCGGTGCTGCTGGTGGTCGGTGTCAACGGCACCGGTAAGACGACCACCGTCGGCAAGCTGGCCCGGGTGCTGGTGGCCGACGGCCGCCGCGTCGTGCTCGGCGCCGCCGACACGTTCCGGGCGGCCGCGGCCGATCAGCTGCAGAGCTGGGCGTCGCGGGTGGGTGCCGACGTCGTACGGGGCGCCGAGGGCGCCGACCCGGCGTCGGTGGCCTTCGACGCCGTGGACAAGGGCATCGCGACCGGCGCCGACGTCGTCGTCATCGACACCGCGGGCCGGCTGCACACCAAGACCGGCCTGATGGACGAACTCGGCAAGGTCAAGCGGGTGGTGAGCCGGCGCGCCGCCGTCGACGAGGTGCTGCTCGTCCTGGACGCCACCATCGGCCAGAACGGGTTGGCGCAGGCCCGGGTCTTCGCCGAGGTCGTCGACATCACCGGGGTGGTGCTGACCAAGCTGGACGGCACCGCGAAGGGCGGCATCGTCTTCCGGGTCCAGCAGGAGCTCGGCGTGCCGGTGAAGCTGGTCGGTCTGGGCGAGGGGCCCGACGATCTCGCGCCGTTCGAGCCGGCGGCTTTCGTCGACGCGCTCCTCGGATAGGCGCAAATCCGCAACGCAGGACTCTAATTGCGGGACGTAACACTGGCGAAACGCAGACTGCCGATCCGTTCACATGCGCGAAACGCATGCGCGTCCTCGCTGAAACAACGACTCAGCATTGTCTTGGCCTAGGTCAACGGTGCCTAACCGTGGCATGGGCGAAGGAGGAAATCGCGAGTGGACCAATTCCCGATCTTGGGTCAACCGGATACCGGTGACACAGCATGGATGCTGGCAAGTTCAGCGCTCGTGCTGTTGATGACGCCAGGTCTGGCGTTCTTCTATGGCGGCATGGTTCGCGCCAAGGGCGTGCTCAACATGATCATGATGAGCATCAGCGCCATGGGCGTCGTCACCGTGCTGTGGGTGCTGTACGGCTACTCGATGGCCTTCGGCAACGACAAGTTCAACCTGTTCGGTGATCCGAGCCAGTACTTCGGTCTCAAGGGCCTCATCGGCGGTAACGCCGTCGCCGCGGCCGACCCGAGCACCGGCACAGCGCGGCGATCGACATCCCGCTGGCGGGCACGATTCCGCAGACGGTGTTCGTGGCATTCCAGTTGATGTTCGCCATCATCACCGTGGCGCTGATCTCGGGCGCGGTGGCCGATCGCCTCAAGTTCGGTGGCTGGCTGGTGTTCGCCGGCCTGTGGGCGACGTTCGTCTACTTCCCGGTCGCGCACTGGGTGTTCTGCTTCGACGGCTTCACCGGCGAGACCGGTGGCTGGATTGCCAACAAGCTCAAGGCAATCGACTTCGCGGGTGGTACCGCGGTGCACATCAACGCCGGTACCGCCGGCCTGGTGCTGGCGCTCATTCTCGGCAAGCGCATCGGCTGGCCGACAACACCCATGCGGCCGCACAACCTGCCGTTCGTGATGCTCGGTGCCGGCCTGCTGTGGTTCGGCTGGTACGGCTTCAACGCCGGTTCGGCAATCGGCTCCGGCGGCATCGCGGGAAGCACGTTCATCACGACGACCGTCGCCACCGCCGCAGCGATGCTGGGCTGGCTGCTCACCGAGAAGATCCGGGACGGACACCCCACCACGCTGGGCGCCGCCTCGGGCATCGTGGCCGGCCTGGTGGCCATCACCCCGTCCTGCTCGTCGGTGAATGTCGTTGGCGCGCTGGCGATCGGTGTGGGTGCCGGCATTCTGTGCGCCCTCGCGGTCGGGCTGAAGTTCAAGCTGGGCTTCGACGACTCGCTCGACGTGGTCGGCGTGCACCTCGTCGGCGGCCTCTTCGGCACCCTCATGGTCGGCCTGGTGGCCACCTCGGAGGCGCCGGCGGCGGTCGTCGGGCCTGTTCTACGGCGGCGGCTTCGACCAACTGTGGCGCCAGGCTGTGGGTGCCTTCGCGGTTCTCGGGTACTCGGCGATCGGTACGGCTATCTTGGCCTTGATCGTCAAGTACACCATCGGACTGCGACTTGATCGTGAGGACGAGGCGGGCGGCATCGACGAGGCCGAACACGCGGAAACCGCGTACGACTTCGCCGTGGTAGGCACGGGCTCGGTTCTCGGTCGTCACGGCGCGGAGGAATGAGGGAAATGAAGCTGATTACTGCGATCGTCAAGCCGTTCACGCTCGAAGACGTCAAGACCGGCCTGGAGCAGACGGGTATCCTCGGGATGACCGTCAGCGAAGTCCAGGGGTATGGACGCCAGAAGGGCCATACCGAGGTGTATCGAGGTGCTGAGTACTCGGTCGACTTCGTGCCCAAGGTCCGCGTGGAGGTCCTGGTCGATGATTCCGCCGTCGACAAGGTGGTGGACGTCATCGTGCAGGCCGCGCGAACGGGCAAGATCGGTGACGGCAAGGTGTGGGTCAGCCCGGTGGAGGCCGTGGTGCGGGTCCGGACGGGCGAGCGGGGGTCCGACGCTCTCTGACGTACACGCTGTGACGTCTCCTTGCGGCCACACCGAGTAAGCGTTAGTCGGCGACGGCAGCGGGAGGACTGAGATGACAAAGCAGAAGCGCGATTCCGCCGCCGGCGCCTCCCGATGGGAGGCCCCGGCGGCGGGTTCGTCGAAGCCCGCCAAAGATCTCGCGACGGCATCGGCGCAACTGCTCGAGGGCGGCCAGCGCCAGCTCGATTCGGCCGCCCTGCGCGACGCGCTGCTCGATCTGCACGAGTTCTGGCTGACCACCAAGGCCGCCGAGATCGGGATCACCCCCACTAGCGGGTTCGCCATCGTGGCCACCGGCGGGCTGGGCCGCCGCGAGCTGGTTCCGTACTCGGACCTCGATCTCATGCTGCTGCACGACAACATGCCCGACGACGTCGTGACGCAGGTCGCCGAGCTGTTGTGGTATCCGCTGTGGGACGCCAACATTCGGCTCGACCACAGCGTCCGCACCGTGCCGGAGGCCTTGCAGGTCGCCGGTGATGACATCTCGGCCGGCCTGGCGATGCTGGAGGCCCGGCACATCGCCGGCGACTCGGAGCTGTCGGCGTTGCTGATCGGCGGCGCCCGCCGCCAGTGGCGCACCGGAATCGCCTCGCGCTTCGACGAACTCGTCGAGCACGCCCAGTCCCGCTGGCAGCGCAGCGGACAGATCGCGCACCGCGCCGAGCCGGACCTCAAATGCGGCCGCGGTGGTCTGCGCGACGTCCAACTGCTCAACGCGCTGGCCATCGCACAGCTGGCCGACGTGTATCCGAGCCACTCGCTGGCCTCGCCGACCGGTTCGCTCGGCGGTGCCCATCTGGCGCTGCTCAACGTGCGCACCGAACTGCACCGGGTGTCCAAACGCGGCCGTGATCAGCTGCTGGCGCAGTTCGCCGACGAGATCGGCGCCGCCCTGCGCATCGGGGACCGGTTCGACCTGGCGCGGGTGCTCTCCGATGCGGCCCGCACTATCAGCTACTACGTCGATGCCGGGCTGCGGACAGCGGCCAATGCCCTTCCGCGCCGCGGCTTCTCAGCCTTGCGCCGCCCGGTGCGCCGCCCGCTCGACGAGGGTGTCATCGAGTTCGCCGGCGAGGTGATCCTGGCCCGCGACGCCCGGCCGGAGCGCGACCCCGGCCTGATCCTGCGGGTCGCGGCCGCCTCGGCGACCACCGGCATGCCGATGTCCAGTTCGACATTGAGCCGGCTGGCCGACTCCGCGCCGGAGTTGCGCACCACCTGGCCGCGGGACGCCGCTCAAGGATCTGCTGGTGCTGCTGGCGGCCGGGCCGACCGCGGTGACGACCGTCGAAGCCCTCGACCGGACCGGCCTGTGGGGCAGGCTCTTTCCCGGAGTGGGGGGCGGTGCGCGACCTGCCGCCGCGCGACGTCGTCCACATCTGGACCGTCGACCGTCACCTCGTCGAAACCGTCTCGCGGGCAAGCGCTTTCACTACCCGGGTGTCGCGTCCGGACCTGCTGTTGCTCGGCGCGCTGCTGCACGACATCGGCAAGGGCCGCGGCGGTGATCACAGCGTCATCGGCGCCGAACTGGCCACCCAGGTCGGCACCCGGCTGGGCCTGTGGCCGTCCGACATCGGGCTGCTGTCGGCGATGGTGCGCTATCACCTGCTGCTGCCCGACACCGCCACCCGCCGCGACCTGCAGAACCCGCAGACCATCACCGCAGTGGTCGACGCGCTCGGCGGCGACCCGGTGCTGCTGGAGCTGTTGCACGCACTGGCCGAGGCCGACTCGCTGGCCACCGGGCCCGGCGTGTGGGGCGACTGGAAGTCCTCACTGATCGGTGACCTGGTGCGCCGATGCCGGCTGGTGATGGCCGGCGAGCCGTTGCCGCAGGCGGATCCCGTTGACCCGCATCATCTTTCGTTGGCCGCCGACCTCGGCGTGCACGTCGAGATGACGCCGGGGGAGAGCGCGCACACCTACAACGTCACGATGATCGCCCCGGATCGTCGCGGCCTGCTGTCGAAGGCCGCCGGCGTGCTGGCACTGAACTCGCTGCGGGTGCACTCCGCCTCGGTGAACAGCTCCCACGGATCGGCGATCAACACGTTCGTGGTGTCGCCGCATTTCGGCTCGCCGCCGGCGGCCGAACTGCTGCGCCAGCAGTTCATCCTGGCCCTCGACGGTGAACTCGACGTGATGGGTGCGCTGGAGAAGCGGGACCGCGAGGCTGCCCAGTACGGGACCGGCAGGGTGGGGGAGCCCAAGCCCGCGGTGCCGGTGAACTCCGCGCCGGCCCCGCCGCGCGTGCTCTGGCGCGACGGCAGCGAGCCGGGCCGGCTGCTGGTCGAGATCCGCACCACCGACCGCACCGGCCTGCTCGCGGTTCTCACCGGGGTCTTCGAGCGCGCCGACGCCGACATCGCATGGGCGAAGATCACCACCCTGGGCTCCTCGGTCGTCGACGTGTTCGGCATCTCCGTGCCCGCGCTCAGTGCCGTCGACGACGTGCGGGAGGCGCTGGGCCGTGAGCTCTACGCGGTGCTGCCGACCGTGGCGCCGCCCAAGCCGGTCGAAGAAGCCAGCTAGCGCTCGTGCGGGGGGGACCGGCATCGACACCAGCCGCTAGGCTTGCGACGTGTTTGAATCCCTGTCCGACCGGTTGACCGGTGCACTTGCGGGCCTGCGCGGCAAGGGCCGGCTCACCGACGCCGACATCGACGCCACCACCCGCGAGATCCGGCTGGCGCTGCTCGAGGCCGACGTCTCGCTGCCGGTGGTCCGCGACTTCGTCAACCGCATCAAAGAGCGGGCCAAGGGCGCCGAGGTCTCGGGCGCGCTCAACCCCGCCCAGCAGGTCGTCAAGATCGTCAACGACGAGCTCATCGGCATCCTCGGCGGCGAGACCCGCCAGCTGGCGTTCGCCAAGAACCCGCCGACGGTCATCATGCTCGCCGGCCTGCAGGGCGCCGGTAAGACCACGCTGGCCGGCAAGCTGGCCCAGCTGGCTGCGCGGCCAGGGGCACACGCCGCTGCTGGTGGCCTGCGACCTGCAGCGCCCCGGCGCGGTCAGCCAGCTGCAGATCGTCGGCGAGCGCGCCGGTGTCACCGTTTTCGCCCCGCATCCCGGCACCGCCGAGGGGTCCCACGACGCCCCGCCGGGTGATCCCGTCGCGGTCGCGGCCGCCGGCCTGGCCGAGGCGAAGGCCAAGCACTTCGACGTCGTCATCGTCGACACCGCCGGCCGACTCGGCATCGACGAGGAGCTGATGGCCCAGGCCGCCGCGATCCGCGACGCGACCGACCCCGACGAGACCCTGTTCGTCCTCGACGCCATGATCGGCCAGGATGCCGTCGCCACCGCCGAGGCCTTCGGTGCCGGCGTCGGGTTCACCGGGGTGGTGCTGACCAAGCTCGACGGCGACGCCCGCGGTGGTGCGGCGCTGTCGGTGCGCGAGGTCACCGGCGTGCCGATCCTGTTCGCGTCGACCGGCGAGAAGCTCGAGGACTTCGACGTCTTCCACCCCGACCGGATGGCCAGCCGCATCCTGGGCATGGGCGACGTGCTCGTCGCTCATCGAGCAGGCCGAACAGGTCTTCGACCAGCAGAAGGCCGAGGAGGCCGCCGCCAAGATCGGGTCCGGGGAGCTGACGCTGGAGGACTTCCTCGAGCAGATGCTCGCGATCCGCAAGATGGGCCCGATCGGCAACCTGCTCGGCATGCTGCCCGGTGCGGGCCAGATGAAGGACGCCCTGGCCGCCGTCGACGACAGCCAACTGGACCGGCTGCAGGCCATCATTCGCGGGATGACCCCCGAGGAGCGCGCGGATCCGAAGATCATCAACGCCTCCCGGCGGCTGCGCATCGCCAACGGATCCGGGGTGAACGTCTCCGAGGTCAACCAGCTCGTCGACCGGTTCTTCGAGGCCCGCAAGATGATGTCGCAGATGGCCGGCGCGATGGGCATGCCGTTCGGGCGCCGATCCTCGAAGAAGAACGCCAAGAGCAAGAACAAGAAGGGCAAGAAGGGCGCCCGCGGCCCGACGCCGCCGAAGGCACGCAATCCGCTGCTCGCCGGCGGCCTGCCGGGCGGGTTCCCCGACCTGTCGCAGATGCCCGAGGGACTCAACGAGCTGCCCCCGGGCCTGGCCGACTTCGATCTGTCCAAACTGAAGTTCCCCGGCCAGAAGTAACGTGCCCGGGTGCCACGGCCTTACACGTTCGGGGCCGCGGGCTGCCCGACGGCGAAGTCGTCGAGTGGTGGATCGCCGACGGGATCCTGCGCAGCGAACCGATCGGCGGCGCGGAAACCATCTGGGACGGCGGCTGGATCATTCCCGGCCTGGTCGATGCGCATTGCCACGTCGGGCTCGGCGAGCATGGCGCCATCGATCTCGACGACGCCATCGCGCAGGCCGAGACCGAACGCGACGTCGGTGCGCTGCTGCTGCGCGACTGCGGATCACCCACCGACACCCGAAGCCTCGACGACCATCACGATCTGCCGCGGATCATTCGGGCCGGGCGGCATCTGGCGCGTCCGAGGCGCTACTCGCAGGGCTTCGCGATCGAACTGGAAGACGAATGGCAGCTGCCCGAAGCGCTGGCCGAGCAGGCTCGCCGCGGCGACGGCTGGGTCAAGCTGGTGGGGGACTGGATCGACCGCTCGGTCGGCGATCTGGCGCCGCTGTGGTCCGACGACGTGCTGGTGGCCGCGATCGCCGCCGTGCACGCCGAGGGCGCCCGCGTCACCGCGCACGTGTTCGGTGAGGATGCGCTGCCCGGTCTGATCACCGCCGGCATCGACTGCATCGAGCACGGCACGGGCCTGACCGAGGACACCATCGCGCTTGATGGTCGAGCACGGCACCGTGCTGGTTCCGACGCTGATCAACATCGAGAACTTTCCCGGATTCGCCGACGCGGCAAGCAAATACCCCGCCTACGCCACCCACATGCGCGAGCTCTACGACCGGTGCCCGCAGCGGATCGGCGCCGCCCGCGAGGCCGGTGTGCCGATCTACGCCGGCAGCGACGCGGGCAGCACGATCGCGCACGGCCGCATCGCCGACGAGGTGGCGGCGCTCACCGGCATCGGGATGAGCCCGACCGATGCACTGGGGGCGGCCTGCTGGGATGCCCGAAGCTGGCTGGGCCGGCCGACGCTGGTCGACGGTGGGCCGGCGGATTTGCTGTGCTTCCACCAGGATCCGCGCGGCGGGCCCGACGTGCTGTCCCGTCCGGACCGGGTGGTGCTGCGCGGCCGGGTCTACTAGCCGGGCTGGCTGAAGCCCCAGTCGAGCAGGCTCTTGGCCTGGCCCCACAGTTCGTCGCTGCCGTACATCATCACCGCGATCAGCCACTTGCCGTCCCGCTGCGCCATGGCCACATAGGTCTCCCGCGCGAGGTTGGTGTAACCGGTCTTCCCGCCGACGAAGCCGGGATAGCCGGACAGCAGCAGCCGGTCGTGGCTGGCGATCTGTTTGACGCCGCCCTTCCCGTCCGGGAACGCCGCAGTGGGCTGGTGGATGATCTGGCCGAACAGTGGGTAGTGCAGCGCCGCCCGGTAGATCACCGCCAGGTCGTGCGGCGTCGTCACCGATTCCCATCCGGGCCCGTCGAGCCCCGACGGCGAACCGGCCCGGGTGGTGCGGGCGCCCACCTGCTGGGCTTTCGCGTTCATCTTCGCGACAGCCGTCGGGGAACCGCCGACCATGTCGGCCAACATGTTGGCGGCGTCGTTGCCGGACACCATCAGCAGCGCGTCGAGCAACTGGCGGGTGGTGTAGACCTGCCCGGGCACCAACCCGACGCACGTGCACTCGACGTCGGTGTTCGCCGCCGTGGCCCGGGCGGCGGCATCCAGTCGGCAGCTGGTCGAGTACCACCATCGCCAGCAGCGCCTTGATCGTGCTCGCCGGTGCGTGCTGGCCGTAGGGATCCTTGCCGGCCAGAATGCTGCCGCTGTTCAGGTCGGCGACCAGCCACGCCTGCGCGGGGCCGTCCGGGCGGCGTCGCGGCGGCCGAGGCGGCTTCCGGCGCACCGGCGGCGCCGGGCGCGCCGCACACCGGGGCGCCGAGGATGACGACCAGGCTCACCGCAGTGGACAGTGCCGCTCGGCGCAAGCGACGTCCGCGCGGCGAACCGACAGGCATGTGGGCCAAGCGTAGGTATCGATGACCTCAGATCGGGTTCGGACGGGTTCGGTGCGGTCTCGGAATTTGTTGCGAACCGCGACGATGAGCGTGCAAACCGACGGCGCCGAATCATAGGGTCAAGGCCAGGGTTCCAAACGTGGATACAGCGGGAATGCGCCGCTGCGAAGAAGGGGAGTCAGAATGAACGTCAGGAAGCTGGCTGGAGCTGTTGCCGCCTCCGCCATCGTCTTCGGCATCGGTGCAGCCAACGTCCGCCGGCTTGGGCGACCGACAACATCAAGACCTTCGGCGAGCAGGAGACGCTGAACGGCCCCAACAGCCTGCCGTACATCGCCTACACCGTGAAGAACGCTGGCCCCAAGCAACGACCCGGTGCCCCATAACGGCACGCTGTATGCCGGCCAGACTGATCGTCGACGGATTCGGCACCGGCAATGCCGCGCCGATGATCGAGCGGTTCGGCGCCCGCGCCCAGAACGGCGAACTTCTACCCCGCCATCTGGGGCGCATCAAACATGGGAAAGTTGTACTTCGACGTCGTCGGCGAGGTGCCGAACAGCGTGGTCTGGAACGACGGCACCGCGACATCCTCGCCTGGGTGCCGGGTGAACGTCAGCGACGCTGAACGGGCAAGTCCCCGGTCTTCCCCGGAGCCGGAGGGTTCGTGCAGGTCGTCGGCCCGGCGCAGACGCGGCGGCGGCGCCGACGATGCCGAGTCGGAGAACCCGCGACCATCGTGGCCACTCCCAACGACTTGCGCCCGCGCCTCCCAGCTCAATGAGGCCGAAGTCGCCGAACCGGGCTTCGGCGTACGGTGCCGGCGGCGGTCCGGGCCCGGGAGCGGCGGCCGCCGCTGGCTAGAGCGTCGCGACGCTCTCCGAGGGGCTCTGGGCGAAACCCCAGTCCAGCAGCATCGCGGCCTGATCCCAGTAGGTCGGGCCGCCTTCGCGGACCAGGCCGTACATCATCGCGATCACCAGCCGCCGCCCGTCGCGCTGGGCGGCGCCGACGAACGTCTTGCGGGCGGCGTCGGTGAACCCGGTCTTGCCGCCGATAGCACCCGGGTAGCGCACCAGCAGCTCGTCCTGGTTCACCAGCGGCTCGTTCGCCGGTGTCGGTGGGGAACATCGCGCCGGCTGGGCGGTGATCTCCGCGAATACCGGGTTGGCCATCGCGGCGCGGAAGATCGCGGCGAGGTCGTGCGGGGTCGTCCAGCCCGATCCGCCCGGTCCATCCAGGCCCGAGGGCGTGGTCGCGCGGGTGTTGGTGGCGCCGACGGCGACGGCCTTGGCGTTCATCTTCGCCACCGCGCGTCTGGTATCCGCCGAGCAGTTCCGCCAGCGTGTTGGCGGCGTCGTTGCCCGGACACCAGCAGGACCGCGTCCAGGAGTTGGCGCGCGGTGTAGGTGCGGCCGGGCTTGATGCCAGCGCAGTTGCACTCCACCCGGGCATCGGCCTCGTCGGCGACCACGGTGGCGTCCAGATTGACCTCGTCAATCGCGGTCAGCGCCAGCAGTGTCTTGATCGTGCTGGCCGGCGGGTGCGCGGCGTACATGTCGCGGCCGGCCAGTACCTGACCGGTGTCCATGTCGGCGACGATCCACGCCGGTGCGGGGCCGTCGGGAAACGGTACCGAACCCACCGGCTCGATGTTCGGATCAGCCACTGCCAGGGCCGAGGTGCCGGTGACGGTGGTGGCGATGGTCAGTGCGAAAGTATGCCGCGAGAGCGGCCAGGAGCCTCCCCATGGGGCATGAGCCTAACCCGGTAGGCGCGGGATCGCCACATGCAGTGTTGAATCGGATCGAATGCTGAGCCTGGCGGAAATCTCGGACCGGATGGAGATCCAGCAGCTGCTGGTGGACTACTCCACGGCGATCGACAATCGGCGATTCGACGACCTCGACCGTGTCTTCACCCCCGACGCCTACATCGACTACACCGAACTTGGCGGAATCGCGGGCACCTTCGGAGACGTCAAGGTCTGGCTGGCCGAGGTGCTGCCCAACTTCCCGGCCTACTTCCACATGCTCGGAAACTTCGACATCCGTATCAACGGGGACACCGCAAGCTCCCGCACCATCCTGTTCAACCCGATGAAGCTCAGTGACGACAACGAGCAGATCATGTTCTGCGGCCTGTGGTACGACGACGAATTCATCCGCACCGCCGACGGCTGGCGGATGACCCGCCGCGTCGAGACCAAGTGCATCCAGAAGTTCGTTTGACTCCCACGGCCGCCTCCGAGGCAGCGGCCGTCGGGGACTTGCTCGACGGATCGGGCTCGACGCGATCGTCGACGTGCATACCCACTTCATGCCCAAGCGGGTGATGGACAAGGTGTGGGCTTACTTCGACGGCATCGGACCGCAGGCCGGTCGCCGGTGGCCGATCGAGTACCGGACCGACGAGACCGATCGGGTCCAGCGGCTGCGGCAGTTCCGCGTCACCGCCTTCACATCGCTGGTGTATCCGCACAAGCCGGACATGGCCGAGTGGCTCAACTCCTGGGCGACCGAGTTCGCGGCACAGGTGCCCGAATGTCTGCACACCGCGACGTTTTATCCCGAGCCGTCGGCCCCGGCCTATGTCCGGCGGGTGATCGACGCCGGCGCGCGGGTGTTCAAGGCCCACATCCAGGTCGGCGGCTATGCCGCCGACGGATCCGCTGCTGGAGACCGGTGTGGGCGCTACTGGAGGAGACGCAGATCCCCACGGTGATCCACGCGGGGTCCGGGCCGCAGCCGGGGCGCCACACCGGTCCGGGTCCCATCGCCGAGGTGCTGCGCCGGCATCCGGCGCTGCGGCTGATCGTCGCCCATATGGGTCTTCCGGAGTACCGCGAGTTTATCGAGCTGGCGCGGCGGTATCCCGGCGTCTACCTCGACACCACGATGGTGTTCACCGCGTTCACCGAGCAGACCGATCCGTTTCCGGTCGATGCCCGACCCGCTCTCGTCGAGCTGGCCGACAAGGTGTTGTTCGGCAGCGACTTCCCCAACATCCCGTATCGATACCACCACGCGCTGGCGTCGATTACCGGCCTGGGTCTGGGCGACGAGTGGTGCCGCAAGGTTCTGCATGACAACGCCATGAGCCTGTTTCCGCCGGTCGGTGCCGTTTCCGGCGATTAACACCCGGCCAGCACCATCTGGCACAATGGGCGGCTGTCCGCCGCGCGATTTCTTACGATGCGCCGCTCGGCGGTCATACACGCGAGGCAAAACCGGATCGGGCAACCGCGCGGATCGCTGAATTGCAGCGTGGCACATGCATAGGAGAAGTTCGTTCATGGCTGTCAAGATCAAGCTGACCCGGCTTGGCAAGATCCGCAATCCCCAGTACCGCATCGCTGTCGCCGACGCGCGCAACCGTCGTGACGGACGCTCGATCGAGGTCATCGGCCGCTACCACCCCAAGGAAGATCCGAGCCTGATCGAGATCGACTCCGAGCGCGCGCAGTACTGGTTGTCCGTCGGCGCCCAGCCGACCGAGCCCGTCCTGCAGCTGCTGAAGATCACCGGTGACTGGCAGAAGTTCAAGGGCCTGCCCGGTGCCGAGGGCACGCTGAAGGTCAAGGAGCCCAAGCCGAGCAAGCTCGACCTGTTCAATGCCGCGCTGGCCGCGGCCGACGGCGCACCGACCGGTGAGGCCACCCAGCCCAAGAAGAAGAAGGCCCCGGCCAAGAAGGCGGAAGCCGCCGAGCCCGCCGTTGAGCCCGCCGCCGAAGCGCTGCTGAGCCGGCCGCCGAAGCGCCGCTGCCGAGCCGGCTGAGGCCGCTGAGCCCGCCGCCGAGTCCGCCGAGCCCGCCGCCGAATGAGCTCGGTCGTCGTCGACGCCGTGGAGCATCTGGTCCGCGGGATCGTCGACAATCCCGATGACGTCCGCGTCGACATGGTGACCAGCCGGCGCGGCCGCACCGTCGAGGTGCATGTGCACCCCGACGACCTGGGCAAGGTGATCGGCCGTGGCGGTCGCACCGCGACCGCGTTGCGCACCCTGGTGGCCGGTATCGGCGGCCGGGGCATCCGCGTCGACGTGGTGGACACCGACCAGTAGTCCGGCCGTCAGGAGCGAAGCGACTCGGGGGTAGGCAATGGAGCTCGTCGTCGGGCGTGTGGTGAAGGCCCACGGCATCACCGGCGAACTCGTCGTCGACGTCCGCACCGACGATCCCGAGCAGCGCTTCGCACCCGGCAACGGTTGCGGCTCAAGCCCCGCGGGCGCGACGAGGGTACCAGGAAGTCGTCGTCGAATCGGCACGCCCGCATGGGGCACGCATGCTGGTCCGGCTGCGCGGCGTATCCGATCGCGACGGCGCCGACGCGCTGCGCGGGCGGCCTGTTCGTCGTCGACTCCGCCGAGCTGCCGCCGATCGCCGAACCCGACGAGTTCTACGACCATCAGCTCGAGGGACTGTCGTCCGCACGGTCGACGGTGGCGAGGTCGGTTCGGTCACCGAGGTGCTGCACACCGGCGCTGGTGAACTGCTGTCGGTGCGCGCCGCCGAAGGGCCGCGGAAGTGCTGGTGCCCTTCGTCGGCGCCATCGTGACGTCGGTGTCGCTGGCCGACGGGGTCATCGAGATCGACCCGCCCGAAGGTCTGCTGGACTTGGCGTAGCGCTGATGCGCATCGACGTCATCACGATCTTTCCCGACTACCTCGATCCGGTCCGGGAGTCGTTGCCCGGCAAGGCAATCGAATCGGGCATCGTCGATTTCGCCGTCCACGATCTTCGGCGGTGGACCCACGATGTGCACCATTCGGTCGACGACGCGCCGTACGGCGGCGGCCCGGGCATGGTGATGAAGGCGCCGGTGTGGGGTGACGCGCTCGACGAGATCTGCACCGCGAAAACACTTCTGGTGGTTCCAACACCCGGCGGGCCGGCTGTTCACCAGGCGGTTGCTCAGCAGTTGGGCCGGGGAGGAACACCTGGTGTTCGCCTGCGGCCGCTACGAGGGGATCGACCAGCGGGTGGTCGAAGACGCCGCGACGCGGATGCGGGTCGAAGAGGTCTCGATCGGCGACTACGTGCTGGCCGGGGGTGAGGCCGCCGCGCTGGTGATGATCGAGGCCGTGGTGCGGTCTGCTGCCCAACGTCATGGGCAATCCCCTGTCACACCAGGATGATTCGCATTCAGCGGAGAACGCCGGCTTGCTGGAGGGGCCGAGCTACACCCGGCCGCCGACCTGGCGGGGATCTGGCGGTGCCCGAGGTGCTGTTGTCGGGCGACCACGCCAAGATCGCGGCGTGGCGGCACCAGCAGGCGTTGCGAGCGGACGCGGGAACGCCGGCCGGATTTACTGGGCGAGTAGCGATCAGATACGCCCGCCGGGGAACATCGTCTTGATGGCCTGGGTGAGGGTGTTGCGGGCGGTCGCGTCGTCGACGGGTTGCATGCGAAGCCGATCGCGATCACGAAGCGACGGTCCGGGCCGATGACCCCGGTGGACATGTGCAGCCAGTTGCCGCCGTTCCAGCCCGGCATCCAACCCTGTTTGACCGCAACGGGTTCGGCGAACAGGCCGTCGGGGATGCCGAACCGCTGCGGGTAGCCGTCCAGGCCGTTCGGCGTGGAGGCGGCCAAGTCGGCCAGGATGATGTCGGCCTGCTGCGGGCGGCAGCCCGCCCGTGCCGTCGAGCAGCATGTCGTAGTAGCGGACCAGGTCGGCGGTGGTGCTCATGGTGTTCCACCAGTGCCCGTCGTAGGGCGCGGTCGTCGCCGCTCAGCCCGTAGCGGGCCGCCACCCGGGTGATGATGGCGTTGCCGCCGCTCTCGCTCCAGAAGATCTCGGCCGCGTTGTCGTCGGAGGAGCGCAGCATCACGTCCAAGGCTGCACGATCTGCGGGGGTGAGCTGGCGCTGGCCCTTGGCGACCTGCAGCAGCAGGTCGTCGGCGATGAACAGCTTGGCGACCGACGCGATCGGGAACGCGCCGCCGTCGCCGCCGGAGATCATCTGGCCGGTCCTGCGGTCGAGCAGGGTGAAGCCGATGTCGGCGCCGTTCTGGTCGGCGCGTCGGCGGCGGCCTGCTGGGCCCGGACGTCGAGGCCGATGATCGGGTCCGGCGGCGCTTCGGGCATGGGCGTCCAGCACCGGGGCTGCGGGGACGTCGTGCGGGTCGGCGGCCAGCAGCGTCACCTGCTGTGGACTCGCGTCGCCGGAGCTGTGTCGTTGACCTGAGCGGAGGAGGCCGCGACAGACACCCCGATCAGCACCGCGGCGGTACCGGTGACCAGCACGGACGGACGCCGTCGCATCGCCTCTCCTCGCCAGAAACATCGGTGAACGCGGGGTCGCGGGCTGCCGCGCTGCCGCCCGGCAGTTAAGGCTAACCGTACCGGTTCTACACCGCGCCAATTAGCGACGCCTTGAACATCTGCGTGACCTCGGCGCGTCGGGCGATTTCACTGCTAGCGGCCCATCTGGCACAATTGAGCAGTTGCCCGCGCGGGCCGGATCGTTCCGCCTGCTGCGACAACCACCACGTTGCCCGAATCCACCGGCTCGGCGACCGCCAGGCGCATCCGCGCCGGGCAGCTGCCCGCAGCCGCTACCGCAAGGAAGTGTCACCGATGAACACGCTGGACTTCGTCGACCAGGCGTCGCTGCGCGACGACATCCCGACCTTCGGCCCCGGTGACACCGTGAACGTTCACGTCAAGGTCATCGAGGGCAACAAGCAGCGCATCCAGGTCTTCAAGGGCGTCGTCATCCGGCGTTCCGGCGGCGGTATCCGCGAGACCTTCACGGTGCGCAAGGAGAGCTACGGCGTCGGCGTCGAGCGCACCTTCCCGGTGCATTCGCCCAACATCGACCACATCGAGGTCGTCACCCGCGGTGATGTCCGTCGCGCCAAGCTGTACTACCTGCGCGAGCTGCGGGGCAAGAAGGCCAAGATCAAGGAGAAGCGCTGAGCTTCGCTCGCGGTGTGGGCGGCGCGGCACCGGCCGGTCGGCTGGCTACGCTGATCCCGTGACGGACAACCCGGACTCGGCCGACTCCGCGCCGGAGCACTCCACCCAGACGGAACCTCCGGCAGGCTCGCCGACGCCCGCCGAGGAGGACCAGCCCAGCACGAAGCGGTCGGCGCTGCGCGAGGGCGCGATCCTGGTCGGCATCGCGGTGGTCCTGTACTACGTGATGCTGACGTTCGTGGCCCGTCCGTATCTGATTCCGTCGGAGTCGATGGAGCCCACGCTGCACGGCTGCAGCGGCTGCGTCGGCGACCGGATCATGGTCGACAAGGTGACCTACCGCTTCAGCTCGCCGTAGCCCGGCGACGTCGTCGTCTTCAAGGGCCCGCCGAACTGGAACGTCGGCTACAAGTCGATCCGGTCGGACAACACCGCGATCCGCTGGCTGCAGAACACACTGTCGTTCGTCGGCTTCGTGCCGCCGGACGAGAACGATCTGGTGAAGCGGGTGATCGCAACCGGCGGCCAGACCGTGCAATGCCGTGCCGACACCGGGCTGACCGTCGACGGCAAGCGCTCGACGAGCCCTACCTGAATCCGACGACGATGATGGCCGACCCTGCCGTCTACCCGTGCCTGGGCAACGAGTTCGGCCCGGTCAAGGTGCCGGACGGCCGGCTGTGGGTGATGGGCGACAACCGCACCCATTCGGCGGACTCGCGGGCCCACTGCACCAGCACCCCGGCCGATGCGCAGAAGGGCATTCTGTGCACCGGTGACCCGATGACCGGCACAGTGCCGGTCGGCAACGTCATCGGGAAGGCCCGGTTCATCGCGTGGCCGCCGTCTCGCTGGGGTGGTGTGTCCTCGTTCGACCCGCAGCAGGGCTGACCGTGCCCGCGATGACGTGGCCGCCCCGCACGGTCATCCGCAAGTCGTCGGGACTGCGCACGTTGGAGTCCGCGCTGTATCGCAGTGGACTGGGTCCGGTGGCCGGCGTCGACGAGGTGGGCCGCGGCGCCTGCGCCGGTCCGCTGGTGGTCGCGGCCTGTGTGCTCGGGCCGAACCGCTTCGAGAGCCTGGCCGCCCTCGACGATTCCAAGAAGCTCACGGAGAAGGCCCGCGAGGAGCTGTTCCCGCTGATCCGGCGCTACGCGCTGGCCTATCACGTGGTGTTCATCCCGGCTGCCGAGGTGGACCGGCGCGGTGTGCACGTGGCCAACATCGAGGGCATGCGGCGCGCGGTCGCCGGCCTGCCCGAGCGGCCCGGCTACGTCTTATCGGACGGATTCCGGGTGCCGGGTCTGCCGATGCCGTCGCTGCCGGTGGTCGGCGGCGACGCGGCGGCGGCCTGCATCGCGGCGGCCAGCGTGCTGGCGAAGGTGAGCCGGGACCGGCTGATGGTCGCGATGGACGCCGAGCATCCCGGGTACGGCTTCGCCGAGCACAAGGGCTACAGCACCCCGGCGCACAGCGCGGCGCTGGCCGAACGGGGTCCGTGCCGCCGAGCACCGGTATTCGTTCATCAACGTCCGCCGGGTCGCCGGCGCCGGCGGAACCGAAGTGGTGGCCGAATGCGCACCGGCGCAGCGCAGCGACGACGGGTGGGACAAGATGGATACCACGATGACGAGAACGCAACGAGGACCGCTGAGCCGATGAGTGCCGAAGATCTCGAGAAGTACGAAACCGAGATGGAACTCTCGCTGTACCGCGAATACAAGGACATCGTGGGGCAGTTCAGCTACGTCGTGGAGACCGAGCGGCGCTTCTACCTGGCCAACAGCGTCGAGCTGGTGCCCCGCAACACCGACGGTGAGGTCTACTTCGAGCTTCGGCTCACCGATGCGTGGGTGTGGGACATGTACCGGCCGGCTCGATTCGTCAAGCAGGTCCGCGTGATCACGTTCAAGGACGTCAACATCGAAGAGGTCGAGAAGCCCGAACTTCGCCTGCCGGAGTGATCATGCGTTCGACCGCGCAATGCTGGCTCACCGACATGGACGGCGTGTTGGTGCGCGAGGAGCACGCGCTGCCCGGCGCCGCGGAGTTCCTCAAGCGGCTCATCGACAAGCAACGGCGCTTCCTGGTGCTGACCAACAACTCGATCTACACCCCCCGCGATCTCGCCGCGCGGCTCGCTCGGTCCGGGCTGGACGTTCCCGAGGCGGCCATCTGGACGTCGGCGCTGGCGACCGCGAGCTTCCTCAACGATCAGCTGCCCGGCGGGTCGGCGTACGTCATCGGTGAGGCGGGGCTGACGACGGCGCTGCACGAGGCCGGCTACACCCTCACCGATACCGGTCCGGACTTCGTTGTGCTCGGCGAGACCCGCACCTATTCGTTCGAGGCGATCACCAAGGCGATCCGGCTGATCGGTGCCGGTGCCCGCTTCATCGCCACCAACCCCGATGTCACCGGGCCGTCGGCCGAGGGGCCGCTGCCGGCGACGGGGTCGGTGGCAGCGCTGATCACCAAGGCCGCCGGGCGCGAACCGTACTTCGTCGGCAAACCCAACCCGATGATGTTCCGCAGCGCACTCAACCGGATCGAGGCGCACTCGGAAAGCACGGTGATGGTCGGTGACCGGATGGACACCGACGTGGTCGCCGGTATCGAGGCCGGGCTGGAGACGATCCTGGTGCTGACCGGCTCGACCACGCTGGAGGACGTCGAGCGCTACCCGTTCCGCCCGGCCCGGGTCCTGCCCTCGATCGCCGAGGCCATCGAGCTGATCTGAGACTCGCTGTTCGACTAGCTCAGGCGTCGCGGCAGCGCGCCGAACACCAGCAGCCGGAAGCGTGCAAAGGACAGGTCGCTGCCGATCGCGATGCGCGGCAACGCCAGCGGGTCGCAGTCACGGTCGGCGAAGCCTTCAGCTGTCGACAACGCCCAGCGCACATCGCGGCCACGCAACGCCTGCTTGGTGCGCTCGTCGAAGTCCTCGACACGCCCATTGGGGTAGGCGAACACCACTGGTGCACGGCCGGTTTCGCGCTCCAGTACCGAGCAGGAGTGCAGCACTTCGTACTCGACCTTCTCATCGGAGCACCGCGACAGGATCGGGTGTGTCACCGAGTGCGGATGCAGTGTCACGTCTGCGTGCCCGCTGAGTTCGCGCGCCGCGTCCCACGAGAGCAACCGGAACGGGCCCGGGTCGCAGTTGTCTTTCTGCCCAAGGTTTTCCACGATCGACTCGACCCGAGCGATCCGCTCGTCGTCGGCCAACCCCTTCAAACGATGGACAGCCGCGGCGTAGGCATCACCCCGTTCGGCGGCGCTTCTGAGCGAACGTACGCCGAGACCGACCGCCGCAAGATCGGCCTCGGGTTCCTGTGTACGCGCAAATGCGAGCCAGAGCCGGTCGGGCCAGAGCGCCCGGTCGCTTCCCATCGGCCCCGTCGCGAGAAATACGGCGGCAGGAAGTCCCAGGCTTCGCAGGACAGGCGCCGCATGGGTCGCAAGATTGCGTGTTCCGTCGTCGAAGGTCAGCGCCGCGGCCCCGTCGGGCAGCGTGCCGGTTTCCAGGCGGTCGAGGGCCTCCTCGAGGGGCAGAACCGAGAAGTGGCGGCGAAGGTATTCGAGTTGGCGCCGCAATGTGGCGGTGTCGAGCACGTGCCAGCACGCCGGAGAGAGTTGCGTCGGTTCGACGCCGTGAAACATCAGGATGGCGAGTTGCTGCCCGCGCTTTCGCCGGCGCGCTAACGCGGGGACTCCCGCCGCGCACAACAGCCGCGCGAAAAGTTCCTTTACCGCGTTCGATGTGGGTCGGAAGCTGTACGGCACACGGCAGTTTATCTGGCGTTGTTTGCTGATGTCGATTCGGTCAGCGCACTCCGCGCCGGTTTGCCGGGGGGTTGCGCACGATCGCGCCGGTCGACAAAGCGACTGATGGTATGTAAATTTTCAAGTACTCCCAGGCAAGGTGGGATCGCCGAGAGCACGCCCGGAACGTGTGCTTCCGGTCCAGGTCGGTCCAGGAGGTCATAGTGACCGCTGCAGCCGCGTCAGCGGATCCCGATCACGAGAATTCGCGCACGCACCGAGAGTGGCGGAACACCGAGACGACGCCCAGATGATCCGGGTGCTCATGGTTTTGGATTCATTTGACTTCGGTGGTGCCGAGAATCTCGTGGCGGAGATCGCCCGCCACACCGCGCCGTCCATGACGGTCTCCGTCGCGAGCCTGGCCCCCGCCGACAGTGGCCGTGACGCCATGCTCGATCGGCTCGTTGAGGCCGGACTGAGTCCGTGTTTCTTGTCGGTCCGGAGGCTGCTCGACCCGGCTGGCTTCATCCGCTTGGTGCGCACCCTGCGCCGCGCGCCGGTCGATGTCGTGCACGCCCACCTCGGATACTCAGCCGTCCTCCTTCCTCTCGCTGGGAGACTCGCCGGCAAACCGGTTGTCGCGACGCTGCATGTGAGTCCGCAACCCCATGCCGGGCGGGGCGACTGGCTCAAGGAGCGTTTGGCGGTGCGTCTTCCCGCCCGCCTGGGCCGCCTCGTGCTGGTCTCTCAGCACGCGTACGAGGACTATGCGCGCGCGCACGGCCCGGCTCGGGCGACATGGCGGCTGATTCCCAACGGGGTCGACCTGGACCGGTACACACCCGCACGCCGGTGTCCGTCATCCGAACGTCCGGTGTGGGCTGTGGTGGCCGCGCTACGCCCGGACAAGAACCACGTCGCTCTGGTGCGGGCGTGGGCCGGGGTCGTCGCCGCTCACCCCCGCGCGACTCTGCTGGTGGTCGGCGACGGACCGGCCCGCGGTGACGTCGAACGCGCGGTGGCCGAAGCGCACCTGGGCGAATCGGTGCGCCTTCTCGGTCGTCGTGACGATGTCCACGACATTCTCGCCACCGTCGACGGCGTGGCGTCGGCGTCGGTCGACGAGGCCCTCCCGACCGCTCTGATCGAGGCTGCTGCCTCGGGGCTGCCGGTGGTGGCCGCCGACGCCGGCGGCACCCGCGAGATCGTGGCGGATGGGGTCACGGGACGGGTGGTCCCGGTGGGTGACGTGGCCGCGCTGACCGAGGCGCTGCTGGACGTCATCGGGGATCCCGAGCGGGCAGCGGCATATGGTGCCGCAGGCCGGGCGATGGTCGAGCAGAGGTACTCCATGACGACGTGGGTACACCGCCTCGAAGAGCTCTACAGCGAGGCGATGGCCGAGAGGGTTTGATGGCCGAGACTCGCTGTGGATGAGTCGGGCGCTGTGCATAATTCGGGCGTTTCGGGCTGACCCGGCTGGATCTTGTCGGCGACGGCGCCCACCCTGGCCGCATGACGACATTGACGCGCAGCCAACTCGGTGCACTCGGCGAAGACATTGCCGCGGAACATCTGAGCTCACTGGGACTGCGAATCCTGCAGCGCAACTGGCGCTGCCGGTACGGCGAGCTCGACATCATCGCCGCCGACGGTGACCGCACGGTGGTGTTCGTGGAGGTCAAGACCCGGTCGGGGGACGGCTTCGGTGGCCTCGCCGAAGCGGTGACGGTCCAGAAGGTGCGCCGTCTGCGCCGGCTCGCCGGGCTGTGGCTGGCCGGGCAGGACGCCGGGTGGGCGGGCGTACGCATCGACGTCATCGGGGTGCGGGTCGGGCGGCGCCGCACCCCCGAGGTCATCCACCTCGAGGGAGTCGGCTGATGGCGCTGGGGCGGGCGTACTCGGTGGCGGTGCGCGGCCTCGACGGGGAGATCGTGGAGATCGAGGCCGACATCACCTCCGGACTGCCGGGCGTGCATCTGGTCGGTCTGCCCGACGCCGCGCTGCAGGAATCCCGCGACCGGGTGCGCGCAGCGATCACCAACTGCGGCAATGCCTGGCCGATGTCACGGCTGACGCTCGCGCTGTCACCGGCGACGCTGCCGAAGATGGGGTCCGTCTACGACATCGCATTGGCATCCGCGGTCTTGTCGGCAACCGCACAAGACCGTGGCATCGGCTGGAGAAGACGGTTCTGCTGGGGGAATTGGCCCTCGACGGCCGGGTCCGGCCCGTGCACGGTGTGCTGCCCGCGGTGCTGGCCGCCAAGCGGCAGGGCTGGCCGACCGTCGTGGTCCCGGTCGGCAACCTCGCCGAAGCCAGCCTGGTCGACGGCGTCGAGGTGCTGGGTGTGCGTTCGCTGCGGCAGCTGCGGGAGTGGCTCGGCGGCGCATGTCGTCTCGAGGAACGTGTCGACGCCCCACCGCCCGCAACGGCGTCGGTCGCCGACCTCGCCGACGTCGTGGGGCAGATCCAGGCCCGCTTCGCCGTCGAGGTTGCGGCAGCGGGCGCGCACCACCTGATGCTCACGGGACCGCCTGGGGTCGGCAAAACAATGCTCGCCCAACGACTTCCGGGCCTGCTGCCGGACCTCACCGAGAGCGAGGCGCTGGAGGTCACGGCGATCCACTCGGTGGCCGGTCTGCTGTCCGACACCACGCCATTGATCACCCGGCCGCCGTTCATCGCGCCGCATCACTCGTCGAGCGTGGCGGCGCTTGCCGGCGGCGGATCGGGCATGGCGCGGCCCGGCGCGGTCAGCCGCGCACACCGTGGCGTCCTGTTCCTGGACGAATGTGCCGAAATTCGGCCCAGCGTGTTGGAGGCGCTGCGAACACCGTTGGAGGACGGCGAGATTCGGCTAGCTCGCCGTGACGGCGTGGCATGCTATCCGGCACGCTTTCAGCTCGTCCTGGCGGCGAACCCCTGCCCGTGTGCGCCGGCCGATCCCAAGGACTGCATCTGTTCGTCACTGCAGCGGCGCCGCTACCTCGGCAAGCTGTCGGGTCCGCTGCTGGACCGGGTGGACCTGCGGGTGCAGATGTACACCATCCGCGCGGGTGCCTTCTCCGCCGAGTCGGCCGAGAGCACCGCCGAGGTTCGCGGACGGGTGGCGCAGGCGCGTGCGGCGGCGGCCGAGCGTTGGCGGACGCACGGTTTCACCACCAACGCCGAAGTCACCGGGGCGGTGCTGCGGCGGCAGTTCCGTCTCGGTGCGGTGACGATGGCGCCGGTCAGGGCCGCGGTGGACCGCGGTCTGCTGAGCTTCCGTGGGATCGATCGTTCGCTGCGTGTCGCATGGACGCTGGCCGATCTCGGCGGCCGCACGACGCCGAATGTCGACGACGTGTCGATCGCCCTGAGCTTTAGGCAGACGGAGGTCAAGCCGTGAGCCGAAACAACCTGCGTGCCTGGGCGTACCTCTCCCGAGTCGCCGAGCCGCCGTGCGACGAACTGGCGTCGCTGATCGCCACGGTCGGTCCGATCGAGGCCGCCGATCGAGTTCGCCGGGGTGAAGTGCCGGCAGGTCTGGCCGAGCGAACCGCAGCGCGCCGGGATATCGACTGTGCTGCAGACGATCTCGATATGCTGGACCGTCGCGGTGGCAGGCTGGTCACCCCCGGCGACGACGAGTGGCCGGTGCTGGCGTTCGCGGCCCTGCGCGGAACGGCACTGCGGGACAAGCCGCAGGCGCGGCCACCGCTGGCGTTGTGGGCGTTGGGACCGGCCCGGCTCGATGAAGCATCCGTACGTTCCGCCGCAATCGTGGGAACCCGCGCGGCCACCGCCTACGGGGAACATGTGGCCGCCGAGTTGTCGGCCGGGCTGGCCGAACACCATGTCAGCGTCATCTCCGGCGGCGCCTACGGGATCGACGGGGCGGCCCACCGCGCGGCGCTCGCGACGGACGGTGTGACGGTCGCAGTTCTGGCCGGTGGCGTCGACGTGCCCTATCCCGCGGGGCATTCCGCGCTCCTGCACCGCATCGCCAACACCGGACTGGTCGTCAGTGAGTATCCACCCGGTGTGCGGCCCGCCCGGCACCGCTTCCTGACGCGCAATCGGCTGGTCGCGGCGCTGGGAAATGCCACGGTGGTGGTCGAGGCGGGCATCCGCAGCGGCGCCGCCAACACCGCCGCTTGGGCGCGCTCGCTCGGCAGGGTGGTCTGTGCGGTGCCGGGTCCGGTGACCTCGGCGTCGTCGGTGGGGTGTCACGTGCTGTTGCGTGCGGGCGCGGAAATCGTCACCCGCGCCGAGGAGATCCGCGAGATCGTCGGACGGTCAGGCGAATTGGCCGACGAGCCGGCACGACCCACCGGGGTGCTCGATGCATTGACCGAGATCGAGCTCCAGGTCTACGAGGCGCTGCCCGGGCGCGGTGCGCGCACACCCGACGAGATCGCGGTGGCGTCCGGATTGCCCCCCGCTGGTGTGCTCGGTCCGCTGGCGATGCTGGAGATCGCCGGTCTGGCGCAGCGTCACGACGGCCGCTGGCGATTGGTCCGCAGCCCGGCGGGACCGGGGTAGCTGGAGGGCCAAGCCCGCGAAAACCAGAGCGGCACCGACGAACTCGGCGACTCCGAACGGCTCACCCAGGACGACGACTCCCACCACGATGGCCACCACCGGGACCGTCTGGTAGGTGGTGGCGGCGATCACCGGCCCCGCCTGACGAACCACCCGCCAGAACAGGACATTGCCTACCGCCGCCACCAACACACCCAACGCCAGCAGCGCCGCGACCGGACCGGGCGGCAACGGCGACGGCGTGCTGTCGCCGACCGAGGTGACCGGCACGAGCAGGGCTCCGGAGGCCAGGAGTTGGACCATGGTCAGTTGGATGCCGCTGAAAGTCGAGGCAGAGAAGAAGGCGGCCGCCAGCATGCCGGCCAGTGCGTAACACGCCGCCGCGGTGAGCCCGAGCACGACGCCGAAGCTGTCGACGTTTCCGCTCGGTGACAGCAGAACGGCGACCCCGACCACTCCCAGGCACACGCCGATCCACATGGTCGGGGCCGTGGGGGTGCGGCGCAGCCGGTAGAAGATGACGCAGATCAGCGGGGTCGTCGCACACAGCACCGCCACAATGGCCGAGGGCATGCGGCACTGGGCGGCCGCGGCACTCACGGCCGCCACGGTCGTCAGCCCGGCCAACGCCAGAATCCGGACGGCACCGGCGGTCCCGAGCCGCGGCAGTCCGCTGCCGCCGGCCACCAGCAGGACGGCCAGGAAGCCCGCTCCCACCAGCGCGCGCCACATGGCGACCTCGCCGGGAGAGAAGGCGGTGAGCGCGATCTCGGTGATCCCGTACGAGCCGCCCCACAGCAGGGCGACCAGCGCGTACGAGACAAGCCAGGAGCGACCCATGATTCAGCGTCGCCGGGTGGATTCGATGACGACGTCGGCGAGGACGCCGATCCCTTCCTCGAAGAGCGCGACGACCGGGATGTCGCCGCTTTGTGCGCGGCATTCGTCGACCACCCGGTCGATGTCTGCCGGGGCGACTCCGCTGAGGTTGAGGACCACGGCCAGAACGGGCACGCCGTACTGACCGATCAGTTCGATCTCCGAGGCGAGGCCGGGGATCCGGGCGGCGTCCAGATGCTCCAGGCCGTCGTGGTGGCTGCGCCCGGGCGCGTGTTGCAGGATCACCCCGCACACCGCAGCCGACAACATCAGCGTGGCACCGCACGGGCCGGCCGGATGACGCAACGCCCCCTGGCCCTCGATGATCATCAGGTCCGGATCGATGTCGGCGGCACAGGACACCAGGGCGCGCTCCAGTTCCCCGGCAATAAAATCGCTGACCAGGGAATCGAAGATGATCCCGTAACGACCGCCCTGCATCCAACCGGTCTGCCCGGTGTAGATCATCTCGGTGGACGTCCCGCGGATGTTGAGTTCGTGCGTGAGCATCCGAGAGGTGGTGCGCTTCCCGATCGCGCAGTCGGTGCCGAGCACCGCGATCCTCGCGGCCCGAACCGTGTGCACCGAGCCGTCCCAGAACCGAAGGTCCCGGGCCGGTGCGGTCTTGCGGACGTCGGTGATCCGGGCCCCGTGGGCCGCCACCAACGCGGCCAGCTCGGTGTCGTCGCCGAGGTGGTCGTGCAATCCGCTCACCAAGTCCAGCCCGGCCGCCGCGCACTCCATCAGCAGGACCCGCAGCGTGGGGGTCACGCGGCCGCCGTGCGGGGCCTGACCGACGACGGCGACGGTCACGTCGGGGGCGCGGCGCAGCGCCTCGGCGATGCTCCCGACGATCGGGATCCCGGCGTGGGTTCCGTCGAGCACCTCGCCGGCATCCCGCCCGGCGAGACCATGGTCGACGACCGCGCGGACCGCGAATCGTTCGGTCCCGCGGACCAGTCCGTGGGCCACCTTGCCCTCCAGGGTGGCGAAGCACCCGTCGGCCAGGACGATGGCCGGGGCGCCGGCCAGGGACCGCCACGGTCGGCTGTTGGCGATGATGTCGCGGATCGGCTGCCGCTCATCGCGGGATGTCGGCATTGCGAGCGTGGCTGCGGAAGTCATGGCGAGTCCTTCGTCGGTCGGCTGGAGCTGATAGCGCTCAATCTGCCAGCGGGGCGGCGGCTGCGGCATCGCGTCACCGGCCCATCGGGTTGACGATTCGCCCTCCTACGATCGGAGGATGTCAGCCGACCGGGGGCTCGATGAATCAGCCTGCTATTTGACGAAAATTACTGTGGCGCAAGCGATTACTCAGCTTGCGGCGGCCGTCGGCACACAGACGGCGATGTGGGTGCCGGTCGAGGTCGGGACGATGCGCATGCCGCCGCCGGCCGCCTCGATGCGCGCGCGTTGGGAGGCCAGGCCGATGTGCCCGAGCGCCAGCCTCCGAGCCGCGGCTTCCGCGGACAGGCCGATGCCGTCGTCGACCACGTCGAGATGACATGCGCCGTCGACGGCTTTGCACGTCAGGGTGGCCCGAGTGGCTCGGGAGTGGCGCACGACGTTGGACAGCAGCTCGCGTGCGACGGCGAACACGATCGGGTCGGTGGCATCCGAGTGCGGGTAGTCGATCTCGGTGGTGATGTCGATTCCGGATCGGGCCGACGTGGCGTCTGCCAGTTGCGTCAGCGCGCGGGCCAAGCCGGCGCCGGCGAGCACCGCGGGATGAAGCTCGAAGGTGGCTTCGCGCATTTGATCGGTGGCCTCGCGCAGACCGGCCAGGGCCCGCTCGAGTGCCTCGTCCGGGCGCTTCTTGAGCACCGCGACGATGTCCTGCCGGGCCATCAGCACCGACTGCAGCGGGCCGTCGTGGATGTACTCCGACACCGTGCGCTGCTGCTCGTCGGAGGCGGTCATGATGTCGACGAGCAGAGCCTGGCGCGAGGCGCTCAAGTGTGCGATCTCGTCGAGCTGGCGGCCCTGAGCGTATACGGCCAACCACACTGTGCAGCAGAGGAAGAGGAACAACACAGTGGCCAAGGTCATCCGGCCGACGCCGATCTGGCTGCGCATCACCGGGTCGGTGTAGATCTCGACGGTGAAGGTCCCCGCGATCACAATTAGCGCCACCGCGGCGCGCCGCCAGGACACGTCGAGCACGACCATGATGGGCAGCAGCATCATCACCATCAGCGGCACGTAGGCGCCGTCGGCGGAGACCACCTTGAAGATGAAGATGGCCGTCACGTCGATGATGAGGAGCACCAATTGCATCCGCGCTACCACCAGGTAATGCGACTTGCCGCTGAATAACAGCGCCGCCGCGCAGATCGCAACGAATCCATAGACCCAGGGCACCCAGCCGAAGTCCAGCCATTTGGGCTTGAGCCCCACGTGGGCGGCGACGATCATCACCGTCGCCACGCCCAAGCGTGCGAGCGCCACGATCCGCAATGCACTCAGTTCACGTGCGTGCCGAATCTGGTCGAGGTCGGGCGCCTCCACGGTGACACACCTCCGGGCCTCGATTTACTGTCGACTCTGGTTTATACGCTCAGAAGCGCACCGGACATGCGCAAACCACGGTTGCGGCTACCTCAGGTGACCCCGGGCACGACGAGGCCGTCGTCGGGCAGATCCGCTGAGACCGCGGGGACGTGGGCGCTCTCATCTCGGGCGGGACGCTGGCGGACCCAAACGGCCACCAGAACCAGCCTGCCCCTCTCGTCGCCCGGTGGCCCGGACATCGCAACAATACCCTAGGGGGTATACTTCACATAGACGATGCCGAGGGCTCTCTCGGCGTCGCAACTACGTAAATCCACGAAAGGAATAACCATGTGTCGCGCAGCGAAATGCCGCGTGTGCGGTAAGACCACCTGGGCGGGTTGCGGCTCGCATGTCGACGCCGTGCGCCGCAGCGTGCCCGCCGACCAGTGGTGCGGCGGTCACACCGGTGGTGAGGCACCGGCGCCCCGCAAGGGCTGGTTCCGGAGGAAGGCCGCCGGCACTGGCGGCTGACCCGACCGGGGGAACCACCGCTACGTATAGTCGGGGAATTGGCTGACAATACTCGTCGGGAGGCGCTGTGGCGGGTCGACCACTGCACACGTTCCAGGTGATCAGTACCCAGAAGCTGGCCCCGCACATGGTGCGGGTCGTGCTCGGAGGTAGCGGCTTCGACACCTTCACCCCCAACGAATTCACGGACTCCTACGTCAAATTCGTCGTTCATCCGTTCCGATATCGACGTCGCGGCGCTGCCGCAGCCGCTGACCTTGGACAGCTTCGCAGCACTACGACCCGAACAGCAGCCGACGGTGCGGACCTACACCGTGCGTCGAGCCGACCCGGATGCCCGGGAGATCACCGTGGATTTCGTCGTGCACGGCGACCATGGCGTTGCCGGGCCGTGGGCGTCTTCGGCCCAACCCGGCGACACCGTGCATCTGATGGGACCCAGCGGCGCCTATGCGCCCGATCCGGCCGCCGACTGGCATCTGTTCGCCGGCGATGAGGCTGGGCTGCCCGCCATCAGTGCGGCGCTGGAAGCGTTGCCGCCCAACGCAATCGGCAAGGTTTTCATCGAAGTCGCCGGACCCGAGGACGAAATCCCGCTTGAACGCACCGGAATCGGTCGCCATCAACTGGATCTACCGCGGCGGGCGGGCCGATCTTGTCGGTGAGGACCGCGCCGGCGACAACGCGCCGCTGATCGAGGCGGTCACCACGGCGCACTGGCTGCCCGGCCAGGTGCAGGTCTTCATCCACGGTGAGGCCCAGGCGGTGATGCACAACCTGCGGCCCTACATCCGCAAAGACCGCGGTGTCGCGGCCAAGTGGGCGTCGATCTCCGGCTACTGGCGCCGCGGCCGCACCGAGGAGACGTTCCGGCAGTGGAAGAAGGAACTCGCCGCGGCCGAGGCGGGAGACGGGGCGGGTTAGACACGCCCGGGTGTCGCTGAGCCGCCGTGGGCGAACTGATCTGCGACCGTAGGGGAGTGCACGGTTCCGATGACTACGCAGAGATCCTCGGCGAGTACGCCGAGCATCTCGCGCTGGAGCGCGGCCGATCCGAACACACCCGGCGCGCTTACCTGACGGACCTGCGCTCGCTGTTCGCCTTTCTCGACGAGCGTGCGCCCGGTGCCGGACTGAGTGGATTGAGCCTGCCGGTGCTGAGGTCGTGGCTGGCGGCACAGGCCGCCTCGGGCGCGGCGCGCACCACGCTGGCCCGCCGGACCTCGGCGGTCAAGACGTTCACCGCCTGGGCCACCCGCCGTGGCCTGCTGGCCGCGGACCCCGCCACCCGGCTGCAGCTGCCGAAGGCCCGACGCACCCTGCCGGCGGTGCTGCGCCAGGATCAGGCGCTGGCCGCGATGGCCGCCGCCGACCTCGGTGCCGAGCAGGGTGATCCGCAGGCCCTGCGCGACCGGCTCATCGTCGAACTGCTGTATGCGACCGGCATCCGGGTCAGCGAGCTCTGTGGGCTGGACATCGACGACATCGACACCGGCCGCCGTCTGCTGCGCGTGCTCGGCAAGGGCAACAAGCAGCGGACCGTGCCCTTCGGGGCGCCGGCGCTTGCCGCGCTGACGGCGTGGCTGACCGATGGCCGGCCGGCTCTGGCCGTACCGGATTCCGGCGCCGCACTGCTGCTCGGCGCACGGGGTCGCCGGGTCGACCCGCGACAGGTCCGCACCGTGGTGCACCAGACCGTCGCCGCCGTCGACGGCGCGCCCGACATGGGTCCGCACGGCCTGCGCCACAGTGCGGCGACCCATCTGCTGGAAGGCGGCGCGGACCTGCGCATCGTCCAGGAGCTGCTCGGTCACTCGAGTCTGGCCACCACCCAGCTCTACACCCACGTCACCGTCGCGCGGCTGCGTGCCGTCCACGACCAGGCGCATCCCCGGGCCTGACTTCAGCCCGCGAGCGGTTTGAGCCGTATCGGTGTCTCGGCCAGCAGGCCCAGCGGGTCGACGTAGTCCGCCCGCGCCGCCGGCCCCCACATCGCACCCCAGTGCAGGCAGGCTGCGGCCGGGCAACCCGGGTGACCGGGCTGCAGCCGGCCCAGCACCGTCGACTCGTCGACACGCTGACCAGCCCGAACCGCGCGCTCCACCGGCTCGTAGCTGGTCCGAAGACCGCCCGGATGGGCCACCGAGACCACCGGCCGGCCCGCCAGCACACCCGCGAACACCACGGTGGCGGCGCCGGCGGCATAAACCGGCTGCCCGGGCGCGCCGGCGAGGTCGACCCCGCGGTGTCCGCGCTGCCAGTCCGGCGACGGCGCGTCGAATACGCGGACGACTCCCGGCCGGGGTCGTAGCGGCCAGTGCAGCCGGACGTCCTCGGCGACCGCCGCCGGCGCGCACACCACCGCGACGCCCACCACGACCGCGCTGATCCTCATCAGCCCAGTTCAGCGCGCCGCGCAGCCGCACCGGTAGCCGTCTTGGGCCGTGCTGGGGAGGGCGGCGCCGCTGTGGACAGAGCACCCCTTTCAGCGGTGTAAACTTTGACCCGCAGCCCGTGCAGAACGGGCTGACTTCGCGCGTCTGCACTTCGAGCCACGCTCGTACACGGCATGCCGGTTGGTCCCATCCGAAGGGTTTCCTTCGCAAGGGTCCGGCATCCCCGCAGTCGCCAGGGCTCGGCGTCACCCGACGGCGAGCGACAACCGACGACAAGAGGACATGGCCTAACTATGGCTGTTGTAACCATGAAGCAGCTGCTTGACAGCGGCACCCACTTCGGGCATCAGACCCGTCGCTGGAATCCCAAGATGAAGCGGTTCATCTTCACCGACCGCAACGGCATCTACATCATCGATCTGCAGCAGACGCTCACCTACATCGACAAGGCGTACGAGTTCGTCAAAGAGACCGTCGCCCACGGCGGGTCGATCATGTTCGTCGGCACCAAGAAGCAGGCGCAGGAATCGATCGCCGAAGAGGCGACCCGCGTCGGCATGCCGTATGTGAACCAGCGCTGGCTGGGCGGCATGCTCACCAACTTCTCCACCGTGCACAAGCGTCTGCAGCGCCTCAAGGAACTCGAGGCGATGGAGCAGACCGGCGGTTTCGAGGGTCGCACCAAGAAGGAAATCCTGATGCTGACCCGCGAGAAGAACAAGCTGGAGCGCAGCCTCGGCGGTATCCGCGACATGAGCAAGGTGCCCTCGGCCATCTGGGTCGTCGACACCAACAAGGAGCACCTCGCTGTCGCCGAGGCCCGCAAGCTCAACATCCCGATCATCGCGATCCTCGACACCAACTGCGATCCGGACCTGGTCGACTACCCGATCCCGGGCAACGACGACGCGATCCGTTCGGCCGCGCTGCTGACCAAGGTGATCGCCTCGGCCGTCGCCGAAGGCCTGCAGGCCCGTGGCGGTGCCGGTAGCGGTGACAAAGCTGATTCCGGTTCGGGGGCCGCGGCCGAGCCGCTGCCCGAGTGGGAGCAGGAACTGCTGGCTTCCGCTACGGCAACAGCCACAGCGGCCCCGACCGAGGCGGCAACCGCTGAGGCGGCACCCGCCGAGGCGGATCCGGTCGCCACCGAATCGGCTACTGAATCTTCGTAGGGAAGGCTGAGACATTGGCTAACTACACCGCTGCCGACGTCAAACGACTTCGGGAGCTCACCGGCGCAGGCATGCTCGACTGCAAGAACGCCCTGGCCGACAGCGACGGCGACTTCGACAAGGCGGTCGAGGCGCTGCGCATCAAGGGCGCCAAGGACGTCGGCAAGCGCGCTGAGCGCGCCACCGCCGAGGGGCTGGTCGCGGCCAAGAACGGCGCGATCATCGAGCTGAACTCGGAGACCGACTTCGTCGCGAAGAACGCCGAGTTCCAGGCGCTGGCCGATCAGATCGTCGACGCGGCGCTGGACGCCAAGGCCACCGACGTCGACTCCCTGAAGGCCGCCCCTATTTCTGGGGGATCGGCGGCTAAGACCGTCGAGCAGGCCATCGCCGAGCTGTCGGCGAAGATCGGCGAGAAGCTCGAACTGCGGCGCGCCGCCTACTTCGACGGTGCCGTCGAGCCCTACCTGCACAAGCGGGCGGCCGACCTGCCGCCGGCGGTCGGCGTGCTGGTGGAGTTCGACGGGGTCGGACAACAACGCCGCACATGCGGTCGCCCTGCAGATCGCCGCGCTGAAGGCCAAGTACCTGACCCGCGACGACGTTCCCGCCGAGCTGGTGGAGACCGAGCGCCGCGTCGCCGAGGAGACCGCCAAGGCCGAGGGCAAGCCCGAGCAGGCGCTGCCCAAGATCGTCGAGGGCCGCCTCACGGGCTTCTTCAAGGACGTCGTGCTGCTCGACCAGCCGTCGGTGTCCGACAGCAAGAAGTCGGTCAAGGCGCTGCTCGACGAGGCCGGCGTGACGGTGACCCGGTTCGTCCGGTTCGAGGTCGGCCAGCAGTAAAACTTGGGCGGCAAACTCACCTTTTCGCTGCCGCTCATCCGCAAAGCCCCGTGCCACATCCGGCGATCCCGGAGGCGCGGGGTTTTGCCGTCCTGCGGGAAGCTTCCATGCCACGACGCGGTTGGATGGGCCATGCGCATTGGTGTGGTGTTCCCTCAGACCGAGTTCGGTGGCGACGCCGGGGCGGTGCGGGCCTACGGGCAACGTGTCGAAGAGCTGGGGTACACCCACATCCTGGCCTACGACCACGTCGTCGGAGCCGATCCCGCGGTCCATCAGGGCTGGGCGGGACCGTATGACATCGATACGACGTTCCACGAGCCGCTGGTGATGTTCGGTTTCCTGGCGGCGGTGACGTCGACGGTGGAACTGGTCACCGGGGTGATCATCCTGCCGCAGCGCCAGGCCGTGCTGGTGGCCAAGCAGGCGGCCGAGGTGGACCTGCTCAGCGGCGGACGGCTACGGCTCGGGGTCGGCCTGGGCTGGAACGCCGTCGAGTACGAGGCGCTCGGGGAGGACTTCACCAACCGCGGCGGACGATCCGCGGAACAGGTCGAGGTGATGCGCCAACTGTGGTCGCAGCGGTCGGTGACCTTCCAGGGCCGCCATCACACGATCATCGGCGCAGGCCTTGCGCCGCTGCCCGTGCAGCGACCGATCCCGGTGTGGTTCGGGGCCGCCTCGACCCGCGGGTTGGAGCGCGCCGGACGTCTCGGCGACGGTTGGTTCCCGATGGTGGGTCCCGGTCCGCGACTCGACGGGCTCGTGCCGTGGTGGAGGGCGCCGCGGTGGCCGCGGGCCGGGACCCCGCGGTGCTGGGGATGGAGGGTCAGGTCACCTGGTCCGGTGACCCCGACCGGATCGCCAAGGAACTGGCGGCCTGGGCGGCGGGCGGTGCCACCCACGTCGCGGTCAACACGATGGGCGCGGGGCTGGGAACGGTGGACGAGCATCTGGCGGTGCTGGAGTCGGTGGCCGCCGACCTGAACGGCTAGCCCGTCCGGTTATTACACACGTGCCTGCTAGCGTCGGGTCATGCAGCATGTGCACGCGTTTGGCGATGACGCGCTCGGCGATCTGGACGCCGTCGCCCTGGTCGATGCCCTTCGTACCGGCAGGGTTTCACGCCCCGAGGTGATCGAGGCGGCTATCGCCCGGGTGCAGGCGGTCAACCCGATCCTCAACGGACTGGCCCACGAGAACTTCGACCAGGCACTGGCTCGCGCCTACGCCGGCACGCCCTACGGCGGATACTTCGACGGGGTGCCCACCTTCATCAAGGACAACGTCGACGTCGAGGGCATGCCGACCATGCAGGGCACCGATGCCTGGGAGCGACGTCCGCAGCCCGCCCACGGCGACTTCGCCCGCTTCTTCCTCGCCACCGGTCTGATACCGCTGGGCAAGACGCAACTGTCGGAGTTCGGGTTCAGCGCCTCGGCCGAGCATCCGCGCATCGGCGCGGTCCGCAACCCGTGGGACACCGACTTCACCGCCGGGGCGTCGTCGTCGGGCTCGGGCGCCTTCGTCGCCGCCGGTGTGGTGCCCATCGCCCATGCCAATGACGGCGGCGGGTCGATCCGGATTCCGGCCGCCTGCAACGGGCTGGTCGGGCTCAAGCCGTCGCGCGGCCGGCTGCCGCTGGACCGATGGTTGCTCCAGATGCCGGTCAAGATCGTGACCAACGGTGTGCTGACCCGTTCGGTGCGCGACACCGCCGCGTTCTACCGCGAGGCCGAACATGTGTGGCGCAACCGCCGGCTGCCGCCGATCGGGGCGGTCACCGGACCGGCGCCGGATCGGCTCAGGATCGCGGTGGTCACCCGCTCGGTGAACCGGGACAGCAGCCCGTCGGTCCGGGATCTCACCCTCGAGACCGCCACCGTGCTCGAGCGGCTCGGCCATCACGTCGTGTATCTCGACGACAACCCGATCCCGCGCTATTTCGTCGACGACTTCGTCTTGTACTGGGCGTTTTTGGCGATGACGATCGTGCGTAGCGGTCAACGAACGCTCGGGCAGAAGATCGACCGCGCCCGGCTGGACAATCTGACGCTGGGGCTCGACCGCTACGCCACCCGCAACCTGCACCGGCTGCCACTGGCCATCACCCGGCTCAGCAGGCTGCGGCGCGTCACGGCGCGGTTGTATCGCGACTACGACGTCCTGCTGACGCCGACGCTCGCCGACGAGACGCCCCGCATCGGCCATCTGGATCCGACCGCGGACTATCAGCAGATCATCGACCGGCTCTCGGAATGGGTGGGGTTCACGCCGCTGCAGAACGCCACCGGGGAGCCGGCCATCTCACTGCCGCTGGCCCAGTCGGCGACCGGCATGCCGGTCGGGATGATGCTGTCCGCGCCGATCGGCCACGATCGCAGGCTGCTGGAACTGTCCTACGAACTGGAAGCCGCCAAGCCGTTTCCGAAGATCCAGGCGACCGTCACGGCTTAGCCCGATCCGAGGGCGGTGAGAATCCGCTTGAAGTCCCGTCGCTGGTCGGCGCCCACCTTGCTCATCAGGCGCTGCTCGGCGGCACGGACGCCGTCGTCGGTGCGTGCCAACAACTCTCGGCCGGCGCGGGTCAGCTCGGCGGGCAGCGAGCGCCCTGACGACACGCTGGCCGGACGGGTCACCAGCCCGCGCTCCTCGAGGCTGTGCAGCACCGTGTTCATCGCCTGCGGCGAGACGTTGGACTCCCGCGCCAGTTCGGCGTTCGAGCGGCCGGGGGACTTCGACAGCAGCCGCATGCAGATGTACTGCGGGAACGTCAGGGCCAGCGGATCCAAGACGCCTGCGGTGACCTCGGCGCGCAGCGCCGACGCCACCCGGTGCAGCAGATAGCCCAGCGGTTCGTCGCGCGCTCCAACCATGTCAATTATCTTGACATATATCAGGACGATTGATAAGCATGGAAGATGACTTCACCCGAACGACATGTTCGAATCGGTTTACCGCGGCGATGCTCCCGAGTTCGAGGGCATCCGTCCACCGTGGAGCATCGGTGAGCCGCAACCGGAGATCGCCGCCCTCATCGAGCGGGGCGAGTTCAGCGGCGATGTACTCGACGCCGGCTGCGGCGAGGCGGCGGTGTCGCTGTATCTGGCCGAGCGCGGCTTCACCACCGTCGGCCTGGACATGTCGCCGACCGCGATCGAACTGGCTCGCGCCGAAGCTGCCAAACGCGGCATCACCAACGCCACCTTCGAGGTCGCCGACATCAGCTCGTTCGGCGGCTACGACGGCCGGTTCGGCACGATCGTCGACTCGACGTTGTTCCACTCCATGCCGGTGGAGGCGCGCGAGGGCTACCAGCAGTCGATCGTGCGGGCGGCGGCTCCGGGCGCGAAGTACTTCGTGCTGGTCTTCGACGCGGCCGGCATGCCGCCCAACGGCCCGGCGCATCCGGTGACCGCCGACGAACTGCGCGACGTGGTCGAGAAGTACTGGGTGATCGACGACATCAGGCCGGCGCGCATTCACGCGAACATGCCCGACCGCCTTGCCTGGGAGGGCGCCACCGGCATGCGCGACGAGGGCAACGGCCGCAAGTCGATGGACGCCTGGCTGCTGTCCGCGCATCTGGGCTGATCGACGACGCGGCTGTCGTACTCTGACGGCCATGGAGCTACTACGCAACGTAGTCGTGTTGCTGCACATCGTCGGGTTCGCCGTCACGTTCGGCGCGTGGGTGGCCGAAGCGGCCGCCGGCCGGTTCCGCTTCACGGCGGTGATGAACTACGGGCTGCTGGTCTCCTTGCTCACCGGGGTCGCGCTGGCCGCGCCATGGCCGGCCGGAATCGTCATGAACTACCCCAAGATCGGGATCAAGCTCGGCATCCTCGTCGTGCTCGGCGCTCTGCTCGGCATGGGCAGCGCCCGGCAGCGGCGCACGGGTGAACCCGTCGCCCGGCCCCTCTTCGCCTCAGTCGGAGTGTTGTCGTTCGCGGCGGCGGCCGTGGCCGTGCTCTGGTAGTCCCCGCAGCGGGCACGACCCGCACAAACGCCGAACTATGCGATGAGGCAGGATGAAAGTGCCGTCCCGACCTCGCCGGGATGGCACTCTCATGCCAGCAGCCCAAAATCTTGGTGGAGGAGTCTGATGGGGGAACCGACCGGCACCAACGGCGCCCAGCCGTCGTCGAGTCAGCCGCCGGAGCTGCGACCCAAGTATTCGCGGGTCCTGCTCAAGCTCGGCGGCGAGATGTTCGGCGGTGGGGCGGTCGGCCTGGATCCCGACGTCGTCGCCCGCGTCGCCCGCCAGATCGCCGAGGTGGTGCGCAGCGGCGTGCAGGTCGCCGTCGTCATCGGCGGCGGCAACTTCTTCCGCGGCGCGCAGCTCCAACAGCGCGGCATGGAACGCACCCGCTCGGACTACATGGGCATGCTCGGTACCGTGATGAACAGCCTTGCGCTGCAAGACTTCCTGGAGAAGGAAGGCATCGCGACCCGGGTGCAGACCGCCATCACCATGGGCCAGGTGGCCGAGCCCTACATCCCGTTGCGGGCGCGGCGACACCTGGAGAAGGGGCGCGTCGTCATCTTCGGCGCCGGCATGGGGCTGCCCTATTTCTCCACCGACACCACGGCGGCCCAGCGGGCGCTGGAGATCGGCGCGGACGTGGTGCTGATGGCCAAGGCGGTCGACGGCGTGTTCACCGACGACCCGCGGGAGAACCCGGACGCGGAGCTGCTCACCGAGATCAGCCACCGCGAGGTCATCGACCGGGGGCTGCGGGTGGCCGATGCCACCGCCTTCAGTTTGTGTATGGACAACGGCATGCCGATCCTGGTCTTCAACCTGCTGACCAACGGGAATATCGCCCGGGCCGTCACAGGTGAGAAGATCGGGACACTGGTCACCACCTAGGAGCGGCGAACAATGATTGAAGAGGCTCTCTTCGACGCCGAAGAGAAGATGGAGAAGGCCGTGGCGGTCGCCCGCGACGACCTGTCGTCCATCCGGACCGGACGGGCCAACCCGGGCATGTTCTCGCGCATCGTCATCGACTACTACGGCTCGCCCACCCCGATCACGCAGCTCTCGAGCATCAACGTCCCCGAAGCGCGGATGATCATCATCAAGCCCTACGAGGCCGCCCAGCTGCGCCCCATCGAGGACGCCATCCGCAACTCCGATCTGGGCGTCAATCCGACCAACGACGGCAACATCATCCGGGTTTCCATCCCGCAGCTGACCGAGGAGCGCCGCCGCGAGCTGGTCAAGCAGGCCAAGTCCAAGGGTGAGGACGCCAAGGTCTCGGTGCGCAACGTGCGCCGCCGGGCCATGGAGGAGCTGCACCGCATTCGCAAGGACGGTGACGCCGGTGAGGACGAGGTCGCCCGGGCCGAGAAGGATCTCGACAAGTCCACCCACACCTACGTCGCCCAGATCGACGACCTGGTCAAGCACAAGGAAGGCGAACTGCTGGAGGTCTGATGACCGCTCAGCAACCAACGCCCGTGGCAGACACCGAGTCCGGCGCCTCCGATCCGGAAGCGTCGCCGCAGCCGGAGAACAAGACGTCCAAGGCCGGGCGGAACCTGCCCGCCGCGATCGCCGTCGGGGCGTTTCTGGGCTTCAGTGTCATCGCGATCCTGCTGTTCGCCCCGCGCCTCTGGGTGCCGTTGGTGGCGGCGGCGATGGCGGTGGCCACCCACGAGGTGGTGCGCCGGCTGCGCGAGGGCGGCTATGTGATCCCGCTGGTTCCGCTGCTCGTCGGGGGGCAGGCCATGATCTGGCTGACCTGGCCGTTCGGAGCGGCCGGCGCATTGGGCGGCTTCGGCGGCACGGTGCTGGTGTGCCTGATCTGGCGACTGCTGAGCCAGGGACTGGCCGGCCACCCAGTCAACTACCTGCGCGACGTTTCCGTCACCGTCTTCCTGGCGGCCTGGATACCACTGTTCGGCGCGTTCGGTGTCCTGCTGGTCTATCCGGCCGACGGCGCGGCCCGCGTCTTCTGCCTGATGCTCGGTGTGGTGTTCTCCGACATCGGCGGCTACACCGCGGGCGTGCTGTTCGGTAAGCACCGCATGGTGCCGGCGATCAGCCCGAAGAAGTCCTGGGAGGGTTTCGCGGGCTCGCTGGTCTGCGGAACCACCGCGGCGGTGCTGGCCGTCACTTTCCTGCTGGGCAAGCCGGCCTGGGTGGGGGTGCCGCTGGGGCTGATGCTGGTCATCACGGGAACCCTGGGTGACTTGGTGGAGTCCCAGGTCAAACGCGACCTGGGGATCAAGGACATGGGCACGCTGCTGCCGGGACACGGTGGTCTGATGGACCGCATCGACGGCGTCCTACCGTCGGCCGTGGCCACCTGGATCGTGCTGAGCCTGCTCGCCTGAGCCGGCATGACACATCCGCGGCCGGCGCCCGGGATACTGAAAGCAATGAAACAAGAGCTGGTCTTCGACGCGCCGCGCCGCGCGCTGCCGCCGCGCCATCTCGCCGACCTCGACGCCGCCGGCCGCGCCGCCGCCGTCGCCGAGTTGGGCCTGCCCGCGTTCCGCGCCAAGCAGCTGGCCCAGCAGTACTACGGACGGCTGCTCGCCGACCCGCAACAGATGACCGACCTGCCCGCCGCGGTCCGGGACAAGGTCGCCGACGTGCTGTTCCCGACGTTGATCTCGGCGGCTCGCGAGATCGAGTGCGACGCCGGAGAGACCCGAAAGACGTTGTGGCGCGCCCACGATGGCACCACCTTCGAATCCGTGCTGATGCGCTACCCCAACCGCAACACGGTCTGCATATCGTCGCAGGCCGGCTGCGGCATGGCCTGCCCGTTCTGCGCGACCGGGCAGGCCGGCCTGACGCGCAACCTGAGCACGGCCGAGATCCTCGAGCAGGTGCGGGCCGCGGCGGTGACCCTGCGCGACGACTTCGGCGACCGGCTTTCCAATGTGGTGTTCATGGGCATGGGGGAGCCACTGGCCAACTACGCCAGGGTGCTGGCCGCCGTGCAGCGGATCACCGCGGCCCCGCCGGAGGGGTTCGGGATCTCTGCGCGGTCGGTGACGGTGTCGACCGTCGGCCTGGCCCCGGCCATCCGCAAGCTGGCTGACGAGCGACTCGGCGTCACCCTCGCGGTGTCGCTGCACACCCCCGACGACGAACTGCGCGACACTCTGGTGCCGGTGAACAACCGCTGGAAACTCGGCGAGGTGCTGGAGGCGGCCCGCTACTACGCCGACGTCACCGGCCGGCGGGTGTCGGTCGAGTACGCGCTGATCCGCGACATCAACGACCAACCGTGGCGGGCCGACCTACTGGGCAAGAAGCTGCACCGGGCGCTGGGACCGCTGGCGCACGTCAACCTGATTCCGCTGAACCCGACGCCGGGCAGCAAGTGGGACGCCAGCCCGAAGCCGGCCGAACGCGAGTTCGTGCGCCGGGTCCGGGCTGCGGGCGTGTCGTGCACCGTGCGGGACACCCGCGGCCGCGAGATAGCAGCCGCCTGCGGACAATTAGCCGCGACTACCTGATCCAGCCGCGCCGGCGTCCCCACCAGTCGCGGACGATCACCGCGAGGGTCAGCACCGCGAACACGATCAGCACGTAGTCCTCGATGTGGCCGACGTGGTTGCCGCGCAGCATCAGCAGCAACATGCCGACGATGACCAGCCCGGTGATGTACCAGGTGCGGTAGTTGATCTTGCTCCAGCCCCACGCCGCCGAGGGGACGTCGGCGGGATCGACGTCGTTGTAGCGCTCCACCTCGGTACTCACCATTGCGGGCTCCTGTCGGACTCTCATCGGCAATTGCCGTCATTCTGGCACATCTGCACCCGCCCAGCTCAGCCGATCCGGCCGTAACGCGCCAACGCCTCGGCGCGTTCGGCGCCGTGGTCCACGATCGGCTCCGGGTAGCCCTCCGGCCGCCCGGCCTTGAACTTGTGCACGTCGGCACACTCGGCCAGCTCCGGCACCCAGCGGCGCATGTACTCCCCGGCCGGGTCGAACTTCTCGCCCTGTGCGGTGGGATTGAACACCCGGAAGTAGGGCGCGGCGTCGGTGCCCGAGCCCGCGCACCACTGCCAGCCGTGCTGGTTGCTGGCCATGTCGCCGTCGACGAGCTGGTCGAGGAACCACCGGGCGCCCCACTGCCACGGCAGGTGCAGGTCCTTGACCAGGAAGGACGCGACGATCATCCGGACCCGGTTGTGCATGAACCCGCTGTCGGCCAGCTGGCGCATGCCCGCGTCGACGATCGGGTAGCCGGTGCGGCCCTGCTTCCAGGCCTCGAAGGCCTTCTTCGCCGCCGCATCGGTGTCGACGTCGATGTCGTCGAACTTCTGGTTCCAGTTCCACCATGCGCTGCGCGGCCACTGGTGCAGCACGTCGGCATAGAAGTCGCGGAAGGCCAGCTCGCGCATGTACGCACCCGGTCCGGTCGCGCGAATGTCCAAGTCTTTGACCAGGGTTCGCGGGTGGATGGTGCCGAACTTCAGATGGGCCGACATCCGGCTGGTGCCGGGCTTGTCGGGCCGGTTGCGGTCATCGGCGTAATGCTCGAGCCCTTCGGCGACGAACTGTGCCCATTGGCGCCCCGCCGCGGCCTCGCCGGCCTCGAGGTCCAGCACCACATCGGGATCCGGGGCATCGGTGCGGCCGAGGTCGGCCGGCAGCCCGGCGGGGTCGATCCAGTTGGCCGCGCTCGGGCCGGACGCGGCGGGGGCGCGCCACCCGACCTCCCGCCACCGCGCGAAGAACGGCGTGAAGACCTTGTACGGCGTGCCGTCGTCCTTGGTGACGCGTCCCGGCGACACCAGATACGGCGACCCGGTCGCCTCCAGTGCCACGCCCAGTATCGGCCAGCGCCGCGCCGACTGCCTGCGTCGCGCCGGACTCCGAACGGGCTGAAGTCCGCCGAGATGTGCACGGCGGTGGCGTCGATGGCCCGGCAGATCGCCGGGATCCGCTCGTCGGGACGACCGCGGGTGATCAGCAGCCGGCCGTCGAGTGCGTCGCGCAGCTCGCGCAGCGAATCGCCGAGGAACTGCAACCGGCGCGCACCGGAGGACTTCTCCAGCCGCGGGTCGAGGACGAAACAGGCCAGCACGTCAGCCCCGCCGGCAGCGGCCTCGAGCAACGGCGGCAGGTCGTGCAGGCGGAGGTCGCGGCGAAACCACAGCAGTGTGGACGGCATGGGTTCCATGCTGCCTTGTCCGCCCGCACAGCACGAACAAGGCCGGCCGCAGCGGCGCGAAGGAGAACACGTCGCTGCGGCCGGCCGGCCTCGGGTGTGCGGTTAGCCGCCGGCGGCAGCAGAACCGTGTCGATCAGGTACACCGTCGCGTTGGTGGTGGTGACGCCACCGCAGACGACGTTGGCGTCGTTGACCTTGAGGTCATGGCCGGAGCCGGTGACGGTCAGGTCGGCGCCCTGCACGGTCTTGTGGGTGCCGACGACCTGCGCCGGGGTCGGCCTGGCCGGGAACCACGTGGTAGGTCAGGATCGAGGTCAGCAGGGCCGAGTCGGTCTTGAGCTTCTCGATGGTGGCGGGATCGATCTTGGCGAACGCCTCGTCGGTGGGGGCGAACGACGGTGAACTCGCCGCCGTTGAGGGTGTCGACCAGGTTGACGTTCGGGTTGAGCTTGCCCGACAGCGCCGCGTTAAGCGTGGTCAGCAGCGGGTTGCTGGCGGTCGCAGCCGTGACCGTTCCCGGCGGCCATTCCGCTCACCGAACCCGGGCCGGTCGGAACCTGTCGGCGTAGGCCGGCGCAGCCGGGGCCGACCAGGGTGGCGGGCACATCCGCTGCGGCCATGGGGGATACGGCCAGCGTCGCGCCGATCACCGCTGCCGCGGTCAGGCCGGCCATTGCGAAAGGCTTCTTGTTCAACCTTCATCGATTCATTCCCTCCGGATGACGGCGTTGTCGCCGTCGGTTGAGTGCTGACATGAGGTATTCGGCGCCGAGGGGCGCGCGGATCGGTCGGATAGTCGTGAATTTCGTTGGTGCACAAGGAGTTTCGACAGGAGAAGACAGCCCGGCCGAGGGGGTGGCCGGGCTGCCCTGGTTCCGTGGGTGTTACGCGGGCGGCATCAACACGGTGTCGATCATGTACACCTGGGCGTTGGTGGTCGGCACACCGCCGCACACCACGCCGGCGTCGTTGACCTTGAGGTCGTCGCCGGAACCGGTGACGGTCAGCGTCGCGCCCTGCACGGTCTTGTGGGTGCCGACGACCTGCGCGGGGTGGCCTGCCCGGGAACCACGTGGTAGGTCAGGATCGAGGTCAGCAGGGCCGAGTCGGTCTTGAGCTTCTCGATGGTGGCCGGGTCGATCTTGGCGAAGGCCTCGTCGGTCGGGGCGAACACCGTGAACTCACCGCTGTTGAGGGTGTCGACGAGGTTGACGTTCGGGTTGAGCTTGCCCGAGAGCGCCGAGTTGAGGGTGGTCAGCAGCGGATTGTTGGCGGTCGCAGCCGTGACGTTCCCGGCGGCCATGCCGCTCACCGAACCGGGGCCCGTCGGCACCTTCTCGGCGTAGCCGGCGCAACCCGGACCAACTGGTCCTGCGCGCGGGTGGCCGCGGCCGGCGAGGAGCTGGTCGCGGCCGAGGTCTCCGAGGTGGCCGCCGACGAGGCGCGAGGACGAAGTGGCGGTCTCGGTCGTCGACGAACACGCCGACATCGTCAGAACTGCGGCGGCGGCCAGACCGGCCGCGGTGATGAGTGCTGCGGTGAACCTGCATGCTGTGGACTCCTTTGTCGTTTGCATCGTGGCAAGATTCCGACCGCGTCTTGATCGGCCCTGCATGCGTCATTCGACGTGCGATGCGTCACGGACCGGTGCGGGGGGCCGACGTCACAAACGCGTCACAGTTTGCACGGGGGGCCGCAGCGGGAAAACGGGCCGCCGAAGAGGCGGCACAATGGATCGGTGAGCCGCGCCAACCGCCTTCGGGTACTGATCCTGGGCAGCACCGGGTCGATCGGTACCCAGGCGCTGGAGGTCATCGCCGCCAACCCGGACCGCTTCGAGGTCGTCGGGCTGGCCGCCGGCGGCGGCAACCCCGGAGCTGCTGGCCCGTCAGCGCGCCGAGACCTCGGTCACCAACGTCGCCGTCGCCGATCCCGCCGCCGCCGAGCAGGTCGGCGAGGTCACCTACCGCGGGCCCGACGCCGTCACCCGGCTGGTGGAGAACACCGAGGCCGACGTCGTGCTCAACGCGCTGGTCGGTGCGCTGGGGCTGCAGCCCACGCTGGCCGCGCTGGCCAGCGGCGCGCGGCTGGCGCTGGCCAACAAGGAGTCGCTGGTGGCCGGCGGCCCGCTGGTGGTCAGGGCCGCCCAACCGGGGCAGATCGTCCCGGTCGACTCCGAGCACTCCGCGCTGGCCCAGTGCCTGCGCTCCGGGCGCGCCGACGAGGTCGCCAAGCTGGTGCTGACCGCGTCGGGCGGGCCGTTCCGCGGCTGGTCGGCCGCCGACCTGGAGGCCGTCACGCCCGAGCAGGCCGGCGCGCATCCGACCTGGAACATGGGCCCGATGAACACGCTGAACTCGGCGTCGCTGGTCAACAAGGGGCTCGAGCTCATCGAGACGCACCTGCTGTTCGGCGATCCCGTACGACCGCATCGACGTCGTGGTGCACCCGCAGTCGATCGTGCACTCGATGGTGACGTTCACCGACGGGTCGACCATCGCCCAGGCCAGCCCGCCGGACATGAAACTGCCGATCTCGCTGGCGCTGGGCTGGCCGGACCGGGTCGCCGGAGCGGCGGCTGCCTGCGACTTCAGCACCGCCTCCACCTGGGAGTTTCGAGCCGCTGGACGCCGCGGTGTTCCCCGCGGTCGACCTGGCCCGGCAGGCCGGGCAGCACCGGCGGCTGTATGACCGCGGTCTACAACGCCGCCAACGAAGAGGCCGCCGCGGCGTTCCTCGCCGGGCGGATCGGTTTCCGGCCATCGTGCGAACAATCGCTGACGTACTGCACGCCGCCGACCAGTGGGCCGCCGAACCGGCTACCGTGGAAGAGGTACTTGACGCGCAGCGATGGGCTCGGCAACGCGCTCGCGACGCCGTCACACAGGAGGTCGCTTCAATCCGATGATGTTCGCTACTCGGCATCGTGCTGTTCGCGCTCGCCATCCTGCGTCTCGGTGGCCCTGCACGAATGCGGTCACATGTGGGTGGCGCGCGCCACCGGGATGAAGGTGCGCCGCTACTTCGTGGGCTTCGGGCCGACCCTGTGGTCCACGCTTCGGCCCAACAGGCTCGGTTACACCGAATACGGCGTCAAGGCCGTGCCGGCTCGGTGGGTTCTGCGACATCGCCGGGCATGACGTCGGTGGAGGAGCTCAAGCCCGAAGAGCAGCCGTACGCGATGTTCAAGCAGAAGACCTGGAAGCGCGTCGCGGTGCTGTTCGCCGGACCGGCGATGAACTTCATCATCGGCCTGGTGCTGATCTACGGCATCGCCGTCGTGTGGGGCCTGCCCAACCTGCATCCGCCGACCAACGCCATTGGTCGGCGAAACCGCCTGTGTGGCACCGGAAGTCAGCCAAGGGCAAGCTCGGTGACTGCACCGGTCCCGGCCCCGCCGCGCTGGCCGGCATCAAGCCCGGCGACGTGGTCGTCAAGGTCGGCGGCACCGAAGTGAAGAACTTCGACGAGATGGTCACCGCGGTGCGCAAGGCCACCGGACCGACACCGTTCGTGGTGCAGCGCACCCAGGACGGCCACACCTACGAGTTCACCACCAACGTCGACGTCACACCGACCCAGCGCTGGGCCGCCAAGGACGCCGACAGCAGCCTACCGCGCCCACCACCGTCGGTGCGGTCGGCGTCGGCGCCGCCGTCGTTCGGGCCGACGCAGTACAACGTCCTGACCGCCGTCCCCGGCCACCTTCGTCGTTCACCGGCGACCTCGCCGTCGAGCTCGGCAAGTCGCTGCGTCGCGATCCCCACCAAGGTCGGCGCACTGGTCCACGCGATCGGCGGCGGCGAGCGTGACCCCGAGACACCCATCAGCGTCGTCGGCGCCAGCATCATCGGCGGCGACACCGTCGACCACGGTCTGTGGGTGGCGTTCTGGTTCTTCCTCGCGCAGCTGAACTTCGTGCTCGGCGCGATCAACCTGGTGCCGCTGCTGCCGTTCGACGGCGGGCACATCGCGATCGCCGTGTTCGAGAAGATCCGCAATATGTTCCGGTCGGCGCGCGGCAAGGTCGCCGCGGCGCCGGTGAACTACATGAAGCTGATGCCCGCCACCTACGTGATCCTCGTCGTGGTGGTCGGCTACATGCTGCTGACCGTAACCGCCGACCTGGTCAATCCGATCAGGTTGTTCCAGTAGGAGATACCAATGTCTATCGGTCTGGGCATGCCGGCACCGCCGGCGCCCGTCCTCGCACCACGCCGCCAGACCAGGCAGCTCATGGTTCGCGACGTCGGCGTCGGCAGCGACTATCCGATCTCGGTGCAGTCGATGTGCACCACCAAGACTCACGACGTCAACGCCACCCTGCAGCAGATCGCCGAACTGACCGCCTCGGGCTGCGACATCGTGCGCGTGGCCTGTCCCCGGCAGGAGGATGCCGACGCGCTCACCGAAATCGCCCGCAAGAGCAACATTCCGGTGATCGCCGACATCCACTTCCAGCCCAAGTACATCTTCGCCGCCATCGAAGCGGGCTGTGCCGCGGTGCGGGTGAATCCGGGCAACATCAAGGAGTTCGACGGCCGCGTCAAGGAGGTCGCCAAGGCCGCCGGCGACGCCGGCATCCCGATCCGGATCGGCGTCAACGCCGGCTCCCTGGACAAGCGGTTCCTGGAGAAGTACGGCAAGGCCACCCCTGAGGCGCTCGTCGAGTCCGCGCTGTGGGAAGCCTCGCTGTTCGAGGAGCACGGTTTCGGCAACATCAAGATCAGCGTCAAGCACAACGACCCGGTCGTGATGGTCGCCGCCTACGAACTGCTGGCCGAGAAGTGCGACTACCCACTGCATCTCGGCGTCACCGAGGCCGGCCCCGCGTTCCAGGGCACCATCAAGTCGGCGGTCGCGTTCGGCGCCCTGCTGAGCCGCGGCATCGGTGACACCATCCGGGTGTCGCTGTCGGCGCCTCCGGTCGAGGAGGTCAAGGTCGGCAACCAGATCCTGGAGTCGCTGAACCTGCGGCCCCGCGGTCTGGAGATCGTGTCCTGCCCGTCGTGCGGGCGCGCCCAGGTCGACGTCTACACGCTGGCCAACGCCGTGTCGGCGGGCCTGGATGGGCTCGACGTGCCGCTGCGGGTGGCGGTGATGGGCTGTGTCGTCAACGGGCCGGGCGAGGCTCGCGAGGCCGATCTCGGGGTGGCATCGGGCAACGGCAAGGGCCAGATCTTCGTCAAGGGCGAGGTGATCAAGACCGTGCCCGGAGGCGATGATCGTCGAGACGCTCATCGAAGAGGCGATGCGGCTCGCTGAACAGCTGCGCGGCCCCGATACATCTGGTCCCGGTTCGCCGGTCGTGACCGTAAGCTGAGGCGTACTCCCGCCGCGGTCGCAGCTCCGCAGAAAGAATGCCCATGTCGGCTCCGCCACTGTTCCGCCTGGTCGAGGAACGACGGGTCTCGGTCGTCCGCGACGCGGCCGCAGTGGGCCGGGTCCTGGCCGACGATCCCGTCGGCTCGTGCATGGTGGCCGCCCGGGTCGCCGACCACGGAGTCGAGCCGCAGGCGATCGGCGGGGAGTTGTGGACGCGCCGGCGCGCCGAGGACTCGCTGTGTTACGCCGGGGCAAACATGATCCCGCTGCGCGGTTCGGCGGGCGACCTGACCGCGTTCGCCGACAAGGCGATGAGCTCCGCGCGCCGATGTTCGTCGCTGGTCGGGCGGGCCGAGTTGGTCCTGCCGATGTGGCAGCGCCTCGAACACGCCTGGGGCCCGGCGCGCGACGTGCGGGACCGCCAGCCGCTGATGGCCATCGGAGCGTCACCGGCCTGCCGCATCGACCCGGCGGTGCGCCGGGTCCGCGTCGACGAACTCGACGCCTACCTGGTGGCCGCGATCGACATGTTCATCGGCGAGGTCGGCATCGACCCGCGCATCGGTGACGGCGGTCGTGGCTACCGCCGCCGGGTGGCCAGCCTGATCGCCGCCGGCCGGGCGTACGCCCGGTTCGAGCACGGCCGGGTGATCTTCAAGGCCGAGGTGGGGTCGCAGTCCCCGGTGGTCGGCCAGATCCAGGGCGTCTGGGTGCATCCGGAATGTCGCGGCCGCGGACTGGGCACCGCCGGCACGGCTGCGGTCGCGGCGGCAGTGGTCAACAGCGGGCGGATCGCCAGCCTGTACGTCAACAGCTACAACACCGTCGCGCGGGCCGCCTACAGCCGGGTCGGCTTCACCGAGGTCGGCACGTTCGCGACCGTCCTGCTCGACTGAACTCGGCACGACAACACCACGTTCGCGGGTCAGTCGCCGGTGCGCCTCCGACGGATCGGGGTCACAGACTCATAACATCTGCCCCAATGGCTACTTGCACACCACTAGCAACACGAGTCACAGGCGTTATCGCAGTTGTGACCGTCCTGGCCGCCAGCGCCACGCTGTCGGCGTGCACACCGCGCCCGGACGGCCCCGCGCCCGCCGCCGAGCAGTTCTTCGCCGACCTGAGCAAGGGCGACACCGCGGCGGCCGCGCAGCTGCTCCGACCGCCCGGCCGACGCCCAGGCCGCGCTCAACGAGGCCTGGGCCGGGTTGCAGGCCACACACCTGGACACCCAGGTCCTCGGTTCGCGTTTCACCGAGGACACCGGCAGCGTCAACTACCGCTTCACCTGGCAGCTGCCGAAGAAGCGCACGCTGGACCTACGACGGCGTGCTCAACATGATCCGCGACGAGGGCAAATGGCAGGTCCGTTGGACCGCCGGCGGCCTGCACCCCAAACTCGGCGAGCACCAGACCTTCGCGCTGCGCGCCGACCCGCCGCACCGGGCCTCGCGTCAACGAGATGGGCGGCTCCGATGTGCTGGTGCCGGGCAACCTGTATCGCTACCAGCTCGATGCCTCGCAGGCCGGCGGGGAGCTGATGACGACCTCGCGGGTCGTCGCCGACGCGCTGCGCCCCTTCGACGACACCCTGGACCCACAGCGGCTCGCCGAGCAGGCCAGTTCGTCGAGCGCGCCGCTCGAGCTGATCACCCTGCGGCCATCCGACCACGACAGGGTCGGCCCGGTTCTCGACGGGCTGCCCGGGGTCGTGGTCACCCCGCAGGCCGACCTGTTGCCCACCGACGACACCTTCGCCCCGGCCATCATCGGTCAGGTCAAGAAGGCCGTCATCGACGAGCTGGACGGCGAAGCGGGCTGGCGGGTGGTCAGCGTCAACCAGAACGGGGCCGACGTCGACATCCTCAACGAGGTGCCGCCGCAGCCGGCCCCGTCGATGTCGATCACGCTGGACCGCTCGGTGCAGAACGCCGCCCAGCACGCCGTCGACACCCAGGGCCGCAAGGCGATGCTGGTCGTGATCAAGCCGTCGACCGGCGACATCCTGGCGGTCGCCGCAGAACGGCGCGGCCGATGCCGACGGGCCGGCGGCCACCACCGGCCTCTACCCACCCGGGTCGACCTTCAAGATCGTCACCGCCGGCGCGGCCATCGACCGCGACATGGCCACTCCCAACACACTTCTGGGCTGCCCCGGCGAGATCGACATCGGCGAACGCACCATCCCGAACTACAACAAGTTCGATCTGGGCACCGTGCCGATGTCCAAGGCGTTCGCCAACTCGTGCAACACCACGTTCGCTGAGCTGGCCAGCCGGATGCCGCCCACCGCGCTGACCGTGGCGGCTTCGCAGTACGGCATCGGCCCCGACTACAACGTCGACGGCATCACCACCGTCACCGGCTCGGTGCCCCCGACGGTGAACCTCGCCGAACGCACCGAGGACGGCTTCGGCCAGGGCAAGGTGCTGGTCACCCCGTTCGGAATGGCGCTGGCCGCGGCGACCGTCGCGGCCGGCAGGACGCCGACCCCGCACCTGATCGCCGGCAGCCAGACCACCGAGACCGGCGATCACCCGCCGATCAGCCCGACGATGCTCGACGGGTTGCGCTCGATGATGCGGCTGGTGGTCACCAACGGCACCGCCAAGGACATCGCCGGCTCCGGCGAGGTCTACGGCAAGACCGGTGAGGCCGAGTTCGAGGGCGGCTCGCACGCCTGGTTCGCCGGCTACCGCGGCGACATGGCCTTCGCGGCGCTGATCGTCGGCGGCGGCAGTTCGGAGTACTCCGTGCGGATGGTCAAGATGATGCTCGACGAGCTACCGGGTGATTATCTTGCTTGAGCGGGGGACGCACCCGCGTACTGGTGGGCCGTCCGCGCGACGAGCTCGTGGAAGTAGGGCAACAACTGCGGCGGCACGATTGCGCGCAGGATGACCCGCCAGGTCGAGTTCAGATACGCGAAGACGGCGTCGTCGGTGGTGCCGAGGAGCACGTTGATACCGACCACGGTCGCGCGGATCGTGTCGGCCACTTCGCCTGCGTCGACGTCGGGCAGAACGTCGCCGTCGGCGATGGCGGCCTCGACCGCGTCGACGAACAACGGTCGTCGCGCCGCGTAGCCCGCCAGCTCGACGCCCCTGCCCGCGGGCAGGGCCTGGCGAAGGTGATGTCCGACCCGGACCAGCTGGTCGCTCCGGACGCTGCCCGCCACGGTGAAGCTGGCGCGAATGAGATTCTCCAGCGCCGACGAGGACGGCTCGTGGGCGGTCGGCGCGACGACTTCATGGACCCGGGCGTAGGCCTCGTGCACAATCGCGGCGGCCAGGGACTCCTTGGTCGGGAAGTGGTAGTAGAAGGCGCCCTTGCTGACCCCGGCTCGGTGCAGGATGTCCACCAGCCCGGTATCGCCGTAACCCACCTCATCGAAGATATCGACGGCCGCCTGGATGATCGTCGCGCGCGTCGTCTGAGCCCGCACCTGCATTGCCATCAGCCCTCGCCCCTCCCCGTATGAAGCTTTATTGACGTTACAGTCACAACTCTGCTGGTGCGCCGAGTCGGCAGTTTCGGTTGCGTAACGCCACCGGAACCAGAGGCTGAGTCGCCCGTCCCGGGTGTCATTGGTTGGGTCATAACGGTCCCGCCGACACTCTGTTCTGCCAGGATTGGACGTCAGCGCAGTCGGCTTGAGGGGGCAGCGTTGTCGTCTGGGAGTCGCCGCCTGCGTCGCGGAATCGTTGCCGTCGTCGTAGCTGCGGCAGCATTCAATGCGCTGGGTCTGTGGGGAGTGGCAGCAGCGGAGCACGTGCAGTTCGTCCTGGAAGCGGCCATCTGTATCGGCGCGGTGCTCTACGGGCTCGTCGTCCTGCGCCGGGTGAGCGGCCTGTGGCGGTGGTGGCGGGTGTGCCTCGTCGCGGCGGTGGCGATCTTCCTGACCGCCGAGATTCTGTCGCAACTGGCCGGCGGGAGTGCCGCAGAGCGCGGCGCGACCGCGCCGTGGCCTGCCGTGGTCGCCTACTTCGTCGCCGCAGTCTTGTTCTGCGCGGCGATGGTCCTGCTCGTGCGGGCCGGCCGGCCCCACGATGTGGGGACCCGAATCCGGGTATGGCCGGGGGTCGTCACCACCGTCCTCGACGGCCTGGTCGCGATGCTGGCGTTCTTCCACCTGCTGTACATCGCCCGCTTGGGCACCGTGAACGCCGCGGCGCTGCCACGGCCGACCAGCAGTCAGGCTGTATTCGGAATCGCCACCGCGGAGCTTGTCGTGGTGGTGGGCGCAGTTCTGGTGGCGATGTGGTTTCCGCCCTACCGGCCGGGCCGGGCGAACTACATGCTGCTGGCGGCGGCGGTGATCACCCTCGCTTCCGCGGACCGGCTGCTCGCCTACCTCCACAGCATCGGGGTGGCGCAACTCGATCTGTGGGTCGGCACCGGATTCGTCATCGCCGCACTGTTTGCCGGCCTGAGCCTGGGCGAACTGCCGCCGAGGACCCGACCTCACGACGACGAGAACGAAAAGCCGACCAACTGGGCCCAGTTGACGCTGCCCTATGTGGGCTTCCTGGGCAGCACCACTCTGCTCACCTTTCAGGTGCTCGCCGGGCACCGGATCGACCCGATCTTCGTCAGCACCTTCCTGGTGATGGCGTTGCTGGTCGCGACCCGCTACGCGGTCGCGATGCGGGTGCAGCGGACGCTGACCGCACAGCTCGTCGACGCCAAGCGCCTGCTCGCCCACCAGGCCCACCACGACGCGCTGACCGACCTACCCAACAGGTTGCTGTTCGCGCAACGGCTGGACGAAGCGATCGGCGATGGGCCGTTCGTGTTGATCTTCGTCGACATCGACGACTTCAAGGAGGTCAACGACCGTTTCGGGCACGCTGCCGGCGACGAGCTGCTGTGCGCGATCAGCACTCGCCTGAGGAGTTGCCTCGGGCCGGGCGACACACTGGCCCGAATCGGCGGAGACGAGTTCGCTGTCCTCATCGCCGGCGCCGCCGACGCTCCCGAGATGCTCGCCGATCAGCTCCAGATGGCGCTGCGAAGCCCTTTCTCGGTGCACGGGACGTCGGTGCGGGTGCGGGCCAGCATGGGCCTGGTCAGCCCAGGGCACGACGGCCTTCCGCCGACGTCCGACGACCTGCTCAGGCAGGCCGACATCTCGATGTACACCGGTAAGCGGCTGGGCAAGGATACCGCCGTCGTCTACCGACCGGCGTTCAGTGTCTCGGAGGACTTTCCGACAGCGCTACGACAAGCCAATGGTGCTGTACCACAGGGCTTTTCGCTCAAGTATCAACTCGTGGTCACACTCCCGCACGGTAATCCAGTCGCGGTCGAGGCGCTTGCCCGGTGGACGGCACCCAGCGGGATGCGCATTCCCCCCGAGACGTTCGTCTCGCTGGCCGAGGCCAATGGCATGGGCGCGCACCTCGATGCGATGGTGCTCGATCAGGCCTGCGCGCAGATCCAGGCCGCCGGACTCGATCTGGATCTTCACGTCAACATCGGCGCCGCGCGACTCGGCAGCGCCGAGTTCGAAGGTGTCATCACCCGCACATTGGAGCGACAGGGCATATCGCCGCACCGGCTCGTCCTTGAGATCACCGAGTCGGTTCCCATCGTCGACCTCGCGGAGGGCGCCGCAGCCATCAGGCGCTTGAACGCACTGGGCATCAGAGTGGCCCTGGATGACTTCGGAGCGGGCTACAACTCGCTGACGTATCTGCACGAGTTACCCGTCCAGATCGTGAAGCTCGACCGAGGCCTCGCAGCCGGCGTCGAGCCGCGGCGAAACGCAGCGCTGTACCGGTCGGTCATCGGGCTGTGCGAGGCCCAGGGCCTCACCGTGATCGCCGAAGGAATCGAAACCGCCGAGCAGGCCCAGACGGTGTTCACGGCCGGGTGCGGTCTGGCCCAGGGCTACCTGTTCGGGCGAGCGTCCGAGCTCACCGATATCGCCACCGCGCATGCCGCTCGGTGACCGAGCGCGACCTCAGCCCGCGACGATGGAGTTGTTCCGCACCCTGACCTGCACCGCCACCAGCGGCTGAGTCGCAGGTCCCCGGACCACGGCCCCGTCGAGGCCGAACTTGCTGCCGTGGCACGGACAGACGATCTGGGCGTCGATCACCTCGGTGAGGACGCATCCGGCATGCGTGCACCGGGCGACGAACCCGTGGAATACGCCGGCGGCGGGCTGCGTCACGATGGTGTCGCCGACGATCCGGCCGGAGCCGACCGGAATCTCGGCCGCCGGAGCCAGCACCTGGCCGGCCGCCGGTGCCGACGGCGCGCGGTTGTGCTTCTCGTTGGCGGCGCTGCAGGCGGCCACCGGGGCGACCGCGGCCCCGATCAGCACCACTCGGCGCGGAAGACCCGACATGGGCGACCACGCTAGTGCAGGAGGCGAAGGTAAATTGGACTGGCCATGACCGGAATCGACAACACCCCCGCCCTGCGGGTCTCCGACGCCGACCGCAACGGAACGCTGCGGCGGCTGCACAACGCGGTGGCGCTGGGGCTGATCGACATCGGCGAGTTCGAGGAGCGCTCGGCGCAGGTGTCGGCGGCCCGGATGCGCCCCGAGCTCGACGTACTGGTCGACGACCTGCCCGGACCGGGCGCCATCGTGACCTCGGCGACCGACCGGGTGGAGTTGCGCGGCTGGATGGGCTCGCTCAAGCGGCACGGGGAATGGATCGTGCCGACCCGGCTCGCGCTGGTGCGCCGGATGGGCTCGGTGACCCTCGACCTCACCAACGCCCGGTTCGCCGGTCCGGTGGTGGTGATCGAGTTGGACCTGGTGCGGGGCTCGCTGGACATCCGCCTGCCCGGGAGCGCCAGCGCTTCGATCGACGATGTCACCGTCTACGGCGGCAGCGCCCGGGACCGCCGCAAGGATCCGCCGGCCGAGGGCACCCCGCATGTGGTGCTGACCGGACGGGTCGTGATGGGGTCGGTGAACGTGCGCGGCCCCAAGCGGCCACTGCTGGGTCGCCGTTAGGCTGGGAACATGTCCGTTCGCAGTGCCCTTCGTGCCGGGGTCGTCTCGCCGACCCTGCCGGTCCCCAAGACGATCGAGCGCCCCGAATACGTCGGCAAGCAGACCGTTCAGGAGGGCAGCGAGCCGTGGGTGCAGACACCCGAGGTCATCGAGAAGATGCGCATCGCCGGCCGGATCGCGGCCGGCGCGCTCGCCGAGGCCGGCAAGGCGGTGGCACCCGGGGTGACGACCGACGAGCTCGACCGCATCGCCCATGAGTACATGGTCGACCACGGCGCCTACCCGTCGACGCTGGGCTACAAGGGTTACCCGAAGTCCTGCTGCACCTCGTTGAACGAGATCATCTGCCACGGCATCCCGGACTCGACCGTCGTCTCCGACGGTGACATCGTCAACATCGACGTCACCGCCTACATCGACGGAGTGCACGGTGACACCAACGCCACCTTCCTGGCCGGTGACGTCAGCGAGGAACACCGGCTGCTCGTCGAGCGCACCCATGAGGCGACGATGCGCGCCATCAAGGCCGTCAAACCGGGCCGCGCGCTGTCGGTGGTCGGCCGGGTCATCGAGGCATACGCAAACCGGTTCGGCTACAACGTGGTTCGCGACTTCACCGGCCACGGTATCGGCACCACCTTCCACAACGGACTGGTGGTGCTGCACTACGACCAGCCCAGCGTCGAGACGATCCTCGAGCCGGGCATGACGTTCACCATCGAACCGATGATCAACCTCGGCTCGCTGGACTACGAGATCTGGGACGACGGCTGGACGGTGGCCACCAAGGATCGCAAGTGGACCGCCCAGTTCGAGCACACCCTCGTCGTCACCGAGGACGGTGCCGACATCCTGACCCTGCCGTGATTGTGGCGAATGTGCAGTTCGATACGCCGCCCTCGGCGTGTCGCGTACGAAACCGCACAGTCGCCGGAGAGATGTGAGCGGCGGCGCGCTGCTGGTCGCCGGCACCACGTCCGATGCCGGCAAGTCGATGGTGGTGGCCGGCCTGTGCCGGTTGCTGGCGCGCAAGGGAATTCGGGTGGCGCCCTTCAAGGCGCAGAACATGAGCAACAACTCGGTGGTCACTGTCGACGGCGGTGAGATCGGCCGCGCGCAGGGCATGCAGGCCCGCGCGGCCGGCCTGGCGCCCAGCGTGCGGTTCAACCCCGTCCTGCTCAAGCCCGGCAGCGACCGCACGTCGCAACTGGTGGTGCGGGGCCACCCGGTCGGCACCGTCAGCGCCGGCGATTACATCGCGCACCGCGACCGGCTGGCCGGTGTGGTGGCCGAGGAACTGGCGGGCCTGCGAGCCGAATTCGACGTGGTGCTCTGCGAGGGTGCCGGTTCGCCCGCCGAGATCAATCTACGCGCAACGGATTTGGCCAACATGGGGCTGGCGCGGGCGGCGAACATCCCCGTCGTGGTGGTCGGCGACATCGACCGCGGCGGGCTGCTGGCCCACCTGTTCGGCACCGTCGCCGTGCTGTCCCGGGAGGATCAGGCGCTGATCGCCGGCTTCATCGTCAACAAATTCCGCGGCGACCCCGCGCTACTGGCGCCCGGGCTCGAACAGTTGGCAGCGCTGACCGGGCGGCCCACCTACGGGGTGGTTCCCTACAGCGACGAGCTGTGGCTCGACGCCGAGGACTCGGTGTCGGTGCTGGCCGGCGAGGTGGTCGGGGTGCCCGGGGCGCCACGCGGGCAGCAGTGGTTGCGGGTGGGCGCGATCCGGCTGCCACGCATCTCCAACTCCACCGACGTCGAAGCGCTGGCCTGCGAGCCGGGCGTGCTGGTCCGGTGGGTCACCGACCCGGCCGACATCGCCGACGTCGACGTGGTCGTGATCCCGGGCAGCAAGTCCACCGTCGCCGACCTGCAGTGGCTACGCGACCGGGGACTGGCCGACGCCGTCGCGGCGCATGTCCGATCCGGTCGGGCGGTGCTCGGAATCTGCGGCGGCTTCCAGATGCTGTGCCGGCGCATCGACGACACCGTCGAATCCCGCAGCGGCACCGTCGCGGGACTGGGCCTGCTCGACGCCGACGTCGAGTTCGCCCCCGACAAGGAGCTGCGCCGCTGGGACGCCCCGCTGACGGGCTACGAGATTCACCACGGGCAGGTGGTGCGCTGCACCGAGGACGGCTGGTTCTCCGCCGGCGGCCACCCGGCCGGCTATGTCCGGGCCGCCGTGTTCGGCACCCACTGGCACGGATTGTTCGACAACGACGAGTTCCGCCGGAGCTGGCTGGCGGCGGCCGCCGTCGCGGCCGGTCGCGATGGTTTCACCGTCGCCGCCGATGTCAGTGTCGGGGCGCGCCGGGACGCCCAGCTCGACCTGATGGCCGACCTGCTGGCCGCGCACGTCGACATCGATGCGGTGCTGGCGTTGGTCGACGGCGGCGCGCCGGTACGCCCGACCGTCACGACAGCGCTGCGTCGGTAGCCTGTAGCGCATGCTGCGTGGGGGAGTTGTCGCGGTCGCGACGGTGGCCGTGCTGGTGCTGGCGGGGTGTGGCACCACCGTGGACGGCACCGCGACCTGGCCGGGCGCCACCCTGGACAAGGTCACGCTCACGGGTGCGGACTTTCCGTCCGGCGTCCAGTTCGACCGCATCACCGAGCATCCCGGTGAGCCCGACGGCGCCGGCGGTCCCGGGTCGATGCTGTCCCGGCCGGAAGGCTGCGCCAACGCGCTGACCAACGTGATCGCCAGATCGGCCGAGCGCGGCCCGGGCAGCGCCACCAAGTACGCGGTGTCCTACGACGGCGCCCGCATCGTGATGAACGTGCTGTCCTGGCCGTTGGACCTGGCGCAGCTGGAAGCCGCGGCGGATCGCTGCGCGAGTTTCGAGGCCTTGTTCGACCCCAACTCCGAGGGAATTCCCATCACCACCACCCGGCTGCCCGGTGTGGAGAACGGGACGCTGGCGTATCAGCAGACGATGCAGCTGCAGGGTTCGCCCAGCAGCGTTTACATGGCTTTCCAGAACATCGGCTCACTCGCGATGTTCGGGATCGCCTTTCCGGCAGCGGATCCGAGAATCGAAGCCAAAGCGTCACTGCCGCAGACGTTCTTGGACGTCGTCGCGAAACAGGCCGCGAAGATTCGGTCTTTCTGAAAACCGCCTGAGAGACCGTCTGGAAACCGCCCGCCGGAAGGTGGCTGTCCAGTAGCGTGGCCAAATGCCTTCGACAATGGTGACTGTCGACGGGTTCGGCGTTCCGGTGAGCATGACTGGCCCGGAGAAGGGGCCCTTCGTCGTCGTGCTGGGCGCTGCTCAGCATGCACCCGCCGCGTACGACGCGGTGTGTCAGCGGCTGCACACCGCTTCCACGCGAACGGTTGTCATCGGAGCCGACCCTCGCTTGCACCCCAAGGCCGTGGTCGGGATCCTTGACGCTCTCGATGTGCGCTGGGGGGTGCTGGTCGGCGACCGGGCCGGTGCCGATCTGGCATGGGAGCTCGCCGCGACCCGGCTCGACCGGTTCACCGGTCTGGTGGTCATCGACCGCGGCCACCCGCGCGTGCCCGACCAGGACGGTGTGGTCCGCGACGAGAACTGCCCGCCGGTCGAGATCAACACCACCGCACTGGTCAGCAATCCGGCGGCCCGGGCGGCCGCCAAGGCCAGCCAGCGCTACGTCTACAGCGACTACCGGCTGGTCGAGTTCACCGGCCGGCGCAACGCCGCCGAGTCCACCGCGCAGTTGGCCGCGGAGATCGTGCTGCGCACCAGCACCTGGTGAGCTCAGTCGAACGGCTTGGGCTCCTCCGGCGTCCAGGCCTGCGGCAACCCCGGCTGACCGGGGAAGAGGAAGTCGACGAACGCCTGCGCAGTCGGTTGCGGCTCGTGATTGGCCAGGCCGGGCCGTTCGTTGGCCTCGACGAACACGTACTCATCGGCCGCGACGTCAGGGACCAGCAGATCGATGCCGGTCACCGGGATGCCGACGGCCTCAGCGGCGGCCACGGCGACCCGACGCAACTCGGGATGAACCTCGGCTGTCACATCGTGGATGGTGCCGCCCTGATGCAGGTTGGCCGTCCGGCGAACCCGTAATCGCTCGCCTTCTCTCAGCACGTCATCCAGTGACCAGCCCGCCTCGCGCACCGTCGCCTCGGTGACCTCGTCGAGCGGGATCCGCGACTCGCCCCCAGTGGCAGCGGCGCGGCGCCGGCTCTGCGTCTCGATCAGCTCCCGAATGGTGTGCGTGCCGGTGCCCACCACCTCGGCGGGCCGGCGCAGCGCGGCCGCCACCACCTTGCCGTTGATCACCACCAGTCGCAGGTCGTCACCGTCGGCGCGCTGCTCGATGAGCACCTCGGGGTGCTGTGCGCGGGCTCGGGCCAGCGCGGCGTCCAGGTCGGCGGGATCGTCGATGCCGACGGTGATGCCCTTGCCCTGCTCGCCGCGGGTCGGTTTCACCACGACGTCACCGACCTCGGCCAGGAAGGCGTGGTCCCCCTCGTCGAAGGTCGCCAGCCGGCCCTTGGGCACCCTGATGCCCGCCTCCGACACGATGCGGCGGGTCAGCCGCTTGTCGTCGCAGCGGCTCATTGCGACCGCTGAGGTGTACTCGCTCAACGACTCCCGGGTCACCACGCTGCGCCCACCGTGTGACAGCCGCATCTCGCCGGTCTCGGCGTCGATCACCTCGACGTGGATGCCCCGGCGCATGGCCTCGTCGGCGATGATCCGAGCGTAGGGGTTGAGATCGTCGACGGTTTCGGGGGCGTGGGTGAACAGCGGCTCGTTGATCGCGTTCTTGCGCTTGACGGCAAGCACGGGCACGCGCTGGAAGCCGAGCTTCTCGTACAGCCCGATCGCGGCCTCGTTGTCGTGCGCCACCGACAGATCCAGGTAGGCCCGGCCGCGCCCACGGAAGGTTCTGGCCAGGGCGCGAGTCAGGGCGGCCCCCACGCCGGGCAGGCTCGCCGACGGTTCGACGGCCAGCGTCCACAGACTCGAACCGTCCTCGGGATCGTTGAACAGCCGTTTGTGGTCGACGCCGGTGACGGTGCCGATCACCGATCCGTCGTCACGCACCGCGACCAGATACTCGACGGCATCGGCGTGCAGATGGTTGTTCCAGATCACCTCGGTGGGGGCGGACACCATGCCGCACCGCACGTACACCCGGTTGATCGCGTCGGCTTCAGACTTGTCGTGCAGCGCCCGCACGGTGAACCCGACCGGCGCGCGGTCGTCCGCGTCGGCATCGATAAACCGCAGCCGATAGGTGTGGCTGGGGTCGATGAACAACTCGGCCGGGGACTTGGCCACCAGCACGTGGGATTCGCGCGCGTAGATGCAGATGTCGCGGCGGCCCCGCTCCTCCTGCTGCAGCACCGCGGCGAGCTTGTCCGGGTCGGCGAAAGTCTGCCCGAAAATCAATCGGCCCCAACCGAGTTCGAGCACCACGTCGTCGGCCATCTCATCGACCATGTCCTGCGGCGACGCATCGTGCAGACCCAGCGTGATCGCCTCTGGGTGGTCACCACCTGGCATGAGGTCGTTCATGCGACCGGCCCCGTGATGCCGTGTCGCTGCAACCAGAGTTCGAGCAACGCGATCTGCCACAGCTCGTTGCCGCGCAGCGGGGTGAGCCGGCCGTTGGGATCGGCGAGCAGGCGTTCGACGGCCTCGGGCCGGAACAGGCCGCGCTCCTTGGCCTGTGGCGCGTACAGCGCGTCGCGGACCATGTCCAGATACGGACCCTCGAGGTGGGTGAGCGCCGGAACGGGGAAGTAGCCCTTCGGCCGGTCGATCACCTCGGCCGGGATAACCCGGCGCGCAGCCTCTTTCAGCACGCCCTTGCCGCCGTGCGCGGTCTTGAGCTCCGGTGGGCAGCTCGCGGCGAGCTCGACAAGTTCGTGATCGAGGAACGGCACTCGGCCCTCGAGTCCCCACGACATGGTCATGTTGTCGACCCGTTTGACCGGATCGTCGACGAGCATCACGGTGGTGTCCAGGCGCAGCGCCCGGTCAACCCCGGTCTCCGCGCCGGCGCGGGCGAAGTGCTCGGTGACGAAGGCCCCGCTGGGATCGTCGCCGGCGACGAGGCCCTCGGCGGCCAGGGCGTCGACGCCGCTGTGGTCGCGATCGAAGAACGCCGCGCGGTAGCGGGTGACGGAACCGGCGACCGTGGCCGCATCGGGTTCGCCCATCGGTGGATACCAGTGATAGCCGGCGAACACCTCGTCGGCGCCCTGACCGGACTGGACCACCTTGACATGTTTGGCGACCTCCTGGCTGAGCAGGTAGAACGCCACACAGTCATGGCTGACCATGGGTTCGCTCATCGCGCCGATCGCGCCTTCGAGAGCGGGCAGCATCCGCGCGGTGTCGATACGGATCTGATGGTGGTCGGTGGCGAATCGGTCGGCCACGATGTCGGAATAGACGAACTCGTCGCCCTTGACGCCGCCGACGGACTCGAAGCCGATCGAGAACGTCTGCAGTCCGGTCTGGCCGGCCTCGGCGAGCAACCCGACGATCAGGCTGGAGTCCACCCCGCCGGACAGCAGGCACCCGACCGGCACGTCGGCGACCAGCCGTCGGCGCACGGCGGTGCGCAGCGCATCGAGAACCGCATCCTCCCAGTCGCGTTCGGACCACTCGGCACGGTCGGTCCGGCGGGTGAAGTCGGGAGCCCAGTAGGTGGTGGTGGTCCTGCTGCCGTCGGGCTCGATCGCCAGCAGCGACGCCGGCGGCAGCTTGCGCACGCCGCGAAGGATCGTCAGCGGCGGAGGCACCACCGAGTGGAATGTGAGGTAGTGGTGCAGCGCGACCGGGTCGATGCGGGTGTCGACACCGCCGCCGGCCACCAACGCCGGCAGCGTCGAGGCGAACCGGATGCGGTGGGCGTCGGAGGTGATGTACATCGGTTTGATGCCGAGGCGGTCCCGTCCGAGCAGCACCCGGCCGCTGTCGCGTTCGGTGATGGCGAAGGCGAACATCCCGTGCAGGTGATCGACGAACCGATCACCCCAATGGTGGTACGCCTTGAGCAGCACCTCGGTGTCGCTGTGGGAGAAGAACCGGTAGCCGCGGGCTGCGAGCTCGTCGCGCAGCGCCTCGTAGTTGTAGATGCAGCCGTTCCAGGCGATGGACAGCCCGAGTTCGGCGTCCACCATGGGCTGGGCGCCGGCTTCGGACAGGTCGATGATCTTCAGTCGCCGGTGACCGAGTGCGACGCGACCCTGCGACCACACGCCGGCCCCGTCGGGGCCGCGGGGTGACATGGCCTGCGCCATGGCGGCCACCGCCGAGATGTCAGGTTTCTGGTCGTCGAGACGGACCTCACCGGCAGCTCCGCACATTGATCCGACCCTACCCCGATTCCTCGCTGTGCTTGCCGCTGGTATTTACCCCGGAGGCACGGGTTTCAACCGTCGGAGGGCCGATGCTGGGACGTTGCTCACCAACCGCGCCCCTCGGCCGGGAGGCACGAGGGGCGCGGGACCCTACCTCGCGGCGGGCCGGGTGGTTGGTCTCCAGTGCGAACTAGGAAACGCCCTCCAATTCCTCACCGCTGAGGTCGACCTGCTTGATCGGACCGGTGAACCAGTTCTTCACCGACGCGTGCCAGTAGATCCACAGCAGGATCAGCACACCGCCCACCACCAACGGGGTGTAGTTGACGAACTTCCACTCGAAGCTGGCATCCCACGGCGCGCCACCGATCGAGGTGGGGAACATCGCGATGATCGAGGTGATGATGATCTCGGCCAGCGCCAGCGGTGCCATCCACTTGTGGTGCCCGCGCAGGTTCCATCGTCCGATCGGGAACGAGTCGCCGGCTTTCCAGCGGTAGTAGATCGGCACCGCGAAGCAGAGGTACAGGCCCACCACGCCGATCGAGACCACCGCGAAGAAGGCGATCGGCACCGGGGCGCCGTTGATATCGACTTTCACCAGCGCGGGCAGGGTGAGAAGGGCCGCGATGCCGGCGGTCACCATGACGGCGTTGGACGGCACCTTCTTGGCGCTCAGCTTGGACCACAGCTGATGCCCTGGGACGGCGCGGTCGCGGCTGAACGCGAACAGCATGCGCGATGCACTCGTCTGGCACGCGGTGGTGCAGAACAGCTGACCGGCTGTCGAGATGAGCAGCACGGCGACCACCCACTTCGAGCTCATGGCCTGGTTGAAGATCGTGACCACCGCGCCGCCGCCGGCTGTTACTCCGTCGACGTCCTGCACGGCGAACAGGAAGCTCAGCAGCAGGATCCAGCCGCCGATCGTGGAGTAGAAGATCGAGCGCCAGATGCCCTTGGCGGCACCGTCGGCCGCGCTCTTGGTCTCCTCGGACAGGTGTGCCGACGCGTCGTATCCGGTGATCGTGTACTGCGTCAGGATCGCCGACATCGGCAGGACGAACAGCAGGAAGGTCAAACCCGAAGTGGACCCACCGAAGAAGCCGGTGTTGTTGACGGTAGTGGCGAACACCGTCGAGAAGCTGGCGTGCTGTTCGGGGATCATCCACAGGATCACGATGACCGCGGCCGCGCCGATCACGTGCCACCACACCGAGATGTTGTTGATCACGGCCAGCATATGGCTGGAGAAGATGTTGATCGTCGCGACGACCACCAAGATGACGAGGAACATGACGAACGTCCGGGTCAGGCTGTAGCCGGCCAGCCAGCTCTCGCTGAACGTCCCCAGCGTCAGATCCAGGAACGTCGCGCTGCCGTAGGCGACCGACGCCAGGATGGCGATCAGGCCGATCAGGTTGAGCCAGCCGGTGTAGAAACCGGCTTTGGGCCCACCGAGTCTGGCTGCCCACCAATAGATTCCGCCAGAAGTCGGGAACGCCGAGACGAGCTCGGACATGCACAGACCGATCATCAGGATGAAGACAGACAGGATCGGCCAGCCCCAGGCGATCGCGGCCGGACCGCCGTTGTTCCAGCCCAGGCCGAACGAGGTGAAGCAGCCGGCCAGGATGGAGATGATCGAGAACGAGATGGCGAAGTTGCTGAAGCCGGACCAGGACCGGTGCAGTTCCTGGGTGTAGCCCAGGCTGGCGAGATGTTTTTCGTCGTCGTCGAGTAGATCGTGACCCTCGGGCACAGCGCGTCTCCTTCTGGGCGGGTGTAGGAGAGAGGCGTCGACCGGCGCTCCCTGAGTAGGGACAATAGAGTGCTATTGGTCTGGTGTCCTACCTTTGGAGTGACGTTTGTGTAAACCTGATGGGCGAGGCGCGTGACGGCGTCGCCTGCAGTGGTTGACTTTCCGTCGGACTCATTCGCGAGAGGGGGGCGCACGTGTTGACACAGGCCGAGCTGAACCAGCTGGTGGCATCCGGTGACATCGACACGGTGATCGTCGCGTTCACCGACATGCAGGGTCGGTTGACCGGAAAGCGGATCTCGGCGCGGCTGTTCGTCGACGACGTGGCGGCGCACGGCGCGGAGTGCTGCAACTACCTGTTGGCCGTCGACGTCGACATGAACACCGTCAACGGCTATGCGATGTCGAGCTGGGAGGCCGGCTACGGCGACATGGTGATGACGCCCGACTTCTCGACCCTGCGGACCATCCCGTGGCTGCCGGGCACCGCATTGGTGATGGCCGACCTCGGCTGGCACGACGGCAGCCCGGTGCTGCCTGCGCCGCGCAGCATCCTGCGCGGCCAACTTGACCGGCTGGCGGCGCGCGGCATGGGCGCGGTCGCCGCCACCGAGCTGGAATTCATGGTGTTCGACGACTCCTACCGCGACGCCTGGTCGAAGCGCTACCGCGGACTGACCGCGGCCACCGACTACAACATCGACTACGCGATGCTGGCCTCCACCCGGATGGAACCGTTGCTGCGCGACATCCGCCGCGGGATGGAGGGCGCGGGCCTGTACTGCGAGGGCGTCAAGGGTGAGTGCAATCTCGGCCAGCAGGAGATCGGCTTCCGCTACGACGAGGCGATGGTCACCTGCGACAACCACACCCTGTACAAGAACGGCGCCAAGGAGATCGCCGACCAGCACGGCAAGAGTCTGACCTTTATGGCGAAATACGATGAGCGCGAGGGCAACAGCTGCCATATCCACCTCTCGTTCCGGGGTGACGATGGTTCGGCTGTGTTTTCTGATGACGATGACCCGCTGGGCATGTCGCCGATGTTCCGCAGCTTCATGGCGGGCCAGCTGGCGACGTTGCGGGAGCTGACGCTGTTCTACGCGCCGAACATCAACTCCTACAAGCGTTTCGTCGACGGCAGCTTCGCACCCACCGCCGTGGCGTGGGGGATGGACAACCGCACCTGCGCGCTGCGGGTGGTCGGTCACGGGCACGGCATGCGGATGGAGTGCCGGGCGCCCGGCGGCGACGTCAACCAGTACCTGGCCGTCGCCGCGCTGATCGCCGGCGGCCTGTACGGCATCGACCACGCACTCGAACTGCCCGAGCCATGCGCGGGCAACGCGTATACCAGCGGCGCGGAACGTCTTCCGACCACGCTGGCCGAGGCTGCCGAGCTGTTCGCCGAGTCGGCGGTGGCGCGGGAGGCGTTCGGCGACGAGGTCGTCGAGCACTACCTCAACAACGCGCGCGTCGAACTGGCGGCGTTCAACGCGGCCGTGACCGATTGGGAGAGGGTGCGTGGTTTTGAACGCCTGTGAAGCCGAGCACTGGCTCCGCCCGTGGTCGGCCTGACCACCTATCTGCAGCAGGCCCAGACCGGGGTGTGGGACGTGCACGCCAGCTTCCTGCCCGGCATCTACATCGACGGCGTCACGCTGGCCGGCGGCATCGCGACGCTGCTGCCGCCGCAGCCGGTGGACGCCGATATCGCCGCGCGGGTGCTCGACGGCCTGGACGGTCTGGTCATCACCGGCGGCAAGGACGTCGACCCCGCCGCCTACGGCCACGAACCCCACCCGAGTACCGACGAGCCCGCGCGCGACCGCGACGCCTGGGAGTTCGCGCTGCTGGCCGCCGCGCTGCGCCGCCGGATGCCGGTGCTGGGGATCTGCCGCGGCGTTCAGGTGCTCAACGTCGCCCTGGGCGGCACGCTGCACCAGCATCTGCCGGAGATCGTCGGCCACACCCGCCACCAGCAGGGCAACGCGGTGTTCTCCACCTCGGAGGTGCGGCACGGTCGAGGGGAGCAGGCTGGCCGGCCTGATCGGGGGGAGCTCGCAGGCCCAGTGCTATCACCATCAGGCGATCGACCGGCTCGGCGACGGCCTGGTGATCAGCGCGCGCGACAGCGACGGCGTGATCGAGGCGGTCGAGATGCCGGGCCACGACTTCGTCGTCGGGGTGCAGTGGCATCCCGAGGAGACCCTGGACGATCTGCGGCTGTTCGCCGGCGTAGTGGACGCGGCACGCGAGTACGCGACGGAGAGGGCCAACCTGTGACCGCCAGCGTCGAGCTGATCAACCCGGCCACCGAGCAGGTGCTGTGCACCGTCGAACTCCTCGACGCCGCGGCCGTCGACGACGCCGTCGCCCGCGCCAAGGTCGCGCAGAGGGCATGGGCCGCACAGGCTCCGGCCGAGCGGGCCGCCGCGTTGCGGTCCTTTGCCGCGGTGGTGGACGCCCACGTCGACGAACTGGCCGCCCTGGAAGTCGCCAACTCCGGCCACGTGCTCGGCAACGCCGAGTGGGAGGCGGGCCACGTCCGTGACGTCCTCCAGTTCTATGCCGCGTCCCCGGAGCGGTTGTCCGGCAAGCAGATTCCCGTCGCCGGCGGTCTCGATGTGACGTTCCATGAACCACTCGGTGTGGTCGCCGTGATCGCGCCGTGGAACTTCCCGATGACGATCGCGTCGTGGGGTTTCGCGCCCGCACTGGCCGCGGGCAACGCGGTTCTGGTCAAGCCGGCCGAGATCACCCCGCTGACCACGATGCGCCTCGGAGAGCTGGCGGCCGAGGCCGGGCTGCCCGACGGGCTGTTCCAGGTGTTGCCCGGCAAGGGGTCGGTGGTCGGGGAGCGGTTCATCAGTCACCCGGATGTGCGCAAGATCGTCTTCACCGGTTCCACCGAGGTCGGCGTCCACGTCATGGCCGGCGCCGCGGCCCAGATCAAGCGCGTCACCCTGGAACTCGGCGGCAAGAGCGCCAACATCGTCTTCGACGACTGCGATCTGGAGAAGGCAGCCGCCACCGCGCCCTATGGCGTGTTCGACAACGCCGGGCAGGACTGCTGCGCGCGCAGCCGGATCCTGGTGCAGCGCAGCGTGTTCGACCGTTTCATGGAGTTGCTGGAGCCCGCGGTAAAAGGTGTGGTGGTAGGTGACCCCGCACTACGGGACAGCGAGATGGGACCGCTGGTGTCCCGCAAGCACTTCGACACCGTGGCCGGCTACGTGCCCGACGACGCACCGGTGGCGTTCCGCGGTTCCGCACCCAGCGGCCCGGGCTTCTGGTTCCCGCCGACGGTGCTCACGCCGGCGCGCACCGACCGGACCGTCACCGAGGAGATCTTCGGCCCGGTGGTCACCGTGCTGCCGTTCGAGGACGAGGCCGATGCGATCGCGCTGGCCAACGCCAGCGAGTACGGCTTGTCCGGATCGATCTGGACCGACAACCTGTCCCGCGCGCTGCGGGTCTCCCGGGCGGTCGAGTCGGGCAACCTCAGCGTCAACTCGCACTCGTCGGTCCGTTACACCACACCCTTCGGCGGGTTCAAGCAATCCGGCCTGGGCCGCGAGCTCGGACCGGACGCACCGGAGCATTTCACCGAAACCAAAAACGTGTTCTTCGCTATCGGAGAGGCCCCATGACCCCATCCAGAGTCGATCTCACCCAGCGGCTGGCCGGAAAAGTCGCCGTGATCACCGGCGGCGCCAGCGGCATCGGGCTGGCAGCGGCCAAGCGCATGCACGCCGAAGGCGCGACGATCGTCATCGGCGACATCGATCCGAAGACGGGCAAGCCCGTCGCCGACGAGCTCGGCGGGACCTTCGTGCCTGTCGACGTCGCCGACGAGATCGCCGTCGACAACCTCTTCGACACCGCGGCCAAGACCCACGGCTCGGTCGACATCGCCTTCAACAACGCCGGGATCTCGCCGCCCGACGACGACCTGATCGAGAACACTGAACTTCCGGCTTGGCAGAGGGTGCAGGACGTCAACCTCAAGTCGGTCTATCTGTGCTGCCGGGCGGCGTTGCGCCACATGGTGCCGGCACAGAAGGGCTCGATCATCAACACCGCCTCGTTCGTGGCGGTGGTCGGGTCGGCGACGTCGCAGATCTCCTACACCGCGTCGAAGGGCGGCGTGCTGGCGATGTCGCGAGAACTCGGAGTTCAGTTCGCGCGTCAGGGGATTCGGGTCAATGCGCTGTGCCCCGGGCCGGTGAACACTCCGCTGCTGCAGGAGCTGTTCGCCAAGGATCCCGAGCGGGCCGCCCGACGGCTGGTGCACGTGCCGCTGGGCCGCTTCGCCGAGCCCGAGGAACTAGCCGCGGCGGTGGCGTTCCTGGCCAGTGACGACGCGTCGTTCATCACCGCCTCGACCTTCATGGTCGACGGCGGCATCTGCTCCGCCTACGTCACCCCGCTGTAGGGGACGCCACCGATGGCTTCGGCGGGCAGGAGCGCAGCGACCCGGGAATCGGCCGATGCTGATCTGATCCGGCGATGGTCAATGCGGCATTGCTGCGTCCGGTGCGGCCCGGCAACGCCTTCGAGGACACCGTCGGCCCGGCTGCTGCAGACGATCCGGCTCGGCGTGTTGGCGCCCGGAGACTGCCTGCCGTCCGAACGTGAACTCGCCGCCCGGCTCGGAGTCAGCCGGGACACGGTCCGAGAGGCGATCAAGTCCCTGGCCGACGCCGGGTATCTGGTGTCGCGGCGCGGCCGCTACGGCGGCACCTTCCTGGCCGACGAACTGCCGGCGCCGACGGGCGGGGCGGTCGGGGTCAGTCGCGCCCAGCTCGACGACGCGTTGCGGCTGCGGGAGATTCTCGAAGTCGGCGCGGCCCGGATGGCAGCCGGCCGCACGCTGAGTGCCGCGGAGCGGGAAGGACTGATGTACGCGGCTGGCCGACGTCCGCGGTGCCGCCGCCGACGACTACCGCCGACTGGATTCGCGGCTGCACCTGGCGATCGCGGAAGCGGCGGCATCGCCGTCGCTGGTGCCGCTGGTGGCCGAGAACCGGATGCGGCTCAACGCCTTGCTGGACCAGATTCCGTTGCTGCGCCGCAACATCACTCACTCCGACGACCAGCACGAGGCGGTGGTCATCGCGATTCTGGCCGGCGACGCGGACGCGGCGGCCGCGGCGATGCAGGCCCACGTCGCCGGATCCGCGGCGCTGCTGCACGGGTTTCTGGACTGAGAGGGTGTGCACGGGGGGTGCCGGGGTGCGATCATGCCCGGTGTGGCCCCCGATAAATTGCCGACCGTCGCTTATCCCGCCGCCGGAGCCCGTCCGCACCGCCGTAACGTCGAAACCCTCGAGCCGCATGTCATCGTGCTCTTCGGCGCCACCGGAGATCTGGCCAAACGCAAGCTGATCCCGGGACTGGCGTACCTGGAGGAGTCGTCGCTGGCGCCCGATATCCGGGTGGTCGCCACCTCGCTGGAGGACTCACCGACGCGCAGTTCCTGAAACTGGCCAAGGCGGCGGTCGATACAATTCGGCAGCCGCAAGCTGACCGCCGAACAGTGGGCGCACTTCTCGGAGCGGGTCACTTACATCCCGCAGAGCGCCGGGCCGGAGGCGCTGTCCGCGGCGGTGCACGCCGCGGAGGAGAAGCTCGGCCCCGACGTGCAGCGGCTGCACTACCTGTCGGTGCCGCCGAAGGCCGCCCAGTCGGTCATCACGATGCTCAAGGCCGCCGAACCTGGTGGACCGGTCCCGGGTGGTGATGGAGAAGCCGTTCGGCACCGACCTGGCCAGCGCCATCGAACTCAACGACTTCGTCCACGACACCTTCGACGAGTCGCAGATCTTCCGCATCGACCACTTCCTGGGAAAGGAAGCGGCGCAGAACATTCTGGCGTTCCGGTTCGCCAACGGCCTGTTCGAGCCGATCTGGAACCGCAACTTCATCGACCACATCCAGATCGACATCCCCGAGACCCTCGGCCTGGACACCCGGGCCAATTTCTACGAGAGCACCGGCGCCTATAAGGACATGGTCGTCACCCACCTGTTCCAGGTGATGGCGTTCGTCGTGATGGAGCCGCCGACCGCGCTGGAACCCCGCGCCATCAGCGAGGAGAAGAACAAGGTATTTCGGTCGATGCTGCCCGATCGACCCGGCCGACGTGGTGCGCGGCCAGTACACCGGCTACCGCGACGAGGACGGTGTGGCCAAGGACTCCGACACCGAGACGTTCATCGCGCTCAAAGTCGGGATCGACAACTGGCGCTGGGCCGGTGTGCCGATCTATCTGCGTACCGGCAAGAAGATGGCGCAGGGTCAGCGGATCATCTCCATCGCCTTCAAGGAGGCGCCGCGCACGCATGTTCCCGGCCGGCTCGGGCGTCGGTTCGGAAGGCCCCGACCACCTCACCTTCGACCTCGCCGACGAATCCAAGGTGTCGTTGTCGTTCTACGGCAAGCGCCCCGGACCCGGGATGAAGCTCGACAAGCTGTCCATGCAGTTCTCCACCCAGGAAACCGAGTCGGTGGCCGACGTGCTGGAGGCCTACGAGCGGCTGATCCTGGACGCGATGCGCGGCGACCATACGCTGTTCACCACCGCCGAAGGCATCGAGTCGCTATGGGCACGCTCGACGCAGCTGCTGGAGGACCCGCCGCAGGTCAAGAGCTATCCGGTCGGCACCTGGGGTCCCAACGCCATCCACCAGCTCATCGCGCCGAATGCCTGGCGGCTGCCCTTCGAGCGGGCCTGGCGGGAGAAGAAGAAGCGCGGGCTGAATCAGCCGCCGGTGCGGCGCTGGCACGCGCGGGCACAACCCGTGCAGTGTCAGGCCGGCCTGATCGGACAGTGTGAACGAACTGCCCTCGATCGCGTGCTCCAGCGCAGCCGAGAGTCTCTTGGCGGGCACCTCGATGATCGTGCCGCACCGGGTGCACACCGCGTGGTGGTGCGGGGTCTCCGCCAGGCCGTAGGTGCTGACACCGCCCTCCACGGTCAGCGCGTGCAGCACGCCCTGCTCGACCAGCGTGGTCACGGTGCGGTACACCGTGGCCAGGTCCGGGGCCGCAGCGCCGGACGGGGTGGCGTCGAGGATGCGCTGGTGGATGTCGGCGACGGACAGATGGCCGTCGACCGGTTCCAGAACGGCCAGCACCGCGATCCGTGACGGCATGCGCCGCAGTCCCCGCGCCCGCAGGAGTTCGCCGATGCGCTCCACCGCGGCCGCGTCCGGGGGCGGTGTGGCTGTCATCCAGAACAGTGTCGCCCCGGCAGCGGCGATCGCCAAGAAATACCTGCGGAGACATTCGCATCAGATCCTGCGAATCGCTTGCATTAGGCCGCTGCGCTGATAGCGTCCTGGTACGTGGCAACTGTCGAGTCGACCCGGCCGGCGACCCGCTGGGACCGACTTCGCAGCGTGCTCACGCGCCGTGAATGGGCGCGGCTGGGCGCGATGTTCGGCGTGATCATCGCGCTGCACGTCATCGGCTGGGGGACGCTCGTATTCCTCGTCGCGCCAGAGCATTTCAACCTCGGGGACAAGGTGCTGGGCATCGGGGTCGGCCTGACCGCCTACACCCTCGGCATGCGGCACGCCTTCGACGCCGACCACATCGCCGCGATCGACAACACCACCCGCAAGCTGATGGAGGACGGGCAGCGCCCACTCGGCGTCGGGTTCTTCTTCTCGCTCGGTCATTCGACGGTGGTGTTCGTGCTGGCGCTGTTATTTCGCTGGGCGTCAGGGCGATGATCGGGCCCGTCGAAGACGACTCCTCGGCGCTGCACCACTACACCGGGCTGATCGGCACCAGCGTTTCCGGGGTGTTCCTCTACCTGATCGCGATCGTCAACATCGTCATTCTGGTCGGCATCCTGCGGGTGTTCACCGCGATGCGCGCGGGCCGCTACGACGAGGCGGCCCTCGAGGAGCAGCTGAACAACCGGGGACTGCTCAACCGGGTGTTCGGGCGCTTCACCCGTTCGATCAGCAAGTCGTGGCAGATGTACCCGCTGGGAATGCTGTTCGGGCTGGGCTTCGACACCGCCACCGAGATCGCGCTGCTGGTGTTGGCCGGCACCAGCGCCGCCGGCGGGCCTGCCGTGGTACGCCATCCTGTGTCTGCCGGTGATCTTCGCCGCCGGCATGAGCCTGCTGGACACCATCGACGGCTCGTTCATGAACTTCGCCTACGGCTGGGCGTTCTCCAAGCCGGTGCGCAAGGTGTACTACAACATCACCGTGACGGGTCTGTCCGTCGCGGTCGCACTGATCATCGGCACCGTCGAATTGCTGAGCCTGCTGGCCCAGCAGCTCGGCTGGTCCGGCGGGGTGTGGGACTGGATCGGCGGTCTGGACCTCAACGCCCTCGGGCTTCTTCATCGTCGGCATGTTCGTGGCGACCTGGATCGTGGCGCTGCTGGTGTGGCGGTTCGGCCGTATCGAGGAGAAGTGGAGCGCCGAGCTCGAGGGCTGAGACCTGCGCACTTCCGCCGACGCACAATCCCCGCGAGCGTGCGTGTTTCCGCCGACACTGCCGTCGGCGGACGGGAGGAACGCAGCTCGCCGGCGATCAGTGCCGCTTGGACGGCGGCCACGGCGGCTCGCCGCACAGCGCCAGCAGAGCGTTCTCGATGACCTCGGGCAGCGCCGGGTGGATCCAGTACTGGCCGCGGGCCATGTCCTGCCCGGCCAGCCCGAAGCTCATCGCCTGGATCAGCGGCTGAATCAATGACGACGCCTGGTGGCCCATGATGTGCGCCCCCAGGATCACGCCGGTGTCGCGCTCGACGATGATCTTCGCGAAACCGGTGGTGTCCTCCATCGCCCAGCCGTAGGCCACGTCGGCGTAGTCCTGGACCTTGACGTTGATGTCGTAACCGGCTGCGCGGGCCTCGTTCTCGGTGAGCCCCACGCACGCGATCTGCGGGTCGGTGAACACCGCCGACGGTACGAAGCGGTGATCCGATGGCATCAGGTGGTCGGTGTCGTCCCAGTCCTGCAGCAGGTTGTGCCGGACCACCCGGGCCTCGTGGTTGGCGACATGCTTGAGCTGATACTGCGAGCTGACACGTCGCCGAGCGCGAAAATGCCTCGCGCCGTTGTCCGTTGGTACTCGTCGACGACCACCTGGCCGTCGACGACGTCCACGCCGACCGTCTCGGCGTCGAGCAGATCGCCGTTGGGGATGCGGCCGGTGGCCACCAGCACCGTGTCGCCCGCACGGTGGAGCCGTCGTCGAGTTCGACGACGACCTGCGAACCATCGGATGAGTCTCGGTGTGCGCACCGACCATGTTGCGGTGGCTGCGGATCTCCCACTTCTTGCCGGCGATGTCGGTGAAGCGTTCGCAGATCGTGTCGTCGCAGTGCGACAGCATGCGTGCCGCCGCGGATCACCACGGTGACCCGGCTGCCCAGCGCCGAGAAGACGTGCGCGAATTCGGCGGCGACGAAACCGCCGCCGACGATCACCAGATGCTCGGGCAGTTCAGCGATGCGCATGATCGTGTCGCTGGTGTGGAAATCGACACCGCAGCCGGCGATCGCCTCGGGCACCATCGCCCGCGACCCGGCGGCGATGACGACCTGGTCGGCGGTGAACTCGTCGCCGTCGTCGGTGCGCAGCCGGTAGCCGCCGTCGGCGCGGCCCGGCGAACCGGGTGTGGCTGTCGTACACCGTGACGTTCGGCGAGGACCGCCGGTAGTGCTCGCCGCCCATGCGCCAGCGGGTCGATGCGGCCGAAAACCCGCGAGACGATGTCGCTCCACCGCACGCCGTCGATGTGGGCGTCCACGCCGAATCGGCGCCGCCTCCCGCACGGTCTGGGCGACCTCGGCGGCGTAGACGAACATCTTGGTCGGGATGCAGCCGACGTTGAGGCAGGTGCCGCCGAAGACGCCCTGCTCGCAGATCGCGACCTTCTTGTCGGCGTAGCGCTCGTCGAGAATCGAGTTGCCCGAACCGGTTCCGATGATCGCGAGGTCGAAGTGCTCCACGCATCCCCTTTATCCGTGACCGGCCGATGCCGGCGATGCTTGTCGAGGTGCTCGACGTAGGAGTCCAGCCAGCCGGCCAGTTCCCGGTAGGCCGCCGGCCCGCGGCTCGGCCAGCGACAGGAACACGTCGTGCTTGGCGTCGGCGATCGGCACGACGGTCGTGCGGTTGCCGATGCAGCCCGCCCAGCGGGCGATCTGGGTGACGTCGAGCACGGCGTCGCCGCGCTGCATCGGTGTCCGGGTCCGTCGGTCTCCGGCACGCTGTGGTCCGAGCGCAGGATCAGGTTCGGCACCCCGACGTCCAGCCCGCGGTGCAACGTGGCCTGGCCGCGCCGGACGGCGTGGATCCAGCCGAAGGTGACCGGGAATCCGCCGAGCGGCTTCCACTGCAGGTTGTAGTCGAACTCGCCGTGGTAGTCGCGGTGCAGGGTCAGCCCGTAGCCGCCCTTGCCGGTGCCGCGCACCACCCGGGTCTTGCGCACCCGGGACATCGCCCCGATCGCCGTCGACGTCAGCCGGGTGCGCAGGATCGCCGGCCCGTGCAGGTCGAACCACGGGACTGTTGAGCACCAGGCCCGCCAGACCGCAGCGCCGCGGTCGCGCCGCGCCGGCGCACCCGGTCCAGCCACAGCGACACGATCAGCCCGCCCGCGGAGTGCCCGTACACCAGCACCGACGACGCCGGGATTCTCGGCGGCGATGACCGCCAGCGCACGCTCGAGCTCGCGGTCGTAGCGGGCCAGGTCGGTGGTGAAGTGCGGGGTCTGGCCGTCGCGCCAGGACCGGCCGCATTTGTGCAGGTCCAGTGCGTAGAAGCGCGAACCCGCGGCCGGCGAAGTGGTCGGCGAGCTCGGTGTTGAAGAAGTAGTCGGTGAAGCCGTGCACCGCCAGCACGGCGTGACGGGCGCGGGGCGGCGATCGGCGCGGCGCACCAGGGTGGCGAACAGGTCGCCCTCGCCGTCGGGATCGGCGCCCAGTGCCAGCGTGGTCTGCTGGTAGCCGGGGAGGACGTCGTCAGCCCATTCGGCCTGCGCTGCCGTCACGACGCTCACCTTAACGTGCGTGCGCTGGCTGACTCGCCCGTATACATCGGGGTGTGGCGGGATAACCTGGCTACCGGTACAGCCGCCACACGGGCTCGGGCCGTCGGAGGAGCGGATCGCCTGAAGTGAAGGACGAAGCGGTGTCAGACAACGGACCAAGACCGACGTCGTGCTGGTCGGTGCGGGAATCATGAGCGCCACCCTGGGCGCCTTGCTGCGCATGGTCGAGCCGGACTGGTCGATCACGCTGGTCGAGCGCCTCGACGCGCGCCGCCGCCGAGAGCAGCGACCCGTGGAACAACGCCGGCACCGGCCACTCGGCGCTGTGCGAGCTGAATTACACCCCGCAGAACCCCGACGGCACCATCGACATCGCCAAGGCGGTCAACGTCAACGAGCAGTTCCAGGTCTCCCGCCAGTTCTGGGCGCTACGCCCTCGAGAACGGCGTGCTGCCCGACGTCCGCAGCTTCCTGAACCCGATCCCGCACGTCAGCTTCGTGCACGGCGCCGAGAACGTCGACTACCTGCGCCGCCGCCGCGACACGCTGGTCGCGCAACCCGCTGTTCGCCATCGATGGAGTTCATCGACGACGCCGACGAGTTCGCCCGCCGGCTGCCGCTGATGGCCGCCGGGCGCGACTTCACCGAGCCCGGTCGCGCTGAACTGGACCCAGGACGGCACCGACGTCGACTTCGGGTCGCTGTCCAAGCAGCTGCTCGGCTTCGGCGCCGAACGCGGCATGACCACGCTGTTCGGCCACGAGGTGCGCGATCTGCGACCAGCAGTCCGACGGCAGCTGGACGGTGAAGGTCGTCAACCGCCGCACCGGCGAGAAGCGCAAGCTGCAACGCCAAGTTCGTGTTCGTCGGCGCCGGCGGCGGCGCGCTGCCGCTGCTGCAGAAGTCCGGCATCACAGAGGCCAAGGGCTTCGGCGGCTTCCCGGTCAGCGGCGAGTTGCTGCGCACCAACAAGCCCGAGCTGACCGGCGGCCACCACGCCAAGGTGTACGGACTCCCGCCGCTGGGCGCCCCGCCGATGTCGATGCCGCACCTGGACACCCGGGTGATCAACGGACAGGACTGGCTGCTGTTCGGCCCGTTCGCCGGCTGGTCGCCGAAGTTCCTCAAGGCGGGCAAGGTCACCGACCTGCCGCTGTCGGTCAAGCCGAACAACCTGGCGTCGATGATCGGGGTCGGGCTGACCGAGATGCCGCTGCTGAAGTACCTGATCGGCGAGCTGCTGCTGTCCGAGGCGGACCGCGTCGAGACGCTGCGGGAGTTCGCGCCCTCGGTCGAGAGTGCGGACTGGGACATCGACATCGCCGGCCAGCGGGTGCAGGTGATCCGCCGGGATGCGAAGACGCTGGGCGTGCTGGAGTTCGGCACCACGGTGCTGGCCGCCGCCGACGGCTCCATCGCCGGTCTGCTCGGCGCCTCGCCGGGCGCCTCGACCGCGGTGCCGGCGATGCTCGACGTGATGGAGCGCTGCTTCGCCGACCGCTACCAGTCCTGGCTGCCCAAGCTCAAGGAGATGGTGCCCGTCGCTGGGCACCAAGCTGTCCGACGAACCCGAAGCTGTTCGACGAGGTGTGGGAGCGCGGCACCAAGGTCCTCGGACTGGACGGCCGCGCCGACGCCGGCCGCGCCGCCCTGGACCGCACCCCCACCAAGACCGAATCCGGCGAGCCGGAACCCGCGGGAGTGGTGTGACGGTCGCGCTGCGCCGCTCCTGGGCCAAGGATCTCGATGCGGCGACGCTCTACGAACTGCTGAAGCTGCGGGTCGAGGTGTTCGTCGTCGAGCAGGCCTGCCCCTATCCGGAACTCGACGGCCGCGACCTGCTGGCCGAGACCCGGCACTTCTGGCTGGAGGCGCCCGATGGCGAGGTGATCGCGACGCTGCGGCTGATGGAGGAGCATCCCGGCGGGCAGAAGGGCTTCCGCATCGGCCGGGTGTGCACCAAACGCGCGGCCCGCGGTCAGGGGCACACCGCCCGGCTGCTGCAGGCCGCGCTGGCCGAGGTGGGTGACCATCCCTGCCGCATCAACGCGCAGACCTACCTCGCCGACATGTACGCCGCCCACGGGTTCGTCGCCGACGGCGAGGAGTTCGTCGAGGACGGAATCCCGCACGTACCGATGCTCAAGCACGGAGCCGCCGGGCCGGCGACATCAGGCGGGGAAGCCGCCGGCCGGCGACATCAGGCGGGAAGCCGCCGGGCCGGCGACATCAGACAACGGAGCCCCTTGACCACGCCCGCGTACCCGTTCAGCGCGATCGTCGGCCACGACCGGCTGCGGCTCGCGCTGGTGCTGTGCGCGGTGCGCCCGGAGATCGGCGGGGTGCTGATCCGCGGGGAGAAGGGCACCGCGAAGTCGACCGCGGTGCGGGCGCTGGCCGCGGTGCTGGCCCAGGTCGACCCCGGCTCGCGGCTGGTGGAACTGCCGATCGGCGCCACCGAGGACCGGGTGGTCGGCTCGCTGGACCTGCAGAAGGTGCTGCGCGACGGCGAGCACGCCTTCTCGCCCGGCCTGCTCGCCCGCGCGCACGGCGGCGTGCTCTACGTCGACGAGGTCAACCTGCTGCACGACCACCTCGTCGACATCATGCTGGACGCCGCCGCGATGGGTCGGGTGCACATCGAGCGCGACGGGGTGTCGCACTCCCACGAGGCCCGCTTCGTCCTGATCGGCACGATGAACCCCGAGGAGGGCGAGCTGCGCCCGCAGTTGCTGGACCGCTTCGGGCTGACCGTCGACGTGCACGCCTCGCGCGAGGTGCCGGTGCGCAGCGAGGTGATCCGCCAGCGGCTGGCCTACGAGGCGGACCCGGCCGGGTTCGCCGACCGCTACGCCGCCGACGACAGCGACTTGGCCCGACGGATCGCCGCCGCGCGGGACCGGGTGGCCGGCGTCGTCGCTGCCCGACGCGGAGCTGACCCGGATCGCGGCGCTGTGCGCGGCCTTCGACGTCGACGGCATGCGCGCCGACCTGGTGGTGGCCCGCACCGCGGTGGCCCATGCTGCGTGGCGCGGCGCCGACACCGTCGCCGAGGAGGACATCCGGGTGGCCGCCGAACTGGCGCTGCCGCATCGGCGTCGCCGCGACCCGTTCGACGATCCCGGTATCGACCCGGCGCAGCTGGACGAGGCGCTGGCTGCCACGAGTGGCGGCGGCCCTGAACCCGAACCCGAACCCGATCCCCCAGGTGGCGGCCAGGCGGTTAATGGGGCAGCGGATTCGCCTGTTCCGCAAGGAAATTCGTCTTCGCCGTCGAGGTCGCGCCCCTCGGCCCCGCCTGCCGCAACGTTCCGGACCCGGGCGTTGACGGTGCCCGGAGTCGGCGACGGCACCCCCGGCCGGCGGTCCCGGGCGCGCAACCGCGCCGGGGCGGCGGTCTCCGCCACCGACGACCCCGACGGCGGCCACGGACTGCATCTGTTCGCGACCGTGCTAGCCGCTGCGGGCCGCATCGACGCGCGCGGGCCGGCTGCGCCCGCAACCCGACGACATCCGGCGCGCGGTGCGGGTCGGCCGGGAGGGCAACCTGGTGATCTTCGTCGTCGACGCCTCCGGGTCGATGGCGGCGCGCGACCGGATGGCCGCGGTCAGCGGCGCCGCGCTGTCGCTGCTGCGCGACGCCTACCAGCGCCGAGACAAGGTCGCTGTCATCACGTTCCGCCAGGACAGCGCGCAGGTGCTGCTGCCGCCCACGACGTCGGCGCACATCGCGTCGCGCCGGCTCACCCGGTTCGACACCGGCGGCACCACGCCGCTGGCGGAGGGACTGCTGGCCGCCCGCGACGTCGTCGTACGCGAGCGGGTTCGCGACCGCGCCCGGCGCCCGCTGGTGGTGGTGCTCACCGACGGCCGGGCTACCGGCGGCCCGGACCCGTTGGGCCGCAGCCGGTCCGCGGCCGGCACGCCTGGTTGCCGAGGGTGCGGCCGCGGTGGTGGTGGACTGCGAGACGTCCTACATCCGGCTGGGACTGGCCGTGCGAGTTGGCCGCCCAGCTCGCGCCCCGGTGCTGCGGCTCGAGCAGCTGCGCGCAGACTATCTGGCGCAGGCCGTGCGCCGCGCCGCCTGAGTCGAGCGGAGGGAACGCCGATGCCGCAGGGCCGCCCCGTCGCCGTTCCCGATGACGGACTGACCACCCGCGCGCGCCGCAACGCACCGGTGCTCGCCGTGCACACCGGTGCCGGCAAGGGCAAGTCCACCGCGGCGTTCGGAATGGCGTTGCGCGCGTGGAACACCGGCATGAGCGTCGCGGTGTTCCAGTTCGTCAAGAGCGCCAAGTGGAAGGTCGGCGAGGAGTCGGCGTTCGCCCAGCTCGGCCGGCTGCACACCGAGCAGGGGATCGGCGGCGCGGTGGAGTGGCACAAGATGGGGACGGGCTGGTCGTGGATACGCCAGCCGCGCAAGGAGGGCTCCGAGGAGGACCACGCCGCGGCGGCCGCCGACGGCTGGGCCGAGATCGCCCGCCGGCTGGCCGAACAGCGTCACGACTTCTACGTGCTCGACGAGTTCACCTACCCGCTGAAGTGGGGGTGGATCGCCGTCGAAGAGGTCGTAGACGTGCTCGTTGACACGGCCGGGCAGCCAGCACGTCGTGATCACCGGGCGCGACGCACCGCAGCGGCTGCTCGACGCCGCCGACCTGGTGACCGAGATGACCAAGGTCAAGCACCCGATGGATGCCGGGCGCAAGGGTCAGCGCGGCATCGAGTGGTGACAGCATCCCGGCCGTCGTCATCGCCGCGCCCTCCTCGGGCAGCGGAAAGACCACCATCGCAACGGGTTTGATCGGTGCGCTGCGCGCGGCGGGCCGTCGGGTCGCGCCGTTCAAGGTCGGCCCGGACTTCATCGATCCCGGCTATCACGGCCTGGCGGCCGGTCGGCCCGGCCGCAACCTGGACCCGGTGCTGGTTCCCGAAGAGCTGATCGGCCCGCTGTATCGGCACGGCTGCCGCGGTGCCGACATCGCCGTGATCGAAGGGGTGATGGGCCTTTTCGACGGCCGGATCGACGCGCAGCCCGTCACCCCGGCGCGCGGGTCCACCGCCCACGTCGCCGAACTGCTGGGCGCCCCGGTGCTGTTGGTGGTCGACGCCCGCGGTCAGAGCCAGAGCATCGCCGCTGTGCTGCAGGGTTTTTCGAGCTTTCACCGCGGTGTGCACATCGGTGGGGTGATCCTCAACCGGGTCGGCTCGCCGCGTCACGAGCAGGTGCTGCGGCAGGCCTGCGAGACCGTCGGCGTGCCGGTGCTGGGCGCGATCCCGCGACACGACGAGTTGTCGGTGCCCTCCCGCCATCTCGGCCTGGTGACGGCCGTCGAGCACGGCGGTGCGGCGCAGGCCGCGGTCGCGGCGATGACGGCGCTGGTCGCCCGGCACGTCGACCTGGCGGCCGTGGTGAGCGCTGGCCGCCTCGCGGGTGGCGGCCGAGGCCTGGTCGCCGGACTCGGCGCTCGACGAGCCCGTCGCGGGCCGGCCGGTGGTCGCGGTCGCCGCGGGTAAGGCGTTCAGCTTCGGCTACGCCGAGCACGAGGAACTGCTGCGCGCGGCCGGCGCCGAGGTCGTGGAGTTCGACCCGCTCACCGACGCCCTGCCGCCGGACACCGCCGCGCTGGTGCTGCCCGGCGGTTTCCCCGAGCAGTACCTGACCGAGCTGTCGGCCAACACCGAGCTGCGGGCCCAGATCCGAGTGCTGGCGCTGCGGGCGCCGGTGCACGCCGAGTGCGGCGGGCTGGCCTACCTGATGACCGAACTCGACGGCCATCCGATGTGCGGGGTGCTGCCCGGCTCGGCCAGCTTCACCCCACGGCTGACCCTGGGCTACCGAGACGCCGTCGCCGTTGCCGACTCGTCGCTGTACCGCGCGGGGGAGCGTGTCGTCGGCCACGAATTCCACCGCACCACAGTCGAACTCGGCGACGACTGCGAGCCGGCGTGGGTGTTCGGCCGGGCCGGTGCCGAGCCGGTGCGCGACGGCGCGATCAGCGCGGGCGTGCACGCGTCCTACCTGCACACCCATGCCGCCGCCCAACCGCGCTCGGTCGCTCGGTTTGTCAGTCACGCGGCCGCACTCACTAAAATCGCCCGGTGACCGAGAACGCCTACCTCGTCGGGCTGCGACTGGCCGACAAGAAGGTCGTCGTTGTCGGCGGAGGCACCGTGGCGCAGCGCCGCGTTCCGCTGCTCATCGCCAACGGTGCCGATGTGCACGTCATCACCCGCGCCGCGACGCCGGCGGTGGAGGCCCTCGGTGGACAGCAGCCCGGCATCACCCTGTCGCTGCGCGACTACCGCGACGGCGACCTCGAGGGCGCCTGGTATGCGATCGCCGCCACCGACGACCCGGCCGTGAACGCCGCGATCGTCGCGGAGGCCGAGCGCAGGCGGATCTTCTGTGTGCGGGCCGACGCCGCGCGCGACGGCACCGCCGTCACCCCGGCGTCGTTCGACCACGACGGCCTTCTCGTCGGGGTGCTGGCCGGCGGCGAGCACCGCCGTTCGGCCGCCATCCGGTCGGCCATCCGGGAGGCGTTCCAGCAGGGGCTGATCCGAGCGGACACCGCCGACGTGATGAAGGGCGGCGTCGCGCTGGTGGGCGGCGGGCCGGGGGACCCGGAGCTGATCACCGTCCGGGGGCGGCGACTGCTGGCCCACGCCGACGTCGTCGTCGCCGACCGGCTGGCCCCGCCCGAACTACTCGCGGAACTGGGCCCGCACGTCGAGGTGATCGACGCCGCCAAGATCCCATACGGCCGGGCCATGGCGCAGGAGGCGATCAACGCCGTTCTGATCGACCGGGCGCGCGCCGGGCAGTTCGTGGTGCGGCTGAAGGGAGGCGATCCGTTCGTCTTCGCGCGCGGTTATGAGGAAGTCCTGGCATGCGCCGAGGCTGGGATCCCGGTCACAGTCGTGCCCGGTGTGACCAGTGCCATAGCCGTACCCGCGATGGCGGGTGTTCCGGTCACCCACCGGGCGGTGAATCACGAATTCGTCGTGGTCAGCGGGCATTTATCACCGCAGCATCCCGAATCGTTAGTCAATTGGAATGCGCTCGCCCAATTGTCAGGAACGTTAGTTCTATTGATGGCCGTCGAGCGCATCGAATTGTTCGCCGAGGCTCTGCTGAACGGCGGTCGACCTGCGGAAACACCGGTCCTGGTGGTGCAGCACGGCACGACTGCGGCCGAACGGGTGGTGCGGGCGACCCTCGCGGACGTACCGCAGCGAATTCGCGCCGAGGGCATACAGCCGCCCGCGATCATCGTCATCGGTCCTGTTGCCGCATTCGAGACTTAAAGTCTTCTTAATATTACTGTAGGGTAGCTCCCTATGACGGCTCTCAACGATGCTGAGCGGGCGAACTCCCGTCGCCGCTCCGCCAGTTCAGAGGGCTCGGTCCCGGCGCGGGTCGGACCGGCAGACCTGGAGCGGACGAGCAAGTACTACCCGACCTGGCTGCCTTCCCGGCGTTTCATCTCCGCCGTGGTCGCGATCGGCGGCATGCAGCTGCTGGCCACCATGGACAGCACCGTGGCCATCGTCGCGCTGCCCAGGATCCAGGACGAGCTGGGGCTGTCCGACGCCGGTCGCAGCTGGGTGATCACCGCCTACGTGCTGACCTTCGGCGGTCTGATGCTGCTCGGCGGCCGGCTCGGCGACACCATCGGGCGTAAACGGACCTTCATCGTCGGCGTCGCGCTGTTCACCATCGCCTCGATTCTGTGCGGGGTGGCCTGGGACGAGGTGACCCTGGTCATCGCGCGGCTGCTGCAGGGCGTGGGCGCGGCGATCGCGTCGCCGACAGGCCTGGCGCTGGTCGCCACCACGTTCCCCAAGGGCCCGGCCCGCAACGCCGCCACGGCGATATTCGCCGCGATGACCGGCGTCGGCTCGGTGATGGGCCTGGTGGTCGGCGGTGCCCTGACCGAAGTGTCCTGGCGGCTGGCGTTCCTGGTGAACGTGCCGATCGGTCTGCTGGTGATCTACCTGGCCCGCGAGACCCTGCGCGAAACCCACCGCGAGCGGATGAAACTCGACGCCACCGGCGCGCTGCTGGCCACCGTGGGCTGTACCGCTGCCGTGTTCGGCTTCACCCAGGGCCCGGAGAACGGCTGGCTGGAGCCGCTCACCATCGCCTCCGGCGTCGCGGCCCTGCTGGCGTTCGCGGCGTTCGTGTTCGTCGAGCGCAGCGCGGTCAACCCGGTGGTGCCGTTCGAACTGTTCCGCGACCGCAACCGGTTGGCCACCTTCGCCGCCATCTTCCTGGCCGGCGGCGTGATGTTCACCCTGACCGTGCTGATCGGCCTGTACGTGCAGGACATCATGGGCTACAGCGCGCTGAAGGCCGGTATCGGGTTCATCCCGTTCGTGATCGCGCTGGGCATCGGCCTCGGCCTGTCATCGCAGCTGGTGTCGAAGTTCCCGCCGCGGATCCTGGTGATCGCCGGTGGCGTGCTGGTGCTGGCGGCCATGTTGTACGGCTCCACCCTCAACGGCGGCATCCCGTACTTCCCCAACCTCGTCATCCCGATCACCGTCGGCGGCCTCGGCATCGGCATGATCGTCGTCCCGCTGACCGTCTCGGCGATCGCCGGTGTCGGCTTCGACCAGATCGGCCCGGTGTCGGCGATCGCGCTGATGCTGCAGAACCTGGGCGGCCCCGTGGTGCTGGCCATCATCCAGGCGGTGATCACCTCCCGCACGCTGTACCTGGGCGGAACGACCGGCCCGGTCAAGAAGATGGACCCCGCCCAGCTGCACGCCCTGGACCAGGGCTACACCTACGGTCTGCTGTGGGTGGCCGCCGTCGCGGTCATCGTCGGCCTGGCGGCGCTGTTCATCGGCTACACCGCCCAGCAGGTGGCCCATGCCCAAGAGGTCAAGGAAGCAATCGACGCGGGCGAGCTCTGACTCGACCGGCTGCCCGACTCGGGTTGACGCTGCAAGTCGGTGAGCCCCGCTCTCGGTAGGGTTGCTGTTCATGTCTGCCGCGAGCGTTCCCCAGCCGCCCGCCAGACCGCTCGCCACAGTGCTCGGCGTCGCGATCGTCGCGATCACCGGCATGCAGCTGATGTCCACGCTCGACGGCACCATCGTGATCGTTGCGCTGCCGCGGATGCAGGCCGAGCTGGGACTGTCCGACGCTGGCAAGAGCTGGGTCATCACCGCCTACGTGCTCACCTTCGGCGGACTGCTGCTGCTCGGCGGCCGCGTCGGTGACGCCATCGGCCACAAACGCGCGTTCATCTCCGGGGTCGGCGTGTTCACCATCGCCTCGCTGGCCTGCGGGCTGGCCACCGACGGTCCGCTGCTGATCGCGGCGCGCGCGGTCCAGGGCATCGGGGCTGCGGTGGCCGCGCCGACCGGGCTGGCGCTGATCGCCACCACCTACGCCGTCGGCCAGGCCCGCAACCGCGCCATGGCGATGTCGGCCGCCATGCAGGGCATCGGTTCGGTGCTGGGCCTGGTGCTCGGCGGTGCGCTGACCGTGGTGTCGTGGCGGCTGGCCTTCCTGATCAACCTGCCGATCGGGATCATCATCATCGCGATCGGCCTCACCCAGCTCGAGGAGACCCGCCACGAGCGACTCAAGCTGGACATCACCGGTGCCCTGCTGGCCACGCTGGCCTGCACCGCCGCCGTCCTGGTGTTCACCCAGGGCCCGCCGCGCGGCTGGGTCGATCCCTGGGTGATCGGCGCATCGGTGGCCACGGTGGGGTTCTTCGTCGCGTTTCTGTTCGTCGAGCGCAGCGCCGACAACCCGCTGGTGCCGTTCTCGGTCTTCGACAACACCAACCGGGTCATGACGTTCGTGTCGCTGTTCCTGGCCGGCGGGGTGATGCTGACGCTGACGGTGATGATCGGGCTGCTCGTCCAGGACGTGCTCGGCTACTCGGCCCTGCGGGCCGGCATCTGCTTCATCCCGTTCGCCATCGCCTTCGCCATCGGCAACGTGCTGGCCGCGCGCTCGGCCCCGCACGTCCCGCCGCGCTGGCTGATCATCGGCGGTGGCGTGTTCGTGCTGGCGGCGATGCTCTTCGGATCGACGCTGACCCGTCACATCCCATACTTTCCCGACCTCTTCCTGCCCATCGTGATCGGCGGTTTCGGCATCGGGGTGATCTCGGTGATCCTGCCGCTGTGTGCGGTAGCCGAGGTCGGGCCGAAGGAGATCGGGCCGGTGTCGGCCATCACGCTGATGGTTTACAACCTCGGCGGTCCGGTGGTGCTGGTCGTCATCCAGGCCGTGCAGACCTCGCGCACGCTGTACCTGGGCGGTACCACCGGGGCGGTGAAGGACATGACCCCGAGCCAGCTCGACGCTCTCGGGTACGGCTACACGTACTCGCTGCTGTGGGTCGCCGGCGTGGCCGTGATCGTGGGCGTCACCGCCTTCTGGATCCGATTCTCGGCCCGGCAGATCGCCGCTGCGCAGCACACCCGCGAAGCGGTCGAGGCGGGCGAACTCTAGCGCGACCGGCGCGCCCGCAGCAGCCGGTAACCACCGTACAGTGCTGCGGCCACAAGGAAATTCACGAAGTACGCCAGATCCGCGCCGTGCAGCGCCGTCGCGATCGGCCCGACGACGAGGTTGGTGTTCATGAACGGCACCGCAGCCGCGAACGCGATGAAGAACGCCGCCAATGCGACGAGCGCCTCGGTGCGTTCCGTGCTCTCCTCGGCCGGGTTGACCACGCTGCGCCCCGCGCTGCGGTAGCGCCAGTCGATGGCGACGATCGCGACGAACGCCGGAATCCAGTAGCTGACGAACAGCAGCACACCCTGGAACCGGGTGGCCATGTCGCCGGAATGCAGCCACATGATCAACGCGAACGCGATCAGGACCACCACCATGGCCGACACCGGCCTGCGCACCCGCACTCCGACGGTCTGCAACGCCAGCGATCCGCTGTAGTCGTTCATCGCGTTGGAGGCCACCGAACTGAGCGCGATCACGACCAGCGCCAGTGCGCCCAGCACCCCGCCACCCATGATGGCCCGGATTCCCTGTGCCGTCTGGTCGGTGAGCACCGACGCACCCGCGACCCCGATCGCCTGCACCGCGATGTAAGCCACCGCGAGGCCGGCGAAGGTGTATCCGAAAACCGCTGTGCGGGAGGTGTTCACCGGCAGGTACCGGCTGTAGTCGGAGGCGTAGCTCGCCCACGAGATGGCCAGGCTCAGTGCGATCGTCACCTCCAGCGCGAACGCCCCCGACAGATCCGCGCCGGTCAACGTCGGCAATGAGATGACCTCGTGCCCGGTCACCAGCTTGGCCGCGAAGATCGCGAACGTGACGATCAGCACGACCGTCATGACCGCCTGAACCCGGTGGATCACCTCGTATCCGAAGACACCGACGACGCCCTGGGCGACGAGCACGATCACCACGGCCAGCCAGAACGGGATGCCCAGCAACTCGGCCAGCGCCTCACCACCGAACAGCCCGACCAGCCCGTCCCACGCGATCGAGGACAGCCACTGGATCACCGCCACCACGGCCACGGTGCCGCCGAATGCCATGCGCGCGTTCGGAAGTTGCGCGGTGCCGGTGCGCGGCCCCCAGGTGGACAGATAACCGACCGCCACGCAGCCGACCACCGTGCCGATCACCATCGCCAGCATCCCGAGCCAGAACCCCAGGCCCAGCACGATCGCCAGGGTGCCGGTGAAGACCACGGTCATGTTGACCTGCGGCGCGAACCAGACGGTGAACAGCCGGCGCGCGGAGCCGTAGCGGTTACCGGGCGGGATCGGTGCGATGCCGTGCGTCTCGACGGCCATGTCACCAGCTCGTGCGGGCATCCGGCCTGCGTAGGTCTGCGCCGCCAACGCGGAACCGGTGCGCGATGATTCAGGTGTCACCCACCTACCCTAGATGCCCTGGATGCCGGGAAGATGAGTCGAATGGCCAACAAGCACGTCGCAGAAGAACCGCCGGAAACTCTGCAGGACCGTTTCCGCGACGCCATCGCGCCACGCACCCTGCTGCTGGGTGTCGGGGTGCTGCTGCTGCAGCTGGGCTTCATCCTGTCCTACCTGGGGGCGTTCCATTCACCCACGCCGCACCACGTCCCGGTCGCCGTCGTCGCGCCGGCCCAGGCGTCGGGACAGATCGTCGACAAGCTCAACGGCCTGGCGGGCGAGCCGGTTGTGGCGACCGCGGCGCCCGACGAGAACGCCGCGCGAGCCGAGTTGACGTCCGGCCTGACGTCCGGGGTGTACCTGTTCAACCCCGCCGGCACCGACGACCGGCTGTTGGTCGCCTCCGGCGGCGGCACCGCCGTGTCGGGGGCCCTCGAGCAGATCTTCACCAAGGTCACCGCGTCCCAGCAGCGCGCCGTGGCTGTCGAGGATGTCGTGCCGCTGCTGCCCGGGGACGCCCGCGGCCTGTCCGGGTTCTACCTCGTCATCGGTTGGGTGGTGGGCGGTTACCTGTTCGCGTCGATGCTGGGCATCGCCAAAGGCTCTCGGCCGTCGACGTTTCCGCGGGCCATCTGGCGCCTCGGCGCGACGGTCCCGTACGCGCTGGCCTCCGGGTTCGGCGGGGCGCTGGTGGCCGAGCCGATCCTGCACGCGATGAACGGCCACTTCTGGTCCGTCGCCGGGATCGGCACCCTGGTCACCCTGTCGGCCGCCACGGTGACCATCGCCCTGCAGACCTTGTTCGGCGTCATCGGGATCGGGCTGACCGTGGTGATCTTCGTCATCCTCGGCAATCCCTCGGCCGGCGGGGCGTATCAGCCGACGGTGCTGCCGCCGTTCTGGCGGGCGCTGAGCGGACTGCTGCCCAACGGCGCGGGCACCGACGCCATCCGGCGCATTGTGTACTTCGACGGTCACGGGATCAGCCACGCCGTGGTGGTGCTGGTGTGCTGGATTCTCGGCGGCGTGTTGCTGACGATGATCGGGGCGGCGGTCATGCACCGGGGCAGCCGCGAAACCAGCTAGCTAAGGTTGCCACCGTGATCACCCGCATGTCCGAGCTGTTCTTGCGCACGCTGCGCGACGACCCGGCCGACGCCGAAGTTCCCAGCCACAAGCTGCTGATCCGGGCCGGCTACGTCCGGCCGATCGCTCCCGGCCTGTACAGCTGGCTGCCGCTGGGGCTGCGAGTGCTGCGCAAGGTCGAGAACATCGTGCGCGAGGAGATGGTCGCCATCGGCGGGCAGGAGATCCTGTTCCCCGCGCTGCTGCCGCGGGCGCCGTACGAGGCGACCAACCGCTGGACGGAGTACGGCGACGGGGTATTCCGGCTGAAGGATCGGCGCGACAACGACTACCTGCTGGGGCCCACCCATGAGGAGCTGTTCACGCTGACGGTCAAGGGCGAGTACAGCTCGTACAAGGATCTTCCGTTGTTGCTGTTCCAGATTCAGACCAAGTACCGCGACGAGGCCCGTCCGCGCGCGGGCATCCTGCGCGGCCGCGAGTTCATCATGAAGGACTCGTACTCGTTCGACCTGGCCGACGACGGACTCAAGACGGCCTATCACGCCCACCGCGAGGCCTACCAGAAGATGTTCGCGCGCATGGCGATTCGCTATGTCATCGTCTCGGCGGTCTCGGGCGCCATGGGCGGCAGCGCATCCGAGGAGTTTCTGGCCGAGAGCGAGATCGGCGAGGACACCTTCGTCCGGTGCCCGCAGTCGGGCTACGCCGCCAACGTCGAGGCGGTGATCACCGCAGTGCCGGAGTCCCGTCCCGCGGAAGAGGTGGCCGGACTGCCGGAGGCGCAGGTGCACGACACCGGTGACACTCCGACCATCGCCACCCTGGTCGAGTGGGCCAACGATGCCGGACTTCCGCAGTTCGAGGGCCGCACCGTCACCGGGGCCGACACGCTCAAGAACGTGCTGCTGAAGGTCCGCCAACCGGGCGGCGACTGGGAACTGCTGGCGATCGGCGTTCCCGGTGATCGCGAGGTCGACGACAAGCGTCTGGGCGCCGCGCTGGATCCGGCGGACTACGCGCTGCTCGACGACGCCGATTTCGCCAAGTACCCGTTCCTGAAGAAGGGCTACATCGGCCCGAAGGGTTTGTTGGCCAACGGTGTTCGCTATCTGGCGGATCCCCGGGTGGTGGACGGTACCTCGTGGATCACCGGCGCGGACGAACCCGGCAGGCACGTCGTCGGCTTGGTGGCCGGCCGGGACTTCACCCCCGACGGCACGATCGAGGCGGCCGAGGTGCGCGACGGCGATCCGTCGCCGGACGGTGCCGGGCCGCTGGTGTCGGCGCGCGGCATCGAGATCGGCCACATCTTCCAGTTGGGCCGCAAGTACACCGACACCTTCGCCGCAGACGTGCTCGGCGAGGACGGCAAGCCGGTGCGGCTGACCATGGGTTCCTACGGGGTCGGGGTGTCGAGACTGGTCGCGGTGATCGCCGAGCAGCAGCACGACGAGCTGGGGCTGCGCTGGCCGACGTCGGTGTCGCCGTTCGACGTCCACGTCGTGATCGCGAACAAGGACCCGCAGGCGCGAACCGGTGCCGGTGAGCTGGCCGCCGATCTGGACCGCCTCGGCCTGGAGGTGCTGCTGGACGACCGCACCGCCTCCCCGGGGGTGAAGTTCAAGGACGCCGAACTGCTCGGGATGCCGTGGATCGTCGTCGTGGGCCGCGGCTGGGCCGACGGCGTGGTGGAGCTGCGCAACCGGTTCAGCGGCGAGAGCCGCGAGATCGCGGCCGACACCGCGGTGGCCGAGGTCGCGGCGGCGCTGGCTGAGCAGCTGCCCTAGTCGATTCGAGCGCGAGCAGACACAGACTCGCATCAAATCTGCCCGGATAGTGCGATTGTGCGTCTGCTCGCGAGGGAACGGGAGCTACTCGGTGCCGCCGGGGAACGCCACGGTGACCGGCCAGGCCCGCAGCACCTGCTTCCAACGGGCCGAGAACACCGCGCACTGCGTCAGTGCCGTGACCCCGAAGGTGCGGTCCTCCTCGCCGCCGGCCTGCTCGATCACCGCACGCCAGGCCACCGCGCAGTCGTCTTCCATCCGGACGGCGAGCTTGGCGGCGTCGGCCGGCGAGCTGATCACGAACGGCAGCTGGTAGCCGACCGCGGGCAGCGGCGCCTTCGCCGACCGGGACGTCAGCATCGCGATCGCGGCCTCCCGGCGCTGCCGGTGCTGGACCAGTGCCGCGGAAACCAGGTCGTTGTCGTCGGGATCGCTGTGGGCTGAGACGAAGCCATAGCCGTAGATGGCGGCGTGCTCGGCCGCGACGGCGTCGAACAGGGCGGCCTGGTCGGCCTTGTCGGGCCGGTCCGGATCGGGACTGGTCGACGGTGTGGGCTGGGGTGAGGTCATTGCGGGCGGCTTCCGGATCCGAACAGCACCGTGACGGCGGTCGCGCAGGAGGCGGCGATCGAGCCCATCAGCCCGGCCCGGTAGCCGGCCAGGGTCGGCGCGAGCCGGGTAGCGCTGTCGGCCGAGGTGCGCAGCGCGCCGATCACGTCCTGGACCGACGGCGCCGCAGCCGCCTGCGCCGAGGTGGTCGAGGCCGGCGAGCTGATGGAGCTGGGCGCCGGCGTGCCGGCCGCCCGGGCGATCTCCTCGACCAGCGCGGCGGCGTGCCGGGCCCGCTGGTCGGCGACCACCGTCAGCGCGGGGACCAGCGCCGGAGCCGCGGCCTTGGCCGCGGCGTCGGCCAGCTCGCTGTCCCGGCGGGCCGCCTCGAGCTGGGCTTCGAGCGGGTCGGGAACCGGTGGCGAGTTCGAGCCGCACGCCGGAGCGGCGACCCCGATCAGTGTCAGGGCCAGCAACCCCCGTCCGCCGTCGACGAGGACGCGGCGGCGGGTGAGCGCGGAAACGTCGCTGGGATCGGGGCTCAGCACGCCCACATCCTGCCATTGCGGGCCAGCTTGCTGGCGTATCGTGGGTAGCTGGCTCTCACCGAGCCGGGCATTGCACGCAGCTGATGAGAACAACTCAAGATGAGGAGCTCGCCGTGACTGAGCGGTCCGCGGGGTTACCTTTGCCGGAGCAGGTGATCGAGCTACTCGCTGATGAGTTCGCGCGTGCCGGTTACGAGGTCGACGACGTGGCGATCGACACGCGTGCCCAACCTGCCCGCATCACCGTTGTCGCCGACGGCGACGCCCCCCTGGATCTGGACACCGTTGCCGAGTTGTCCCGTTCGGCCTCGGCACTGCTCGACGGCCTGGACACCGGTGAGACCGCGTATGTCCTCGAAGTCACCTCGCCGGGTGTCGACCGGCCGTTGACGGCCGAGAAGCACTTCCGGCGCGCGCGCGGCCGCAAGGCCGACGTCGAACTCGCCGACGGCACCACGGTCACCGGCCGGATCGGTGCGGTGTCCGACGGCGCGCTCGACCTCGTGGTGCGCGGCCGGGGCGCCTGGGCGACCCGCCGGATTCCGCTCGCTGATGTCACCAAAGCTGTTGTCCAAGTTGAATTCTCACCGCCGAATGCCAAAGAGCTCGAGCTGGTGGGGGATATCGGTCGGGCTGCGGGAACGGAGGCCGGAAGATGAACATCGACATGGGTGCGCTGCACGCGATCGAGGTCGACCGCGGAATCTCGGTCGACGAGCTGCTGGACACCATCAAGTCCGCCCTGCTGACCGCATACCGCCACACCGAGGGCCATCAGCCCGACGCCAGGATCGAGATCGACCGCAAGAGCGGCGCGGTGCAGGTGATCGCCCGCGAGACCGACGCCGACGGTCAGCTGGTCAGCGAATGGGACGACACCCCCGAGGGCTTCGGCCGTGTAGCCGCCACCACCGCCCGCCAGGTGATGTTGCAGCGGTTCCGGGATGCCGAGAACGAACGCAGCTATGGGGAGTTCTCCGCGCACGAGGGCGACATCGTCGCCGGGGTGATCCAGCAGTCCTCCCGGGCCAACGCTCGCGGGCTGGTGGTGGTGCGGCTCGGCACCGAGGCCAAGAGCGCCGAAGGGGTCATCCCGTCGGCCGAGCAGGTGCCCGGTGAGCGCTACGAGCACGGCGAGCGGCTGCGCTGCTACGTCGTCGGAGTCAGCCGCGGCGCGCGCGAACCGCTGATCACGCTGTCGCGAACCCATCCCAACCTGGTGCGCAAGCTGTTCTCGTTGGAGGTGCCGGAGATCGCCGACGGATCGGTCGAGATCGTGGCGGTGGCCCGCGAGGCCGGTCACCGGTCGAAGATCGCGGTCCGGTCGAAGGTTGCCGGGCTCAACGCCAAGGGCGCCTGCATCGGGCCGATGGGGCAGCGGGTCCGCAACGTGATGAGCGAGTTGTCCGGCGAGAAGATCGACATCATCGACTACGACGAGGATCCGGCTCGCTTCGTGGCCAACGCGTTGTCGCCGGCCAAGGTCGTCTCGGTCAGCGTCGTGGACCCCAACACCCGCGCGGCCCGCGTTGTCGTCCCCGACTTCCAGCTTCGCTGGCCATCGGCAAGGAAGGCCAGAACGCCCGGCTGGCCGCCCGGCTGACCGGCTGGCGTATCGACATTCGCAGCGACGCCGCGACGCCCGACGACGACGCGCACCCCGGCGCCGCCCATGGCGCGAGCAGGGATCACTGACCAAGGGGGCAGATCCCCGGAGGAGTGGTTCTGAGCTGTGCCGCGTTGACGGTAGACTGAGCCGTGATCCAGCGCGAGACTCCGTCACACGCGCACCGAAGCACCGAAGGACCGGTGCGGACGTGCATCGGGTGCCGGAAGCGAGAGTTGGCCGTCGAACTGCTCCGAGTGGTGGCTGTGTCGAACGGGAACGGTCCTTCGGCCGTCACCGTTGACCAGGCAGGTAACCTCCCGGGGCGGGGTGCGTGGTTGCACCCCGAGGGTCGGTGCCTCCAGGCAGCGATTCGGCGGCGAGCTTTTGCGCGAGCGTTGCGCATCACCGGTTCACCGGATCCATCCGCGGTGATCGAGCACTTCAGTACCTCTGATGTGCCCGGTAACCCGGCGACAGAACAGGTAGCGAAGAACATGAGCACACCGTGAAGTCCCGATGACCATGCGTCATAGCTAAACCCGAGGCGCGGCCTACTACCGCTGTCGCCTCCAGACAGGAGATGTAGTGGCAGGCAAGGCCCGCGTGCACGAGTTGGCTAAGGAACTCGGTGTCACCAGCAAGGAAGTTCTCGCTCGCCTGAGTGATCAGGGCGAATTCGTCAAGTCGGCGTCCTCGACGGTGGAAGCTCCCGTCGCGCGCCGCTTGCGTGAATCATTCGGCGGCGGCAAGCCCGCCGAGAAGGCGGCCCCCGCGAAGGCCGCCGGCAACGGCGCGCCGCCCAAGGTTGCGGCGGGCTCCGACGGCAGTGCTGCCGTCGCCACCGGCAACACCGCAGGCACCGTCGGGCCCAAAACCGGCTGCACCGGCGCCGCCCGCCCCGTCGGCTCCGGCTGCGCCCCCGGCGCCGGCCGCCTCGGCCGCTCCAGCCCCCACGCAGCCCGCCCCCGGCGCCGCCCCAGGCCCGCGTCCGGGCCCGGCGGCACCCAAGCCCGGTGTTCCGCGTCCGCCGCGGGTCGGCAACAACCCGTTCTCGTCGGCTACGCCGGTCGAGCGCCCGGCGCCACGCCCGCAGGGCCCCGGTGCCCCGCGTCCCGGTATTCCGCGTCCCGGTGCCCCGCGCCCCGGCGGCGCCACCCCCGGCAACATGCCGCCGCGTCCCGGCGGCAGCGTCGGGCGGCCCGGCGGTCGTCCCGGCGGCCCGCGGCCCGGTGGCGGAGCCCGTCCCGGACCCGGTCAGGGTGCCCGTCCCGGCGGTGCCGGCGGCGGTAACTACCGCGCCGGCGGACCCGGTGGCGCCGGCGGCGGAGCACCTGCCGGCCCCGGCGGTGGCTTCCGCGGTCGTCCCGGCGGCGGCGGTGGCGGCGGCCGTCCCGGTCAGCGTGGCGGTGCTGCCGGCGCGTTCGGTCGCCCCGGTGGCGCTCCGCGCCGCGGCCGCAAGAGCAAGCGGGCAAAACGCGCCGAGTACGAGAACATGCAGGCACCGGTTGTCGGTGGCGTGCGGTTGCCACACGGCAACGGCGAGACCATCCGGCTCGCCCGCGGTGCGTCGCTGTCGGACTTCGCCGACAAGATCAACGCCAACCCGGCCGCGCTGGTGCAGGCGCTGTTCAACCTCGGCGAGATGGTCACCGCCACCCAGTCGGTGGGCGACGAGACCCTCGAGCTGCTCGGCAGCGAGATGAACTACGTCGTGCAGGTCGTGTCCCCGGAGGACGAGGACCGCGAACTGCTGCAGTCCTTCGACCTGACCTACGGCGAGGACGAGGGCGGCGAAGAGGACCTGGAGTACCGGCCGCCGGTCGTCACCGTCATGGGTCACGTCGACCATGGCAAGACCCGACTGCTGGACACCATCCGCCAGGCCAACGTCCGCGAAGGCGAGGCCGGTGGCATCACCCAGCACATCGGCGCCTACCAGGTCGCCGTCGTCCACGACGGCAACGAGCGGCCGATCACCTTCATCGACACCCCCGGTCACGAGGCGTTCACCGCCATGCGTGCCCGTGGTGCGAAGGCGACCGATATCGCGATCCTGGTGGTCGCCGCCGACGACGGCGTGATGCCGCAAACGGTGGAGGCCATCAACCACGCGCAGGCGGCCGATGTGCCGATCGTGGTGGCGGTCAACAAGATCGACAAGGAGGGCGCCGATCCGGCCAAGATCCGCGCGCAGCTCACCGAGTACGGCCTGGTCGCCGAGGACTTCGGTGGCGAGACCATGTTCGTCGACATCTCCGCGAAGAACGGCACCAACATCCAGGCGCTGGAGGAGGCGGTGCTGCTGACCGCGGACGCCACGCTGGACCTGCGGGCCAACCCCGACATGGAGGCCCAGGGTGTCGCCATCGAGGCGCACCTGGACCGCGGTCGCGGACCGGTGGCCACGGTGCTCATCCAGCGCGGCACGTTGCGCGTCGGCGACTCGATCGTGGCGGGCGACGCCTACGGACGCGTGCGCCGGATGGTCGACGAGCACGGCGAGGACGTCGTCGAGGCGTTGCCGTCGCGGCCCGTCCAGGTCATCGGTTTCACGTCGGTGCCCGGCGCCGGCGACAACCTGCTCGTCGTCGACGAGGACCGCATCGCCCGGCAGATCGCCGACCGGCGCAGCGCGCGCAAGCGGAACGCCCTGGCGGCACGGTCGCGCAAGCGGATCAGCCTGGAGGATCTGGATTCGGCGCTGAAGGAAACCAGCCAGCTGAACCTGATCCTCAAGGGCGACAACGCCGGTACGGTCGAGGCGCTCGAGGAGGCCCTGCTGGGCATCCAGATCGACGACGAGGTCGAGCTGCGCGTCATCGACCGCGGCGTCGGCGGTGTCACCGAGACCAACGTCAACCTGGCGTCGGCGTCGGATGCCATCATCATCGGCTTCAATGTCCGCGCCGAGGGCAAGGCCACCGAGCTGGCCAACCGCGAGGGCGTCGAGATCCGCTACTACTCGGTGATCTACCAGGCCATCGACGAGATCGAGAGCGCGCTCAAGGGCATGCTCAAGCCGATCTACGAGGAGCGCGAGCTGGGCCGGGCCGAGATCCGGGCGATCTTCCGCAGTTCGAAGGTCGGCAACATCGCCGGCTGCCTCGTGCAGTCCGGCATCATGCGCAGAAACGCCAAGGCGCGGCTGCTGCGTGACAACGTCGTGGTCGCGGAGAACCTCACGGTGTCCTCGCTCAAGCGGGAGAAGGACGACGCCACCGAGGTCCGCGAGGGCTACGAGTGCGGTCTGACGCTGACGTACGGCGACATCAAGGAAGGCGATGTCATCGAGACCTACGAGCTGGTCGAGAAGGAACGGGTCTAGGGGACATGGCTGACGAGCGCTCGCGCGAGGAACATCGTGGCTGACCCCGCACGGGCGAAGCGGCTGTCCAAGCGCATCGCCACCATCGTCGCCTCGGCGATCGAGTTCGAGATCAAGGATCCGCCGCTGGCGTTCGTGACGGTCACCGACACCAAGGTGACCGGTGACCTTCACGACGCCACCGTGTACTACACGGTGCGCGGCAACACCCTCGACGACGAGCCGGACTACGCGGGTGCGGCCGCAGCGCTCGAACGCGCCAAAGGCACGCTGCGTACCAAGGTCGGCGCCGGCACCGGCGTGCGGTTCACGCCGACTCTGTCGTTCGTTCTGGACAAGGTTCCCGATACCGCGCAGAAGATGGAGGAGTTGCTCGCACGCGCCCGTGCCGCCGACGCCGATGTCGCGCGGATCCGGGCCGGTGCGGTTCCTGCGGGAGACGCGCAGACCCTACCGTGTGGTAGGAGAAGAGGGACTGAAAACCGGGCACGACGACCAGGACACCGGTGACCACGATCGATTCGACGACTGAGATCACTCGCCTCCGCAGGCGAGTCGATGCTCGAGGTGCTGCTGACGTGCTGGCCAACGCCGGTTCGGTCAGCGTCATCTGCCATGTCCACCCCGACGCCGACAGTGTGGGCGCGGGGCTGGCTGTCGCGCTGATCCTGGAACGCGAGGGCACCGAGGTGCAGGTGAGTTTCGCCGACTCCCTCCACGCTGCCGGAATCGCTGCGGATGTTGCCCGGCGGTCATCTGCTCGTGGCGCCGGCGCAGCTGCGCCGGGACGCCGATCTGGTGGTGACCGTCGACGCGCCGAGCGTCCATCGGCTGGGCGGGCTGGCGGAGCTGACCGAACTGGGCAGCGACGTGCTGGTCATCGACCACCACAAGTCCAACACTCTGTTCGGGACCGTCAACTTCGTCGACCCCAAGGCCGATTCGACCACGATGCTCGTCGCCGAGTTGCTCGACGCGTGGGGCAAGCCCATCGACCGCGACGTGGCCTACTGCCTCTACGCCGGGTTGACCATCGACACCGGATCGTTCCGCTGGGCGAGCCCGCGGGCGCTGCGACTGGCGGCCCGACTCGTCGAGCTCGGCGTCGACAACGCCGAGATCAGCCGCGAGCTCTGGACACCCACCCGTTCGCGTGGCTGCCGCTGCTGTCGCGGGTGCTGTCCACCGCGCAGCTGCTGCCCGAGGCGGCGGCCGGCGCGGGTCTGGTGTACGTGGTGGTCGGCCACGGCGATTGGATGACCAACCGCTCCGAAGAAGTCGAGAGCATCGTCGACATCGTGCGCACCACCCACGAAGCGGAGGTGGCCGCGGTGTTCAAGGAGATCGAGCCGCAGCACTGGTCGGTGTCGATGCGCGCCAAGGACTACGACCTGGCGCAGGCCGCGATGGGCTTCGGCGGTGGCGGGCACCGGCTGGCCGCCGGATACTCGGCCGTCGGCCCGATCGACGAGGTGGTGGCGGAGCTGGCCGCCGCCCTCGGCTGACAGCTGCCTTGGCAGAACCCGGCGACCCGGGAAACGTAACCGGGCGGCGCATCGCCGCATTGGCCTTTCCCGCCCTCGGCGTGCTGGCCGCCGAGCCGATCTACCTGTTGTTCGACATCGCCGTCGTCGGCCGGCTGGGCGCGCTGAGCCTGGCGGGTCTGGCGATCGGCGGCCTGATCTGTCCGTCGTCAGCTCACAGCTGACTTTCCTGTCCTACGGCACCACATCGCGCTCCGCCCGGTTCTACGGCGCCGGTGACCGCCGCGCCGCACTCGGTGAAGGAGTGCAGGCGACCTGGCTGGCGCTGGGCCTCGGCGCGGTGATCGTCGTGGTGGTCGAACTGGCGGCCTACCCCATCGTGTCGGCCATCGCGAACGGGGGAGCGATCGCGGCCGCCGCGCTGCCGTGGGTGCGCATCGCGATCCTGGGCGCGCCGGCGATCCTGGTGTCGATGGCCGGCAACGGCTGGATGCGCGGCGTGCAGGACACCGTGCGTCCGCTGCACTACGTGCTCGTCGGGTTCGGGGTGTCGGCGGTACTGTGCCCGCTGCTCGTCTACGGCTGGCTGGGTCTGCCGCGCTGGGAGCTGGCGGGCTCGGCGGTGGCGAACCTGATCGGGCAATGGCTGGCGGCGCTGCTGTTCTGCCGGGCGCTGTTCAGCGAGAAGGCGCCGCTGCGGCTGGACACCTCGGTGTTGCGCGCACAGGTGGTCATGGGCCGGGATCTGGTGTTGCGCACCATGGCTTTCCAGGCCTGCTTCATCTCGGCGGCTGCGGTGGCGGCCCGGTTCGGCGCTGCGGCGCTGGCCGCCCACCAGGTGGTGCTGCAGCTGTGGAATTTCCTTGCGCTGGTGCTGGATTCGCTGGCGATAGCCGCGCAGTCGTTGGTCGGTGCGGCGCTCGGTGCGGGGTGGACCGGGCACGCCAGGTCGGTGGCGTGGCGGGTGACTGCGTTCTCCACCATCGCCGCGGGTGTGCTGGCGGCGGTGTTCGCCGTCGGCGCTTCGGTGGTGCCGTCGTGGTTCACCGATGACAGGTCGGTGTTGGCCGCGATCGGGGTGCCATGGTGGTTCATGGTGGCGCAGTTGCCGATCGCCGGAATCGTTTTTGCCCTCGACGGAGTCCTGCTCGGCGCGGGTGACGCGGCATTCATGCGGACGGCGACATTGGTCAGCGCGCTCGTCGGCTTCCTCCCGCTGATCTGGCTCTCGCTGGTTTTCGGGTGGGGCCTGCTGGGGATCTGGTCCGGCCTGAGCGCGTTCATGGTGCTGCGGTTGGTGTTCGTCGGCTGGCGGGCCTTCTCGGGCCGCTGGCTGGTGTCCGGGACGGGGTGAGCGTTGACGACCGCATCGAGTGAGGAGTGACGCAGAAGAAGTTCGAGTGAACGCCTGCGAACTTCCTCACTCAACGCCCGCGCCGGAACTACTTCACCTGGGCGCGACCCCGCTCGATGACCGAGGACCGGCTCGCGGCGATGTCGTCGCCGCTGGTCGAGCGCATCCACTGCCGCGCCGACTCGGCTTCCATCCACAGTCCCGCGCCGGTCTGCTCACCGTCGATCCGGTGATAGGAGTCCAGCAGCGCCCGGACCGCCTTCTGATTGTTGCCGACGATGGACGTCGCCACCGCCCGCGCCGTCGGCAGCAGTTCCTCGTGCGGAACGACCTGCGTCACCAGTCCGCACCGAAGCGCGTCGTCGGCCGAGAGGTAGTCACCCGTCAGGCTCATCCGCCGCGCCATCCCGATGCCCACCTTCTGCGGCAACCGCACGCTCAGTCCCCAGGTGGGCAGCAGCCCCACCCGGGCGTGGGTGTCGGCGAACCGGGCGCGCTCGGAGGCGATCAAGATGTCGCAGTACAGCGCCAATTCCAGCCCGCCCGTCACCGCGGCGCCGTTGATGGCACCGATGACCGGCTTGGTCATCGCCGGCCATTTCGGCGAGATGTCGGGCAGTTGGGTGGTGTCGCCGAGCTCTTTGAGGTCCAGGCCGGCGCAGAACACCGGATCGGCGGCGGTGACGATGACGACGTCGACGCCGTCGTCGGCTTCGGCATCGCCCAGTGCGGCGAAGAACTGCGTGCGCAGGGCCGCCGAGAGCGCGTTACGCGAGCCGGGTCGGTTCAGAGTGACAGTGCGGACCCGGTCGATGGTCTCGATGAGCAGGATGTGGTCGGCGGTCATAGCGACACCGTATCCAAAGCGCGGAGCCACCTCGGCGTGGGAGCATTCTGCGGTGAATTCGTACGCCGCCGACAACGGCCAGCTCAGTGCCGCCCCGCGGAGAGTTCCCGACACCTTCCGCCTGGCCGAACTGCTGCCGTTCCAGTGGTCCTACCTGTGGATCCTGTTCTTCGTCGGGCTGGCGCCGGCCGTCATCTGGTTCGCGCATCCGGTGCTGTTCGCGGTCGCCGCGGCCATCACGCTGGCCCTGATCTACGCCTCCCGCTTCCGCGCCACCCGAACGCGCCTGGCATTGCTCCAATGGGGCCGGGTCGCGACGGTCACCGGCTCGCAGTTCGTCGACACCCTGCGGTCCTACAGCGGACGGACCTGGTTCAACGGCTATGCGCCGGTGGCGAAGGGCTGGGCCGTGACGCGCGATCGCGCCAGCCAGCCCAAGGTCCAGACCCGCGTCGACTACTCCCTCGACACCTACCAGGGTGCGCTGATGCTGACCGGGCGGGAGTACTCCGGCGGGGTCGTGCTGGCCGACGAGCGCAACCCGGCCAGTGCGCTGTGCGTCTCGGATTTCCCGTACGACCTGGCGCGGGACGCGTCCGGCGACTGGGTGGGCACCCTTCAGCCCTGGCTCAAAGTCGGCATGGTGGCGTGGTTGGTCGTCGTGCTCGGGTGGCTGGCACTGGCGGCACTTGCCGTCTGAGAAGCGTTGCGGTTGCGGTTACGTTGGACCTATGTGCCGAAATATCACCGAGTTGCGTGGACTGGAACCGGCGGCGACGGCCGAGGAGATCACCGCGGCCGCCCGGCAGTACGTGCGCAAGGTCAGCGGGATCACCCGGCCCTCCGACGGGGTGGCCGATCCGTTCGAGGCAGCGGTCGCCGAGGTGGCAGCCACCACGACACGCCTTTTGGAGCAGCTGCCGCCGCGCCGCCAGCCCCCGAAAACCATTCCGCCGCTTCGTCGTCCGGAGGTCAGAGCGCGGCTGGCGAAAACGTGACGACCGCTGCGCTCAAGGAGTGGAGCGCGGCCGTGCACGCACTGCTGGCGGGCCGTCAGACGGTCCTGCTTCGTAAGGGCGGAATCCGGGAGAAGCGCTTCACCGTCGACGCCGACGAGTTCCTGTTGTTCCCGACGGTCGCCCACAGCCACGCCGAGCGGGTCCGCCCCGAGTACCGCGAGTTGCTGGTCGGCTCCGAGGCCGACAGCACCGACGACCACATCGTCATCCGGGCGGCCGCGAAAGTTGTTGACGCCGTGGCGGTCACCCGGCCCGAGGCGCTTGCCGACATCGAGGACCTGCACATCTGGACCGCCGATTCGGTTCGCGCCGATCGGCTCGACTTCCGTCCCCGGCACCGGCTCACCGTGCTCGTCGTGCAGGCCGTCCGGCTGGCCGAGCCGATCCGGCTGCCCCGCGCGCCCGAGTACAGCGGGTGCGCCAGTTGGGTGGATCTGCCGGTGACGGCGGGTCCGGGGAAGCCGGTGGCAGACGCCGCCGCGCTAGCTATGGCCGCGCGCCGCGTCCGCGACGCCGTCGGCTGACGGCGCGACGTCGGAGGCCGGCAGGATCAGCTTCGACACCCCGCCGGCGCCGTGGTGCACGGTGTGGGTCGACGGAACCATGCGCCGGCCGGTGAGCGCCGGCTCGCCGGTGCCGAGGTTGCGGGCATAGCGCGGATGGGACCCGCCCGCGACGAGCACCCGCACCCGCGACCCGGCGCGGAAGCGGTGGGCGATCGCGTCGAGCTCGATGCGGATCGGCCCGTCCGGCTGGGCGGTGAACCGCCGGTAGCCGTCGCTGACGTTGCGTGAGCGTCCCCGCTCGTCGACCTCGCCGACCCGCACGAACACGTCGAAATGCGGGTTGTCCGACTCGTGGGCCAACTCGATGACCGGGTTGCCGCACACGTAGAGATCGGCGTCGAGCGGTCCGCTGGTGAAGGCCAGCACGTCGTCGCGCTCGACCAGTTGGTCGTCACTCTTGTAGCCGCTCTGCGGGGACAGCAGCCGGCCGCCGACGGTCGGTGTCGGGTGGGCCGGGTCGTAGCGGAAGGTCGACGGCGCCGCGTCGGCGGGTGGTGCCGTCGCCGCCATTCGACCGCCGGGCTGCAGATACAGCACGCCTTCGCCGGTGGCGGGTGGCCAGTCGGGCAGATCGACCCAGCCGTGGTTGGCGACGTAGGCCCGGACCCGGCCGGGCCGCGAGGGTGCGGGTCCCTTCGCCAGGTGCGCGCTCAGCCACGCCAGCGTCTCGCGGGTGGCCATGCCCACGGCCTTGGTCATCATCTCGCTGTGCGTCCACGGCCCGATCGTCATCGCAACGTCCACGCCGCGCCGATGCAGGTGCTGGAACTGCCCGATGGTCTGCTCCAGGAACAGGTCCTGCCAGCCGCTCAGCAGCAGCACCGGCACCTCGCAGCGGTCCAGCGCATCGGTCATGCGCATGGCCTCCCAGAACGGATCGTCGGCATCGGGATGCTCGATCCACGACTCGTACCACGGCGAGCCGGTTCCGAGCAGTTCCCGGCCCGCGCTGCCCAGCGGGAGGCCGTGCGCGCTGCGCCCGACCCGGCGCCGCGCCCGGGCCTGGTAGGCCAGTCGGCGCAACGAGGTGTCCTCCTGATGGGCGACCATGTCGGACCAGCCCAGGAAGTCGTTGAGGGAGAACGACCCCGTGCCCCATGACGACGCGTGGAAGTCGTGCGGCCCGACGGTGATGACGGCGGCCGCGAGCTCCGGCGGCGGGTCCTTCAGCAGCGCCCACTGGGTGTAGCCCAGGTAGGACAGTCCGATCGTGGCGAAAGTGCCGGTGAACCAGGGCTGTTCGCGCAGCCACACCACGGTGTCCGCGGCGTCGGGCGCCTCGTGGACCATCGGAACGAAATCCCCGCCCGACCCGAACGTGCCGCGCACGCTCTGCAGCAGCACGTGATAGCCGCGAGCGGCGTAGACCTGCGCGTAGAACAGCGCGAAGGGAAACGAGCGTCCGTAGGGTCCCCGGACCAGGATCGTGCCGGCCGGCTTGTGGGTGACCGGCGCGTAGTGGGTGGCGCGCAGCTCCACGCCGTCGCGCATCGGAACCCGCTCACCGCGATGGACAAGGTAGTCGGTGGTCGGGGGTGGCAGGTGCAGCGCGCGGGCCACCGCACCGTCGGTGAAGTGTCGGAGGCTGCTGGTCACCCGATCAGAATAGGTAGTACGGGATGGACCGCAGGTCAACCGGGGGCGGGAGTCTGCCGGCGGGCCGGGAACCGGTTGGAGGCCGGACTCAGGATTCCGCGTCGGTAGGCTGGTCGGTTGTGGCTCCCACGCTCTGGGCGATCAGCGACCTGCACACGGGTCATAACGGCAACAAGCCGGTCACTGAGTCGCTGTACCCATCGACGCCGGACGACTGGCTGATCGTCGCCGGCGACGTCGCCGAGCGCACCGACGACATCCGCTGGTCGCTGGATCTGCTGCGGCGGCGGTTCGCCAAGGTGATCTGGGTGCCGGGCAACCATGAGCTCTGGACCACGGGCAAGGACCCGATGCAGGTGTTCGGCCGGGCCCGCTACGACTATCTGGTCAACATGTGCGATGAGATGGGAATCGTCACCCCTGAGCATCCGTATCCGGTGTGGACAGAGCAGGGCGGCCCGGCGACCATCGTGCCGATGTTCCTGCTGTACGACTACACGTTCCTGCCGGCGGGTGCGACCACCAAAGCCGAGGGCCTGGCGATCGCCCGGGACCGCAATGTGGTGGCGACCGACGAGTTCCTGCTCTCCAGCGAGCCGTACGCCACCCGCGATGCGTGGTGCCGCGACCGGATTCGGCACACCAGGGCCCGGCTCGAGGAACTGGACTGGATGACGCCGACGGTGTTGGTGAACCACTTTCCGCTGCGCCGCGAGCCGTGCGACGTGCTGTTCTTCCCGGAGTTCTCGCTGTGGTGCGGCACCGTCGAGACCGCCGACTGGCACACCCGCTACAACGCCGTCTGTTCGGTCTACGGCCACCTCCACATCCCCCGCACCACCTGGTATGACGGCGTGCGCTTCGAGGAGGTGTCGGTGGGCTATCCGCGGGAATGGCGGCGGCGCAAGCCCTATCGCTGGCTGCGGCAGGTGCTGCCGGACCCGCAGTACGCTCCCGGCTACCTCAACGAGTTCGGCGGCCACTTCATGATCACTCCGGAGATGCGTGAGCAGTCGGCGAAGTTCCAGGAGCGGCTGCGCAGCCGACGAGAATGAGTGAACACATGCGGGCGGTGATCCCCGACGCCGCCGACCTGGTCTACGCCGAGCTGTACAGCGACCCGCCCGAGCTGGCTCCCCTGCCGGAGGAGGAGCCGCTGATCGCGAAGTCGGTTGCCAAGCGGCGCAACGAGTTCGTGACCGTGCGGCATTGCGCGCGGGTGGCGATGGAGCAACTCGGCGTTCCGCCCGCTCCGATCCTCAAGGGGGAGAAGGGCGAACCGTGCTGGCCCGACGGGGTGGTTGGCAGCCTGACTCACTGCCAGGGCTACCGCGGTGCGGTGGTCGGCCTGGACCGCAGTGTCCGCTCGGTGGGTATCGACGCCGAGCCGCACGGCGTGCTGCCCGACGGTGTGCTCAACGCGATCAGCCTCCCGGTGGAGCGCTACGAGATCGGCGCGCTCCCGGGCGGGCTGCACTGGGACCGGATCCTGTTCTGCGCCAAAGAGGCCACCTATAAAGCGTGGTTCCCGCTCACGAACCGCTGGCTGGGGTTCGAGGACGCGCACATCACCTTCGAAGTCGACCCGGGCGGGGTGACGGGCCGGTTCGTATCTCGGATCCTGATCGACCCGGCGGCCCGGTCCGGTCCGCCGCTTCACGCGTTGGAGGGCCGCTGGTCGGTGGGCGGCGGTTTGGCGTTGACGGCGATCGTGCTGTGAGCGTCTCGCCCCCGCCTGGCATCGTCGTCGTCGACAAACCGGGAGGGATGACGAGCCATGACGTGGTGGGCCGGTGCCGGCGGATCTTCGGCACCCGCAAGGTCGGCCACGCCGGGACCCTGGACCCGATGGCTACCGGGGTGCTGGTGATCGGCATAGAGCGGGCCACCAAGATCCTCGGCCTGCTCACTGCGACGTCGAAGTCGTACGCCGCGACCATTCGGCTGGGCCGGTCGACCACGACCGATGACGCCGAAGGAGAAGTGCTACAGGATGTTTCGGCATCCGATGTCGGCGATGACGCCATCGCTGCCGCCCTCGAGGATCTGCGGGGTGAGATCGCCCAGCGGCCGTCCGCGGTCAGCGCGGTAAAGATCGGCGGCAAGCGGGCGTATCAACTCGTGCGGGACGGTCACGAGGTGGAGCTCGCCGCGCGAACGGTCCGCATCGACCGGTTCGACGTGCTCGCCAACCACCGGGAGGGCCCGTTCGTCGACCTTGATGTGGAGGTCGACTGTTCCTCGGGCACCTACATCCGGGCGCTGGCCCGCGATCTCGGCGAGGCACTGGGGGTTGGCGGGCACCTGACCGCGCTGCGGCGCACCCGGGTCGGCGGGTACGGACTCGACCACGCCCGGTCGCTGGAGGATCTCGCCGAGCAGCCGCAGCTGAGCTACACGCTGGATCAGGCGTGTCTGCTGGCCTTTCCGCACCGGGACATCACCGTGGACGAGGCCGACGACGCCAGCCACGGCCGGCCGCTGCCGGCCGCCGGTATCGAGGGCGTTTATGCCGCAACCGATCCCGAGGGTCGGGTGATGGCACTGCTGGAGGACCACGGGGCTCGGACCAAGTCGGTGGTGGTGATCCGCCCCGCCACGCTCGCTGGCTGAGTACGGTGTGCGACAACCCGTCGCGGGAGATCAAAGGAGATCGTCGTGAGTCTGCAACTGTCCGAGGAACAGAACAGCCTGGTCGCGACCGTCCGTGACTTTGCGGCGAGAGAATGCGGCACTCGCGAGAAGCGGCTGGAGCTGACGAGCGGCGGTAAGGCTCATCACCACGCCGGTACCGCCCGCAAGCTCGCCGATCTCGGATTCCTGGGTCTGTCCATCCCGGAGGAGTATGGCGGCGCGGGTGGGGGGTTGTTCGACGCCTGCCTGCTCGTCGAGGAGATCGCCTACAACCAGATCCCTGTCGGCAGTTTCGCCGTCACCCTGATCGTGTCGCACATCTATCTCAACGTCGCCTCCGAGGACCTCAAACGCGAGATTCTCGGCGCCGTCGTCGCCGGTGCCCCGACCGCGGTCGCGATGTCCGAGCCGGGCTCGGGTTCCGATGTGGCGTCGTTGCGCTGCAAGGCTGAGAAGGTCGCCGGTGGATACCGTCTCAACGGGCAGAAGACCTGGATCTCCAACGCCCACTACTCCGACCACATCCTGCTGGTGGCACGGACGTCCGACACGGGCGACAAGCACCAGGGCATCTCGATGATCTCGGTGCCCACGTCGACGCCGGGTATCGAGATCCGGCCGATCGCCACGATGGGCGCAGAGGTCAATGACGTGTTCTTCACCGACTGTGAGGTCGGGCAGGAGCGGCTTGTCGGGGTGGAGGGTCAGGGCTGGCTGCAGCTGATCGCCGGGCTCAACACCGAGCGGGTGATCGTCGGTGCGCTGGCCCTCGGGCAAGCCCGCCGCGCCTTCGACGACACCCTGAACTACGTCAAGACCCGTCAACAGTTCGGCCGTCCGGTCGGTACCTTCCAGGCGCTGTCACATCGAATGGCCGATTTGGCCACGGAGCTCGAATGCACCCGGCTTCTGGTGCACGACGTCGCACAGCGCGTCGACGAGAACCCGGGCACGCTGATGCCCCAGGAGGCCTCCATGGTCAAGCTCAAGGCCACCGAGTTGGCCAAGCGCGCCACGATGGAAGGCATTCAGATGATGGGTGGCATGGGCTACGCGGTCGAGGGTGGCATGGAGGAACAGTTCCGCGCGGCTGCGATGGGCACCATCGCCGGGGGAAGCAGCGAGATTCAGCGCGACATCATCGCCAAGACGCTGGGCTTGTGACCGCGAACTAACCTAACCTGCTTACGCTTTGGCCTTGCCGGCCAGAAACGCCATCACGGCTGCACGATGGTCCTCGCTCGCCAGGCCGATGACCTGTGACCGCAACTCCAACTCGAGATGCTCTCGGAGGCCGCCCGCGCCGACGCTGGCATTGAGCAGTTCCTTCGACATCTGGACACCCAGCCGAGGTCGAGCGGCGATCTCGGCCGCCAGTTCGACCGCTTTGGGAAGCGGCTCGTCGACAACATGCTGAGCGAAGCGAAGATCACGTGCCTCCTCGGCTCCGAGCGTGCGGCCGGTATAAAGGATTTCCGCGGCGGCTCCCGCACCGATCAGGCGCGGCAGCATCCACGACAGACCCAAGTCGCCGATCGAGACCCCCAGCTTGAGGAAGGGTGCCATGAACTTCGCATCGGGAGCGCACACTCGGATGTCGGACGCCGCGGCGAGCGCGAAGCCGGCTCCCACCGCTGCCCCCTGCACCGCGACAATGACAGGTTGTGGGATGTCGCGCATGGCCAGAACGGCGCCGACGGTTCGGCGCATTTCTGCGTAGATGAATCTGATCGGGTCCTGGCTCTCGGGTATCGAGCGGGACGACGCCATATCCATGCCCGCGCAGAATGCACGGCCAGTGCCGCCGAGCACTATTGCGCCGCAGCCGTTGTCGCTCCCGAGGCCGCGGAGCGCTCTGTCGAGAGTCGCGAATGTCTGCCCGTCTGCAGCGTTGAGCCGCTCGGGCCGGTTGAACATGACGAGTCCGACGCCATCGTCGCGCAATTCGACCCGCAGGCCGTCGAAGTCGTCGTCCTCAAACATGGTCGACACCATACGCCGGACAACCGGCCCGTTTGTCAAGGCTTTCGTCGGCTCGGTGGGTGACCATTCCAGCGGGTGCATGCCGTCGCTGCAGGGTCCCGCGTCGGTGCCGGTGTGCGTCAGACGGTGATCGGTGAGGCCATCCTGACTCTGGGCTGATCAGAGGGCCTCATCGGCGTAGGCGAACGCGGCCGCGTCGTCTTCCGCGTCGAATTCGCAGATCGAGGCGAGTCGGCCATCGCGGTATTGGTTGACCAGAATCCTCGTCCAGGCGTATTGCTCGCCGTCGTGCCCGACCCCTTCGCGCTCGAGGCGGCCAACATGGACGGTCGGCGACAGCCAATGGAGCGCGGAGAACCATGACTGAACCGATCTGAGCATGGAGTAGAGATCCTCGAAGCTGGCACGCAGTTCAGCGGCGGAGCGATCGGGGAAGACTGAGCGGGAACGGTTCTTGAAGCGAAAGTCCGGGCGACGTCAATTCGCCGAACATGGTGTCGAAGTCACCCCGGTTCATTGTCATTACATATGCGGTGTCGAAATCGCCGTACTCCGCGAATGCCGCGCCTTCGCCGACGTAGTAACGCTTATCCAGCTCGCCGTAGGCGTTCTCGAAGTCGTCCTCGTCGAACCGGCCGTCGTAGGCGATAAGCCCGTCTGCGTCGATCTCGACGACGTGCAGATGCGTCGTCTCGTTCCCGGAGTCATCGCTCCATCGGCTCCAGGACAGCTGCAGCCGCTCGCCTCGGACTGCGAGTATGCGTGCTTCGTAATGGGAGTACTGGGTGAGGATTCGTTCCCCGGCCGCGCGCGCTTGGGCGTGGTTCTCGACCGGGGCACCGCTGAGCCGGCGCCGATCGTCGTAGACGAAGCCCTCGGCGTAGTGGTTCACCGCCGCCGGGACGTCGTGGGCCACCATGGCGGCGACGGCGTTGTCGAGCGTCTCGCTTGCGCGATTGCTGACGGCCAGGGAGGGCGCGTCGGCGCGCACCCGTTCTGTCGCATAAGCGAAGGCCGCCTCCTCGTCTGCGGGATCGAACTGGCACACGTACGCCAATCGTCCTAGCGCGAACCTCACCGACGACGAGTCGTGTCCACTCGTACTGTCCGCCTTCGTTGCCGACGGCTTCGCGCTGTATCCGGGCAACAAACCATCGAGACGACATCCACTCGATGTCGGCCAACCACTCGCGCATCGAACCGACCAGCTGGCCGAGTTCTTCGAGGCTGGCCCGGTACTCCGCGGCCGAGCGATCGAGGAAGACCGAGCGGGATCGGCTCGCGATCTTCAGATCCGGGGTGCTCAGTTCATTGAACAAGGTGTCGAAGTCACCCCGGTTCTTCGTCGTCAGGTAGTCGAGAAGCGCGATGCCGGGTTCCGCGAATGCCAAACCTTCACCTGAGTAGTAGCGCGTCTCGAGTTCGCGGTAGGCGGCTTCGAAGTCGTCCCCGTCGAAACGCACCTCGTACGCGATGCGGTGATCATCGCCGATCTCGATCACGTGCAGATGGGTCGACTCATTGCCTGCATCGTCCGACCACTTCCAGGAGCAGAGCGCAAATCGCTCGCCGCGCACGGCCAACATGCGCATCTCGAATGCGTTGAAGTGTTGCAGGACTCGTTCGGTGCCGGCCCGTAGCGCGTCGTGGCCACGGAGTGGGTCACCGCTGAAGCGACGTCGATCATCGATGGAGTAGTCATCTGAGCAACACGAAAGAAGCGCTCCGACATCACCGGCGCGGAGTGCTGAGTTGACGCGCTGGGCCGCGTCGCTGGCCGGGTTGCTCACCGCCAGCCGACTCGCCCTGGTACGCATCCGCTCCTCGGCGTAGACGAACGCCTGGTCCTCGAACTCAGCGTCGAAGTCGCAGAGCGATGTCCCCAAACCATTTTCGAACTCGCACACGTAGATTCTGGTCCACGTGTACTTCTCGCCCTCTTGACCGACGGCCTCGCGTTCCTGGCGTGCGACAGCGCAGTTCGGCGACAGCCACTTGACGGCCGATAGCCAGATTCGCGACGAGGAGACCATCGCCTGGAAGAGTTCGACGCTGTCGCGGAACTCGCCAGTCGTACGGTCAGGGAAGATGGTGCCCGACCGGCTATCGACTCGCATGTCTGGAGCCATCAGTTCACCGAACACTCTGTCCAAGTCCCCGGCGTTGCTGGCGAGCACGACGTTCGTCGCCGTGTTGCCGGACTCCGCGAAAGCCGATCCCTCGTTGGCGTAGTAGCGGTCCTCCAACTCTTGATATGCGGCGTCGAAATCGTCCTCGTCGTAGCGCACTTCGACTCGATCCGCCCGTCTTCGCTTACCTGAAACACGTCAAGGGCGGTGGTCTCATTGCCATCCTCGCCGGACCAGCGACTCCAGACCAGTGCAGATGAGATACGCCCCGCACCGCAAGCGGATGCCATTCGAGTTGGCGTACTGCTTGAACGATGCGCTGCACGGCCGCGAACGCCTGTGCGTGGTCGTGAATCGGCGCACCGCTGAATCGACGGCGGTCGTCATAGGCGAACTGATGTGAGTAGAAGTCGTTGGTAGTCTCCGGCGGGAGTTATGGGATCGAGCATCGCGATGATGACACGGATCCAAAGTCGCGTGGCCCGATTGGTCACCGCGAGCCGGCGGCAGTGGATGCGGGTATGCGTGCCTCCGCGTAGTGGAGGCCGTAGTCCTCATCATCGAACTGCCGCATGGATGCCAACAGCCCGTCGCGGAGTTCGCCGACATAGATTCGCGCCCAGGCGTATTCCTCGCCATCGGATCCTTGCGCCTGAACGTCACCCAGGGCGACAAAGCATGTCGGGAGAGAGCCATCGGAGGACAGAGCCGAAGTTCCTGACCGATGACACCTGGTCGGCGCGTTCTCGAAGCCATCGGAAGAAATCGTCGAGCGATCCGTTCCTGCGCCACCAATCGTCTTCGGCGGGGTGAACAACTTGAACCTAGGCAGGCAAACACGCCGCGCGGCTTCGACATCGAGGCGTCCATCGCCTCGACGAATTTGGCAGACAGGCGCCTTGCTCGGCGTATTCGCACGCCTCGCCTGCGTAGTAGCGCGATCCTCGAGTTCGCGATAGGCGGCTGTCGAAGTCTTCCTCGTCGAAGCGCCCGTCGTAAAGGATCAGCCCGTCTTCCCCGATCTGAGTCAGGACAAGGCCGGTGGACTGATTACCCGCCCCGTCCGACCACCGGCACCGCGCCAATTGGAGGCATTCGCCGCGGACCGCGAGTGTGTGCGCTTCAAACATGCTGTACTGCGCCGCTATTCGCTCGAGAGCATGTCGCACCGCTGACGTCCCGACGACCGGGTCGCCGCTCAATCGGCGCCGGTCGTCGTAACTGACCTGATCCGAGTAGAAGTCGGCGGCGGCGTCGACATCCCCTGCATGGAGTGCGGCGATCAGGCCGCTACCCGTGTCGGTGGCCTGGTTGGCGACAGCCAACCGACCCGAAGCAACAGCCCGCATCCGTTCTTCGGCGTACGCGAAAGCGGCATCCTCGTCGCCGACCTCGAACTCGCATACCCACCTGACCTCTTCCCTGCCGAACTCGCCCGCGTATAGATGCGTCCAGGCAAACTTTTCACCATCCGGCCCAGTGGCTTCGCGCTCTTGGCGCGCAACAGCGCAAGTTGGTGACAGCCAGCACAGAGCCGAATACCACCACCGCACCGAGGAAACCATCGACATGAGTTCCTCGATTTGGGTGCGCAGTTCGGACGAGGTGCGATCAGGAAAGATCGAGCGGGATCGGCTCTCGATCTGACGAGCGGATCCGCCGAACATGCTGAATGCCTTGTCGAGGTCACCGCGGTTCAACGTCTTCACAAAGTCGGTCAGCGTCGCGCCCGCGCAGGCGAATTGCCCTCCCTCGCCGGCGTAGTACCGTTCCTCGAGTTCGATGTAGGCGTTCTCGAAGTCGTCCTCGTCGAAGCGAGCCTGGTATTGGATGAGGCCGTCGTCACCCGCCTCAATAACGACGAGATACCTGGACTCGTTACCCGCATCATCGGACCAGCGGGTCCAGGTCAGAGACAGACGCTCACCCCGCACGGCGACCAGGCGGCTCTCGAAATAGTTGTACTGGCTGAAAATTCGCTCAGTCGCGGCCCGCAACTCGGCGAGGTCCGCTATCGACCCGCCGCTGAACCGGCGGCGATCGTCGTAGATGAACTCATCAGAAAATCGTTCGACCACGCAATCGGCGTCGAGCGAGTTCATCGCGGCTCCCAGGGCTTCGCCCGCGTCGCTAGCCTGATTGGATACCGCGAGCCTGCTCGTGGCCGCCCGCAGATGCTCCTCGGCGTAGGCGAATGCCGAGTCCTCGTCCTCGAACTCGCGCACCGCCAGCAATAGGCCATCGCGGCATTCGGCCACGTAGATGAAGTTCCAATTGTACTGCTCACCGTCTGGCCCGACGGCGGCAATCTCGCCACGGCCGACAGCGCAATCTGGCGATAGCCATACCAATGCGGGCACCCAGTGCCGCTGGGACGCTACTTGGCGCCCACGCTCTCCCCACCATCGGAACATGTCGTCGACGGTTCGTTCTGCGTCTTTCAGCGCTGACGGTGTCGCGTACCAACGGAAGTCCGGGTGAGAGGCGCGGCGGACGCCCTCGATGTCACCGTTGCTGATGGCGATTACCCAGTCGGCGGATGCACGGCCACTCTGCGCGTACGGCAGGCCCTCGCCGTTGAAATGGCTGGTCTCCATCGCACGGTATGCATTCCAGAAATCGTCTTCTACGAAGGACAGCAGACGAGCTATGAGTCCATCCTCGCCGAGTTCGGTCACGTGCAGATTCGTTGCCTCGTTTCCGGACTCGTCCGACCATCTACTCCACGCGAGACAGACGCGGCCGCCACGGACCGCGAGAATGCGTAGCTCGAAATGGCCGTACTGGTGAAGGAGCGCGGGAACGACCTCATTCAAGTAATCGGCACCTGTTTGCAGAGCACCGGCCAGTGGGCGTCGGTCCTCGTAGACGACCGCGGATGAAAACAGCGTGGCCACGGCGCTGGGATCGTTGGCCTGCAGAGCAGCAAATGCCTGTTCTAGTGCCCAGCTGGCCGCATTCGCCGCTACCAGCCGGCTGTTTCGCTGTTTGACAAGCGATTCCGCATATGTGAACGCGGCATCCTCGTCTTCGGGTTCGAATCCGTATATGGATTGGAGCAGCCCTTCGCGGAAGGCGGCAACGAATATCCCGGACCAGGAATAGTCCGCACCATCGCGGCTGAGTCCGCGAGCTTCCCCGACTGAGACCGCAACCTCCGGCGTAATCCATGTGATCGCAGATGTCCAGTTCCGCAGCGAGTCAACCTGTTCGGCGCGGTCGCGCCACCAGGAGACGACTTCGTCAATGGTGCGCTCCGGGTCTGCCAATGCCCGGGTTGGCGACGACCACTGGAATTCGGGCCGGCACAGCTGACGGGCGGCCGTGACATCCAAGTTGTCCATCGCTGCCACGAAGGCGGACTGGGTGTGTCCGGGGTTTGCGTACGCAGCGCCCTCACCGGCGTAGTACCACGCTTCCATCGCTCGGTAAGCGCCCGCGAAGTCGTCGTCAGCGAAGTAGAGGTACCTGACGATGAGGCCGTCGTCACCGAGTTCGATGACGTGCAGGTTGCTGGATTCGTTACCTGTTTCGTCCGACCACCGGCTCCAGGCGAGGCAAACCCGATCGCCGCGAACGGCCAGTGCATGGCCCGTGAATTGGTCGAACTGCGCCAGCAACGCCGGGATGGTGTCGCTCACGTACTCAACGCCGGTGACCAGGGCACCGGCAAATGGGCGCCTGTCCTCGTAGACAATGCGTGCGGAGAACAAGCCGTTTACGGCGTCAGCGTCATTGGCCTGCAGGCCCTTGATCGCCCGGTCTACCGCTCGGCTGGCCGCATTGGCCACAACAAGCCGCTGTTGTCTCGGCGAGACAAGCGACTCGGCGTATGCGAACGCGGCATCTTCGTCATCGATATCGAATTCACGCACCGAGACGGCCAGGCCGTCGCGATACTCGCCCACATGAATCCATTCCCACAGATACTGGTCGCCGTCGACTCCCGAGCCCTGAATCTCGTTGAGCAGGACGAAACAGTCCGGCGACAGCCACCGGATGGTTGCCGGCCAACTGCGCATGGCTGATAGTTGTTGCGCCCGCTCGTCCAGCCAGTGGAAGAACTCATCGACCGTACGTTTTTCAGGCTTGAGCGACGAGGGCGACGCCAACCAGCGGAAATCGGGCCACGACACCCGCCGCGCGGCCTCCACGTCGCGACGAGCAACAGCGTCCACCCAGGCGCCTACCGCACGGCCATTCTCCGCGAAAGGGGCGCCTTCACTGGCGTAGTACCGCGTCTCGAGCTCTCGGTAGGCGCTGTCGAAGTCGTCCTCGTCGAAGCGACCGTGATAGTCGATGAGGTCGTCATCGCCGAGTTCGAAAACATCAAGGGATGTGGTCGCGTTTCCGGCGTCGTCCCACCAGTGGGCCCGGACAAGAACCAAACTTTCGCCCCGCACCGCCTGGGGGAGCCACTCGACGTGCGGGTACTGATCGTGTTTGCGTTCAGCGGCGGACCGGAACTCGATGTTGCCCGCTATTGGGTCACCGCTAAGTGGGCGGCGGTCCTCGTAGACAACGCGGTCCGAGTAGACCGCCACAACAGCCGGGCCTTCTGGATCGCTCTCCTGCAATGCCCTGAGGCCAAGTTCGAGAACTTCGCTCACGCGGTTTGTGAGGCTCAGTCGCGAGGCCTTCCCGGCGGGTTTCGACGAGAATGAGATCGACTTCGGCGCAGCCGATTCCGTAGTGCGGCTCACCAGGAACACCGCATCCTTGGCCGCGTAAAGCGATTCGGCGTCGCTGCGGGCACGGGCGGCCGCAGCCGCGTCACCCGCCGCAGCCAGCACCCGGCTCAACGCAAGGCACGCATCGGCGTGGTCCAGCACGAGGTCGGTCTCAGCGGCGACCGCAACGGCCTCCCGAGCCTTCGCCATAGCGGCCGCATGCTCACCCTGGGCGGAAAGAATCTCCCCACGCACCGCGCGCCAGGCGATCGCGGTCTGCAGGTTGTGGCCCGCAATGCGTTCACTTTGGTCGGCGTACCGATCCGCTTCGTCGATGCGTCCCTGCGCCAGAACGGATCTGGCCAGCAGAGCAGCGGCCTGGCCGGCGTCGGCGCCCACGCCCGAGCGCGTCGAGTCCCTCCATCGCGGTGCGGAAGTGCGGTTCGGCCGAGACCGGGTCACCCACCATCATTTCGATGATCCCGGCGAAGAGTTCGGTCTCCATCAAGCCGTGCCGAAGGCCCAGATCGGCAACCACCTGCCGGGCATCGGCAAAGCATGGTCCGGGCCTTGTCGGCCCTGCCACGCAACAACTCGAGTACCGCGAGGCAGCGAACGACGTCGCCTCCAGAGATGGCGCGGCCGTCGTCATCCGTTGCATCCGAACCACATCCAGGCAGCGGCCGCCGGCTTTCGGTGCTGGGCTGGGTCCCCAGAGTGCGGCGTTCGGGTGCCGCTCCGAGCGCGGCGGTGATCTGGCGGTGGTCACCGCACTGGCGGGCGGCGATCAGCGCCTCGAACAGATCGATCTCGGAGTCACCGATGCGCCCCAGGCGGGCCCGGGCGCTGGCGCGGACCCGATGTGCCTTGGCCAGTCCCGGCGGTGTCTTTGCGTCGGCCGAACTCATTGATGGCACCCTGCAGACGCTCATCGGCCTCGAGTAACCGGGAGGGGTCGGTGTACGCGATGAGCTGACAGCGGTAACAGATTGCCCAGGGCGCCAACGACTCTCCGGTGACGTGCTCAAGCTCGTCGACCAGGGGTGCGCCGGCGGCCACATCCCCGGCGGACAGGAACGCTTCACATCCGATGAGCAGCAACTCCGCCTGCAGGGTGGCATCACCGGTGGCGATCGCCGCACCGCGAGCCGCCTGGGTACCGGCCGACAGCAACTCGTCGCGGTCAAGGGCACGACGTGCGGAAGTCAGATAGCTGCGCGCGGAGCGCAACGCGAGTTCCGCTGTGTGCTCGTCGCGCATCCCGAGGTCGCGCCGGCAGCCGACGGCCGCTTCCAGGTGACGCGCGACCATTTCGTCGGATTGGAGTGCTGGGCGGGCGCCGTCGCCGGGTGCCCAGTCGGCCAGCCTCTCGTGTAGTTCGGCCCGATCGGACTTCAACAGCCTGCGATATGCGACATCGCGGATGAGGACATGGTGGAACCGCCACACCGGTTCGTCGCCGGAGTACGTCCCGGTCGGCTGGGCGAGATCGTGGCGGCGTAGGCGGTCCAGTGCGGCTTTGGTGTCGGTTCGACCCAATCCGGTCAGCGCGCCGACCGCGGCTGGTGAGAAGTCGGTGCCGACCACCGAGGCGACCTCGAGCACTCGCCGGTCCGCCGCGTTCAACCGTTCCAGCCGGGAGGCCAGCAACGCCTGGATCGTCGGCGGGATGGCGATGGCGTCGACGTCGACGGTCAGGCGCCAGCCGTCCGGGCGCGGCACCAGCACGCCGTCATGGACCAGCATGCCCACGAGTTCGCGCACGAACAGCGGATTACCGCCGGTCGACGACGGCAGCCGACCCAGCAGCTCCACCGGTAGTTGTTCGCTGCCCAGTACTTGGGCGGCCAGTTCCGCTGTCGCGCTGGGTTCCAAGCCGCTGAGACGCACCGCTTCTGTCACGCAGCCGCCCACCGTGACCAGTTCTGGTCGAGCTTCGCGGAGTTCGGGTCGGGCCAGGGCGATCATGAGTACCGGCACACCCCGGGTCCACTCGGCCAGGTGCTCGATGAAGTCGAGCAGCAGCGAGTCCGCCCAGTGGATGTCGTCGAAGACGATGATGAGCGGGCGTTCCGCGGCCAGTATTTCGGCGAAGCGGCGCAACGCCCAGAACGTCTCCTCGACCGAACCGGCGACGCCGGCGGCCATCCCGGTGAGGGCGCGCACGATGCGCTCCCGCTCCGGGGTGCCGGCCGGCACGTCGGCCTCGATGTCGCGAGACCGCAACAACTCGGCGATCGGTGTCAACGCCGGAGTGCCCTCGACAGCGCAGTTGGCCCTGACGATGCGGGCGTCCGAGTTGGCGCTGATGAACTCGGCGGCCAGCCGGCTCTTGCCGACGCCGGGATCACCGATGATGGTGATCAGCCGGGCGGCCGTGTTGTCGACCGCATCGTTGAAAATCGTTTGGATACGCCGCAGTTCGTCGGCTCGGCCGACGAACGCAACTGACTCTGACGCTTCCGTGCTGCGGCCCGACCACTGGTAGACCGCCACCGGGCTGCTTCGGCCCTTTACCTGGACCCGACCCATCGGGTCATAGCGGTACCGTCCGCGAGTCGAGCGCCAGGTCTCCTCGCCGACGACGACATGACCGTGCGGGCACTCGGATTCCAGCCGCGCCCCGACGTTGAGGGCATCGCCGACCAGGTCGGCATCGTCGGCCCCGACGACAACCTCGCCGGTGTTGACCGCCACGCGCAACGCGAGATTCACTCCGTGAACCTGGGCCACACTGGCTCCGAGGTCGACGAATCGCTCCTGCAGCTCGATCGCGGCCTCGACAGCGTGATCGGCATCGTCGGCCCGTATCTGAGGTGCACCCCAGACCGCCATGAAGCCGTCACCGATGTACTTGATGACACCCGCGCGGTGCCGCTCGGCAGTCGAGCGCAGCAGGTCGTGGTAGCGGCCGATCACCTCGCGGGCGGTCTCGGCGTCAACCACTTCCTCGAAGGCGGTCGACCCGGCCAGGTCGGCGAACATTACCGTCACGGTCTTGCGAGTGGGCCCAGCAGCGACGGGACCGGGACCGCCGTCCAACGGCGTGCCGCAGGCCCTGCAGAACCGCGCGTTAGGACTTGCCGCGACTCCGCACGCCCCGCAGGTTTCGCTCCAGCGCCGTCCCGCAGCCCTCACAGAAGCGGGCATCCGCTTCGTTGGCCGCACCGCAGGAAGCGCAAGAGCGTGTCGTCATCCTCAGTCCGGCCTCACTGACAAGGCGTCATGGTCTTCGATCGCCGTCGCGGCCCGGGTGAGCATGGTGCGAAGAAGGTCCAGCTGACGATCGTTGGCGAGGTCGACTCGGCCTGTTGCGATCACCGGATAGAGGAAGCACCACGCCGTGGTCAGGCGGTAGTCGTGCATCAATTCGATTGCAGGATAACTGATCCCGTATTCGGTGAGCCGCCCCGCGTAGCGTTCGATCAGCGGTCCCTCGTAGGCCCGGCGGGTGTCGGTGTCGAGGCTCTGACTCAAGAAGTAGGCCAGGTCGTAGGCTCCCCGGCCGGTTCCGATGACCTGCCAATCCAGTGCCGTCACCGGTGGATCGCCGGCGTCGACGGCGAAGAACAGTTGGTCGAGCCGAAGGTCGCCGTGCAGCAAGGTGTGGGGCGGTCGGGTGAGTTCCGCGCAGTACCACGGCACTAAAGACGGGAACCGTTCGCCGAATGCCATCAACGCCGGAGACAGGTCGGCGCCCAGCACGTCGAGGAACTGTGGCCAGCCGGCCTCGAAGTTCGCCGCCACGACGGCCGGGAAGGGAGGAGTCGCGTAGCTCTTCAACCAGGGCAGCGATGCGAAACGGTCGCTTTCCCACCAGTGGGCCTGGTGGCGGGCCAGGGCGTCGATGACGATGTTGGCATCGGCGGGCGTGCACCCCCGGGTCTGGTCAGCGAGGCGAAGTCCGGCTAGATCCTCGAGCACCAGGATGAAGTCGTGGGTGGACTCGTCGAACGCGGCGAAGTACGGGCGGGCCGGCGGCAGCGGGTTGGCGCAGGCCGATCTCTTCGTAGAAGCGCACTTCGCTGAGGTAGAACTCGAGGTCCTCGCAGATCGCGGAGCGGGCTTGCAGATCCAGGGTCGGCAGCTTCACGACCACCGACTCCGGCACATCCTCACCCTCGAGGTGCACGCGGTACAGGCGGCCCATCAGCCCGACGCCGACACCGATCTGCTCGAGCCGACATTCGGCAACGTCGGCTCCGAGAACCTCGCTGAGCCATGGCGCCGTTACGGACGAAGGATCGACCGGGAACTTCGCCATCCGCCACCCCCTGTGGATGGGATGATCTTACGAAATCAAGCGCCCGAAGCGAGTTCTTTTCGCACGTCAGTCGCAGTTAACTGCCGGTGAATTCCGGCGTCGGAGTCGTGCGGCACTCATCGAGTGTGCGTACAGGGAGAAATATCGGCCCAGAACTCGCCCTGGTTGCACACCCAGATGACGCAGCAGCCTCAGCCGACCACCCAAATCGCCTGTGCCGCAGGGCTGCCCAGCTCCACCGTGTTCGCAGCCCCGTCGGCTGCCACCACCGACACCGAGATCATCCCGGCGAAGTCGCGCCGGGCCAGCACCTGCAGCCTCGAGTCGAGGCTGATGCCCACCGCATCGAAGTAGCGCAGCATCTCCGGGTCGGCGTCGGAGATCCGCGCCACGGTGCCGTGATCGCCGTCCGCGCAGGCCGACAGCTGCCGGGCCGGCGGCGTGGGAACCTGCCCGTCGGCCGCGGGGATCGGGTCGCCGTGCGGGTCGCGGGTGGGATGGCCCAGCTTGGTGTCGATCCGATCGAGCATCATGTCGCTCACAGCGTGCTCGAGGATCTCCGCCTCGTCGTGCACCTCGTCCCAGCTGTACCCGAGTTCGTTCACCAGGAACGTCTCGAGCAGTCGGTGCCGGCGCACCACGGCCAGCGCCGCTTGCCGCCCGTCCTCGGTCAGCGTCACCGCGCCGTACTTCTCGTGGTGCACCAGGCCCTGCTCGGCGAGTTTGCGGATGGACTCCGAGGCTGTGCTGGCCGAGACACCCAGCCGTTCGGCGAGCAGCTTGGTGCTGATCTTGTCGTGCGACCACTCCTGGGCGGTCCAGATGATTTTGAGATAGTCCTGAGCGACCGTCGTCAGGTCACGTACCCCCGGGCTGGGCCGCTCGTCAGGACTCACACCGCAAAGTTTAGGCAATCATCACCTGATCTGGGGATCTGGCGCTTCCGGCCGCCGCGTCGCGCCGTAGGCTTGCACTCGTGGAACGGTGGCGGGGGCAGGACGATATCCCCTCAGACTGGGGCCGATGTGTGTTGACCATCGGCGTTTTCGACGGTGTGCACCGCGGGCACGCCGAACTGATCGCGCGGGCGGTGAAGGCCGGCCGGTCACGCGGGGTGCCGACGGTGCTGATGACTTTCGACCCCCACCCCATGGAAGTGGTGTTCCCGGGCAGCCATCCGGCCCAGTTGACGACGCTGGCGCGCCGGGCCGAACTCGTCGAGGAACTCGGCATCGACGTCTTCCTGGTGATGCCGTTCACCACCGACTTCATGAAGCTCACCCCCGAGCGCTACATCCACGAACTTCTGGTCGAGCGGCTGCACGTCGTCGAAGTCGTCGTCGGCGAGAACTTCACGTTCGGCAAGAAGGCCGCCGGCAACGTCGACGCGCTGCGCAAAGCCGGTGAGCGGTTCGGCTTCGCCGTCGAGTCCATGTCGCTGGTCGCCGAACACCACAGCAGTGAGACCGTCACCTTCTCGTCGACCTACATCCGCTCCTGCGTCGACGCCGGCGACATGGTCGCCGCCACCGAGGCGCTGGGGCGTCCGCACCGCGTCGAGGGCGTCGTCGTCCGCGGCGACGGCCGCGGCCGGGTGCTGGGCTACCCGACCGCCAACGTCGCGCCACCGATGTACTCGGCCATCCCTGCCGACGGTGTGTACGCCGGGTGGTTCACCGTTCTGGGCCACGGCCCGATCACGGGCTCGGTGATCCCGGGGGAGCGCTACCAGGCCGCCGTGTCCGTGGGTACCAACCCGACGTTCTCAGGACGCACCCGAACCGTGGAGGCGTTCGTCCTGGACACCGCCGCCGACCTCTACGGCCAGCACGTGGCGGTGGACTTCGTGGCCCGCGTCCGCGGCCAGGTCAAGTTCGACTCGGTGAGCGACCTGATCGACGCCATGGGCAACGACACCGACAAAGCCCGCAAGATCCTGGCCGCTCAGGCCTGAAGCCGCACGATTTCAGGCCGCAGTGGCGTCGCTGATAGAGTCGGCCACGTTGCGTGTGCTGCAGTCCGCGGCGGCTCACGCGTTGAATTTTCCCGCGGTACCGATTGATGGAGAGTTTTCGTGGCGCTGACCGCCGAGCAGAAAAAAGAGATCCTGGGCTCCTACGGCCTGCATGAGACCGACACCGGTTCGCCGGAAGCCCAGGTGGCGCTGCTGACCAAGCGCATCGCCGACCTCACCGAGCACCTCAAGATGCACAAGCACGACCACCACTCGCGGCGCGGTCTGCTGCTGCTGGTGGGCCGTCGCCGCCGGCTGCTCAAGTACGTCGCCGCCGTCGACGTCGCGCGCTACCGTTCGCTGATCGAGCGACTGGGTCTGCGTCGATAAACTGCCCGGCACCGCCGTGTAGCATGAGTTCGTTGCGAGCCGTTTAACGGCTCGAACACGGGTGCGGTTCACGCACACCTGCGTGTCCCGTTCCCGCGCGTCATAGCGAGACTTCGCCTGATCGGGCGGTCTTCGGTAGTGGCTGCCGGGCACGAGCCCGGCCGCTTCGATCGACGGCCGTAGCCGCATCCGGGCTGATGGATCTCGACTGGCCCGGGTCTTTCCTGGGCTCATCTGTGGCGACGCAAAACAGGTGAAGAGTGAATCCAGAAAGGCTGTACGGACGTATATGTCTGTAGCTGAAATCGACGAAGGCGTGTTCGAAGCCACCGCCACCATTGACAACGGGAGCTTCGGCACCCGCACCATCCGGTTCGAGACCGGCCGGCTGGCCCAGCAGGCCGCCGGTGCCGTCGTCGCCTACCTCGACGACGAGACCATGCTGCTGTCGGCGACCACCGCCAGCAAGGCTCCCAAGGAGCATTTCGACTTCTTCCCGCTGACCATCGACGTCGAGGAGCGGATGTACGCCGCGGGGCGTATCCCCGGCTCCTTCTTCCGGCGCGAAGGCCGGCCGTCCACCGACGCGATCCTGACCTGCCGGCTCATCGACCGGCCGCTGCGCCCGACCTTCGTCAGCGGGCTGCGCAATGAGATCCAGGTCGTGGTCACCATCCTGAGCCTGGATCCCCAGGACCTCTACGACGTCCTGGCGATCAACGCCGCATCGGCGTCCACCCAGATCTCCGGTCTGCCGTTCGCCGGCCCGGTCGGTGGCGTGCGCGTCGCGCTGATCGGCGACCAGTGGGTCGCGTTCCCGACCGTCGAGCAGCTCGAAGGGGCCGTCTTCGACATGGTCGTCGCCGGTCGCGCCCTCGAGGACGGCGACGTCGCGATCATGATGGTCGAGGCCGAGGCCACCGACAAGGTGATCGAGCTCGTCGCCGGTGGCGCCAAGGCACCGACCGAGGCGGTCGTGGCCGAGGGCCTCGAGGCCGCCAAGCCGTTCATCGCCGCGCTGTGCAAGGCCCAGCAGGAGCTGGCCGCCGCCGGCGGGCAAGGAAACCGCCGACTACCCCGTGTTCCCCGAGTACGGCGAGGACGTCTACGCCTCGGTGGCCTCGGTGGCCACCGACGACCTGGCCCAGGCGCTGACGATCGCCGGCAAGACCGAGCGCAACGACCGCACCGACGAGATCAAGGTCGACGTGCTCGGCCGGCTTTCGGAGCAGTACGCCGGCCGCGAGAAGGAGATCGGTGCGGCGTTCCGCTCGCTGACCAAGAAGCTGGTCCGCCAGCGCATCCTGACCGACCACTTCCGCATCGACGGCCGCGGCATCACCGATATCCGTGCACTGAGCGCCGAGGTCGCCGTGATCCCGCGGGCGCACGGCAGCGCGTTGTTCGAGCGTGGCGAGACCCAGATCATGGGCGTCACCACCCTCGACATGGTCAAGATGGCCCAGCAGATCGACTCGCTGGGGCCGGAGAAGTCCAAGCGCTACATGCACCACTACAACTTCCCGCCGTACTCGACCGGTGAGACCGGCCGGGTCGGATCGCCCAAGCGGCGCGAGATCGGCCACGGTGCGCTCGCCGAGCGTGCCCTGATGCCGGTGCTGCCGAGCGTCGAGGAGTTCCCGTACGCGATCCGTCAGGTCTCCGAGGCGCTGAGCTCCAACGGCTCGACGTCGATGGGCTCGGTCTGCGCGTCGACGCTGTCGCTGCTGAACGCCGGTGTGCCGCTGAAGGCGCCGGTGGCCGGTATCGCGATGGGTCTGGTCTCCGACGACATTGAAGTCGACGGCAAGACCGAGCGCCGCTTCGTGGCGCTGACCGACATCCTCGGCGCCGAAGACGCCTTCGGCGACATGGACTTCAAGGTCGCCGGCACCAAGGAGTTCGTCACCGCGCTGCAGTTGGACACCAAGCTCGACGGCATTCCGTCGCAGGTTCTGGCGGGTGCGCTGGCGCAGGCCAAGGATGCCCGGCTGACCATCCTCGAGGTGATGGCCGAGGCCATCGACACCCCGGACGAGATGAGCCCGTACGCGCCGCGAGTCACCGCGATCAAGGTGCCGGTCGACAAGATCGGCGAGGTCATCGGGCCCAAGGGCAAGATGATCAACTCGATCACCGAGCAGACCGGCGCCTCCATCTCGATCGAGGACGACGGCACGGTGTTCGTCGGCGCCACCGACGGCGCGTCGGCGCAGGCGGCGATCGACATGATCAACGCGATCGCCAACCCGCAGCTGCCGAAGACCGGCGAACGGTTCCTCGGAACCGTCGTCAAAACCACCGATTTCGGTGCGTTCGTTTCGCTGCTGCCCGGCCGTGACGGCCTGGTCCACATCTCGAAGCTGGGGCGTGGCAAGCGGATCAACAAGGTCGAGGACGTGGTGAAGGTCGGCGACAAGCTTCGGGTCGAGATCGCCGACATCGACAACCGCGGCAAGATCTCGCTGATCCTGGTCGCCGAGGACGAGGCGGCAGAGGCACCTGCAGAGTCGGCACCCGCGCCAGTTGATGCCGCCACCGCCAGCAGCTAGGGCCCTGCACAGCGGCCGGCGCAATGGGGCGCCGGCCCAAGAGGTCTCGGCCGTGCGCCGCACCGTTCTGCCGGGTGGTCTGCGGGTCGTCACCGAATATGTCCCGTCGGTACGTTCGGCGTCGGTCGGGGTCTGGGTCAACGTGGGTTCACGGGACGAAGGCCCGACCGTGGCCGGCGCCGCGCACTTCCTGGAACACCTGCTGTTCAAGGCGACTCCGACGCGCACCGCGGTGGAGATCGCCCAGTCCGTCGACGCGGTCGGTGGTGAGCTGAACGCGTTCACCGCCAAGGAGCACACCTGCTACTACGCGCACGTGCTCGACGACGATCTGGAACTGGCCGTCGACCTGGTCTCCGACGTGGTGCTCCGCGGTAGTTGCGCGCCGCACGACGTCGAACTCGAGCGTGACGTGGTGCTCGAGGAGATCGCTATGCGGGACGACGATCCCGAGGACGCCCTCGGTGACGTGTTCCTGTCCGCGATGTTCGGCGATCATCCTGTCGGACGCCCGGTGATCGGCAGCGTCGACTCGGTGGCGGCGTATGACGCGGTCGCAGTTGCACTCGTTCCATGTGCGGCGCTACATCCCGGAGCGCATGGTCATTGCGGTGGCCGGCAACATCGACCACGATGTGGTTGTGGGGTTGGTACGCAAGTACTTCGGCCGAAGCCTGGTCAAGGGACGCCGGCCGCAGGCACCGCGGAAGGGAACCGGCCGGCTCACCGGCAGGCCCGGACTGGTGGTCATCAAACGCGATGCCGAGCAGACCCACCTCTCGCTCGGCGTCCGGGTGCCCGGACGTCACTGGCGTGATCGTTGGGCGCTGTCGGTGCTCAACACCGCACTTGGCGGGGGATTGAGTTCGCGCCTGTTCCAACAGATCCGTGAGACGCGCGGCCTGGCCTACTCGGTGTACTCGACCATCGACACGTTCTCCGACAGCGGGGCACTGTCGGTGTACGCCGCATGCCTGCCGGAACGTTTCGACGAGGTGGTGCGACTGACCACCGAGGTGCTCGAGTCGGTGGCCCGCGACGGCATCACCGAGTCGGAGTGCCGCATCGCGAAGGGCTCGATGCGCGGCGGGTTGGTCCTCGGCCTGGAGGACTCCGCATCGCGGATGAACCGCCTCGGCCGCAGCGAGTTGAACTACGGCGAATACCGCAGCATCTCGAGCACCCTCGAACACATCGACCAGGTGACTGTGGAAGACGTGAACGCGGTGGCCCGCCAGGTCCTGACCAAGCAGTTCGGTGCGGCCGTGCTGGGTCCCAAACGATCCAAACGATCACTGCCGCAACCGCTTCGATCGATCCCGGAGCTCGCTGGTTGATGTTCAGCCTCCAGGAGTTGGCCGTCCCCATCATCGGGGCGCCGATGGCGGGCGGTCCCGGCACGCCGGCCCTGGCCGCGGCGGTGTCCAACGCCGGCGGGCTGGGGTTCTACGCGGCCGGCTACCTGACCCCGCAGAAGTTCGCTGAGGGCATCGCTGCTGCCAGAGCCGCCACCAGTGGGCCGATCGGTGTGAATCTCTTTGTGCCCCAAACCTCGGTGGCCACCCCAGCCGAGCTCGCCGGCTACCGCGAACTGCTGAGTCCGCTGGCCGAACGCTACGGAGCCCAGCCCGGAGAACCGCGGCCCGACGACGACGCATGGCGGGCCAAGCTCGAGGTGGTAGCCGATGTGGTTCCGGAGGTCGCCTCGTTCACCTTCGGGTGTCCTGCGCCGGAAGTGATTGCCCGGCTGCAGGATCGGGGCGTGCTGACGTGGGTGACCGTGACATGTCCCGATGAAGCGCGGGTGGCCGTCGAGGCCGGTGCGGACGGACTGGTGGTGCAGGGGCCGGGTGCCGGAGGGCACCGCGGCACCTTCGATCCCGGTGCTACGCCGTCGGACTTGCCGCTGGACGAACTGCTGGCCGGGGTCAAGGGTTTCGGCGTCCCGATCGTCGCCGCCGGCGGGCTTTCGGATGCGGCGGCGGTCGCGGATGCGTTGGGCCGTGGTGCGTCGGCCGTCCAGGTGGGAACCGCACTCTTGCTCGCCGACGAGGCGGGCACCAATCCGGTTCACCGCCAGGCACTTCGCGATCCGCAGTTCACCGACACGGTGGTCACGTGCGCATTCTCCGGCCGGTACGCGCGGGGACTGGCCAACGACTTCACCGCCCGTTATGACCCGGTGGCGCCGTTGGGCTACCCGGAGGTCAATCAGATGACGGGTCCGATCCGCGCCGCGGTGATCGCGGCGGGCGACCCGCAGAGCACCAATCTGTGGGCCGGAACGGCGTGGCGGGACATCAGCGGCGGGCCGGCCGCGGATATCGTCGCGGCGTTGACCGCAACTCATTGACACCAAAGTTCGTGTCCCTTCATGGGGGACCGAGGAGGATTCATGCTTGTTTCACGCCGCCAGGCGTTCGTCGTCACCGGGGTCGCAGTCGCGGCCCTGACCGGGTGCGGCCGCGTCACCGGAAGCCCGACGACTCCCAGGTTGAGCGACCCGGCCGAGCCGCTGCCACCGATCGAGGACCGGATCGGCCTACTGGAGAAGCGGCACAACGCCTTTGTCGGGCTCTACGGGGTGAACCTGGACTCCGAGAAGACGCTCGCGCACCGCGACGGCGACATGTTCGCGACCTGCTCGACGTTCAAGGTGTACGCCGCGGCGCGGGTGTTGCAGATGGCGCAGCGGGGGGAACTGCAGCTGACCGACACCGCCTACATCGATCCAGCTGCTGTGGTGGCGAATTCGCCCATCACCGGGCCGAAGGCGGGTGGCCGAATGGCGCTGTCGGAGCTGTGTCAGGCGGCGCTGCAGCGTAGCGACAACACCGCGGCGAACTTGCTGCTGCACACCATTGGTGGTCCGCCGGCGATTACGGCGTTCGCCCGTTCCATCGGCGATGACAAGACCCGCCTGGACCGCTGGGAGACCGAACTGAACTCGGCGATTCCGGGCGATCCGCGTGACACCAGCACACCGCGGGCTCTGGGCGGGGGATACCGCACCCTGCTCACCGGGACCGTCCTCGACGACGGGCACCGGACCCAGCTGGAGGATTGGATGCGCGGCAACGTCACGTCGGCGCGCAGCATGCGGGCGGGCCTGCCGCCGGGCTGGACCACCGCGGACAAGACGGGCTCGGGTGATTACGCGAGTACCAACGACATCGGCATAGCGTTCGGGCCTGCCAACCAGCGGATCCTGCTCGCGGTGATGACCCGCACACAGGCCGACAACCCGAAAGCCGAAGCGCTGCAACCGTTGATCGCCGAGGTCACGACGTTAGCCCTGCCCTGGTTACTCGGGCAGGGCTAACATCACGCGTCAGGCCAGCAGGCCTGCAGGATCGGTGTAGGGCAGATCGAGGTCGTGGGCGACCTCGGCGTTGAGCAACTGACCCTGATGCGTCGACAGCCCCTTGGCCAGCGCCGCGTCGGCGAAGCACGCACCCTGCCAGCCCTTGTCGGCCAGCTTGAGCACGTAGGGCATCGTCGCGTTGGTCAGCGCGTACGTCGACGTCCGCGGAACCGCGCCAGGCATGTTGGCGACGCAGTAGAACACGGCGTTGTGCACGGTGAAGGTCGGGTTGTCGTGCGTCGTGGGCTTGGAGTCCTCGAAGCAGCCGCCCTGGTCGATCGCTATGTCCACCAGGACCGCGCCCGGCTTCATCTGTGCCACAGTCTCATTGGTGACCAACTTGGGAGCCTTGGCGCCCGGGACCAGCACGGCGCCGATCACCAGGTCCGCCTCCTGGACCGCGGTCTCCAGATCCAGCCTGGAGGAATAGCGGGTCTCGATGGCACCGCCGTACTCGGCGTCGATCTTGCGCAGCGTATTGATGTTGAGGTCGAACACGGTGACGTGCGCGCCCATACCCCATGCGACGGCGGCGGCGTTGTCGCCTGCCATTCCGCCGCCGATCACCACGACCTTGGCCGGGGCTACGCCGGGGACGCCGCCCATGAGCACGCCGCGACCGCCCTGGGTGCGCATCAGGTGGTAGGCGCCGACCTGAGCGGAGAGCCGGCCGGCGACCTCGCTCATCGGAGCGAGGAGAGGGAGCGCCACCGACCCGTCTGATCCAGTGGTCTGCACGGTCTCGTACGCGATCGACGTGGTGCCGGACTTCAAGAGGGCGTCGGTGCAGGGCCGCGACGCGGCCAGGTGCAGGTAGGTGAACAGCGTCTGACCCTTGCGCATCCGGCTGTACTCGGGCTCGATCGGCTCTTTGACCTTGAGCAGCAGGTCGGCTTCGGCCCAGACCTGGTCGGCGCCGTCGATGATCTCCGCGCCCGCAGCCGTGAAGTCGTCGTCCGTGATTGCGGACCCGGCGCCCGCGCCGGCCTGGACGATCACGTCGTGGCCACGACGGGTCAGTTCGGAGACACCGGCCGGGGTGATGGCGACGCGGTACTCGTTGTTCTTGATCTCGGTCGGGATGCCGACGCGCATGATCGCTCCTATTTCGGTAATTGACTGAGACGATTGTGAAGAAGTTTCGAACACAAGGCAATCAAGACGAGGAAGATTCGATAATGTACGGCTATGGCTGAAGGATCGTCGAAAGCAATGGCGCCCGCAATGGGCCTTCCGAAGGATGTTCGGACCGCCGAGCTCGACGAGGTCGATCGCCGGATCCTGGCGGCCCTGCACGCCGATGCGCGGATCTCCAACAGCGCGCTGGCCGAGGCCGTTGGGATCGCTCCGTCGACGTGCCACGGCCGGGTGCGACGCCTCCAGGATCTCGGCGTGATCCGCGGTTTCTACACCGACATCGATCCGGCGGCGATCGGTCTGCCCCTGCAGGCGATGATCTCGGTCAACCTGCAATCCAATGCGCGCGGCAAGATCCGCAACTTCATCGCCCAGATGCGTCGCAAGCCGCAGGTGATGGACGTGTACTTCCTTGCTGGCGCGGACGACTTCATCATCCATGTCGCGGCCCGCGACACCGACGACCTGCGATCGTTCGTGGTGGAGAACCTCAATGCGGACGGCGACGTGGCCGGCACCCAGACGTCGCTGATCTTCGAGCACCTGCGGGGCGCGGCGCCACTGTAGGCGCTCTCACGACGACGCGTCGAGGCGGACGCTGACGGTCACGCGCCCGTCCTCGTCTCGGTGCGCCACGGCGTGGCCGGCACGGTCGGCGCCGTCGAGGCGCAGCGTCATGGGTGCGCCATCGCCCAGAAAGTTTCGCCACCACGTTTTGGCGTCGGGCATGTTCGCGGCGATTTCTATCGACTCGCCGTCGCGGCGGTACGCCACCGGGATAGTGAATGTCCGCCCGGAACGCCGACCCGTGTAGCTGATCACCGTGACGCTGCGCTGCAGGCCCACTCCGAAGCGTGGCGAGGTGGCGATCGCTGCCACCGGGGTGTTGAGCAGCGGTGCGGCGCGCAGGAGCAGGCGGACGACGTCTTTCGGCTGGAACATATGTGGAGACCTCTCAGTTGATGAGCGCGACGCACAGTGCGACGACGGCGAGACCTTGCAGGATGGCGCGGGCATTGATGATTGCGTCCCAATTGCGTTGGAGTACCTGTGCGTTCGCTGGGACTACACCGCTGTCGGCCGCGGCGGTGAGTTGCCTGTTGATCGGTGCACTGATGAGCGCGTAGAGCGCGATCCACACGACCAGCAACACAAAGGCGGTGGCCGCGGGAATGGCCATCGCCCATCGGCCGGACAGGGTGGCCAGCACGGCGCTGACGGCGGCGGCGACCCCGCCGATCGCTCCGGGAAGCGGCATGCGCCGGTCGCCGTACCGATGGACGTTGCCCATTACCGCGACCAGTGCCCGGTCGTCGACGGCGGCCAGGGCCGGTCGCTGCACCATCGCGCAGAAGGTGTCGGTGCCGTACACGACCGCGGTTCCCAGTACCGCGACAAGCGCCGCCAGGTGAGCCAGAATTGTCATGCTAGCAACGCTAGCGCCACGCCCTGGGTTTGGCAATAGCGATGCTAGAAGTTCTAGCGGTGATACCATTTCGCCTGTGGTTCCGTCCGAACGGCGCGTGCGGGAGCAAGCCGCGCGTGAGCGCCTGATCGTCGACACGGCCCGCTCTATCGCGGAGGCTGAAGGCTGGGACGCGGTCACGACGCGCCGGCTGTCCGCGGAGATCGAGTACAGCCAGCCGGTGCTCTACAAACACTTCGCGGGCAAGGACCAGATCGCCGAGGCGATCGCGGTAGAGGGCTTTCGTGAACTGGCGGACGCGCTGCGTGCGAGCCGCACCAGCGCCGAGGCGCCCGAAGAGTCGCTGACCAGGATGGCGCACACCTACCTCGATTTTGCGTGCGCCAACCCGGTCATCTACGAGTTGATGTTCGTTCGTGGCACCACGCTCAAATTCGCCACCGACGACATCCCCGCTCCAGTGTCGGCAGGCTTCGCCGAGCTGCGTGAGGGAATCTCGGCTGTGGCACCGGACCAGGACCCGGACACGCTCAGCGAAGTGTTCTGGGCTGCGTTGCATGGCCTGGCCTCGCTGGGGCGAAGCGACCGACTGCGCCCGCAGTACGCGGCCGAACGCATCCGGCTGCTGGTTGAGCAGTTCTCCTCGCACTAGTGCGGGAGCAATTTTTCGGGGTGGTGGAAGGTGTTCGTGCCACCAGTGAGCGGGCGCTGTGGTGGTGGGATCCACTGGGTGTCGCCGTTGGCGAGTTTGCGTGTGGTCCAGCCTTGGTCGAGTAGTTGGTGGTGGGGCTTGCAGGCGAAGGTGAGCTGGTCGATGTCGGTCTTGCCGCCGGTCGCCCAGTCTTCGACGTGGTGGACCTCGGAGAGGTAGCCCGGCGCGCTGCAGCCGGGTGCGGTGCAGCCGCGGTCTTTCGCGTGCAGGACGATGCGTTGGTCGGGGGTGGCGATGCGTTTGGTGCGCCCCAACCAGAGTGGGCGCCCGGTCACATTGTCGAAGATGCTCAGGTAGTGCCAGGCGTGGGCGGCCATCCGGATCAGATCCGCGATGGGCAGTAGCGTGCCGGCGGCGGTCACGGCATGCCCGGCCTTGGCTTGCAGATCCTGCACGGTCGCGGTGGCGATGACGGTCACCGGTAAACCACGGTGGCTGCCCAACTCGGGATCGCCCAACCGGCTGCGCACCAAAGCACTTAATGCGTCGTGTTGGCGTTGGCCGTGGCTGCGCGTATCGCGCTGCGCGACGTCCTCGGCGGGTTCACCGGTAATCACCGGTGTTTGGTCGTCGGGGTTGCACATGCCGGGGGCGGCGAATTTGGCCAGCCAGGCATCGAACATCGCCCGCAACTCCGGGGTCGCGATCAGTTTCCCGGTGCTCATGCCGTCCGGGCGCTGACCGCCGCACCACACGAACCCGCGCTGGCGGGCCCGGTCCTCATCCGAGAAGGTGCCGTCCGGATTGATCGTCAACGCCAAGCGTTCGGCGACTTTCTCCAACTGATCCGGGCGCAGGGTCGCCGCGTGCTCGGCCAACGACCGCTCGGCTTTGGCGACCTCGACCGGGCCGACATGCCCGGGCAGGTCGCGAAAGAACTTCTGGATCACTGTCAGGTGCTCGCCGTCGAGCACCCCGGCGTTCCAGACCGGGCGGTGGCCGGCAGCTGCGGCGGCAACGGCTCCCCGGTCAGGCTGACCCGCGGGCCCAGCTGTTCGGCATCACGCAGGCGGCGGCGGGCTTCACTACGGCTGATCCGCAACAGGTCGGCCAGCACGAGGTACACCGGCGGGCACCCTTGGATGTGCTCGAGGTGACCGACCACGGCATGGGACAGGGCGACCTGGCGACGTCGGGCGGTTTCCAGCCGCTCGAGAACCTCGTAGCGCTCCGCCGGTTCCACGGCGTCGAGGTCGACGGCGCTCAACTTCTCGACGGCGTCGTCGAGAGTGTCCAACAAAGTTCGTATCGAACCCATGTTCGAATCATATGTCTGTCCACCGACACGCGCCACGAACTATCCACAGGCCCAAAAATCCATCCACAGAACACAATTGAAGGCTTGACAACCGGCCCGACACCACCTCCCGGCACGCCCTACTACGCTTCACTCATGCGAGTTGGGGTCCTGGGCGCCAGAGGCAAGGTCGGTACGACGATGTGCGCTGCGGTGCGCGACGCCGACGACATGACGCTGAGCGCAGAAGTCGACGCCGGCGACTCGCTGGCGATGTTCACCGACAGCCGTACCGAGGTCGTCATCGACTTCACCCATCCGGACGCCGTGATGGACAGCCTCGAGTTCCTGATCGACCACGGCATCCACGCCGTCGTCGGCACCACCGGCTTCACCGACGAACGCATCGCCCAAGTCACGTCCTGGTTGGCAGCCAAACCGGAGACAGGTGTCCTCATCGCACCGAACTTCGCGATCGGCGCGGTGTTGTCGATGCACTTCGCCCAGAAGGCGGCACCCTACTTCGAATCGGTCGAAGTCATCGAACTGCACCACCCCCACAAGGCCGACGCCCCGTCGGGCACCGCCACCCGCACCGCCAAACTCATCGCGCAGGCGCGAAAACACCTGCCGCCCAATCCCGATGCCACCAGCACCGGGTTGCCCGGCGCGCGCGGGGCGACCGTTGACGGCGTGCCCGTCCACTCGGTCAGGCTGGCCGGCCTCGTCGCGCACCAGGAAGTGCTCTTCGGAACCGAGGGTGAGACGCTCACCATCCGCCATGACAGCCTGGATCGCACGTCCTTCGTTCCGGGTGTTCTGCTCGCAGTCCGGCAGGTGTCCCGGCGCCCCGGGCTCACGGTCGGGATCGAACCCCTGCTCGACCTGTGAACCGGGCGCTGCGCACCCAACTGCTGATCGGGTTCATGTGCGCCGCGCTGCTCGTGTACTTCGTGGTGCTGGGCCGTACCGGGATCGCACTGATCACCACCGGCCGGCCGGCGGCGATCGCCCTCGGCGCAGGAGTTCTGCTCCTGCCCGTCGTCGGCGCGTGGGCCATGACCGCGACGTTGCGGGCCGGGTTCGCGCACCAGCGGCTGGGACGGCTGGCTGCGGAGCGCGGTATGGAACTCGACGTCACCGACCTACCGCGGACACCGTCGGGACGCATCCGGCGAGATGCCGCCGATGCGCTGTTCGACACCGTGCGCAGCGAGTTGGAGGCCGACCCCGACAATTGGCTGCGCTGGTACCGGCTGGCCCGGGCCTACGACTACGCGGGCGACCGCAGCCGCGCCCGGGATGCGATGCGCACGGCGGTGTCGATGCAGGCGGCTACTTCTTCAGCGTGAACTGGTTGACGTCGATGTAGCCCATCCGGAACGCCGTGGCGCACCCGGTCAGATACCGCATGTACCGCTGGTAGACCTCTTCGGATTGAATCTCGACCGCCTCGGCGTGACGTGCCTGCAGCGCCTCGGCCCAGTGGTCGAGAGTCCTGGCATAGTGCAGGCGGAGCGACTGCCGGCGGTTGAGGTTGAAACCCTCCTTCGAGGCGTGGAACTCCACCATCTCGATCGGCGGCAGCTGGCCGCCCGGGAAGATCTCTCTGCCGATGAAGTCTGAGAAGTCGACCCACTCCTCCGTCATCTCCAGGCCGCGTTCGACGATCTGCTGTGGCGTCAGCCTGGTGATCGTGTGCAGCATCAGCACCCCGTCGTCCGGCAGCACGCGGTAGGCCATGTCGAAGAAGTCGTCGTAGCGGTCGTACCCGAAATGCTCGAACGCGCCGATCGAGACGATCCGATCCACAGGCTCATCGAACTGCTCCCACCCTTGCAGGAGAACCCGGCGGCTGCGCGCGGTGTCCATCGCCTCGAGGGTCTTCTGAACATGCGCGGCCTGATGTTCGGACAGCGTCAGGCCGATCACGTTGACGTCGTACTTCTCGATCGCGCGCCGGATGGTGCCGCCCCAGCCGCAGCCGACATCCAGCAGCGTCATCCCGGACCGCAAACCCAGCTTGGCCAGTGACAGATCCATCTTGGCGATCTGCGCCTCTTCCAGCGATATATTTCGATTGCGATCGAAGTAGGCGCAGCTATAGGTCATCGTGGGATCGAGAAAAAGCCGGAAGAAGTCGTCGGACAAGTCGTAGTGGGCTTGTACCTCTTGGAAGTGCGGCGTCAGATTCTCGGCCATGACGGTTTCACGCCTTTCTGGACGGCGAGGCCAGTATTTCGGCTGAGGCTTCCCAAAACACGTCGCAAGCAAACTTCAACCAAGCCGATTCGAACACGAAGGGTCATGGAATGCGCCTTCTGATAGTGCACCACACCCCATCGCCGCATTGCCAGGAGATGTTCGAGGCGGTGTTGGCCGGAGCAAACGATCCCGAGATCGACGGCGTGGAGGTGATTCGACGACCGGCGCTGACCGTGTCGCCGGTGGAGATGCTCGAGGCGGACGGCTACCTGCTGGGCACCCCGGCCAATCTCGGCTACATGTCGGGCGCTCTCAAGCACGCCTTCGACTGTGCCTACTACCAACTCCTCGACACCACCCGAGGGCGCCCGTTCGGGGTCTGGATGCACGGCAACGAGGGCACCGAGGGAGCCGAGCGCGGTATCACCGCCATCACGACCGGATTGGGCTGGGTCAAGGCCGCCGAAACCGTCATCGTCGCCGGCAAGCCCGGCACCGACGACATCGAGGCGTGCTGGAATCTGGGCGCGACAGTCGCCGCGCAGTTGATGGGGTAGCTTCCCCGTCATGGGAATTGCTGACCTCGCACTCGGGGCGGCCCCGATCGCCGGAGGCGCGCTGATGGGCCTTGCCGCGGGCAGCCTGAAAGGTCCCGATTTCAGGGGCATGATCAAATCCGACCTGGAGCTACTGGACAAGCTCCCGCCTGAAGATGTCGAACTGCGGGCGGAGCTCAAGGCGAGCATCGACAGGCGGGTCAAGGACCTGATCGCCAGTACCGAGAAGAGCCGGGAACTTCTCGACGTCGCCGCGTCCTACAAGGGCAACTGGCGCGACATCGTGGTGTTCATCTGCGCGGTGCTGTTCACGATCGTCTGGTGGAACGTCCCTCACAGCCGGACGAACTGGCTGCCGACGTTTGTGTTCCTGATCCTGCTGTCGGTCGTCGTTCTCTTCTACGTGGCACGTGGCGCGGTCCGTGCCGTGCGCAGCCTCCGTCGCCACGACGACAAGCCGGAGTCAGCCGGGTAGGTGCCTGGCGAAGAAGCCCTTCATCGCGCTCCAGTGCCGCTCGGCGGCCGCCTCGTCGAAGGGCGCGTTGTCGGGTACCGCGAAGCCGTGTGCGGCCGGATACCACTCGATCGTGTGCTCGACGCCGGCGTCGGTCAGCGCCTTGTCCAACGTGGCGGCCTGCTCTTCGGTGAACGACGCGTCGTTCTCCGCACCGCCGACGTACACGGCGGCGCGGATCTTGTCGGCCAGCAGATGCGGGCTGCCGGCGTCGTCGGACGCCAGCCCGCCGCCGTGAAACGACATCGCCGCCGCGACCCGCTCCGGGACCCGGCCGGCCACGATCAGCGACGTCCGCCCGCCCATGCAGTAGCCGGTGGTGCCGAACGTCTGTCCGCTGACCTCGGGGCGCGCCGCCAGATAGTCGAAGAACGCGCGGGCGTCGGTTTCCATCGCGTCCGGCGTGACACTGCCGATCATCGCGAACAGCCGCTGCCGCTCGGACTTGTCGTTGAAGACGTCGCTCATGCTGAACGGCGCCCACTCGCCGCTGCGGTAGTAGACATCCGGCAGCAGCACCACGTAGCCCAGCCCGGCGAGGCGCTCCGCCATTTCGCGTGCGGTCGAACGGGTGCCGCCGGCGTCGGGGTACATCACCACCCCGGGCCAGGGCCCTTCGCCGTCGGGAATCGCGAGGGTGACGGGGCAGGTGCCGTCCGGGGTGGTGACGGTGTCAGAGATGCTCGGCATGGCTTCGTTTCTACTCCACGCCGCCGGAAGTAAGCTGGTCGGCGTGCCGATTCCCACCCCGTATGAGGACCTCCTGCGCCTGGTGCTCGAGCGGGGCACGCCGAAGTCCGATCGCACCGGTACCGGTACCCGAAGCGTGTTCGGCCATCAGCTGCGTTACGACCTGTCGGCCGGGTTCCCGCTGATCACCACCAAGAAGGTGCACACGAAGTCGGTGATCTACGAGTTGCTGTGGTTCCTGCGCGGCGATTCGAATGTGCGCTGGTTGCAGGAGCACGGTGTCACGATCTGGGACGAATGGGCTTCTCCCAGCGGTGATTTGGGGCCGGTTTACGGTGTGCAGTGGCGATCGTGGCCCACCCCGTCCGGCGATCACATCGACCAGATCAGTGCCGCACTGGAGCTGTTGCGCACCGATCCGGACAGCCGGCGCAACATCGTCTCGGCGTGGAACGTCGGGGAGATCCCGCAGATGGCGCTGCCGCCGTGCCATGCCTTCTTCCAGTTCTACGTCGCCGACGGCCGACTGAGCTGCCAGCTCTACCAGCGCAGCGCCGACCTGTTCCTCGGAGTGCCGTTCAACATCGCCAGCTATGCGCTGCTGACCCACATGATGGCGGCACAGGCCGGGCTGGAGGTCGGCGAGTTCGTCTGGACCGGCGGCGACTGCCACATCTACGACAACCATGTCGAGCAGGTCACCGAACAGCTCAGCCGCGATCCGCGACCCTATCCCAAACTGGTTCTGGCGCAGCGTGATTCGATCTTCGACTACATCTACGACGATATCGGCATCCAGAACTACGATCCGCACCCGGCGATCAAGGCGCCGGTGGCTGTATGAGGCCTGCTTGCAGGGCCGAATCGACAGGTATGAGTCCTGGCAGGATCTCGGGCTGATCTGGGCTCAGTCGAGCTCCGGGGTGATCGGCCGCGACGGCGGCATCCCCTGGGAGCTGCCGGAGGACCTGGCCCGCTTCAAGGAGGTCACGTTCGGCCACACCGTCGTGATGGGCCGGCGCACCTGGGAGTCGTTGCCGAAGCGGGTGCGCCCGTTGCCGGGCCGGCGCAACGTCGTCGTCACCCGCAACCCGGACTATCGGGCGCAGGGCGCCGACGTCGTCACCGCAATCGAATCCGGGCTCGGTGATGACGAGACGTGGGTGATCGGCGGCGAGGAGATCTATCACCTCGCCCTGCCCGCTGCCACCCGCTGCGAGGTGACCGAGGTCGAGATCGACCTTCGCCGCGAGGACGGCGACGCGATCGCGCCGATGCTCGACGAATCCTGGGCCGGCACAGCGGGTCACTGGCAGATCAGCCGGTCCGGCCTGCGCTACCGCTATTACAGCTACGTGCGGACATGACGCGGCTGACCGTCGACCAGGCGCGCCGGGTGGCGGTCGCCGCGCAGGGCCTGGCCGAGCCTGCGCCGCGCGGTGCGATCACCCGGGCACACCTGCGCCGCCTGATCGGCCGCATCCAGGTGCTGCAGCTCGACTCGGTCTCGGTGGCGGTGCGCGCCCACTACGCGCCGGTGTTCAGCCGGCTCGGACCCTACGACCGCGACATCCTCGACGCCGCGGCGTGGAGCCACAGCGCCCGTTCGCCGCGGCTGCTGGTGGAGTACTGGGCGCACGAGGCCGCGCTGATGGCCGTCGAGGACTGGCCCCTGCTGCGCTGGCGGATGCGGGAGTACGTGCACGGCCGTTGGGGCGTCGAGATCGTCAGGAAGAACCCCGGGCTGGCCGACGACATCCTCGCCGCGGTCGCCGAGCGGGGACCCAGTACCGCCGGGCAGATCGAGGCACACCTGGCCGCGGAGCCGCGGGGGCGGAAAGGGCCAGCCAAACAGGAGATGTGGGACCGCAGCGAGACCAAATGGGTGGCCGAGGCGCTGTTCGCGTCGGGCCGGCTGACGACGGCGCACCGAGTCGGCTTCGCCCGGCACTATGACCTGACCGAGCGGGTGCTGCCGCCAGCATGTGCTGGCGCGCGAGGTCGACGACGCGGAGGCGATCCGCGAGCTGACCCTGCGAGCTGCCACCGCCCTTGGAGTGGGCACCGAGGCCGACATCCGGGACTATTTCCGGTTGCGGCCCGCACAGGTCAAGCCGGCCATCGCCGAGCTCGTGGCGGCGGGGGAGCTGGAGCCGGTCGAGGTGGCGGGCTGGGCGGCGGCCGGTTATCTGCGCAGCGGCCAGATCGTGCCGCGCGCCGACCGCGGCACCGCGCTGCTGTGCCCGTTCGACCCGCTGGTCTTCTTCCGGCCCCGCGTGGAGCGGCTGTTCGGCTTCGAGTACCGCATCGAGATCTACACCCCCGCCCCGAAGCGCAAGTTCGGCTACTACGTGTGGCCGTTCCTGCTCGACGGCCGGTTGGTCGGGCGGGTCGACCTCAAGGCCGACCGGAGCGCCGGCGCGCTGAATGTCGTCGGCGCGTTCGCCGAGGACGGTCAGGACAGCGCGCGGGTGGCCTCGGCGCTGGCGGGGGAGTTGCGGACCATGGCGTCCTGGCTCGGGCTGGGCAGTGTCGCTGTCGGCGAACGGGGAGACCTGGCGCGGGAGCTGGCCCACTACGTGTGACGCGCCGCCGTCACCGACCGAGAGCCTGGATCAAGAGTTCCTTGATCTCGCTGGTGGTGTCCTCCAGCGACCGGACCCGGGTGTTGGTGTCGTCGAGTTTCGATTCGACGCCGGTCAATCGGTTGCCATGCTCCCGCAGTGTTTCGGACATTTCGCGCTGATTGGCTCCCAATGCAGCGACACGAGCCTCGAGATCGGCCAGCGCGGACATGGCACCGAGTCTAGGAGCGCGGTCCACGCCTGTCAGTTCACTGGCCACACCGCCCCGCCACTAAGGTGAGCCCGTGGCCGAGACGGCGCCGCTGCGCGTGCAACTGATCGCCAGGACCGAGTTCCTGCCTCCCGCCGACGTGCCGTGGGAGACCGACGCCGACGGCGGGCAGGCGCTGGTCGAGTTCGCCGGCCGGGCGTGCTACCAGAGTTGGGCCAAGCCGAATCCGCGCACCGCGACCAACGCGGGCTACCTCAAGTCACATCATCGACGTCGGGCATTTCTCGGTGCTCGAGCACGCCTCGGTGTCGTTCTACATCACCGGCATTTCGCGGTCGTGCACCCACGAGTTGATCCGGCACCGGCATTTCTCCTACTCGCAGCTGTCGCAGCGCTACGTGCCGGAGAACGAGGCACACGTGGTGGTGCCGCCGGCGCTGGAGGACGATCCCGAGTTGCAGCAGATCCTGCTCACGGCGGCAGACGCCAGCCGGGCCGCCTACGAGGAGCTGCTGACCAGACTGGAAGCCAAGTTCGCCGACCAGCCCAACGCCGTACTGCGCCGCAAGCAGGCCCGCCAGGCGGCCCGCGCCGTGCTGCCCAATGACGCCGAGACCCGCATCGTGGTGACCGGCAATTACCGCGCCTGGCGGCACTTCATCGCGATGCGCGCCAGTGAGCACGCCGACGTGGAGATCCGCCGGCTGGCGATCGCCTGCCTGCGCCAACTTGCCGACATCGCGCCCTCGGTGTTCGCCGATTTCGAGATCACCGGCCTCGCCGACGGCACGCGAGGTCGCCACCAGCCCGCTCGCTACCGACGTCTGACGCCGAGCGGGTAATCTTGACGCCCGTGAGCACCAGCGGATTCGACGCCAGCGCCCGGCTGGGCACGCTCCTGACCGCGATGGTGACACCGTTCACCCCGGAGGGCACGGTCGACACCGCCACCGCGGCCCGCCTGGCCACCCGTCTCGTCGATTCCGGCTGCGACGGGCTGGTGCTGTTCGGCACCACCGGCGAGTCACCCACCACCACCGACGACGAGAAGCTCCTGCTGCTGCGGACGGTGCTGGAGGCGGTCGGTGACCGGGCCCGGATCATCGGCGGCGCGGGCAGCTACGACACCGCGCACAGCGTGCACCTGGCGAAGGCCTGCGCGGCCGAGGGTGCCCACGGCCTGCTGGTCGTCACGCCGTATTACTCGCGTCCGCCTCAGGCCGGGCTGGTCGCGCACTTCACCACGATCGCCGACGCCACCGACCTGCCCGTCGTGCTCTACGACATCCCGCCCCGCTCGGTGGTGCCGATCGAGTGGGACACCATGCGGACCCTGGCGCGGCATCCCAACATCGTCGCCGTCAAGGACGCCAAGGCCGATCTGCACGGCGCCGCGCAGATCATGGCTGAGACCGGGCTGGCCTACTACTCGGGTGACGACGCGCTCAACCTGCCCTGGCTGGCGGTGGGTGCGGTCGGATTCATCAGCGTCTGGGGCCATCTCGCCGCCGGTCAGCTGCGAGACATGCTGAGCGCCTTCGACTCCGGTGATATCGCCACCGCCCGCAAGATCAGCCTCAACCTCGGGCCTGCTGAACGCCGCCCAGAACAGGCTCGGCGGCGTGACGCTGGCCAAGGCGGGACTCCACCTGCAGGGGTTCGAGGTCGGTGACGCCGCGTCTGCCGCAGATGCCCGCGACCGCCGAACAGCTCGACGAGTTGGCCGCCGACATGCGCGCGGCAGCAGTGCTCCGGTGAGGCACGTGAACGACGAGCTCACCCCTCCGGGCCCGCTGGCACCGGGAGCGATTCGGGTCACCGCGCTGGGCGGTATCAGCGAAATCGGCCGCAACATGACCACTTTCGAGCATCTCGGCCGGCTGCTCATCGTCGACTGCGGGGTGCTGTTCCCCGGCCACGACGAGCCGGGCGTCGATCTGATCCTGCCCGACCTGCGCCACATCGAGGACCGCCTCGACGACATCGAGGCATTGGTCCTGACCCACGCCCACGAAGACCACATCGGCGCGATCCCGTTCCTGCTCAAGTTGCGCGGCGACATCCCCGTCGTCGGCTCGAAGTTCACGCTGGCACTGGTGGCCGCCAAGTGCCGCGAGCACCGGATCAAGCCGGTGTTCGTCGAGGTGGCCGAGGGGCAGCGCAGCAAGCACGGCGTGTTCGAATGCCAGTACTTCGCGGTCAACCACTCCATCCCCGACGCGCTCGCTATCGCCATTCACACCGGCGCGGGCACCATCCTGCACACCGGCGACATCAAGCTCGACCAGCTACCGCTGGACGGGCGGCCGACGGACCTGCCCGGCATGTCGCGACTCGGTGACGCCGGGGTGGATCTGTTCCTGTGCGACTCCACCAACTCCGAGATCCCCGGCGTGGGGCCGTCGGAGAGCGAGGTCGGGCCCACCCTGCACCGACTGATCCGCGGCGCTGACGGCCGGCGGGTCATCGTCGCCTGTTTCGCCTCCAACGTCGACCGGGTCCAACAGATCATCGACGCCGCAGTGGCATTGGGCCGGCGGGTTTCGTTCGTCGGCCGCTCGATGGTCCGCAACATGGGCATCGCCAAGGAACTCGGCTTCCTGCACGTCGAGGACAGCGATGTCGTCGATATCGCCGTGGCCGAGGAGATGCCGGCCGACCGCGTGGTGCTGATCACCACCGGCACCCAGGGCGAGCCGATGGCGGCGCTGTCGCGAATGTCGCGCGGCGAGCACCGCAGCATCACCATCACCTCCGAGGACCTGATCATCCTGTCGTCGTCGCTGATCCCGGGCAACGAGGAGGCCGTCTACGGCGTCATCGACGACCTCGCCAAGATCGGCGCCCGGGTCGTCACCAATCAGCAAGCCCGGGTGCATGTTTCGGGTCATGCCTACGCCGGTGAGCTGTTGTTCCTCTACAACGCGGTGCGGCCGCGCAACGTGATGCCGGTGCACGGCACCTGGCGGCACCTGCGCGCCAACGCCAAGCTGGCCGTGAGCACCGGCGTGCCTGAGGACGCGGTGCTGCTGGCCGAGAACGGCGTCAGCGTCGACCTGCTGGCCGGCAAGGCCCATATCGCCGGGGCGGTGCCGGTGGGCAAGATGTTCGTCGACGGGCTGATCACCGGCGACGTCGGCGATGCCACCCTGGGCGAACGGCTCATCCTCAGTTCGGGTTTCATCGCGATCACCGTCGTGGTGCGCCGCGGAACGGGCCGCTCCGCCGCTCCGCCGCATCTGTACTCGCGCGGCTTCTCCGAGGACCCCAAGGCCCTCGAGCCCGTCGTGCAGAAGGTGGCGGCCGAGCTGGAATCGCTGGCCGCGGGCAGCATCACCGATCCGGTGCGCATCGCGCAGGCCGTGCGCCGGACGGTTGGCAAGTGGGTGGGGGAGACCTATCGCCGCCAGCCGATGATCGTGCCGACGGTGCTGGAGATCTAGCCGCGCGACCGCAGCCACGACACCGCGCGGTCGCGGTAGCCGAGGATGCTTTTGTAGCCCGCGATGTCGTCGGGCAGCTCGGCCAGCACGGAGGCCATCCGGAGTCGCCACTCGTCGACAGTGGCGACGTCAGCCAGCGGCAGCATGTAGGTGCGGATCAGAAAGCAGATCGCACCGGACTCGGGCAGCCGGATCAGGTGCTGCACCTCGACGCGCAGATGCAGCACGCGGCCGAACGTCTCGTCGTCGATGCTGTCCAACGCGGCGCGGGCGTGCGCCCTGTCGGCCAGCGTCTCGACCGACACGTCGAGCGTGCGCCCGATCGTCATCGACCAGTTGGTGCGCCGGTAGATCTGGTTGGGCTGCAACCGCATCAGGAACTCACGCGCCCGGGTGATCACCCCGGACTCGCGCAGCCCGGGGACCGGGCCGTGGATCTCCAGGAACGTCATTCCGACGTCGAACCCGAAGGACCAGCCCGCGGAGAAGGTGACCACCCCGGCGTCGGCGAACAGGTCGCCGTCGCGCTGGTCGAGCAGCACGATGTCGTCCTGCACCTGACCGGCGATGTAGGCCAGCGGGTCACAGGGCAGGCTGGACTCGTCGCCGACCACGAAATCCTGTGTGATGCCGAGCAGTTCGTTGCGCCAGTGCCAGGTGTCACCATCTCGGGTCACCGACATCGTCTCGGGGTATGCGGTGGCCAGTTCGGTCATCAACGCCAGCATGGTGTCCCAGGCTGCGGTGCGCATGTGCGGCAGAACCGCGTGCCGCGTGGGGTCGGCGGCCAGGATGCGACGCCGCTCGGCCAGTTCGTGGGCGTACTCGCTGTCGATGTGCAGCACCGACTCGCCCCACTGGCCGGACAGGGTGCGGACCGGCGTCCCGGCCGGCTCGAGGTTGGTGCTGTACCGGTAGGTGTCGGCGCCGTAGGGGAACGGGAACGACGCCACCAGGTCGGGTGCGGAAACCAGGGCGCTCACAGGTCCACCTCCAGACGCCCGGCAGCTCGAGACACACAGGCCATCATCACATCACCCGCGTCGCGTTCGGCCTGGCTCAGATAAAGGTCGCGGTGCAGCACCACGCCCGAGCGCACCGGCACCCGGCATTCACCGCAAACCCCCTGGCGGCACAGGCTCGACACCGTCCTGCCATGCGTCTCCAGCGCCTCCAGCAGAGAAACACCCGATTCAACGACGAAAGTATCACCGCCGCTTGTCAATTCGACCTCGAACGGCTCACCCGGGGCCAGTTCGCCACCGAAGTGCTCGACGTGGACCCGGCTCGCCGGCCAGCCGAAGTCGATGGCCAGGGCGACCAGGTCGTCGATGAACGGGCCGGGCCCGCAGATGTAGGCATGGGTGCCGAACGGGGAGTCGGCCAGCGTCGCAGCCAACTCGGCGAGAAACGCCGCGCGATCGGTGAAGAGGTGGGCCTGGTCGGTCAGCGCCATGATCTCGTCGACGTACGCGCCGCGGCCTGCCCGGTGGATGTAGAGCAGCTGCACATCGCGGCCCCAGCGCCGGGCACTGCGCAGATGGGACACCATCGGGGTGATGCCGATGCCGGCGGCGATCAGCAGATGCCGGCTGGCACGCAGGACGGGTGCGAACGCGCTGCGAGGTTCGCGGACGCGCACGTTGTCCCCGACCGACAAGCGGTGAATCCACCGCGACCCGCCGCGCCCGCCGAGGCACTCGAGCACCGACACCACGTACTCGCGCGGTGCGGCCGTCTCACCGGTCAGCGAGTAGGCATTCGCACCGCCGCAATGCTCGATGACGAGGTGGCTGCCCGGGGTGAACGACGGCAGCGCTGCCCGGTCCGGGCGTGCCAGCGTCAGCGTACGGATCCCCGGCACCGCGTCGTCGATGGCGACGACGTCGAGCAGCAGAGCGCTCACTGCGTTCCCCGGTAATGGGCTCCACTGGCGAACCCGAGATGGGCCCCGAGCCGACGCGAGACGTGGTAGTAGACGAACAACTGGCGTCCGCAGCCGGTGCAGGGCAGCGTGTCGGTGAGTTCGACACACCCCGTGGTGACGGTTCGGCAGTGAGCGCAGAAGATCTCGCGGGTGGCGACTTCGGTGCTGGCCACGACGATCTCGTCGTCGGCCGCGCCACGTTCCAGCGCGCGGGCCCGCACTCGCAGACAGGCGTGCGCGGGGCCGGCGAGCAGCAGCCGCCACCCGACGACCGCGTCGGCGAGGTCGGCGTCCAGCGCTCGCACAGGCCCCGGCGGCGTCGGTGACCACATGTACCCTCGGCGCAGCGTCGGGGTAATGCGCGGCGATCTGGTCGGTCCACTGCGCGGCGACGGCGGTTGCGGCCCCGCCGATGGCCAGCACCGTCCAGCGCCGCCCGGACAGATCGGCGGCCGGGCATAGGGGAGCCACCGCCCACGGGGGGACGCTGGTGAGCTCGAGAGGTGGCGCCATTTGGGGCCGACCTTAGCGCTTGTTGACGTACCCCGCGTCGACCGGCAGCGCGACCCCGGTGACGTAGCGCCCCGCCTCGGAGACGAAGTAGAACGCCGCGTTGGCGATGTCCTCGGGCTCCAGCGCCTGCACCGGCAGCGCGTTGCTCATGTCCGGGCCACCGAGGTTCTGCTGGGCCAGCCCGTCCAGCCACGCGCGGGTGGCCTCGTTGTCGATCATCGGTGTGTTCACTGCCGCGGGGTGTATCGAATTGACCCGAATGTTGAAGGCGGCCAGGAAGTTCGCGTAGGCGCGCATCAGCCCGACCACGCCATGCTTGGCGACCGTGTAGCCCAATGACCCGGCCACCGGGGCGCCGATGCCGACCAGCCCGGCCACCGAACTGGTCAGCACGATCGAGCCGCCGTCGCCCTGCTTGATCATCGGGCGCATCGCCACGTCGACGGTGTGATAGACCCCGGTGAGGTTCACGTCGATGACGTCCTGCCAGGCGTTCTCGTCGGCCATCGGGGCGATGCCCGCGTTGGCGATCACGATGTCCAGGCGGCCGAGTTCGTCGATGCCCTCGCGCAGCGCGGTCTTGAGCGCCGCCCGATCGCGCACGTCGGCCTCCCGGGCGACGATCCGCGCGCCGAGGTCCTCGACGAGTTTGACGGTGGCCGCCATGTCCTCGGGAGTGGCCATCGGGTACGGCACGCTGGCGATCTGGTCACAGAGGTCCAGGGCGATGATGTCCGCGCCCTCCGAGGCCAGCTTGACCGCGTGGGCGCGGCCCTGGCCACGCGCGGCGCCGGTGATGAATGCGACCTTGCCGTCGAGTGCACACATGATTAGGCGCGCAGCTGGCCCTTGGCCGGGTCGCCTGCCACGACGGGGGTGAGCATCTTGATGTCGGGGGCGCCGTCGAGGTGTTCACCGATCTCGCCGAACAGTGTGGTGACCCCGGGAGCGGTGCTGTGGGTCTTGAGCGCGTCGGCGTCGGCCCACTGCTCCACGAAGACGAAGGTCCGGTCGGTCTCGTGCAGGGAGTACAGCTCGCAGCCGGGTTCGTCGTGCACGGTTTCGATCGCTTTTTTACACGCTGCGCGCACCGCGTCGACCGATTCGGGCTTGGCGGTGAATGAGGCGACGACGACGACGGGCATGTGACGAACTCCTGGGGCAGCGGTTCCTGGGACGCATGTCACCCTACTGTGGCCGTTGCGCCGCCGAGCAGAGTCCTCCGTGACCAGTGTGGCGGATGGTGCAGATGGGGTATTTGCGACTAGTCTTGCCCGCATGGCTAATAAGACGGCCGCTCGCTCTGGCGCGCGTACGACCAGGTCAAAGGGTAGTTCGCGGCCGGCAAAGCCGGCTGCTCCCCGTCGCAAGCCGGCCAAGAAGCGCACCTCGTCGCCGGTCGGCACCGCCGCCGCGGCCAGCGGGCGCGCGGCACGGGCGACCTGGTTGATGCTGGCCAAGGGGGCGGGCTCCACCGCGCGCTCGGTCGGCCGGGCCCGTGACATCGAGCCGGACATCGCCGGGATGGCGTCGCGCTGGCGCTGTTGGGCCTGGCCGTGGTGATCGCCGCCAGCTCGTGGTTCGACGCCGCCCGCCCGGTCGGCGCCTGGATCGACTCGGTACTGCGGACCTTCGTCGGCGGCGCCGCGGTGCTGCTGCCGGTTCTCATCGCCCTCGTCGGCGTCATGCTGATGCGCACCGAACCCAACCCGGAAGCCCGGCCGCGGCTGATCCTCGGAACCACGATGATCGCACTGCCCGTGCTGGGGTTGTGGCATCTGTGGTCCGGATCCGCCGTCGGGTCCCGCCGAGCGCCAGCGGGCGGCCGGTTTCCTCGGATTCGCGATCGGAGGCCCGCTGTCGGACGGGGTCACCGCGTGGATCGCCACCCCGCTGCTGATCATCGCCGCGCTGTTCGGCGTGCTGCTGCTGTCCGGCACCACGATCCGGCGAACTGCCCGACACCCTGTACGCGATGTTCGGCACCCGCGGCCGCTACGCCGAGGACGACGAGTACTACGACGACTACGACGAGGATCACCGCGCGGACGCCCCGAGCCGAGGACTTCTCCGACGGCTACTACGACGACCCGCAGGCCTACCGCCAGGACGAGCCACCGGCCTGGCCCGGAGCCGCGGGCCCGGTCGGTACGCCGTACGACAACTATCCGCTCGACGAGGATGCGCCGACGGTTCCCGAGCCGGCGAAGGCGCGGCGCAAGAAGGCCGCCCCCAAGCAGGACACCAAGGCGCTCGACCGCGTCGTGGAAGGCCCCTACACGCTGCCTTCGCTGGATCTGCTGGTCGCCGGTGATCCGCCCAAGCGGCGCAGCGCCGCCAACGACCTGATGGTGGATGCGATTTCGTCGGTGCTCGACCAGTTCAAGGTCGACGCCGCCGTCACCGGGTGCACCAGGGGACCGACCGTCACCCGCTACGAGGTGGAACTCGGCCCCGGCGTGAAAGTCGAGAAGATCACTGCGCTGCAACGCAACATCGCCTACGCGGTGGCCACCGAGAGCGTGCGCATGCTGGCTCCGATCCCCGGCAAGTCCGCGGTCGGCATCGAGGTGCCCAACACCGACCGCGAAATGGTGCGCCTGGCAGACGTTCTCACCGCGTCGTCCACGCGCCGCGACCACCATCCGCTGGTGATCGGGCTGGGCAAGGACATCGAAGGCGACTTCATCTCGGCCAACCTCGCGAAGATGCCACACCTGCTGGTGGCCGGCTCCACCGGCTCCGGCAAGTCGAGCTTCGTCAACTCGATGCTGGTCTCTCTGCTCGCGCGGGCCACCCCCGACGAGGTGCGGATGATCCTGATCGACCCGAAGATGGTGGAACTCACGCCGTATGAAGGCATTCCGCATCTGATCACGCCGATCATCACCCAGCCCAAGAAGGCCGCGGCCGCATTGGCATGGCTGGTCGAGGAGATGGAACAGCGCTACCAGGACATGCAGGCCTCGCGGGTGCGCCACATCGACGACTTCAACGCCAAGGTGCGCTCAGGTGAGATCACCACGCCGCTGGGCAGCCAGCGGGTGTACAAGCCGTATCCCTACATCATCGCGATCGTCGACGAGCTCGCCGACCTGATGATGACCGCGCCGCGTGACGTCGAGGACGCCATCGTGCGCATCACCCAGAAGGCCCGTGCGGCAGGCATCCACCTCGTGCTGGCCACCCAGCGCCCGTCGGTCGACGTCGTCACCGGGCTGATCAAGACCAACGTGCCGTCCCGGTTGTCGTTCGCCACCTCGTCGCTCACCGACAGCCGCGTCATCCTCGATCAGCCGGGCGCGGAGAAGCTGATCGGCATGGGCGACGGGCTGTTCCTGCCGATGGGCACCAGCAAGCCGATCCGGTTGCAGGGCGCCTACATCAGCGACGAGGAGATCCAGGCCGTCGTACAGGCCTGCAAGGACCAGGCCGAGCCGGAGTACACCGACGGCGTCACCGCCGCCAAACCCTCCGGTGAGCGCACCGACGTCGACCCCGACATCGGCGACGACATGGACGTCTTCCTGCAGGCCGTCGAGCTCGTGGTGTCCAGCCAGTTCGGCTCCACCTCCATGCTGCAGCGCAAGCTGCGCGTCGGCTTCGCCAAGGCGGGCCGGCTGATGGACCTGATGGAGACCCGCAACATCGTCGGGCCGTCGGAGGGCTCGAAGGCCCGCGAGGTCCTGGTCAAGCCCGACGAACTGGCGGCGACGCTGATGCTGATCCGCGGCGGGGGGTCCGAGGATTCCGAGGATTCCGAGGACCCCGACGACTTGTGACCACAGGCCGGTGACTTTCTTCCCTAGTTAAGGGGACAGCCGGGGCTCGACGCTGATCACCGAAGCGCAACGCCGCGCTAGGTGGAGGCAGGGCCATGTCCGAGACCCGGTTGAAAGCATCGGCGAACATGCCGGCCGCGACTCCTCGGGCCGGTCTCGGATTGGCCGCCCTGATCGCCATCGTGGTCGGCTCGATGATCGGCAGCGGCATCTTCGCACTGCCCTCGCAGATGGCCGGAAGCGCGGCTCCCGGGCCGCTGCTCATCGGCTGGGTGATCACCGGCGTCGGAATGCTGATGCTGGCCTTCGTGTTCCAGACGCTCGCCCAGCGAAAGCCGGAGGTCGACGGCGGCGTCTACGGATATGCCCGCGCCGGGTTCGGCAACTACATCGGCTACACGTCGGCATTCGGCTACTGGGCTTCGGCAATGATGGGCAATGTCGCCTACCTGGTTCTGCTGTTCTCCACGCTGGGTTACTTCTTCCCGGCGTTCGAGGGCGGCACCACTCGGCCGGCCATCATCGGCGCCTCCATCCTGCTGTGGATCGTTCACTTCTTGACTTTGCGTGGCGTGCAGACCGCCGCCTTCGTCAACGTGATCGTCACCGTCGCCAAGATCGTGCCGATACTCACCTTCATCGGCATCGCGATCGTGGGCTTCAAAGCCGGCGTGTTCACCGCGGACTTCTGGGGACATCACACGGAGATCGCCGGAAATCCGTTGGGCAGCACCACCGATCAGGTCAAGAACATGATGCTGGTCACCGTCTGGGTGTTCATCGGCATCGAAGGCGCGGCGGTGTACTCGCAACGCGCCAGGAGGCGAAAGGACGTCGGCCGGGCGACGGTGGTGGGGTTCCTCGGCGTTCTGGCGCTGCTGCTGGCGGTGAACTTCCTGTCCTACGGATTGATGGAACAGTCGAAGCTGGCCGGTCTGGAGGATCCCTCCATGGCCGGCCTGATGGAGCAGCAGGTCGGCAGCTGGGGAGCCGGATTCATCTCGATCGGCCTGATCATCTCGCTGCTGGGGGCCCTACTCGCCTGGGTGCTGCTGTGCGCCGAGATTCTGCGCATACCGGCCCAAGACGCCGTGATGCCGACGGTGTTCGGGCGGGAGAATGCCCACGGTTCGCCCGCCGCGGCGCTGTGGCTGACCAACGGGTGCGTCCAGGTGGTCTTGATCCTGACGCTGTTCGCCAGCAGCACCTATCTGGGACTGGTCCTGCTGGCCACTTCGTTGATCCTGTTGCCGTACCTGTGGTCTGCGGCCTACCAGTTGCTGCTCGCGGTGCGCGGCGAAACCTACGGCGACGGCCAGGGCCGCACCCAGGACCTGGCGATCGGCACCGTCTCCCTGATCTACGCGGTCTGGCTGGTCTACGCCGGTGGCCTGGAATACCTGCTCACCGGGGCGGTCGCCTACTTCGTCGGAAGCATTCTGTTCGTCTGGGCCCGCCGGGAGAAGGGGCTACCGGTCTTCGCCAGGGCGGAGTGGGTCATCTTCGGGATCGTCGCGGTCGCGGCCGGGTTCGGGCTGTACGGGATCGTCACCGGCGACATCCAAGTCTTCTGACCCCGATCGGAATGGGAGCGCAATGACCGACAAGGAACCCCGGGTAGGGGTGTGGTCGGAGATCGGCAAGTTACGACGGGTGCTGGTGTGCCCGCCCGGCCTCGCGCACGAGCGGCTGACCCCCGACTCTGCCGCCGAGTTGCTCTACGACGACGTCCTCTGGGTGCAGCAGGCCCGTCGGGACCACTTCGACTTCGTGACCAAGATGGAGGACCGCGGCGTCGAGGTGCTCGACCTGCAGGATCTGCTCGCCGACGTGATGGCTGACGGCAAGGCCCGCGCCTGGGTGCTGGACCGCAGGATCACCGACGACCAGGTCGGCGCGGGCGTGGCCACAGAGGTTCGGCCCTGGCTTGACGAGATGGCAGCCGGCGACCTCGCGGAGTTACTCATCGGCGGCATCCCGTTCCACGAGGTGCCCAAGGAGATCGCCGGTCCGTTCACCGCCGCCTTCGGCGAGATGAGCCACACCGGATTCGTCATCAAGCCCCTGCCCAACACCCAGTTCATGCGCGACAACTCGTCGTGGGTGTTCAACGGCGTCACGCTGAACCCGATGTACTGGCCGGCCCGCCGCCAGGAGACCCTGCTGACCACCGCGGTGTACAAGTTCCATCCCGCCTTCGCCGGCGCGGACTACCACGTGTGGCTCGGCGATCCCGACGGCGAACCCCGCGACTACGGTGCGATGACACTCGAGGGCGGCGACGTCATGCCGATCGGCAAGGGGACCGCCCTGATCGGGATGGGGGAGCGGTCTTCGCGGCAGGCCATCGTCAAGGTCGCGCAGAATCTCTTCAAAGCCGAAGCGGCCGAGCGGGTCATCATCGCCGGACTGCCCAAGAGCCGTGCCGCCATGCACCTGGACACCGTCTTCACGTTCTGTGATCGCGAGGTGTTGACGGCTTATGCCCCCGTCATCGACAACGTCGTACCAGTCAGCCTGCGCCCAGACCCCAAGGCGCCGGCGGGCCTGAGTATCGAGGTGGAGAACAAGAGCCTGGTGGAAGTGGTCGGAGATGCCCTGGGTGTGACATTCCGGGTGGTGGACACCGCCGGGGACATCTACGGTGTCCAGCGCGAGCAGTGGAACGACGCCAACAACGTGGTCGCCGTGGAGCCCGGCGTGGTGATCGGTTACGACCGAAACACGTTGACCAACACAGCGTTACGCAAGGCGGGCATCGAGGTGATCACCATCGACGCCAGCGAACTGGGCCGCGGCCGCGGCGGCGGCCGTTGCATGACGTGCCCGATCCTGCGTGACCCAGCCTACGACTAAAGGAGAACCACCGTGGCCTTCAACCTGCGCAACCGCAGCCTGCTCAGCCTCGTCCATCACAACGAGCACGACCTGCTCTACTTGATCGATCTGGCCCGAGACCTCAAGCGCGCCAAGTATTCCGGCGACATCCGGCGAAGCCTCGAGGGCAAGAACATCGCGCTGATCTTCGAGAAGACGTCCACCCGAACCCGGTGCGCCTTCGAGGTCGCGGCCTTCGACGAAGGCGCGCACGTCACCTACATCGACCCGACGTCGTCGCAGATCGGCCACAAGGAGTCGATGAAAGACACCGCGCGGGTGCTGGGCCGGATGTACGACGCCATCGAGTACCGCGGCGCCGGCCAGGAGATCGTCGAGGAACTGGCCGAATACGCCGGGGTTCCGGTGTTCAACGGGCTCACCGACGAATATCACCCCACTCAGATGCTCGCCGATGTACTCACGATGAGCGAGCACAGCGCGAAACCGTTGCAGGACATCTCCTATGCCTACGTCGGAGACGGCCGTAACAACATGGCCAACTCGCTGCTGCTGGTCGGTGCGAAACTGGGCATGGACGTGCGCATCGGTGCGCCCAAGCACCTGTGGCCCACCGACGAGCACGTCGAGATGTGTAAGGACTTCGCCAAGCAGTCGGGCGCGCGGATCACCGTCACCGACGACCCGAAGGAGGCCGTCAAGGGCGTGGACTTCATCCACACCGATGTGTGGGTGTCGATGGGGGAGCCGATCGAGAGCTGGGCCGAGCGGATCGACGAGCTGATGCCGTTCCAGGTGAACTCGAAACTGGTTGCCGCTGCTGGCAACCCGCGCGTGCGGTTCATGCACTGTCTGCCCGCGTTCCACAACTCCGAGACCAAGGTCGGCGCGCAGATCGCCGCCCAGTATCCGGCGTTGAAGGACGGCATCGAGGTCACCGACGAGGTCTTCGAGAGCCCGATCAACATCTGCTTCGAGCAGGCCGAGAACCGGATGCACACCATCAAGGCGGTCCTCGTGGCCGCACTTACGTGAGACTCCGATGCGGATCGTGATTGCCCTCGGGGGCAACGCGCTGCTGCAGCGCGGCCAGCCGATGACGGCGGAGAACCAGCGGGCCAACATCCGGTTGGCGGCCGAACGGATCGCGTCGATCACCCCTGGTAACGAGATCGTCATCGCACACGGCAACGGACCCCAGGTCGGGCTGCTGGCGTTGGAAGACCTCGCCTACGAGTCCGTCGATCCCTATCCGCTCGACGTGCTCGGTGCCGAAACCGAGGCGATGATCGGCTACGTCATCGAACAGGAGCTGGGCAACCTGCTGCCCCTCGAGCAGCCGTTCGCAACCCTGCTGACGATGATCGAGGTCGATCCGGACGACCCCGGGTTCGCACACCCGACCAAGCCGATCGGACCGGTCTACGACAAGGCGACCGCCGAACGCCTCGCCGCCGAGCACGGCTGGGCGGTCGCACCCGACGGCGACAACTACCGGCGGGTGGTGGCCAGCCCGAAACCGCAACGGATTTTCGAGATCAACCCGATCCGCATGCTCGTCGAGCAGGGTGTCATCGTGATCTGCGCTGGCGGCGGCGGCATCCCGACCATGTACGGCAAGGACGGCAAGCTGCACGGCGTCGAAGGCGTCATCGACAAGGACCTGGCGGCCGCGCTACTGGCCGAACAGCTCGACGCCGACCTGCTGGTGATCGCCACCGATGTCGACGGCGTCTACACCGGTTGGGGCACCCCCGAGCAGGCCAAGCTGGGCTCGGTCACCGTCGAGGAGATCGTCGAGATGAACCTGCCGGCCGGGTCGATGGGACCCAAGGTGGCCGCCGCATGCGGCTTCGCTTCGGCTACCAAGAACGAGGCCGTCATCGGCTCATTGGCCGACATCGACACGATCGTCACCGGTTCGGCCGGAACCCGGGTCCGCACCGCCTGAGCCGGACCCTCAGAGGACCAGCAGCATCCGGGTGTTCCCGAGGATGTTGGGTTTGACGTAGCTCAGGTCCAGGAACTCCGCGACGCCGATGTCGTAGGAGCGGCACATCTCCTCGTAGACCTCGGCCGTGACGGGTGTGCCCTCGATCTCGGTGAACCCGTGACCGGCGAAGAACTCGGTTTCGAAGGTCAGCACGAACAGCCGCTCCAGTTGCAGTTCCCGGGCGACCTCGAGCAGCCGGTCGACGACGGTGTGCCCGATGCCCGCGGCCCTTCACCTTGGGATCGACCGCCACGGTGCGAATCTCGCCCAGGTCGGCCCAGAGCACGTGCAGGGCGCCGCAGCCGACCACCTCACCTGCCAGCTCGGCGACCCAGAACTCCTGCACCGCCTCGTATAGCGTGACCAGGTTCTTCTCCAGCAGAATCCGTGCCTGCGTAGGTGTCCACGAGCCGCTTGATGTCGGGTACGTCCGAGGTTCGGGCGCGCCGGACGACCACATCAACGCTGGTCTGATGATGCGCTCCGGCTCACGGGTGCAGAGTATCTGTCGCGATGTAGGGGGACCGCCAACCGATATTGTGATCCTCGTGTCGGGACCACCCCCAAGCGATCCGGCTGTCCCGCGTGTGCGGGTGGCCAACATCGCCAACCTGCTGACCGGGGTTCGGCTTGTCCTGGTTCCGATCTTCCTGCTCTTCCTGTTCGCCGGCGACGGCCACGAATCAGCAAGCCGGATAACGGCTTTCGTGATATTCGCGGTCGCCGTCGTCACCGACCGGTTGGACGGCGCGCTGGCCCGCACCTACGGCATGGTCACCGAGTTCGGCAAACTGGCCGACCCGATCGCCGACAAGATGCTCATCGGAGCCGCCCTGATCGGGCTGTCCATGCTCGGCGACCTGCCCTGGTGGGTGACCGTGGTGATCCTGTTCCGCGAGATCGGCATCACCGTGCTGCGGTTCGCGGTGCTGCGCAGCGGAGTCATCCCCGCCAGTCGCGGCGGCAAGCTCAAAACCCTGGTCCAGGCCGTGGCCATCGGCCTGTTCATCCTGCCGCTGCACAACTGGCCGGCGATGTGGTCGACCGTGGCCTGGGTGGTGATGTGGGTGGCGCTCGTCCTGACGATCGTCACCGGCATCGACTACGTGGTTTCGGCGGTCAGGAATTCCCGTGAGCGGCTTGCCGGTTGACGACCCGCTCGTCGACGACGAAGCCCGCGCCCTGGTCGCGGCGCTGACCGCCCGCGGCGAGACCGTCGCCACCGCCGAATCGCTGACCGCCGGTCTGCTGGCGGCCACGCTGGCCGGCGTGCCCGGAGCGAGTGTGGTGCTGCGCGGTGGGCTGGTCACCTACACCGTCGAGACCAAGATCACGTTGGCGGACGTGCCGCACGAACTGCTCGACGAGGTTGGTCCCGTCGCCGCGCCCACCGCGCGGGCCCTGGCCGAGGGAGCCCGACGCCGCTGCGGGGCCACCTGGGGCGTGGGCCTGACCGGCGTCGCCGGCCCCGATCCGCACGGCGGACATGCCGTGGGCACTGTCTTTCTCGGGCTGGCCGGCCCCCGGAGAGCGGGCCGACCCAGGTCGTCGAGCTGCACCTGAGCGGGTCGCGATGGGATATCCGGCTGGCGGCGGTGCACCGGGCGATCACGCGGCTGGGCGCGGCGGTGGCCGGGACCGCCCAGCCGGGAACCAACTGAGCCCACCGGGGCGTTGCAGTAGTGCTGCGACTATTGGAGGAGGACGGCGCGATGGCGGTACTGCTGCGTGAGGTGATCGGTGACGTGCTGCGGCGCGCCCGGACCTCCCAAGGACGAACCCTGCGCGAGGTCTCCGATTCGGCCCGGGTCAGCCTCGGCTACCTCTCCGAGGTGGAGCGGGGCCGCAAAGAGGCCTCGAGCGAGCTGCTGAGCGCCATCTGCACCGCGCTGGAGGTTCCGCTGTCGCGGGTGCTGACCGACGCCGGCGAGAGGATGGCCGACCAGGAGCGGCACACTGAGCGCCGTCCCGCGTGAGGCGGCCGGCCCAGGATTGATGTGACCACCAAGGTGGTAATCCCGCAGCCAGTCGTGATGGCCGTCGCCTGACCCGTTCGGCCGGCCGACATTCCCACAAGTGTGTGGTCGGGACTTCGTCGAACCGATAAATTGGGCACGGCGACTGTAATGCGGCACTCGATACGAAGGCGGAGCTACTGATGGCCAATCCGTTCGTCAAGGCGTGGAAGTACCTGATGGCGCTGTTCAACTCCAAGGTCGACGAGTACGCCGACCCCAAGGTGCAGATCCAGCAGGCCATCGAGGAGGCGCAGCGCACCCACCAGGCGCTGACCCAGCAGGCCGCCCAGGTGATCGGCAATCAGCGTCAGCTCGAGATGCGGCTCAACCGCCAGCTCGCCGACATCGAGAAGCTGCAGGTCAACGTTCGCCAGGCGCTCACGCTGGCCGACCAGGCCGTCGCCGACGGTGACGCCGCCAAGGCCACCGAGTACAACAACGCCGCCGAGGCGTTCGCCGCCCAGCTGGTGACCGCCGAGCAGAGCGTCGAGGACCTCAAGGCGCTGCACGACCAGGCGCTGCAGGCCGCCGGGTCAGGCCAAGAAGGCCGTCGAGCAGAACGCGATGATGCTGCAGACCAAGATCGCCGAGCGCACCAAGCTGCTCAGCCAGCTGGAGCAGGCCAAGATGCAGGAGCAGGTCAGCGCCTCGCTGCGGTCGATGAGCGAGATCGCCGCCCCGGGCAACACCCCCAGCCTCGACGAGGTGCGCGACAAGATCGAACGTCGCTACGCCAACGCGATGGGGGAGGCCGAGCTGGCGCAGAACTCCGTGCAGGGCCGGATGATGGAGGTTCAGCAGGCCAGCGTCCAGATGGCCGGCCACTCCCGGCTCGAGCAGATCCGGGCGTCGATGCGCGGCGATGCGCTGCCCGCCGGCGGCGCGGCCCCGCCACGCCTGCCGCCCCGGCAGTCACACCCGAGCCCGAGAAACCCCTCGGACAGTAGGAGGCGAACTCTTCGATGGCGGTGAAACAAGGCCGGCCCGGTTTCGCGACGCGGCAATGGCGTTCGGCGCTGCAGCGCGGGATCGACACCGCCAGCGAGTACACCGAGGTGGCGGCGCAGAAGCTCAGCGCCGCCGCCGATCCGCGGGCGCGGCATGCTGCGCAAGCGCCGCTGGGCGTTGCGCCTCGGGGTGTTCTTCGCCGTGGCGCTCGGTGTTCTGGGTGCTGGTCACCGCGGTCCTGGCGTCGTGGAGCACTCCGGTGTGGGCGCTGCTGATCACCGGCATCATCGCCGCCGGGGCCGCGGCGCCGGCGACCCTGCTGCTGCTGCGCTATCGCTGGCTGCGGGCCGAGCCGCTGCCGCCGCAACGGCAGGTCAGCGTCCGTCGGCTTCCGCCGCACGGGTCGGCCGCCCGGCCGCCGATGTCGGCGCTGGCCGCCTCCGAGCGCGGGATGCACTCGCTGCTGGGGGTGCTGGAGCGCGGCCGGATGTTGCCGGCTGGACGAGATCCGCGAGCTCGACGGCCGCCGCCAGCCGCACGCGCGGCCACGATGGCTGCCACGGCGGCCGAAGTGGTGTCGATGGAACGCGCGGCCGCCGAAACGCCCGGCTCGCGGGCGTACCTGGCGCCGACCATCAACGCGTTCACCGCTCAGCTGAACGCCGGTGTGCGGCAGTACAACGAAATGGTCACCGCCGCAGCGCAACTCGTCTCTTCGGCCAACGCCGGATCGATGTCGAGCTCGCCGATGTCGCAACAGCGCTACCGCGACGAACTGTCCGGTGCGACCGACCGGCTGCTCGGCTGGGCGCAGGCCTTCGACGAACTCGGGCAGCTGCGCCGCGCCTAGCTTCCCGTCGAGTGGCCACTTGTGACACGCGAAACCGCGAGATCGCGTGCGTTAAGTGGCCAGTGGGCTCAGAGCGTGGGCCGCAAGCCTGGCACCACGGCGCCCAGGACGCCGCGCACGATGGCCTTGGTGAAGTCGAACATGTCGAAGTAGTCCCGCCACAGCGTGATCCGACCGTCGTGCACCTCGAAGACGCCGCACACCCAGAACTGCAGGCGGACCGGGCCGAGGACCAGCACATCGGTGCGTTCGGTGAGCACCGACGCGCCGTTGACCGCGATCCGGTGGATCTTGACCTCGAATCCCATGCTCGGACGTTGCAGGCCGCGGAACAGTTCATGGCGCGGGCGCGGCCGTGGATGGTCGGGAAGCCGACGTTCTCGTAGACCAGATTGTCGTCCAGCAGGGCGCCCGCGGTGTCGAGATCTTCGTCCTGCAGGGCCGTCAGGAACACCTCGACGGTGTGCGCATTGTCGATGTCGGAGCTCACATTGGCGGTCTGCTCTGTCATGACTGCCAGCCTAGGTGGAAGCGCGCTGTGGCAGGGTAGGCCGGGTGCGGGTCGCCGTGGTCGCAGGTCCGGACCCGGGCCATGCGTTTCCCGCGCTCGCGCTGTGCCTTCGCTTCCTGGCCGCTGGTGACGCCCCGGTTCTGTTGACCGGTGTCGAATGGCTCGACACCGCCGCGGGGCGCCGGTGTCGAGGCCGTCGAGCTGGCCGGCCTGGATCCCACCGAGCTCGACGACGACACCGACGCCGGTGCCAAGATTCACCAGCGCGCGGCCCGGATGGCGGTGCTCAACGTGCCGGTGCTCAGCGGGCTCGGCTGTGACCTGGTGGTCTCCGATGTCATCACCGCCTGCGGGGGAATGGCCGCCGAACTCATGGGCATCCCATGGATCGAGCTGTGCCCGCACCCGCTCTACCTGCCGTCGAAGGGTCTGCCGCCGATCGGCAGCGGGCTGGCGCCCGGCACCGGTATCGGCGGGCGGCTGCGCGACACGGTCATGCGGGCGCTGACCGCACGGTCGTGGCGGGAGGGGCTGCGCCAGCGAGCGGCGGCCCGGGCGCAGATCGGGCTGCCCGCACGCGACCCCGGTCCGCTGCGCCGGCTGATCGCCACCCTGCCTGCGCTGGAGGTGCCGCGACCGGACTGGCCGTCGGAGGCCGTCGTCGTCGGGCCGCTGCACTTCGAACCCACCACCGCGGTGCTTGGCGGTTCCGCCGGGACGGGGCCCGGTCGTCGTGGTGGCGCCGTCGACGGCGGCGACGGGGACGGCCGGGCTCGCCGAGTTGGCGCTTGAGCGGCTGGTGCCCGGCGAGACGCTGCCGGCCGGCTCCCGGGTGGTGATCTCCCGGCTCGGCGGCGAGGAGCTGACCGTGCCGCCCTGGGCGACGGTCGGGCTGGGCCGCCAGGACGAGTTGCTGCCCCACGCCGACGTGGTGATCTGCGGCGGCGGCCACGGGATGCTGTCCAAGACGCTGATGGCCGGGGTGCCGATGGTCGTGGTTCCGGGCGGCGGTGACCAATGGGAGCTGGCGAATCGGGTTGTGCGACAAGGCAGCGCGCGACTGGTCCGACCACTGACCGCCGAGGCTCTGGTCGCCGAGGTCGGTGAGGTGCTGTCGTCGTCGCGCTACCGGCAGGCGGCCCGGCGCGCCGGGGACAGCATCGCCGACGTCGCAGATCCGGTACGGGTGTGCCATGAAGCGCTGCGGTCCACTGGGTAGGTTGGTGGCGTGCGCCTCACGGAATTCAACGAACTCGTCGAGGCGCAGTTCGGCCGGGTCCGCGGCGCCTCGCTGCTGGTTGACCACGTGCTGACTCCTTTGGGCGGGCGCACCGCCGCCCAGGCGATCGAGGACGGCCTGGACCCGCGCGAGGTGTGGCGGGCACTGTGCGCCGACTTCGACGTCCCCCGCGATCAGTGGTGATCGTGTGAGCACCTTTGCGTTGATCCACGGGGCCTGGCACGGGCCGTGGTGTTGGGAGCGGCTGACCCCCGAACTGGAGCGGCGCGGACACCGGGTGGTCGCTGTCGACGTGCGATTCGACGATCCGACGGCGACGTTCGAGGACCATGCGGCCACCTTCGCCGCTGCGCTGGAGGAGAACGACCACGACGTCGTGGCCGTCGGTCACTCGCTTGGCAGCTATGCGTTGCCCTGGGTCGCCGACCGCCGGCCGCTTCGCCACCAGGTGTATCTGTGCGGTGTGGTCGCCGAGCCCGGTCGCACCTTCGCTGAGCTGAACCGCGAGCAACACATTCTGAACCCGGCATATCCGGGCGGGCTTGCCGAGGTGCCCGGTGGGACCCGCTGGGTTGACTTCGACCTGGCCCGGGAGATCTTCTACCCCGATTGCGACGACGATGTCGTCGCTGCGGCGATCCCGAGGCTACGGGTGCAGGCCCGTAGTCCCTTGATGGAGCGCTGCACCTTCGACCGTCTTCCATCGGTTCCGGTGACCTACGTCGTGTGCGCGGAGGATCGGATGGTCGATCCAGCCTGGTCGAGGCGGGTGGCGACGGGGCGACTCGGAGCTGAGCTGGTGGAGCTGCCCGGCGGTCATTCGCCCTTCTACTCCCGGCCATCGGCACTGGCGGACGCTTTGCATCAGCTCGTCTGACACGCTCGGCGCGTCGCCTTGCTTTCGAACACCTGTTCGCTATGGTGGTGACGTTCGACTGAGCTGACTTGTCGGTGGCCTGTCCTAGCGTCGGGGCCAATCGGCCGGAACACCGGTCAACCGAACTACCGGAGAGAACGGAGACCACCATGGCGCAAGCGCCTGACCGCGAGAAGGCCCTCGAGCTGGCTCTCGCACAGATCGAGAAGAATCACGGCAAAGGTTCGGTGATGCGACTCGGTGACGAGGTGCGTGTCCCGATCTCGGTCATCCCGACCGGATCCATCGCCCTGGACGTGGCGTTGGGCATCGGCGGGCTGCCGCGGGGCAGGGTCGTGGAGATCTACGGCCCGGAGTCCTCGGGCAAGACCACCGTCGCGCTGCACGCGGTGGCCAACGCCCAGGCCGCCGGCGGCATCGCGGCGTTCATCGACGCCGAGCACGCGCTGGACCCCGACTATGCCCAGAAGCTGGGGGTGGACACCGACTCGTTGCTGGTGAGTCAGCCCGATACCGGCGAGCAGGCACTCGAGATCGCCGACATGCTGATCCGTTCCGGCGCCCTGGACATCCTGGTGATCGACTCGGTGGCCGCCCTGGTACCGCGCGCGGAGATCGAGGGCGAGATGGGTGACAGCCACGTCGGCCTGCAGGCCCGGCTGATGAGCCAGGCGCTGCGGAAGATCACCGGTGCGCTCAGCAATTCGGGCACCACCGCGATCTTCATCAACCAGCTGCGCGAGAAGATCGGCGTGATGTTCGGCTCGCCCGAAACCACCACGGGCGGTAAGGCATTGAAGTTCTACGCCTCGGTGCGTCTGGATGTGCGGCGCATCGAGACGCTCAAGGACGGCACCGACGCGGTGGGCAACCGCACCCGCGTCAAGGTCGTCAAGAACAAGGTCTCGCCGCCGTTCAAGCAGGCCGAGTTCGACATCCTCTACGGCAAGGGCATCAGCAAGGAAGGCTCGCTGATCGACATGGGTGTCGAGCAGGGCTTCATCCGCAAGTCCGGGTCGTGGTTCACCTACGAGGGTGAACAGCTCGGGCAGGGCAAGGAGAACGCCCGCACCTTCCTGATCGAGAATCCCGACGTGGCCAACGAGATCGAGAAGAAGATCAAGGAGAAGCTCGGCATCGGCGCCGTGGTTACCACTGACCTGACCGATGACGTCCTTCCCGCTCCCGTCGACTTCTGACACCCGCGAGGAGCAGGCGCATGCGGTGTGCTTGCGCCTGCTCACCGTGAGGTCCCGAACGCGATCGGAGTTGGCCGGGAATCTGGCCAAACGCGGCTACCCCGAAGATGTTGTGGCGTCCGTACTGGTCAGGCTGACCGCGGTCGGGCTGATCGATGACGCCGACTTCGCCGATCAATGGGTGCGCTCCCGGCGCACACACGCCGGAAAAGGCAAGCGCGCGTTGGCATCCGAGCTTCGCACCAAGGGCGTCGACGATGACGTGATCGCCGCCGCGCTCGAGGGAATCGACGCGGGGGCCGAACGGGAACGCGCAGAACAGCTGGTCGATCGAAAGCTGCGTCGCGAGGCGCTGGCCGACACCGACGACACGAAGGTGATGCGCAGACTGGTCGGCATGCTGGCTCGTCGCGGCTACAGCCAGAGCATGGCAGTGGCGGTGGTGAGCGACAAGTTGGCCGCCGAACGTGACCGCCGGCGGGTCTAGCCGAGTTGGGTCGACCTAGGATTCGCTCATGCGGATCTCGGTGAAGCTCGCTCCGACCTTCGACTACCCCGAGCTCGAGACATTCTGGCGCACCGCCGACAGTCTGGGCTTCGAAGCGGTCTGGAACTACGACCACTTCTACGGCCTGGTGGAGAACACCAAGCCGACGTATGAAGGCTGGACCACCCTGGCGGCCATGGCCGTGGTGATCCGGCAGGCCCGGGTGGGTTGCATGGTCACCGGCGTGACCTACCGCAACCCAGCGATCCTCGCCAAGATGGCGGTCACCGTCGACCACATCAGCGGTGGCCGACTGGATTTCGGGATCGGCGCGGGCTGGCACGAGGACGAGCACCGCGGCTACGGCATCGAGTTCCCGGGGCCCGGCACGCGGGTTGCGATGCTCGACGAGGCGCTGACGGTGATCCGCCGGCTCTGGACCGAGGAGTCGGTGACGTTCGCCGGGCGCTTCTTCACCCTCGAGGATGCGCTGTGCGAACCCAAGCCGCTGCAGCGCCCGCACCCCCCGATCGTCATCGGCGGCTCACAACCGAAGATGCTGCGCGTCATCGCCCGCCACGGCGACGAGTGGAACATGCCCAGCCAGGGCCCCGCCGCATGGGGCGACGCCAATACGCGACTGGACGAAGCCTGCGCCGAGGTGGGGCGCAACCCGGGCGACGTCCGACGCTCGGCGCAGCTTTTCCTACATCCCCGCGATCCCGAGCAGGTCAGCCAGCAACTCGACCAGCTGCCGCAGTACGCCGAACTCGGCTGCGAGCATGCGGTGCTCTCGTTCTATCAGCCACCCTCGGCACAGCTGCTCGAACGGTGCGCCGCGTTGCGCTGATTAGTCGCCGGGCTCGATGCGTGCGCCGGGTCCGCCGCCGCCTTCGAAGGCCTCGGCCTCCAGCGGGGCGGCACCGCGACCCGAACGGCGCATGCGGCGCTCAAGGCGGATCGCCGCGGCCGACAGGGCAAAGTTGACGGTGATCATCAGGATGGCGATGACGATCAGCGCCGGAACGTAATTGCCGTAGGTCGACCCGACCACCGTGCCCTGGCGCACCATCTCGACGAACGTGATCTGGTAGCCGATCGCGGTGTCCTTGAGGACGACGACCAGCTGCGACACCAGCACCGGCAACATCGACGTGATCGCCTGCGGCAGCAGGATCGCCCGCATCGTCTGCCCCGAACGCAACCCCAGCGCGGCGGCCGCCTCGGACTGTCCGCGGGGGAGCGCCTTGACACCGGACCGCACGATTTCGGCGATCACCGCGGCGTTGTACAGCGTCAGCCCGGTCACCACACCGGCCAGGGCCAGCTGGTTGGACGGGAACACGTCGTACAGCGCGTACAGGAAGTACGCGAAGATCATCATGATCAGCACGGGCACGGCTCGGAAGAACTCGACGATCACCGCGCAGGGCCAATGGATCAGACCCACGTGCGACAACCGCCCGACGCCCAGGAGCAGGCCCAGTATCCCGGCGAGGACGATCGACATGGCCGCCGCGGTCAGCGTGCCCTGAATGCCCGGCAGCACATAGGTCTTCCAGAGGTCGGCCGTGGTGAACGGCTGCCACTTAGCCGCGGTCAACTGGCCCTTGCTGGCCAGCTTGGCGACGACCGCCCAGGCCACCAGGGCGATGACGATCAGGGTGACCCCGGAGATCACCCGGTTGCGGACCAGCGCCCGGGGTCCGGGCGCATCGAACAGAACTGAGCCACTCATTACCGCGCCACCGCCCAACGCTTACCGAGCCAGCCGAACAGCAACCCCAGCGGCAGCGTGAGTATCAGGAACCCGACCGCGAAGATGCTGCCGACCACGAGCAGGGCCGCGGTGTTCTCGATCATCTCCTTCATCAGCAGCGCGGCTTCCGCCACCCCGATCGCCGAGGCGATCGTGGTGTTCTTGGTCAACGCGATCAGCACCGAGCCCAGCGGGATGATCACGGCGCGAAACGCCTGCGGCAACAGCACGATCCGCAGGTTCTGCCCGAACGTGAACCCGAGCGATCGGGCCGCCTCGGCCTGGCCCAACGGGACCGTGTTGACCCCGGAGCGCACCGTCTCACAGACGAACGATGCCGTGTAGACGGTCAACCCGAGCACCGCCAGACGGAAGTTGCTGTCCACGATCGACGTCGGCGACTTGGGATCGGTCAGCGTCACACCCAGCGTCTGCGCCAGGCCGAACGAGGAGAACAGAATGATCAGCGTCAACGGGGTGTTGCGCACCGTATTGACGTAGGCCGTACCCAGCCACTGCAGCATCGGCACCGGGGAAAGCCGCATCGCCGCCAGGATCGTGCCCAGGATGAGCGCACCGATCGCGGAGAACAGCGTGAGCTGGATGGTGGTCCAGAACGCCCGGAAGATCTGGGCGCGGTACTTGCTGAAGATCTGCACGTTCTCGGCGCTGCCGGTTGACGCGCCGGTGTCCAGCGGTGGGGGAGGCGGGGCGGTGATGCCGGCCGGGCCGAGGTTCCTGTCGAACGCCGCCTTCCAGCTGCCGTCCTGCTCCATCTTGACGATCGCCTCGTTGATCTTCTGGCGAAGCTCCTTGTCGCCCTTGCGGAGTCCGATTCCGTAGCGTTCCACCGAGAACGGCTCGCCGATGATCTTGAATGCACCGGGGAACTGCGCGGCGAAGCCGGCCAGGATCACCTGGTCGGTGCTGACCGCGTCGATGGCCCCGTTGCGTAGCGCCTCCACGCATGCCGAGTAGGTGTCGTACTGCTGCAGCTGCACGCCCGGGTACTTGTCCTTGATGCGTTGCGCGGGAGTCGAACCGGACACCGAGCACAGTCGCTTGCCGTTCTGCAGCGAGTCCGGGCCTTTGATGTCGGAGTTGTCCGCGCGCACCAGCAGGCTCTGCCCGGTCACCAGATACGGCCCGGCGAAGTCGACCTTCTGCTTGCGGGCATCGGTGATCGAGTAGGTGGCGACGATGTAGTCGACCTGGCCGTTCTGGATCAGCGTCTCGCGCTGACCCGACGGCGCTTCCTTCCAGTCGATGTCCTGCGGCTTGTAGCCGAGCTGCCCGGCGACATAGGTCGCGACGTCGACGTCGAAACCGGCCATCGACCCGTCCGGTTTCTTCACCGCCAGCCCCGGCTGATCGAACTTCGTGCCGATGGTGATCTTCTTCTCGTTGCCACCGCACCCGCTCGCCGTGAGCGCGAGAACCGCGGCGAGCACCGCGAGGGCAAGTAGTCGCAGAATCCTTGATGGCATGGCGGTTAGTGGTTGAGGATCTTGCCGAGGAAGTCCTTGGCCCGATCCGACTTCGGATTGTCGAAGAACTCCGCGGGCTCGGCATCCTCGACGATCGCACCGTCGGCCATGAACACCACCCGGTTGGCGGCCCGGCGGGCGAAGCCCATCTCGTGGGTCACCACGACCATCGTCATGCCCTCGCCGGCGAGTGAGGACATCACGGCGAGGACCTCGTTGATCATCTCCGGGTCCAGGGCGCTGGTCGGCTCGTCGAACAACATCACCTTCGGGTCCATCGCCAGGGACCGGGCGATGGCCACCCGCTGCTGCTGACCACCCGAGAGCTGAGCCGGGTACTTGTCGGCCTGGTTGGCCACCCCGACCCGCTCCAGCAGCGCCATGGCGCGCTCGTGGGCCTTGGCCTTGGCGGTCTTGCGCACCTTCATCGGCGCCAGCATGACGTTCTCGACGATCGTCTTGTGGGCGAAGAGGTTGAACGACTGGAACACCATCCCGACGTCGGAGCGCAGCTGGGCCAGCTTGCGCCCCTCGGAAGGCAACGTCTCACCGTCGATGGCGATCGTGCCTGAGTCAATGGTCTCGAGCCGGTTGATGGTTCGACACAGCGTGGACTTGCCGGAGCCCGACGGACCCAACACGACGACGACCTGACCGCGCTCGACGTCGATATTGATGTCCTTGAGCACGTGCAGAGCACCGAAGTGCTTGTTCACACCCTGAATCGAGATCATCGGCGCCGCGCCGGTTCCCTCCATCGTTCAGACGATACCCAGGTAACCCTCAGCTTGCTCAGTCTCTGGCCGATCCGGTGATTTCGCCGGTCCGCCGCACCTCCGTACGATGAGGTGCGTGACATCGGTGCTGACCACGAGTGAGGATGCGGGCGACATGCCGGCCTCGTCCGTCGGGCGCACCTACCAGGTCCGCACCTACGGCTGCCAGATGAACGTCCACGACTCCGAGCGCCTCGCCGGACTGCTGGAGGCGGCCGGCTACCGGCGCGCGGCCGACGGCTCCGACGCCGACGTGGTGGTGTTCAACACCTGCGCGGTGCGTGAGAATGCCGACAACAAGCTTTACGGCAACCTCAGCCATCTGGCGCCGCGCAAGCAGGCCGAGCCGGACATGCAGATCGCCGTCGGCGGCTGCCTGGCCCAGAAGGACCGCGACAAGGTGCTGCAGCGGGCGCCGTGGGTGGACGTGGTGTTCGGCACCCACAACATCGGATCGCTGCCAGTGCTCCTGGACCGTGCCCGCCACAACCGCGAGGCCCAGGTGGAGATCGCCGAAGCGCTGCGCGAATTCCCCTCGACACTGCCGACCGCCCGTGAATCCGTCTACGCCGCATGGGTTTCCATTTCGGTGGGCTGCAACAACACCTGCACCTTCTGCATCGTCCCGGCGCTGCGGGGTAAGGAGGTCGACCGCAGACCCGACGACATCCTGGCCGAGGTGCGATCGCTGGTCGACCAGGGCGTGCTGGAGGTGACCCTGCTGGGGCAGAACGTCAACGCCTACGGGGTCTCGTTCGCCGACCCCGGCACCCCGCGGGACCGCGGCGCGTTCGCGTCGTTGCTGCGGGCGTGCGGGCGCATCGACGGCCTGGAGCGGGTCCGGTTCACCTCACCGCACCCGGCGGAGTTCACCGACGACGTCATCGAGGCGATGGCCGAGACGCCCAACGTCTGCCCGGCTCTGCACATGCCGTTGCAGTCCGGCTCGGACCGGGTGCTGCGGGCCATGCGTCGCTCGTATCGGGCCGAGAAGTACCTCGGCATCATCGACCGGGTGCGCGCGGCGATGCCTCATGCCGCCATCACCACCGACATCATCGTCGGGTTCCCCGGTGAGACCGAGGACGACTTCGCGGCCACCCTGGACGTGGTCCGCCGCGCCAGGTTCAGCACCGCGTTCACCTTCCAGTACTCCAAGCGTCCCGGCACTCCGGCCGCTGGGCTGGCCGACCAGCTGTCCAAAGCGGTTGTGCAGGAACGCTATGAGCGGTTAGTGGAACTGCAGGAGGAGATCTCGCTGGCGGAGAACGTCGCCCTGGTCGGCAGCACCGTCGAACTGCTGGTTGCCACCGGCGAGGGACGCAAGGACGCCGCCACGGCGCGGATGAGCGGACGTGCCCGCGATGGCCGCCTGGTGCACTTCGCTCCCGGTGACGCCGCGGTTCGGCCCGGTGACGTGGTGACCACCACGGTGACCGGCGCCGCCCCGCACCACCTCATCGCCGACGCGCCGCTGCATTCGCACCGGCGCACCCGCGCGGGCGACGCGCATGCCGCCGGCCAGCGCCCGCGCACCGTCGGGTTGGGCTTGCCGCCCGTGGGCGCACCGCGCGCCGAGGAACCGACGACGACGGGATGTGTATGTTGAGCGCGCCACAGGGACCGGGCGACTTCGACGCCTACAAGGCCGACTTCGAGGCGGCCGAACGTCGTGTCGCCGGTGAGATCGAGCCCGGCGCAAGGGCTTTGGTGGTGTCGATCCTGGTGTTCGTGCTGCTGGTGTCGCTGCTGTTGCCGCACACCGGTGGTGCCCGCGGCATCGATGTCCTGATGGGCGACGACAAGGCGATCAGCGTCGGAATCGCGCTGCCGTCGCGGATCTTCAGTTGGCTGGCGTTGGTGTTCGGCGTCGGATTCTCGATGCTGGCCCTGCTGACCCGCCGTTGGGTCCTGGCCTGGGTCGCGCTCGCCGGCTCCGGGCTGGCGAGCGCCATCGGCATGCTCGCCGTGTGGTCGCGTCAGACCGCGACCCACGGGCATCCGGGGCCCGGCATCGGTCTCGTCCTGGGTTGGATCACCGTGATCCTGTTGACGTTCCACTGGGCGCGGGTGGTGTGGACCCGCACAGCGGTGCAACTGGCCGCCGAGGAACAGCGCCGGCGCGACGCCGCCGGACAGCAGTCCCGCACGCTGCTGGACAACCTGGACCGCTACGGCGACGACACGACCGACGGTGACAAGCCCTAACGCTTCTTGCCGAGCGCGTCGGCCGCGGCGTCGGCCCACTGCCGCCATTGCTCGGCACTGGCCCGGGCCTCCTCGGCATCCTTGGCACGGCCGGCCGCGGCGGCCTTCTCGGCCTGCCGCTCGAACTGCTCGGCCCGAACCCGGAACTGGTCGGCGCGGGCCTGTGCCTCCGGGTCGACGCGCCCGGAATCCGCCGCGTCGCGCACCTTCTTCTCCACCGCGCGCAGGCGGCGCTCCAGATCGGCGGAGCGCTCGCGCGGCACCTTGCCGATCGCGTCCCACTTGTCGCCGATCGTCCGCAACGCCGCACGGGCGGCCTCTGGGTTGGAGGTGTCCAGTTTCTCGGCCTCGACCAGCAACTGCTCCTTGGCCCGGGCGTTGGCACCGAACTCGGCGTCGCGTTCGGCACTGATGGCGTTCCTGGCGGCGAAGAACGTGTCCTGAGCGGCCTTGAACCGGTGCCACAGGGTGTCGTCGACGTCCTTGGCCGCCCGGCCGGCGGCTTTCCACTCGTTGAGCAGTTCGCGGAACGCCGCCCCGGTGGCCGCCCAGTCCGTGGACCCCGACAGCGCCTCGGCCCGCTCGCACAACCGTTCCTTGGCCGCTTTGGCGCCCGCGCGTTCGCGGTCCAGGTCGGCGAAGTGTGCGCCGCGGCGCCGGTTGAACGTCTCCCTCGCCGCCGAGTACCGCTTCCACAGCGCGTCATCGGTTTTGCGGTCCAGGCCGGTGATCGTTCGCCACTCGTCGAGGATGGCGCGCATCCGGTCGCCGGCGGCCTTCCACTGGGTGGAGTTGGCGGAGATCTCCTCGGCTTCGGCGGCCAGCGCCTCCTTGCGGACGGTCTGGGCGGCACGGTGCTCGTCGCGACGAGCGCGGTCGGCCGCCGCGGTCTCCTCAGCGTGGTCCCGGATCGCGGCCAGCCGGTCGGCCAGGGCGTCGACGTCGCCGAGAACGTGTGCGGTCGGCAGCGTCTCGGCCAGCGCCGCCGCGGCGGTCTTGATCTTTCGGGCGTCACCGGTACCCGAGGCCAGCCGGGTCTCCATCAGCGTGATCTCGGTGGCCAGATCGTCGAAGCGGCGGCCGAAGTGCGCGTACGCCGCCTCCGGGTCACCGGCCTGCCAGGAACCGATGGCCCGTTCGCCTGTGGCGGTGATCAGGTACACGGTGCCGTCGTCGTCGATGCGGCCGAAGCGATGCGGGTCGCTGGACGGCGGCACCGCCACCGGCTGGGCGGGCGGGTGCGGGCGGGGGGACGGACGTGGCGGGCCCGGTCGGGGAGCCGGCTTCGGGGACTGACCAGTGTCCGGTTCGTCGACTGTCATCTGCTCACGCCACCTACCCTTCGCGCGGTGGTCCCGCGCTCCTGCCGCGCGACGCGGCGCCACTACTGCAACCTCGAAAGGCCGCCGGGCTGCGGTCGGCCTTCCTCGATGGTATTGAACCAGTTGATAGGTGCACGCGCCCCCGGGTTCGTGCAGGCGGCACCGGAGTAGCAAGGTATCGGCATGCACAGGTCGGACATCGCCACCCTGTTCGCTCTCGGCGCTGCCCTGTTCGTCGCTATCGGCGACGTCATCCAGCAGCGCTCGGCCCACGACGTCACCGATGAGCCGGTCGGTCACGTCGCGCTGTTCCTGAAGCTGCTCAAGGACAAGCAGTGGTGGCTGGGCAGCGTGGTGGCCGCCGTCGGGTTCGGGCTGCAGGCCGCAGCGCTGGGTTTCGGTTCGGTGTTGCTGGTGCAGGCCCTACTCGTCACATCGCTGCTTTTCGCGCTGCCGTTGAGTGCGCGCTTCGCCGGGCGACGAATCACCCGCACTGAGTGGATGTGGGCGGTGGTGCTGGCCGTTGCCGTTGCGGTGATCGTCACCGTCGGGAACCCGTCCAAGGGCGAGTCGCGCGCCGGACTGGAGTTGTGGGTCTGGGTGATCGCCACCCTGGGTCCGGTGCTGGTGCTGTGCCTGGTGGGCGCGCGGGTTCTGTCCGGCAGGCCTGCGGCCGCAGTGCTTCTGGGGCTGGTGGCGGGATCGTTGTGGGGGCTGTTCGCGGTGCTGACCAAGGGTGTCGTCGACCGGCTGGATGACGGCATCGTGGCGCTGTTCAAGACTCCCGAGCTCTACCCGTGGGCGGTGGTGGCGGTGGCCGCCACGGCAGTGCAGCAGTCGTCGTTCCGGGCCGGATCGATGGCCGCGTCGCTGCCTGCGGTGACGGTCAGCGAGCCGCTGGTCGGCTCCATCCTGGGTGTGTTCGTGCTGGGCGAGATGCTGCGCCCCGGCGAGTCCGGCTGGTTCGGCCTCTCCATCGCGGTGGTGGCGATGGTCGTCGCAATCGTGGAGCTCGCCCGCGGAGGGGCCGTCGCCGCGAATGCTTCGGGGTAACCCGCGCTAGCGTGTGGGGCGTGTTGGCCGCCATCGCTTTGACCCCGTCGGCGCCGGTACTGGTGCCACAGCTCGCCGGGGCGGCGGCCGACGAGGTCGCCGGTTTCCGGGACGCCGCGATCAGCGCGGCCGGTGCGCTGCCGGACCGTTGGGTGGTGATCGGGGTCGGTGCGGCCGACGAGGCGATCAGCCCGGCCACCCGCGCAACATTCGCCGGGTACGGCGTCGACGTCCCGGTGACACTGTCCCCCGAGGCTTCCGCCACGGTCAGCGCGGTGCCGCTGTGCGCGCTGATGGCAGGGTGGCTGCGGGACCAGGCCAACCCCGCGGCCAGCGCCGAGGTCCGGGTTTACGCGAGCGACCTCGACGTTGATGCGGCGGTGGCCAGGGGCCGCGCGCTGCGGGCCCAGATCGACGAGGCCGGCACCCCGATCGGGGTGCTGGTGGTCGCCGACGGGGCCAACACCCTGACACCGCCGGCCCCCGGCGGATACGACCCCGACGCCGCCGCCGCGCAGAACGCTCTCGACGATGCCCTGGGCCGGGGTGACGCCGAGGCGCTAACCCGGCTGCCGAACACGATCGTGGGACGGGTCGCCTACCAGGTGCTGGCCGGCCTGACCGGTCCCGGTCCACGGTCGGCCCACGAGCTGGTCCGCGGCGCGCCGTATGGCGTCGGCTACTTCGTGGGCACCTGGGCGCCGTGAAACTATGACCGGCGGGCAGGAGCGAAGCGACCCGGGGGATGGGCTCCGGCCGATCGCGATCCTCGGACCCACCGGGACCGGCAAGTCGAACCTCGGACTCGAGGTCGCCGACCGCCTCGGCGGGGAGATCGTCAACGCCGACGCCATGCAGCAGTACCGGGGCATGGACATCGGCACCGCCAAGCTGCCGGTCGCCGAGCGGCGCGGCATCCCACATCACCAGTTCGACGTTCTGGACGTCGCCGAAACCGCGACCGTGGCGCGCTACCAGGAGGCGGCCGTGGCCGACGTCGCGGCCATCGCGGCGCGCGGCGCGGTGCCGGTCATCGTCGGCGGCTCCATGCTCTACATCCAGGCGCTGTTGGACGAGTGGGCCTTCCCGGCCACCGACCCCGCGGTGCGAGCGCGCTGGGAGCAGCGGCTGGCCGAGGTGGGGGTGGCCGGCCTGCACGAGGAACTGGCGCGGTGTGACCCGGCGGCGGCGTCGTCGATCCTGGCCACCGATGGCCGTCGGATCGTGCGCGCGCTGGAGGTCGGTGAGCTGACCGGCCAGCCGTTCGCCGCGTCGGCGCCCCGCATCGGCTCACCGCGTTGGGATGCTGTGATCATCGGGTTAGATTGGGACACAAAGATTCTCGACGAGCGTCTGCAACAGCGCACCGACGCCATGTTCGAAGCCGGTCTGGTGGGGGAGGTGACCGTACTGCTGAGTCGTGGCCTTCGCGAGGGGGTGACCGCCGGGCGGGCCCTCGGCTACGCCCAGGTGGTCGACGCCCTGGATGCCGGCGGTGGCGCGGCGGCGATCGCACATGCGCGGGAGCTGACGTTCATCGGTACCCGCCGCTATGTGCGGCGTCAGCGTTCCTGGTTCCGGCGCGACCACCGCATCCACTGGCTCGACGGATCGGCCGCCGGCCTCGCCGACGAGGTGATCGCGCAGTGGCGGCACGTATCCTGATCAGGTGATCTTCCCATGATCTTCGCCAAGGGCCACGGCACGGAGAACGACTTCGTTCTGGTGCCCGACCTGCATGCGCAGCTGGACCTGGCGCCCGGCGCGGTGGCCGCCCTGTGCGACCGCCGCCGCGGTCTGGGCGCCGACGGCGTGCTGCGGGTGACCACCGCCGGGGCGGCGCTCGCCGCGGGCGTGCTCGACCGGCTACCGGAGGGCGTCGGCGCGCAGGACTGGTACATGGACTATCGCAACGCCGACGGCTCCGTCGCCCAGATGTGCGGCAACGGGGTCCGGGTGTTCGCCCACTACCTGCGCGTGAGCGGGCTGGAGGACCGTGACGATTTCGTGGTCGGCTCGCTGGCCGGTCCGCGCCCGGTGGTCGTGCACCATGCCGATGCGGTGAGCGCCGACATCACCGTCGAGATGGGCAAGGTCAACCGTCTCGGCGTCGGCTCGGCGACGGTCGGCGGGCGTCGGCTGACCGGGCTCGGCCTGGACGTCGGCAATCCGCACCTGGCCTGCGTCGACGCGGACCTGACCGAGGAGGCGCTGGCCGCCCTCGACGTCGGCGCACCCGTCGAGTTCGACCACGCCCAGTTCCCCGACGGGGTGAACATCGAGGTCATCACCACTCCGGTCGACGGCACGGTGTCGATGCGGGTACACGAGCGGGGTGTTGGCGAGACCCGCTCCTGTGGCACCGGGACGGTGGCGGCCGCCGCCGCCGCACTGGCCCACCGGGGCGAGCAGACCGGAACGCTGCGGGTGCGGATCCCGGGCGGGAAGGTCAGCGTCGAGGTCACCGACACCACCAGCTTCCTGCGCGGGCCGGCGGTGTTGGTGGCGCGCGGCGAACTCTCCGACGCGTGGTGGGCGGCGCAATTCTGAGCGGCGCCGCGGGCACGTTATTCAGGTGCGCAGCGTTGTCGCTGCGTGACACCATCAACACACGCACATGAGGAAGTCTGACCTGAACACGTCATCCGCCGAGCCGAGCGCCGGCGAACTCGCCCTGGAGGACCGCGCTTCACTGCGCCGTGTCGCCGGGCTCTCCACCGAACTCGCGGACGTCACCGAGGTCGAGTACCGCCAACTGCGGCTCGAACGTGTCGTGCTGGTCGGCGTGTGGACCGACGGCAGTGCCGCCGACGCCGACGCGAGCATGGCCGAACTGGGCGCACTTGCCGAGACGGCGGGCTCCGAGGTGCTCGAAGGGCTCGTGCAGCGCCGCGACAAGCCGGATCCGTCCACCTACATCGGCTCGGGCAAGGCCCAGGAGTTGCGCCAGATCGTGGTCGCCACCGCGGCCGACACCGTCATCTGCGACGGCGAACTGAGCCCCGCCCAGTTGAATGCGCTGGAGAAGGTGGTCAAGGTCAAGGTGATCGACCGCACCGCGCTGATCCTGGACATCTTCGCCCAGCACGCCACCAGTAGTGAGGGCAAGGCTCAGGTCGAGCTGGCGCAGATGCAGTACATGCTGCCGCGGCTGCGCGGCTGGGGCGAGTCGATGTCGCGGCAGGGCGGCGGCGCGGGCGGCAGCGGCGGCGGTGTCGGCACCCGCGGGCCCGGTGAGACCAAGATCGAGACCGACCGCCGCCGCATCCGCGAGCGGATGTCCAAGCTGCGCCGCGAGATCAAGGACATGAAGCGGGCCCGCGACACTCGACGCAGCCGCCGGTTGAATAGCGACGTTCCGTCGATCGCGATCGTCGGCTACACCAACGCCGGCAAGTCCAGCGTGCTCAACGCGTTGACCGGGGCCGGGGTCCTGGTGCAGGACGCGTTGTTCGCCACCCTCGAACCGACAACGCGCCGTGGGGAATTCGATGACGGCAGGTCGTTCGTGCTGACCGACACCGTCGGGTTCGTCCGGCACCTGCCCACCCAGCTGGTCGAGGCGTTCCGCTCGACGCTGGAAGAGGTCCTCGACGCCGACCTGCTGGTCCACGTCGTCGACGGGTCGGACACCAATCCGATGGCCCAGATCGAGGCCGTACGGCAGGTGATCCGCGAGGTGCAGGCCGACCACAAGGCCGCTCCGGCGCCGGAGTTCTTGGTGGTCAACAAGATTGACGCGGCCAACGATCTGACGCTGGCCCAGCTTCGTCGTGCGCTGCCCGGTGCAGCCTTTGTCTCGGCGCACACCGGGGAGGGAATCGACCGCCTGCGCACCCGGATGGGCGAACTGGTCGAGCCACGCGAAGTCTCCGTCGACGTGACGATTCCCTATGACCGCGGCGATCTCGTCGCCCGGTTGCACTCCGACGGCCAGGTGGACGCCACCGAGCACAACGAGCAGGGCACTCGCCTCAAGGCGCGGGTACCCGCCGCCCTGGCGGCGGGCCTGCGCCAGTACGCCACGCCCTAGGCGGCGGCATCACTTTTCGACGACGTGTTGTCCGAGGTGTTGTCGCCCGGCGACGCGTCGCCGGCCGGGGTCGACGACGTGGCACCGTCTTTCGCGGTGGGCGAGGTGCGGGGGTGAATTCCCAACTTGGACAACGTCCCCGCGATCGTCTTCCGGACCTGCTGACCGACCTTCTGGACCTCGCTGCCGATCGGTCCGCGGATCAGCGGACGGGTCGGCTTGGTCGTCGAGGACAGCTTCGGAGCCTTCGGTAGTTCGGTGACCGACGCCAGCTTCTGGCCGTTGGAATCGGCACCGGCTGTGGTGTCTGAGTCGTCGGCGCTGAGGCTGAGTTGCGTGGTGTCGTCGACGGTCTGCTGAGTCGATACGTCCTGGCTCGGGGCGGGAGCCTGGACGCTGCGCAGCGTCGGCGACTGTGTGTTCGGGACGGTCAGCGGCGACGGCACCGGGGGCACGGCGGGCGTGGGGTGGCCGCCGATGTCGTTGATGGCGGCACCGATTCCCTCACCCACGGCATAGACGAGGTCCACGGAGGTGGTGATCGGGTTGAAGACCGGGATCAGGCGGAACGGGGTCGGCTTGCCGTAATCGCCTCGGTTGTAACCCGTCTCGATGAGCACCCGCAACGCCGGCTGGACCAGGTCGACGAGCGGTGTGGTGATGAACTGCAGGTGTGTCGCGGCGCCCAGGTCGCGCAAGGGCTGCAGCAGCGGCAGATTCGGGGTCGGAATCGTGACGTAGGTGGTGTCGCCGTGGGTCTGGCAGCGCGGGTCGGTCGCGCAGTTCGCCACGATGTCGGTCACGGTGCTCTCGAGGGTGGCCGGGTCGAGACCGTTGGGCAACTCACCCGGGTCGCTGTTGGCGTTGGGCGCCAGGTAGGTGCCGTGGATGTAGGCGAACCCGGCGATCGCGTTCAGATCGGCGAGCAGGTTGATCGGATAGGTCGGGAAATCGGACACGCCGTCGTACTGGAAGGCGATGTCGGTGGTCTTGATGCCGGTGTCCGTCGGCGTCGGCTGGCCGAATGTCGCATCGAGGATGGGGACGGTTCCCAGCAGTGCCAGTCGTTCGAAGAGACCACCGTTGGGACGGTTCGGGTTGCCGATCAGGACGAAGGCGACGTTCTGCTTCTGGTCGTCGGTGAGTTGGCTGAGGTTCCGCTTGACGAGGCTGGCGACGGTGGCGCCCTGGGAGTAGCCGAACACCACGACCTGGTTGTCGGGTGTGGGGTTGTAGGTGCCGATCAGGTCACTGGTGAGTTGAGCGACGCCGCTCGCGACCGACACGTTCCACTTGGCACCTGACAGGCCGCCCCAACCGGGGAAGGGGAAGGGCCAGAACTGCGCGATGTAGGGCACGCCCTGGGTCGCGCACGTCGGTTGGCACAACGCGGTCGTGGTCTCGATGTAGTAGTCGCGGGCGTTGTCCTCATAGAGCCCCACGCTGCCGGGGTTCGGTGTCCCGGTGCCCGGGACGATCAATGCCGTGGTTGCTGTGAGGGTGATCGCGGCGCTGATCGTCGTCGCGACCGCAAGGACGATGGTCGCAAGCACCGCCAGGAGTGCGACGAGAGCGGAACGGGCGGTCGATTGAAGCTGGGCGCGCATCAGCAAAGCCTCTCATGCAGGTGTGGTTAACGAACATCTTGGCATCGTTTCGCATAATATGCCAACAGGCTGCGACTAATTCTGCCTCACCGCATATTCGGCAACGAATGCCCGATTGATACCGCAAACATATTTGCGGTATCGCCCCGTGGTGCGCTGGGCGACCGCGCAGCCGATCCTGTCCTCGCTCCGCGACCCGATCGCAGAGTGCGGGACAGCGCCGGGCGGCGCCGGGAGAAGTTCGCCGGACTTGTCGCGCGCAGCCCGTGGAGAGGGGTGGCGCGATCACCCCGAGGCGACCAACCATCTGGTTGGTCTATTCTCGATCCAAGTTCTGTCGCGACGTCCGGAGGTCACCATGGGCCTAGATAAAAACGCAGCCATCAAATACGAGCGCACCTTGTTCGAACCCGAGCACGAATTGTTCCGCGAGTCCTACCGAGCCTTCCTCGATCGGCACGTCGCGCCGTACCACGACCAGTGGGAGAAGGACAAGATCGTCGACCGCGGCGTTTGGCTGGAGGCCGGCAAGCAGGGCTTTCTGGGCATGGCCGTGCCCGAGGAGTACGGCGGCGGCGGCAACCCCGATTTCCGCTACAACACGATCGTGGTCGAGGAGACGGTGGCCGGCCGCTACAGCGGCCTGGGCTTCTCGCTGCACAACGACGTCGTGGCCCCCTACCTGCTGCGTCTGACCACCGAGGAGCAGAAGCAGCGCTGGCTGCCCAGCTTCTGCACCGGCGAGATGATCACCGCGATCGCGATGACCGAGCCCGGCACCGGCAGCGACCTGCAGGGCATCAAGACGCGGGCGGTCAAAGAGGGTGACCACTACATCCTCAACGGCTCCAAGACATTCATCACCAACGGCATCAACGCCGACCTGGTGATCGTCGTGGCCCAGACCGACCCCGAGAAGGGCGCACTCGGTTTCTCCCTGCTCGCCGTCGAGCGGGGCATGGCGGGCTTCGAACGCGGCCGTCACCTCGACAAGATCGGTTTGGACGGCCAGGACACTGCGGAACTGTCCTTCACCGACGTGAAGGTGCCTGCCGAGAACCTGCTCGGCGAAGAGGGCAACGGCTTCATCTACCTGATGGAGAACCTGCCGCAGGAACGCATCTCGATCGCCATCATGGCCGTTGCCGCAATGGAGGCGGTGCTCGCGGAGACGGTTCAGTACACCAAGGAGCGCAAGGCATTCGGCAAGCCGATCGGCTCGTTCCAGAACAGCCGCTTCGTCCTCGCCGAGCTGGCCACGGAGGCGACGGCCGCGCGGATCATGGTCGACGAGTTCATCCGGCTGCACCTCGACGAGAAGCTCACCGCCGAGCAGGCCGCAATGGCCAAGTGGTGGACCACCGAGGCGCAGGTGCGCATCATCGACCGCTGCCTGCAGTTGCACGGTGGATACGGCTACATGCGCGAGTACAACGTGGCGCGGGCCTACCTCGACGCCCGGGTCCAGACGATCTACGGCGGGACGACGGAGATCATGAAGGAGATCATCGGTCGCAGCCTGGGCGTCTAGCGGCCCCTGCGGCCGTCAACCGCCTGTTTTCGGCCTTCGACCGCCCGGAAGGCGGCGATGATTCCGGTTTATGCCCCATTTCGGCCTACTTCGCGCGCCTAACACTGATATCGCCGCGTGTCGTGTTCTGCTGACGCACAGTTGACGCGGAGTATGAGTAGCGGAATCTTGACCGAAACTGCGGGAGCATGCATGACGTGGCTTGGAAGTCGTCTCGGTAGAGGCGTCGGGCGGCTGGCGCTGTGCGTCGTCGCGGCGGCGACCGCAGCTGTCCTGATGGCACCCACGGCGGTCGCATCGCCGGAGACCGATGCCGGTGACGCGATCAACCAGACGTGGGAGGCCGCCGGTGGTGCCGATTCCGTCGTGGGCAGCAAGGACGGCGACGTCTACCAGGTCGGCGACGGATACGGTCAGAACTTCACCGGCGGAAAGATCTTCTTCACCCCCGCCACGGGTGCCCATCTGATCTACGGCGCGATCCTGGACAAATACCAGGCGCTGGGCGGTCCGGCCGACAGCGATCTCGGATTCCCCACCATCGACGAGGCGGCCGGCCTGGTCGGACCGGACAGTCGGGTGAGCACCTTCAGCGCCGGCGACAAGCCCGCGCTGTTCTGGACGCCGGATACCGGAGCCTGGGTGGTGCGCGGCGCCATCAACGCCGCCTGGGACAAGCTCGGCGGCTCCGCCGGCACACTGGGCGTCCCGACCGAGGACGAAACCTACAACGGCGACGTCGTGAGCCAGAAGTTCACCGGCGGCGAGTTGTCCTGGAACGGCAGCACCAAGACGTTCACCACGGTTCCGCCGGAACTGGCGAGCGACCTGACCGGCCTCGACGTTCCGGCTGATGCGACCACCGCCATCAACCAGGCGTGGCGTGCCGCGGGGGGACTTTCCGGTCCGCTCGGCGCTCGGCAGGGAGCTCAGACGGCCGTCGGTGACAACGGCGCCGAACAGGCCTACGCCGGCGGCAAGATCTTCTACTCACCGGCAACCGGCGCCCATGCGGTGACCGGGGCGATCCTGTCCAAGTACGAGTCGGCGGGCGGGGCCACCGGCGACCTCGGCTTCCCGATCGCCGCCGAGGCCGACGGCGGTGCGCCGAACAGCCGGATCACCGCATTCAGCGCTCCCGACAAGCCGGTGATCTTCTGGACTCCCGACAACGGCGCCATCATCGTCCGCGGTGCGATCAACGCGGCATGGGCGAAACTCGGCGGCGCGACGAGCACCCTCGGGGTGCCGACCGGCGAGCAGACCGTGGACGGCGACACCGTCACGCAGAAGTTCAACGGCGGCGAGATCTCCTGGAACAAGGCGTCCGGCGCCTTCAGCACCAAGCCGGCTGACCTGGCCTCGTCGCTGTCGGGCCTCGAGGTTCCCACGGCCGGCGGCCCGCAGTCGGGGACGGCGGGATCAGGCACGTCCGGCAAGGCCCTGACCTGGCACTGGTGGTGGCTGCTGGTGATCATCCCGATCCTGCTCCTGATCGGTGTGCTCGGCCTTGGGCTGCTGTGGCTGCAGCGTCGGCGCGCCGCCGGCGCCGGCGAGAACGCCGACGACTACGACGATGACGAGCACTGGCCCAGCGAGGCGACCAGCCCGTCGCGGGTGTCGCGGTACGGCGAGCCGACGGAGGCGGAGCAGTCATCGGGCTTCGGCTGGTCGGCACCCGGCGGTGCGCCGGTGAAGACGATGCCCGGCGCCGAGGACGTCTTCGACGGTGACCCCGACTCCATCGACACCACGCCGACGCGAATCCCGGTTGAGGCCGAGCATTCGGAGTTCGCCGAGCAGCCCGTCGAGGTCGAGGAGGTCGAGCTCGCGCACGGCGAGGACTGGATCACCGACGACGAGCCCGCTCCGGAGGACGTCAGCGATTCCGGTCGCCATGCCGCGGTCGAGACCGCCGGGTCTTCGTCGTCGATGTGGCGGCTGGACATGGACGAGTACGCCGCGCCGCGACGGCGTCGGGCTGCCGAGGAGTTCCCCGTCGAGGTGCCCGAGCCACCCGATTACACCGACGCCGATTACGGTGCCCCCGAGCCTGACGAAGAGCCTGCGGTGCTGCTCGCCGAGGAGGAGGAGCCCGAGGACACCGGCGACGACGCGGCGACACGACCCGCGATCCATCTGCCGTTGGCCGACCCCTATCAGGCCCCGGACGGCTATCCGATCAAGGCCAACACCCACTCGGGGCTCTACTACACGCGGGAGTCCGCGCTCTACGAGCACACGGTGCCCGAAGTCTGGTTCGCCAGTGAGGAATTGGCGCAGGCGAACGGCTTCGTGAAGGCGCCGGAGTAACAGTCCCCGGCGGTCCCTGCCGCTAGATCTTGCGAATGACGGTGACGACCTTGCCCAGCACCGCGGCGTCGTTCCCGGGGATCGGGTCGAACGCGGGGTTGTGCGGCATCAGCCAGACCTGACCCCCGGTGCGTTTGAACGTCTTCACGGTAGCTTCGCCGTCGATCATGGCCGCGACGATGTCGCCGTTGTCGGCAACGGCCTGCTGGCGCACCACGACCCAGTCCCCGTCGCAGATCGCGGCGTCCACCATGGATTCGCCGACGACCTTCAGAAGGAACAGCGATCCCTCGCCGACGAGCTCGCGCGGAAGGGGGAACACGTCCTCCACCGCCTCCTCGGCCAGGATCGGACCGCCGGCCGCGATACGGCCGAGTACCGGCACGTACGTCGGCTCCGGGAGGGCATCCGAGCCCGCCACGTCGGTCACCACCGGAGCGGCCATTTCGTCGGCGCTGCGCACATCGACGGCCCGGGGGCGATTCGGGTCGCGGCGCAGGTAGCCCTTGCGCTCCAGCGTCCGCAGCTGATGGGCCACCGATGACGTCGAGGTGAGGCCGACGGCGTCACCGATCTCCCGGATGCTGGGGGGATAGCCGCGCGTGGTGACAGAGGCGCGGATGACTTCGAGGATGGTTCGCTGCCGCTCGGTGAGTCCCGGATCGGGCGCGCCGTCGCTGCGGCTTGCACGGGTGCCCGTTGTCTCGCTGCTGTCGCTCATGGGGCGAATGTAGCCCCGATGCCGCCCGGAATCAAACATTTGTTCGACCGTGTCGTCGCGTGTCGCGGGTCCGCAGCGGTCGCAGCGGAAAGTTGTCGGTGCTCAGATTTATTCTTGCGACACGCTCGCTCACATGTTCGGTTTTCGAACGTCTGATCGAGTACTGTTCGAACACCCGAGCGAATAATCGGGTGCCATCGGAGGAAGGAGCGGACGTGACAGTCATCGATGATCGGCAGGTAGTGATCCATCGACCGGTCCGGCGTGAGGGTGTCGGCGGCATCGGCCGCGTCCGCACCCGTCCAGTGCGGACCAGTGCGCATCGGCCGGCGCCCGCCCGTCCGCCGGTGGCGCCGCTGCGCTACCGCGGGACCGGGACCGCCGTCTCGCGGGCAATGCATCCCCGCAAGCCGGTCAGCACCACGGTCACCGTCGCGCTGGCAGGCCTGGCGGCCCTGATCACCCTGTGGCTGGGCTGCTTGGCCCACTTCAGCAGCTTCGAGGCGGCGCCGGCCGCGCTCCCGGACCAGCTCGCCGTGGTCCAGGTCCAGGCCGGAGAGACGTTGCAGCAGCTGGCCGGGCGGGTGGCGCCGGACGCGCCGGCCGGCCAGGTGATGGCGCGCATCCGCGAGCTGAACAAGCTCGATTCGGCGTCGCTGGACGCCGGCCAGACCCTGATCGCCCCGCTCGGCTGACCAGGGCACCGCACGTGCGCAGCGAATTGACCTGTCGCGCAATCGGGGTCGCTGGTCGGACATGCCGCGGGCTGCCCCCGGCGCGGACCGTGGCCTCGCGGTGGACGACGCAGGTAGGCTCTTCCTCGTCTGAATCATCCGGCATTGGCGGGGGCGAAGGAGCGGTCATGCACTGTCCTTTCTGCCGTCATCCCGATTCCCGGGTGGTCGATTCCAGGGAGACCGACGAGGGGCAGGCCATCCGGCGCCGCCGGTCGTGCCCCGAGTGTGGCCGCCGCTTCACGACCGTCGAGACCGCCGTACTGGCGGTGGTCAAGCGCAGTGGGGTGACCGAGCCGTTCAGCCGCGAGAAGGTGATCAGCGGAGTCCGCCGGGCATGCCAGGGCCGGCAGGTCGACGACGACGCCCTGAATCTGCTGGCCCAGCAGGTGGAGGACACCGTGCGCGCGGCCGGATCGCCCGAGGTCCCCAGTAATGAGGTGGGCCTGGCGATCCTGGGTCCGCTGCGCGAGCTCGACGAGGTTGCCTATCTGCGGTTCGCCTCGGTGTACCGGTCCTTCAGCTCTGCCGATGACTTCGAGCGGGAGATCGAGGCGCTGCGGGCGCACCGCCAGGTTGGCACGCCGACGGCCTGACGTCAGTCGAGGTGCCGTTCCCCGTCGTCGACGACCCGGCCGGCCACCTGGACCCAGCCCTCGGGACTCCAAGTGGTGTAGATCTGTGAACCCTTGCCCTGCGTGATCGTCAGGTCGCGGCTGAGGTAGTCGGTGATCCGAACCGCGGCCGATCCGGTGGCCTCGTCCTCGGGCACGCCGAGGTTGGTGGCGAACATCCGGGAGCGCAGATGGCCGTTTTCGCGGTCGACCCACGCCCACAGGTAGTGCTCGACGTCATCGGGGTAGTCGCCGGGCTCGGCCGCCTCGACATCGGCTGCCGAGGCCAGGTCGTGGATCGCGAACTCCGGCGCCCATTCCGAGCGTGCACTCACCGCCGTGAGGTCGTCGGTGTAGCTGACCTGGACGATGCCCGCCGGGACCTGCAGGGTGTGGATCGGCATGCCCCGGTCCTGAAGCCACCACGCGGCGCCGACCGTCGGATGGCCCGCGAACGGTAATTCGGTGACGGGAGTGAAGATGTGCGCCTGCGCGGTCGGCGAGCCCTGGACCGGCAGGTCGATGAAAATAGTTTCGCTGTAGCCCAATTCGGCGGCGATCGACTGCCGGTCAGCGGGTGTGACGGTACTGGCGTCGACGACACCGAGCGGATTGCCGAAGTTGCCCATCGGCATCTGTGAACACCCGCAGAACGGTCACCTCGACGGTCATGCCCCGACTCTACGACTCGGCGGAAAGCCACCGCTCAGGTGGCGCTGCGTTCGTCGGTTCCCATCGCGTCGAGGACGGCGACGCGGGTGTCGAGCGAGCCGGAGACCGAACGCTCGCTGATGCCGTGGCGCAGCAGTTCGCGCAGCGCCGTCTGGTCGTAGTCGGCGGGCACGGTGGAATCGATGAATCGTTCCACGACCTCGACAAACCGATCCGGATCGTCGTGGAAGGGGAAGTGTCCGGAACGGGCGAAGATCTCCAGCTGCGAACCGGGCATGGCGGAGTGCGCCATGTGGGCGTGGCTGACCGGGATGACGGCATCCTGGTCGCCCCAGATGAGTTGCACGGGAACGGATTCGGTCAGATAACATCGATCCAGCATCGTCACCACCTGGCCGCGCCAGTCCACCACCGCGCGCAGGGTGCGGGTGAACGCCGACGACGCGGTCGGCTCGGGCAGGTCGGTCAGGATGCGCAGCGCGTCGGGAATGTCGCGGCCCAGACCGGTGGATCCGAAGATGGCGCCGAGCGCCCGGCCGGCGACCTGCAAGCACCGGCAGCACCATCGGCAGCCGCAGCAGGGCCAGCGCCTCGCCGCCCAGTCGGCAGCGAGGCGAGCCGCAGCGCGATGTTGACATCCTTGGTGACGCCGCCCGCGCCGACCAGGATCAGCCGTTCCACCAACTGCGGGAACTGGTAGGCGAACTGCATGGCCACGCCGCCGCCGAGGGAATGCCCGACCACGGTGGCCTTCTCGATGTCGAGCACGCTCAGCAGGTCGCGCATGCCGTTGGCGTAGGCCGCCACCGAGTAGTCCGCCCGCGGCTTGTCGGACTGGCCGTGGCCCAGCAGGTCCGGGGCGATGACGGTGAACCGTTGTGCCAGCTTGCTGTGCACCGAGTGCCAGGTCGTCGAGTTGTCGCCGATGCCGTGGATCAACAGCAGGGTCGGACCCGACCCGGCCACCCGGAACGCCCGCCGGTAGCCGTGGATGGTCCGGTAGCTGCAGCGTGGGCGTGACTTCCCGCACCGCTTGCAGATTGGGCTTTCGCTGCGTCATGTCCAACCTCGTCGTCGGGGCGGGTGGACTCCGTCAGGTCTCGCCGTTGTCGTTGAAACCGTCTTTGAAGTCCTCGGCGTGCTGGGCCAGGAATCGCTCGAACTCCGCACCCAATTCCTCGCCGCTGGGGAGTTCTTCGTCCCGTGCCAACAGCGACCGGTTCTCCTGAGCGGCAACGAATGCATCGTACTGTCGCTCCAGCGCCGTCACCACTTGAGCGACCTCGGGGCTGCCTTCCACCTGCTCGTCGATCTTGCGTGCGGATCTCCGCGCCGGCCTCGGTCAGCGCCTGCAGCGGCAGCTGCAGCGAAGCCGACCTGGCCGACCTGCTCGAGCAGGGCCTCGGCGGCGATGGGGTAATCGGTCTGGGCCAGGTAGTGCGGCACGTGGACGGTGAAGCCGACGACCTCGTGGCCGTGCTGGGCCATCCGGTACTCCAGCAGGTTGGAGACGCTGCCGGGGACCTGAACCTCGCCCACCCACGGCTGGTGGTCGCCGATCAACTCGCGGTTGTTCGAATGCGCGGTCATGGTCACCGGCCGGGTGTGCGGCACCGCCATCGGGATGGTGCCCAGCCCGATCGTCTGCCGCACCCCGAGCCGCTCGGCGAGCAGCCGGACCGCGGTGATGAACCGCTCCCACCGCAGGTCCGGCTCGAGGCCTGCGAGCAGCAGAAACGGCGTGCCGACGCTGTCGTGCAGGGCGTAGAGGTTCAGCTGCGGGTCGTCGTAGTCGGTGAAGTGATCGGTCTTGAACGTCATCGGCGGGCGGCGTGAGCGGTAGTCCAGCAACTCGTCGATGGCGAACGACGCGACCAGCTCGGTGTCCAGGGTGTTCTTCAGGTGCTCAGCGGCCAGGTGGATGGCGTGTCCGGCGTCGGAGAAGCCCTCGAGGGCGTGAATCAGCACCGGGCCACGGCCGTCGGCGGACGACAGTTGCGGTGCGGGGAACTCCAGTTCGTACATGCCGGTCTGTTCGGGTTGGTAGTGCTGTGCGTCCTCGTCAGCCATTGCGTTCGACCTCCTCGCGGTGCCGGGCACCTCTTCGGTGACCTCGACCGTGACAACAGTGTCTCTCAGATTCGGGTCGGGGCCCATCTCGAGCCGACCCGTGTTGGTCAACGTGCCCGACGTCGAGCCCGTTCCCGACGGCGATAACAGCGCTCCGGCAGGTCATGCGGTCCGCCGGGTGGGGCATCATCGTCGTTCATGCGGGTTACATGCCGGCAGCGCTGGCAGCCATCACGATGGCCGCGACAGGTCGGTCGGCGGCCTGCCAACACGTCCAACAGCCGGTCCGGCCCGCCGCGGCCACGTCCGCGCAGGAGGTGCCGCCCGTTCCGGCGGTGGGTGCGGTGTTCCTCGGGGGCACCGACACCCACACCTGTACCGGCGCGGTGGTGCACTCCGAGGCCGGTGACCTGGTTCTGACGGCCGCGCACTGTCTGGCGGCGGAGTACCCGGCCACCTTCGTGCCGGGCTTCGACGGCAACGCCCGGCCCGCCGATGTCTGGCGCATCGACACGGTGTATCTGGATCCGCGCTGGGTCGGCACCCAGGACACGGCGGCCGACTACGCATTCGCCCGGGTCAGCAGGCCGGCGGCGGCAGCGATCGAGGCGGTCGCCGGCTCCTCGCTGGCGCTGGGCGTGGCCCCCCGCGAGGGCACCGACGTGACGATCACCGGCTACCCGCTGGGTGTCGGGGGCAGCCCCGGTCGGCTGCCGGGCGGTCACCGGACGGCCGCCGACGGCTATCCGTCCCTGCGGTGCGGTGGGCTGGTCGACGGCACCAGCGGGGCCCCGTGGATCAGCGGCGCGATCGGTGGTGGGCGTGATCGGCGGCCTCGACGGTGGCGGCTGCGACGACAGCGTGTCCTATTCGCCGCCGTTCGACGAGCGGACCGCGGCGCTGCTGGCGCGCGCCGAGGCCGGCGGCCCCGGCGACGCCCCGCCGAACACGTTCGAGCGATCAGTGCTGAGAGGCTATGCCGCGGAACTGGCTGAGCGCCCGCAGCTTGTTCATCACGTCCAACGCGGCGACCTTGTAGGCCTCGGAGAAGGTCGGGTAGTTGAAGACCGCGTCGACCAGGTATTCCACGGTGCCGCCGCAGCCCATGACGGCCTGACCGATATGCACCAATTCGGTGGCGGCGGTGCCGAAGATGTGGACGCCGAGCAGCTTGAGGTCCTCGGTGGACACCAGCAGCTTGAGCATGCCGTAGGAGTCGCCGGCGATCTGGCCGCGGGCCAGTTCCCGGTAGCGAGACACCCCGACCTCGTAGGGGATCGAGTCCTTGGTCAGCTCGACCTCGGTGGCACCCACATAGGACACCTCGGGGATCGAGTAGATGCCGATCGGCTGCAGCGTCGGTCATGCCCGACGTCGGCTCGCCGAAGGCGTGGTACGCGGCCAGCCGGCCCTGCTCCATCGAAGTGGCCGCCAGCGCGGGGAAGCCGATGACGTCGCCGACGGCATAGATGTGGTCGACCTTGGTCTGAAATGTCTTGTCGTCGATGAAGATTCGCCCACGGTTGTCGGCTTCCAGGCCGGCGTTGGGCAGGTCGAGCTGGTCGGTCTGGCCCTGTCGGCCAGCGGAGTACATGACGGTCTCGGCGGGGATCTGCTTGCCGCTGCGCAGCGTGGTGACGGTGCCGGCCGAGCCGACGTCCACGGCGGTCACCTCTTCGCCGAACCGGAACGTGACCGCCAGGTCGCGCAGGTGGAAGCGCAGCGCCTCGACGATCTCGCGGATCGCAGAACTCCAGCATCGCGTCGCGCTTCTCCACGACGGTCACTTTGGTGCCCAGGGCGGCGAACATCGAGGCGTATTCGATGCCGATCACGCCGGCGCCGACCACCACCATCGACGACGGGATGGTCTTGAGGTCGAGGATGCCGTCGGAGTCCAGCACCCGGTTCTCGTCGAACTCGACCCCGGCCGGGCGCGCCGGCTTGGTGCCGGTGGCGATGATGACGTAGTGGGCGGTGACCTCGATGCGCTCGGCCCGGCTGGGATCCTCGACCAGGATGGTGTGGTCGTCGAGGAAGCGGCCGTGCCCGCTCGTAGAGCTCGATGCCGTTGCGCATCAGCTGGTTTCGCACGACGTCGACCTCTTTGCCGATCACATGCTGCGTGCGGGCCAGCAGGTCGGCGGGGGTGATCTTCTCCTTGACCCGGTAGCTGGCGCCGTAGAGCTCGCGCTGGCTCATTCCGGTGAGGTAGAGCACCGCCTCGCGCAACGTCTTGGACGGGATCGTGCCGGTGTTGACGCAGACACCGCCGAGCATCCGGCCGCGCTCGATGACGGCCACCGACTTGCCCAACTTGGCGGCCGCGATCGCCGCCTTCTGCCCGCCGGGACCCGAACCGAGGACGACGAGGTCGTATTCCAAACCCATGAGGAAAAGGTGTACGCCGGTTTACCGAATCTCGCATGCCGACGGCATCAATACCGCGTGAACAATGTCACTGCCGGCGGCCGTCCACAGCGGCGGGTTCATCCACAACCGCAACCGCGCGGGCCCGTCGGCGCGGCCGCAATGACGGTTGCCCTTGACAGCGTCGGGCCATGACCACACATCATCCCGACTTCCGCCTCACCCGCCCCGGCGCGCTCATCGCCGCCCTGCCCGCCGTTCTCGGCTTCGTCCCGGAGAAATCGCTGGTTCTGGTCTCCCTCGAACGCGGCGAAATGGGATCGGTCATGCGTGTCGATCTGTCGGCCGGGCTCCTCGACAACGTCGCGCACCTGGCCGAGGTGGGCGCCGCCTCTGGGGCCGAGACCTTCGTCGCGGTCGTCGTCGACGAGGAGGGCGCGCTGTGCCCGATGTGCAACGACGATCACCGCGAACTCTGCGACGCCCTTGCCGGCGCACTGTCCGAGCACGGCAAGGGGTTGTCGGCCGCCCATGTGGTCGACCGGGTTGAGGCCGGGGGCAGCTGGCACTGTGTCGACGGCTGCGGCGCCCGCGGCACCGTGGAAGACCCGACGGCCTCGCCCCTGGCCGCCGCGGCGGTGCTCGACGGCCGGCGGCTGTACCGCCGGCGGGCCGACCTGCTGGCGGTGATCGCCGTGGCCGATGCCGGCCGCGCCGCCGCTCTGACGGCGGATATCGACGAGTGCACAGCCCGGCGCGACGAGGACTGGCAGGCCGACCCCGACGGGTGTGGGCGGCGCGACGTTCAGGTGGCGATGGATGCTGCGGCGCGTGTCTGCAACGGCGCCACGCTCGCCGACACCGAGTTGGCGGCTCTGGCGTGCGCGCTCACCGACGTCGCGGTGCGCGACACGCTCTACGCGCTGGCCGTCGGCGCCCGGGCCGGGCAGGCGGAGACGCTGTGGGCACTGCTGGCCCGCACGTTGCCCGAGCCGTGGCGCATCGAAGCCCTTGTGCTGCTGGCCTTCTCGGCCTATGCCCGTGGCGACGGCCCGTTGGCGGGGCTGTCGTTGGAAGCCGCGCTGCGTGGGGACCCAGATCATCGAATGGCGGGCATGCTCGACACCGCTCTGCAGTCGGGGATGCGGCCCGACCAGATCCGCGAACTCGCCGGCACAGGGTATCGGCTGGCCAAGCGGCTCGGGGTGCGGCTGCCGCCGCGGCAGGCGTTCGGCCGCCGTGCGGTCTAGCGCGGGACCCGCCTCGTTGCGGTGGCTAGACCTTCTCGACCTTCACGGCGTGGGCCATCTCGTGCGGCAGGTCGACGTCCTCGTGGCCGGCGTTGATGATGGTGACGCCGCCGTCGGGCGTTGGTCTCGACCAGCACGCGGGCGTTGGGCACCACACCGGCGTCCTTGAGCCGGGCGATCAATGCCACGTCGCCCTGCACGTGCTCGGTGAGTTGGCGGACCACCACCGCCACGGGTGTGCCCGCAGGAAGTTCGGTCAGCCGCACGAGGTCGGCGTCCTGCCGGGAGTGCAAGTCGTCGAGGCCGAGCAGCGAGAGGCCGGGAATCGGATTGCCGAAGGGGGAGACGGTCGGGTTGTCGAGAACCTGAACCAGCCGGCGCTCGACGTCTTCGCTCATCACGTGCTCCCACCGGCAGGCCTCGGCGTGCACCTCCTCCCAGGGCAGACCGATCACGTCGACGAGCAGCCGCTCGGCGAGCCGGTGCTTGCGCATCACCGAGACCGCCAATGAGCGGCCCTTCTCGGTCAGCTCGAGGTGCCGGTCACCCGCCACGTGCAGCAGCCCGTCGCGCTCCATCCGGGAGACGGTCTGGCTCACGGTCGGTCCACTCTGTTCGAGCCGTTCGGCGATGCGGGCGCGCAGCGGCACCACGCCCTCTTCCTCGAGGTCGTAGATCGTCCGCAGGTACATCTCGGTGGTATCGACCAGATCGTTCATTAGGTCACCCTTCGTTCGACGCCGAGTCTACTTGCCTAGCTGGGCGAATGGTCGAACAACACCGGGCCCGCACAACGGTATGCCCGCCGGGAACTCCGGCGGGCATACCTCGTGCGTGTCAGTTTGGGGGTGGGCTCAGCTGGCGTATGACCGCAACCGGTCGGCGCGCTCGCCGTTGCGCAGCTTGGCCATCACTTCACGCTCGATCTGACGGACCCGCTCGCGGGACAGGCCGAACAGCTTGCCGATCTGGTCGAGGGTGCGAGGCTGCCCGTCGTCGAGGCCGAACCGCAGGCGGATCACCTGCTGCTCCCGCTCGTCGAGGGTGGCGAGCACGTGCCGGATGTCGGTGTGGAGCAATTCGGAGATCACCGCGTTCTCCGCCGACATCGCCTCGGCGTCTTCGATGAAGTCGCCCAGCGGGGCTTCCTCGTCGCTGCCGACCGGCATGTCGAGGCTCACCGGGTCCCGGCTGTGCTCCAGCAGGTCGTTGATCTTCTCCACCGGGATGCCCGACTCCTCGGCGAGCTCGTCGTCGGTGGCCTCCCGGCCCAGGTTCTGATGCATCTCCCGCTTGATGCGGGCGAGCTTGTTGACCTGCTCGACGAGGTGCACGGGAAGCCGGATGGTGCGGCTCTGGTCGGCCATGCCACGGGTGATGGCCTGCCGGATCCACCAGGTGGCGTAGGTGGAGAACTTGAATCCCTTTGTGTAGTCGAACTTCTCCATCGCACGGATCAGGCCGAGGTTGCCTTCCTGGATGAGATCCAGCAGCGGCATGCCGCGCCCGGTGTAGCGCTTGGCCAGCGACACCACCAGGCGCAGGTTGGCTTCCAGCAGATGGCTGCGCGCGGCCTGGCCGTCGCGCACGATGGTCGCCAGGTCGCGCTTACGGTTGTCGCTCAAGCGCTTGCGGGTCGCCAGGAGATGCTGGGCGTACAGGCCGGCCTCGATGCGCTTGGCCAACTCCACTTCGTCGGCGGCAGTGAGCAGAGCGGTCTTGCCAATGCCGTTGAGATACACCCGCACGAGGTCGGCGGCTGGACTCTGGGCATCCAGATCGCTGTCAAACCGGCTTGTGGTGGCGTTTGCCATTGGTGGCCTCCTGATCGCTCCAAGCTGTCAAGACGTCCAACGTCCGTCCGGCTCAAAGAGTTCCCACCCGGGCGTCATCTCACACCCTTTGACGTGCAGAAATACGGCGCCGGCCTGAGAATGTCCTGAGAAATCGGCGCTGCGTTGCTCAGCGGGAACTGTCGTCGGCCGCACTGGCCGGCTGCGGTTGCGCAGCGGGGGCGAGGCGCATCTCCAGGGCCGGTCGCTCCGCCCGTGGGAACAGCGGCGTGCGCCGGGGCGCGTCCTCGAAACGGCGCGGCTCCTCGGCCCGCCGGGGCGGACGGTCGTTGGCGATCAGCACCGCGATCCACGGCAGCGGTATCGAGGCGGCGACGATCGCCAGAGAGATCAGGCCGTTGTGCCACATGCCGTATGCGAGGGCGGCCAGCACCAGAGCGGGGATGCGGAACGACATGATCGTCAGGTACTTGCGGACCCGCGCCCGGTGCTGCTCCTCGTAGGCGGGGGCTGCGGCGGTGATCAGCACCGGCCGACCCTCGTCGTCGAAACCCAGCTCCCGCTTCATAGCTCCACTGTTCCACATCCGCGGCGGCATGGAAGGTCTGGTTTCTTACGTCTGTCTGACCGGGCACAATGTCCGGTATGCAGACCCAGACGATCGAACGTACCGATACCGACGAGCAGGTCGACGACGGCACCGATGGCGACGCCCAGAAGTACTTCCACTACGTCAAGAAGGACAAGATCGCCGAGAGCGCGGTGATGGGCACGCACGTCGTGGCGCTGTGCGGCGAAGTGTTCCCGGTGACGCGGTCCGCCAAGCCCGGTTCGCCGGTCTGTCCGGATTGCAAGCGGATTTACGAGAGCCTCAAGAAGGGCTGACCGGCGCCGGCGCCACCGGTTCCGGTTCTTCGCGGCTGTCGGGGACGGGTGGCGTGGCGCGGCCGGAGTCGTTGTCGCCCCATGACTTCGCCTTGTGTTGCAACCAGGTTCGAAGCTTGTGGCCGCGCGGTACCGGCGCGGGCCACTCCTCGTCGATCGCGGCGTTCAGTTCGGCGCCGATCATGATCGCGAAGCCGAGGAAGAACGCGAACAGCAGGAAGGCGATCGGGGTGGCTAGCGCACCGTAGGTGTAGCCGGTGCGGGTGATGTAACTCAGATAGATCCGCAGCCCCACCGTGGCCACGACGAACACCGTGGTGGCCAGTAGTGCGCCCCAGATGAGCCGGTAGGTGGGCAACGGCCGGGGCAGCGACACCCGGTAGAGGATGGTGACCCCCAGCACCAGGCCGAGCACCAGCAGTGGGAAGTACCCGTAGCGCAGCACGCTGTCCCAGCTGTCCGGGATGTACTCGGAGATCTTGCGCGGGCCCAGCGCCACCAGTGGGGCGGCGGCGATCACGAACACGAGCATCACCATGTAGAGCCCGAGCGCGAAGAACCGCTGTCGGACGGGGTGGCGCAGCGGGGTCTGGTCGTGGGCCTCCACCACGGAGTCGACGAACGCCGAGATGGCCGAGGAGCCGGCCCACAGGCTGATGACGAAGCCGAGTGAGACCACCTCGCCACGGGCTCCCTGCACGATGTCGCTGACCGTCGGCTCGATGATCTCGGTGACGATGTTGGTCGAGAAGAAGCTGCCGGCAGTGCTGACCAGTTGCTTCTCGATCGTAGGCAACGTGTCCGGGCCGAACAGCGGCGCCACGTACGCCAGGCTGCCGAGCATGCCGAGCAACAGTGGCGGCAGCGACAGCACCGACCAGAAGCCGGCCTGCGCCGACTCCGAGAAAATCGAGTCGTCCCAGCTCTTCGACAATGTCCTGCGAGCGATTCGCCAGGCGTGATGGCGGCGGGGTGGTGTCGGCTGGTCGGTCATGACCAGTCCAGCATTCCTGACGACGGCGCCCCTGCCCAGCGACGCGGCCGCGAAAGGCGGTTACGCGTCGACCGGCTGGACTTCCAGGACCGCTGCCAACTCGACCAGCTTCGCCTGGTGCTCGTTGGCGTGGTGCTGGCAGAAGAGCAGTTCGGCGCCGGACGGGAGCTTGGCGCGCACGCGGGCCGCTGCTCCGCAACGGTCACAACGATCAGCCCGGGTCAGTTCGGGACTGGTCAGCGTTGCGTTCATGGGCTCCTCCATAAGGTGCTCAGCGCTGTGGTGGCTCATCGCCGCCGTCGCGTATCTCTACTGTGTCAGACGTTTTGCGTTCAGGCCTTGTTCCCCGGGCTGTTTGACGTTGTGTCGTGTCTCACGCCCCCTCCTGTTGCGGGTGCTGCAGTGTGGTCGTATGTACCCGAATCCGGAACTCTTACTCCACCTGTGCGGACAGCAGGAGTGGGACGCCGCCCGCCTCGGTCGGGATCTTTGCCCCGATTCGCTGCGCGAGGTCGGTTACGTGCACCTGTCCACCGCACAGCAGGTTCACCTGCCGGCCAACCGGCTCTTCGCCGGCCGTACCGATCTGGTGCTGCTCCACATCGACCCGAGTGCGCTCGGCTCGCCCGTGGTGTGGGAGCCCGGAGTGCCAACGGATCCCGAGTCGATGCGGTTCCCGCATCTGTACGGTGCGCTACCGGTCAGCGCTGTGGTGATGGTCACGCCGTACTCACCCGGGCCCGACGGCACCTTCCCGCCGTATCAGCCCACCACGTAGGCGTCGGCCTCGATCTCGACCAGCAGCCGGGGCTCGATCAGCGCCGCAACCTCGACCATCGTGGCGGCGGGGCGGACCTCGCCGAAGAACTCGGCGTGGACGTCGCCGACCTCGCGCCAGCGGGAGATATCGGTGACGAAGATCCGGGTGCGGACGACGTCGGCCAGCGTCGCACCCGCCTCTGTCAGGGCGAATTCGATGCGCTGCAGCGCATTTCGGGTCTGGACCGCGACGGAGTCGCCCGCCCCGGTGGTTCCGGCGACCGCCACATGCGAGCCGATCCGGACGGCTCGGGAGTAGCCGACAAGCGCCTCGAACTCGGCTCCCGATGAAATGTTCACCCGCTGAGATGGCATACGGCCACGATAGGGCCCGCGTCCTGGACGTCGAGAAATGACAGCGACTTCCAAAATTCACTGTGACACAGAGCACAACCGGGTTATGCTTGCCTTCGTGATACCGGGGGGAGTACCTGGCTTGATTCGCCAGACTGCGGGGGTGGACCGTTGTCCCGTGCGCTGACCAACACCTATCCGGAGACGGCAACCCGCCGCTGCCCCTATTGCGATGCTTCGATGAAACGCGTGGAACAGGCTGTTCTCGAGCAGTACACCCGCCAAACCTGGTGGAGATGTGACGAGTGCGGGCGTTCGCGCCACTCCATGGCGTAGCCCGGCGGGTCAGTCGAGGTAGTCGCGCAGCACCTGAGAACGGCTGGGGTGGCGCAGCTTCGACATGGTCTTCGACTCGATCTGGCGGATCCGCTCGCGGGTCACGCCGTACACCTGGCCGATCTCGTCGAGCGTGCGCGGTTGGCCGTCGGTAAGGCCGAACCGCAAGCGCACCACGCCGGCCTCGCGCTCGGACAGCGTCTCGAGTACCGACTGCAGCTGATCCTGCAGCAGCGTGAAGGAGACGGCATCCACCGCCACCACCGCTTCACTGTCCTCGATGAAGTCGCCGAGTTGGGAGTCGCCCTCGTCGCCGATCGTCTGGTCCAGTGAGATCGGCTCGCGCGCATACTGCTGGATTTCCAGCACCTTCTCGGGCGTGATGTCCATCTCCTTCGCGAGCTCCTCGGGCGTGGGCTCGCGGCCCAGGTCCTGCAGCAGCTCGCGCTGGATGCGGCCCAGCTTGTTGATGACCTCGACCATGTGCACCGGGATACGGATGGTGCGGGCCTGGTCGGCCATCGCGCGGGTGATCGCCTGACGGATCCACCAGGTGGCGTACGTGGAGAACTTGTAGCCCTTGGTGTAGTCGAACTTCTCGACGGCGCGGATCAGACCGAGGTTGCCCTCCTGAATGAGGTCCAGGAACGCCATGCCGCGGCCGGTGTAGCGCTTGGCCAGCGACACCACCAGTCGCAGGTTGGCCTCGAGCAGGTGGTTCTTGGCGCGGTCACCGTCGCGGCAGATCCACTGCATGTCGCGGCGTTGCTGCACAGGCAGCTTCTCGCCCTTCTCGGCGAGTTCGGCGATCTTCTGAGTGGCGTACAGGCCGGCCTCGATCCGCTTGGCCAGTTCCACCTCTTCCTCGGCGTTGAGGAGCGCGACCTTGCCGATCTGCTTGAGGTAGGCGCGAACCGAGTCCGCGGACGCGGTGAGCTCGGCGTCCTTGCGGGCCTGCCGCAGCGCCTCGGACTCCTCTTCGTCCCACACGAAGTCGCCGGAGGCCTTGTCCTTGTCGGTGGGCTCGCTGATGTCCTCGTCCTCGGGCGCTTCCTCGGCGACGGGCGCGGCCGCGACGGTGGCCTCCCCGTCGCCGGCGACCTCCTCGGCGACCACTTCCAGGTCGTCGAGCACGATCTCCTCGGCTACGTCCAGATCGGGATCGGCGTCGAGTTCGACATCGAGATCCTCGACGACGGCGTCGGTGTCACCGTCGGCGACCGCGGGTGTGGCAGGCGCGGCGGCCTTCTTGGCCCGGCTGCGCGGTGCCGGTGTACCGGCAACGGCCTTGGCCGCGGCGCGCGGCGCCCTGGTCGTCTTGGCCTTGGCCGGAGCAGGCGCGGCGGCGGGCTTGGCCTCCGCAGCGGCCTTGGTGGTCCGGGCGGGGGCTTTGGTGGCTCGCTTGGCCGGGGCGGAACCGTTGGCGGCTTTGGCCGCCGCCTTCTTCGCGGGCGTCTTGGTGGCGGTGCGCTTCACCGGCTCGTCGGTTGCCGGGCTTGCCTTCGTCGCTGCCACGTACACCCTTTCGGTTCGTGCTGGGTTTCGGTGGGCGTGGGCGTGCCCGACCGAAAGCGTCGGCTATGAGGAATATCGGCGTGATCTCGCTGTGGATACCTGCCGCTATCCGGTAGGCGGCCGCCGTCGACCATTGTAACGACTACATGGCGCTGCACCCGCCAGCAGCGGAAAATCAGTGCGTGACGTCGCCCATGGCGGCCATGGCCGCGCCCACGATGCCCGCCTCGTTCAGCAGTGTGGCGGCCACCACCGGGGTGCGGTTCTTCAGCAGTGGGATCCATTTCTCGGCCTTGCGGCTGATGCCGCCGCCGGCGATGAACAGATCAGGCCAGATCGCGTTCTCGATGGCGATCAAGACCTTGGTGACTTCTTCGCTCCACCGCGGATAGCTCCAGTCCTTGCGCTCCTTGACCGAGGAGGCCGCCCGGTGCTCGGCTTCTTTGCCGTCCACCTCGAGGTGGCCGAACTCGGTATTGGGCAGGAGCACCCCGTTGTGGATCACCGCCGAGCCGATCCCGGTGCCGAAGGTCAGCAGCACGATGACACCGGTCTTGTCACGCCCGGCGCCGTAGTGTTGCTCAGCCAGTCCGGCTGCGTCGGCGTCGTTGAGCACCGTCACCCGCTGCCCGCCGACGGCGGCGCTGATGACGTCGTCGGCGTCGGTTCCGATCCACGACTTGTCGACGTTGGCCGCGGTCTGCACCACGCCGTTGACGACGACGCCGGGGTAGGTGACACCCAGCGGGCCGGTCCAGCCGAAGTGCTCGACGACCTCGGCGACCGTCTTGGCGATCGCGGCCGGCGTCGCCGGCTGCGGTGTCAGCACCTTGTAGCGCTCACCGACGAGTTGCCCGGTGTCGAGGTCGACGACCCCGCCCTTGACGCCGCTGCCGCCGACGTCCACGCCGAAGCTGAGGCGCTGTCCTGCGGTGCTGGGTTCGGTCCCGGTCATGGCTTCTCCTACGGCGAGGCTGGCGATCGACGCGATGCACACACTAGTGGGTGGGCGCCCCTTTGGGGTCGGTGTCGCGGGTGTGCTGCGATAGCGAGGTGAGTGGGAACCGGCCCGAGGAGTTACGCGCGGTGGCTGAGCAATTGGCCGCCGAGGCCGCCGCATTCGTGCGGCGCCGGCGCGTGGAGTTGTTCGGCGACGGGTCGGAACCGGTCGCGGCGGGCACGGTGCAGACCAAGAGCACGCCGACCGACCCGGTCACCGTCGTGGACACCGAAACCGAAGAGCTCCTTCGGGATCTGCTGGCCCGGCGGCGCCCCGGTGACGAGGTTCTCGGTGAGGAGGGCGGTGGCCCGAGTGTCGACGCCGGTGGCGTCCGCTGGGTCCTCGACCCGATCGACGGGACGGTGAACTTCCTATACGGCATTCCGGCCTATGCCATCTCGGTCGCCGCGCAGGTCGACGGGGTGTCGGTTGCCGGCGCCGTCGCCGACGTCGTCGCCGGGGACGTGTACTCGGCGGCGCTCGGTCTGGGCGCGCACGTCAACCGCGACGGGGCGCGCAGCCGGCTGCACTGCAGTGGGGTGGACACGCTCTCGATGGCTTTGGTCGGCACCGGATTCGGCTATGCCGCGCAGCGGCGGGCGCAGCAGTCGGCGCTGCTGGCCCGGATCCTGCCGGCGGTGCGCGATGTGCGGCGGATCGGATCGGCGGCCCTGGATCTGTGCATGGTCGCCGCGGGGCGCCTCGACGGGCACTACGAGCACGGGCTGAACGTCTGGGACTGGGCGGCGGGCGCGCTGATCGCCACCGAGGCCGGCGCGTTGGTGGTGCTGCCCGAGCCGTCGGACGACGAGCGGGCGGGGCTGCTGGTCGCCGCCGCCCCCGGTGTCGCCGCGGCGCTGCTCGACGCCCTGGGTCGTTGCGGGGGTCTGCAGCCGCTGCCGTGAACGGCTCAGCAGGTGCCGTTGTGGATCTTCGCCACCAGCGCCGAGTCGGCCGGTTCGGTGGCGTCGGGCCGCAGCCCGGCCAGTACCGCGTCGATGTCGTCGCTGTGGGCCAGCGTGGTGAACTCGGTTCCGATCGCCAGGTCCACCGAATCGTCCTGCCGGTCGTCCTGGTACAGCTCGACGCACGGCGCGACCAGCCAGACCGCCGCGGCTCCCGACCGGCCCGACGCGCCGAACCGGATCTGGCCCTGGCAGGTGAGCCGGGTGTTGGTGTAGATGGGGTCGTTGGCCGCCGTCGGCTGGGCGAAGCCGACGTCGCGCAGCGCGCCTGCCACCTCACCGGCCTGACCGCCCTGGCCACTGGCGTTGAACACGCGGATCTTCGTGTCGGCCAGCTTGGCGGGCGCCACATCGACCATCGACGAATGCGACACCTGCTCACCCAGCTTGGGAGTCGCAGGGTCGGTCGGGGTGGGGGGTGGGTTGCACGCCTCGGCCTCGCGGACGTCCACGGGCCGGGTCAGCGCGATGCCCCACACGAGAGCAGTGATCACCACGAGGACCGCCGCTGCGATGATTCCCGGCATATAGTTGCGCCTGCGGAATGGGCGACCGTGCTTGTCGAAGGCGGTGCCTTCGGTGATTTGAGCGACCACGTCTGCACTCTAGAGGCAGGGGACAGACGGCGGTGGGACACGCCCGTCGACGAGTGCCGATAGTTGTGATACAAATCACACCTGAACTTCTTGTGATCTGGGCACGAATCGTTTGGCGGATGCGTTCGACGCTGATACAAAGCCTTGCTGAGGTTACGAGGGGACAAGACGATGGCTACCGACTACGACGCCCCGAGGCGTACCGAGACCGACGACGTGTCCGAGGATTCGCTCGAGGAGCTCAAAGCACGGCGAAACGAGGCTCAGTCGGCCGTTGTCGACGTCGACGAAACCGACTCCGCGGAGAACTTCGAGCTGCCCGGAGCCGATCTGTCCGGCGAAGAGCTGTCGGTGCGGGTCATCCCGAAGCAGGCCGACGAGTTCACCTGTTCGAGCTGTTTCCTGGTGCATCACCGCAGCCGTCTGGCCAGTGAGAAGAACGGTGTGATGATCTGCACCGACTGTGCGGCCTAGTCGGGCGTCAGCTTCGTAGCGCCGAGAGCACCCGCTCCGGGTGGCGGCAGCTCACCAGCCAGTACGGCGTCGGATCGTCCGGATCGTCGAGAACGACAAGAACCATCGGCCCTACCCAGCCCCGGTGCAGCACGTAGGCCGCGGGGTCGAGTTGGCGACCGAGCGCGGCGGACTTCGCGGTGCGCGGGATCTCCACCGAGCGCCGCACCACTGACACGGGCAGATGGGCCTGGCCGGCCTGTAGTTCGACGTCGGACCCGGTGCCGACGACGACGACCTCGGTACGGCCCAGCCACAGCAGCACTCCCACCGCCACCGCGCCGAGCACCGCGTACGGCACCCAGTCGGGCAGGGTCCGGACACCCATGTTGACTTCCTTGGCCAGGATTGCGGCCAGCCCGAAGCCGAGCGGCCACCACCACCACGGCACCCACAACCGCTCGCGGTATCGCACCGTTTGCGAGGTCACACGCGATCCGGACACGCGGCCAAGGGTAGTCTTTCCCATCGTGCCCACCAGTCTTGCGGTGGTTCGCCTGGACCGCGATCTTCCCTTACCCAGCCGTGCCCACGACGGCGATGCGGGCGTCGATCTGTACAGCGCGCAAGACCTCGACCTGCAGCCGGGGCAGCGCGCACTCGTCGCCACCGGCATCGCCGTCGCGATTCCGCATGGCATGGTGGGCCTGATTCATCCCCGATCCGGTTTGGCTGCGCGCGTGGGACTTTCGATCGTCAACAGCCCCGGCACGGTCGACGCCGGTTACCGCGGCGAGATCAAGGTGGCACTCATCAACCTCGACCCCACCACGTCGATCGTCATTCGGCGCGGGGACCGCATCGCCCAACTGCTGGTCCAGCGGGTCGAACTACCCGAGCTGGTCGAGGTGGCCTCGTTCGACGAGGCCGGCCTGGCCGGCACCACCCGTGGCGATGGCGGCCACGGTTCCTCCGGCGGACATGCGAGTTTGTGATGGCATTCGGAAGACGTAAGAACGACCAGGACCCCGAGTCCGGGCAGGTCAGAAGCGGCGACGCACCCGCGGTGGCCGACGCCGGCCCCGATACCGCAGATGCCGAGCGACCCGACGGGCCGTTCGACATCGAGGACTTCGACAATCCGGACGACGCCACGCTGGCCCGCCTCGACCTCGGGTCGGTGCTGACGCCGATGCCGGCCGGGGGCCAGGTTCAGGTCGAGCTCAACGAGGTCGGTGTGCCCAGCGCGATCTGGGTGGTGACCCCGAACGGGCGGTTCACCATCGCCGCCTATGCGGCGCCGAAGTCACCCGGCCTGTGGCGCGAAGTCGCCGCCGAGTTGGCCGACTCCCTGCGCAAGGACGACGCCAAGGTCTCCATCGAGGACGGGCCGTGGGGCCGGGAGGTGGTCGGTCTCGGCGCCGGCGTCGTGCGCTTCATCGGCGTCGACGGCTATCGCTGGATGATCCGCTGTGTGGTCAACGGCGCACCCGAGACCATCGACGCGTTGGCGACCGAGGCGCGGGATGCCTTGGCCGACACCGTCGTTCGGCGCGGGGAGACGCCGCTGCCGGTGCGCACTCCGCTGCCGGTGGAGTTGCCGGAGCCGATGGCGGCGCAGCTGCGTGAGGCCGCCGCTGCGCAGGCCCGTCAGGCGCAGGGCATTCCCGTCGAGCAGCAGGCCGTGCCGGAGCCACAGCCGCAGGACACCGCCGAGCGGCGCAGCGCCGCCGGCTCGGCGATGCAGCAGCTGCGCAGCACCATCACCGGCGGCTGAGTCACTCTGGCGCGGCGTCCGACAACGCCGGACCCGATTGGCGCTCTCCTCCTCAGGCTCGTCCCTCGCCTGCATCGTCGAGTGCCGCCAGGCAGGCCGCGCCGAGCACGCTCGGATCCGGCCCGAACTCGCTCGAGCGTGACCGTCCGCAGCGCTGCGTGCGGGGCCGCGGACACCCACTCGAGTGCCACCTCGAGCGGATGGATGGGGTCGTCGGAGGCCGCGACCACGCCCATCGAGGCGTTCAAACACTCCAACTCCACGGTGCTCGGCGCGGTGTACCCGGCGGCCTCCTCCATGGCGTCGGGAAGCTCGGGCCACTGGGCCAGCCACGACCGGCTCAGCTCGTCGGCCAGCCACGCGGGGCTCGATGCCCGCATCGCCGCGGCGGTCGCCACCAGGCCGTCGCGGCGCAGCGCCGCGGCGGTGTGCCGGGCCGACACCGCGGCCGCCGCGGTGTCCGGCGCCCCGGTCCAGGGCGGCAGTGCGGCCAGCACCGCAACGGCACGTCCCGGGTGGGCCAGCGCCCACGCGACGGCCACCGCGGCCCCGATGGACACGCCGCCGACGGCGATCGGACCCTGGCGGGCGGCGTCATCCAGCGCCTCGAGGTAACCCGCCACCAGCCGGCCGGGCTGTGGACGCTGGGCCATCACGACGGCGCCGGCCCGGTGCAGGGGATCGGCGAATACCCGGTAGACGTAGTCGTCGTCCGAGCCGGTCCCGGGTAGCAGGATCGTCGGGACGCCGCTCAAGTTCACCGCCATCCGTCGATGGTGCCCTGTGGCGAATAACCGGCCGGAGATTGGGTATGCCGCGTGGCGTCGGGGAACCAACAGGTCTACCGTTGCGTTGGCATTGTGATCCGCTGAAGTGTCAGGAGAGGCCATGGCTACGGCCGAAGGTTTTGTGCGCCGTCTCACCCGGAGGTTGACGGAGAACCCTGAGCAGCGCGACGCCGAAGAACTCACTGGCGAAGCCGCCAGCACCGGCGCCCAGCGCGCCATCGACTGTCAGCGCGGCCAAGAGGTCACCATGGTCGGGACTTTGCGCAGTGTCGAGATGAACGCCAAGGGCTGCGCCGGCGGAGTGCGTGCCGAACTGTTCGACGGCACCGACGCCGTGATGCTGGTGTGGCTCGGCCAACGACGCATCCCCGGCATCGAGTCCGGGCGAACCCTGCGGGTGCACGGCCGGCTCGGCACGCTGGAGAATGGCGCGAAGGCCGTCTACAACCCGCACTACGAGATTCAGCGTTGAACCTGTCCGCCCCGCCGCGGCCCTGTCCGGCCGCCCGTGAACGTGTCTGAACCCAAACGCACCCCCGCACAAGCGCTGCTGGCCCAGATGGGCGGCATCAGCGGCTTGGTCTACTCCGCGCTTCCGGTCGCCGTCTTCGTCCCGGTGTCCACCGCTTTCGGTCTCACGGCAGCCATCGGCGCGGCCCTCGGAGTGGCGGCGCTGGTGCTGGTGTGGCGTCTTTTCCGCCGCGACTCGATTCAACCCGCGGTGTCGGGATTCATCGGTGTCGGGGTGAGCGCCCTGATCGCCTGGGTGGTCGGCGCGTCGAAGGGATACTTCCTGCTCGGCATCTGGACGTCGCTGCTGTGGGCGGCCGTGTTCGCGCTGTCGGTGCTGATCCGCCGGCCGGTCGTGGGCTACGTCTGGAGTTGGGTGAACGGGCACGACCGCGCCTGGCGCAACGCCCGGCGGGCGGTGCTGGCCTTCGACATCGCGACCATCACTTGGGTGCTGGTGTTCGGGGCCAGGTTCCTGGTGCAGCATCACCTCTACGACGCCGACCAGACCGGTTGGCTCGGAGTCGCGCGGATCGCCATGGGGTGGCCGCTGACCGCCGTCGCCGCTCTCGTGACCTACCTGGCGATCCGGGCCGCCCAGCGGGCGCTGCACAGTGCCCACGCGCACGAACACCCGGCCGAGGCGGATCCGCCGGCCGGCGGTGACGTCGTCCTCGACGCCGACTGAGCTAGCTGGATCGCGCCGCGAACAGGGCCGTGCGCAGTTCTTCCTCGACTTCGGGAGCCGCGACGAACAGCAGTTCGTCACCACCTTCGAGGGGCTCGTCGGGTTCGGGCACGATCACCCGCTGGCCCCGCAGGATGGTCACCAGCGCGGCGTCGCGCGGCAGGTTCAGCTTGCGCACCGGACGCCCGCCCCACGGGGTGTCGTCGGGCAGGGTGATCTCCACGAGGTTGGCATGACCCTTGCGAAACTCCATGAGCCGCACCAGATCACCCACCGCCACGGCCTCTTCCACCAGGGAGGCCAGCATCCGCGGGGTCGACACGGCGACATCGACACCCCAGGAGTTGTCGAACAGCCACTCGTTGCGCGGATCGTTGACCCGGGCCACCACGCGCGAGACGGCGAACTCGGTCTTGGCCAGCAGCGAGAGCACCACGTTGGCCTTGTCGTCACCGGTGGCGGCGATCACCACGTCGAAGTCATGAAGGTGTACCGACTCCAGCAGGCTGATCTCGCAGGCGTCGCCGAGGCGCCAATGCGCGGCCGGGATGGCGTCGACATCGACGTGCTCGGCGTTGCGCTCGATCAGCGTCACCTCGTGCTCGTTCTCGAGCAGCTCACGCGCGATCGAGCGCCCCACGGCACCGGCCCCGGCAATGGCTACCTTCACTTCTTGCGCTCCTCGGTGTCCTCGGTGGGCGGCAACGCCGCGATCGCCAGCGCTTCGGCGGCGCGCCCGGACACCGCCGCGATGTAGACCTGGTCGCCGGACTGGACGACGGTCTTGGGTTCGGGCAGCACACCGGTGCCGAACCGGATCAGAAACGCCACCCGAGCGCCGGTGGCCACCTCGAGATCGGTCACCCGGCGACCCACCCAGTCCTCGTGCAGCGTTGCCTCGGCGACGGCGACGGTGCCGGTGGGATCGCGCCATTTCGCGGTCTCGGTGTCCCGGATCAGCGCGTTGAGCAGCCGGTCGGCCGTCCACGGCACGGTGGCCACGGTCGGGATACCCAGCCGCTCGTACACCGCTGCCCGCTTGGCGTCATAGATGCGGGCCACCACCCGCTGAACCCCGAACGTCTCCCGCGCCACCCGGGCCGAGATGATGTTGGAGTTGTCACCGGAGGACACCGCCGCGAACGCGCCCGCACCCTCAATCCCCGCGCGCAGCAACACTTCCCGGTCGAATCCCATCCCCAGTACCCGCTGGCCGGTGAACTCCGGGGACAGCCGGTGGAACGCCTTCGGGTCGCGGTCGATGATCGCCACCTCGTGCCCGATCCGGGACAGCGCGTCGGCCAGCGACGCGCCGACTCGGCCGCACCCCATCACCACTACCCGCACCTGAGGTCCTTTCGGCTGCGTCCTGCGTCGACCCATCGGATCCGGAGCCGAAACCGTGGCTGACCGATCCCGTGGGCACCGACCGTATGCCGGAACGCTACAGCCAAACCGGTATGGGCTTACCCTTGGCACTCGTGTCTAAGCTTTCGACCGCCGCACGCCGGCTGGTCCTGGGGCGTCCCTTCCGCAGCGACACTCTCAGCCACACCCTGCTGCCGAAGCGAATCGCCCTGCCGGTGTTCGCCTCCGATGCCATGTCATCGGTCGCCTACGCCCCCGAGGAGATCTTCCTGGTGCTGTCGGTGGCCGGTCTGACGGCCTACTCGATGGCGCCGTGGATCGGTGTCGCGGTGGCGTTCGTGATGCTCGTCGTGGTCGCGTCCTACCGGCAGAACGTTCACGCCTATCCCTCCGGCGGCGGCGACTACGAGGTGGTGACCACCAACCTGGGCCCGACCGCCGGCCTGACGGTGGCCAGCGCGTTGCTGGTCGACTACGTGCTCACCGTGGCGGTGTCGATGGCCTCGGCGATGTCGAACATCGGCTCGGCGGTACCGTTCATCGCCCACCACAAGGTCGCGTTCGCGGTCACCGCGATCGCGCTGCTGACCGCGGCGAACCTGCGCGGCATCCGCGAGTCGGGAACGGCGTTCGCGATTCCGACCTACGCCTTCATGTTCGGCATGTTCGCCATGCTGATCTGGGGGTTCTTCCAGATCAACGTGCTGGGCCACCACCTGCAGGCGGAGTCGGCGTCGTTCTCGGTGCGCTCGGAACACGGCGACGTCATGGGTATCGCGTTGGTGTTCCTGGTCGCCAGGGCGTTCTCCTCCGGCTGCGCTGCGTTGACCGGCGTGGAGGCCATCAGCAACGGCGTGCCCGCGTTCCGCAAGCCCAAGTCCCGCAACGCGGCGACGACGCTGGCCCTGCTGGGCGGTATCGCGATCTCGCTGTTCATCGGAATGATCCTGCTGGCCAAGGAAACCGGGGCCAAGGTGGCCGAGCGACCCGCCGAGCAGCTCGTCGGCGCGCCCGAGGGCTACCAGCAGAAGACCCTGGTGGCCCAATTGGCCGACTCGGTGTTCCACGACTTCCCGCTCGGGCTGTACCTGATCACCGGTGTCACCGCGCTCATCCTGGTGCTGGCGGCCAACACCGCGTTCAACGGCTTCCCCGTGCTGGGCTCGATCCTGGCCCAGGACCGCTACCTGCCGCGTCAGCTGCACACTCGCGGGGACCGGCTGGCGTTCTCCAACGGCATCCTGTTCCTGGCCTTCGCGGCGATCGCGTTCATCGTGGCGTTCCGCGCCGAAGTGACCGCCCTGATCCAGCTCTACATCGTCGGGGTGTTCGTGTCGTTCACACTCAGCCAGATCGGCATGGTGCGGCACTGGACCCGGCTGCTGCGCACCGAGACCAACCCGGCCGAGCGGCGCCGAATGACGCGTTCGCGGGTGATCAACACCATCGGGTTCATCTGCACCGGTTCGGTTCTCATCGTCGTGCTGATCACGAAGTTCGTCGCCGGCGCGTGGATCGCGATCGTGGCCATGAGCGCTCTGTTCGTGTTGATGAAGGCCATCCATCGCCATTACGAGACGGTCGCGCGCGAGCTGGCCGAGCAGGAGGCCGAGCAGGGCGAGGTGGTGCTGCCCAGCCGCAACCACGCCGTGGTGCTGGTGTCCAAGCTGCATCTGCCGACGCTTCGGGCGTTGTCCTACGCCCGGGCCACCCGCCCGGATGTGCTCGAGGCCATCACCGTCAACGTCGACGACACCGAGACCCGCCAGCTGGTCCACAAGTGGGAGGACAGCGACATCACCGTCCCCCTCAAGGTGGTTGCGTCCCCGTACCGCGAGGTGACCCGGCCGGTGCTCGACTACGTCAAGCGGATCAGCAAGGAGGCCCCGCGAACGGTGGTGACGGTGTTCATCCCGGAATACGTGGTGGGCCACTGGTGGGAGCAGGTGCTGCACAACCAGAGCGCGTTGCGGCTCAAGACGCGGCTGCTGTTCATGAACAACGTCATGGTGACTTCGGTGCCCTGGCAGCTGACCTCGTCGGAGCGGGTGCACGAACTCCAGGAGCACAACGCCCCCGGTGATGTACGCCGCGGCTTCCTGGAGTGACCGAGACCTCTGAGGCGACCGGGGCGGCCACCGAACTGGTACTGACCACCGGCGCGGCCGCGAACGGCGGCAGTTGCGTGGCCCGTCACGAGGGCCGTGTGGTGTTCGTGCGCTACGCGCTGCCGGGGGAGACGGTGCGCGTCCGGGTGACCAGTGACCGCGGATCGTATTGGCACGCCGAGGCGGTGGAGGTGCTCGAGGCGTCGGCGGACCGGGTGGAACCGTTGTGCCCCATCGCCGGCGTGGACGGGGCCGGCTGCTGCGACCTGGCGTTCGCCGACCCGGTGGCCGCGCGCAGGCTCAAGGGCGAGGTGGTATCCAACCAGCTGGCCCGCCTTGGCGACTTCGTCTGGGACGGGGTGGCCGAACCCGTCGGTGCCGGGCAGCCGCGGGGCTGGCGCACCCGGGTGCGGCTGGCCGTGGGTGCGGACGGGCGGCCGGGCTTCCATCGCTACCACAGCAACGAACTGGTGACCGACCTGCGCTGCGGGCAGTTGCCCGACGGCATGCTCGACGGACTCACCGAAGTGCGTGGCACGCCGGGCGATCGGCTTCACGTCGTCCTCGACGACGACGGGCGCCGGCACGTCGTCGCCACCACTCGCCAGCAGCGCGGCAGCCGCGTCGTCGAAGGCACCCGGGACGCGGTGCAACGGGTCGGTGCGCGCACGTGGCAGCTGCCTGTGACGGCGTTCTGGCAATCGCACCGCGACGCCGCGGGCGTCTACAGCGCGCTGGTGGCGCAGTGGGCCGGCGGCACGGGTGCCTCGACGGCATGGGACCTCTACGGGGGCGCCGGCCTGTTCGCCGCCGTGCTGGCCGACATGGTGGGGGAGCAGGGCACGGTGCTGAGCGTGGACACCGCGCGCGCGGCGTCGCGGGCTGCCGGCGCGGCATTGGCGGATCTGCCACAGGTGCGGATCGTCACGGACTCGGTTCGCCGGGCGCTCGAGGCGCAGCGTGGCGGCGCTGACATCGCGGTGCTCGACCCGCCGCGGTCGGGAGCCGGGCGCGACGTCGTCGGACTGCTCGCGGGGGCCGGAGTGCCGCGGGTCATCCACATCGGCTGCGAAGCCGCGGCGTTCTCCCGCGACATCGGGCTGTACCGGGCGGCCGGCTACACGGTGGAGCAGATCCGGGTCTTCGACTCGTTTCCGCTGACGCACCACATCGAATGCGTCGCGCTGCTGACGAGGTGAGGTTCGTCACCCCCCGTTAGACTCGTGCTCACGAGGCGCGCCGGGAAGTCTGGTCGGCAGCATGTTTCGCGACCCTAGACCGCCGAGGTGATGTGTGGCCGAGCCCAGTCGATTGCTGCCCCGCTCGTTGTTCGCCCGCGGGTCGTGGTCGGAGACCTCGCGCATCTCCGGGATCCTGCGCAAGGAGACCGTCGGCGGCGGACTCCTGCTGCTGGCGGCGACCGCCGCCCTGATCTGGGCGAACTCGCCGTGGTCGGCGTCGTATCACGCGCTCACGGACTTCCACGTCGGCACCGACCGGCTCGGCCTGCATCTGGACCTGTCGCTGGGTGGCTGGGCCGCCGACGGCCTGCTGGCCATCTTCTTCTTCGTGGTGGGGCTCGAACTCAAGCGTGAGTTCGTCGCTGGTGACCTGCGCGATCCCGGTCGGGCGGCGCTGCCGATCGCCGCGGCGATCGGCGGCATGGCGGTGCCCGCGCTGATCTTCGTCGCGTTCACCGCCGGTGCCGGCAGCGGCGCGGCCCGCGGCTGGGCGATTCCGACGGCCACCGACATCGCGTTCGCGGTCGCAGTGCTGGCGGTGATCTCCACCCATCTGCCAACGGCACTGCGCACCTTCCTACTCACCTTGGCCGTGGTCGACGACCTACTCGCGATCACCGTGATCGCGGTGTTCTACACCGACAAGATCAAAGTCGTGCCGCTGCTGCTGGCGTTGATCCCGTTGGCGTTTTTCGCGGTGTTGGTGCAGAAGCGGATCAGCTCGTGGTGGCTGTTGATCCCGCTGGCGATGCTGACGTGGGCGTTCGTTCACGAATCGGGGGTGCATGCGACTGTTGCCGGGGTGCTGCTGGGATTCACGGTCCCGGTGTTGCGCAGCGAAGCCGCCGGCGGACCCGATGCCGGGCCGGGATTGGCCGAGCATTTCGAGCACCTGATGCGGCCGGTGTCGGCGGGTGTCGCGGTGCCGGTGTTCGCTTTCTTCGCCGCCGGGGTGACCCTGGGCGGCTATGACGGTTTGGTGACAGCGCTGCGTGATCCGATCGCGCTGGGCATCGTCGGGGGGCTGGTGCTCGGTAAGACCATCGGGGTATTCGGCACGGCGTGGGTGCTGGCCGCGGCCACCCGCGCCAGACTCGACTCGGCTTTGCGCTGGATCGACGTGTTCGGCGTATCGCTGCTGGCCGGTGTGGGGTTCACGGTCTCGCTGCTGATCGGCGACTTAGCCTATGGCTTCGCGTCGTCGCGCAACGATGTGGTGAAGGTTGCGGTGCTTGCCGGAAGTTTGCTGGCGGCGTTCCTGGCGGCCATCGTCCTGCGGCTGCGCAACCGGCATTACCGATCGGTCTGGCTGCTGGAAACCGCCGATCGCGACCGCGACGGTGTGCCCGACATCTACGAGGCTCGTCAGGACTGATCCGGGCAGCGATGCGTAGACTGGGCTGATGCTTGAACAGGTCCGCGGCCCCGCTGATCTGCAGCACCTTTCCCAGCAGCAGCTGACCGAACTCGCCTTCGAGATTCGCCAGTTCCTGATCCACAAGGTGGCTGCCACCGGTGGTCACCTAGGGCCCAACCTCGGTGTGGTCGAGCTCACGCTCGCCCTGCATCGGGTGTTCGACTCGCCGCACGACCCGATCATCTTCGACACCGGCCATCAGGCCTACGTGCACAAGATGTTGACCGGTCGCAGCGCCGACTTCGACACCCTTCGCAAGAGGGGCGGATTGTCGGGCTATCCGTCGCGGGCCGAGAGCGAGCACGACTGGGTCGAGTCCAGCCACGCGTCGGCGGCGCTGTCCTACGCCGACGGACTGGCCAAGGCTTTCGAGTTGACCGGTCACCGCAACCGGCACGTGGTGGCGGTGGTCGGTGACGGCGCGCTCACAGGCGGCATGTGCTGGGAGGCGCTGAACAACATCGCCGCCGCGCGGCGGCCGGTGGTGATCGTCGTCAATGACAACGGCCGCAGCTACGCCCCGACCATCGGCGGGTTCGCCGATCACCTGGCCGCGTTGCGGCTGCAGCCCGCCTACGAGCGCCTGCTCGAGCGTGGCCGCATCGCGCTTCGTGGGACGCCGCTGATCGGCGAGGTCTGCTATCAGGCCATGCACAGCGTCAAAGCCGGCATCAAGGACGCCCTGTCCCCGCAGGTGATGTTCACCGATCTGGGGCTGAAGTACGTCGGGCCGATCGACGGCCACGACGAGCACGCGGTGGAGAACGCGCTGCGGCACGCCCGCCTTTTCAACGCGCCGGTGATCGTGCATGTCGTCACCCGCAAGGGCATGGGCTACCCGCCGGCCGAGAACGACGAGGCTGAGCAGATGCACTCCTGCGGGGTGATCGACCCGCACACCGGGCTGGCCACCACGGCGTCGGCGCCGGGCTGGACCTCGGTGTTCTCCGACGAACTGATCAGGATCGCGACCAAGCGCCGCGACGTCGTCGCGATCACCGCGGCGATGCCCGGGCCGACCGGGCTGTCGGCGTTCGGACAGCGGTTCCCGGACCGGCTGTTCGACGTGGGCATCGCCGAACAGCACGCCATGACGTCGGCGGCCGGCCTCGCGATGGGCGGAATGCACCCGGTGGTGGCCATCTACTCGACGTTCCTCAATCGGGCGTTCGACCAGATGATGATGGACGTGGCACTGCACAAGCTGCCGGTCACCATGGTGCTCGACCGGGCCGGCATCACCGGAAGCGACGGCGCCAGCCACAACGGCATGTGGGACCTGTCGGTGCTGAGCATCGTTCCGGGCATGCGGGTGGCCGCTCCGCGCGACGGCGCCCGCCTCCGCGAGGAACTCGGTGAGGCGCTCGACGTCTCTGACGGGCCGACCGCCATTCGGTTCCCGAAAGGTGATGTGGGCGAAGACATTCCGGCGATCGAGCGACTGTCGGGGGTGGACGTGCTGGCCCGCGCCGCCGACGGGCTCGGCGACGACGTGCTGCTGGTCGCGGTCGGCTCCTTCGCGGCGATGGCGCTGCGAGTCGCCGAGCGGCTGCGTAAGCAGGGCATCGGTGTCACGGTCGTCGACCCGCGCTGGGTGGTCCCGGTGCCGCAGGCGCTGTGCCCGCTGGCCCGCACGCACAAGCTGGTCGTCACGCTCGAGGACAACGGTGTGCGCGGCGGCGTCGGATCCGAGGTCTCGGCAACGCTGCGCGCCGCCGAGATCGACGTGCCGTGCCGCGATCTCGGTGTGCCCCAGGAGTTCCTCGAGCACGCCTCCCGCGCGGAGGTGCTCGATCAGGTCGGCCTGACCGAGCGCAACGTGGCCCGGCAGGTCACCGGCTGGGTGGCCGCGATCGGTGCGCTGGACGAGTCCGGCGTCTCCGAGCAGATCGACTAGCGGACGTCGGACAGATCGACTAGCCGGCTTCGCCGGTGGCCGGCCTCGTCAGCGCGCGCGCCAGCACCGGCACCACGAGCTCGCGTTGCCAGGACCGGGCTCCACCTTCGCGCAGGAAGCGCTCCACTTCGGCGGTGGCGTCGGCGGTGCCGGGCCAGTCCCAGCACAACCGGCGCACCAACTCTGGCGACACCAGGTTCTCGCTGGGCACGTTGACCCGCGCCGACACCTCGGTCAGCGCGGAACGGGCTGCTTCGAGCCGGGCGGCCGCCTCAGGCTTGCGCTTACTCCACCGCACCGCGGGCGGTGGGCCGTTCTGCGGCTCGGCGCTGTCGAGCGGTTCCGGGTTGTTTCGGGCCGACTCCAATGCGGACAGCCACACCCGGGCGCTGCGGCGTTGCTTGTGCCCACCGAAGATCGGCAGCGCGGTGAGTTCGTCGACGGTCTTGGGGTCGGCCGTGGCGGCGGCGACGATCGCCGAGTCCGGCAGGATCCGTCCCGGCGCGATGTCACGGCTGCGGGCGATCTGATCGCGCACGGTCCACAGTTCGCGTACCGCGGCCAACGCCTCGGGTTTACGGATCTTGTGGATTCCGGAGGTCCGCCGCCAGCGGTCACGCCGGGTCGGCATCGACTCCGCGCAACGTAGGTAGTCGAATTCCTCTGCTGCCCAATGGGTTTTGCTCTGCTCGGCCAGTATGTCGGCGATGGCGTGCCGCAGCTCCACCAGGACCTCGACGTCGAGGGCCGCATAGTTCAGCCAGGCGTCGGGCAGCGGCCGTTTCGACCAGTCCGCCGCACCGTGGCCCTTGGCCAGCCCGAGACCCAGCAGGCGCTGAACCATGGCGGCGAGGTTGACCCGCTCGAAACCGGCGAGCCGGCCCGCAAGTTCGGTGTCGTAGAGCGAGGGCGGCCGCAATCCCACCTCGGCCAGGCAGGGCAGATCCTGATCGGCGGCGTGCAGGATCCATTCGTCTTCGGCGAGCACCTGCGCGACGGGCGCCAGCGCGTCGAGCGAGCTTCCGCCGTGGTTGACCGGGTCGATGAGCACCGTCCCGGCCCCGGTACGGCGGATCTGGATCAGGTACGCCCGGTTGGAGTAACGGAATCCCGATGCCCGCTCGGCATCGACGGCGAACGGGCCGGTGCCCGAGGCCAGCTTCTCGGCGGCGGCGGCGATCTCGTCGGCGCTGACGGACAGCGGCGGCACGCCCTCGACCGGGCAGACCAGCGGGATCGGCTCAGGTCCCTCGTCGGTGGCGGCTTCCGGCGCCTCGATCACGGCGCCGTCGTCGGGTTCGGGCATCTCACGCGCGCGAGCGGGTGCTCAGATCGGTCACTCCCACCGGCGGCAGTCCCGCCGCATGCTCGAGCACCTCACAGAACGCCTGCACGTGATTGCCCAGTGCCAGGTTCGTCGCCGTCCACGACGCCCGCATCTCGAGCTGGTGAGCCCGTGGTGGACCGGAGATGTCGCCATAGCGCACCGATGTGGTGGCGGTGACGGTGCCGCCCAGGGCCGTGACGTGCTCGGAGCGTTCCTCGAGGGCGTCGATGAGCCAGCTCCAGGCCACCTCAGGCAGCAGCGGATCCACCGCCTCGCTGGAGTCCAGGTCGGCCTGGATGTAGGCGACCAGCCGCATGGTGCCGTCCCAGGCCTCGGAGCCGTCGGGATCGTGCAGCAGGATCAGCCGGCCGAAGGCATCACCCTCGGAGCGTTCTGGCACGATCTCGGTCTCGGGGTGCTTGACCTCGGCGCCCAGCGCATAGCTGTACGGCGCGAGACGTTGAGGGGGGCGGATCGGACCCAGTTCGATCTCCGACCGCACCTCTGCGGCATTCATCGCCGCTACCGCCTCGCGGAATTGCGCCGGTTCCGCAGGTGTCACGACAACTGACGCTAGCGCTCCGGCGGAGGTCCCGGGGGCAGGCGCGCCGAATTCGTACCGCTGGTCGGAAGTCGGCCGGTCCGGCCGTGGCAGCATGGACGCGATGAGTACCCGTCGCGAACTTCCCGAGGCGCCGTACCTGGCGGCCGCCGGCGGTCGCAAACCCAGCCGCATCCCGGTCTGGTTCATGCGCCAGGCCGGACGTTCGCTGCCCGAGTACCGCAAACTGCGTGCCAAGAACACGATGATGCAGGCCTGCTTCGACGCCGAGTTGATCTGCGAGATCACCCTGCAGCCGGTGCGCCGGCACGGGGTCGACGCCGCGATCCTGTTCTCCGACATCGTGGTCCCGCTGCGCGGGGCGGGCATCGACCTCGACATCGTGCCCGACGTCGGGCCGGTGATCGCCGACCCGGTGCGCACCGGGGCCGACGTCACCGCGATGGCATCGGGCTGAGCTGCACGGCGTCGGCGCCGTCTCCGACGCGGTCGGCCTGCTGGTGGCCGCGCTGGGCGACGTGCCGCTGATCGGGTTCGCCGGGGCGCCGTTCACCCTGGCGTCCTACCTGGTCGAAGGCGGCCCCAGCAAGCTGCACGAGCGCACCAAGGCGATGATGCTGGCCGAGCCGGCTACCTGGCATGCGTTGATGGAGTTCCTCACCGACCTGACCATCGCATTCCTGAAGGTCCAGCTCGACGCCGGCGTAGACGCCATCCAGGTGTTCGACTCCTGGGCGGGCACGCTGTCGCTGGCCGACTACCGCACCTACGTGCTGCCGCACAGCACCCGGGTGTTCGCCGCGCTGGCCGGTTACGGCGTGCCGATGACGCATTTCGGGGTGGGTACCGCCGAGCTGCTGGGTGCGATGTCGCAGGCCGTTTCGGGTCGTGGCGCCCCGCTGTCGTCGGCGTCGACTGGCGCACGTCGCTGACTGACGCCGCCGCGCGCGTCGAGCCCGACACCGCGTTGCAGGGCAACCTCGATCCCGTGGTGCTGCTCACCGACTGGGCGGTGGTGGAGAAGGCGGCACGGAGCGGTGGTCGACGACGGCCGGGCCGCGATCGACGCCGGCGCGAGCGGACACATCTTCAATCTCGGCCACGGCGTGCTGCCGGCGACCGACCCGCAGCTGCTGACTGATGTGGTGGCTCTGGTGCACTCCCTGTGAGTCCCTCGTATTGCGTTGTGGGAGGCGGTATTTCGGGCCTGGTTGCCGCCTACCGGATTCGTGCCGCCGTCGGCGACGACGCCACCATCACCGTCGTTCGACCCGGCTGACCGGCTCGGTGGCGTGCTGCGCACCGAGCGACTGGGCGGCCAGGCGATGGACATCGGCGCCGAGGCTTTCGTGGCACGTCGCCCCGAGATGCCCGCGCTGCTCGCCGAACTCGGGCTGGGCGGGCCGTCAGATCAGCACCACCGGCGTGCGCCCGACCATCTACAGCCAGGGGCGGCTGCATCGCGTTGCCGCCCGACACCGTCAACGGCATCCCCACGCTCGGCGCGGTCGGTGACCGGTCTGGTCGACGACGCGACGATCGCGGCAGATCGCGGCCGAGCCGAACCGCCCGATGCCGTGGCGGCCCGGCTCGGATCCGGCGGTCGGTGCGGTGGTCGCCGACCGGTTCGGCGAGCAGGTGGTGGCCCGCTCGGTGGATCCGATGCTGGCCGGGGTGTACGCCGGTTCGGCCGCCACGATCGGCATCCGTTCGGCAGTGCCCACGGTGGCGGCGGCGTTGGACGTCGGCGCCGGCAGCCTGACCGAGGCGGCCCGGCGGGCCCTGCCTGGCGGCTCCCGCGGTCCGGTGTTCGGGGCCGTCGAGGGCGGCTACGAGGTGGTTCTCGCCGAGTTGGTTCGTCGCAGCGGGCTGCGCTGGGTGCAGGCATCGGTGCAGGGCATCGCGCGCCGACGGGCAGGGGCTGGATGCTGTCGTGACGACGCGGGCTCGCACTGGCGCGTCCGACGCGGTGATCCTCGCCGTGCCGGCGCCGCGGCTGGCCGAGCTGGTGGGCGACATCGCGCCGCGGGCGGCTGCGGCAGCGGCACGCATCCCGGTGGCCTCGGCCGTGGTGCTGGCGATGGCGGTGCCCGGCGGCACCCCGTTCCCGCCGCAGTCCGGGGTGCTGGTGGCCAGCGGAGAACGCCTGCACACCAAGGCGATCACGCTGTCGACCCGCAAGTGGGGGTCGCGCGGAAACGCCGAGCTGCTGCGCATGTCGTTCGGCCGCTTCGGCGACGACGTGGCGCCGGCGCACGTCCGACGAGGACCTGCACGAACTTTGCCGTCGCGGATCTGCACACGGTGTTCGGCATCGCCGTCGACCCGGTCGATGTCCTGGTGCACCGGTGGATCGATGCGATGCCCCAATACGGCGCCCGGGCACGGCGAGTTGGCCGCCGACCTGCGGACCGGGTTGCCGCCCACGATGGCGATCGCCGGCAACTACATCGACGGCGTAGGGGTTCCCGCGTGCGTGGCCGCGGCGGGCCGGGCGGCGGCTGCCGTGGTGGCCGCCACCACGCGCCGGTAAGGCCGCACCCGCGTGGCACCATGGGGGACATGGCCCGACTGGACTATGACGAGCTCAACGCCACCGTCCGCTATCTGATGTTCTCGGTGTTCGCGGTGCAGCCGGGGGTGCTGGGCGACGAGGACGAGGCTCGCGCCGCCGTCGACGAGACCGCGACCTTCCTCAAACAGCAGGAGGACAACGGTGTCGTGGTGCGCGGGCTGTACGACGTGGCGGGGATGCGCGCCGACGCCGAGTTCATGATCTGGACGCACGCCGAACGGGTCGAGGCGCTGCAGGCCACCTACAGCGACTTCCGCCGGACCACCACGCTGGGCCGGGCCGTCACGCCGGTGTGGAGCAGTGTCGCGCTGCACCGCCCGGCGGAGTTCAACAAGAGCCACGTCCCGGCGTTCCTGGCCGGTGAGGAGCCGGGCAACTACGTCTGCGTGTATCCGTTCGTGCGGTCGCTGGACTGGTATCTGCTGCCCGACGAGGAGCGTCGCAAGATGCTCGCCGACCACGGCATGGCCGCCCGCGGCTACAAGGACGTTCGTGCCAACACCGTGCCGGCGTTCGCGCTGGGTGACTACGAGTGGATCCTGGCGTTCGAGGCGCCGGAGTTGCACCGCATCGTCGATCTCATGCGTGACCTGCGGGCCACCGAGGCGCGCCGGCACGTCCGCGAGGAGATCCCGTTCTTCACCGGCCCCCGGGTCGCGGTGGAGGAGTTGGTCGCCAACGCCTGCCTTAGGGCGTTCCGGCGCGCTGTCGCGAAGCTGCCCCCGGGGCTGCCGCGCGTCGCTACGATTTGGTGCCTTCAATTTCCGCACGGAGTGGACCGAGATGATCGGAGGCCGGGTGGCGCGGCTGATGACGACGCCGAGGATGGCCTACAGCGCCGGTGTTGCCGCGCTGGCCGTGCTGGTGCGGCGTCGGCTGGCTGCTCGACAAGACGGCGCCGGCGTCGCCGTGGGCGTTCGTCACCGACACCGACACCCCATGGTGGTGGTGGCTGCGGCGGCGACCGTCGCCGCGCTCGTCAGCGCCAGAAAGACCGCATGGGCCGAGTACGAGCGGCGCTGGCTGTCGCTGGCTGTCGGACTCGCCGCCTTACGCTCGGATCCTCATCTGGCGTACTACCTGATCGCCGTGGCGTCCGGCGCCGTTCCCCTCGGTGGCGGATGCCGCGTACCTCATTCTGCCGGTCGAGCGTGGGTGTCACCCTCTGTTGTTGGCCCCCGGCCTGACTCGGTCCTCGCGCACCCGGCTGATCCTGGACGCGGTGATGGTCGCGGATCGCTCACGATCGTCGTCTGGGCCGTGTTGCTGGGCGAGATATCGGGCCGCGGCCAGGACCGACTCACGATCGCGGTGACGATGACCTACGCCATCCTCGACGCGGCGGTTCTGACGATCGCCATCCTGGTAGCGGCCAGTGCACAACCGGGGCAGCGCCGGACGTTCGCGCTGCTGACCGCGGCCATGGTGTGCATCTCCGTCTCCGACGGTGTCTTCGTCTACCTGTCGGCGAAGGACATCCCCGGCAACGACGCCTTCGACATCGGGTGGCTGGCGGGGTTGCTGCTGCTGACGGCCGGCGCGGTGATCGGGCAGCGGTTCGTCTACCGGGAAACCGTTGTGGCTCAGCATCTTTCGTCGGCATCGGTGTGGTTGCCGTTCATACCGGTGGTGGCGGCGTCCCTGGCGGGAATACTCGAACGCCCCGAAGATGTGCGGAAGGCTCCGATACGTGGTCGGCCCAGCGTGCTTGTGGCGGCCGCCTTTCTGATCCGCCAGCTCCTGCTGGTCACCGAGAACCGCAGGCTGCTTGCGGCGGCGGCCGAGCAGGCGCTGAGGGACCCGTTGACCGGAGTCGGGAACCGGACCGTCTTCCGCGACCACCTCGCCCATGCGATGCAGATGCGCGAGCGCGACACCGTATCGGTGGGCGTATTGGTCATGGACCTCGACGATTTCAAAGTGGTCAACGACACGTTGGGCCATCCCTTCGGGGACCAACTGCTCAGCCGGGTCGCCGAGCGGATCCTGGGGTCGGTTCGTGCCGGCGACACCGTGGCCCGCCTCGGCGGCGACGAGTTCGCCGTGTTGATCGAAGGCAGAGAGGACAACTCGCAACTGATCGCCCACCGGGTCGTGACCGCCTTCGACCGGCCGTTCGTCGTCGACGATCAGGAATTGCTGATCCGGCCCAGTGCGGGCTGGCGGTCGCGGACGTCGACGATGTGGAGCTGACGGCCGACGAACTCTTGAAGCGGGCCGACATGGCGATGTACTCGGCGAAGCGGTCACGCACCGGCGACGTGCACATGTTCAGACCAGACATGTTGTCGGCGGGAGCCGTCGAGAGCGACCTGTTCAAGCGGACGGTGCGGCCGCGGCGGCCGGCGGCGATGACGAGCCGATTCGGCTGCTCGGCGAGCTGCGGCGGGCGATCGACCGTTCCAGCTCGTCCTCGTCTATCAACCCAAGCTCGACCTGAACACGCTCGGCGGTAGTGGGCGTCGAGGCGCTGGTGCGCTGGCCCCATCCCGACCGCGGTCTGCTCGAACCGAACGATTTTCTGCCGCTGGTCCGTCGCTACGGGTTGATGGGCTCGGTCAACGAGTTCGTCGTCAGCAGGGCGCTCGACGAAGCCCGGCAATGGCGCACCGCCTGCTGCATGTGCCCGTCGCAGTCAACATCTTCGCGCCGTCGATGACCGACCTCGGGACTGCCCGGCAAGATCGCCACGGCGTTGGCCGACCGCAAACTGCGCGCTGCCGAGCTGACCGTCGAGATCACCGAGGACTTGTTCCTCGACGACATGCAACGTGCCAAGATGGTGCTGAAACAGCTGCAGAGCACGGAGTCAGGGTCTCCATCGACGATTTCGGCAGCGGGTACTCGGCACTGTCCTACATGCGGGAACTGACGGTCGACGAGGTCAAGTTGGATCGGCAGTTCGTCGCACCGATCCTCGATCGATACCCAGGGCCGCGGCTGTGGTGCGGGCGGTGCTGAATCTGGCCCGCGAACTCGGAGTCACCACGGTGGCAGAAGGCATCGAGGACGCTGAAACCTCGGACTGGCTTCGCGAGCATGGATGTCAGGTCGGGACAGGGCTATTACTTCAGCCTGCCGCTGTCCGGCACGGAGCTGCTCACGCGGTTGACACAGCGCCGCGCCGCGCGGCGCAGCGCGGTCGGTCGGTGCAGTCGCCCTGATGGGCGCGCGGGTCGGGCGGCGACGCGGACTGGGTACACTTCCGTTGCCGTCAATTTGTCCTGCCGTTAATTCATTGAAGGGGCGGCCGACCGGGAAGGGGGCGGCGAGTGATGCCGAAGACCCGCACGTTGCATCGCCGCCGCTGCCGTGTTCGTCGCATTCGTCGTGTGGGTGCTGGGGGGCTGGTCGCACGGGATGACACTGAAAGCCACCGACGACATCGTCTTCATCGTCCTGGCTAGTGCCGCGTGGTTTGTTGCCAGGGCTCGCCGCCCGGTCGGCCCGCGGCAGGCTGCGCGCCGCGTGGGTATCCTGCGGTCGGGGTGCTGGGCTGGGCGTCGGCGAGGTCATCTGGACTTACTACGAGCTCGGGTTGCGCACCGTACCCTTCCCGTCGATCGGCGGACGCGGCTTACCTGTTCTGCCGGTGGGCGCCTGCCTGTCACTGCTTGCGTTCCCGAAGGACTACAGCGGTCAGTCTCGCGGCCGCATCTTCCTCGACGGCGTCATCGTGGCGGCATCGTTGTTGCTGGTGAGCTGGGTGACGTGCTCGGCCCGCTGTATGAATGCTGGTGCGTTGGACCGGCTGAGATTCTTCGTATCGCTGGCGTATCCGGTGTCGGATCTGGTCATCCTGACCGTCGCCGCGGTGGTCCTTGTTCGGGCGGGCGGGGAACAGCGGCTGGTCGTTGACGCTGCTGGCGCCTGGGGTTGGTGTGCATTGCCGTGTCCGACAGTGCTTTCGTCTACTTGAGCGCCACGAACCAATACAACAGCGGCAACTCCATCGACATCGGCTGGGCGGCGGGGCTGCTGCTGATCACGGTGGCGGCCGCAGCCGGTCACGAAAAGGCGCAGGAGGAACAAGTCGCGCAGCGGGCTGCCCGGCTGGGCGTCGATATGGTTGCCGTATGCGCCCCTGCTGCTGGCGGCCATCGTGGCCGCCGCCAACCCGCCCACGGTCATGCAATCCAGGACCGGTGGAGGTCGGTCGGGGACTCTGCTCGTGGTGGCGGTGCTGGTGCGCCAGTTCCTGGCGGTGAGCGAGAACCGGCAGCTGTTGACGATGGTCGCCGAGCAGGCGTTGCAGGATCCGTTCACCGGCCTGGGCAACCGCGACCCTGTTCAACGACCGGCTCGAGCATGCGATGGAACCGCACCGGCGGGAGCGATTCGTCGGTCGCGGTGATGGCGTTGGATCTCAACGATTTCAAGCTCGTCAACGACACCCTCGGGCCATCGCCGCCGGCGACGAGTTGTTGAAGTGCGCGCCGAGCGCATCCGGGCTCGTGCGCACAGACGACACCGTCGCCCGGCTAGGCGGCGACGAGTTCGCGGTCCTCGTCGAGGGTGACGCCGATAACCCATACCTCATCGCCCACCGGGTGCGGAGGCTTTCAGCGAGCCGTTCTCGATCGACGGGCACGAGGTGCTGATGCGTCCCAGCGTCGGATTCGCCGTCGCGGAACCGGACGAACCCGACCTGTCCGGCGATGAACTGCTGCAGCGGGCCGACGCGGCGATGTACTTCGGCAAGAGGTCACGGGTGGCCGGCGTGCACACCTACAGCGCCGAGATGGCGGTGGGCAACGAGATCGACGACGGACTTGTTGCGCGGGCGGCGCCCCGTTGTCGTCGAAATCAGACGGAGCGGCGATGGTGAAGCTCCTCGGCGAACTTCGCCTGGCCATCGACCGGCTCGAACTGACGTTGGTCTATCAGCCCAAATTCGACCTGCGCACGCACGGAGATCGTGGGAGTCGAGGCATTACTGCGCTGGCCGCACCCGGAGCGCGGCATCCTCGGAGCCGGAGGAGTTCCTGCCGTTGGTGCGCGGATACGGCCTGATGGGACCCGTCAACGATTTCGTCGTGATGCGGGCGCTCGACGATGCGGTGGTATGGCATGCGGCAGTCGGTCGACGTGCCGGTTGCGGTGAACCTGTTCGCGCCATCGCTGGCCGATCTCAAGCTGCCCGGCCATGATCGCGCAGGCACTGGCCGAGCGAGGCCTGAGCTCGGCCGCGCTGACCGTGGAGATCACCGAGCACCTGCTGCTCGACAACGTCGAACGCACGAAGGCGGTCCTACAGCAGTTGCGGCAGAACGGCATCCGGGTCGCCATCGACGACTTCGGCAGTGGCTACTCGGCGCTGTCCTACTTGCGCGACCTGCCCATCGACGAGGTGAAACTCGACCGCAACTTCATCGCGCCGATCCTCGTCGACGAGCGCGCTGCGGCGGTCGTGCAGGCGGTGGTGAATCTGGCCCACGTTCTGGGCCTGACCATCGTCGTCGAAGGTGTCGAGAACGCCGAGACCGCGGCACGCCTGGGCGAATACGGCTGCGACGTCGGGCAGGGCTACTTCTACAGCCCGCCGCTGTCGGCCGATGACCTGCTCGACATGCTGAAGCGCCGCGCTACTGCTGCGTCGGAACCAGCTTCAACGAGATCGAATTGATGCAGTAGCGCTGATCGGTCGGCGTCGGATAGCCCTCTCCGGAGAAGACGTGGCCGAGATGGCTGTGGCAGTTGGCGCACAGCACCTCGACGCGGCGCGTACCCATCGAGTCGTCGGGCCGCAGGATCACCGCGTCGGAGTGCGACGGGTCGAAGAACGACGGCCAACCGCAGTGGGACTCGAATTTCTCTGTGCTGCGGAACAGTTCGGTTCCGCACGCCCGGCACTGGTACACACCTTCGGTGGTGCTGTCGGTGTACTCGCCGGTGAACGGGCGTTCGGTACCGGCCTGGCGCAGCACCGCGAACTCCTGCGGGTTCAACCGCTTGCGCCATTCGTCGTCGGTCAGTTCCAGTTTCGGGGCGGGAGTCGAACTCATGGCTCAACGCTAGCGCGAGTGCCCTTCGCCGTCATCCACGACGGGTCGATACCGTCGTCGAGGCGGCCCTCGGCCTTCGCGTCGGAATAGCGGAAGTACAGCACAGCGAACACGACGACCAGCATCAGCGACCAGCCGTAGGTGATCTTCATGTATTCCAGGAAGCGGCCGGTGGTGGGCCAGCGCCACATCAGCCAGCGGTCCATCGTCAGGAACCCGTAGGTGGCCAGCCAGGCGGGCCAGTTTCGGACCACCGAGTTCGGCAGCACCACAGTCATCAGGAACGGGAACAACATCATCGAGTAGTAGCCCTGCGCCAGCGACAGCACCAGCCACGACGCGATCAGCAGCACGCCCGAGGAGGTCAGCATCCAGAACAGCGGGTCACGGGTGCGGTAGTAGCGGTTCAGCAGCCACAGGCTGCCGACCGCGAGCACCACGAACACCAGTCGCAGCGTGATGATGAGCCAGGTCGGCAGCCCGTAGTAGACCCCGTTGCCCAGCACCGAGGAGTTGAAGTAGTCGCGGGTGGAGACGATGTAGGGCAGCGTGCGCTGGACGAAGTCCATCGGGTCGCTGACCAACGGCCAGGCGGCGATGTTGAACAGCAACGGGACGAGCGCCGCGGTCACCAGGGCGCGCCACTGCCGGTTGAGCAGCGGCAGCAGCAACAGCACCGCCAGAACGGGTTTCACCACGAGCGAGAGCCCGATCGCCGACGCCGGCCCACCACTGATGGCCGATCCTGCCGTCCAGCAGCCAGCGGAAGAACAGCACCTCCGCGAGCAGGATGCAGCCGTTGATGTTGGTGAACACCAGGGTGTTGGTCACCGACTCGGTGCAGAACATCGCGAGCAGCAGGGCCGGCAGCGCCACCGACGACAGCGCGAAGCCGAACATCCGGACCAGGAGGCAGGCCGCGATGATCATCGCGACGGTGTTGAAGAACACGAACCAGTTGTGCGAGGCGAACACCGGCAGGTACCCGAACGGGGCCATCAGCAGGGTGCCGCCCGGTGGATAGAGGTAGTGCGGGTCGACGTGGTTGAAGTGCTCGTTGTAGATGTCCAGGCCGCGACGGAAGTTGGAGACGGCGCGATACACCGGGCCGAAGTCGTCGGTGATGTAGCCGTTCGCGGACAGCACGTAGCTGCGGTGGATGATCGACATGATCGCGAACGGCCACAGCACGGATCGCAGAACCTCGCTGTGCTCGGAGGACCGGTGCGGGGGCCAAAGGCGTTGCGCAGGCCGGAGGATGCCCGGGAATCGAAGGAGGAGGAGTCAGCTACCGCCACGTCCGCACCGTACACCGGCGGAGTGTGGCAGACGATCAGGCGGGGCAGTAGGTGTCGGTGGGCGGCAGGTTGCCGCTGTCGAGGTAGGCGATCATCGGCGGCAGCGCGCACCCCGAGTAGATGCTCGCGCCGTGCCCGATGCCCTGCCACATGACCCGCTTGCTGGCCGCGCCGGCGTTGATGATCGTGGCCGACGAGGCCGGCACGCCCTGGTTGCCGACGATGGGGTCGTTCTGCACACCGAGCAGCAGCACGTTGACCTTGAGGCTCTTCGGATCCTTGGGGGCCGATCCGCTCGGCCAGTTCAGGCACTTGACCAGGTTGAGGGCACCGACGGTGCCGAACTGCGGATAGAGCTTGCCCCACGCCACCACGAGTTCACGCACCCGGTCGGGCGTCGGACGGTTCAGCGAGTCGCTGCAGGAGTTGACGAACTGCCCGTCGCTGTCGCGCGTCGACTCCGCCTGGGTGATCAGGTTATTGAGCTGGTTGATGTCGCCGCCGCGGGCCGCGGCCAGGGTGTTGGCCAGGCTGACGGTGCTGCCGATGCGGTCCCCGCTGGGAAATCCGAGTGCGGTGACGATCGCGTTGGCCAGCACCGCGACCGATACCCCGCCAGGGCCGCGGCCGGCGCGGGCGGCGCCCATCAGCGAGTCGACGGCGCCTTTCGGGTCGGGTCCGAGCGCGCAGTTCACCGCCACGCACTGGGCCGCGAACGCGTCGAGCGCCATCTGCTGACCCTTGACCTGTTCCTCGGCGGCCGTTTCGGCGTTCACCGCGGGCGGGATGGGCGAGTCGAGCACCAACCGGGCCACCTTGTCCGGATGCGACCCGGCGTAGGCCAGCGCCACCTGCGCGCCGTTGCCGACCCCGATCAGGGCCAGCGCCGGAACGTCCCAGGTACTGCGCAGGCGTTCGAGGTCCTCCGCGGAACGGGAGTTGTCGTAGGCCGAGTCCCCGGGAGCGATCATGTCGGTACAGCCGGTCGTCGCGGTCATGGTGATCGCACCGAGGTTGGCCACCGGGTCGTCTCCCGATTCGAACTGGGCCTGGTCGCGCATCTCCTGGCGATCGAAGGAGTCGCGGCAGTCGATGGGGCTGGACATGCCGAGTCCGCGGCGGTCGACCGACACGATCGGATGGCTCTTGAGCACGTCGGCGCCCGAGCGCGACAGCCATACCGGCAACTGCAGCGACGACGGCGCGTCGGTGCCGGTGGTGAACACCAGCGGGCCGGCGTCCGGCGGGGTCTGCACGGACCTGGCGCGCACCACTCCGATGCTCAGCGTGCCGTTGGCGCCGCTGACCGGATCGAGGTCGGCGTCGTAGGTGGCGCATTCCAGGGTCACCCCGGGCAGCGCGGGTGCACCGGCGTCACCGAAGACCTTCGACGTGCAGTTCTTCCACGCCAGGTCGTTCTTGGGGGCGGCGATCGCGGGCGGGCCGCCGGCCGGTTTCGTGGTGGTCGGGCCGCCGCCGCCGTTGTGGGCCGAGTCGCTCGCGAACTGCGGGTTGGCCGCCAGCCACGGGGCACAGCCGGACAGCAGCGCGGTCAGCGCCGCAGTCCCGACACTGACCGCGGCGTACACCCGACGATCGCGCATGCGGACCAGAGTAGCGACAACGCCGCCGGGCACCGCTTCAGCTCACGCGCGTGTAGCGCCCGTAGAGGTAGCCGTCGCCGTCGGTGATCAGGTGCGCGCGGCGCAGGCGGGTCAAGACGTCGCCTGGTCCGGCGGCGATGCGTGGCGAGGCGCCCCCGACGAGCACCGGTGCTGTGGTCAGGCATAACTCGTCGAGCAGGTCACGCTCGACGAACGTGCCGAGCAGGGTGGGACCGCCTTCGCACAGCGCCCGCAGCAGTCCCCGGCCGGTCAGGACGGCCAGGATGGCGGCGGGATCGACCTCGCCGGGATCGCCGCCGGAGCAGTCGAGCACTTCGGCGGCGGCCCCGAGCCGGGCCCGGGCACCGGGCGCGGCGTCGGTACAGGTCAGCACCAGCGGTGGGACCTCGGTGCGGATGAGTACCGGCAGATCGTGGTCGAGGCGCCCCGACCGGGTGACCAGCGCGATGGGTGGGATCTCGCTCTGGCCGCGGTTCTGCCGGTTCTGCCGCTGTGTGACCGTCATCTGGGCGCCGGCGTAGTTCTCGGCGCGGGCGGTGCCGGCACCGACGACGATCACGTCCGCCAGCTCGCGCAGGACCCCGAACAGCCGCCGGTCCCCGGCGCCGCCGAGTCCGCCCGAGGTGCCGTCGGTCGTGGCGCCACCGTCGAGGCTGATGATCGCGTTGGCCCGCAGCAGGCACCGGCTCGGCTCGGTCGGGTAGGCGTAGAGCGCAACCAGTCGCTCGTCGTCGATGGCGTCGCGCTCGCCCGGCAGCGTGAACCGCGTCCCGTCGGAGTCGTCGGGCTGTGTGGGCATAACCACGATTCCAGCACGTCGCTACAGTGCCTGCATGGACCGGCCCGCGGTTGCCCACGGCGAGGACCCGGTGGGCCATCTGGTGGACCGGCATCCGACGGTGTCGCCCGGGCGCCTGATCGCTCAGCTGGTGCCGCCGCCGACCTTCGCCGAAGTCAGCTTCGAGACCTATCGCCCCGATCCCGCCGAGCCCACGCAGGCCGCCGCCGTGGTGGCCTGCGAGAGCTTCTGCGACGAGGCCGCAGGCCGCCGCGCGGGCCGCAAGAAGCTGTTCGGGCGGCGCGAGACGCTGCCCGGTGTCGGCCTGTATCTCGACGGCGGCTTCGGGGTGGGCAAGACCCACCTGCTGGCCTCGGCCTATCGGCAGCTGCCCGACTCCGCCGAACATCCCAAGGCCTTCGCGACCTTCGGTGAATTGACGCAACTGGCAGGTGTTTTCGGCTTCGTCGAGTGCATCGAGCTGCTCGCCGACTACGTGGTGGTGTGCATCGACGAGTTCGAGCTGGACGACCCGGGAAACACCACGCTGGTCTCACGACTGCTCTCGGCGCTGGTCGAGCGTGGCGTGTCCATCGCCGCGACGTCCAACACGCTGCCCGAGCAGCTGGGGGAGGGGCGCTTCGCCGCCCAGGACTTCCTCCGTGAGATCAACACGCTGGCAGGCATTTTCACGACGGTGCGGATCGAGGGACCGGACTACCGTCATCGCGGCCTGCCGCCGGCGCCCGAGCCGCTCTCCGATGAGCAGGTGGCGGCGCGTGCGGCGCGAGTTCCCGGTGCAACCCTCGATGACTTCGCCGCGCTCTGTGGGCATTTGGCGACCATGCACCCGTCGCGCTATCTGACCCTGATCGAAGGCGTGTCGGCGGTCTACCTCACCGGTGTTCATCCGCTCGACGATCAGAACGTGGCGCTGCGGCTGGTGTCGCTGACCGATCGGCTCTATGACGCCGGTATCCCGGTGGTGGCGTCGGGGGCCAAGCTCGACACCGTCTTCTCCGCGGAGATGCTGGCCGGTGGTTATCGCAAGAAATACCTGCGGGCGACCTCACGGCTGCTGGCGCTGACCGCTGCGAGCGGTTAGGGCCCGTCTGCCGCCGGTGCCGCGTGAACGGTGGCCAGCTCGGCGACACCGCTGATCCGCAGGACCGGGATCAGCATCGGGTTGGCGACGATGTGCAACGATCCGGCATGGGCCACAAGGGCGTTGATAGCCGCGCTGTCCAGATAGTCGACACGGCTGAGGTCGACGGTCACGGTGCCGGGGGCTTCGGCCGCGGCGGCATCGAGGGCGTCGGCGAAGGTGGCTGCATTGCTCGCGTCGATCTCCCCGATGGCGTGCAACACCACCCGGCCGTCATCGCTTCGCTCGGTGTCGACGCGCAGCTGCGTGCTCATCAGCAGATCCTCGTCGCCATGCGCACGGTGGTGCCGGCGGTATCGGGAAGTATGGATACCTCCTCCATGAAGGCGCGCATGAGCGCGATGCCCCGGCCCCGATGGGAGTTGCCGGCTCGCTGCTCGGGCTTCCAGGAACCGGTGTCGGTGACCGTCAGCTGCAGCTGGTCGGCCAGCGACGTCGCACGCAGGTTGATGGTGCCGTCGTGTTCGTTGCGGTGGCCGTGCTCGATCGCGTTGGTGACGGCCTCGCCGGCGGCGACCAGCACCTCTTGGGCTTTGTCCTGGTCGATCCCCACCGCGGCCAGCCATTCCCGCAGCGCCGCCCGGGTGGGCGCCAGGTGATTGGCGTCGGCCGGAAACGTGATGTCCAGCGGCGCGGGATGACGGTAGACCAACAAAGCCACATCATCCCGGTACCCATTCGGCGGCGCTAGGCCCACCATGATGTGATCAGCCAGTTCATCGAGGGTCGAGATGGTGTCGGTCCGCACCAGGTCGGCGACCCCGACGATGCCGTCGTCCAGAGACTGGCCACGCCGTTCCACCAGCCCGTCGGTGTACATCAGCAGCGTCGACCGCCCCGGAACCGTGACCCGGCCCTGACGCCGCGGCCACTCCGGCCGGATTCCCAGCGAGATGGAGTGGCCGTCGTCGAGCAACTGCGCCCGGCCGTCGGCGTGCATCAGAATCGGCGGCGGGTGCCCGGCGCTGGAGTACACGAGTTCGCCGGTCTCGGGGTCGAGCACGGCACAGAACGCGGTCGTGCACTGCGCGCCGGGCAGTCGGCCGGCGAACCGGTCCAGGCCGGCGAGCGCGTCAGCCGGGCTGGCGCGTTCGAGCAGCAGCGCCCGGCATGCGCTGCGCAGCTGTCCCATCACGGTGGCCGCTGCCAGGTCGTGGCCGACGCAGTCGCCGACGACCAGTGCGATGCGCCCGTCCTCGAGGGCGATGACGTCGTACCAGTCACCGCCGACCTGCAGCGGCCGGGACGCGGGCTGGTAGCGCACGGCGAAACCACCCGGCAGCTCCGCCGGCCCCAGGATCGAATGTTGAAGCGCCAGAGCGGTTTCCCGTTGCTGGTCGAGTTGGTGGACACGCTGCAGGCCCTGCCCGAGGCGCCCGGCCAGGACGGTGAGCAGGGTCTGATCCTCGGCGGTGAAGGGTCGTTGCTCGTCGAGTTCGACCCAGAGGACGAGCACTCCGCGCGGGTGTTGCAGGGCGATTCCGGCCGAGGCGGCAGTGTTGCTGTCGACAGTGAGCAGTTCACCGCGGTGACACAGGGCGCTGATGCGTGAACGGGTGTCCGGCTCCAGTGTCGACCACGAGCAGGGTTCGCCGATGCACACCACGTCGGGGTCGTCGACGGGACTCGGCGCGCGCTCGTGCCCGGTGAACGTCGCGGTCACGACGCGACGGGCCCGCCACAGGACCTGCATCTGCCCGGCGGCGCCCTGCATCGCGTCGTCGACGGTATCTGCCTGGGCCAGATGCTGATTCAGCGCCGCCAGAGCAGCCTGGCGCTGCACGCTGTAGTGCTCGGCGGTGACGTCGCGGAAGGTTCCCACCAGCACGCTGCGGCCGCTGTCCGGGTCGGCGACGTGGGCGATGCTCGCGGTGATCCACACCCGGTGCCCGTCGCGGTGGGTGACCGGAACGGTGTATGTGCCGTCGGGACGTTCGGGCATGCCGGCGAACGCATCGACGATCTGCCGGTGGGCTTCGGGCTCGTCCTCGGCGTCCGGCCACCACGGGTGCTGCGGCGCGTACGGCAGGCCGTCCACGCCGTAGCCCAGGATGTCGGTGAACGCGTTGTTGATCTCGATCACGGCACCGAGGTCATCGCAGACGAAGAAGGCCTCCTGCAGCGAGTCGACCAGCGCTGTACGCCAACGGGCGTGGTGGGTGCGCAGTCGGGCCAGTTCGATGTTCGCCCGCACCCGGGCCAGGAACTCGGCGGCGGCGAACGGCTTGACGAGGTAGTCGTCGGCGCCGGCCTGTAACCCTTCGATGGAGGCTTCCTGGCCGGCTCGGGCCGACAACAGCAGCACGGGGATCGCGGCCGTCCGCGGGTCATTCCGCAGCGCCGACAGCAGGGCCAGGCCGTCGAGCCGGGGCATCATCACATCGCTGATCACGAGTTCGGGGAGCTCCGACCGGATCAGGTCGAGGGCCGCGCGGCCGTCCGCGACCGCCTCGACGTCGTAGCCGGCGCCGCGCAGCAGTCGGAGCAGGTATTCGCGCATGTCGGCGTTGTCGTCGGCCACCAGCACGCGGGCCGGCATGTGCAGAGTGGTTCCGGTGCCGATCGGTTCGGCCCTGTCGCCGTAGTCCCCGTCGCGGTCACCGCCGTCGGGATCACCCGGCAGCCAGCGCAGCGCCTCCTGCACATACGGGTCGGAGATGCCCGCGGTCGTCGGGCCGGACGGCCCCGTATCCAGCGATTCGGCGGGAAGGTGCTCGGCGCCGATGGGCAGGGAGATGGTGAACGTGGTGCCGGCACCCTCGGCGCTGGCCGCGGTGATGGTGCCGCCGTGCTGCCCGACGAGTTCCTTGACCAGGGCAAGCCCGATGCCACTGCCCTCGGTGGAGCGGGCCCGGGCGTTCTCGATGCGGTGGAACCGTTCGAACAATCGGGGCATCTCGGCCGTCGGCACCCCGATTCCGGTGTCGGCGATGCTGAACAGCGCCTCATCACCCTGCCGGGTCACCCGGACGGTGATAGAGCCGTCGAAGGTGAACTTCAGCGCGTTGGACAGCAGGTTGAGGACCACCTTCTCCCACATGTCACGGTCGATGTAGACCGGTTCGGGCAGCGGCGGGCAGTCCACGATCAGGCTCAGCCCGGCCCGATCGATGGCCGATCGGAACACACTGGCCAGCTCTGCGGTCACTAGGGCGAGGTCGACGGGCTGGTAGCGGGCCTGCATCCGGCCGGCCTCGATGCGGGAGAAATCCAGCAGCGTGTTGACGAGCTTGGCCAGACGCAGTCCGTTGCGGTGGACGACGTCCAACTCCCGGCGGGTGTGGTCGTCGATCCCGGTCGCCCGGGCGCGCATCTCTGCCACCGGCCCGAGGATCAGGGTGATCGGGGTGCGGAATTCGTGGCTGATGTTGGAGAAGAACGCGGTCTTGGCGCGGTCCAGCTTCGACAGCTCCTCGGTCCGCAGCTGCTGCGCCCGGTAGCTGCGGGCGAGGCCGATGCCGGCGGCGATGTGGCCGGCGACCAGAGTGATGAAACCGCGGTAGCGCTCGTTGAGCGGACGGTATCGGTTCAGCCCGGCGACGAAGAACCCGAACGGGGTCCCGCCCTGCTGCAGCAGCGGCGTCACCAGGGCCTGAACCGGCGGGTCGGGCCAGTCGCCGGCCGGTAGCGCGACGAACGGGCCGCCGTCCAGGCGCACCGTCGCCGATTCGCCGCGGGCCGCATCCTCGACGGGCCACACCGTGGGGCCGTCCGCGGTCAGCAGGGGCGGGGCCGCCGGGTGGTCGGCGGGGATGCCGCTGAGCCCGGCCAGCCGGGCTCCGCCGCTGTCGTCGAACAGATACGTGAGGCTGAATGGCAGGTCGCGGAGATTGCGCCCGAGTTGGCGGCCCGCGAACGCGAGCATCTGCTCCTCGGTGCGGACCACGCTGGGATCCGAACCCAGGTCCCGCAGCGTCGCCATCCGCCGCTCACCGATCACGCGTTCGGTGTCTTCGCGGACGACGCAGAGCATGCCGACGATCTCGCCGCCGTCGTCGCGTAGCGGGCTGTAGGAGAATGTGTGGTACGTCTCCTCGGTGTACCCGGACCGCTCCAGGAACAGCAGCAGGCCCTCGTCCCAGGTCGCCTCCCCGGTCGCCAGCACCTGCTCGATCCTGGGGCCGATGTCGTCCCAGATCTCCGCCCAGACCTCGCCGGCGGGCCGGCCCAAGGCCCATGGATATTTCTGGCCCAGCGTGTCGCGCCGGTAGGCGGCGTTGCAGAAGAACGTCAGCGTCGGTCCCCACGCCATCCACATCGAGAAGCGGGACGAGAGCAGGATGCTCACCGCCGTGCGGAGACTCTGCTGCCATTGGGCCGGTGGTCCCAACGGGGTGGCCGACCAGTCCACACCGGCGAGATCGCGACCGATGTCGCCGTCCGCGCCGAACACCGCGGCGTCGGCGGCACTGAGCGGCTCAGCGTCAGCAGCCACCAGCCACCCATCCTCTCGCCTCGAGCCGACTCGGAGTGGGTTCCAGCCTATGGGCAACGGCCCGAACGCGAGCGCGCTGTCAGGTCGCCGTAATAACTCGCCTACCGCGTCACGACGGTCGTCACCCGGTCAAGCCCGGTCAACGTGATCAACCGATGCGTCGTCCCGCCGGCGGCGACGATCAGGGTCAACGCCGTGGCCTTGGCCGCCCCGAGCAGGGCGCTCAATGTGGCGCTGTCGCAGTAGGTGACGGCCGACAGGTCCACCACGAGGTTCGGGGACTGTGTGGCGGCGTCGACGATGAGGCGTTGGAAGGCTTCGACGTTGTGCAGGTCGATGTCGCCGGATGCACTCACTCGCGGCGGCGTGTCGGCGTCGCCGCCGTGCAAACGGAACTGCGGATCCTCGGTCATGTCATCGCCACCCTGCGCTCGAACCGGTGAACACCTCGCCGTCGACCTTAAACGGCGTCCACCAGCGCGCGCACCATCACGAAGTCGTTTTCCAGATGCGCACCGACTGCGAACGTCTTCGTGCCGGCGACGGTGAACCCGTACTTGGCGTAGAAGCGCTGCGCGCGTTGGTTGTTCTGGTTGACGCCCAGCCAAATGCATCGGGAGCCGGTGGCGGCGGCGCGTTCGACGGCGGCGCCCATCAGCACCGCCGCCACGCCGGCACCGTGGTGGTCGGGCAGGACGTAGATCTTGGACAGTTCGACGGCCGGGTGCATCGTCACCGCGCGGGCGGCGTCGGGGTCGGTGCCGATCCCGCGAATGAGCATGGCGTAGCCCAGAATCGACCGGCCGGCACGGGCTACCAGGACGTCGCGGTCGGGATCGGCCACGTAGTCGGCGAACCGCTCCGCCGAGAGGTGCGCCGCGACGAAGGCCGCGATGTTCTCCGGTGTCGAGGACGGGGGACAGGCCAACGGGAACGTCGCCGCGGCCACGGCGGCCAACTCGACGACGTCACCGGCTGTGGCGGTGCTGACCCGCACGGGCATCGGCCGGGTCAGCTCACAGGTTCCACTGGGCCAGGTGCTCGCCGGTGCGCGGGTTGATCAGCACCACGTTGGAGACCAGGTCGCGGTAGCAGTCCCAGAACGCTCGGCCGCTGACCAGGGTGCCCTGCGGCGCGTTCTGCAGGGCGTACTGCGTCGGGCGCGCCGCGGAAGGCGAAGGTGGTGGCCATGACGAAGGGATTGGGAACCTGCACGGCCCGCACCGTCACCTGGCCGCTGTACACCTCGTGCCGTGGCGGACGGGGTGTCACCGAGGCGCCCGATCGGGGCGTCGACGGCGGCCGGCCGGCGGGGCGGCCACGACCGTCACAAGCATCAGCACAGCGCGAAACAACGACATCGGCCACCGCATCTGCCCTCTCCTCACCCGCGATGGCATGATCGCACATCGCTGGTGGCCGATCAGTGCGTTGTGGTGCGCGGGTTGCCGGTCCCCGGCGATTACGGCATGTTTACACCCGGAGTGCCGGGAAGTCTGGTCGGCAGTCGCGCCGCCGGTGTCGACTCAAGTGCGAGGTGTGGGGGTCGCTGCCGTGGTGCTCGTCCTGGCGTTCGGCTTGGTGCTCCTCATCAGTGTGTCGTTGTCGGGGGTCGCGGCCCGCACGGTGTTGTCGACAGCGCTGCTGTTCCTGTTGGCCGGTGCGCTGATCGGTCCGGGTGGGTTCGGCGTCGTTTCGCTGAACACCGACGACGAGGTGGTGGCACTGCTTGCCGACGTCGCCCTGTTCACAGTCCTGTTCACCGACGGCCAGCGAGCCAATCTGCGCGCACTCAAAGACAATTGGCGGCTTTCCGGGCGGGCGCTGGGCCTCGGGATGCCGCTGACGATGGTGGGAATCGCAGTCCCGGCGCATTACCTGGCCGGATTGGACTGGCCGACCGCCTTCCTGCTCGGCGCGATCCTGTCGCCGACGGATCCGGTGTTCGCGGCCGCACTGGTGGGGCGTTCGGACATCCCGTTGCGGCTGCGCCGCCTGCTGAATGTCGAATCCGGACTCAACGACGGTCTGGCTTTGCCGTTCGTGTTGATCTTCCTCGCCACTGCCCGCCACGAAAACTCCCACATCGGCACGGTCCTGGTGGAACTGGTGGGCGGGCTGGTCATCGGATTCGTCATCGCCGCCCTGGTCGCGCTGGCATGGCGGAGCAGGATACTGACCGCCGAACCACGGTTGCAGCCATTGGGCCCCGTCGCTATCGCGGTCGTGGTGTACGCCAGCTGCCACCTGACTCATGCCAACCCCTACCTGGCGGCCTTCGCCGCCGGATCGACGCTGGCCACGCTCGATCACTTGGCGGCCGAACGCTTCGAGCCGTTCGGCGACCTGCTTGCTGAGTTGACGAAATTCGCCGCGCTGCTGGTGTTCGGCGCCCTGATCACCCCGGAGCGACTTTCCCACCTCGGCTGGCAGGGCTGGCTGCTGGCCGCGCTGGCGATCCTGGTGGTGCGCCCGGTTTCGTTGCTGGTCTCATTGCTGCGTACCCAGATGCCCAGACGGGAGCGGTTGACCGCAGCCTGGTTCGGACCCAAGGGGTTTGCGTCGGTGGTGTACGGGTTGCTTGCCCTGCAGTCCGGCATCCCCGACAGCGAGTTGGTGTTCGATCTGGTCGCGGTCACCATCGCGCTGTCGATCGTCTTGCATTCCTCCACCGATGTGCCGGTAGCCCGCATGCTGCGGGTGGAACCGCCTGACAACCTTCCTGCCGGGGTTGCAGATCACGAAGACGAGCGGGCCGGCCGGCCAACTTCTCCGGAGTCTGCGTGATCGGCGCGTCGCACCCCGTCGGCGACGTACGGTTTTCGGGTGCGTGCTCATCAGATTGCCGAGGACTTCCCGACCGTCGCGTCGGATTCGAACGCGCTGGAGGCCGTGCGGTTGATGGCGGGCCGGCGGCTGCCCGGGCTGGTGGTCACCGACGCCGGTGGTCGGCCCCTGACGATATTGCCCGCGTCCCAGGTGGTTCGGCTGCTGGTACCGGCCTACGTCCAGGACGACCCGTCACTCGCCGGGGTGCTCAGCGAATCGATGGCCGATCGGATCGGCGAGAAACTCGGCCGGAAGACGGTGGCCCAGGTGTTGCCCAAACCGACCCCGGCGATGCCGACGGTGGCCGCCGACGACACCATCGTCGAGGTGGCGGCCGTGATGGCGCGCGACCATTCGCCGTTGGTGGCCGTGGTGACGGACAAGCAACTCGTCGGCGTCATCACCGCATCTCGTCTGCTGGAAGTCGCGCTCGCCGCCCACTGAGCAGTGCAGTCGGGAACGAGTGACCAGTGGCCGCCATTGCGTTGATCGTCTTCGTGATCGCCTACGTCCTGATCGCGACCGAGCGAATCGACAAGGTCAAGGCGGCACTGGGTGGCGCGGCCGCGGTGCTGGCACTGGGGGTCGTCGGCTCCGACGACGTCTTCTACTCCCACGAAACGGGCATCGACTGGAACGTCATCTTCCTGCTGTTGGGCATGATGGTGATCGTCGGGGTGCTGCGGCAGACCGGTGTCTTCGAGTACACGGCCATTTGGGCGGCCAAGCGTGCGGGAGGCTCGCCGCTGCGAGTGATGATTCTGCTGGCGCTGATCACCGCGGGCGCTTCCGCGCTGTTGGACAATGTGACGACGGTGCTCCTGATCGCACCCGTGACGTTGCTGGTCTGCGAACGGCTCGACATCAACCCGGTGCCGTTTCTGATCGCCGAGGTCTTCGCGTCCAACATCGGGGGTGCCGCAACGCTGATCGGAGATCCGCCCAACATCATCATCGCCAGCCGAGCGGGCTTGTCGTTCAATGACTTCCTAGTCCACATGGCACCAGTGGCGGTTCTGGCGCTGATTGTATTCCTGGCATCCCTGCCGTTTCTCTTCCGCGGCTCGTTCGCCGTCGAAGCGAGCCGGGTAGCCGAGGTGATGTCGCTCAACGAGCGGGAAGCGATCCGCGACGTTCGACTGCTGGTCAAGTGCGGTGCTGTCCTCGGCCTGGTCTTCGCGGCGTTCATCGGTCACTCGATCATCCATGTGGAGCCGGCCGTCGTGGCATTGCTCGGGGCCGGGGCGCTGGTAGTGATCTCCGGTGTGGAGCGCACGCATTATCTGGCGAGCGTGGAATGGGGCACGCTGCTGTTCTTCGCCGGCCTGTTCGTCATGGTCGGTGCCTTGGTGAAAACCGGGGTGATCGGCCGGATCGCGGAAGTGGCGGGCGAGGCAACCGGCGGCAATCCGTTGTTGGCGGCGATGTTGATCCTGGGGGTTTCGACGCTGCTGTCCGGCATCATCGACAACATTCCGTATGTCGCCACGATGAGCCCTGTGGTGGCTGACCTTGCGGCCAACGTCATGAATCCGGTTCATGCGCAGGCGTTGTGGTGGTCCCTGGCCATCGGCGCCGACTTCGGCGGCAACCTCACCGCGGTAGGCGCAAGCGCCAACGTCGTTATGCTCGGCATCGCCGCCCGTGAAGGCTATCCGATCAGCTTCTGGGAGTTCACTCGTAAAGGCGCGGTAGTGACCGCGCTTACCATCCTGGTCGCCGCTCCGTACGTCTGGTTGCGGTACTTCGCGTTCGGCTGACGGCGTTCAGCACGTCCTCGGCGGAGAACGTGCCTCGCCCTAGCCGCGCACACCGCCGGTGATCGACGCCAGGATCTCGGTGATATCGGCCTCCGCGAGCGCCTTGTCGACGCCGAGGCGGTGCAGGGTGCCGTCGCCGTCCTCGGTCTCCAGCAGTGCCAGCAGGATGTGCTCGGTGCCGATGTAGTTGTGGCCCAGCCGCAGTGCCTCGCGAAACGTCAGCTCGAGCACCTTGCGCGCCTGCGCGGTGAACGGGATCAGGGCGGGAACCTGGTCGGCCCGGGCGGGCAGGTCGATGGCGGCTCGCACGGCGTCGGCGCTGATCTGCTGGGCCTCAAGGACGGTGGTGGCCAACGCGGCCGGGTCGTCGAGGAGTCCCAGCAGCAGGTGGTCCATGGTGATCTCGGCGTTGCCCGCCGCGTGCGCGGCGTTCTGCGCGGCGACGACGGCGCTTCGCGCCCGCGGGGTGAATCGGCTGAAGCCCTGGCTCGGGTCCAGGTCCGCGGCGTCCAGGTTCGTCATCTTCGGGACGAATCGCTTCTGAGCCGCCTGCTTGGTGACACCCATGCTCTTGCCGATGTCCGTCCAGGAGGCACCGGAGCGGCGGGCCTGGTCCACGAAATGTCCGATCAGGTGATCGGCGACATCGCCGAGATGCTCAGCGGCCAGAACCGCGTCGGTCAGCTGGTTCAGGGCTTCGGGATGGACGCTCGTGATGGCGTCGATCAGATCGTCGAGGCGGACGGGATACGAGATCCGGGGTTGGTTCATATCGTCAACCCTAGGTTGACGGTGAGCGTTCGTCAACCGGGTGTTGACGCATCGGCGGGTCACGGATCGGATGCCCGTGGCGCGTGTAATCGCCGCAGCGCGGGTATCCCGCCGGCGTTACTGAACGACAGGGAGACCGATGCCGACCAGCGTCACGCGCGATATAGCCGCACCGCGCCAGCGGGTCTGGGAGGTGATGGCCGACGGTTGGACCTACTCGCAGTGGGTGGTGGGAAACAGCCGGATGCGGGCCGTCGACAACGACTGGCCCGCTCCTGGCACCCGGATTCTGCACTCCATCGGGGTGTGGCCGGCCGTTATCGACGACGAGACCGTGGTGCTCAGTTGCACGCCGCAGGAGGAACTGGTGCTGCTGGCGAAGCTGGGGCCACTCGGAGCAGCGCGAATAACGCTGCGGCTCAGTGATATCCCTGAGGGCTGTCGGGTCGAGATGGCCGAAGTCGCCGCGGAGGGCCCGATGCGCTTCATTCCGGACCGGCTGCAGTTGACCGGAATCTGGCCCCGCAACCGGGAATGCACCTGGCGACTGGCCAACCTCGCCGAGGAGCGCGAACCCGGCGAACTCACCTGGGAGTTCGACTAGGCGTCGGTGACCCGGAATCGCTCCAGCGATGGGTTGGTGGGGTCCGGGATACCGATTTGGGCCGGCGTCGTTGCAGCCGGATGGAACATTATGGCGTCTTTTCGATTCCGCCACCGGCACCCGTGGCGCCTTCATAAACTCGCGCCATGGCAGGCCTGCACAAAACCCAAGAGCGGCCCGATATGAGCAGGATCGAGAACCGGGCGCCATCGGTGCCCAAGATGTTCCTCGACCGCGTCGCGGCGTCGCCCACTGCGGAAGCATTCCGCTATCCCGACCACGACGGGTGGACCAGCGTCACGTGGCGGCAGGTCGGTGACCGCGTCGAGCTGATCGCGGCCGGCCTCATCGCGCTAGGTATCAACGCCGAGGACCGCGTCGCGCTGGCGTCGAGCACCCGCTACGAATGGGTGGTCGCCGACTTCGGGATCCTCTCGGCGGGGGCGGCCACCACCACGGTCTACCCGACCACCAATGCCGAGGACGTGGCGTTCATCGTCGCGAACTCGGGCAGCCGCGTCGTCGTCGCCGAGAATCAGACCCAGGTGGACAAGCTGATCGACCGACGCAGCGAGATACCGGCGGTGGAGAAGGTCGTCATCATCGACGGCAAGGGTGACGGCGACTGGGTGATCAGTCTCGAGGACCTCGAGCAGCTCGGCAAGCAGCTGTTGGCCGACTCGCCGAATGCGGTGACCGAGCGCGTCGAGGCCATCCGGCCCGACCAGTTGGCGACGCTGATCTACACCTCGGGAACCACCGGCAAGCCGAAGGGTGTGCGGCTGACCCACGAGGCGTGGACCTATACCGCGTCGGCGCTGGATTCCCTGGGCGTGCTGAGCGACAAGGACCTGAACTACCTCTGGCTGCCGCTGGCGCACTCATTCGGCAAGGTGATGCTGGCGCTGCCGCTGGTGATCGGCTTCCCGACGGTGATCGACGGACGCGTGGACAAGATCGTCGAGAACCTGGCGATCATCCGCCCGACGTTCATGGGCGCCGTCCCGCGCATCTTCGAGAAGGTGCACGGCCGGATCACCGAGATGATGGTCGAGGAGGGTGGGGTCAAGAAGCGCCTGTTCGACTGGGCCGTCGGCATCGGGCTGCAGGTTTCGCGGGCCAAGCAGGCCGGTCATCGGGTGTCACCACTGCTCGCGGTGCAGCAGAAGCTGGCCGACCGGTTGGTGTTCTCGACCATCCGGCAACGCTTCGGCGGGCGGCTGCGGTTCTTCATCTCGGGATCGGCGGCACTGGACCGCGATGTCGCGCAGTGGTTCGACGCGGTCGGCGTCGTCGTGCTCGAGGGTTACGGGCTGACGGAGACCTCGGCGGCGTCGTCGTTGAACCGGCCGCAGGCCTACCGGTTCGGCACGGTGGGGTGGACGTTTCCGCAGACCGACGTCAAGATCGCCGATGACGGCGAGGTGCTGCTCAAGGGTCCCGGTGTGATGAGCGGATACCACGATCTGCCCGAGGCCACCGCGGAGGCGATCGACGCCGACGGCTGGTTCCACACCGGCGACATCGGTGAGCTCGACGCGGAGGGCTTCCTGCGGATCACCGACCGCAAGAAGGACATGTTCAAGACCTCCCAGGGCAAGTACGTGGCGCCCTCGGCCATCTCCGCCGCGTTCAAGGGCATGTGCCCGTTCGCCAGCGAGATCATCGTCTACGGCGAGGGCAAGCCGTACTGTGTTGCGCTCGTCAGCCTCGATGGCGAGGCGATCAGGGAGTGGGCCGACCGAAACGGGCTGGAGGGCAAGACCTTCCAAGAGGTGGCCCGCGACGAGAAGACGCGTGAGCTCATCGGCGGGTACGTCGACACGCTGAACAAGCACCTCAACCGTTGGGAACAGGTCAAGCGCTTCTCGATCATCGACCGGGAACTGACCGTCGAGGCGGGTGACTTGACGCCGAGCCTCAAGCTCAAGCGCAAGTCCGTCGTGGAGAACTTCCACGACAACATCGACAAGCTGTACGCCTAGGTTCGTTCCGGGGACGTCTTCGCGGCCTTGAGGGCTGCGCTCCGCAGGTGCGCCGGGTACCACGAGGTGAACGCCGCCGCCGCGATGAGCGTCGCGTAACTGGTTGCGTGGCAAGCCCATTCCGGCATCAGGTGCCTCATCAGAGCCCACGCGATCACGGTGTTGAGAGTGAACGTGATTGCCCACACGGTGGTGAGCTGCTCGTTCACCCGGATGAACACCGGGTCGCTCCATTTGGCCGGATCGGTGTGCTGGCGCGCGTATTCCAGAGTGAACGGCTTGTTGATCAGCAGCGTGATCCAGGCTCCGATCGCCAGCGCGCCGTTGGCCAGGACACCGAGGTGGCGGATGGTCCAGACGTTCTCGAAGCCCAGCACCGCCATGGTCGCGCCGGTGAAGAAGATCAGCCCGATGTACATGATGATGCCGCGGTGCAGTTTGAGCACCGCCATGACGACGGAGACGACCAGCGCCGTCACCAGGCCGATCTCGACGCGGTGCATCGTGTCCCTGGCGATGATCAGGAACGCGATCCACGGCGCGAAGGACAACAACAACTTCACGAACGACACAACGGTGCCTCCTGCTGAGACGTCGCCGGACGAGGGGACCGAAAGCTGGTCGTAGCCGGTCGGCGTCGGCGTACGGTTGAGCTGAAATCGAGGCCGTGAGCATGAGTAGTGACAGTGATGTCAGGTCGACCGAAGTCGGCAGGTGGGACGCCGGCCTGACCAAGCGCGCGGTGGAACTGCTGCGCCCGATTGTCAAGGTGTACCACCGTTCCCGGGTCCACGGACTCGAGAACATCCCGCCCGGGCGCTGCCTGCTGGTAGGCAACCATTCCGGCGGGTTGATCACCCCTGACTTCGCGGTGTTCGCCGTCGACTTCTACGAGAAGTTCGGCTACGGCAAACCGCTCTACACCCTGGCGCACGACTCGTTGTTCCACGGGCCGGCGGCCGAACTGCTGCCGCACCTGGGAATCGTGCACGCCTGCCCGGAGAACGCTGCCGCGGCACTGGCCGCCGAGACCGCCGTGATGGTGTTCCCCGGCGGTGACGAGGACGTCTACCGTCCGTCGCTGACCGAGAACGTCATCGACTTCGCCGGGCGCACCGGCTATGTGGAGGCGGCGGCCGCTGCGAATGCCCCCATCGTGCCGATGGTGTCGATCGGCGGGCAGGAGACACAGCTGTACCTCAGTCGTGGCGTCTGGCTGGCGCGGGTGCTGGGACTGGCCAAACTCGAACGCCGACTGTTCCGCACCGACATCCTGCCGATCTCGTTCGGTTTCCCGTTCGGACTCAGCATCCTGGTCCCGGTCAACATGCCTCTGCCGGCCAAGATCGTCACCGAGGTGCTCGAGCCGATCGACGTGCTCGCCGAGTACGGCGACGACGTCGACGTCGCTGCCGTGGACTCCCATGTCCGGCGGGTCATGCAGGCCGCGCTGCACCGGCTGTCCCGGAAACGGCGGCTGCCCTTCTTCGGCTGAGATGGGACTGCAGTTCCACCCGGATCGCGAGCACCCGGCTGCCTCGTGTCGCGTCACGGCCCCTATTCAGCACCATGCCGGTCCGCGTGCGGTAGGGGCGTTCGTCCCGGGGACCGGCACCCTTGGTCACGGAATTCGGGTTGCCGGATCGGGCGGAGTGTGCCGACCTGGTGTGATCTCGACGTAGTCTTGACCACACAAGATGTCGTAAACATGGGGGAGTGCACCAGATGAGGCGGTTCGGCGCGATGTTGGCACCGGCGACGGTCGCCGCCTGCATCGTGCTGCCGTTGGGATCGGCGACGGCCACGGCGGATTCCCCTGTGCCGCAGGCGGGAACATCGTGCCCGGCGGCTGCGTCGGGTGCGATGACCGCTTTGCCCGACCGCGGGGGCTACCTGATGTGCCAGGGCGAGCCGAACGCGCCGAGCAGCTGGGTGCCCGTCGTCGAACCGTTCCCGCCGAACGACACGTGGCTCAGCTACGGACCTGCGATCACCCTGCACGGTGAGGGGTTGCGCAACCCCAACCTGTCGTCGGGGCAGTGGACGGCTGCCCCGCAAGGTCCGGGTGAAAAGTGCACGGCCGAACAGGTGACTGTCGTACGTGCGGGAGTGGTTGCACCGCCCGAGATTTCAGCGGGTGAGCCGGGCCAGCCACTGTCGCTTCAGGTGCTGCCGAGGTTGTTCTCGATAAAGCTGAGCGGAGACTGCCTGTGGACGCAGTCCCAGGGCGCCGGCGTCGGCGGATAGACCTCGCGATATCAGACAGGCATTGACGGCGCGCCGTTGCCGGCGCCGGTCAGTTCTCGAGCCGCGGGTGTGTTGGTCGGCTGCGAGTACTGCGCCAACGTCCGGGCCAGGAAGTCGTGGAAGTAGGGCAGCGCGTCATCGGACACGATCGACCGCAACAGCACCCGCCATGTCCGGGCCAGCCGGGCGAACGGATCGTCGCCGATAGCGTCCGAGAGCAGATGGCAGCCCAGCACCCCGGCACAGATCGTCTCCGCAACGTCGCCAGGTGCTGCGATGTCAGCACGTAGATCGCCCTCGGCGACGGCCTTCTCGACCTGATCGAGGAACCCCTGGGTGGCGTAGACGTAGGTCTTGGCCCCCGCGCCGCTGACCTGACTCAGCGCTTGGCGGAGTTGGTTGGCGATCCGGGCCAGGTCGTCGTTCAGAGTCATGTGGGCAAGCCGGAAGGTGGCGCGGACGGTGTTCTCCAGAGCCGGCGCCGGATCTGCGGTCACGTCGTGGAACGTGTCCAGCAGCTGCGCGATCCCCTCATTGATGATGGCCGAGGCCAGCGCTTCCTGGGATTCGAAGTGGTAGTAGAACGCGCCTTTGCTGACCTCTGCGCGCTGCATGACGTCGGCGAGCCCGGTATCGCCGTAGCCGTGCTCGCCGAACAGGGTCACCGCGGCGTCGACGATGCGCCGACGGGTCGCTTCGGCTCTGGCCTGGACCATGGACGACTACCCCTCAACCGTTGCAATTGTCCGACGAGGACAACAATTCACGCTGCCGACAATATCAGCGGAATTCGGTAGTTCCCGGAGTGTTCGTCACTTCCTACCGCCGGGCTTTTTCCGGCGAAAAATTGAGACGTTCGGTGTTTTTTTAAGGCTATTCGCCAAGTGCGGCGAAACCGTATTCCCGCGACGGGCGGATTAGGGCTGCTCGAGCAGGGGAGGCCCGCAGCGGTCGCGCATGTCGGCCAGCGGCTGGCGGATGCCCTGGATATCGGCTTTGGCCTGGGGGTTGGCGTCCAGGTAGTTCTTGACGTCGCCCAGGACCTGGTCAACCGGCTGGCCCTTGAGGCCCGTCATGAAGTCGTTGACGTCCGGATGGGTGAACAGGTAGGCCGACGTCGCAGCCTGCACCCCGGCATTGATGCTCGCCCGGTCCGCGGCTGAGCAGTTCGGGGCAGAATCGGCCAGTGCCGAAGGTGACGCAACCAACCCCGAAAGAGCGACACCGCCCAATACGAGCATCCGGGTGAGCGTGCGATTCATGAGACGCGACATGTTGGGACTCCTCGAAAGTGATTGGGGAAACGAAATCATGGAGCGGCTAGCCCCTGCCCGGCCTACCGCCGATACCGATCCCGGGACGACCAATGTCCAGGTACACGTTCGGGTTCCAGTTGTCGTAGTAGTCGCACGTCGGGTCCCCGTTACACGGATACGGATTGAAGGTGGCTGGAGGCGGTGCGGACCCGCCCCGCACGGTTCCGGTGCTGGAGCACAGCGTCGTCCCACCGCTGTAATTGCAGTCGGCGGCGGCAGGCGCGGCGAATCCGATTCCCAACCCGGCCGTCGCCAGCACGAAAAGAGGCACCATAAAACTTGGTCGCAGCGGCACGGCTTTCGCCCCCTCGTATTTGTCTATTCAAATTCAGTCGCAGTCAAAGCCTCGAAATCGAGACAAAAAATTGCGTGCTTATCAGTCAATAATCTAGTGGAGAGGTGCGTGTCCTGCGCTGGTTTGCGGGAAGACGCAACCCAGGCTGGCTGCTCGACTGACGTTGGGAGTGCCCGTTGCCCAGTTCCGACCGGACGGCACGCCAGCCCGTGGAGGGGATCGGCCGTCTGACGCCCGACGCGGCTGCTTTCAGCTAGCCCCAGCGAACTCGTCGGACGAATCGGCTGGATCGGAAGCGGTCACTGCCTCTACCGATGTCGGATTGTCGTGCTGCCAGTCACCCACTTCACGCCACACGACTTGCATCTGATTCCCAAGCTTGACCTTCTGCCAGATACGGGCAGTGCGCTCATCGTCGGTCTTGTGGACGACTCTGCAGCCGGTGATCACGTTGGGCATTCGCAGTCCGTACTCGCGCTTCGTCAACAATCCCTCCTGTTCCGCTACCCCGGTTGATGAAGAATGATCCCCCGTAAACTTACCGCATGCAATGACTGCATCAAGGCGCAAGTTGTATACTGCCACAACAATTTTCGCCTGCGCCAATTACGATGCGGGGAAATTTCGGCCGCGCAAATTCAACGGCGAGCAGGTCAGCGCGACAGCACGAACCGACGAACCGGCTCGGGCCACCTCCAGCGGATTTCTCGCTGCGAGCCCCATCTCTGGCCTGCGGGCGCCTCCCACCTCGTGCCGATTAGGCCGAGCGGGCAGGCAGTTTGGAGCAGTAATCGTGTTGTAGCCGGCCGAAGGTCATCGGCCGTGGCGGCTTTCAGGTGCGCCTTGTAGTCCTCAGAAAGCCGATCCCACCAGGTCTGAAACTCGGCATCAATTGCCATGCCGTCCGCATCCCATCACTCGTTCTCTGTACGTCGAAGCAAAGCTGCTGACGCCCTTTAGCCCGAAATGCCCAGAGTCAAACCACGACTCGCGGCCAAGAAGCCAATCACCACTCACACCCGCTGGCCGGGTTGCCGTGCTTGGTCGCCTCGGGCGTTTCGAACCAAGTCGTACTCGCGCTTAGGTGGCGCTGGGTTGTCCATCCGGTAGCGGAACTTCGCCGGCTGGGGCGTGCTGTTGCTTGATGGCAGCATCAAGCGCCTTGCCGCCGCGCGCTCAAGCGGCCTCGGGTGGGCGGCACCACACAACTTGGCGGCCATGCGGCCCAGCCAGTCCCAATCATGGCGGCTCATGCGGCCTTCATCTCGCGGATCTCGGATTCATTGGGCATCACGCCCATCTGCGCAAGCTGATCGGTGACACTTCGGATCGCAGCATCCTCGGATCCGTCTAGTGGAATTCGGATCCCGGCGGGGAACTGCTCGATCAGGTCGTCCTCGAGCTTCTTCATCCCTGCCTTGTTGAACTCGAAACGCGCCACGTTGTTCCCCTTCCCATTACGTGTTTGTGTCTCAACCCATTGCCCACTACAAGGACCGCTCAATCGTTGCGCCCATCACAATGAACGGTTCCCGCTGGTGGGGGCGGTGGGTCGCCATCGTGACAAGGCGAAGTGGTCAACCATGACCGCGATTGGATTGTCGGCCACCTCGTCTGTGGCTCCGAGCTTGCCGACCATTGTTCGGCGAGTTTCACAAAGGATGTCCTCAGACCACAGGGGGCGATATACGTCGGCGAAGCTTGAAAGCCTCCTCGCCCTCATAGACGAGGAGAACGACCTGGAGGACGACGTCACAGACGAAGAGGGCGTGAAGCAGTTCGACGGGTCAACGGCTGAGGAACCCCCTGGCGGACGGCGGCCGCCTCACGGTGGTCCATGCCGACCAGCAGTGTGGCGAAGCGATACGCGCTGGTCTCGCCGAAGCCGGGATCGACACCGCCCGGTAGTCTGGGGCGCCCCCTCCCGGTTCACCAGGAGCGACCCCCGCGCACGGAAGATCAACGGGGCAAACGGTTGTCGCGTCAAGCGGACGCCGATCTACATCCGGCGTATGTCATTTGCGGCGCAAGCGTGCGAGAGTGGCAGCGACGGCGGCCACGCCGGCGGCGGCGATCGAGGCTGATCGGGCGTGCCGGGAAAGCCACAGCTGCGGGGTGCCGCGTTGGGTTTGGTCATCGAGCACCCATTGCGCGCCGCGGTGACCGCCCGCGTCGCCGGGGTGGGAGTCCGCCCTGCTGTCCGGCCGGTCGTTGCTGTGCTCGGCGAACGCACCGGTCGGTACATCAGGGCTTGCAGAAGCGACTCGGGCCGGCGGCGGCGTCGATGTGTCGGGCCGGTGACGCTCTCGAGACCTCGGGCGCCGGATCCAGTCCGGTCCTTCCAGCACATCGGGGATAAGCCAGTACAGTACGGCGAAATTCAGTGCGGCGAGCGCTCCGTGCAACACTATGTCGCGCGGTTCCAGTCCTAATGGACCCGGCGCGTGATGTGCCGCAGCAACCGCTCCGACGATCACCAGAACCGCGAAAGTCACTGCGCCGGCTACGGTGACGGTGATCGCCGCGCGGCGCCGCAGGCTACTGAGAGCGGCCAGCAAACCGAATCCGAACAGTATCGCGCTGTGCCAGGGCGTCATCGCCAATACCAGCACCGGGGCGCCCGCGGGTGCGGCGCCGGGATGCATCGCGTCGGAGGCGAACCCGGCGATGCCCAGGGCGATCAACAACAAGCCCTCGGCCAACAGGTACCACCGGCCCATCCGGAAGTGGCCCGGGTTGCGGCTGACTTGACGTAGTCCCGAGGTTAAGCGTCCGTTGGGACTTTGCGTGACCGGCGACATCGTTCGAACCTTCCGGCGCACCGGACATCCACGTTGAGGGCGGTGCTAGACAGTTGTTGATCTGTTCAGCTCGGACTACCCGCTGCGCAGTCAATCACGCGCTGATCGTGAAACTCTCAGCGACATCTCATCCGTCGCTCCGCGCCGCTCGAGCCCTGACCGGGCCGCGGACCCGCGGAACTCGACACTGCGCGCTGCGATCCCCGACGGCACGAAGTTCGGCGCAACTCGTCTGCGTCGCTGATCGTCTCGCATACGAACTCCGGCAGACCCATAACTGAAGAACAGCAACGGCTTGGCCGTAGCCCAAACGGACAGTCCACCACCCGTAAAGGTCGGGGTGAACATCGCGTTGCGTTCCGCATTCGCGGTTCCGAGGCCCCTCGAGTAAGGGGGTGGACCTGGGCCGCGCGAGGTCTCGCCGGCCGGGTGGTGGAAGACTTCGTATTCGCTAGGCGATCGTGATTGCCCACGTGCGGGGGTTACTAGTTCAGCCTGTAGTTGTTGTCCCACTGGATCATTCCCTTTACATCGATGCGGGACTCCGGTCGTGCAAGCTTTCGGCGTGCCAGGAGTGGGCGGAGCCGTCATCGTGATCCCCGGGGATGCAGTTGTTCCCTAGTGTTCGGCCGCGAGCGAGGGCTCTTTGAGAGCGGCGGCGGACAGCCACGCCCATGCCGAACTGGTTGAGCTTCCCAAACGCCGTCGACGCTACACCGCAGCGGCATAGTCCCCGTGTCATGCTAAGTCTTAGGTTTCAGGCGACCTCCGTTCCCGTCTGCTGATAGCCGTTTGAGGGCGGGGTCGATGGGGTTATGTGGGTGGGGCGTTCCAGTAGTCTGCCCTTGTGGAAGGCGGCTCCGGCACGGACCAGGGCGACCAGATGCGGATCCATGCCGGCACCGTCAGCGGGTGAGCCGCCTGGCCACCACCGACTGTCCCGGACCGGCGAGCTCGCCGATGGCACTCGCCCGACCTGCGATCACCATCAGCACGGCTTCCGCCGGTCCGGTCACCTCCGGTCCCGACCCGTGGCTCCAGTCCAGATCGGTCGGCATCAGGCGTACACCGCGGGCGAGACGCCACCCCGGGAGCTCTGGACTACGCACGCTGTCGGCCAGGACCCATCGCAAGCGCTCAGCCGGGATCTGGCGGAGTAGACCAAGCGGGCGGCGGATGTCCTGATGATGGATCGTGACGTCGAGCAGGGCGAGCCGGCCCCCGAAGGTGGCGGCCAGCCCCTGTGGCCGCAGCTGAGACCGTAGCCGGTCGAGGAGCTGTTCGGTAGTGAGCGATGCAAGTTCGTCAACGCTCACCTGGTTGATGTGGACGATCCGACCGCGGATGGCTCGGCGAAACATGCCCAGAAGACTGACGCCGTCGAAACTCATCACATGAGCGACCACGTCCCGGACACGCCAGCCCGCACACAGCGACGGCGCCTCCCACTGCCCGGGCGTGAGAGTCGCTAGAAGATCGGCCAGGTCTGTCCGCTCGGCGGTGGCCATCGCAAGACAGTTCACGACATCACCTCCTTGAGCCGGTGCTCGCTGAAACGAAGTCAGTCGCGGGCTCAACCTCCTGTCTAGACCTAAGGCAGCTGATTCGTCTGAGGATGCAGCACTCTGTTGGGCCTCAGATGGGCACGCGCGGTTCGGAACACAAATGACGGGCTGACACGTCGAGCGGGTGGGTCGACGAAGCCGGTGACTCTAATGAACTGGGTGAGGACAGTGGTGTCCGTCGCGCAGGCCGACAGCACCCAATCTTCGTAGGCATTCGTCAGCCGAGCCAACGGCGGCCGCCGGCCCTGCACCTCGGGGAACCTCAGGTCCGATCCGCTCCCCAAAGACCATGCTTGTACCAATCGATCTCGCCGGGATGTGGTGCGTATGTGGGGCGAGGGTCCGGCGACCGCACCAAAATCACCACCTGACCTGCATCGATCGTGGTGCGCGATACTGGGATTGAACCAGTGACCTCTTCCGTGTCAGGGAAGCGCTCTCCCGCTGAGCTAATCGCGCGGGATAGATCCTTCGGAGGTGGAGACGGGAATCGAACCCGTGTGCACGGCTTTGCAGGCCGTTGCCTCACCACTCGGCCACTCCACCGTTGGGTCTGATGCCAGTTGCACCCTCGAGCGGATGACGGGATTCGAACCCGCGACCCTCACCTTGGCAAGGTGATGCGCTACCAACTGCGCTACATCCGCGTGCCTCGGGTGAGATCGTCACCCGGTGCGAAGCACGACAATAGTCGCACCGGAGGGAAGCCACACAAATCCCTATGGTCACGTCCCGCGACGAGCGCATTCAGGCCCAATCGCCTTCTCGTGTTAGTCTCCTCGTCGGCGAAATCGCCACCGTCAAGGTGTGCCCGCCACCCGGTCCCGTGGCTCAGTGGAAGAGCGTCCGCTTCACACGCGGAAGGTCGCTGGTTCGATCCCAGCCGGGACCACGCAGTTTCTTCGCAGTTCAGCCGTGAAGTGCGGACTCATGCTTCCTGTTCGTGCGGCGGCCTGATGAGAGGCCTTGGCCGGTAGGCAGTGCGCAGATCGACACACCCAGTTCGTCCGCCAAGGCATCCATCGCGATGCGCTGTTCTTCGAACCCCATGTAGGCGTAGTCGTCCAGCAACACGACGGCGCCCGGTGACCAGGCGCGGCCAAAAATAGCGCAGCGCGGCGACTTCGGGTGGAGCACGGTTCATGTCGATATGCAGAAAAGCCACGGCGGGCGCCTCGACTTGCTCGAGCGTCTCCGGAATCGAGCCGACGATGATGCGCTGGTTGCGCCACTGCGCGAAGTTGGCCTGGACACGCTTCGACCGAGTCGACATAGAAACCTGTGCTGAGGCTGTATCTGGTTCTTGTCCAGCTCCTCCTTCGGTTCCGTTTGGTGATGAAGCGGGGATCGACTCCTTGAAGGTGTCGAGCAGATAGAACGTCTTGCCGAGCCGATCCCAGTCCAGGATTCCATCACGGCGCTGCTCATGAACCCGTAATTAACGCCACACTCGACGAAATCCCCATCAGCGGCTGGCGTTTGCGGCCGCCCATAACGCGACGTGCACCCGCCACTGCCATTGGTAGAGGTCCTGACCGTACGTGGCTTGTGTGCCGCGCTGGATAGGCACGCTGGAAAAGCGGATCCTCCATAAACGCGTGCCGATGCATACTGACCAAGCCGTCACGAATATAGACGTCGGGTCCGAAAATTCTTCGCAGTACCGCGACCAACAACCGGTTCGAAGTTTGTGGCGCCAACTGCGATATGACCTCGCGCGCTGAGCGTCGGGTTTTCATAGCTAATGAAGGTAGCAGCGAGGTCGACTTCTGCTCCTGTCGACTCCCGCCCGCAAATAACTAAAATTGACGCTGTTGTTTTCTCGTACCTTGGATCTCAGAGGAAGGTCCTGCGGGGTGCGCCCAGGGCGATCTCCGTAGGCCGAAGACCGGCGGTTCCTTGGCGTTCGCGATTCGTATCCGCCCGCCTCGGTCCGGCGTCAGGATCACGTGCTTGACCCGTTGCCGCTCGCCTGGCGCGGTGGTGGTGTCCAGTTCAACCCGCCGCAGCACCTCGCGCAGCACCACCCGCATCTCGGCCATCGCGAAGGTCGCACCCAGGCAGCGCCGGTTCCCGCCGCCGAACGGCAACCAGGTGGTCGGGCTCAGCGTCGCGCCCAGCATCCGGTCCGGATCGAAACGGTCCGGCTCGCGGATAGACCCGCGGGTCGGCGTGTACCAAGCCGATGCCCGGCGCCACCATCACCCCGGCGGGCAGCCGATAGCCGGCCGATGTCGACCGGCGCGGTGAGGACGCGGCCGACGTCGAACACCACCGGGCGGATGCGCAGCGTCTCCTTGGCGACCGCGTCCAGGTACTCGTCGCCGGCGGGGTCGCCCGCTGCGCTGGCATCGGCCGCCTGCACCGCCTTGGCCAGCGCAGCCGGATGGCGGGTCAGCCGCTCCAGTGCCCAGGACAACCCGGTGGCGGTGGTGTCGTGGCCGGCCACCAGCAGCGTCATCAGCTGATCGCGCAGTTCCGAGTCGGTCATCGTGCGCCCGTCCTGTCGGCCGCGCGCACCAGCATCGCCAGCGCGTCGGTGCGGGTGGCCAGGTCGGGGTCGGCGCGGCGGTCGGCGATCTCGGCGTACAGCAGCCGGTCGGCCTCGGCGATGCGCCGACGCACGCCTCGCCACGGCCGGCGGTCGCTGCAGGGTCGGATTGGCGATGGCCAGCAGTTCGAACGGCACCCAGGTTCAGCAGCCGCGGCATGACGTCCCGCAGCGCGGCCAGCCGGTCCGGGTCGCTGGCGCCGATGACGGTGCGCAGGATCACCTCCAGGGTGATCTGCGACATCCTCGGCGCCGACCGGCGAAGGTCGTGCCCACCGGCCAGTAGGCGATGTTCGTCGGCGGCGATCTCGGCCATCAGCCGCGCCTGCCGGGCGACCGCGTCACGATGGAACGGCGCGAGCATCAGCCGACGCCGATCGCGGTGCACCTCGTCGTCGACCACCAGGACCGAGGTCGGTCCCAGCAGCCCGGTCAGCATCGAATTCGCCTCGCCGGCATGGAAAATCGCGGGATCGCCGGCGAAGACCTTCTTGATGTCGGCGGGGTCGGTCGAGGTAGACCAGCGTCCCCATCGACGCCACCCGCAGCGTGAAGGTGCCGCCGTAACGCCGCCGGCACGCTGCCACGAACCGGGGCCAGTACCGCAACATCAGCGCCGCCTGCACCGGCGGGGGCAGGCGGGGGCCCGGCGGCAGCATCGCCGGCACGGCATCGGTCATACCTGCAGCATACGAGGCGCAGACGTCCGCTAGCCGAGACCTTGGTCTTGCCGGCGCCCGACCTCTGACAGGATCGCTGTGACGGCTCGCGCCCAGACCGCAAAGTAGAGGACAATCGGTGCCCATCGGATTGACGCCCGAACAGCAGCCAACTCAGCGAGGCGGTCGGCAAGTTCGCCTCGCGGTACGCGCCGGTGGACAAGACCCGCGCGGACTTCGACCCGCTGGCCGCCGGTGAGCTTCCGGCGTGGTGGGACGAACTCGTCGCGCACGGCTTCCATGCCGTTCACCTCGCCGAGGATGTCGGCGGGCAGGGCGGTGGGCTGGTCGACCTTGCCTGCGTCGATCGAGGCCGCCGCCACGGCGCTGCTGCCCGGCCCGTTGCTGGCGACCGTCACCGCCGGCGCGGTGGCGCTGCTGGCCGACCGGATGATCCGCGCGAGGCGCTCTTGACCGATCTCGCGAGGGCGGCACCGCCGCGGTGATCCTGGCTCAGCGAAGCGAATTCGTGGCCACCGCAGAAGGCGCTGACTGGCGGTTCAGCGGCGTCTCGGAGCCGACTCTGGGCGCGTGCTCGGCGCAGCCCTCATCGTCGCGGCCCGCTGCCCCGACGGGGACTCTGCGCTGGTTCGTCGTCGACGCCACCGCTGCGGCGGTGGCCGTCAGAGCCGCAGCGCGGCACCGACCTGACCACCGATGTCGGCATCCTGCGTCTGGACGGGCATCCGGTGCGCGCACAGCTGACCGGGATCGACCCGGAACGCGCGGAATCCCTTGTCGTCGGCCTCGTTTCGTGCGCTGCCGCCGGCAGCATCCGCTGGTGCGTCAACGCCGTCGACCGCCCATCTGCGCACCCGCGAGCAGTTCGGCAAGGTCGATCGGCACCTTCCAGGCGCTGCAGCATCGGGCCGCCATGCTCCTGGTGAACAGCGAGCTGGCGATGGCGTCGGCCTGGGATGCCGTGCGCGCTGCCGACGAGCCGCTGGAGCAGCATCAGCTCGCGGCAGCGGCGGCCGCCATCATGGCGGTGGCCCCCGCTCCCGAACTGGTCCTGGACGCGCTGACCATGTTCGGCGCCATCGGCTTCACCTGGGAACACGACCTGCACCTCTACTGGCGTCGCGCTATCAGCCTGTCGGCCTCGGTCGGCCCCGCCACCGGGTGGGCCCGGCGGACTGGGGGAGCAGGTGCTCGACCACAGCCGAGACATGTCGCTCAAACTCGGTGACGCCGAGTCGGAGTTCCGTGCCCGGGTCGGCCGGCGTCCTGGATCGGGCCGCGCAACTGCCCAACGACGGCGACGGCCGTCAGGGTGACTACCCGCAGTTCATGGTCGGCCCGCAGCGCACGCTCATCGCCGACGCGGGCCTGATCGACCCGCACTGGCCGGCGCCGTGGGGCGTCGACGCGACGCCGCTACAGCAGCTCATCATCGACGAGGAGTTCAACAAGCGGCCCGACCTGATCCGGCCTTCGGTCGGCATTGCCGAGTGGATCCTGCCGACGATCCTGCGGCGCCGCACCTCCGGGGTTGCAGAAGCGGTTCATGCAGCCGACGCTGCGCGGTGAACTGGCCTGGTGTCAGCTGTTCAGCGAACCCGGCGCCGGTTCCGATCTGGCCTCGTTGACCACCCGTGCCACCAAGGTCGAGGGCGGCTGGCGGATCAACGGGCACAAGATCTGGACGTCGTCGGCGCACCGCGCCGATTACGGTGCGCTGCTGGCCCGCACCGATGCGGCCGCGGCCAAGCACCGCGGCATCGGCTACTTCATCCTCGACATGCGAAGCCGACGGCGTCGATGTCCACCCGATCCGGCAGGCGACCGGTGACGCCGACTTCAACGAGGTCTTTCTCACCGATGTGTTCATCGGTGACGAGATGCTGCTCGGCGAGCCCACCGGTGGCTGGGATCACGCCATCGCCACGATGGCCGAGGAACGGGTGGCGATCGGCGCCTACGTGCACAACGACCGCACCGGCGTCCTGCGCTACCTGGCCGGGACCGGCGGGCCGGACCGGGACGCGGTGCTTGCGTTCACTGGGCGACACCACCGCCTACTCCAACGCCATCAAGGCCCTGGTGGTGCGCGAGACGATCCGGCTACTCGGAGGCCAGGCCGCCGGTCCGACGTCCAGCATCGTCAAGGTGGCGACGAGCCTGATGCTGCGCCGGGCGTTCAAGGCCACGCTGGAGTCGAGCGCCGGGCTCGGGCTGGTCGAGGATTCCGAGCCGCCCGTCGTGCTGCCGTATCTGCACACGCCGGCCGAACTGCTGGGCGGGGGAACCACCGAGATCCAGCTCAACATCATCGCGCAGATGGTTCTTGGCTTGCCCCGCAAGTGAATTCACTTACCGGCTCTTCCCGGCGACTTTCCCGGGTCGGCTGCTGTTCGACATACTGCTGAACCATCGCCAACGGCGCGAGGCTTCCCACGGTGCTGACGTGATAGGAGTTGGTCCACAGCGAGGGCAGCCGGGACCGCAGTGCCGGGAACTCCTGACGCAGTTCGCGGGCCGAGGCCGCCTTCATGGCTTTCACCAGGCGATGGATGCCGAGTTGCGGCGACACCTCCACCACCAGGTAGACGTGGTTCCTGGCCACCTTCACCTCCACGAGCCACGCCTCCTTCTCGGCGACAACGTCGGCGATGATCTTCTTGAGTCGCTGGCCGACGACCTCATCGATGACGGGCGCCCGGTACTGGGTGCACCAGACGATGTGATAGCCGCACTGGAAGGAGACCTTGGCGCTCTTGCGCACCGCCGGCCGCACGGGCATGGGGCTCGGCGGGGCGGTCGCCGGCCGCGCCATCCCCGACATCGGCGGGAACGGGCTCCGTGGTTGTCCCGCGGGCAGGCGGTATCCCCGGTACGCCGTCGGCACCATCGGATGGGGTCGGGTCGGATTCGGCCGCTGGTAGGCAGTGGTCATGGCGTGCTCCTTGCTGTGGTTTCGGGTGGTCCCACAGGTAGGAGCGGCAGTTGTGCTGATTCATGACACTTTTCCTCGAGGAATTTTCCCGCGCGCGGTCCCGCCGGGAGAATCAGCCGATTCCAGGTGGTCGGCCGGTGGATGGGTTGTCGGAGGGGCCGCCCGATCCACGGTCTTGGGGTTTCGGGCCGCGGTGCCTGCGTGGGATGGGCTGATTGAAACCGGGAGCGTGAACGACGGGCGGTTCGGCCTTGATGGGTGCTCTCGTCGTACGGGTGGGCGGTCGTGGCACGAGCGTCAGTGGTCTGACCAATTCGCGGCGTCCCACCTGGCCGGACCGGCCTCGGCACGGCGACCGGACGGCGACATCGTGTCCCGTGAATCGGTTGCCGGCGCCGATATGCGTTAACCTTGGAGAGTCCCGCCTTGGATATGTGAGGCGTAGACCCCGCGTCGCAAGCAAATCGGCGCAGAACCCTAGAAAGTTCTTGCCAGGTTCAGACGGCAGCCTTGCAGGCATGACGTAACTCCGAGCACGCCGCACCGGCGTGCTGTCCAGTGAGGTGTGAATCTTGGACGAGCAAGCCACTGCCACCACCGACAACGTCACCACGGCGCCTGACGCCGGTTGTGTGATCAACGAGGAGTGGTTCGGCCGACTGGTCGTCGTCTCCGCTTCCGGGGTCGTCGACATGTTGACGTCGCCCCAACTGGAGGCGAGCATCACCACTTCTCTGAAGAAGAACCCGACGGCCATCATCGTCGACCTCACCGATGTCGAATTCCTGGCCTCGGCCGGCATGGGCGTGCTTGTCGCCGCCCGTGAGCAGGCCGCCTCCGACATCCGATTCGCCGTGGTCGCCAGCGGACCCGCGACGAGCAGGCCGCTGACGCTGATCGGCCTGGCCGATATCATCGGCCTGTATCCGACCCTGACCGAGGCGCGGAACGCGCTGGGCGAGTAACCGATCGGACGGTTGGGTATACGAAATTTCGCCATGACGACACCGAGTTACCCCTGTCCGACGTCCGACGGCAACCGGTTCGCATTCAACGAATTCACCGCTGACCCCTACGCGGCTGGACACGTGCGGAACGAGTTCGCCGCCTGGCTGCGCCGGCGCGTGGCGCTGGACGAGACCCGATTCAGCGACGTCGTGCTCGCTGTCAACGAAGCGCTGGCCAACGCCGCGGAATTTGCCTACTTGAAGAACCGCGGTATCGGCACCATCGATGTGGAGGCTGTTCAGAACAGCGTCGACGCAACGTTGACAGTGACCATCACCGACCAGGGCTGCTGGCGCGAGCCCGATCCCACCACCCGGGGACGCACGCGCGGGCGTGGCATACCGCTGATGAGGGCGCTGGCCGACGAACTCACCATCGACACCTCCAAGCTGGGGACCACGGTCTGCCTGCGCTTCGACAAGGTCGACGCCCTCAGGAAGGCCGACGCGGCCGTCCGTTGAGTCTCATGCCGGTTCGTACCGCAGCATCGTGACGCCCTCGTCGGGATAGTCGAAGAACACCGGTCGCACCCGCATCCCCACTCGGACATCGGCCGGTTCGGCGTTGACGATCTCGGTGGAGAAGCGCGGGCCCTCGTCCCACTGCACCACCGCCAGGATCTGTGGCACATCGCCGGCGAAGTGCGGCGCCACCGGCCGGTGAGCCACGGTGTAGGTATACAGCGACCCTGCGCCCGAGATTTCGCGCCACTGCAGGTCGTCGGCCAGCGTGCCCGGTGCCAGCACCCTCGGATAGAACACATACCGGTCGGTGGACGGCGAGTACTGAATCCGGATCCTGTGCTCTGCCAGTGCATCCCAGAACGGTTGGGTGGTCGGCGTGGGAATCGGCATCGGCTTGGCGAAGTCGCTCATCGCTAGTCACCTTCCAGCACGAGGGTGGTCTGCTCACTGAGGATGCCGCCGTTCCCGGACACGAACGCGCGGTTGCAGTCGCTGACCTGGGTGTCACCGGCGCGCCCCATGAGTTGACGGGTGGCATCGCACACGTGGTGCATACCGCCGGCGAGCCCGGCCTGGCCGTAGCCGAGTTGGCCGCCGGCGGTGTTCATCGGGAAGTCACCGCGGAAGGTCAGGTCGTGGTCGGTCACGAACTGCAGGCCCGTGCCCTTCTCGCAGAAGCCGGCATCCTCCAGGCTCAGCAGCGCGGTGATCGTGTAGCAGTCGTAGATCGACACCATGTCCATGTCGGCCGGTGTGCGGCCGGCCATCGAGAACGCCGACTCCGCGGCCTTGATCATCGGGGTCTGCAGCAGGTCCTGGGCGTACGTGGGTGTCTTGTAGGGGACCCGTTCGCCGAAACCCTTCACCCACACCGGCCGGTTGCGCGAGCGGCGAGCCACGTCGGCGCCCGCCACCAGGACCGCCGCACCGCCCAGAACCGGCATCACGATCTCCAGCATGTGCAGTGGGGAGGCGATGACCGGGCTGTTGACGACATCGTCGATCGTGATGGGGGTGTCGCGGAAGATCGCCCCGGGGGTGTGGTTGGCGTTCACCCGCTGATCGACGCTGATCTTGGCCATCGCGCGTTCGTCGTAGCCGTAGGTGGCGGCGTAGAGGGTGGCGACCTGACCGTACGGACCGTTCTGGCCCAGGTTGCCGTAGGGGATCTCGAACTCCGCCTGCGGCGAGCCGTAGCGGTTGCTGGACGACCCGAAGTAGAGCATGTCGCCGAAGTCCGGCGGCTTCTTCGCCGTCATCGGCGTCAGCGGCGTCGCCGGCACCACGCACAGCACGGTGCTGCACAGACCCAGCTCGATGGCGGCCGCTGCGCGCCACACCATGGCCACCGCGCTGGCGCCGCCCAGATCGACCATCTCGGCGAAATTGGCCTTCAGACCCAGGTATTCGATGATCGTCGAGGGGACGAAGATCTGCGATTCCTGCAGGTGGCTGGTGCACACCCCGTCGACGTCGGACAGGGACAGCCCCGCGTCGGTCAGGGTCGCGGCCGCCAGCCGTGCCCACTGCTCAAGGGTGAACTCCAAGGGGCCGGACGGTCGCTTCACCGACGGAAGCTCGGTGTACCCGACGATGGCGGCCTCACCGCGAAGACCCATGCCGCTGCCTTTCCGAACCGGAGTCATTGCCCAAGAACATTGAGCATGTAATCATATTGAGCGCTCAATGAGAATCTCCGGGGTGAAAGGATCACACCGTGCCCGACGCTGCACCACTGGACGGCAAGATCGCCGTCGTCACCGGCACCAGCCGCGGCGTGGGCGTCGGCATCGCCCATGAACTGCTGCGGGCCGGCGCCACCGTGATCGGCTGCTCACGCGGCCCCCTCGAGGCGCTGCCCGGAACCGCCGACAATCCCGACTGGCTGCGCCGGTCCGCACAGCGGGTCTGCGACCAGGGCGACTACCGCGCTATCGACACCTTCGTCGCCGGCGTCGTCGCCGACTACGGCCGCATCGACATCCTGGTCAACAATGCCGGCGGCACCGTGCCCAGCCCACACGCCGAGGACGTCCCCGAACTCGTTCAACGCATCCAGGGCGCACCCCGTGGCGGCGACGATTACGAACGCACCGTCCTATTCCATGCGTTCGCGATCCAGATGAACCTCATCAGCCCGCTGTGGTTCGCCATCCGGGTGTTCCGCCAGATGCGTGAGCAGGACGGCACCGGCTCGATCGTCAACATCTCCAGCGGCGCCGGGCACCCCGCCGGATCACCCACCCTGGTGTCCTACGGCGCCGCCAAGGCGGGCCTGAACCAGCTCACCCGCTCGCTGGCCGAGGAGTGGGGCCCGCACGCCCGAGTCAACTGCCTGGCGCTGGGACCGACGATGACCGACAACTTCAAGTCGTTCGTGTTGCCCAAGGACGACCCGACGGGGGAGACCTACTTCCGCAACGTACCGCTGCACCGAGCCGGAGAACCGGCCGAGGTGGGACGAGCCGTCGTGTTCTTGTGCAGCGGCACAGCGGATTTCATCAACGGAACCACCATCGAGATCGACGGCGGCATGCTACCCGGGGTGTTGTACGACGCCGGCCTCAAGACCATCACGGATCTGCTGTGAAGACCGTCGTCCAGTTCTCCACCGGCAATGTCGGGCGGCACGCGCTGCGGATGATCATCGAGCGCCCGGATCTCAAGCTCATCGGTCTGCACGCGCACGGCGCAGACAAGGTCGGCCGTGATGCCGCGCACCTGTGCGGACTCGACCAGCCCACCGGCGTCCTGGCCACCGACGACGTCGACGCACTGGTGGCACTCGGGGCCGACTGCGTCGTCTACACCTCACAGGCCGAAACCCGTCCGCAGCAGGCGATCGATCAGATCACCCGGTTCCTGCGGGCGGGCACCAACGTGGTGGGCACGTCGCTGGTGTGGATGGTCGCACCGCATCAGGCCGACGCATGGCTGCGCAAGCCGTTGGCCGAGGCCTGTCGTATCGGCGGAACATCGTTGTACCTCAACGGTGTCGACCCGGGATTCTCCGGAGACACCCTGGTGTACACCGCACTGAGCCTGTCCGGGCGGGCCACCGCCATCACCGTGTCGGAGATCTGCGACTACGGCAGCTATGACGACGCCGAGTTCACCGGCGTGAGTTTCGGTTTCGGCGCCGAGCCCGACCACTGCCCGATCATGTTCAGCCCCGGTGTGCTGACCTCACTGTGGGGCGGTCAGGTTCGTTCCCTGGCCGATCTACTCGGGATCACCCTGGACGAAGTTCGCGAGCGCCACGAGAACTGGGTGAGCACCGAGCGCATCGACTGCACGATGATGACCGTCCCGCCCGGGCGGGTCGCCGCCGTCCGGTTCGCGGTCGAGGGGATGCACGACGGCCGGCCTGTCATCACGATGGAACACGTGAACCGGCTCACCGCTGCCGCCGCACCGCACTGGCCCTATCCGCCCGACGCCCGGCCCGGCGTGCACCGTGTCGTGGTGCACGGTGATCCCGGCGTCGAGATCAACACCCATCTCGGCCTCGACGGCGTCGACCACAACCAGGGTGGGGTGATCTCCACCGCGGCGCGAGCGGTCAACGCGATCGACGACGCGTGTGCGGCTCCGCCGGGACTGCTTGCGGCACGCGACCTTCCGGCGGCACACGCCCGCCACGTGATGTGGTGACCTGATCCGATGACACCCAAGGCCGCCCCGCGTCGCCCACCCGGCGGCAGCCAGCAGCGGGCTGACCGCACCCGCGAGCGTGTCCTGGACGAGACCGTGCGTTGCGTCGTCGACGAGGGATTCGCCGCGGCCAGCGCCAAGCACATCGCCGATCGGGCCGGGGTGACGTGGGGAGTGGTGCAGTATCACTTCGGCGATCGGGACGGCCTGCTGATGGCCGTCGTCGACCGCAGCTTCGCCGAACTGCTCGACTCGCTTCGTCACCTTCCGCCGCCCTCGGTCACCGTGACCCGCCACAAGCGGGTCGAGCTGGTGGTCGATGCGGCATGGACGGTGTTCTCCAGCACCAACTCCCGCGCCGCGCTCGAAATCCTCGTCGGCACCCGGGCAATGCGCGACAAGCGGGCCACCCGTCACCTCGGTGAATTGCAGACGGCCATCACCGATGTGAGTCGCGACCTCGCCGAAGGACTCGACAGCCCGCACGCCGGTGCGATCGGCGACCTGATCTGGGCGACGCTGCGGGGGCTGGTGGTCTCCCAGCTCGTGGTCGCGGTGCCGCTGGACACCCACCGCGAGCAGCGGGCGCTGGTCGAGGTGATCTGCGCCTACCTCGACCGACACCGATCAGCTCACCCCTAAGTGCGGTCCGATTCCGCGGCCTGCACCACCCGGGCCGCCACGTCGGCCAGCGGGGTGTTGGTGTCGTGGTCTCCGATGTGGAACACCTTGTTGTGCCACGCCGACGACAGGCTTGGACCTTGGCTGTGGCGTCGCTGAATGTCGTCCAATCGCACCGCGCACGGATGCGTGGCCGCAGGCGTGTCGATGGCGTAGCGGTTCGATGTGACCGTCACACCAGCGTAGTCGGCGCCCGGGAGCTCGGCAGCGGCCTGTTCGGCGAGTTCGGCGACGACCCCGCAGTCGTCCCGGGACTTGGACGCGTAGAGCCGTCGCAGAACTCGGCTTCGAAGGTCGCCGCCTGATAGGAGGTGCCGAGGATCACGTGCTCGATGCCGACCTCGGCGATCCGGGAGAGTAGATGGGTCAGAAACGGCAACCCGGCGGTGGGCAGCATCGGCTTGGGCGCCGACAGCGTCAACGGACGCAGCCGGGTGCCCTTCCCACCGACCCAGCACGACCTCATCCACCTTGGATAAGACCGGCACAGCACTCATCGCGCCCTTCTCTCAATAAACCGGACTCCGCGTTGCTGTGACGAGTGGCCTTTCATCCGTTGTGCACCTACACTTTTCATATGCCGTTCAAATCCAGAGCATCTCGCCGGCGGCCCGTGGCCCTTGCTGCGGCCGCCATGATCGCAGCAACCATCGGCTGTGCTGCGCTACCGCCGACGGTGCCCGCATCCGTACCGAGCCTGCCGATGCCGGCGAACTACGGCTATGACAATCCGTTGGCGCACAGGGCATTTTATGTCGATCCTGCGACCACTGCCGCGGGCGCAGCGGCAGTTTCGTCCCCGCCGTCGAACGAACTGTCCGCCATCGCGCAAGTAGCGCAGGCCCGTTGGATCGGCAGCGATATCGCGTCCCAAGACGTTGCCGCACAAGTGAACACATTCGTGAGGGCCGCGCAGTCCGTGGACCAGATGCCCTTGCTGACCGTGTACGCCATCCCGGAGCGGGACTGCGGTGGTTATGCCGCAGGCGGTTTCGCGACGGGCGAGGAGTACCGCCAGTGGATAGACCAGGTGGCCAACGGAATCGACGACGCACCTGTGGGAATCGTCCTCGAGCCCGACGCATTGAGCGGGGCCGACTGCCTGTCGGTACCACAGCGCCAGGAGCGCGCAGGATTGCTACGCGATGCGGTGCTGGCACTGACGCGAAATCCGAACGCCGCCGTGTACGTCGACGGTGGCCATTCACGGTGGCTCACTCCCGCCGAGTTGGCGAGCCGACTCACCGCGGTCGGCGTCGAAAGCGCTCGCGGCTTCAGCTTGAACACATCGAACTTCTTCAGCACCGCTGAGGAAATCGCGTACGGCGAGAAGGTATCGGCGTTGCTCGGCGGCGCGCACTATGTGATCGACACGTCGCGCAACGGCGTAGGACCGGCGCCCGATCAGCCACTCAACTGGTGTAACCCGCCGGGGCGGGCACTGGGAGCACTGCCCACGACTGTGACCGCCGGCGCGCACGCGGATGCCTACCTGTGGATCAAACATCCGGGGGAGTCCGATGGTCCGTGCGACCGTGGTGATCCGCGGTCGGGCTTGTTCATGCCGCCCTACGCGATCGACTTGGCGCGCAACGCTCGTTGAGGCGGATGTCACGCAGCCACCACCGCCAGGCTGTGCTCGTAGGCCGAGATCACCCGGGGAACGATCGCCGACGCGGTGAACGATCGCGCCCGCCGCATGCCGGCAGCGCCGTAGCGCTGCCCCAGGTGCGGGTTGCCCACGATCGCGTCGATGGCGGCGGCCAGTGCGATGGGATCGTTGGGCGGCACCACCAGTCCCGTCTCCTCGTGAACGATCACCTCGGGGAGCGCGCCCACATCGGTGACCACCACCGGGGTTCCCGCCGCCATCGCCTCGACCGCCACCAGGCCAAGGGGTTCCTGCCAGCGGGACGGAGCGACGGCGGCGGTGGCCGCGTGCAGGCACGCCATGATCTCGGAGTGCGGCACATCGGTGCGCACGATGACCGGCCGCTCCGAGGTGCCCAGGTAGGCGCCGCTGTCGGCGCGCAGGGATCCGAGCAACACCAGCGGGACCGCCATGCGCATGCGCCGGTGCGCCTCGAGCAGCAGCCCGACCCCTTTGTGCTCACCCAACGCACCGACGAAGGCGATGAAAGGACCGGAAGGTAGGTAGGACGGCCGCGCGGCCCGGTACGACGGTGCGCACACGGCGTCGTCGATGAACGCCGGTATCGCGCAGATCCTCGCCGGATCGACCCCGGGCAGACAGCGGGTCTGCACTGCTGAACTGATCGGCAGGAACGTCGCGACCCGGCTCAGCTTGCGCCGGCTGGCGTGTAAGCCCAAGGCCAGTGCAGAGCCCTTGAGCCCGCCGTAGTAGTCGCCGGCACAGGTGAGGCATTTGCGAACACCGGGCCCGGTGCACGCCACATCGACGTCACGGTGGATCGCGGTCTTCTTCGAACACACCAGCCCGTAATCGTGCAGCGTCGTCACCAGGGCGGTGGGCGCCGGTAACCGCAAAGCCAGGCAGGAGTTGAGGATCCACCCGTGCGCGTGCACGATGTCGGGCTGGAAGCTCTCGACCAATTCGCCCAGCCGCGAGACCAGCACCGGATCGGGACACGTCGGATGGAAGTAGTGTCCGGGGTCGGTGGCGAACCGGCGCAGATGACGGGTCAGGCCGTCGAGCCGATGGATCGGCAGCCCGTCGCAGGTCTCGAAAGAAGGCGCATCCGGACGACTCAGGGTCGCGACGGCGGTGGGCACCCCTCGTTGCAAGAGTTGGTGTGAAAGTGACTCCACGACGCGCTCGAGTCCTCCCGTCGCCGGCGGGTAGCCGTCGCTGACCTGAAGGACTCTCAATGGTCAGCGCTTTCGACAGCGGCCGGTAGCACATCGGCCGCCGCGGCATCAGCGGCCGCGCGCCGGACGGGCCCGCCACCGTCGACGATGCGGCGCCACGAGGCGATCGCCCACGCGGCTCCGAGACACTGGCTGACCAGCCAGCACAGTCCGGCGCCGAGAATTCCTATGTGCGGCAGCACGATCCATGTACCGACGATCGTACCCACCAGCATTGCGGTGTTTAGGGTCAACGCCGTGGTTATCCGGCCGGTCACTCGGAGCACAGCGACGGCGATGTTGGTGATCGCGTCGGGAATCGCCGACAAGGTCAGCAACACCAGCAGTGAGAACCCATGCGTCACATAGTCATCACCGAACAAGCCGAGAATGATGCGGCCCCCCGCAAGGTAGACGACGATGGGTACGGCGAGCAACGCACCGACGATGAGAAGGCAGCGCTTCACCAGTGGCCGCATGTCCGCGGAATCGGCAGCCCCCTCGACGAAGAGCGCGGCGGAGACCGCCGGGCTGATGATGAAGAACACCGAACCGAGCATCCAGGTGATGTAGAAGTAGGCGTTGTCGGTCGCCGACAGTCGGGAGTACACCACGACCGGAAGGACGTAGCCCGCCAACATCGCCGTCACGGTGATGACGTGCTGGCCGACCAGCGACCCCGCCATTTCGCGCAGATGGCTTCGCAGGTGACCGAAATGGGGCCGCAGCGACCTCCCGGACCGGGTGCCGAATGTCGCTGCGGCCCACACCAGCGACAGCCCGGCCGCGACCGTCCATGCGAGCAGGATCAGATCTGCCCCGGTCATGATCGCCGCCGGAAGGAAGATCAGCGGCACCCGCGCGCCGCACATCGTCAGATTCCGGATCAGCAGCAGGCCGCCGCGGTGCTCGGAGACGGCGACGTAGTCGACCACCAGACCCACCGCGATGAACACACATGCCAGACAGAAGAGCGCCGCGCCGCCGGGCTGGGCCAGCTGAGGCAGGGTGGTGAAGGCGATCCCGAGCACACCGACGACGGCCAACGCACCGGCCAGCGCGGTCACGCCGGCGACGAACATCCCGGCGGTCACTCGTGCGCGCCACTCCAGCGCGGTGGTGCACCGGGGTAACCACTCGACCAGTGCGGCCGCGGCACCGATGCTGGCGACGGTGACGGTCGCCTGGATCGCACTGGTCGTCGCCGCCGCCGTACCGCTGACGGCACTGTCGAAGCGGTGCGCCACGATCATCCAGAACGCGTAGCCGAGTAACGAGGTGGCGACGGTACTGGCCATGATCGCCAAGCTGTTGCGCACCATCGGGTCTCGCACGGCACGACCTGCGATCATCGAAAGGCCCGAGAACCGGGCCCCGGGTGGCTTGAGCTGAGTCATCTATCGGACCTCCACATCGGTTGTCAGAAAGCCGGGCTGGGGCAACTCGGCGCCGTCGTCAGCGGCGGGTCGCACGGTGAGCTCGACGCGGTGGAGCCCGGGTTTGCGGGGGCAGGGGAACGTCACCGCACCGGCCAATGTCCCGGTGCCATCGGGAAGATCAGCGTCTCGCACCGGACCCAGGTCGACCGCCACGTCGTCGACCGGCACGCCGTCGAGCCGTAGCTGAACACTGGTCAGCTTGGGGGCGAAGGTGTACCCAAAACCACGCATCACCCAGTTGATGCGCAGCATCTGCGACGGTCGCGCGGCATAGGGCTGCGCCTGGAATGGGGCGGAGTCGACGAGATTCAGTGAGGTGTAGCGCTCGGTGGCGTGCACCTGCAGTGAAACCCCGAAGACGATCGCGCCGGTCAGTACAGTGCGGCCGCACCGACCACCGCTGCCAGCGTGCGCCGGCGTCTGGCTGCTGCGATGGAGAGCCCTCGAACGCCGTCGTCGCCGGGCCGATACAGCATCACCGCGCCGCCCAGCAGTGCGGCGCCGGCGAAGGCGACGGCGATGTTCACGGGGGTCACTCGAACGCCGGCGATGTCGAGGCCGATCACGACGAGCAAGGTGAGCACCACGCTCAGCAGCCCGGCCAGCGGTGCGCGCACCGCGGCATCGGCGTTGCCGGAGAGCAGAGTCCGCATCAGCGCCACCGCCGGGACGGCGACCAACACCGGGGCGCACCAGAATCGCAGCAGCGGCGGGGCGGCGGCGGCAACGATGACAACGGCGAGCACCACGACTGCTGCCCATCCCAGCAGAATGGCGATCCGACGCGCCCGGTGAGGCCACGACCTCTGGCGCACAGCCTGATGCGTCATCCTCGCGCCCTGACGTCGGAGGCGATGTCCGTCAACCGCAGCCGGTACACCCTGAGGTGCTCGGTGGAGATGACCCGCGCCGCCCAGGGGACCGAGTCAAGGCGGGTCAGGTACTCCATCGGAGTGGCATGCCCCAGCAGGGGGTCGCCCTGCCCGAAGTTGTGACCGTTGAACGGGGCCTCCTGCCCCATCCGGACGTCGACGACGAGATAGTCGTAATGCGAGCTGACCATCATGCGGGCCAGCTCGGGGGATGGGTCGGCACCGGTCTGGGTCAGATCCCACACCGGAAAGCCCACAGCCGGTGCCGCGACATCCAACCCGCCGTAGGCAGCCAGTTGCAGGGCCGTGTAGGCGTCCGCCACGACGCGGACCCGGCCCCGCAACTCGCCCAGTTCGCGGGCGACGGTCCGTGCCTCGTCACTGGCTGAATTGGTGTCCGTTCCCCACCGGAACGGTCCGGGAAATCGATAGGGATCGTTGAGCCCGCCGCCGACGTTGCCGATGAGAAGCACGGCAAGTGCGGCCGCGACCACCGCCGCCCGTCCCCGCCCGCTGAGTGATTGCGGGCGGTCGGGCGGCCAGAAGACCACGACCAGAGCGACGATCAAGGCCACTCCGAGATAGGTGAACCCCCAGGATCGTCGCGCACCTTCGGCACCCGAGGGTGCCAGGATGAACGGGATGGACAGGAAGTAGGCGAGCCCGAAGGCCATCAATCCCCAAGCGGGCCAGTCCAACCGGATCCCGCGCCGCCGGACCAGGATGACGGCGGCCAGCACTGCCAATGCCGCGGTCAGCGGCGCGGCCATCGTCAGCAACTGCTCCCACCCGGGTTGGACACTGGCCGCCATCAGCTGGCGCCCACCCTGACCGTCCTTGTGCGCCATCGTATTCAGCTGCTTCACCGAATGCCCGAAGTAGGGTGAGAGGTAGTCGAGCGTGGGTCGGGCGAATCCCAGCACCCAGCCGAGCGCCAGGCCGATGCTGGCCGTCAGTACGGACCACCACACCCACACCCGTGACGCCGGAGTCTGCGGCCACGTGGAGGACCGTCGACGGCGGAGCCGATGGACCGTTCCAGCGGCAGCAATGACGAACAGGGCCACGATCAAGAAGATCGTGCTGAGGTGGTGGGTGACGATGCAGGCGGCGGCCGTCGCCACGGCGGCGCCGAGGAAGGCTGCGCGGGGGCGGGCAGTCTGGGCCCGGGCGGCCAGCATCGTCAGCGCGAGTGTCCACAGGAAGAAGGTGATGGCCACGCTTTCGTAGGCGTACTGGGTGTCGAAATAGATTGCCGAGGGGTTGATTCCGAAGACCAGCGCGCCGATCGCGCCTGCGCGATCGGATGACAGCAGTACCTCTCCGAGGAGATACACCGCATACAACCCGAGTATGTGCGTGATGCCGACGACCAGCAGGCCGGCCGACCACGGGCCCAGGCCGGTGAGCGCCGAAGCGCCGGTGGTCAACGCCGACGTCCCGGGAAAGAACTCGACGATGGGAATGATGTCGTTGGGTGCGAACAAGTGCGCCGACAGCGCGACGTCGACCGCCTGGCGCCAGTGCGCGTACTCGTCGTGAAAGCTCGGCTCACCGAAGTTGCGCAGCAGTTTCGGCATGGCCGTCAGCAGGGCGAGCATCCCGACGGCCGAGAGTCTGGTGCTGCGGGAGTGATGGCGCACCTGCCAGTGCCGCAGCCACCGGCGCCAGGGCAGTCAACATGCCGCACCAGAACACCACGTAGTAGACCCCGGCAGGCACCCCCAGTGCCGAAAGCCGGTAGGACAACGCGACGATGATCGTGCCGACAGCGGCGGCCAGGATGAGCCAACGCCAGCTCTGGCCGACCGGCGGGGCAGCTGCCGCCGGTGGGGCCGCGGTGGGCATCTGGATGAGTTCCGGCGACTCGAGGACCGGCAGGGTTGCGGTCATCCTCGCTGCCCGGCCGTCGCCAATGATTCAATCGCGTGGATGACCGGCGCCCAGGAATGTGGGTCCTCGAATCGTTCGTCATGGCGCGGATCGACGCACAGAAGCGCAGCGCGCAATGCATCGATATCGTTGGGCGGCAGAAGAATTGCCCCGGGGTAGTCGCGCACTGCCTCGACCAGCCCACCGACGGCGTACATGATCACGAATTTCCCCTGGTGCATGGCGATCTGCAGCGGTCCGCTCGCCGAACCGCGTCGGTAGGGCAGCACGACCACGTCGGCCCGGGAAAAATACTGCGCGGCCTCGGTATCGGGGACGTACCTGTTGTCGAAGTTGATTCGGTCGCGGTAGCGACTGCCCGCCACCGCGTCGGCGACGCGGGTCCATTCCTCCCACGTCTCGCCGACGATGTCGAGCTCGAACTTCTCTGCCTCCGCCGGTGTCATCGCGTCGAAGGCATAGACCAGGTCCTCGGCCCCTTTGTAGGGCCGGATCAGGCCGAAGAACAGCACTCTCGTCGGTCGTGTGCGCCGGTCGGCATCAGACGCCGGGCCTTCAGGCGACTCCGCCGGGGGGAGCGCGAGGTGGTCGTAGGGTCCGTGCGGTGCGAGTCGGACCGGGAGTTCCGCCAGCGCATCGAGTCCCAGTGCAGGTAGCCAGCAGTCCCGCGTCGTGTTCGGTGTGACAGATCGCGCCGGACGTCGCCGCGACCAGGCGCCGCAGGTAACGTCGGCAATAGGCGGCGACCACAGGCAAGGCGGCCTCGCCGGTGTCCTGGATTTCATGGAACTCGATGACCACGGGTATTCCTTCGCGCGCCGCCAAACGCGCGACGAGCAGATAGGTGTGCAGGGCCGCCGCGGTCCACCACTGGAGCACGATCACGTCGGGCCGCTCGCGGCGAAGCGTGCGCCGCAGTGTCACGATCGAGGCGCCCCAGTACCAGTCGAGACGTCCGAGGACTCGTGACGCGGTCGTCGTAGCGCATAGAGGTCAGGTCATGACCGACCCGGTCCGCGCCGGGGTAGAGCCGCCGCGGTATCAGCCTGTCGAGCAGGATCGCCGAGACGTCGTGTGAGTCGGCCAGCGCATTGGCCATCCGGCACGTGTACACCGACAGTCCGCTGAGGAAGCGGAACCCCGGTCCGATCAGCATGATTCGCCTGCTGCCCGCCGACTCGCCGGCGATGTCCGCGACGCCGGCAGTGTGCTAGGTGACGGCATCGAGCATTTCCTCATCGACGCGCTCGGCGAGGTGGTCGACCACCGGCGTCGACATCGCGACAACCACACCGGCGCGATCGTCGAACGGCCCCACCGGCAACTCCGTGCGCTGGCGCATCCGCACGGCCATCAGGATGCGCAGGCACTCCCACCCGTCCCGCCAGGAGATCTTCTTGCCCTCGTCGAGCCCGCGGCCGTTGTAGGTGATCGGCACCTCGTAGGGGCGCATACCGGCCCGCAACATCGACGCGGTCAGCTCGGTGTCGAGACCGAATCGCTGCTCGGACAGGGTCATCGCGCGGAAGTGCGCCAGCGGAACGAGTTTGAGGCAGGTGTGCATATCGGTCAGGCAGGAATCGAAGAGCGCGTTGGCGAAGACAGTCGTCAACCGGCCGCCCACCGCGAATCGGAAGGACGGAAACCTGGTGTTGAGCCCGAAGACCCGGCTGCCGAAGACGTGGTCGGAGATCCCCGTCATCACCGGTGTCAACAAGCTGGGAATGTCGTTCGGCGAGTACTCGAGGTCGGCGTCGACGATGAGCACATGGGTGCCGTTCGCCCGGCGCACGCCGGTGAGAACTGCGGCACCCTTGCCGCGGTTCACCGGATGGCACAACACGGTCACGCGTGGGTCGCTGAGACGCCGCAGGACCCGCGCGGTTCGGTCGGTGCTGCCGTCGTCGACGACGATCAGCTCGACCGGGCACGGGTAGTCCACGGCCAGAACGCGCTGGATGGCGTCGGCGATGGTGGCCTGCTCGTTGAAGACCGGCATGACGACTGACAAGACGATCATCGCGGCGCTCCCTTGCCTGATTTTGCTCGTCCACGGCGCGGGCCACGATGGCCCGACTTTTCCGCGTACCGGGGCGTGGCGTTGCTTGCGCCAGGGCCCAATCAACGCGCTGGAATCGATGACTGATGTGGTTCACAGATAACCCCATTTCGGTTGCTGGGAACGATAGCGGACGCTGCGTTGAGTTGTCATTCCAGACGCTGGAAAGTTTAGCTTGCGGTGAAGAATGGTAATTTGCTGCAGAGCGTGAATAATGCGAGAACGCCCGCGATAGCGGTTTATGGACGCGGTCGTCAGTTTTTGCAACTGGTTGGTACTTGATCATGATCGGAGTGCCTCAGCAGGCCGTCGCCCCGGCGACGAACCCACGCGGTAACGGATTGACGCTTAGGTCAACTCTCTAGATGGCCACGAACGAATAAAACCGGGTTTGAACTCAATATTTATCGGGAATGCGGCTTTGCGAAATGATCCGCCCGTCGCTCTGTTGAGTGGATTTCCGATAGCGGCAGTGCGGGCTCCAGGGGGCCGGCGAGGCCCGTCGTGTCGTTCAAACGGTGGATATTTTGCCGTGTGTCTGGTCACTCTCGGGTCGCTGGGATTGCGGTTCACGTAACTGGTGTTACTGTCAGGGAACATTTCACTGATTCAGCCGGGATTGCGTAACTCAGCCTCATATCTGATGGGTTGCCGATGGAATTAATTGTCACCGCAGATAATTGCTGGAAACATTCCCGCAACGTAGTTGCTACCGCTGTTAACCGCGGCCGCTGCGGGCTGAGAGCGGGCCGTGGAACCCTTCGTGACGCCACTGTTCCGCTGGCGGTTGTATTGACTCTGGTAGCCACCGGCGGCTGGGCGGCCGCGGCCTCCACATCAGATGACGCAGGCAGGGCGTACTACGTCTCCGTCGGGGACTCTTACGCCAGCGGATATCAGCCGCCGAATGGCGGAGCCGGCTCCGGGCACGACGGATTCGCCGACCAGGTCGACGCTGCGCTGGGAAAGCGTGGGACGGTCGGTCGACCTGGTCAACTTCGGCTGCTCGGGGCAAACCGCCTACGGTATGGCGTTCGACCCCGGCTGTGCGAAGGGTTCACGCGCCGCCGGCGGCCCGGATTACGCGGGTGTTCCGCAGGCGGTCGCCGCTCTGCGCTTCATCGCCGACCACCCGGGGAAGATCAAGCTCGTCACCATCGCCGCAGGTGCCAACGACCTGATGCCGTGTATCGACGAGCAGGGCCCCGGTGCGGCGCAGCGCTGCGCCGAGGAGGCGGTGCCTCGTATCACGCTGAGCCTTTCGTCTTACCTGTCCAAATTGCATGAAGTCGTTGGCGATTCGGTGCCCGTCGTCGGGCTTTCCTACATCAACGTCTTCGTTGCCGAAGTTCTGCGATCGGGTCCAGTCGGCGAACAGCGCGCCGCCACGGCGACCGCGCTATTCAACGACTACCTCAATCCGGCGCTGTCCCGGACGTATTCCCAGTACGGCGCACACTTCGTCGACATCACCGACCTCGCCGGCAGTAATCTTCCCGGAACAGAGAAGACCTACCTGGCTCCCTATGGGACGGTCACGACGTCGATCGCGCGGGTCTGCGCGCTGACATACTTCTGCGCCACCGGAGACCCCCATCCGAACCGGGCCGGCCATTCTCTCATCGCCCGCGAGATCCTCCGGGTGTTGGGGCCATGACAGTTCGCCCGGGTGACGAAGCCCGGCTGCCGCGAATTATTCTGGTAACACCAGGGTTTCACCCCGCTCGGGGTGGCGTTGAAGCCCACACCACATCGTTGACGAACCAGCTGGTCCGCCGCGGCTTTGCGGTAACGGTGCTGACGGCGCGACGCGGAATCAGGCGCACTCATACCACCCGGCATCCGGCCGGGTACGAGGTGATCACCTATCCCGCATGGCGGATCCAGTCGATGTCGATCTCGCCGCGCCTCGTGCTCGGGGCAGTGCTGCGCGGCCGTGCGGCCGACGTCGTGCACGTACACGGCTACCACGCCACAACGGCCTTGAGCCTGCTCGGCGCCGCCGGGCCCGCGGTGTTCACTCCCCATTACCACGGCACCCACGGCCACAGTCCGCTGGCAGATGTTCTGCACCGGGCCTACCGGCGTATCGCGCCGTTGTTGTTGCGACGCTGTGACGCCATCATCTGCGTTTCGTCGGCGGAGCGTGACCAGTTGTTGTCCGACTTCCCGGGGACTGATGGCAAGGTCGTCGTCATACCGAACGGCGTGCCTGCTGCCGAGATCCGTTCCGCAACAGCATTTCCCAACCAGCCGCAAACGGTGCTGTGCGTCGGTCGACTCGAGGCCTACAAGCGATTCGATGACGTCATTCGGGCCTTCGCGCAGGTACCGGCCCCTACTCGGCTAGTCATCGTCGGGGAAGGCTCCGAACGCGACGAGTTGGCCGCCGCGGCCGAGACCCTCGGACTCGGAGGGCGAGTCGAACTCACCGGCCCGGCGTCTGACGAAACACTGCACCGCTGGTTGCGTACCGCAAAGGTCTTGGTCTCGGTGTCCGAACGCGAGGCTTTCGGGATTGCGCCGATGGAAGCGGCCTGCGCCGGGGCGAAGGTAGTTCTGAGCGATATACCCGCCCATCGAGATGTCGCAGCCCAGTTCCTCGGTGACGCCGCACTGTTCGTCTCCGACCGATCCGCTAACCGACTGGGCGCGGCGATTCGGTATCAGCTGCGCGGATCCGCCACCTGTCCCGCGCAGGTGCCGGACTGGTCCGATGTCGCCGCCACCACCGCGGAGGTGTACCTGCACTCACTCCAGACAACACACGAGAAGTCACAACCATCGATGTATAGAAACAGCCACGAGAGGAGTAACCCATGAACAATATTTCTGGCCACCAAAAAGGCTTCCGGACAAGTTATCTCGACCGTACCTGGTTGAACCACTGGAGCGTCGTGGCGATGATGCCGATCGTCGCCCCCACTGTTTCGCACCTGCGCGCGGAGATGCATGCCTTCATGACCACACATCCCAGCCACCCGCTGTCCTGCACGCTGGAAGACGGTGGACGGCGCTGGCGACCGGTGTCTCCCGACATCAGGACGCAACACCTCGAGACAGTCATCGTAGACGCGGGTGGGTTCGACCGCAGAGATCCGTTCGGCTACCTGAACAAGCACCGGCCCGACTCGAGATACCACGCGCCGTACAAGGTGCTCATCGGTCCGGACTCGATCAGTGTCTACTTCGCGCATGCCGCCGGCGACGCAGTGGTCTTTTCGCCCTTCTCGGTGTTGATGGCGCTCGGCGACGTGGACGGACTCACCCCACTGCGGTCCACCGCCGGACTGGGGCTGGCCGGGCGCATCCTGCTCAAGGAATTCGGTCGGCACGGAAATGAGTGGTGGCAGCACCTTCGTACCGGTTTCGCCGAGCCACCGGCGACCACCACCGGCGGGCCCCGCGATGGCGAGCCGGGCACGGACGCGGTCAGCATCGTCCTCGACGCCGCCGAGTGGGGTCAGTTCCGGGCCTGGCGTAAGGCCACTCACCCGGACGTCTCTGTTGCGGCCTTGATGGCCTCTGCCGCATACCGGGCGCTGAGCAATCAGGGATTGCCGTTGAACCCGGAGGGCTTCTACACGTTGGTCGACCTGCGGCGCCATCTGCCGAAAGGACAACAGCTGCGGCCGGGAAATCTCGCCAAGAGCGTGTACGTCGCCGCGGCCATGGACAACCCGGTCGAGGTCGGCGTCGCACTCAGGCAGTTGGTTGATTCGGGACGGGCGGTGCCGGCGCTGTTCGCCGGCGCGGCGTCGGCAGCACTGGGTCGTCACTCGAAGCCGGCGCGATCCGACGGCGGGACACAGGCGACCATGACTTTCAACTCGATGATGCGGCTACCCGGCGCCGATCACATCCCCTGGGCCGATCGCGACACAGCGCGCTACTTCACGACGTCATTTCCGGTTGCGCCCAACGGCATCAGCGTCATGGCCTGCGGGGTCGAGGACAAGGTTCACGTCTCCGCAACGTTCGACCCATGTTTCGTCGACCGTAACACGATGCGACTCGCGCTTGATGAGCTGCAGGACATGCGGGCGCTGCTGGAACCGGGCTCTTCGATGGTCTACCCGATCACCACGACCATCGATCCGATCTTGAGGACCAACGGTGTCGGGTGAAAGCACGCCGCCAGGAAGAAGCGACGTGATGACGACACAAAGAATCGGGTTCGCCGGCATCGGGGTGGTCAGCGGATACGGCTGGGGACGTGAAACCTTCTGGGGCGGGTTGTGCAGCGGCAAGCCCGCCGCGAGGCTGGCGGGAGACCACGGTTTGGCCGACTGTGAGTCCGCATGGCTGGCCCGGGTTCCCGAAGGTGGCGATCCCGCCGATGGCGAGGGACTGTTCGGCAGAGCGTTCCTAGCCGCGGGACGAGAAGCCGTGCGGGACGCATTTGCGCGCGGGTGGCAGCCCGGCGCGCACGTGGGAGTGGTGCACGTCGGCTGTTTCAACGACATGTACGGGATCCGGGCAATGTGCACCGGAGAGGCAAGTCGCTCAAGGGATTTCGTACGGATTTTCCCGTCTACGCCAGCGGCGATGTTCGTCAAGGAGTTCGGCTTCCACGGTCCGTGCACGCAGGTGTCGGCCACCTGCTCGTCGTCCAACAACGCGTTGCTGATCGCGAAACTGTGGTTCGACGCGGGACTCGCCGACGATGTCGTGGTCGTCTCGGCAGATTTGTCCTTCACTCCGGAGATAGTGGCGGGGTTCACCAGAATGGGTGCAGCCGTCGTCGACATCGAGCCGCTGGAGGCGTGCCGGCCGTTTCAGGAGGGCAGCAGCGGGTTCCCTCCCGGTGAGGCCGCCGTCGCGTTCGTCTTGTCCGCGTCGGCAACCACGCCTTACGCCGGATTTTTGGGCGGTGCGATGACCAACGACGCCTATCACGCCACCGGCATGGACCCGACCAACACCGAAGTGATCCGTTGTGTCACCTTGGCGTTGGCCGATGCGGGCGTCGGACCCGACGAGGTCGGCTACCTCAATGCGCACGGCACCGGCACCGCCCAGTGTGATGCCGCCGAGCGTGGTCTCCTGCGAGACGTTTTCGGAAGCACCAAACCTCGTGTCTATGCCCTCAAGCCGTTGGTCGGTCACTGTCTGGCAAGCGCCGGGGCGGTCGAAGTGGCGGCCGGCCTGCTGGCATACGAGCGGGGTGTCGTCCCCGCATCGCGAATCGTGGACCGGGCGCATCCGCAACTTCTCGACGGATTGTCGCACTTCGACGGCGGAGTGACGCTCAAGACCTCCATGGGGATGGGCGGATACAACTCCGCCGTAGTGATCGGACCATCGACCGCCTGAACCCTGCGCTCGGCGGCACCGCTCACATTGGGGTGCGGCGGCCTCACACCACATCCAAAGGCTCAACTCATGAATCAAGAAGTCAATGTCGATCTGCTCTGCATCGGATCGGGACCCGCCGGTTTGGCGGCCGCCATCGCAGCCGCCGACCGTGGCATGACGGCGTGGATAGCCGACACCGACGGCGCCCCGTTGCCGGGCCGGCAAAATGCCGGTGACACGTGGGTCGATGTGCTCCAACACCGTTGGGGCACCGAGGCTTTTTCGGAGTTCACCGCGTGGTATCTCCACATCCTGACCAAAGAACTACCGTCACCGCGGAGCGCGTCGGCGACGCTATATCAGCCAAACCGGGTCACCCCGGTCGTCACCCCCCGGTGTCGGGAGGACGGCACCGTGGAACCGTTCATCGGAGCCGAGCTGACGGGGTGGGCGTTCGACTGCCTGCACTCGCGGTACGGGTTCATCTGCAGCCGAATCGACCGCGACGCCGCGACCGAGCTGCGTCTCGACGGCAGGCCGATCGACGTAGTGGCCGCTGCGTCGTTGCCGGCCCGCCAATTATCCGAATCGCATCTCGAGCAGTGGTTGCTGGGTCAGGCGCGAAAGCGCGGCGTCACCATTGGCCAGGCGGCCCCGGTGCGGCAGCTCCTGTTCTCCGGCGGACAGATCGTCGGGGCGAGAATTCACACGCTGGACGGCGGCAGCCTGGAGGTTCGCGCTCGGCGCGAGGTTCTGATCTCCACCGCGGGCCGCCAGCCCGATATCCCGTTACCGCGCTACCCCGTCTCGGCGGACACCCGGGTGGACGTGAGCCTGGTAAGTCGGAGCGCCAGCAGGTTCGGCCGTATCGAGTTCCTGACCGGGGCTGAGGACACTGTCATGGCCACGACGGCGGCGATGCGGCCGCGGAGCGAGCGGGTGGGAAACGGACGGCCGCACGGATCGCTGCGTACGCGGGCCAGCCTGAACCATTGACGTTGCCGCACAGCATCTTTGCTGGTCCGGATGCTGTCGGATGACGCCGTCTGGCGGTGGACGTGTGATGCCGCCCGCCTCGTCGTCGGCGGCTACACCGCCCGACAGGTAGCGCCAGGTGATCGCCTTCTGGATCAGCGACGGACCGGCGCCCCCAGCCGGCCCCACCACGTCGCCGGACGGGAGAACGCCACCACCTCGGCGTAGACCGAATTGTCGGCGGGCTCGTAGCGCACCCCGAACATCTCCTCGCCGGATACCGCATGCCCGGGCAGGCTGCCGTAGGCGAAGCCGCGCCGGTTCTGCTCGGCGACCACATAGACGACCCGGCACGGTGCGACGAAGGGTCCCAGCCTGCCCAGTACCTCGGTGGCGACCTCGGCCACCTCGGTCGTTGCGATCACCCGCAGACCCGCCCCGCGCAGCATCCCGTAGCGCATCACCGCGTCGGCGGCCCGCTCGAAGCGCGGGCGTCCGGTACCGATTCGCTTCGACACCCGGACTTGGCGGTACCCGGCGGGCAGATCACCGGCGGTCGCACCGACCTCGGCGTACGTCAGCGGCAGACCGGTCAGGTCGGACAGCTTCACGGCTCCACCATGCCATCGGAAGAGTCGTACGCCGGACCGTGGCGACATACGGTTGACGACATGACGGTGGTAGGCGACCCGGGCCCAGCGGTGTCCCCGGGCGGGGACTTCAACCCGCCCGTGCCGACGGTCAAGGGCGGCCAGGACTACGGCAGGTTCGTCGATGCGGTCCGCGATGTGCAGGACCACGCCCGTGCCGCCGATGCGCCTGCGACGTGATCAGCCAGGCGGCCGACCTGCTGGAGCAGGTCTCGGCCTGCTGGCCCCGTTCGACACCGACGAGTGGAGCTCGCCGTCGGGCCGGCGCACCGACCTGCCCATGCGCGGCAACATACTGAGCATTCCGCAGGGGATGATCGGCGGCGATGACGGCCGGTTGCACGGGTGGGCCAGGTTCCGGCGGTTCCACCTCGGCCGCAACGGCGCCGTGCACGGCGGCATCATCGCGCACCTCTTCGACTCCGTGCTGGGCAAGACGTCGTTCATGCTGACCGGCGGCCCGTACCAGCGCACCGCTTATCTGCACGTCAACTACCGCAAGATCGTGCCCATCGAGAAGGAACTGCAGGTCGATGCCGGCGTCAGCCGTGTCGAGGGCCGCAAGATCTTCGTCGATATGCGATTGTGCGACGGTGGCACCCTGCTCGCCGACGGGGAAGGGCTGTTCGTGCTGCTGAAGCCGGGCCAGCCATGAAGCGCCCGGATTGGCTCACGCTTGGGCGCGGCGGCGCGACCGGTTGCGGGAGCGACCGGTCGCCGACTTCGCCTACCGCGTCGCGTCGGGGCGGTGGGTTGGCGGTGCTGGCCGTCGGCATCGTCGCGATCCCGTATCCCGGGCCGGGCTGGGCCATCCTGTTCCTCGGGCTGGCGATCCTGGCCACCGAGTTCTACTGGGCGCACCGCACGCTGACCTTCACCCGCGCCCGCTACGACAGCGTGATGGGCTGGTTCTACCGGCAGGGCTGGTGGGTGCAGGCGATCGGCGCGGTGTTCACCGCCGCTGTGGTGGTGGCCACGCTGTGGCTGGTCGGCGCCGTGGGCTGGTCGGCCGGACTGCTCGGCTTGGAACACCCGGTGCTGCGAGCCCCATCGGCATCGGAGCCTGACCACCGCCCCGATAGCATGGTCGCGACCGCCCGCACCCTTGTGCGGGGGTCGTCCCTGTCGCCCGTCCGCCGAAAGAGACCACTGATGAGCGCCCCCGCACACCCCGCACCGGCAGCCCTGATCAGGGTTCCTGCCGGGACCACCGCGGGCGCTGCGGTGCGCGACGCGGGCCTGCCGGGCCGCGGCGAGGCGGACGCGATCGTCGTGGTGCGCGACGCCAACGGCAAGCTGCGCGATCTGAGCTGGGCGCCCGAATCCGACGCCGACGTGACGCCGGTGCCCGCCGACAGCGACGAGGGCCGCAGCGTGATCCGGCACTCCGCCGCCCACGTGCTGGCGCAGGCGGTCCAGGAGCTCTTCCCGGCGGCCAAGCTCGGCATCGGCCCGCCGATCACCGACGGCTTCTACTACGACTTCGACGTGCCCGAGGCGTTCACACCCGAGGATCTCGAGGCGCTGGAGAAGCGGATGCGCCAGATCGTCAAGGAGGGCCAGCTGTTCGCCCGCCGGGTCTACGAATCCAAGGACCAGGCCCGCGCGGAACTTGCCGGCGAGCCCTACAAGCTCGAGCTCGTCGACGACAAATCCGGCGACCCGGACGTCATGGAAGTCGGCCCCCCTGGTTCGAATGACGAGCTGACCGCTTACGACAACCTCAATCCCCGCACCCGCGAGCGGGTCTGGGGTGATCTGTGCCGGGGGCCGCACATCCCCACCACCCGCTACATCCCCGCCTTCAAGTTGACCCGCAGCTCGGCGGCGTACTGGCGTGGCGACCAGAACAACGCCAGTCTGCAACGGATCTACGGCACCGCCTGGGAGTCGCAGGAGGCGCTGGACCACCATCTCGAACTCATCGAAGAGGCGCAGCGGCGCGATCACCGAAAGCTCGGCGTCGAGCTGGACCTGTTCAGCTTCCCCGACGAGATCGGTTCCGGCCTGGCCGTTTTCCACCCCCGGGGTGGCATCGTGCGCCGCGAGCTCGAGGAATACTCGCGGCACAAGCACATCGAGGCCGGCTACGAGTTCGTCAACACCCCGCACATCACCAAGGAACAGCTCTACATCACCTCGGGGCACCTGGAGTGGTACGCCGAGGGCATGTTTCCGCCGATGCACATCGACGCGGAGTACGACGAGGACGGCACGCTGCGAAAGCCCGGCCAGGACTACTACCTCAAACCGATGAACTGCCCGATGCACCACTTGATCTATCGGTCCCGGGGGCGCTCGTACCGCGAACTTCCGTTGCGGCTCTTCGAGTTCGGCACGGTGTACCGGTACGAGAAGTCCGGCGTGGTGCACGGTCTGACCCGGGTGCGCGGGATGACGCAGGACGACGCGCACATCTACTGCACCCGTGAGCAGATGCGTGACGAGTTGGCCTCGTTGCTGCGGTTCGTGCTCGATCTGCTCGCCGACTACGGCCTCGACGACTTCTACCTGGAGCTGTCCACCAAGGACCCGGAGAAGTACGTGGGCTCCGATGAGGTGTGGGACGAGGCCACCGAAACGCTTCGGGAGGTCGCTGAATCCTCGGGGCTGCACCTGGTGCCCGATCCGGGCGGCGCGGCGTTCTACGGCCCCAAGATCTCGGTACAGGTCAAAGACGCCCTGGGGCGCAGCTGGCAGATGTCGACGATTCAGCTGGACTTCAACATGCCGGACCGCTTCGAGCTCGAATACACCGCCGCCGACGGCACCCGCACGCGCCCCGTGCTCATCCACCGCGCGCTCTTCGGCTCGATCGAGCGGTTCTTCGGTGTGCTCACCGAGCATTACGCCGGGGCCTTCCCGGCCTGGCTGGCGCCGGTCCAAGTGGTCGGCATCCCGGTCGCCGACGATCACGTCGCCTATCTGAGCGACGTTGCCGCCGAACTGAGATCGCACGGGGTGCGTATCGACGTCGACGCCAGTGACGACCGGATGGCCAAGAAGATCGTCAACCACACCAACCAGAAGGTGCCGTTCATGCTGCTCGCGGGCGACCGCGATGTGGAGGCCGGTGCGGTGAGCTTCCGCTTCGGTGATCGCACCCAGATCAATGGCGTTCCCCGGCAGCAGGCGGTGGCCGTGATCCGGAAGTGGATCGCCGATCGTGAGAACGCAGTCCCCACAGCCGAACTGGTGAAGGTCGACGGTGACTGACGAACGGGACTCGCTGACCGATCGGGGGGTGGGTGAGCCCGACCGGTTGCAGAGGCTGTGGACACCGCACCGCATGAGCTACATCGTCGAGGTCCCGAAGAAGGAAAAAGGAGGAGCCGCGGAGTCTTCTGCGCCCTTCACCGACATCCCGACCCTGCCCGATGAGGACGGCCTGGTGATCGCCCGCGGTGAGCAGGTCTATGCGGTGCTCAACCTCTATCCCTACAACCCGGGGCACCTGATGGTGGTGCCCTATCGGCGGGTTTCCGAACTGGAAGACCTCACCGACGCCGAGAGCGCCGAGCTGATGGCGTTCACCCAGAAGGCGATTCGGGTGATGAAGGCGGTGTCGCGACCGGACGGCTTCAACGTCGGGCTGAACCTTGGCCGCTCGGCCGGCGGGTCGCTGGCCGAGCATCTGCACATGCACGTGGTGCCGCGGTGGTCCGGCGACGCGAACTTCATCACCGTCGTCGGCGAGACCAAGGTCATCCCGCAACTGTTGCGGGATACCCGCACGCTGCTGTCGACGGAGTGGGCCAACCAGCCGTGAGCGACTTCTACCTGATGACCCGGGCGGCCTACACCAAGTTGTCGACGCCGTTGGCCAAGGGCGCGTTGCGCATCGGCCTCACTCCCGACATGGTGACGATCGTCGGCACCGCCGGATCGGTGCTGGCCGCGCTGATCATGTTCCCCATCGGCCAGCTGTGGTGGGGTGCGGTGGCGGTGTTCTTCTTCGTGCTGGCCGACATGCTCGACGGTGCGATGGCCCGTCAGCAGGGCGGCGGCACGAGATTCGGGGCGGTGCTCGACGCGACCTGTGACCGGATCAGCGACGGGGCGGTGTTCTGCGGCCTGCTGTGGTGGGCGGTGTTCGGGCTGCACAGTTCGTCGCTGGCGGTGGCCACGTTGATCTGCCTGGTGACCTCGCAGGTGATCTCCTACATCAAGGCACGGGCGGAGGCCAGCGGGCTCGACGGCGGCGGCGGACTGATCGAACGGCCAGAACGGCTGGTCATCGTGTTGGCCGGCGCCGGCATCTCGGATTTCTTCCTGTTCCCGGTTCCCGTGGTGCTGCACGTGGCGATGTGGGTTCTCGCGGTGGCCAGCCTGATCACGGTGGGTCAGCGGCTGCATTCGGTGCGCAGCTCGCCGGAGGCGATGAGCCGGATGGAGCCCTCCGGTCAGCAGCCCGCGGCCGGGGAGCAGGGAGGCGCCGAGCAGTGATCGCCACTCCCTGGTCGCTGTGGGCGGCCGGCCGCAGTCGGATTCCGTCGACCGAGCTCCTCGCCGACTGGGGCTACGCCGCGGGCTGGCAGCTGGTACGTGCGATGCCGGAGCTGCTGGCGCGCAACGCGTTCGGCGCAGGAGCCAGGTACGCCGCGTTGGGCGGCGGCCCGGAACAGCTGCGCAAGAACCTGGCCCGGGTGATCGGCACGACACCCGCCGAGGTGCCGGATGACCTGATGCGTGCTTCGCTGGCTTCCTATGCCCGATATTGGCGGGAGGCGTTCCGGTTGCCCTCGATGGACCTGACCGCGGTCGCGGACCGGCTCGATCGGGTGTTCCAGGGCGCCGAACATTTCGCGGCCGCTCACGCCGCGGGTCGCGGCGCCGTGATGGCGTTGCCGCACAGCGGCAACTGGGACATGGCCGGGGTGTGGCTGGCCCAGAACTACGACACCTTCACCACGGTGGCCGAGCGGCTGAAGCCGGAGTCGCTGTATGACCGGTTCATCGACTATCGGGAGAGTCTGGGGTTCGAGGTGCTTCCGCTGTCGGGCGGAGAGCGACCACCGCTGGAGGTGCTGGCCGAGCGGCTGCGGGACAACCGGTTCGTCTGCCTGATGGCCGACCGCGACCTCACCCGCTCGGGCGTGCAGGTGGATTTCTTCGGTGAGCCCACCAGGCTGCCGGCCGGACCGGCGAAACTGGCCATCGCCACCGGTTCGCCCCTGCATCCGGCGCACGTGTACTACGACGGTGACGATTGCGTGGTGGTGATCGGCGAGCAGCTGGACACGAGCTCCGGCGACATCGGCCGGGTCACGCAGGCGCTGGCCGACCGGTTCGCCGAGAACATCGCCGCGCATCCGCAGGACTGGCACATGCTTCAGCCGCAGTGGCTGGCCGACCTGTCGCAGGAACGCCGGGCGCGCATCGAGTCCGGGGCGGGCGGAGAGCCGACCTGATGCACATCGGCATGGTGTGCCCCTACTCGTTCGACGTTCCGGGCGGGGTGCAGTCTCATGTGCTGCAGCTGGCCGAGGTGATGAGCGCCCGCGGCCACGAGGTCAGCGTGCTGGCACCCTTCTCGCCGCACGTGGAGCTGCCCGACTACGTGGTCTCCGGCGGCAAGGCGGTGCCGATCCCGTACAACGGCTCGGTGGCGCGGCTGCGGTTCGGGCCGGCCACCCATCGCAAGGTGAAGCGGTGGATCAGCGAGGGCCAGTTCGATGTGCTGCACCTGCACGAGCCCAACGCGCCGAGCCTGTCGATGCTGGCGCTCATGATCGCCGAGGGCCCGATCGTCGCGACGTTTCACACCTCCACCACGAAGTCGCTGACGCTGTCGGTGTTCCAGGGGATCCTGCGGCCGTGGCACGAGAAGATCGTCGGCCGCATCGCGGTGTCCGACCTGGCCCGGCGCTGGCAGATGGAGGCGCTGGGCTCCGATGCGGTCGAGATCCCCAACGGCGTCGACGTCGCGGCCATGGCCTCGGCTCCTCCGCTGCCCGGCTACCCGCGCCCCGGCAGGTCGGTTCTGTTCCTCGGCCGGTTCGACGAACCGCGCAAGGGCATGGCGGTGCTGCTGGCCGCGCTGCCCGCGCTGGTCGAACGGTTCCCCGAGGTCGAGGTGCTCGTCGTCGGGCGCGGCGACGAGGAAGAACTGGGGGAGGAGGCCGGCGAGCTGGCCGATCACCTGAGGTTCCTCGGACAGGTCGACGACGCCGAGAAGGCGTCGGCCCTGCGCAGCGCCGACGTGTACTGCGCGCCGCACACCGGCGGTGAGAGCTTCGGGATCGTCCTCGTCGAGGCGATGGCCGCCGGTACCCCGGTGGTGGCCAGCAGCCTCGACGCGTTCCGCCGGGTCCTGCTCGACGGCGAGGCCGGCCGGCTGGTCCCCGTCGACGACCCTGCGGCACTGGCCGAGGCGCTGATCGCCGTTCTCGACGACGAACAACTGCGGGCCCGCTACGTCGCGGCGGCCCGCACGGCCGTGCAGCGCTACGACTGGCCCGTGGTGGCCGACCAGATCATGCGGGTGTACGAGACGGTCGCGGGTTCCGGGGTGAAGGTGCAGCTGGCCGGCACCGCCTCGGCGGGCAGGAGCGAAGCGACTCGGGAGAAGAAGGGGGCGGGCAGGAGCGAAGCGACTCGGGAGAAAAAGTCCGCGGCGGGCAGGAGCGAAGCGACCCGGGGGGCTAGCTAGTGCTGTGGTCGTCGCTCGCGGTCGGCCTGCTGGTCGCCGTCGTTCTGGGCGTGCTCGTGTGGGCCTACCAGACCGCGACTCGGCTGGACCGGCTGCACGTCCGCTACGACCTGTCCTGGCAGGCCCTTGACGGCGCCCTGGCCCGGCGCGCGGTGGTCGCGCGGGCGGTGGCCGCCGATGCCTACGGCGGTCGGCCCGAGGGTAGGCGACTGGCCGCGCTGGCCGACGCCGCCGAGCGGGCTCCCCGGTCCAACCGGGAGGCCTGCGAGAACGAACTGTCGACCGCGCTCGCGATGGTCGAGCCGACGGCGGTGCCGCTGGCCCTGGTCGCCGAACTCGCCGATGCCGAGGCCCGGGTGCTGCTGGCCCGCCGGTTCCACAACGACGCCGTGCGCGACACCCTGGCGCTGCGGGAGCGCCGCGCGGTGCGCTGGCTGCGCCTGGGCGGCACCGCGCCGCTGCCGAGCTACTTCGAGATCGCGGAGCGCGCGGAAACCGCCGCCCCGCCGACCTCGGATGCCACGACGAACCGGCGCACCTCGGCGCGGGTGGTGCTGCTCGACGACCGGGGTGCCGTGCTGCTGTTCTGTGGTTCCGATCCGGCCATCGCCGACGGCACCGCGGCCAAGTGGTGGTTCACCGTCGGTGGACAAACCCACCCCGGGGAACGACTCGTCGACGCCGCCGTGCGGGAGATCGCCGAGGAAACCGGACTGCGGGTGGACCCGGCCGAGATGGTGGGCCCGGTGTGGCGCCGCGATTCCGTCATCGACTTCAACGGCACCGTCATCGCCAGCCAGGAGTTCTACTTCGTCCACCGGGCACCGCGCTTCGAGCCGTCGGCGGAGGGGCGCACACCACTGGAACTGCGGTACATTCACGGCCATCGGTGGTGCGATTCCGCCACGATCGATCAGCTGGTGGCTGGCGGGGAGACGGTTTACCCGCTGCAACTCTCCGAGTTGCTGACCGAGGCGAACATCCTCGCCGACGGCCGCGGCGGCGATCCCGTCAAGGAGTTGCAAACCATCCGCTGACCGGCGGATTTTATTGTTTGGTGCCGCCCTTTAGACTGGATTCGTATCAAACGAAGGGACCGACTGTGGAAACCGGAGCTACCGCATCCGAACGCAACGGCGCGGGCAGCCACGCGCAGACCGGCACGGCCCGGGTCAAGCGCGGCATGGCGGAAATGCTCAAGGGCGGCGTCATCATGGACGTCGTCACCCCCGAGCAGGCCCGCATCGCCGAGGGCGCCGGCGCCGTAGCGGTGATGGCACTGGAACGTGTCCCCGCCGACATCCGCGCCCAGGGCGGCGTGGCTCGGATGAGCGACCCCGATCTCATCGAAGGCATCATCGCCGCCGTCACCATCCCGGTGATGGCCAAGGTGCGCATCGGCCACTTCGTGGAGGCCCAGATTCTGCAGAGCCTCGGCGTCGACTACATCGACGAGTCCGAGGTGCTCACCCCCGCCGACTACACCCACCACATCGACAAGTGGAAGTTCACGATTCCGTTCGTCTGCGGCGCCACCAACCTCGGCGAGGCGCTGCGCCGCATCACCGAGGGAGCGGCGATGATCCGCTCCAAGGGCGAAGCGGGCACCGGGGACGTGTCCAACGCCACCACCCACATGCGCACCATCGGCGGCGAGATCCGCCGACTGTCGTCGCTGTCGGAGGACGAACTGTTCGTCGCCGCCAAGGACCTGCAGGCGCCCTACGATCTGGTCGTCGAGGTGGCCCAGGCTGGCAAGCTGCCGGTGACGCTGTTCACCGCGGGCGGCATCGCCACCCCGGCCGACGCCGCGATGATGATGCAGCTCGGCGCCGAGGGCGTGTTCGTCGGTTCGGGCATCTTCAAGTCCGGCGATCCCGCCCTGCGGGCCGCCGCCATCGTCAAGGCCACCACCTTCTACGACGACCCCGACGTTTTGGCGAAGGTGTCGCGGGGGCTGGGTGAGCCCATGGTCGGAATCAACGTGGAGGAGATCGCGCAGCCGCACCGACTCGCTCAGCGCGGCTGGTAGGCGCACGAGTGGCGATCGAAGAGATCCTCGATCTCGAGCAGCTCGAGGTCAACATCTACCGCGGCGGTGTGTTCAGCCCCGAATCCGGTTTCCTGCAACGCACTTTCGGCGGTCACGTTGCGGGCCAGTCGCTGGTTTCGGCCGTACGCACGGTCGAGCCGAAGTTCCAGGTGCACTCCCTGCACGGGTACTTCCTGCGCCCCGGCGACGCCACCGCGCCATCGGTGTACATCGTGGAGCGGCTACGCGACGGCGGCTCGTTCTGCACGCGCCGGGTCAACGCCATTCAGCACGGCCAGACGATCTTCTCGATGTCGGCGTCGTTCCAGACCGACCAGAGCGGTATCGAGCATCAGGACGCGATGCCCGCCGCGCCGCCGCCCGACGACCTGCCGGGGTTCACCGCCAAGGGCGGGGTGTTCGACGACGCCGGCTTCTCGCAGTTCGCCGAATGGGACGTGCGGATCGTGCCGCGCGACCAGGTGGCGCTGTTGCCGGGCAAGGCATCTCAGCAACAGGTGTGGTTCAAGCACACCGACCCCTTGCCCAACGACCATGTGCTGCACATCTGCGCGCTGGCCTACATGAGCGACCTCACCCTGCTGGGTTCGGCTCAGGTCAACCACGCCGAGGAACGCAAGCACCTCAACGTCGCATCGCTGGATCACGCGATGTGGTTCATGCGCCCGTTCCGGGCCGACGAATGGCTGCTCTACGACCAGTCTTCGCCCTCGTCGTGCGGTGGGCGTTCGCTCACCCAGGGCAAGATCTTCAACCGGTACGGGGAGATGGTCGCGGCCGTCATGCAGGAGGGGCTGACCCGCTACCAACGCGGGTACACCGCGAAGCCGCAGTGAGCATCCGGGTCGGTGTGCTGGCCCTGCAGGGCGACACCCGCGAGCATCTGGCCGCGCTGCGCGAGGCCGGTGCGGAGGCGTCGATCGTTCGGCGCCGCGCGGAACTCGACACGGTTGACGGCCTCGTCATCCCCGGCGGGGAGTCGACGACGATGAGTCGCTTACTGCGCGAGTTCGAACTGCTCGAGCCGCTGCGCGAGAGGCTGGCCGGGGGGATGCCGGCCTACGGATCGTGTGCCGGGATGATCCTGCTGGCATCGGAGATTCTCGACGCCGGCGCGCCGGGTCGGGAGGCGGTTCCGCTTCAGGCCATCGATATGACCGTGCGGCGCAACGCATTCGGTCGCCAGGTCGACTCCTTCGAGGGCGACATCGCCTTCGACGGACTGGACGGACCCGCGCACGCGGTGTTCATCCGGGCGCCCTGGGTGGAGCGGGTCGGACCCGACGTACGGGTGTTGGCCCGCGCGCAGGATCACATCGTCGCGGTTCGCCAGGGCGCCGTGCTGGCAACCGCCTTTCACCCGGAGATGACCGGGGACCGCCGGGTGCACAAGATGTTCGTCGACATCATCACCGGGCGGGCTTGAACGGCCGAGTGTGAAGATCCGTACACCGCCGACGGCGTGTCGCGTGCGAAACCGCACATTCGCCGATGGTGCGTCAGGTGAGCACCGGCAGCAGCAGCCGCGATGACGAGCGCACGGTGTTGACACTGCTGGTGCCCACGCTGGCGTGCCGGAAGTCCATGATCGCCGGAACTGCCGGATCCTGGTCGTCGCTGGTGATCGTCAGCCGGATGCGGTGGCCGGCAGCGAACCGGCGCGCGTTGGGCACCAGGGGGATTCGATACTCGACATCACGGCCGACGGGTACCGCCACCGGGTTACGGCAGGGCAGCACCGGGGCGCCGGGGCGGCTGGCCTCGGCGTCGACCTCGCGCAGGCTGGCCCGCAGCCAGCCGGCGGTGACCGGGGTGACGCTGCCGTCGGGCGCAACGTCCGACAGCGTGACGATCCAGGCGGTGTCGATGGCCGTCGCGGCGGCGACCAGTCGCAGTTCGATCTCGCCGGTGACGTCGAGGTCCGCCGGCAGCGGCCCGCTCGTCCAACTCAGCTGTGACGGCGGATCCACCGGGCTGGACTTGACCCGGTTGAGTCCCGAACCCAGGACCATCAAGTCACGCGCACCCGGCTCGCCCTCGTCGGCATCGAGCACACCGTCGGAGCGCAGTGCCAGTTCCGTCAGTTCGCTTGGCGGCGGCCAGTTTTCGGCAGTGTGCCACCCGCCCTCACCCGGCAGCACGTAGCGGATCGGCGGCCCGTCGAGGATGCCGGTGTCGCGGCCCTTGAGCCAGTGGTCGAACCAGGCCAGCGCCTCGATGTGAAGGCTTTCCCACGGCCAGGTCAGCCCGAACTCGTCGAGCATGCCCATTCGCACGCACGGGCTACCCCGTAGCCGCGCCCACGCGACGAACGTCGACGGCAGGTGCAACGGCACGTTCTGCCAGTCGCAACCCAGATAGACCGGAATGGCGACGTTGCCGAGCAGCGGTGTGAGATCGCGTTCATCCCACCAGTCGTCGCGGGTCGGGTGCCGCACCGCGGCTTCGAGCCACAACTCGTCCCACGGTCGGGGATCGTGGGGCAGCCGCATCAACGCGCGAAGCATCGTCAGCGCCGACTCGCCGTTCATGGTCGCGAACTTGTGGTGCAGCAGGGGAGTGTTCAGCACCCGTCGCGCCATGTCGATCGGCCGGCTGCGCCAGAAGCCGTTACCGCGTTCGGAGGTGATCCCGGTCATCGCCAGGAACGGGGTGACGAACGACGAGCTGAACAGGCCGTGATGACAGGCGGCCTCATAGAGGTCGGCGGTGACGGCGACCGGGAAGATCGCCTTCAGGTGCGGCGGGCGTTCGACGGCGGCTTCCAGTTGCGTCATCGCGAAGTAACTGATGCCGATCATGCCGACGGTGCCGTCGCACCACGGCTGCGCCGCCACCCACTCCACGAGGTCGTACATGTCGCGACGTTCCTGGGCGTCGAAGAAGCCGAACTCGCCACCGGAGCCGCCTGTGCCGCGCAGGTTGGCGATCACGTGCACGTACCCGCGGGGCACCCAGAAGTCGGTCGCGCCGGCCTCGATGAAGCCCATCGGGGCGCCGAGGTCCTGGATCTGGCGCGGGTAGGGCGAGGCGGCGATCAGGGCCGGGAACCGCCCGCCGTCGTCGGGACGGTGCACGTCGGCCAGCAGCGTGATCCCGTCGCGCATGCCGACGGCCACATTGAGGTCGTGGCGGATCCGGTGACTGCGGCTCGCTCAGATCGCGGTAGTCCCGGCCGGTGGTCTGCGGCCCGTTCAGGCGGCGTTGACCCGGGGCGGTTCCGGCGACAGTGGTCGAGGCCGATGAGTTTCATCGTATGGTGAAACTAGTTTCAACGCAACGTGAATCTCACGGTAGGATCGAGACCCATGCCGAAAGCCGTCCCGCCTGGTCCGCGCGACGAGCGTGGGGTGCTGGCCGCGCGCATCCTCGACGCGGCCCGGGATGAGTTCGCAGCGCAGGGCTGGGCCGGCACCACCATCCGGGCGGTGGCCCGCTCCGCCGACGTCGACCCCGCCCTGATCTACCACTACTTCGGATCCAAGGAAGGCCTGCTGGACGCGGCCACCACGCCGCCGCCGCGCTGGCTGGAAGCCGTCGCCGAGACCTGGGCCACCCCCCGCGACCGCCTGCCGGCCCAGTTGCTGCGCACCGTCATGGCCAGCTGGGACGACGACCAGATCGGTCCGACCCTGCGCGCGGTGGTGCTGACCGCCGCCCACGAGCCGACCACCAGGGAGAAACTGCGGGCGATCGTGGAGCGCAGTCTGATCGGCCAGTCCACGCTCGGCCACGACGAAGCCGAGCGACTCAAGCGCAGCGGGCTGATCGCCACCCAGCTGATCGGCTTCGCCCTGGTGCGATACGTGTGGAAGCTCGAACCGGTCGCGTCGATGACCCAGGACGAGGTCCTGGCCGCCATGACGCCGGTGCTGCAGCACTATGTCGATGGTGACCTGGGCGGCACGTAGACTCGACGGGTTACCAGCAGCGCGGCGACGACCGGAACGACGGAGGAAGTACCACGATGAGCGGCCATTCCAAGTGGGCCACCACGAAGCACAAGAAGGCCGTCATGGACGCGCGTCGCGGCAAGGAGTTCGCCCGGCTGATCAAGAACATCGAAGTGGCCGCGCGGACCGGCGGCGGCGACCCGGCGGGCAACCCGACCCTGTGGGACGCCATCGCGAAGGCCAAGAAGACCTCGGTGCCCAACGACAACATCGAGCGCGCCCGCAAGCGCGGCGCCGGCGAGGAAGCCGGCGGCGCCGACTGGCAGACCATCATCTACGAGGGCTACGGGCCCAACGGTGTCGCCGTGCTCGATCGAGTGCCTGACCGACAACCGCAACCGGGCCGCCGGCGAGGTGCGGGTCGCGATGACCCGCAACGGCGGCAACATGGCCGACCCGGGCTCGGTGTCCTACCTGTTCTCCCGCAAGGGCGTGGTGACGCTGGAGAAGAACGGCCTGACCGAGGACGACCTCCTGCTGGCCGTCCTGGAGGCCGGAGCCGAGGAGGTCAACGACCTCGGCGACAGCTTCGAGGTGATTTCCGAGCCGGGTGACCTGGTGGCCGTCCGCACCGCCCTGCAGGACGCCGGCATCGACTACGACTCCGCCGAGGCCAGCTTCCAGCCCTCGGTGACCGTGCCCGTCGACCTGGACGGCGCCCGCAAGGTGCTCAAGCTGGTCGACGCACTGGAGGACAGCGACGACGTGCAGGACGTCTACACCAACATCGACATCCCCGACGACGTCGCCGCCCAACTCGACGAGGACTGACACCGGCTCATCGGAGGGGACATGCCGTCGGTTCGCGATGCCAGGGATGTCCGGTGGACGGTGCGCCGGGTCTGGTGGCCGTTCGGGACGTGGCTGTTCGACCTGCCCGACTATGACTGGGCGTTCATCCTCGGCCTGGTGGTCCTGGCCCCGATGATCGTCATCTGGCCGTTCTGGCTACTCGCCCGGTTCCTCGGAGCGCCCTGGACCCTGGTGGTGCGACGCAAGGGCAAGGAGGTGCGCCGGGAAAAGGTCAAGGGCTGGAAGGGATCTCAACAGCGGATGGCTGAAATACTCGCGGAGGCGCGCACCCAGGGCAGCCCCGAGGCGGAGTCGGGTGCGACCGTCTACTGAGCCGGCGTGATGCTCACCGGCAGCGCGGCGTAGCGCGTCATCCCGGTCAGCGGGTCGATGTCGGCGTCATCGGTCAGCAGGTTGACATTGGCGCCGGCGTAACCGTGCGGCACCGACACCGCGCCCCTGCGGATGCCCGGCGTCACGCGGGCCACCCCGGTCAACTCGCCGTGATCGGTTGAGACGATCACCGGCTGGCCGTCGTCGATGCCCGCCGTCGCGGCGTCATCGGGGTGCACCAGCACGTCGACGCCCTCGCTGAGAAACGCCAACTGCGAGTTGAGGTGTCGCTTCTGCCGGCGCGGCACCAGCACCAGCGGAGCCGGCGGCGTCAGGCCGGCCAGTTGCTCGATCAGCGCCGGCGGCGCCAGCCGCCAGCCACCGAGCCGGTCCAGGTGTGCCTCGACCCAGCGGGCCGGCAACTCTCGCGGCGCTTCGCGGTAGCCGTCGGCGGCCAGCTCGGCGAAATCGGTGCGCGCCCGGCCCATCACCCGGGCCAGCATCGCATCGTCGGCGTCAGGTCGATGTCGTCGCCTACCAGCGAATGTCCGAGGCGGCGACCGAGCTCGGCCAGGATCCACCACGTCGAACGCCGCTCGCCCACCGGTGCGACCACGGCGGGGGTGTGCTGCGCGGACACGTTGGTGGCCAAGATGTCCCACAGCGTCACGTCGGCGCGTTCGAGCTGACCCTTGGTGGGCAGCACATGCGTTGACAGCGCGGTCGTCCCGGTCGGCAGGATCTCCAGCGTCGCAAGGACATCGAGCCGCTCGAGCGCTTCACTCAGGGCCGTGGCGTTGGGGAAGGACGTCAGCAACCCACCGCCGAGGTTCAGCACGGCGCGGATGTTTCCGGCGGTGATCTCGTCGGCCAGTGCGGCGCACGGCCATTCGCCGAGGAACGAGCGGGAACCCGGCCGGCTGCGGGGTCCGGGTCCGAACGATCCCTCCGGCGGCGACATCGGCAGCTGCGGGAATGACTCGAGCTGGTAGGCGAATCCGGGGTGGAACCATGCCCCGCCGGGGCGGTTCATCGAGTCGGTGATGATCATCAGCGCCCACGCGAACCACTGGGTGACGTTGGCGCTGCGGGCCATCGTGACGCCCGTGCCGGTTTCGACGGCAAGGCGGCCGGCGCCGCGCACCGCGTCGCGCAGCCGGGTCAGCGTCTGCGCGTCGACGTCGGTCAGCCGTGCGGTGTGATCGAGGGTGAAGGGTTCGACGGCGTGTGCCAGCCGGTCGGCGTCGACGGCGCGGTGTTCCAGGATGTCCCGAGTCGGCGCCGTCGATCAGCAACTCGCGCACCAGATAGCCCAGCACGGCGTAGTCGGTGCCGGGCCGCGGCGCGATGTGACCGGTGGCAAGGCGTGCGGTTTCGGTGTGGCGCGGGTCGATGACCCACACCTGACCGCGGCGGGCGATCTCGCGGACGGTCCCGGTCGCGTTGGGCATCGCGAGCACGTGGCCGTGCGACACCACCGGGTTGCTGCCGACGTAGATCAGGAAGTCGACGTCGTCGTAGTCGGCCCGGCAGCTCAGGCCCATGAACCCGCCCATCAGGTCGGCGACCAGGGGCTTGGCGGTGCCGTCGATGGTCAGCGGGCTGAACTTGGCTGGTGTGGTCATGGCGGTCTGCAGTGCCTCGGCCATCCGGTATCCGGCGGTGTCCATGCCGATCCCGGAGCCGAAGAAGATTCCGACGGCCTGCGGGCCGTCCCGGTCGATGATGGTGCGCAGCCGCTCGGCCAGGTCGTCGAGGCAGGCCTCCCAGGTGCTGTCCGCAAGCGCGCCGTCGATTCGCAGCTGCGGGTGTTCCAAGCGGTCCGGATGGTGGTGTAGTTGTGGCAGCGCACGTCCCTTCGGGCAGGTGTACCCCGCCGACAGGGGGTTGTCCCGGTCACCGCGGACGCGCAGCACCTGCTCGCTCCCGGCCTCGACACCGACGTCGACGAGGATGCCGCACACGGACTGGCACACCCGGCAGAAGCTCCGGACCGTGCGTACCGCGGACTCCGCCACTATCCGTCGGTCACTTCCGCTGGCCGGCGATGGCGGCGCTGGTCTGCGGATCGTTGACGTCGCACTGCGGCGGGACTGGTGCCGTCCATGTATCCGATGCCGACGTTCCAGGCCGTGCCGGCGGTGTTCTTCTCTGAACCGCTGGTCTGGCAGCTCTGCAGGCGCGAACGGGCGATCGCCTCGATGCACCGCCATTCCGCGTACCGCGGGTCGGTCTTGTCGGCCTCGGTGTTCAGCCACTTGGTGTAGTCGTCGAGATCGGTGAAGAGACGGTCGTCGAAGAGGGTGCCGTACAGCTCGAATCCCTTGGCGCACACCAGGGTGTTCTCGAAGGCGTCCGGGTTGTTGGCCCCCGTGTAGCCCTTCACCGTGGCGCGGATGTCCCGGTAGGCGGTGAACTTGGGGAAGTACTGCGGCAGCTCACCCAGTGCGATCGGCGTGCCCTCGGGATTGGTGGGCTTCTGGATCGTCAGCGTGTTGGTGAACAGCTGCCAGCGCCACATGAAGTCGTTCACCTGGCCCACCTGCTTGTCGTCGGCGGCCAGATCACCCGCGGCAATGGCCGCCGGCAGGAACTTGTCCTTGAACAGCTGCTGGGGAACGGCGTACGTGGAGGTGAACCCGTCGTACGAGAGCTCGAGGATCGACGACCTGCTTGGCGTTGTCCACCGTGTATTTGGCGTGCAGCTCGGAGTCCGGCGCGGCCAGCGTGTCATCGGTGCTGCCGAGTGTCCGGACCGCATAGCCGGCCGGCGGCCCGCCGGCCCCGTTTCCCAGCGCCATCAACGGATACGCGGTCCAGCCGTCATAGGTGTCCGTGCTGAACCCGGCCTGCCACGGCGAGTTCCAGGGCACCACCTCCCGGGCGTCGCCCACGTCGAACCCGGTGTTTCCCGCGGTCAGCTCGAAGTTGAATCCGCCGTTGGCCCACAGAGTCTTGGTGCCGCCGAATCCGCAGTAGGTCGGAGCGACATCGGAGAAGACCGGCATGGGCTGCATGATCGTCATCTGATCCCACAGGCTCTGCGCGTTGTGGATCGGCGGCAGCGCACCCCGGGTGACCGGCATGCTGAACGAGATCTCCTCGTAATTGTTCTTCGCGAACATGTTCGGGCCGTCGTAGTAGCGCAACCACACCGGCGGCTTTCCGTCGGCCGAACACTTGCGGGCGTCGAGCTGGAAGGCGTCTGACTTGTGCGTGGTGGTGAAGTTCCGGTCACCGATCAGCCCGAACGAGTCGCCCGCCGTGGTGGCGCACACCGCGGCCTGCTTCTCGTTCTTGACCTCCAGCTGCGGCGGCCCGCAGAGCCGGGACAGGTATTGGCCGTCGGTGGCGAAGGATGGTCCGGGTGGCGCCGCGGGCGAGGAACAACTGACGAGGGAGAGCGTGAGGACGGCGATTGCGGCGAGGGCCACTGCGCCGATCTTCGGAAAACGGATCGGCATCGGCTTCCTCCTCAGTTCGGGAGTCGCCTCCCGACTAAGGTAGCCCTACCCTTGGCCTCATGTAGCGCAATGACCGCGATCGGCCGGTATGTCGCTGCGCCGCGGTGTCGGCCCCAGCGGTTAAGGTATCGAACAGCTGTTCGGCACCGGTGAAAGGCGATCCGTGCGGGTGATGGGAGTCGACCCTGGGTTGACGCGCTGCGGCCTCTCGGTCATCGAGAGCGGTCACGGCCGGCACGTCATCGCCCTCGATGTCGACGTTGTGCGCACCCCTTCCGACGAACCGCTGCAACTGCGACTGCTCACCATCAGCGACACGGTCGAACACTGGATGGACACCCACCGGCCCGACGTGGTCGCCATCGAGCGGGTGTTCGCCAACCAGAACGCGAACACCGCCATGGGCACCGCCCAGGCCGGTGGGGTGATCGCCTTGGCCGCCGCCCGCCGCGACATCGACGTGCACTTCCATACGCCCAGCGAGGTGAAGGCGGCGGTCACCGGAAACGGCCGGGCGGACAAGGCCCAGGTCACCGCCATGGTGACCAGAATCCTTCAGCTGCAGCAGAAGCCGACGCCCGCCGACGCCGCCGACGCGCTCGCGCTGGCGATCTGCCACTGCTGGCGGGCGCCGATGATCGCCCGGATGGCCAAGGCGGAGGCGATGGCGGCCGAGCAGCGCCGGGCCTACAAGGCCAAGCTCAAGGCGGCGACGTGATCGCCTCGGTGCGCGGCGAGGTGCTCGACATCGCGCTCGATCACGCCGTCGTCGAAGCCGGCGGCGTCGGCTACAAGGTGATGGCCACCCCGTCGACGCTGGCCACTCTGCGTCGTGGCACCGAGGCCAGACTCATCACCGCGATGATCGTGCGCGAGGACTCCCAGACGCTCTACGGGTTCGCCGACGGCGACGCCCGCGACCTGTTCCTGACCTTGTTGGGGGTTTCCGGGGTGGGTCCGAAGATCGCGTTGGCCACCCTGGCGGTGTACGACGCGAACGGGCTGCGCCGGGCGCTGGCCGACGGCGACGTCACGGCGCTGACCCGGGTGCCCGGTATCGGCAAACGCGGCGCCGAGCGGATGGTGCTGGAACTGCGCGACAAGATCGGGCCGCTGCCCAGCGCAGCCGGCGCGCTGGCCGCAGGGGCTCATGCCGTCCGCGCACCGGTGGTGGAAGCCCTTGTCGGCCTTGGCTTTGCGGCCAAGCAGGCCGAAGAGGCCACCGACAAGGTGCTCGCCGCCGACTCTGAGGCCACCACGTCCAGTGCGCTGCGTGCGGCGCTGTCGGTGCTCGGGAAGACCAAGTGATGGGCCGGTTCGAAGGCGGGGAGTACGAGGACGACGAGGACCTCGAGCGCGATGTCAACCCGGCGCTGACGGTCGGCGAAGGCGATGTCGATGCGAGCCTTCGGCCGCGGTCGCTCGCGGAGTTCATCGGCCAGCCGCGGGTGCGCGAGCAACTGCAACTGGTGCTCGAGGGCGCCAAGAACCGCGGCGGCACACCGGATCACATCCTGCTGTCCGGTCCGCCGGGGCTGGGCAAGACCTCGCTGGCGATGATCATCGCCTCCGAACTCGGCACCTCACTGCGGGTGACGTCCGGTCCGGCACTGGAACGGGCGGGCGACCTCGCGGCGATGCTGTCCAATCTCGTCGAGCACGATGTGCTGTTCATCGACGAGATCCACCGCATCGCCCGGCCCGCCGAAGAGATGCTGTACCTGGCCATGGAGGACTTCCGCGTCGACGTCGTCGTCGGCAAAGGCCCTGGGGCGACGTCGATTCCACTCGACGTCGCGCCGTTCACCCTCGTCGGAGCCACCACCCGGTCGGGGGCGCTGACCGGGCCGCTTCGGGACCGGTTCGGGTTCACCGCCCACATGGACTTCTACGAGCCGGCCGAGTTGGAGCGGGTGCTGACGCGCTCGGCGAGCATCCTCGGCATCGAGGTGGGTGCCGATGCGGGCGCGGAGATCGCGCGCCGTTCCCGAGGCACCCCACGCATCGCCAACCGGCTGCTGCGCCGCGTCCGCGACTACGCCGAGGTCCGCGCCGACGGTGTCATCACCCGCGACATCGCCAAGGCCGCTCTCGCGGTCTACGACGTCGACGAACTCGGCCTGGACCGCCTGGACCGCGCGGTGCTTTCGGCGCTGACCCGAAGCTTCGGTGGGGGACCGGTCGGGGTGTCCACCCTTGCGGTGGCGGTCGGCGAGGAGGCATCCACCGTCGAGGAGGTGTGCGAGCCGTTCCTGGTGCGCGCCGGCATGATCGCGCGCACCCCACGCGGCCGCGTCGCCACACCGACGGCGTGGACGCATCTCGGTATGGCGCCGCCGCCCGGTGCGGGCGGGATCGGCCAGCAAGGGTTGTTCGAGTAGAGACAGTTTGGAGCGCAGATGATCACCGTTGCCCTGATCTTCGCGGGACTGGCCGCGCTGCTGCACGTCTACATCTTCGTGATGGAGTCGCTGACGTGGACCACGCCCCGCACCCGCGCGGTGTTCGGTACCACCGCCGAGGAGGCACAGGCGACCAAGATGCTGGCCTTCAACCAGGGGTTCTACAACCTGTTCCTGGCCGTCGTCGCCGCGGTCGGCGTCGCGTTGCTGCTCGTCGGGCACCGCGGTGTCGGTGCCGCACTGGTTTTCGCCGGCGTGGGCTCGATGTTGGCCGCCGCAGTGGTGCTGCTGGTGTCCTCGCCGGACAAGGCGCGTGCCGCCATCACGCAGGGCACCTTCCCGCTGATCGCGGTCGTGCTCTTGGTGTTGGCACTCGTCTGACCGTCGCCCTTCGGGTTGACCTCGGTTCGGCAGGGGTATCCACAGACATCGTGGGTTAAGACAAATCCCGCGCTGTCGTCGAGGAGGCGTCATGAAGGACAGAGACGTAGACACCGCATTGGACACCCGTGCCGGACGGATGGAGATTCCGCGCAGCCGCGGCGCCGCAAGTGGCTTCCTACTGGTTCTGCTCGGCCTGTGGGGGGCGCTGATTCCGTTCATCGGGCCGTACTTCGACTTCGCCTACGACCCGGACATCCCGTGGACGTGGACGGCGGGCCGGGGCTGGCTGGAGGTGTTGCCGGGCGCGGTCACCGTCGTCGGTGGGCTGCTTCTGCTGACATCGCGCAACCGCGCCACCGCGATGCTCGGCGGGTGGCTTGCCGTCATCGCGGGCGCCTGGTTCGTGGTCGGCCGGCTGTTCTCCGGGCCCTGGGGCCTGGGCGACTTCGGCGCGCCGGTTTCCGACACCACCGCGGGCCAGGTCACGCTCGAGTTGACCTACTTCAGCGGGCTCGGTGCACTGATCGTCTTCTTCGGCGCGATGGCGCTGGGCCGGTTGTCGGTGCGCAGCCTGCGCGACATCCGCTACGCGCAGCGTCCCGTGACCGCGGAACCGGTCGCCGAACACCGGCCGGTGGCCGCGACGACGACCGCGCCCGTCGTCGAGACAGACGCGCCCGGTGAACGCCGCGAGGCCCTCGACGAGGAGCGCCCGCGGCGGGGCTGGCGGAGCAGGTTCGGCGGCGCGCGCCGCACCCGCACGTCCGTTTCGCACTGAGAGGCGCGGCCTGTCGGGTGGCCCGGGCCCGACTAGGCTGAGCCGCGTCAACGGTGTGAGAGGGGATCGGACATGTCGGCTGCCCAGAGGGAACGCGCTGCCCTCGTCGAGACGATGCGCGAGGTGGGACCCGATGCGCCGACCCTGTGCGAAGGCTGGACCACCCGCGACCTGGCGGCCCACCTGGTGGTGCGGGAGCGCCGCTTGGACGCCGCCCCCGGCATCCTGGTGGCGGGCCTGGCGTCCTACACCGCCAAGGTGCAGGACCAGGTGGCCGAGTCGAGCGACTGGCCGGAGTTGCTGGACAAAATCGCCTCCGGGCCGCCGATCCTCTCGCCGTTCAAGCTGCTCGACCCGTTGGTGAACCTGAACGAGATGTTCATTCACCACGAAGACGTCCGTCGTGCCCAAACCGACTGGGAGCCAAGGGTTCTCAACGTTTCCATGGTTAACGCCCTGAGCCGTCCGTTGCCCGTCATGGCGCGGATGACGATGGGTAAGGTGCCGGCCCGGGTGTCGCTTCGGACACCCGACGGCAAGACCGTGGTGACGGTGGGAAGCGGACCGGCGGTCACCGTGACCGGCGCACCGGAGGAACTGCTGCTGTTCTCCGTCGGCCGGGAGGCGCGGGTCGACATCGACGGCGACCAGGACGCCGTATCCGCCGTACGGGAGGGCCGTCGCGGGTTGTGACGACCGCGGCTCAGCGTGCCGCCAGCACCTCCTGCGCGGCGCGTTCTCCGGAGCGCACCGCACCGTCGATGAAGCCGTACATGACGGCGGACGTTTCGGTTCCGGCCCAATGGATGCGTCCGCACGGTTCTCGGAAGGCGGGGCCGAACTCGGTGAGCACGCCGGGCGGGGTGTGCGAGATCATGCCGCCGCCCGAGTAGCGTTCGGCAGACCAGTCCTGCTCGAGGTACTCAACGGGTGACTTCGCTTGTGCACCAAACCTTTCGGCGACTCCGTCGAGGACCGCTTCCCGGCGCTCCGCTTCGGTGAGCCGGCCGATCCGGCGCGCGCTCGGCCCCTCGGTGATGGCGGTGAGAATTCCGGGTCCTCCGGTGTCGGTGCAGGAGTCGATGGTGAGGTTCGCTGCCGAGCCCGGCGCGAACGACTGGCCCGACAGACCGTCAGCCCGCCAGAAGGGTTCGTCGTAGACCAGCGCGATCTTGAAGACCGCGCCGAGCGGCATCCGCTGGTGCAGAAACGATCGATCCACCGGCAGCATCGGTTCGTAGTGGATCTGCGCGGCGATGGCGATCGGCACCGCGACGATGACCCGGCGGGCGCGCAGCGCGATCTCGTCGGAACGGACCGTCACCCCGTCGGCGTCCTGCGCCACGCTGCGGACCGGCTGCGACAGGTGGATCGCGTCGCCGAGGTCGGCGGTGATCGCGCGGTGGATCGCGCCCATGCCGCCCACCGGCCGGGCGTCTTCGGCCGCGTTCTTTACGCCGAGCACGAAGCTGGGGCCGCCGGCCGATGCCATTTGGTAGAGCACGAACAGCAGCGACACCTCCGAGGCCGCCGAGGTGTACAGACCGGCGATCGCCGATTCCAGAAGCTCGCGGGCGGGCTTGGACAAGGTGTTCCGGTCCAGCCACGCCGCGTAGCTGAGCCGATCCCACTTGTGCGCCTTGGGGGCCTGCCACGGGGCATCGACCGGAATCGACTTGCACATCTGGGTCAGTTCGAGAAAGACGGCGCCGATGTTCGCGACCGCCCACGGACTCATCGACAACGGAATCGTCCCCTGGTAGCGGTACGACTTGCCGTCGACGAACATCATCGCGTCGCCGTCGACGTACTGCTTGTAGGACGGCACGTTGAACTCGGACATCAGCGCATAGATCCGGTCCTGGCCCGGTCCGATCCAGGCTCCGCCGCGATCGATCCACGTGCCGTCGTCGCGGGTCTCGGTGAACGTCCGGCCGCCGACGCGGTCACGCGCCTCCAGCACCGCCACCGAAAGGCCGGCCTGTTTGAGCCGCAACGCGGCTGTCAGTCCGGCGAATCCCGCACCGACCACGCAGCAATCGACATCCGCCATGATGTACCCCCACATTCGGCGACGGCCTGCGGAAGACGCTACGCGCCGTCCACGCCGAGCAGACGCAAAGTCGCACGAAATCGGCGGCGATCGTGCGATTCCACGTCTGCTCGCGGGGGTGAGAACTCAGCCCGTGAAAGCCATCACGTGCTTGATGCGGGTGTAGTCCTCGAGGCCGTACATCGACAGGTCCTTGCCGTGACCGGAGGCCTTGTACCCGCCGTGCGGCATCTCGGCGACCAGGGGGATGTGGGTGTTGATCCACACGCAGCCGAAGTCCAGCGCGGCCGAGACCCGCAGCGCCCGCGACACATCCTTGGTCCACACCGAGGAGGCCAGTCCGTACTCGACGCCGTTGGCCCAGCGCGAGTGCCTCGTCCTCGTCGGAGAACGACTGCACCGTGATGACCGGACCGAAGATCTCCTGCTGGATGTGACGGTCGTCCTGGCGCAGGCCGCCGATGACGGTGGGCTCGACGTAGAAACCCTTGTCGCCCTGACGTTTTCCGCCGGCGGCGACGGTGGCGTGCGACGGCACGTCGGACAGGAAGCCGAGTACCCGCTCGAGCTGGCCGGCATTGTTCACCGGCGGCACCCAGGCGTCCTCGTCGTCGGCGGCGCGCCCGAACGTGGTCGCCGCCCCCTTGGCCTGCTCGGCCAGCGCCGCGGTGAGCTCGTCGGCCACCCCGGCGCGATGCCAGCACGCGGGTGGCAGCCGTGCAGTCCTGCCCGGCGTTGAAGTAACCGGCGACGGCGATACCCTCTGCGGCCGCGGCGATGTCGGCGTCGTCGAAGACGAGGACCGGCGCCTTGCCGCCGAGCTCGAGATGGGTGCGCTTGAGGTGACCGCCGGCGCTGACGGCCACCGCGCGGCCCGCCGCCACCGAGCCGGTGATCGACACCATCTGCGGGGTGGGATGCGCCACCACGGCCGCGCCGGTCACCCGGTCCCCGCACACCACGTTGAGCACACCGGGTGGGAAGTGCCTCGCGGCGATCTCGGCGAGCATCACCGTGGTCACCGGGGTGGTGTCGCTGGGTTTGATCACCACGGCATTGCCCGCGGCGATCGCAGGGCAGAACTTCCAGATCGCCATCATCATCGGGTAGTTCCAGGGCGCCACCTGGCCGATGACCCCGACCGGCTCGCGCCGGATCCACGAGGTGTGGTTCGCCATGTACTCGCCGGCCGACTTGCCCTCCAGAACCCTTGCCGCACCGGCGAAGAACCGGATCTGGTCGAGCATCGGCGGGATTTCCTCGGCCATCGTGACGTGGTGGGGCTTGCCGGTGTTGCGTCCCTCGGCGGCGACGAGGTCGTCCGCCGCCTTCTCGACGTCGTCGGCGAACCCGAGCAGTGCCTTCTGGCGCTGCGACGGGGTGGTGCGCTTCCACTCGGTGAACGCCGCCGCGGCCGCGGCGTAGGCCTTGTCGATGTCTTCCTCGTTGGAAATCGGTGCGGTGCCGTACTTTTCACCGGTCGTCGGGTCGACGAGCGGCATCGTGGCGCCGCTGACCGAGTCGACGAGCTCGCCGCCGATGAAGTTCTTCACGGTCGTCATGGCGTTGCCTCAGATCTCGGCGAGAATCCCGGCCAGCACGTCGAGGCCCTCGAGGAGCAGCTCGTCGCTGATCGTCAGCGGCGGCAGGAACCGCAGGATGTTGCCGAACGTGCCGCAGCTCAGCACCAGCACGCCCTGGGCATGCGCCTTGCTGGTCAAGGCCTTCGTCAGATCCGGATCAGGATCGGCGGTGCCGGACTTCACCAGCTCGACGGCGATCATGGCGCCGCGGCCGCGGACGTCGCCGATGCGGTCGTCGTCGGCCTGCATGCGGCCGCAGCTTGTCCTTCATCAGCGTCTCGATCTGCTTGGCCCGGTCCAGCAGCCCGTCGAGTTCGATGGTCTCGATGGTGGCCAGCGCCGCCGCGCAGGCCACCGGGTTGCCGCCGTAGGTGCCGCCGACGCCGCTGACGTGCGGGGCGTCCATGATCTCGGCGCGGCCGGTGACCGCCGCCAGCGGCAGCCCGTCGGCGATGCCCTTCGCGGTGACGATCAGATCCGGCTCGATGCCCTCGTCCTCGCAGGCGAACATCGCTCCGGTGCGGGCGAACCCGGACTGCACCTCGTCGGCGATGAACACCACGTCGTTCTCCGAGCACCAGGCCCGCAGGGCGAGCAGGAATCCGGGTGCGGGCACGATGAACCCGCCCTCGCCCTGGATCGGCTCGATGATGACCGCGGCCAGGTTGGCGGCGCCGATCTGCTTGTCGATCACCGTCAGCGCCCGCTCGGCGGCCAGTTCACCGTTGGTGGCCCACTCCTTGTCGATCAGCCCGTCGCGGTAGGGATAGGACATCGGCGCGCGGTAGACCTCCGGCGCGAACGGTCCGAACCCGCTCTTGTAGGGCATCGACTTGGCGGTCAGCGCCATCGTGAGGTTGGTCCGGCCGTGGTAGGCGTGGTCGAACGCCACCACCGCCGTCTTGCGGGTGTAGGACCGCGCGATCTTGACGGCGTTCTCCACCGCCTCGGCGCCGGAGTTGAACAGGGCGGTGCGCTTCTCACCCGAGCCGGGGGTGAGGCGGTTGAGGTGTTCGGCGACGGCGATGTACTCCTCGTACGGCGTCACCATGAAACAGGTGTGGGTGAAGTCGGCGACCTGCGCGCGCACGGCGTCGACCACCCGCGGCGAGGAGTTGCCGATCGTCGTCACGGCGATCCCCGAGCCCAGGTCGATGAGCCGGTTGCCGTCGACGTCCTCGATGATGCCGCCGCCGGCCCGCGCCGCGTAGACCGGCATCGTCACGCCGACGGCCTGCGAGACCGCGGCCACGCGGCGCTTGGCCAGTTCGATCGAGGCGGGTCCGGGGATGTCGGTGACGAGCTTGCGGCTCTGTTCGAGGGTGGTCACGTCTTCTCCTACACGGGCGGAGAGGGCGCGGCAGTGGGCGATCCGAGCCTAGTCGTGCACCCCTGCAACGCAACTGAAAACCGGACCGCAGGCGCGTCCGGCACGTGGATTACGTCGTCGGACGTTCACAATTCGACGCAATCAGTGGCGGCGACGGCTACGCGCCGGTGAACTCCGGCCCGTCGACCCGGTCCACGGTGGTGAACGACCCGACCGACCTGCGTCGCAGGCGCCGGGGCTGGTGAACGGGAGGCCCAGCGCGATCACGGCGGCCAGCGCCAGCGGCTCCGGCGGCGGCGAGCACCTGCCGCACCGCGTTCTCCTCCCGGATCAGCATCGTGGTGATCACCCCGCCGAGACCCTCGGCGCGCGCCGCCAACAGGATGTTCCACGCGAACGGGTAGATCGAGGCGCCGCCGGCGAAGGAGTACCGGTCCAGGTCGCGGTCCACGGCGGCCAGCGCCGACAGGTCGGCGAACACCGCCAGCAGCACCGGGGCTTCGTCGAGATGGCCGGCGAGGCCTCCCACGGCCTTGCCCGCCTGATCAGCGGCCGCCGCCACTGCCGCCGCCTCGGCCCCGCGATCGTTGACCGGTGCCCACGGACGCAGGCCGGCGGCGCTCATCGCGAGATATTCGCCCCAGCCCGGTAGGTAGAGGTCGCGCAGCCGGGACCGGATCGCCGGATCCTTCACCACGACGACGTGCCACGCCTGGGCGTTGGCGCCGCTGGGCGCGAACCTGGCGGTGTCCAGAATTCGCGCCAGCGCGGCATCCTCGACGGGTTCGTCGGTGAACTCGCGCACCGCGCCGGTGCTGCGCAGCGTGTCGATCAGGTCCATCGGGCCATCTTCGCCGCCGCCGCGGCGGCGCGCCAGCATCGCGGGAGCGACGGTGCCGACCAGCGGGCCAGCACCGCTGATGGCACACTGGTGACCTATGAGGCCCGCGACCCGCCGGTCGCGGAGCGCTGACCCCGCACCCGATACGAAGGAACCGTGCCGCCATGGACCTGCTCGTCTTCCTGCCCCTGATCGTCATCATGGGCGCCTTCATGTACTTCGCCTCGCGCCGCCAACGAAGGCCATGCAGGCCACCATCGACCTGCACGAGTCGCTGCTGGTCGGCGACCGGGTGCACACCACCTCCGGCCTGCAGGCCACCATCACCGGCATCGGCGACGACACCGTCGACCTGGAGATCGCCCCGGGCGTGGTGACGACGTGGATGAAGCTGGCCATCCGGGACCGCATCGACCCCGAGCGTGCCCGAAGACCGACGATTCGGCGTCGCAGCCTGCGGCCGCCGAACTCACCGAGAGCGACGCGGATCGCCTGACCAAAGACTGACCGTCAGGTACGCCACGTACCCTCTACCGAGGAACGAGGCGGATCGCGCGCCGATTGCGCGAGCAGCGGAGCCGGATCGCGCCTGCACGGTGCGGCGGCTCACCGGACGCGGATCGCGGCACGAACGACAGGAGAGACAACAACGTGGCATCGTCATCGGCGCCGGTGCATCCGTACCGCTACCTGACGCTGTTCCTGGTCCTGCTCATCGGGGTCTACCTGCTGGTCTTCCTCACCGGGGACAAGCACGCGCAAGCCGAAACTGGGCATCGACCTGCAGGGCGGCACCCGCGTGACGTTGACCGCGCGCACTCCCGACGGTTCGCGGCCCACCCGCGACGCACTGAACCAGGCGCAGCAGATCATCAGCGCCCGCGTGAACGGGCTGGGCGTATCGGGCTCCGAGGTGGTCATCGACGGTGACAACCTCGTCATCACCGTCCCCGGCAACGACGGCAACGAGGCCCGCAACCTGGGCCAGACCGCGCGGCTGTACATCCGGCCGGTCATCGGCCAGCCCATTCCGGTCGAGGCGGTCAAGCAAGGAGGCCGCGGCCGGCGCCCAGGGCGCCCCTCCCGCCGGTGCACCTCCGCGCCGGCGCGCCGGGCGCTCCGCCCGCCGCACCGCTTCCCGCCGAGTCCGGCCCGCCGCCCCCGGCGCCGACCGGCAGTCCCGCACCGCAGCCGCGTCCGTACCCGGCCGAGCCGACGCCGACGCCGTCGCCGACTCCCGGCTACATCCCGCGCCCGCACCGGATGAGCCGGCACCGCCGACAGCGGCCGCACCGCCGCCAGCGCCGGGCCAGCCGGGCAAGCCCGCGGCGCCCGGCGCCGCCGGATCCCCGCAAGGACCTCGCCGCGCGCATCAAGTTCGAGAAGGAACTGCGGCAGAGCACGAATCAGAACCTGCTGCTGCTGGCCGTGCAGTACATGGCCGGCCGCTGCGACCAGGAGGACGTGCTCGCCGGCAACGACGACCCGAACCTGCCGCTGGTGACCTGCTCGCAGGACCACAAGTACGTCTACGTGCTGGACAAGTCGATCATCAGCGGCGACCAGATCAAGAACGCCTCGTCCGGCTTCGATCAGCAGAGCGCGGCCTACGTCGTCGACGTGGAGTTCAAGGATCAGGCGGCCACCACGTGGGCCGACTTCACCGCCGCCAACATCGGCACCCAGACCGCCTTCACCCTCGACTCGCAGGTGGTCAGCGCGCCGCAGATCCGCGAGGCCATCCCCGGCGGGCGCACCCAGGTCAGCGGTGGCAACCCGCCGTTCACCGCCGACACGGCACGCCAGCTGGCCAACGTCCTCAAGTACGGCTCGCTGCCGCTGTCGTTCGAGTCCTCCGAAGCCGAAACCGTCTCCGCGACACTGGGATTGACCTCGCTGCGGGCCGGCTTGATCGCCGGCGCGATCGGGCTGGCGCTGGTTCTGGTGTACTCGCTGGTCTACTACCGCGTGCTGGGGCTGCTCACGGCGCTGTCGCTGGTGGCCTCCGGTGCCATGGTGTACGGGATCCTGGTGCTGCTGGGCAGATACATCAACTACACCCTGGACCTGGCCGGCATCGCGGGTCTGATCATCGGTATCGGTACGACGGCCGACTCCTTCGTGGTGTTCTTCGAACGCATCAAGGACGAGATCCGCGAAGGGCGCTCGTTCCGCTCGGCGGTGCCGCGCGGTTGGGCGCGTGCCCGCAAGACCATCCTGTCCGGCAACGCCGTCAGCTTCCTCGCCGCCGCGGTGCTCTACTTCCTGGCGGTGGGTCAGGTGAAGGGCTTCGCGTTCACGCTCGGCCTGACGACCATCCTCGACGTGGTCGTGGTGTTCCTGGTGACCTGGCCGCTGGTGTACCTGGCGTCGAAGTCGCCGACGATGGCCAAGCCCGCCTTCAACGGTCTGGGCGCCGTTCAGCAGATCGCACGCGAACGACGAGCCGCCGGGCAGTCGACGGCACCGGCGGGACGGGGGTAGCCCGATGGCTGACAAGACCAAGGACACCGATCTCGATGGAGCCGGAATCCACCGGCGAGGAACTCGGCGACAGCGCCGCACTGCCCAGGCACAGCTTCTTCACCCGGCTCTACACCGGCACCGGCGCGTTCGAGGTCGTCGGCAAGCGCAAGATCTGGTTCGCGATCAGCGGACTGATCGTGGCTGCTGTCGATCGCCAGCATCCTGCTGCGGGGCTTCACCTTCGGCATCGACTTCGAGGGCGGCACCAAGGTGTCGTTCCCGCGCGGGGACGCGAGCGTCACGCAGGTCGAGGAGACCTTCCGTCAAGCGATGGGCACGGAACGCCGAGTCCGTGGTGATCGTCGGCAACGGCGCGTCGGCGACCGTGCAGATCCGTTCGGAGACGCTGAACAACGAGCAGACCGCCAAGCTGCGCGACGCGCTGTTCGACCGGTTCCAGCCCAAGGGTGTCGACGGCGAGCCGAGCAAGCAGGCGATCAGCGACTCCGCGGTCTCGGAGACCTGGGGTGGCCAGATCACCAAGAAGGCGCTCATCGCGCTGGCGGTGTTCCTGGTGCTCGTCGGCATCTACATCACGGTCCGCTACGAGCGCTACATGGCGATCGCGGCGCTGACCTGTCTGGGCTTCGACCTGCTCACCACCGCGGGGGTCTACTCGCTGGTGGGCTTCGAGGTCAGTCCGGCGACGGTGATCGGCCTGCTGACGATCCTGGGCTTCTCCCTCTACGACACGGTCATCGTGTTCGACAAGGTGGAGGAGAACACCCACGGGTTCCAGCACACCACCCGGCGTACCTTCGCCGAACAGGCCAACCTGGCCGTCAACCAGACCTTCATGCGTTCGATCAACACCAGCCTGATCTCGGTGCTGCCGGTCCTCGCGCTCATCGTGGTCGCGGTCTGGCTGCTCGGGGTCGGCACGCTCAAGGACCTTGCGCTGGTGCAGCTGGTCGGCATCATCGTGGGCACCTACTCGTCGATCTTCTTCGCCACACCGCTGCTGGTGACTCTGCGTGAGCGCACCGACCTGGTCCGCACCCACAACCGGCGGGTGGTCAATCGCCGCAAGCCGTCCAGCTCGAAAGCGGCAGCCAGCGCCCTGGTCACCGGCGGGGCGGCCGATCTCGACGAGGCGGAGAAGGCAGTGCCCGCGGAGGCGGCCGTCGGCGGGACGCCGACAGTGGGCGCCAAGCCGGCGCCGGGTGCACGTCCGGTGCGGCCGCGGCGCGCACCGGCAGACCGGCGGGCAAGCGCACCACTCGCGGGCGTTAGGGACGCCATGGCTACCAGGCACCGGCGCCTCGCCGCTGTCGCGGTGGCGACGGTCGTGCTCCGTGCTCGTGTCGACCGCGTTGGCGGCCTGCGCGGGCGGAGCCGCCGAGCAGATCAACTACGCCGTCGACGGCACCCTGAGCACGTACAACACCAACACGGTGGCCGGCGCGGCCTCGGGCGGACCGCAGGCCTTCGCGCGGGTGCTGACCGGCTTCACGTTCCACGGCCCCGACGGCCAGGTGGTCGCCGACCATGACTTCGGGACGGTCTCGGTGGTCGGTCGCGAGCCGCTGGTGCTGGACTACCAGATCGCCGACAACGCGGTGTACTCCGACGGCAAGCCGATCACCTGCGACGACATGGTGCTGGCCTGGGCGGCGCAATCCGGTCGCTTCCCGGGCTTCAACGCCGCCAGCCAGGCGGGCTACCTCGACATCGCCGGCATCGACTGCCAGCCCGGCCAGAAGAAGGCGCGGGTGACGTACTTCCCCGACCGCACCATCGTCGACTATCTGCAGCTGTTCACCGCCACGTCGATGATGCCGTCGCACGTCATCGCCGATGCGCTGGGCGTCGATGTCACCCAGGCGCTGCAGAGCGGTGACCCGGCAGCCGTCCAGCGCATCGCCGACGCCTGGAACACCACCTGGGACCTCAAACCCGGCATGAACGGCGATGCGCTCAAACGGTTCCCGTCGGCGGGCCCGTACAAGATCGACTCGGTGCTGCCCCAGGGTGCGGTCGTGCTGGTGGCCAACGACCGCTGGTGGGGCGCCAAGCCCATCACCAAGCGTATCACGGTGTGGCCGCGCGGCGTCGACGTCCAGGACCGGATCAACAACGGCATCGTTCCATGTGATCGACGTGGCCACCGGCTCGTCGGGCACGCTGACCACCCCGGACAACTATCAGGCCGTCGTGCTCCCGTCCGGCGGGATCGAGCAGCTGATCTTCGCCCCGCAGGGTCCGCTGGCCGCGCCCGCCGGCACGCCGGGCGCTGGCCCTGTGCACGCCCCGCGACCAGATCGCCGCCAACGCCGGGCTGCCGATCGCCAATGCGCGGCTCAACCCGGTCAGCGACGACGCGTTCAGCCAGACCGAGGGAGCGGCCGAAGCCGGCCAGTTCAGCGCCGCCAACCCCGACGCGGCGCGGGCCACGCTGGGCGGCGCAGCCGCTGACCGTGCGCATCGGCTACCAGTCGCCCAATCCGCGGCTGGCCGCCACCGTCGGCGCGATCGCCCGGTCCTGTGCCGCCGCGGGCATCACCGTGCAGGACGCCACATCGGATGCCACCGGGCCGCAGACGCTGCGGGACGGCCAGATCGACGTGCTGCTGGCCAGCACCGGCGGCGCGACCGGCAGCGGCTCCACCGGTTCGTCGGCCATGGACGACTACGTCCTGCGCACCGGCAACGGCAACAACCTGTCCGGCTACGCCAACCCGCAGATCGACGGGATCATCGCCGCGCTGGCCGTGACCGCCGACCCCAAGGAACAGGCCCGCCTGCTCGGCGATGCGTCCCCGATCCTGTGGGGCGACATGCCGACGCTGCCGCTGTACCGTCAGCAGCGCACGGTGATGGCGGCCGAAGAAGATGTTCGCCGTGGAAGGCAATCCGACCAAGTGGGGTGCGGGCTGGAACATGGACCGATGGAGTGCTCGAGCAGTGACTGCTGTCGCCGACGTCATCGCCGCTCTGACCCGCGAAGTGCCCGACTTCCCGGAACCCGGCGTCCAGTTCAAGGACCTCACGCCGGTGCTGGCCGACAAGCGCGGTTTGGCCGTGGTGACCGAAGCGCTGGCCGGCGATCGCCGAGGGCGCCGATCTGGTCGCCGGTATCGACGCCCGCGGGTTCCTGCTCGGCGGGGCGGTGGCCCACCGGCTGGGCATCGGGGTGCTCGCCATCCGCAAGGGCGGCAAGCTGCCGCCGCCGGTGCACCGCCAGAGCTACACCCTCGAGTACGGCACCGCGACGCTGGAGATCCCCGCCGAAGGCATCGAACTGGCCGGCCGCCGGGTCGTCATCATCGACGACGTGCTGGCCACCGGAGGCACCGTCGCCGCCGCCCGCGACCTCCTGGTCACCGGCGGTGCCGAGTCGTGCCGGTGGCGGCGGTGGTGCTGGAATTGCCGGCGCTGGGCGGACGCGACCGGGTCGCTCCGCTGGCCGGTGAGCAGCTTGCACACCGTCTGAGGCGATATCCTCGCTTCACAGGACACGTGACGGGACTGCGGGCGCGAGGAGGTGACCATGGCCGAGGAGCCGGGTGGCCGCGCGGCGGTCCAGCCCATTGCCGGTCGCCGAGATCCCGCCTGCCGAGGCCGCGCGGCGGAAACGCCGAAGACCACCAGCAGCGCGTCGCGGCGGGTCCGCGCCCGGCTGGCGCGGCGGATGACCGCACAGCGCAGCACGCTCAACCCGGTGCTCGAGCCGCTGGTCGCGGTGCACCGCGAGGTCTACCCGAAGGCCGACCTGGCGATCCTGCAGCGCGCCTACGAGGTGGCCGAGGCCAAGCACGCCGACCCAGCTGCGCCGCTCCGGTGATCCCTACATCACCCATCCGCTGGCGGTCGCCAACATCCTGGCCGAGCTGGGCATGGACACCACCACGCTGGTGGCCGCGCTGCTGCACGACACCGTCGAGGACACCGGCTACACCCTGGACGCGCTGACCGCCGACTTCGGCGACGAGGTGGGCCATCTGGTCGACGGGGTCACCAAGCTCGACAAGGTCGTGCTGGGCACCGCCGCCGAGGGCGAGACCATCCGCAAGATGATCATCGCGATGGCCCGCGATCCCCGGGTGCTGGTCATCAAGGTGGCCGACCGGCTGCACAACATGCGCACCATGCGGTTCCTGCCGCCGGAGAAGCAGGCCCGCAAGGCCCGCGAGACGCTGGAAGTCATTGCGCCCCTTGCTCACCGGCTCGGCATGGCGACGGTCAAGTGGGAGCTGGAGGATCTGTCGTTCGCGATCCTGCATCCCAAGCGGTACGAGGAGATCGTCCGGCTGGTCGCCGACCGGGCACCGTCGCGCGACACCTATCTGGCCAAGGTGCGTGCCGAGATCAACGCCGCGCTGAGCGGAATGAAGATCAACGCCACCGTCGAGGGCAGGCCCAAGCACTACTGGTCGATCTACCAGAAGATGATCGTCAAGGGCCGCGACTTCGACGACATCCACGACCTGGTCGGGGTGCGGATCCTGTGCGACGAGATCCGCGACTGCTACGCCGCTGTGGGCGTTGTGCATTCGTTGTGGCAGCCGATGCCGGGCCGGTTCAAGGACTACATCGCCCAGCCGCGGTTCGGGGTGTACCAGTCGCTGCACACCACCGTCGTCGGACCGGAGGGCAAGCCGCTGGAGGTGCAGATCCGTACCCGCGACATGCACCGCACCGCGGAGTACGGCATCGCCGCGCACTGGCGCTACAAAGAGGTCAAGGGCCGCAACGGTGTTCCGCATCCGCAGGCGGCGGCCGAGATCGACGACATGGCCTGGATGCGCCAACTGCTCGACTGGCAGCGGGAGGCCGCCGACCCCGGCGAGTTCCTCGAGTCGCTGCGCTACGACCTTGCGGTCCAGGAGATCTTCGTGTTCACCCCCAAGGGCGACGTGATCACCCTGCCCGCCGGGTCGACGCCGGTGGACTTCGCCTACGCCGTGCACACCGAGGTCGGTCACCGCTGTATCGGCGCCCGGGTCAACGGCCGGCTGGTGGCGCTGGAACGCAAACTCGAAAACGGCGAAGTGGTGGAGGTTTTCACCTCCAAGGCGCCCAACGCCGGCCCGTCACGCGACTGGCAGGGGTTCGTGGTGTCACCGCGCGCGAAGGCCAAGATCCGGCAGTGGTTCGCCAAGGAGCGCCGCGAGGAGGCGCTGGAGACCGGGCAAGGACGCCATCGCCCGGGAGGTGCGCCGCGGCGGACTTCCGTTGCAGCGCTTGGTCAACGGCGAGGCGATGTCCGCGCTCGCGCAGGAGCTTCGCTATGCCGACGTCTCGGCGCTCTACACCGCCGTGGGGGAGGGCCACGTCTCGCCCCGCCACGTCGTTCAGCGGCTGCTGGCCCAGCTCGGTGGCGCGGACAGCGCCGAAGACGAACTCGCCGAACGGTCCACGCCCGCGACCATGCCGATGCGGCACCGCAGCACCGACGACACCGGGGTCGCGGTACCCGGCGCGCCCGGGGTGCTGACGAAGCTGGCCAAGTGCTGCACGCCGGTTCCCGGCGACAACATCATGGGGTTCGTCACCCGCGGCGGCGGCGTCAGCGTGCACCGCACCGACTGCACCAACGCCGCATCACTGGAGCAGCAGTCCGAACGCATCATCGAGGTGACCTGGGCGCCCTCGCCCACATCGGTGTTCCTGGTCGCGATCCAGGTCGAGGCGCTCGACCGGCACCGGTCTGCTCTCCGACGTCACCCGGGTGCTGGCCGACGAGCGGGTGAATATCCTGTCGGCGTCGGTGACGACATCCAACGACCGGGTCGCGATCAGCCGCTTCACCTTCGAGATGGGTGACCCCAAGCATCTCGGCCATGTGCTCAACGCGGTGCGCAACATCGAAGGCGTCTACGACGTCTACCGCGTCACCAGTGCGGCCTAGCTTCTACCGCGAGCAGACCAAAGGGCGTGAGTGTTCGGCGTCGATCCGCACGCCGACCAGTCGCGGCTCGTGCGGCGAGGAGGCGTCATTGGTGCCACCTCGCCGAGGCAGCCTGTTTCGTGGTGCCGGCGAGACCAGCAACGCTGCTCCATGACTGGGCTTCAGCCAGGGTGCGGGCTGAAGTTCCCAGGCATTCGCCTACGTAGTGACTGAGACCGAGCAAGGTTTCAAAGGCGATCGGGTTGGTGCTGCTGGCAAGCGCATCCAGCAGGGTGCGGGCCTCGGCCGCGATGTCGGTTGGTTCTCGACTCACGGAGTCAGTATGGCCGGGATCTGGGGTCCAAGGTCACCAGTCGGCTCATGGCGCCAGTTCAACCGCGCGTACACCGTCAGGGTCGTCGAAGCGTCGCGTCCACGACATCTCAGGCCAATGCCACGTGGCTGTTCCGGCTGCGGGCTGATAGCTGGCGGTGTAGAGAGTGCCGAAGCCGATCTCGAACTGGTCGTTGCGCAACGGTGGCTGCAGCATCGCCGCGACGAGGCGCTCGTACGATGCAGCGTCGGCTCGCAACTGGTCCAATTGCTTGAGTCGCCCAACGCTGTTGAATCGAGCGGCGGTCCCGGGGTGTTCGACTTGATCGAGCCGGTGGTTGGTCGTCGCCTCGAGTTGGCTCACAACGGCAGGCTGCTGCGGGGCGACGAAAACCGTGGCGTGACTGCCAGTGGTGTCGACCAGCGCCACGTTGTAGGACTGCGCAACAGGAATCCGCCGGAGAGCGCTTACTCCTTGCTCGACGGTGGCACAGGACTCCAGCACGTAGCGCAACACGATAGGGATCCCAAAGCCCTCGCCACCGCCCGGTCGGCCACCGAAGGTCAGCGAGATCGCCAGCCCGTCCTCGTTCATCCCGTCCAGCAGACCCCAGAGCATGTCGCTCGTCCCTAGCACCCGGCGGTGTCCGGAGTAGTTGGTTGACGCGACGACGCCTTCAAAGAGCGACTGATCGTAGTCGTAGTTTCGGATCAAGATCGGCTGCTCGCCGGGGACGAGAATTTGGGAACAGCCGACAGCGAACGCGGGCGGCCTCCACATCGACAGCATGCGCGCGGCGACCGGGTCGTCCGCGGTCAGGTGACAGAGCCTTTCCCAGGTGGGTATCAGCTCGGGGAGATGCTGGGCGAGTGCGCGCCGGCATTCGTCCGGAGAGGGACGGGCAGCCAGCCCTTCCTGGGCGTACCAGCGCCGGTAGGCCGGCCAGGTTGCATCGTAGAGCGCCTGCCAACGGGGCCCCGGCCGGGTCTCTCGGTAGGCGTGGAGCGTCAGAGTGCGACTGGTGGGTTTGGCGAGTCCGGCCACTGAGCCTCGCGCGATGGCCGAAGTCGGGTCCACCACCGAGCGTCGCTCGACCTCTGAGGACCAGAGCAGGCCGTAGTTGAGCCACTCCTGCCAGCGAGCATCAGGTGAGGGGAGACGCGGGGATACGAGATCAGTCAGAATTGCGCTCATGCGTCAAGATAACCTTGACGCGCGCGGCCCGTCAAGGTGAGGCTGACGAATTCGGCGAGGTTTCAAGGGGTGCCGAACTCGTCAGTGCGGCGCGGTCCAGCCGAAGCGACGGCGCCCGATGCGGCAGCGGTAGGGTCGTGGCCATGTCGGATGTGCCACTGATGTCCGGTTTCCCATCGGGATCGGCGTTGCAGGTGACGCTGGCGAACTGGCAGGACCCGCCCTACAACCGCTGGGCTTTCCAGCACCTGCGCGAGGTGATCCCCACCCAACGGATCCCCCGGGGTGTCGGTCCCGCCACCCCACTGCCCTATGGCGGACGCCCGTTGGCGCCCGGTGCTGTCCCCGTGCAACGGATCGAAGGACACTCGTCGACGCTCGAAGAGGTGCTGGCAGAGACCTGGACCGACGCCGTGGTGATCGTGCACGACGGTCGCATCGTGTTCGAACAGTACGACAACGGCATGACGGCCGAGACCCCGCACCTGTTGATGTCGGTATCGAAGTCGGTGGTCGGATGTGTCGCGGGGATCCTGGCCCAGCAGGGTCGGCTCGACCCTGACGAGCAGGTGAGCGGCTACGTGCCCGAGGTGGCGGGGTCCGGATATGCCGGTGCCACCGTCCGCCACCTTCTCGACATGCGCACCGGCGTCGCATTCAGCGAGGAGTACACCAACCCCCAAGCCGAGGTCCGGGTCATGGAGCGGTACATGGGGTGGCGGCCGGGCACCCGCGACGACGAAGTCCGCGGGATGTACGCCTATCTGACGACCCTCGGCGTCGGCACCCCTCACGGCGGGCCGTTCGTCTACCGCTCGGCGGACACCGACATGCTCGGCTGGGTGTGCGAGCGCGTTGCGGGCGTCCGCATGGCCGACCTGATTTCGCAGTTGATCTGGCAGCCGATGGGCGCGGAGTTCGACGCCGAGATCACCTGCGACGGCCTCGGTTCGGCCATCCACGACGGCGGGATGTCGGCCCGGGCCCGGGACATGGCCCGATTCGGACAACTGCTTCTCGACGACGGCGCCGCGAACGGCATGCAGCTCGTCCCGAAGCAGTGGCTGACTCAGGCACGCGCCATCGACCCGGACATCAGAGCGGCGTTCGCGGCCTCGGACTCCGAGCCGTTCCTCACCGGCGGGTGGTACCGCAATCAGTTCTGGTTCATCCCCGGGGTGGTGGGTGATCTTCAGGTATGCCTTGGTATCCACGGTCAGATGGTGCTGGTGGACCGGGCGACTCGGACGGTGTCGGTGAAGTTCTCGTCATGGCCGGCTGCCCAGAACCCGGTCTACCTGCTGGACACCGTCCGGGCGTTCGCCGCGGCGGGACAACATCTGGCCGGGCTGGCCGAGCGCGCCGCCAAGGACCGGGCGAATCTTGCCGGACCGATCGGTGTCGTCGAGGGCCGCGAGCGTGGGCACAGCTGAATCCGGCGACTACTTGACATAGGCGATCGGTACCACGGCCGGTGGCTCCTGCAGCGGCTCGCTCTGATACATCGAGCGGATCCCGTCGATGTAGCTGCGGCACCGTTTCGTCAGTCCGTCGGCCGTCTGCATCCGCCCCTTGGTCACCAGGATCCCGAGATCGGCGCCCTTGAACCGGTAGTCGCCGGGTCCGTAGACCCGCATGTAGAAACATTCGTCCTCGTGGGTGACATCGTGCCAATCGTTGGTGACACCGATGAAGCCCAGGCTGCCGTCCTCAGCCAGCCGGTAGCGGCCGGTGCGCGGGGCTGCGAGGATGCGCTCCACCGCGTCGTTCGGTTCCTTCATGATGAGCTGGGCCCACACGTCGACGGCCGCGAGCTCCCGCCAGCGTTCGTTGAGCTCGTCGACGTCGAAGGTGTAGTCGACGCCCATGAACTCCAGTAGGTGGAACAGGAACAGCGGAATGTCCGAGTAGGCGCCGGCGGTGACGTTGGTCATCGACGACGCCCCGGAGATCCGCGGGTTCAGCTCACCGAGGTAGACCTCGTCGGAGTCGAGGTCTACGAGTACGTCGACTTCGAAGAAACCCTTGTAGCCCTCCTTGCGAAGCCGGTCACCGAGCCGCTGTACGTGCCCGATCGCGGTGCTGCGATGCGACTCTGAAAGTGCTTCCGGGAAAAGGTCATTCCCGCACCAGCCGCCGCGGTAGGGCGTGAGTTCGGGGTAGCCGGTGAGGTCGGTCATGAAGGGGCCGACGACGGTGCCGTGCCGGGTGTTGACCGCTTCGACAGCGACCGCATGGTTGTTGATCCGCTTCATGATCTTGAGCTCTTGGCCGATGATGTTCGCGCTGTCGCGGTCCCACTCGGCTTCGGAGGTGATGAAGAACGTCGTCTTTCCCGAGTCGCCGTAGGGGGTCTGCACCACGAGGTCCGAGCCGAGACCAGCCTTGATGGCCAGCGCGGTGAGCTCCTCGTAGCTGTCCGCGTGGCCGAGCACGTTGGGCACCGACGGCGCACCGGCTTCGTCGCCGAGTCTCGTTGTGACGATCTTCGAGTCGAGGCGTCTGCGCAAGGAGTCCGGCGGCAGGATCAACGTGTAGTCGAGGTCGGCGCAGATCTGCTCCGTCTCCTCGTCGAAGAAGACCATTGCGATCATCGGGCGGACTTCGGGCGCTGCGCAACGCGAGTCGATGAACTTCTGCACCTCGGGATCGCGCAGCAGATAATTGTTGATCTGCTCGCTGCTCTCGAACTCCACGTACGGCTTGCTCGACGGGGTGAAGACCCTGGGGTGGGCCGAATCCCAGCAGTCGTAGTAGACGATGTACTCGAATCCACGGACCCAGCGGTCGATTCCGAGAAGGTTGAAGGCCGTGGGCCCGACGAAGAAGATCGGCTGCTCGTTGGTCCTGAAGAACGTGCGGATCTCCGAGATCCCCTTCAGCCCGCGGGATCCGAACACCTTGGATATCAAGCTTTGACGGTTGCTCACATCTGCCTCGCGGCAAATTGTCGCATGAGTCGCACAAAGATGATCTAAAACCGGTTGACTAGGTGCAATCTGACGAGGAGGCCCAATGGCGCAGCATCCCCTTGAACCGTTGACCGCCGAGGAGTTCAGGCAGACCGCCGCGATCCTGCGTCGCGAGGGCTACATCACCGACAGCTTCCGGTTCACCTCCATCGAGTTGAAGGAACCCCCTAAGGGCGAGGTCAAGGCGTGGGGCCCGGGCGACTCGGTCCCGCGCAAGTCCTTCGCGGTGATGTTGGACCGAGCCGAGAACAAGACCTACGAAGCCACCGTAGACCTGACCGGCGACGCGGTCGTCTCGTTCACGCACATTGCCGGCGTCATGCCGAACTTCACGGTCGACGAGTTCCACGACGTTGACGCCGCGATGCGCACACACCCCGAAGTTATTGCCGCACTTGCCGATCGGGGCTTCACCGACATGAGCCTGGTGCTGTTCGACGTGTGGACCTATGGTGGGGCACTGATGCCCGAGGAACACCGGCACCGACGACTGGGCTGGTGCGACGCGTGGGCTCGGGAAACCCCCGAGGGCAACCCGTACGGTCATCCGGTCTCAGGTCTGAAGCTGCTGGTGGACGTGAACACGCTCGAGCTGCTCGAGATCGAGAAACATCACGACTACGGCCATCCGGAGGTGGACTCCGAGTACGTCCCGTCGGTGCGGGGGACCGACGTCCGCACCGACCTCAGGCCGTTGCACATCACCCAGCCGGACGGCCCGTCGTTCACGCTGGACGGCACCGAGCTGAAGTGGCAGAACTGGACTATGCGGCTCGGGTTCAACTATCGCGAGGGGCCCGTGCTCTACCAGGTGGCATTCGACGACCACGGCACCAAACGCGACATCGGCTACCGCATGTCGCTCGCCGAGATGGTCGTGCCGTATCGCGACCCGACGTTCGACCACTACCGCCGCACGGCGTACGACATCGGTGAGTGGGGACTGGGGTACATGACCACCTCATTGGAACTCGGCTGCGACTGCCTGGGCGAGATCGTGTATGTGGACGCGACGCTGTCCAACACCAAGGGCGAGCCGTACACCGTCAAGAACGCAATCTGCCTGCACGAGGAGGACAACGCCGTGCTGTGGAAGCACGTTGATCACAAGACGGGGGCCGAGGTGCGTCGGCAACGCCGGATGGTCATCTCCTGCCACGCGACCGTGGCCAACTACGAATACCTCGTCTACTGGCGCTTCTACCAGGACGGCAACATCGAGTGCGAGATCCGGGCCACCGGCATCATGGTCACCACCCCGTTCCCAGAGGGGGATGAGCCGCCTCCGTACGGCACCGTCGTCGACAAGAACACCTACGCGCCGTTTCACCAGCATTTCCTGGTGGCCAGGCTCGACCTCGACGTCGACGGCGAGGCCAACACGGTCATGGAGGTCGACTCGGTCGCGCCGCCGGTTTCGGAGGACAACCCCTACGGCCTGGCGCTGGTCACACGCTCGACGCCGATCAGGTCCGAAGCCGAGGCGGCCCGCGACTTCGACTGGTCGACCCAGCGATCGTGGAAGGTCGTCAACACCAACAAGGTCAACAAGCACGGCACTCATGTGTCGTACAAGCTGGTCCCCGGCGCCTGCTTTCCCGCCATGCTCGACCCGTCGACACCGCAGTACTTGCGCGCACCGGTGATCGGTCACACCTTGTGGGTCACGAAGAACAGCGCCGACGAGCGATGGCCAGCCGGTGACTACCCGACCCAGTCCGTTTCCGACGCCGGGATGAGCGAGTGGGTCAAGGACGATGCGCCGCTCGAGAACACCGACGTGGTCCTGTGGTACGTCTTCGGAATCCACCACATCACCCGCATGGAGGAGTGGCCGATCATGTCCGTCGACACGGTGTCGTTCTGGCTCAAGCCTTCCGGCTTCTTCGACCAGAACCCCTCGATCGACGCGCCCCCGACGCCGCGCGGCGAGGCGGGCGGCTGTCACAGCGGTTAGTCGACAAGGGCTCGGTCAGCAACAACTCGTGGCCCACGACAGCGCCCTCTAGCTTCCGTAGCGCGAGCAGACGCAGACTCACACTCGCGGACGCCAATCCGTGCGATTGTGCGTCTGCTCGCGGGGCTTAGTCCAACCGGAGCGACGTGATCGTCACCGGCTTCTTGGGCTGCCCGTCCTCGGGGTCGCCCTTGATTCCCGCCGCAGCGATCTTGTCGATCGTCGCCAGTCCGGTGCGGTCGACCTGACCGAACACCGTGTAGGTGGGCGGCAGCATGGAGTCGCGGTAGACGATGAAGAACTGGCTGCCGTTGGTGTCGGGTCCGGCGTTGGCCATCGCCAGCGTGCCCCGCGGATAGTTCACCGGCGCCTTGAGTGTCGGGTCGAACGGCCGGTACTGGTTGGTCGGGTATTCGTTGGCGAACCGGTAGCCGGGCCCGCCCACGCCGCTGCCGGTCGGGTCGCCGCACTGCAGCACCGCCAACTCCGCCGCACGCGGTCAGCCGATGGCACGGGGTGCCGTCGAAGATACCCCTGCTGGGCCAGGCTGACGAAGCTGTTGACCGTGCACGGCGCCTTGCTGTTGTCCAACTGCAGGCCGATGGCGCCCTCGTTGGTGGTCATGGTGGCCGACACCACGCCCGGAACGGTGGGCACCGCTCCGGTCCGCGGCGGCTTGGCCGGCTTGTCGGCCGGCGTGGCCGTCGCCGGATAGGTGCAGTTGGCCCCCAGGTCGGCGGGCCGAGTTGAAAGGCGGCAACTCGTCGCTGCCCGGGGCGGTGACCGTGCGTTCCTGAATGGGGTAACCGCCGGGGTCGTCGGACTGCCGCAGCCCTCGGCCAGCCAGGAGAAGAACACCACACCGACGATCACCGTCACCACCGTCAGCACCGTGAGCACGTAGCTGATCACCAGACCGGCGATCGCCAGTCCGCGGCCCTCCTCGCCGGTTCGCTTGATCTGCGACAGCGACATGTGCCCGAAGACGATGCCCAGCGGGGCGAACACGAACGCGCAGATCAGCGACGCGATCGCCATTCCATTGGTGGGCGGCGGTGGCGGCGGGTAACGGTACGGCCCGTACGGCGTGCCGTACGGCGGTGGCGGTGGTGGATACGGGGGAGGTCTCGGTCATCGTCCTCAGTCGAGCAGTACCGACTTGATCTGGACGTCGGTCGCCGGCTTCCCGTCGGCGCCGCCGCCGGCCACGCCGGCCTTGGCGATCTTGTCCAGGGTGGCCAGACCGGTCTGGTCGATGGTGCCGAACACGGTGTAGTCCGGCGGCAGCTGCGAATCCTGGTAGACGAGGAAGAACTGGCTGCCGTTGGTGTCGGGTCCGGCGTTGGCCATGGCCAGCGTGCCGCGCGGGTAGGTCACCGGCTGCTGCAGGCCGGGGTCGCCCTTCGGGTACTGGTCGGTGGGGTACTCGTTGGCGAACGAATATCCCGGCCCGCCCGAGCCCTTGCCGCTCGGGTCGCCGCACTGCAGCACGCGCCAGCGACGGCGACGTGGTCAGCCGGTGGCACGGGGTGTCGTTGAAGAAGCCCTTCTGGGCCAGGCTGGCGAAGCTGTTGACCGTGCACGGCGCCTTGGCGTTGTCCAGCTGCAGACCGATGTTGCCCTGGTTGGTGGCCATGCTGACGCTGACCGTGGCCGGGTCGGTCGGCACCTTGCCGCTCTTGGGCGGGTCCACCTTCTTGCTGGCCGGCTCGGGTGAGGCCGGGTACTGGCAGTTGGCCCCGAGGTTGGCGCTCGCGGTGAACGGCGGCAGCCCACCGTTGGCGGGCGGTGCCGACGACGGGCCCGCCGGTCTCCGACGGCGCTGCGCCGCTCGTGGACGCGGCGGACTTGTCGGAGTCCTTGTTGGTCATGCACCAGGGTCACGACGATCGCCACCGCGGCGGCGACTGCCACAACAGCGCCGACGATGGTCAGCAGACGGCGCCGCTTCGCCTGCTGGGCGCGGCGCTCCAGCTGCCGCTCGAGTTTGCGCTTGGCGGTTTCGCGTCGCTGTTCGTTCGTGGGCACCGCGGGCGTCCTCCGTAGTCGTCGATGAGTCGGCACCGAGTGTGCCAGCTGATGCTGGAACCGGGGGGCGCGACCCACATGAACTGGGTAATGGGAAACTGATCAGCGTGTTGCTCACCGGGTTTGCGGCCGGCATGTTGGCGTGCAACTGCTACGTGCTGGCCCCACGCGCCGGGTCGGACGCCATCGTCGTCGATCCGGGTCAGCGCGCGATGGGACCGCTGCGGCGCATCCTCGACGAGAACCGGCTGACGCCGGCGGCGGTGCTGCTCACCCACGGCCACATCGACCACATCTGGTCGGCGCAGAAGGTGGCCGACACCTACGGTTGCCCCGTGTTCATCCATCCCGAGGACCGGTTCATGCTCTCGGACCCGATCAAGGGCTTCGGCCCGCGTCTGGGCCAGCTCGCGCTCGGGGCGTTGTTCCGTGAGCCCCGGCAGGTCGTCGAGCTCGACCGCGACGGCGACAAGGTGGAACTCGGGGGCGTCGCGGTGGGCGTCGACCACACGCCGGGCCACACCCGCGGATCGGTGACGTTCCGGGTAGACCAGGACGAGCACCAAATTCGTCTTCACCGGCGACACCCTGTTCAAGCAGTCGGTGGGCCGGACCGACCTGCCGGGTGGCAGCGGCAACGCGCTGCTCGGGTCGATCGTCGAAAAACTGCTGGTGCTCGATGACGAGACGCTGGTATTACCGGGCCATGGTGAGTCCACCACCATCGGCGCCGAGCGCCGCACCAATCCGTTCCTCGAAGGTCTGACGCTGTGAGCGACTTCCAGGCACCCAAGGGTGTCCCCGATTACCTGCCGCCCGAGTCGGCGGAGTTCGTCGCGGTCCGCGACGGCCTGCTGACCGCCGCCCGGCGAGCCGGTTACGGCGACGTCGAGCTGCCCATCTTCGAGGACACCGCGCTGTTCGCCCGCGGCGTGGGGGAGTCCACCGACGTGGTGTCCAAGGAGATGTACACCTTCGCCGACCGCGGTGACCGGTCGGTGACGCTGCGCCCGGAGGGCACCGCCGGGGTGATGCGCGCGGTGATCGAGCACGGCCTGGATCGGGGCGCGCTGCCGGTCAAGCTCTGCTACGCCGGGCCGTTCTTCCGCTACGAGCGCCCGCAGGCCGGCCGGTACCGCCAGCTGCAGCAGGTCGGGGTGGAGGCGATCGGCATCGACGACCCGGCGCTGGACGCCGAGGTGATCGCGATCGCCGACGGCGGCTTCCGCGCGCTGGGGCTGGACGGCTTCCGGCTGGAGATCACCTCGCTCGGCGACGACAGCTGCCGCCCGCAGTACCGCGAGCTGCTGCAGGAGTTCCTGTTCGGCCTCGACCTCGACGAGGCCACCCGGCAGCGCGCCCAGCTCAACCCGCTGCGGGTGCTCGACGACAAACGGCCCGAGGTGCGGACGCTGACGGCCGACGCCCCGGTGATGCTCGACCACCTCTCCGACGTCGCCAAACAGCACTTCGAGACGGTGCTTGCCCACCTGGACGCCCTCGGGGTGCCCTACGTCGTGAACCCACGGATGGTGCGCGGCCTGGACTACTACACCAAGACGACGTTCGAGTTCGTGCACGACGGACTGGGCGCGCAGTCCGGGATCGGCGGCGGCGGCCGCTACGACGGGTTGATGCGCGAGCTCGGCGGTCAGGACCTGTCGGGGATCGGGTTCGGGCTCGGGGTCGACCGCACGATGCTGGCGCTGCGCGCCGAAGGCAAGACGGTCGGCGACACCACCCGCTGCGACGTCTTCGGCGTGCCGCTGGGGGAGCCGGCGAAACTCGAGCTGGCCAAGCTCGCCGCCGCCCTGCGGGCCGCCGGGGTGCGGGTCGATCTCGCCTACGGCGACCGTGCCCTCAAGGGCGCGATGCGTGCCGCGGACCGCTCGGGAGCGCGAGTCGCCCTGGTGGCCGGCGACCGGGACGTCGAGGCCGGCACCGTGGGCGTCAAGGACCTCTCGACCGGGGCGCAGGTAGACGTCGCCACCGATGCGGTGGTCGCCGAAGTTCTGTCGCGCCTGGCTGGCTTGTCCTAGCCGCGAGGCTCAGCGGATTCTCACCTGATTCTTGGTTGTTGCTTTGCTGGACGGGGAACCTGACGGCCCGCCCGACTCGTTTGACTGTTCATGACCACCGAGACGGGCGTCGATCTGATCGAGAGCTATCTGAGTGCCCGCGGCGTGCGGTACTTCCGCGGCCATCACGACGATGAGGTCTTCTTCCTCGTCAACGCCTATCACGGGCGGCTGCACGTCCATCTCGAGCCGTCCGGTCCGGGCGGCGAGTCCGTGGCGATCCGAGTCACCGCCGAGCGCTACTACCCGGCGGCCGAGCGCGCGCGGGTGACTTCGCTGGCCGAGCGGTGGAGCGAGAACCATCTACGGGTCGGGGTCACGGTGTTCGAGTCCTCGGATCCGCGGTTGGTCGGCGTCGCCGTGGAGAGCCGCTGCCGCGGCGCCGACGCAGGCTTCGGCGACTTCGCCGACGAGACGATCCAGTCGGCGATCGACTTGTTCGGGCGGTTGGGCCTCGCGGTGGGACAGGGCCGCCCGGGGGCGCCCGATCAGCGGCTGCTCGACGCGGGCTGAGCTTCAGCCCAGTGATCGCCGCCGGCGCAGGATCACCCACGTGGCCACCGCCGCCACCACACCCACGACGACGACCGACGCCGCGACGGCGACCAGCAGCGCAGTGTGGTCTTCAGGTTCGGCACGCCGAAGCACCTGCTGAAACGGTTCGTCGGACGGCGCGGGCCCGAAGGTGAAATCCGCGGTGATCGAGGCGGGGTCGTCGATCGTCGTCGTGATCCGGGTCAGGTATGGATTCTCGGCGCTCAGCGCGGTCAACGTCTCGTCGGTGGTGCGGCCCGCGATGGAGCCCGCGTAGTCGACGCCGACGTGCTGCCGTGCGACGTCGGCGTCGGTGCGTTGCATCCGATGTCGGCCCAGGGTGTAGATCACCACCCGCTGAGCGTTCTTGGCGGCGGCGGACATCCGCATCGGGTAGACCAGCCGATCCGAGGCGAACACCAGCTTCACCGGGTCGAGTTGGCCGCTGAGCGGTTTGTCACCGGTCAACCGCATCGCGACGAACGACCAGCCTTGCTGTAGGTAGGGGTCAAGTTGGGCGCTCACCTCCGGGCGCAGGGTGTAGCCGTGGGAGTCCAGCCACTGCCGGACCCCGGTAAGGTCGCCGCCGGTCAGCGTCGTCGCTTCCAGCGGTCCGAGCTGGACCTGCGCGACGACGACCGGTGCGGTGCCGGGGATGGCACCGGCCTCGTCGAGGTCGGTGTTGCGTCGGCCCTCCACCCGCGGGGCGCTGAGCCTGTCGAGCTCGTAGAACAGCGACGGCCCGGCTGCGCTCGCCGTCGCCGGTGCCGGAGTGGGAACGATCAGCGCGGCGTTGTCGGCGACAGACTGCAGATCCAGACGCATGACGATGGTCTCGGTGCCACCGTCGGTGGCGACCAGCGCCTGTTCGCCGGTCACCCGGGCATCGAGGTCCGGGCTGACGATCCCGCCGCAGGCGCACGCGGCGGCCGGACCGCCGGGACCGGCGGTCAGCATCCCGACAGCCAGGAGGAATGCCGAGATCACCCGCGTCGGACGCAGCATCCCGACATAATGCCTCAGGACGGCCGTGCGTGGACCGCGCTTTCCAGCACGATGTCGAGGTCACCAAGCCCGCCGGTGAAGGGGTTGCCTCGCAGCAGCACGTGAGAGCCGGTCGGCGTCTGGGCCACCAACGCTGCCGAACTCGATCCCATCTGCATGCGCCGGTGGAAGGTGACCGCGTCCAGGGGCGCCAGCACCCGCCCATCGGCATCGAGGTAGCGCCTGCCGGCGCGGTCGAACACGGCCACCGGCCGGTAGCTGCTGACCGGAATCAGGCGGCGGCCCCGGATGCGGCGCACCGTGGCGATCGCGCCCGCCGAGGCCAGCAGGCCGACGGCGAGTAGCGCGGCGCACAGCCCGACCGGCAGGCCCGCGCCGCGGCCGGTCGAGACGGCGGCCAGGCTCACCGCGCCGAACCCGCCGAAGACCAGCGCGACGACACCGGCCACGAACGCCAGGACCGCCGGTGGTCCGGTGCGCCGGTCGACGACGAGGACCAGTGGTCCGTGTTCGGCGATGACCAGCCCGCCGACCTCGCCGAGCACGCGGGGTTCGCCGGCAGACATGGCCTGCAGTCTGCCACCGCGTAACGGTCTCGGTAGCGTGGCCGATATGGCCGATATGCGACAACTGACAGCAAGGGTCGGGGCGGTGTTGGTGATGGCGGCTGCCGGGGTGGCGGCCACTCAGGCGACGTCCGGCGCTGATCCCGCCGCTCCGGCAGGTGGCCACCAGGTGCGTTACACGCTCACGTCCGCCGGTGCTGCGAACTTCGACCTCTACTACCTGGTGAACCAGCCGCCGAGCAAGGCGGCCTATGACGCCGATGCCTACTCGTATCTGAAGAAGGAGAGCGTGAACGTGGCGCCGGATGCCCCGTGGGTGTTCGAGACCACGCTCGCCGACCCGAGCTGGGCGATCTTGACGGTCAGCAGCACCACGCACGGCGGTCAGGCCGCGCCGAATCCGCACTGTGAGATTGCGGTCGACGGCCAGGTCAGCGTGCAGCAGGACGCGCCCTACAACCTGCAGTGCCAGCTGAAAGCCTGGTGACGCACGGCTAGCCCGCGCCGCGTAGTCCCCGCACGAATTGCGCGACCGCCGCACCGATCTCGGCGGGGCTGTCCTCCTGGATGAAGTGCGAACCGGCCACTGTCACCTCCGTCAGGTTCGGGAAGGTACGCGCGTAGTCGCGGATGTCGCCACGCATCAGCGCGCCCGGCTCGGCATTGACGAAAAGCTTTGGCACCGAGCTGGTTTCCAGCCACGCTCCGTAGTCGCGCACCACGGCGGCGACGTCGGCCGGTTCGTCGTCGACCGGGATGTTGCGCGGCCACGACAGCGTCGGCCGTCGGCCCTCGCCGGGTTCGGCGAACGGGTGGCGGTAGTGCTCCATCTCCTCGTCGGACAAGGTGCGCAGGATCGCGCCCGGCAGCACGCCCTCGACGAACATGTTGTGCTCCAACACCATCTCTTCGCCCTTGGGCGAGCGGAAACCCTGGAACACCGGGCGCACGCTCTTGTGGAAGGCGTCCCATGTCACCGGTTTCACGATGCCTTCCATGAAGGCGATGCCGGCGACGCGGTCGCGGTGCTGATTGGCCCAGTCGAACCCCAGCGCCGTGCCCCAGTCGTGCAGGACCAGCACGACGTTGTCGCCGAGGTCCAGTGAATCCCACAGCGCGAAGAGATGTTCGCGTTGTTCGGCGTAGTGGTAGCGGTGCGGCCCGGAGTCCGCGAGCTTGTCCGACGACCCCATGCCGACGAGGTCGCAGGCGACCAGGCGACCCAGTCCCTGCAGGTGTGGCATGACATTTCGCCACAGGTAGGACGAGGTGGGGTTGCCGTGCTGGAAGACGATCGCGTCACCCTCGCCCTCGTCGATGTAGGCCATCCTCGTTCCGAGGATCTCGGCGTGCTTGAGCCGGCCGTACGGTTGGGCATTGGTCACGAGGCCTCCTGGTGGTGGTCGGCGTAGGTCGCCGCGGTCTCTCGGGCGATGCGTAGTACCCGTTCGGAGAACTCCGGATCGGGTACCGCCCGCGACAGTGTTATCCCGCCGAACAAGATGATCGCCAGAGCGACGGCGTCGTCCATCCGGCCCTCGGTCTCCTCGCCGTCGCAGATGGCGGCCAGCGACTTCATCAGCTCGCGCTGATAGGTGACGCGAAAGCTGTCGGGGGCCCGCGCGGCTTCGGAACCGAGCGCCGCGAATCCGCATGCCGTGCCGAGGTCGTCGCGGTGGGCCGGGGTGAGATAGCGCCGGGCGAGGCGTTTGAGCCGCTCGTTCCAGGGCTCCTTCGGTCCGGGCTTGATCCAATGGGCGCGGCCGGTGGTGATGGCGTGGCCGAACGCGGCGTCGGCCAGTTCCTGCTTGTTGTCGAAGTGGGCGTAGAAGGCGCCGTGGGTCAGTCCGGCGTCCCGCATGACGGGCGCGATGGCGGCTCCGTCGAGGCCCTCTTCGCGCAGTCGGCGGGCCGCCGATTCCAGGATGCGGTCCAGCGACTGTTGCTTGTTCAGTCGGCGGGTGCCGGAATTCTTTCGCATGATGCGCATCATGCTAATCGCATGATGGTCATCATGCCAAGTCCGCGGGTGGCATCCTTACGGGGTGGGGTTGGTATTCCGGTTGGTCGAGCTGCTGCTCGTACTGGTGCCCCTCGCCGGCGTCATCTTCGCCGCGGTCAAGGGAATCCAGGCGGCCACGAAGCGGTCCGCGGAGCAGTCCGGCGATCCCGCTCCGGTTCTGCCGCCACCCGCCGAATCTCGCCGTGACGCCGCGAAAAGCCAAGCCGCGCAATGGCGGACGATCACCCGTGTGCTCGACGAGCACCGCCGAATCGATGCTCGCTGGCTGTCTTACGAGCTCGATGCGGCCAAGCTCCTCGACTTTCCGGTGATGACCGACATGCGCGATCCGCTGACGATGGGATTTCACCGGGCCAAGCTGCGGGCCGATCTTCTCCGGCCGGGCAAGGCCGAGGATCTGCTCGACGACCCCGACGTCGCCCGGCAGTACCTGGAGGCGGTCGAAACCTATGTGACCGCGTTCAACGCCGCGGAGAGCGAAGCCGTGCGACGGCGGCGCAGCGACTTCTCCCGCGAGGGCCAGCAGCGGTTGGCCCGGGCGCAGAGCCTGCTTCGGGTGGCCGCCGACGCGGCCGCGACGCCGCAGGAGCGGGACCATGCCTACTCCCTGGCCCGCACCGAACTCGAGGGGTTGGTCGTGCTGCCGGACAGCACCCGCGCCGAGATCGAGCGGGGCATCGCCGGTGAGATCGACGGGTAGGCCGTCACCCCTCCTGTCCGGCGCCGGGTGTGGTCACTTCGGCGGTCATCGCGAGCCCGGCGGAGACGTCGCGATTGATCTGCGGCCGGGCGATCACGGCGATGACGGGCATTGCGATCCAGGCGACCACAGCCCAGGGGAGTACCGCGTAGGCACCGGATTTGAGCGGAAACACGTTGACCCACAAGGTGTATACGATCGCGCTGGCGGCGAGGATCGGAATCGATAGGGCCAACCGGGCGACACCCGCGCCTGTGCGGACGACCGATACTGCCGCACCGATGGTGACCAGCAGGTAGACGAGGAGGATCGCCAGCGCGGCCAGCGTGGATCCCCAGAAGAACGCGTCGGAGGCCGATGCGCCCAGCGCATGGCGCATCACTTCGTAGCCCAGCAGCCCGGTGACCACGATCAGCAGGGCCGCGTTCCGTGGTGTGCCGGTGTCGGTTTCGATTCGTCCGAGCGGACTGGCCGGTGCGAGGTCGCGCATAAGGGCGAAGATGATCCGCGACGCGGCAGCGGTGGAAGCGAGCGCCGCACCGAGGGCCGAGAGCATCGCGAAGATGTCGAAGACGTCCCCGATGCCGCCGCCCGCGTAGGTGGTTGCCAAGTCGCCAAGCAGGGAACTCGACGCGGTGAACCGCGCCATGTCGGCTGCGGTGACGCCGAAGCCGAGGACTTCTGCCGCACTGATAACCGTGCAGATGATGCCGACGGTCAAGACGGTGACGATCAGCACCCGTGGGATGGTGCGGGCGGCCTGGGTGACCTCCTCGCCCAGCGTGGCGGATTCCTCGAAGCCGGAATAGGTGAGGAAGCCGAAGCCGAGTGCCAGGGCGATTGCAAGAAACCCGACGTCGGCGGGGGGCACGAACACCAGGGCGATTCGCGGGTCGCCGATCGGACCGTGGTCGTGGAAGACGCGCCCGAGTACCACGCCCGACAGCAGCAGCATGGCGAGCACAGAGATGCCTTCGAGCCCGATCAGCGCACGCCCGGTCGAACGGAGAGAGGTGAGGCACAGCACGGCGATGATCGCCGCACCGATCAAGGACAGAACGTCCGGCGACCACTGGGGCAGCGTGGGGAACCGCGCCACGATGTTGGAGCCGAAGAGCCCGAAGCCGGCGATCGAGAGAGTGACGAACGAGAGATACGCACCCAGCGTGATCCAGCCTGTGATCAGCCCGGCCCGTGGCCCCAGCGTCGCACCGACGAAGGTGTAGGCCGAGCCGCTGCTGGGATGCCGCCGGGCCAAGTGGGCGAAGCACCAGGCGACGAGCAGCATCAGCGCGGTGCACACGGCGAAGACCAACGGCACCGCACGGCCGACGTGCTCGGCGGGCTGCTGGGGATTGAGGTTCATCGCCAGGGTCGGCGCCATCCCGCCGATGGAGACGGCCACCGCGTCGAAGCCGCCCGCGGCGAGGAGGCGGCGCCGCCGCTGCCGGTTCACCGGCGGAGGTTATCGCGGTCGGTCGTACGGGAGCAGGTTGAATCGCTGCACCGCGGGCCTTGACACTGTATCGAACATAGGTTCGAATACCTGGATGCGATGGTCGGATCAAGGGATAGCGGTCGACGACGGAGCGCTGCCGGGCCTGCAGCGGATCGGTTTCGTGCGCAGTGTGCGCACGCCGCAGTTCGACGGCATCACCTTCCACGAGGTGCTGTGCAAGTCGGCTCTGAACAAGGTTCCGAATGCCGCCATGCTGCCGTTCCGGTTCACCGTCAACGGCTACCGCGGTTGCGCCCATGCGTGCCGCTACTGTTTCGCGCGGCCCACCCACGAGTACCTCGAGCTCGATCCGGGTGGCGACTTCGACACCCAGATCGTCGTCAAGACCAACATCGTCGATGTGCTGCGCCGCGAGCTGGCCCGCCCGTCCTGGCGCCGCGAAACCGTCGCCTTGGGCACCAACACCGACCCGTACCAGCGGGCCGAAGGCCGCTACGAACTCATGCCGGGCATCATCGGCGCACTCGCCGCGGCCGCGACGCCGATGTCGATCCTCACCAAGGGCACCCTGCTTCGCCGCGACCTGCCGCTGATCGCCGATGCGGCGCAACAGGTTCCGCTCTCGGTGTCGATCTCTCTGGCGGTCGGTGACCCGGAGCTGCACCGCGACGTCGAGCCGGGCACCCCGTCGCCACAGGCGCGGCTGGGCCTGATCGCCGCGGTGCGCGATGCCGGCCTGGAATGCCACGTGATGGTCGGCGCCGGTCTTGCCGTACCTGACGGACTCAGCAGAGCATCTCGACGCGCTGCTCGGTCAAATCGCGGCGGCCGGCGCCAGCGGCGTCACCGTGTTCGGCCTGCACCTGCGCAGCTCGACCCGCGGCTGGTTCATGGGGTGGCTGGCGCGTTCCCACCCCGAACTCGTCGACACCTACCGCCGGCTGTACCGGCACGGGCGCCTACCTGCCGGCCGACTACCGGGAGACGCTGCGGCGGCGGGCGGCGCCCCTGGTGGCCAAGCACCGCCTCGGCGGCGACCGGCGGCCCTTCACACCCGCCGCTGTGCCGGCACCCGTACGCGGCATCGGAGCCGCAACCGACGCTGTTCTAACGTCTGCCGCGCTTGACCTGATTGAACGGCACGCCCTTGTCGGCGGCGTACTCGCGCGGGAACCCGAGCACGCGCTCACCGATGACATTGCGGCCCACTTCCGTTGTGCCGCCACCCAGCGAGGCGGTCTGGCGCGAGAGGTACCGCTCGCCGTAGGCGAACAACCCGTCGCCGGTGTCGACGACCCCGGCGCTGCCCGCGATCGCCAGGGTGGTGTCGATCTCGAGGTTGATCGTCTCGGCGTGGGAGATTCGGATGATCGTTCCGGCGGTCGGCGGCAGCGTGCCGTCGTTGACGCCGTGGTAGACGTGGTCGATCAGTTGCTCCTGCACCGCACGGTGCACCAGCGCGCGGCCGGCCAGCTCCTGCAGCCGTTCGTTGTCGGGCTGTCCGATCCGCGCGAGGAGTTCGACGTAGTCGGTGGGCAGATCGGTCTTGCCCTCGGCGCCGATGCCGCTGGCGAACTCCGAGCCGCCGCCGACCGCGCGGCGTTCGTGGTAGAGCTGGCGCGACGCGACGGCCCACCCGTCATTGACCTGGCCCACCACCGCGTCGTCACCGAGCTCGAGACCGTCGAAGAACTCCTCGCAGAACTCGACCGACCCGTTGACCTGCTTGATCCGCCGCAGCGTGATGCCCGGGGCGTTGATCGGCACCAAAAACATGGTCAGGCCTTCGTGCTTGGGCACGTCCCAGTTGGTGCGGGCCAGCATCAGCCCGTAGTCGGCGGCGAAAGCGCTTGTGCTCCAAGTCTTCGCGCCGTTGACGATCCACTTGTCGCCGCGGCGGTCCGCGCGGGTGATCACACCGGCGAGGTCCGAGCCACCGCTGGGCTCCGACAGCAGCTGCACCAGCACCTGTTCGCCGCGCAGCGTCGCCCCGATATGGGTGCGCTTCTGCTCGTCACTGGCTACGTCGAGGATGGTCGCCGCGCAGATGGTGAAAGTCGGCGTGTTGAGGATGATCGGCATCTCGTAGTTGCGCGATTCGATGTCGAAGGCCCGCTGATAGGCGATCGGCAGGCCCAGGCCCCCGTACTCACGCGGGAAGCAGATGCCGGCGAACCCGCCGTCCCAGAGCTTCTTCTGGAGTTCGCGGGCGCGCAGCCAGGGACCCTCCTCGCCGCGATCGGCGTCGGGCGGGTTCTGCAGGTCGATAGTCGGCATGTTCTCGGCCAGCCACTTGCGCGCGCGGGACGCGAACTCCTCGACGGATTCCGTCTGTGTGCCCACCGTTGTCGTCTCGGTCATGAGGCGGACTCCAGCTCCTTGGTCAATTGGTACACCCGGATGTTGTGTTCGTCCGGGGTGCCGAACATCGAGCGGTACAGGGTGACGCGCCGCAGGTACAGATGCAGGTCGTGTTCCCAGGTCACCCCGATCCCGCCGTGGAGCTGAATGCAGTGCTGCAGCATGTCCGGGGCATGTTCGGCGACATAGGATTTCGCGATGCTGACAGCCAGGTCGGCGTCGTCGGCGCGGGCGCCGACCTTGGCGACGGCCGCGCGGGTGGTGGCCCGGCACGCCTCCAGCCAGATCTTCAGATCGGCGTAGCGGTGTTTGAGCGCCTGGTAGGACACCAGCGGCCGCCCGAACGAGTGCCGGTCGAATCCCCACTGAACGGTCATGGCGAACACCGTGTCGAGGATGCCGACGGTCTCCGCGCACTGCAGCACCAGCGCGATCTGGCTCTGCCGTGCGATCAGCGCGGGAGTCTGCGCCGCCGAACCGACCGCCGCCGAACGCTCGACCTCCACTGCGTCGAAGCTGACTCGCGCGTAGCTCTTGACCAGGTCGAGCGAACGCTGCGGCTCCACCCGCACCCCGGCCGCATCGGTGGGGACCAAGAATTGCCGTAGGCCCCCTTCGCATTTCGTGACGACCAGCAGGACCGCACTTTCGGCGCCGGCCTCGACCCGGTCCTTGACCCCGTCGATCCGGAAACCGCTGGCCGTCGGTGTCGCGGTGACGGTGGGTTCCAGGGGAGCCCACCGCCCGCCGGGTTCGTAGACCGCCCAGGAGGCGACCGTCTCGCCGGAGACCAGTGCTTCGATCAGCTCGGCGTGCCGGTCGCTGTCGTCGGCGTCGGACAGTCCGGCCAGCACGACGCTGACCGGATGCAGCGGGCCGGGGGCCACCGTCTTACCGCTCTGCTCGGCGACCAGGGCGAGGTCGGCGACGCCGTCGCCCGAGACGCTGCCGCCGCCGAGCTGTTCGGGCACCAACAGACTCGCCCAACCCAGTTCGGCTGCCCGTTGCCACCATCCGGGGTCGAATGCGATGCCCTGCTGGTGGAGTTCACGGACCCGCGTCAGCGGTACTTCCTTGTCCAGGAAGGACTGTGCCGTCGAGGCGAACAGCAGCCTCTCCGGGGAGGCGACGTCTGTCATGTGCCGGTGTGGGCCTTTCGTTGTGCGGTCAGGCGAGGACGAGCTCGGGCACGTCGGGCTTGTGAACGATCTTGTTGGGGACCTTGAACAGATCGATCATGTTGGCGCCCATGACTTTCTGCACGCCGCTGTCGTCGAGGCCCATACCGGCGAGGTCGTCCACCAGGTTGATCGGATTCGCCAGGCCCTCCGGATGCGGCCAGTCCGATCCGAAGATGATGCGGTCGATGCCGCACAGGTCGGCCATCTTCTTGAAGTCGTCCTCCCAGAACGGCGCGACGTACACGCAGCGCCGGAACGCCGCGATCGGATCCTCCGGGAACTCGTTGGGCATCTTCATGAAGACGTCCTTGAACTGGTAGAAGAGGTACGGCACCCAGGATGCGCCGTTCTCGACGGACAGGATGCGCAGATCCGGGTTGCGGGTCAGCGCGCCGTGACAGACCAGCGCCGCCATGGTGTCCTCGATCGGGCGCTTACCCATCGCAACCATCCGGAACGACGTCGGCTTGAACGGCAGGAACTCGGCGGCCGGCTCCCAGTCATTGAGGTACTGGGAGTAGCCGCTGTCGGAGGCGTGCATCGACACCGGGATGCCGGCCTTGACGCAGGCCTGCCAGAACGGGTCGAACTCCGGCAGGCCGAACGAGCGGGTGCCGCGGAATCCGGGCACCGGGGCGGGCCGGACCAGGACGGTCTTGGCGCCGCGCTCCAGGCACCACTCGAGCTCTTCGAGGGCGCGGTCGACGATGCTCAGGTTGATGACCGGCGTGGAGAAGATCCGGTCCTCGTAGTTGAACTGCCAGGTCTCGTACATCCACTGGTTCAGCGCGTGGATGATGTCGAGGATCAGTTCGGGGTCGTCCTTGAGGCGCTCCTCGACAAGCGAGGCCAGCGTCGGGAACATCAGCGTGTAGTCCAGCCCGAGGCTGTCGAGCACCTCGAGGCGGGCCGCCGGGTTGCGGAAGGCGGGGATGGCCTTCATCGGCTTACCCATCACCTCGCGGTAGCTCTTGCCGCCGCTGCCGTGGCGGAAGTACTCCTCCTGGGCGCCGGGGCGGGCGACCACCTCGAAGGTCGGGTTGGGGATGTAGTCGCTGATGTGGTTGCGAACCATGATCTTGGTCCGGCCGTGGACGTCGATGTAGTCGATGACGCCCTTGCGGTGGTCCGGCAGGAACTGGGTCAGCGCCTCTTTAGGCTCGTAGAAGTGGTTGTCGGCGTCGAACACCGGGAAGGGAAGCTGGCGTGAGGGCATGTCCGTCTCCTGCGAGAGTGGCATTGGTCGGTTGCGGTAATGACGTTACCACGCCGAGAGCTGGCTAAACACCAGCGATTTCGGTTCGGTCCGGCAGTCGTCCTACCTGCGTCGACAGCGCGCGCGTCAGTCGGGGGAGCCGGGCAGCAGCCCGCGCACGCAGAAGTCGAAGATGTGGTCGGCCTCGATCGGGACGCCGTTGAGTTCGACGCCGAGGCTGCGCAGCCGCATGGCGCCGAGCACGGCCTGCATGATCAGCGCGGCGGTGGTCTCGATCTCCAGATCGGCCCGGAAGGTGCCCTCGGCGATGCCCCGCTCGAGGATGTCCTGGATCAGCTCGTGCAGCGGCGACAGCACCCGGGCGTACTCCTGCGGCAGCGTCTCGGCCAGGTGGTCGTTGTAGAACGTCAGCCCGCGGTTGATGCTGTCCTGCTTGGTGGTCTCGGCCGGCGTGCAGATCCGGTCGATCAGCAACCGCATCGCCGCAGCGGCGGGCAGATCCGCGGTGTCCTCGCGCCAGTGCTTCGTCGACTCGGCCATGATCGTGTCGATCAACGCCAGCAGCAGCTCGTCCTTGGTGGTGAAGTGTTGGTAGAACGAGCGCAGCGAGGTCTTGGACCGCTCGACCACCTCGAGCACGGTGAAATCGGTGCGACCGGTTTCGGCCAGGATCGACAGCGCCGAGCGCATGAAGCGGTTCACCCGCGACTCGGGATCCGCGCGAACCGCGTCCGGAGTTCCTCCGGTGGCGTTGGCCATGGGTCCACCTTATCGGTCTGGCTACAGTGCGAGAATGACGTTACCGTTTCCGCAGAACCCGCAGGACCCGAACGAGGTGAGGCATCGATGACCACGGATTCCGATCAGACGTACTGGACGGTCGGCCGACTGCTCGACCTGTTCGACGTCGCACCCGACGGTCCGGACCGATTCATCGGCGCGACCGGTGACGCCGACGAGGACGAACGGCAGGTGGTCGAGGGCACCCAGGTGCTCGCCCAGGCCGTCGTGGCTGCCGCGAAACGCTTCGGCGACAAGTCGATTCGCTCGGTGCACGGCGTCTTCGCGCGCGCCGTCGTCGTCGGGCCGCCGGTGGTGTTCGGGCTCGATGTGGTGGCCGAGGGCCGCTCCACCGCGACCGCGATCGTCACCGCGACCCAGAACGACCGGCGCTGCATGACGTTCACGGTGTTCGCCGACGTCCCCACCGCCGACGTGATCCGCCACCATCTGCCGCGGCCCGACGTCGCCGGTCCCGCCGACTCGAACGTGTCCGAAATGCCCATGGTCGGACGGGAACTGCGGCTGGTGGACGTCCTCGACGTCAACAGTCCCGACGAGGTCGGGCCGCCGGAGCTGTACGCCTGGCTGCACTACGAGCCCATTCCGGCCCGCGACGAGCTCGCGAAGGCTCTCGTCGCCTACTTCACCGGACATCTCGGCATCTCCACGACCATGCGTGCGCACGCCGGAATCGGCACCGCCCAATCGCATCTGACCGTGTCGACCGCTCCGATGACGGTGACCGTGAGCTTTCACGAGCCGGTGCGTTGGAGCGGCTGGCTGCTCTACACCCACGAGAGCACCCAGGTCGGGGCCGGCATGTCCTACATCCGCGGTGCGGTGCACACCGAGGAAGGCGAGCTGATCGCCTCCTTCAGCCAGGACGCGATGATCCGGCCGCTGCGGACCACCGACGCGGCGATCGCGGTCGAGGCCAGGTTGTAGCGCCGATGAGCCTGGTCGCCGGGCGCGGACCGCTCGGCCCGGACCGCGCCGGCTGGTTCTCGCCGCCGGTGACGGGACCGATCGTCTACGTCGAGCCCCACCCGCGCCGGGTGCAGGCCTTCCGCGACGGTCGGCCGGTGATCGACACCGAGAGGGCGCTGCTCGTCCATCGCGCCGGACAGCCGCTGGGTTACGCCTTTCCGGCCGACGAGATCGACGGGCTGCCAACGACATCCGAGCCGGATGCGCCCGGCTACGTTCGGGTGCCATGGGACGCGGTCGACCGCTGGGTCGAGGAGGGGCGCGAACTCGTCCACTACCCGCCCAACCCGTACCACCGCGTCGACTGCCGGCCGAGTCGGCGGCGGCTGCGTGTCACGGTCGCGGGGACGACGCTGGTGGACACCGACGACACCGTGATCGTGTTCGAAACGGCGCTGGCGCCCCGGCTCTATGTCGCTCCGGAGTTCGTCCGCACCGATCTGCTGCGGGCCACCGAGACCTCGTCGTACTGCAACTACAAGGGCTTCGCCACGTATTGGGCGGCCGTCGTCGGCGAGACGGTGATCGCCGACATGGCGTGGAGCTATCCCGACCCGCTGCCCGAGACGCTGCCGATCACGGGGTTCTTCAGCTTCGACGCCGAGCGTGCCGACGTCACCGCCGAATTGCCTTCGGGCTAGCCCAGATCCCGCGCGCCGAAGGTGTCGCACTGCTTGGGGTCGCCGGTCTGGTAGCCGACGGTGAACCACTTCTGCCGCTCCGCCGACGAGCCGTGCGTCCAGCTCTCGGGATTGATCCGGCCGGTGGCCTGCTTCTGGATCCGGTCGTCGCCCACCGACGAGGCTGCCGACAGGGCGTCTGCAATGTCCTTGTCGCTCAACGGCTCCAGATATGTCACATCGGTGCCGGGCTGCTTGGTGATCGCGGCGTAGTGCGCCCATACCCCGGCGTAGCAGTCGGCCTGCAACTCGGTGCGCACCCCGTTGCCGGTCGCACCCTGTGCGCCCTGCTGCGCACGGCCCAGAACCCCGAGCAGGTTCTGGACGTGATGGCCGTACTCGTGGGCCACCACGTATTCCTGAGCCAACGGCCCACCGCTGGAGCCGAACTGGTCGACCAGAACCTTGAAGAAGTCGGTGTCGAAGTAGGCGGTCTTGTCGACCGGGCAGTAGAACGGCCCGACGTCACTGGTGGCCGGCCCGCAGGCCGTGTTCACCGAACCGGTGAACAGCCGCAGGTTCGGGCGCTGGTAACCCCGCAGCAGCTGGGACCACACCCCGTCCACGGAGTTGCCGGTCGCCACCACCCGGCACTCGACGTACTTGTTGGCGTCGGCGCCGGTCTTGCATTTGGAGATGTCGACGCCCGGGACCGGACTGCGCCGGGATCGGCTGCTGGCTGATGCACCTGGCCGGGGTCGACGCCGAGGAACAGCGCAAGGAGCACGATCACCAGACCGCCGACGCCGCCGCCGATGGCGATGCCGCGACCGCCGCCGCCACCGCCGCCACTGGTGCTGGTCGTGCTGGTGTCGATCTGCATGCCCTCGTTGAAGGTCATTCACCGCTCCTTGATCTTGACCCTTCGCCGCTGGTACCGGCGGAGTTCAGCTTCCCACACTACGATTCACACGTGTCCGTCGTCGTCGATCCGTCGACCGTGGTTCACACCGCGCACGGCGCGCTACGAGGATCCACCGAGGGCGGCGTGAGCGTCTGGCGCGGCGTGCCCTACGCCGAGCAGCCGGTCGGACGGCGCAGGTTCCGCGCGCCGGAGCCGTTGACGCCGTGGTCCGGGATACGCGACGCGCTCGAGCACGGGCCGGTCCCGCCGCAGGGCCGGTCCTTCGTCGGCGGTGGACGCGACGACCCCAAGATCCGCGACGAGGCGTGCCTGACCGTGACCGTGTGGTCGCCGCGGCACGCGGCCGGAACCGCCCTGCCGGTGATGGTGTGGATTCCCGGCGGCGCCTTCGTCTACGGCGCCGGTCAGCTGCAGCTGTACAACGGCTCCCGGCTGGCCGCCAACGGCAACGTGGTCGTGGTCAACGTGACGTACCGCCTCGGCGTCTTCGGCGGATTCGAGCTCGGCGGCCTGGGCGCCGGATTCGACGACAACCTGTGCCTGCGCGACCAGATCGCGGCACTGCGCTGGGTTGCGGACAACATCGCCGCGTTCGGCGGTGATCCGCAGCGCGTCACCATCTTCGGCGAGTCTGCGGGAGCGACGTCGGTGCTGGCGCTGCTGGCCTGCCCGGCCGCCGCGGGGCTGTTCGCCCGCGCGATCGCCCAGAGTCCCGCGCTGCCGCTCATCGCCGACCGGGAGACCCGGGCCCGGCGTGCGGCGCAGTTCGTCGAGCTGCTCGGGGCCGACCCGGCCGAACTTCCGGGCCTGCCGCAGCGGGCGCTGCGCCGCGCCGCCGGTGAGCTGCAGCGCCGCAGCGCCGAGGAGTCACCGACGCTGGCCTACGGGCTGACCTACGGTGTCGACCTGCTCCCGCAGCACCCGATCGAGGCCGCCCGCACCGGCGCGCTGAACCCGGTGCCGCTGATCGTGGGCACCAACAGTCACGAGGCGTCGATGTTCGCCTGGTCCAAGCCCCCGATGCTGCCGACGACGACGGCCGCGATCGACGCCTACTTCGACCGGGCCGCACCCGCCGCCCGCGAGCGCGTCCTGGCGGCATACCCGGACTATCCGCGCCGACGGGCCCTGCTCGCGATCGGGGCCGACGTGATGTTCGGCGCGCCGACGTGGGCGTTCGCCGACGCCTACAGCGCTGCGGCGCCCACCCACGTCTACCGGTTCGATCACGCGGCGTGGAGCCTGCGGCTGCTCGGCCTGGGTGCCACCCACGGCAGCGAGATCGTGCACATCCAGCACAGCTACGGTTCGTATCTGGGCCGCAAACTCCATCCGCTGGGCCGTCGGGTGCAGCCGGGCGTGGGCCGGCGCATGCAGCGCACCTGGCTGACGTTCGGCACCGGCCAGACGCTGGAGGACTGGCCGCGCTACGACCTCGAACGGCGCCGGACCCGGGTGATCCGGTCCGCGCGCGATGTCTCCGTCGACGACCCCGACGCGACGCGCCGGCAGGCCTGGGCCGGGCGTCTATCTAGGTCGCGGCGCCGAACCGCTGGTCGGTGTAGCGGCGCAGGTTGGCCAGGAACCACTTGAACGACAGGTTCATCAGCGGCCGCCCGATCACCAGGCCGATGCGGGCCGGGCCCGTCGGCGCTCTGGGCCAGCGTCCAGGTCAGCCGGCATCCCTCGGCCGTCGGCACGACGCGGTACTCCTCGGCGAAGGCGGCCACCGCCTTGTTCGAACAGGTGTTGAAGCGGAAAGCCATGTAGGTGTGGGGTTCCCAGGCCAGGAACTCCTCGTCGCCGATGAGCCCACCGAGCATGTCGACCGTGCGGGTGGTGCCGACGCCGTAGGGCTGCGGGCTGGTCCAGGTGACCCGGGTGATCACCTTGGCCCACTTCGGCCAGGCGACCGCGTCGGCAAGCACCTCGAACAGCTGCTCCGGGGTGATCGCGAGGTCGACGCTGTTGGAAAACCGGAACGGCGCGCCGGCGATGAAGCTCTGATCGACACGCTCACACGGATACATCGTGGTCATCGGGCTACCTCCGCGCTGACCGTACACCGAGGGGTCGACTGTGTGGTCGGGTGCACCTCATAGACTGAGCACTTCGTTTTGCCACGTCGTCATACCCCAGGGAGTTCTCCAGTGCTGCGCAGTCATGCCGCCGGTTCGTTGCGGGCCTCCGACGCGGGACGCGAGGTCACCCTGGCCGGCTGGGTGGCCCGGCGCCGCGACCACGGCGGTGTGATCTTCATCGACCTGCGCGACTCGGCCGGGGGAGGCGGTCCGGGCGTGGCGCAGGTGGTGTTCCGCGACGCGGCGGTCTTGGAGCAGGCGCACCGCCTGCGCGCGGAGTTCTGCGTACGGTCACCGGTGTCGTCGAGATCCGCCCGGAGGGCAACGCCAACACCGAGATCGCCACCGGTGAGATCGAGGTCAACGCCACCACGCTGACCGTGCTGGGGGAGAGCGCGGCGCTGCCCTTCCAACTCGACGAGGCCCGCCGGCGAGGAATCCCGCCTGAAGTACCGCTATCTGGACCTGCGCCGTGATGGACCGGGAAACGCAATCCGATTGCGCTCCAAGGTGAATGCCGCCGCCCGCGGGGTGCTGGCCGCGAACGACTTCGTCGAGATCGAGACGCCGACGATGACCCGCTCCACCCCCGAGGGGGCACGCGACTTCCTGGTGCCGGCCCGGCTGCAGCCCGGCTCGTTCTACGCCCTGCCGCAGAGTCCGCAGTTGTTCAAGCAGCTGCTGATGGTGGCCGGCATGGAGCGCTACTACCAGATCGCGCGCTGCTACCGCGACGAGGATTTCCGCGCCGACCGCCAGCCCGAGTTCACTCAGCTCGACATGGAGATGAGCTTCGTCGACGCCGACGACGTCATCGCGATCTCCGAGCAGGTGCTCAAGGCGCTGTGGGCGCTGATCGGTTACGACCTGCCGTTGCCGCTGCCGCGGATCACCTACGCCGACGCGATGCGCCGATTCGGCTCCGACAAGCCCGATCTGCGGTTCGGGCTGGAGCTCGTGGAGTGCACCGACTACTTCGCCGACACCACCTTCCGGGTCTTCCAGGCGCCGTACGTGGGGGCGGTCGTGATGCCCGGCGGGGCGTCCCAGCCGCGTCGCACCCTGGACGGCTGGCAGGAGTTCGCCAAGCAGCGCGGCCACAAGGGACTGGCCTACGTGCTGGTCGCCGAGGACGGCACGCTGGGCGGACCGGTCGCCAAGAACCTCACCGACGCCGAACGCGACGGCCTGGCCGCACACGTCGGTGCTGTACCCGGGGATTGCATCTTCTTCGCCGCCGGGACCGCCAAGGCAGGGCGCGCGCTGCTGGGTGCGACCCGCATCGAGATCGCCAAGCGACTCGACCTGATCGACCCGGACGCGTGGGCGTTCACGTGGGTGGTGGACTGGCCGCTGTTCGAGGCCGACCGACGATGCCACCGCCTCCGGCGACGTCGCCGTCGGCTCCGGAGCGTGGACGGCGGCGCACCACGCGTTCACCTCGCCGCAGCCGCAGTCGGAAGCCACGTTCGACACCGACCCGGGCAGCGCGCTGGCGGACGCCTACGACATCGTCTGCAACGGCAACGAGATCGGCGGCGGCTCCATCCGTATCCATCGGCGCGACGTCCAGGAGCGGGTGTTCGCGATGATGGGGATCGATCGCGACGGAGGCCGAGGACAAGTTCGGGTTCCTGTTGGACGCCTTCACCTTCGGTGCCCCACCGCACGGCGGAATCGCCTTCGGCTGGGACCGCATCACCGCGCTGCTGGCCGGGGTGGACTCCATTCGCGAGGTGATCGCGTTCCCCAAGTCCGGCGGCGGGGTGGACCCCCTGACCGACGCGCCCGCCCCGATCACCGCGCAGCAGCGCAAGGAGTCCGGAATAGATTTCCGGCCGAAGAAGCTGGAGGAATCGTGACCACACCCGATGGAACGTCCCTGACCGACTTCAACGCACGGATCATCGCCGAGTTCCGTGCCAACGGCGGCACGGTCGGCCCGCCCTTCGAGGGCGCGACCCTGTTGCTGCTGCACACGACGGGCGCCAAGTCGGGCCAGCCGCGAGTTAGCCCCCTTGCCTATCTGACGATCGACGACAAGATGATCATCGTCGGTTCGAAGGCGGGCGCCGACACCAACCCAGACTGGGTGTACAACCTGCGCGCCAACCCGCGGGCTCACGTCGAGGTCGGCACCGAGTCCTACGACGTCGCGGTCCGCGAACTGCCCGGCGACGAGCGCGACGAGACCTATCCCAAGATCGTCGCGCTGGCCCCGGGTTTCGGGGAGTACTAGACGAAGACCAGCCGCGTCATCCCGTTGTTCGAGCTTCAGCGGGTCTGACCCCGCCGGCCACCTTGGCGGCCAGCGCCGCCAGCTTCGAATCGAGTTCGGTTGCGGCGCTGTGCAACTCGGGGTTCGGTTCGAAGACCATCACCGATGACGGCTTGACATAGGTGAGGCTGCTGCGCTCGCCCTCGTCGAGGAGCAGCACTTCGACCGGGGCGAACAATCCCGCTGTCACGTCGTGGCGCAGCATCGTGACGGCGATCAGCGGGTTTCCGAGCACGACCCGCATCGCCCTGCGGTCGATGCCGGCCTTGGTGATCCACCCGCCGTGGTCCAGCAGCGCGAACAGCATGAACCCGCTGGGTCCGACGTGGGTTCGGACGCGTTCGGCATAGGTCTGCCAATCACCGCTGACTTTCGCGATGTCGCCGATCGGCACTGGGTCCGAGCCGATGTCGGCCAGTAGGGCGGCAAGCAGTTCGTCGTAGCTCTTGTCACTGTCGTAGCGCACCCGCACTCCGCTGAACGCGTATCTGCGGTCGATGCTCAGCCCAGCCGCTCGATGATCGTGGCGTTGGCCATCCCGCCGCCCTCGCACATCGTCTGCAGGCCATAGCGTCCGCCGCGCTGCTCCAGCGCGTTGACCAGAGTGGTCATGATGCGGGCGCCGCTGGCGCCCAGGGGGTGCCCGATCGCGATCGCGCCACCGTTGACGTTGGTTCTGCTCAGATCCGCACCGGTTTCCCCGGCCCAGCTGAGCACCACGGGCGCGAACGCCTCGTTGACCTCGAACAGGTCGATATCAGCGAGGGTCAGTCCAGCTTTCCGCAATACCTTCTCGGTCGCGGGGATCACTCCGGTGAGCATGTAGAGCGGGTCGGAGCCCACCACCGTTGTGGTGTGGATTCGGGCCAGCGGCCGCAGGCCTCGTTTGCGGGCGACTTCGCCACTGGTGATCAGTACCGCCGCACTGCCGTCGGACAGCGGCGAGGAGTTGCCCGGCGTGATCTCCCAGCGGATCTGCGGGAACCGCTGCGCGACGGCGTCGTTGTAGAACGCCGGCTTGAGTCCGGCCAGGGTTTCGACCGTTGTGCCGGGCCGGATGATCTCGTCGGTACGCAGCCCCGCGATGGGCGCCAGCTCGTTGTCGAACAGCCCCTCCTTGGTGGCGTGGGCCGCCTTCTCGTGGCTCAGCGCCGAGAACTCGTCGAGTTCGGCGCGGGACAGATTCCACCGGGCGGCGATCAGCTCGGCGCTGATGCCCTGTGGAACCAGGCCGTCGGAATACCGTTGCGCGAACGCAAGACCGAACGGGTCGCTGCCCGCAAGCACCGACGATCCCATCGGGACCCGGCTCATCGACTCGACGCCGGCCGCGATCACGATGTCGTAGGCGCCGGCGATGACGCCCTGGGCGGCGAAACGAGATCGCCTGCTGACTGCTGCCGCACTGGCGGTCGACCGTGGTGCCGGGGACCGACTCCGGGAAACCGGCGCCCAGCAGGGCGTTCCGGGCGATGTTGACCGCCTGATCGCCCACCTGCGTCACGGCGCCGGCAATCACGTCGTCGACGTCTGCGGGATCCACGCCGGTACGGGCGACCAACTCGGACAGGCTGTGTGCGAGCAGGTCGGCCGGCAGGACGTCGTGCAGCGCGCCGCCGGGCTTGCCCTTGCCGACCGGGGTGCGGACCGCCCCCACGATCACGGCGTCCCGATCTGAATATCCGGTCATTGCTTCCTCCTGGATGCCCTCACCTCTGAGTACTGCCTTATATACCCAGCTATACCATCTGGGTATACTCCCGACAACCCAGATGTGAGGTGAGGTCCATGACAGTGCTGCAGGGCCCCCTGGCCGACCGCGACAACTGGTCGGCGGCCGGCGGGTGCCCGATCGAGAAGACCATGGCGATCATCGGAACCAGGTCGGCCATCCTGATCCTGCGCGAGGCCTACTACGGCACCACCCGGTTCGACGACTTCGCCCGCCGGGTGGGCATCACCAAGGCGGCCACGTCGGCCCGGCTGACCGAACTCGTCGATTGCGGCCTGCTCGAACGCCGGCCGTATCGCGAGCCGGGCCAGCGGGTGCGGGAGGAATACGTCCTCACCGAGGCCGGCACCGATCTCATGCCGGTGGTGTGGGGGATGTTCGAATGGGGCCGCCGCCACCTGCCCGACGAGCCCGGTCTGCGCCTCGTCCACCTGGGCTGCGGAGCCGAGGCGACGGTCGAGGTGCGGTGCTCGGACGGGCATGCGGTGCCGCCGTCGGAGCTCGGTGTCGCCCGCCGGCGCAGTGTGACGCCGCGGGATCGGTGACCCTCCCATGACGCGCATCACAACAGTTAGGATGAGAAGTCCGTTAGTCATACTATGTAGCGGTGCTAATAGCAGTCGTAGGGCATGACGCTGGATTGCACGAGGCGAAGGGGGGCGACTCATGAGTCTGCACAGCCAGACCTACCCCCCGCAGACGCCGTCCGCCGAGGTGGAGCCGTGCGCGACCGCCGCCGCTGAGACGCAGGCACCTCCCGCCGCGCCGGGTGCCAAACCCCGCCGCAAGCTCCGCCGCGGCTGGGCGATGCGGGCCCTGCGACGGGCGTGGTTGCCGCTGGTGATCCTGCTGGTCGTCGCCGTCGCCGCGTTCGGCGTCTACCGCCTGCACGGGGTGTTCGGCAAGAGCGAGCTCACCCGCCAGGGCAGCGGCCTGGCCAACGACACCAAGCCGTTCAACCCCAAGTCGGTGACCTACGAGATCTTCGGACCGCCGGGCGCCGTCGCCACCATCAACTACCTCGATCTCGACGCCACGCCCCAGATCGCCCGCGACGTCACACTGCCGTGGTCGCTCACGTTGACCACCACCGCCCCGGCGGCCAGCGCCAATATCGTCGCCCAGGGAGATACCGACACCATCGGCTGCCGGATCACCGTCAACGGCGAACTCAAGGATGAGAAGACCTCGACCGGCGTGAACGCCCAGACATTCTGTCTGGTCAAATCGGCATGATCACGCTGTCGAAGGGGGATCGACCCCAGACCGACGAGCACGGCAAGCGGCCACACATCGCGCACTGGATCCGGTGGCTGTCGGTGCCGATCATTCTCGCGTGGCTCGCGCTGACGGTGATCACCAACGTCGTGGTGCCGCAGATCGAGGTGGTGGGCCAGGCGCAGTCGGTGCCGATGGCGGCTCAGGACGCGCCATCGACCATCGCGATGAACACGATCGGTCGCAAGTTCAGTGAGTTCAAGTCCAACACCTCGGTCATGATCGTGCTGGAAGGCGACCAGCCGCTCGGCGATGCGGCCCACAAGTACTACGACGAGATCGTCAAGAAGCTCAACGCCGACACGAAGCACGTCGAGCACATTCAGGACTTCTGGAGCGACCCGCTCACCGCGGCCGGCTCGCAGAGCGCCGACGGCAAGGCCGCCTACGTGCAGGTGTATCTCGCCGGCAACATGGGTGAGGGTCTGGCCAATGAGTCGGTGGAGGCGGCGAAGCAGATCGTCGCCAGCGTGCCCGCTCCGCCCGGTGTCAAGACCTATGTGACCGGACCCTCGGCGCTCATCAACGACACCCACATCGCCGGCGACCGTAGCCTGCAGCTCATCACCGGGCTGACCTTCGGCGTGATCACGATCATGCTGTTGTTCGTCTACCGCTCGATCATCACGGTGCTGCTGGCGCTGTTCATGGTCTTCCTGGAGCTGGCTGCGGCCCGTGGTGTGGTGGCCGTGCTGGGCCACTCCCACCTGATCGGGCTGTCGACGTTCGCGGTCAACCTGCTCACCATGCTGGCGATCGCGGCCGGCACCGACTACGTCATCTTCCTGTTCGGGCGCTATCAGGAAGCCCGGGGCAAAGGCAAGGACCAGGAGTCCGCCTACTACGAGATGTATCACGGCACCGGTCACGTCATCCTCGGCTCCGGGCTGACGATCGCCGGCGCGATGCTCTGCCTGCACTTCACCCGAAGTCCGATGTTCAGTTCGCTCGGTATCCCGCTGGCGTTCGGCATGCTGGTCGTGGTGATCGCGGCGCTCACGTTGGGTCCAGCTGTTGTGGTGGTCGCCAGCCACTTCGGCCGACTGGAGCCCAAACGTGCTATCCGGGAACGGTTCTGGCGCCGGATCGGGGCGGCGGTGGTGCGCTGGCCCGGCCCGATCCTGATCGCGACCACCGCGCTGTGCCTGGTCGGCCTGCTCGCGCTGCCCGGTTACCGGACCGACTACAACGACCGGCACTACCTGCCGGGGGACATCCCGGCCGCCGAAGGGTTCGCCGCGGCCGAGAAACACTTCCCGGCGTCCCGGCTGAGCCCGGAACTGCTGATGATCGAAAGCGATCACGACCTGCGCAACTCGGCCGACTTCCTGGTCATCGACCGGGTGGCCAAGACGATGTTCCATCAACCTGGGATCGGGCGGGTGCAGACCATCACCCGGCCGCTGGGCACCCCGATCGAGCACAGCTCCATCCCGTTCATGATCGGCATGCAGGGCACCACCCAGACCCTGAACCAGTCCTATATGCAGGACCGGATGAAGGACATGCTCAAGATGGGCGACGACATGTCGGCGACCATCGCGAACATGCAGCAGATGTACGTCCTGATGGGCCAACTCAACGACATCACGCACGACATGGTCGGCAAGATGCACCTGACCCTGGCCGACATCCAGCAGTTGCGGGACCACATCTCCGATTTCGACGACTTCTTCCGGCCGCTGCGCAACTACTTCTACTGGGAGCCGCACTGCTACGACATCCCGGTGTGCTGGTCGATCCGGTCGGTGTTCGACACCCTGGACGGAATCGACACGATGACCGACGACTTCCAGGTCCTGGTACCGGATCTGGACAAGCTCGACGTCCTCACCGGGCAGCTCCGCATGCTGATGCCGCCGATGATCGCGACCATGGAGTCGATGCGGACGATGCAGCTGACGATGCAGAGCACCCAGTCCGGTCAGTTCGACCAGATCGCCGCCATGCAGGAAAACCAGAGCGCGATGGGCAAGGCGTTCGACACCGCCAAGAACGACGACTCGTTCTATCTTCCGCCCGAGGCGTTCGACAACCCCGACTTCAAGCGCGGGATGAAGATGTTCCTGTCGCCGGACGGAAAAGCGGTGCGGTACATCATCACTCACGAAGGTGATCCGATGTCGCCGGAAGGCCTCAAGGACGTCGACACCATCAGGAACGCCGCCTTCGAGGCCATCAAGGGCACCCCGCTGGAAGGCTCCAAGATCTACCTCGCGGGCACGTCGGCGAGCTACAAGGACATGCAGGACAGCGCCAACTACGACCTGCTGATCGCCGGAATCGCGGCGCTGTGCCTGATCTTCATCATCATGCTGATCATCACCCGCAGTGTGGTGGCCGCGGCGGTGATCGTGGGCACCGTGCTGCTCTCGCTGGGCACGTCATTCGGCTTGTCGGTGCTGATCTGGCAGGACCTGCTGGGCCGGCCCCTGCACTGGATGGTGCTGGTGATGTCGGTCATCATCCTGCTGGCCGTGGGCTCGGACTACAACCTGCTTCTGGTCGCGCGGTTCAAGGAAGAGATCCACGCCGGACTTCGGACCGGGATCATCCGGGCGATGGGCGGCAGCGGTTCGGTGGTGACCTCGGCCGGCATGGTGTTCGCCGTGACGATGGCGGCCATGGCGTTCAGCGAGCTGAAGATCCTGGCCCAGGTCGGCACCACCATCGGGCTGGGCCTGCTGTTCGACACCCTGGTGATCCGCTCGTTCATGACACCGTCCATTGCGGCCCTGCTCGGGCGGTGGTTCTGGTGGCCGCAGATTGTCCGCAATCGCCCGGTGCCGCAACCGTGGCCGTCGCCCAAGTCGGAAGCCGACGCGACAGACCGTCAGGCCGCCGACACGCACTCCTGACCCGACCCGATCACGACCCGGGTGCGTTCGGTGTCGGTGTGCCGCCGATGAAATCGTCCCAATGCCGTCGGATCGGCGCCCATCGCCGGTCGAATTCGGCGGTATGCCGTTTGGCGCGGTCGAGTTTCTCCGGGTCGTAGCGCCAGCGGGCCCACGGTGAGGTCGGGCGCGCCAGCCGGACGGCGGCGACCCAGGTGATCGGCGAGACGAACAGCCCGATCAAGGCGGTCGGGTACTTGCCCTTCAGCGCGGTGACCGCGACGAGCACGAAGTGGATCAGCAGCGCGACCACCGCCCCGTAGCGCAGGGCGGCGACGTGCTCGGACATGCCGTTTACCTTGACCGGGGACACCCCGACCACGGCCAGGCCCACGCAGGCGGCCGCGAGCGTGACCATGTTGACCGACAGCTGGCCCTCCTGCGTCCAGTACACGTCCTGGAGCCGGAAGATCATGGCGAATTCGTCGAGCACCAGGGATGCGCCGATTCCCACCAGCAGCCCGGCCAGGTAGGTCCACACCGACAGCGGTGGGGACCCGACACCCATGAAGCCGCCCAGAATCAGCAGCAGCACCCCCGGGGTCGAATGGTGCATGTGCACGCCGTCGGTGCTGACGTTGTGGAAGGGCCCCTTGCCGGCGCGGATCATGCGCGTGATGGTTCGGGTGGTCACGAAGGTCACCACGAACGCGACGAAGCTCAGAAGCAGGGGTCCTTTGTATCCGTCGACGACATCCATCTGCCACCAGTTGCCGAGCCACGCCATCTCGGCATCGTAGGGCCCGGGCGAACAGGATTCGCCGCTATCCGGCCTGCCGGATCAGGGTTGCCAGGTCGTCGCGGTCGGTGATGTCGAGCTTGACGAACATCCGGTACAGGTGGTTCTCCACCGTGCGGGTGGACACCACGAGTCGTTCGGCGATCTCGCGATTGGTCAATCCGAGGGCGACCAGGTGGGCGATCTCACGTTCGCGGGGGCTCAACGGCAACGGCTGCGACGCGGCACACAGGGCTGGGGTCTCGCAGGCCGCCGCAGGCCTTGGCAAGGCGGTCGGCGGCGGCCGCCGCCTCGAGCGCGTTGCGGCGCTGACCGGCCGCCTCGAACACGGCCACCGCCTGGGCGGCCGCGTCCGCCGCCGACAGCAGAGCGCCGATCCGTTCGAATTCGCAGGCAGCCGAATAGACCTGTGCACCATCATGATTCATCAGCCCACGGGCATGTGTGGCGTCGGCCGTGGCGAGCGGGCCACCGATCGTCTCGGCGATCTCGATCAGCCGCGGCAGGCAGGACCGATCGCCGAAGCGCGCTGCGGCGTGCAGTGCCATCAGCTCGATCGCCCGCTGCCCCGACTGCGCCGCCACGTCGGCGGCGTGCAGGGCGGTCGCGATCGCCCCGCTGAGGTGGCCCTCCGCCGCGGCCAGCCAGGCCTCGGCGAGACGCACCGGCGCTTCGAACATCGTCGCGCCGCAGTCGACCCGCTCGCGGAGGTCGGCGACCAGCGGGGCCGCCTCGGTGCAGCTGCCCAGTCCGCAGTAGCACTGGGCCAGCAGCAGCCGCGCGGGGAAACTCCACGATGCCGCCGATTCGGTAGTTGAGCGCCGCGACGGTTTCTTCCAGCCGCGCTATCGCGGCGTGCAGTTGCCCGCGGCCCAGTTCGACGGTGGCCGCGAGCACGTTGGCCATCGCCCGGGCCCGGTACTGGCCGGGGGAGGTGATGCGCACGATGTCTCCGGAGCGGGCCTGCGCGCCGTCGAAGTCACCGGCGAGGGTGAGGGCACGAACTTCGCCGAACGCCAGCAGGAACCGCAGCAGCCCGTCGATCTTGTCGTTGACGGCATGACCGCGGGCCACCAGCTGCGCGGCATCGTCGGTACGGCCCATCAGCGCCGCGGCCATGGCACCGCCGAACACCGCCCATCCGACTGCGGCCGGCGGCGCGGCCGGCTCGGCCAGCACCCGCTCGTGCCAGTGCGACGGCCTCCTCGAGACGGCCGTCGAGCACGAGCAGTGCGGCGGCGAGACCATCGACCACGAGCCGCGCGCTCGGGTGGGTGATGCGCTGTTGCAGCATCGCGAGAATTTCGGCGGCGGCATCGGCGTCTCCGAATGACCACTGCAGGTTGGCGATGCGGGCGATACCCCAGCGGGCGAGCTCGAACTCGCTGAGGTCGTCGGGGTCGAAGGAACGACAGAATCGCCTCGGACTCGGTCGCTCTGCCCTGCCACAGCAGCGTTCTCGCGAGCAGCTCGCTGGCCAGCAGACCGCCGCCCTGGCTGACCGCGGCCCGGGCGAGTTGTTCGGCCAGCGTGATGTTGGTCAGGGCGATCGCATCCTCGGCGGCGCGGACGAGAACACTTGCGTCGATCGGTATGTCGGCCTCGAGTGCCAGTTCGGCGCGGCGGAGGCGTTCGGCGGGGGTATGCGGCGGGTAGCGATCCAGCGACGGTGAAGAGTTCCGGCTTTGATGCGCCGGGCCGCGACGTGTCCGAGGCCGTGGCGGATCACTTCGCCGAGCAGCGCGTGGGTGAATTGGACGCTCGTGACCTCGCGCCGCCGACGTCTCGAGGCTACGCGGATCAGGCCGCGCCGCTCGGCTCGCTCGAGGGTGTCGGTGCCCACCAGTTCGGTCATGACCTCCAAAGTCAGCGGTTCGGCCACGGCCAGCAGTTGCAGAGCCCGCTTCTCGTCGTCCGGCAGCCGGTCGAGTCGGCCACTCGAGCAACGCGGTGCCAGCCTGGAGGTCACGGCGGCCTGCCCACGCCATTGCCAGACCCCGTTGACCTGTTGCAGGGTGCCGGCCTCGAGCGCGCCCTCGACGAGATGCCGCACGAACAGGGCGTTGCCGCCCGAGGCCTCCCACATCAGGTCGGCGGACAATTGTTCGACATGGCCGTCGAGCGCGGTCTGGATCAGGCTCACCGCCTCCGCCTTGGTGAATGCGGGGACGTCCAGCCTGGTCAGATAGCCGTCCTTCCACAGCGCGGTGATGGTCTCCGGCATCGGCTCCCCGGTACGCGCGGTGGCGACGATGCGCACCGAACCCTCGACGGCGAGCTGATGCAGCAGGGTGGCCGAAAGGTGGTCGACGAGATGTACGTCGTCGACGCCGATGACGGAGAACCGTTCGCGACGAACGGTTTCCAAAGCGTCGGCCAGCATGGTCACCGGATCGGTCGATATCGGCGGGGTGAGCAGATGCGCGAAGATGCCCAGTGGCACCGCGCGCGCCGACTCGGTGCCGGCCACCCAGTGCGCGGCGATGCCCGCAGGACTGGGTGGCGCATCGGGCCAGCGTGGTCTTTCCCACTCCCGGCATCGCCGAGCAGCAGGACGCCGCAGACCTCGGCCCGGCAGGCCAGGGCAGCGCGGATCGCGGCGACTTCGCTGTCGCGCCCAACCATGGGCCAGGACCGCACCCCCACGGCCGGGAGTTTAACCAGGTGTCAGTGCGGACAACGGCGAATCACCGATCGTCACCGTTTGACGACAAGCGCCGGCACCGGCTCGGCCGGCCACCGTGGTGAAGGGCACCGCAACCGGGAAATCGTCGCTGAGCGAACCGATCTCGGCAGCGGCTGATGATCGTGGCCAGCGCCAGGGTGGCCTCGAGCATGGCGAAGTGGTCCCCGATGCACGACCGCGGCCCGGCGCCGAACGGCAGGTACTGCCAGCGGTCGCGCTGCTTGACCTGCTCCGGGGTGAATCGGCCCGGATCGAAGGTCAGCGGATCGGGCCACAGCGACGGGTCGCGCTGCACCGCCCAGACCCCGAAGCCCAGGACCGATCCGGCCTCCACCCGGTAGCCGTCGACGTCGATGTCGCGCATCGCGGTCCGCGAGATCACCGCACCGGGCGGGCACAGCCGAAGCGCCTCGTGGAGCACCTGGACGGTGTAGGTCAGCCGGGGGACGTCCTCGGGTGTCGGGTTCGGGTGGCCCAGCGCGTCGACCTCGGCGCGGACGCCGGTCCTGGAGTGGGCCGGTGCCGGCCCAGCTGCCAGAGGGCGTAGGTGAGTGTCGTGGCGGTGGTGTCGTGTCCGGCCAGCATGAACACGATGAGTTCGTCGCAGATCGCGGCGTCGGGGAGCGGGCGCCCGGTGTCGGGGTCGGTGGCGCTCATCAGCGCCCGCACCAGTGGCGCATCCCGCTCGGGGTCGCGCCGGCATTCTGCGAGGATGTCGCAGGGCCAGCCGGTGCAGCGCCCGGCTGGCCCGGCGGGCCCGGTGCCGCGCCGGCGTGGGCAGCCAACTGCGGTGCCCGGACCGGGCGCAGGGCGCGGTCGGCGGCAATAGGACAGCGCGGTCTGCAGCGGGCCCGCGATGGCGTCGCTGCGCTCGTCGAGGTCGATGCCCAGCACCGAGCGGCCCAGCGCCCTAAGGGTGAGCAGCCGGCACTGGGTGTCCAGGTCGATCTGGGAGCCGTCGGCCCAGCTGTCGCAGATGTTCTGGGCCGCCTGGGCCATGTGGCCGCCGAACTCGCGGACGTGCTGCTTGGTGAAGACGTGTTGCACGGTGCGTCGCCGGGGCAGCCATTCGTCGTGGGGCAGGGTGAACAGGTTGCCGCCCAGCACTGTTACGGACTTCTCGGTGGATGAGTGGTCTTGTCCACGTAGGCGTCGGTGCGCCCGATCATGTCGTGGCCGCCGCGGGGTGAGGTCACCACGACCAGCGGCGGCATCAACCATTTGGGTCCGAGCACCAGCCGCGTCACCGGTCCGCCGGCGTCGCGCAGGGTCTCGAAACCGGTGTGGAAGGTGCGCAGAGCCCGCAACTGCTGTCGATAGGGCAGCGGATTCCTGGGTGCCGGTGGCAGTGCGCTGACATCGGCGTGATTTCTCGGGTCGCGACCATGAGCGACTCCCTGGCTCAGCGGTGCTGACCCCTCGCGGCACCGATGGCCCAAGCATCGGCTCGCTCCGGTGGCACTCCTAGAGTGAGCGACTACTCGAATAGCCGGTGGCCCGCACCGCCATGCAATTTCATCCATCGACAAGCACACGGCGGCCTATGCTGAGCGCGTTGTGGGCGCACAACAACCCAGGGGAGGGCGCGTGACCGCAACCAAACCGGCGTGTGCGACCTGCGGCGCCTCGCCAGCCCGACCGGACGCCCGGTTCTGTGATGCCTGTGGGTCGCCGCTGGCAGACCGCGATAGCGTCGCCGAGTTCAAACAGGTGACGGTGCTGTTCGCTGACGTCGTTGGATCGATGGACATCGCCGCAGCGGTCGGTTCCGAGCGGCTGGCTGAAATCATGGCGGCCCTGGTCGATCACGCGGCGGCAGTGGTGCGTCGCTATGGCGGCACGACGACAAGTTCACCGGCGACGGCGTCATGGCGGTCTTCGGTGCGCCAATGGCGTTGGAGGACCACGCAGTACGTGCGTGCCGCGCGGCGCTGGACCTTCAAGCCGCGATTCGGCCGTTGGGAACCGAAATCGCCGAACGGGACGGTGTGGAGTTACAGCTGCGGGTCGGCCTGAATTCCGGCCAGGTCATCGCTGGCGAGATCGGCGGCGCCGCAATGGGTTACACGGCGGTCGGTGAGGAAGTCGGTATGGCGCAGCGGATGGAATCCGTGGCGCCGCCGGGTGGGGTGATACTCAGCGGCTCCACCGCTCAGCTGGTCGAGGGTCGGGCTGAGCTCGGTGACGTCGAGCTCGTTCACATCAAAGGCGCCGCTGAACCGGTACCCGCCCGGCGTCTGTTGGGCGTCCCGGAAAGGGACGGGCTGGAGGTGGGGCCCGAGTCGAAGCTTGTCGGCCGACGCTGGGAGATGGCCGCTGCCCAAGGGCTGCTGGAACGTGCCGTGGACGGCCATGGCGCTGTGCTCGCCGTGGTGGGCCAACCCGGCATCGGCAAGAGCCGCCTGGCGCGGGATGTCTCGGCGTCGGCCGCTGCCCGTGGCGTCGATGTGTTCGCGACCTACTGCGAACCACACGCCACCGATGTCGCGTTTCACGCGGTTGCGCGGTTGCTGCGCGCCGTCGTCGGGGTGGCAGGTCTGGACGGCCCGGCCGCCCGCGCACAGGTCCGGGCCCGGGCAGCCGACGCCGACCCCGAGGACGTGCTGCTCTTCGACGATCTGCTCGGCGTCGCCGACCCGGAGATTGATCTGCCCAGGATCGACCCCGATGCCCGAAGGCGACGGCTGACCGCGCTGGTCAATGCCGCATCGCTGGCCCGAAGCGACCCGGCGGTCTACGTCATCGAGGATGCACACTGGATCGACGAAGTCAGCGAGTCGATGCTCGCCGACTTCGTCGCGGTGATCCCGCAGACACCCTCGCTGGTGCTGCTCACCTTCCGCCCGGAGTATCGCGGCGCGTTGAGCCGGGTGCCGGGTGCTCAGGTCATCACCCTTGCGCCGCTGAGTGATTCGGAGACCATAGCACTGGTGTCGCAGGGTCTCGGCGCAGACGTATCGGTAGCGGGCGTAGCTGCCCTGATCGCCGGAAGGGCTTCCGGGAACCCTTTTTCGCCGAGGAGATGTTGCGTGACCTCGCCGAGCGCGGCGTCCTGGCCGGGGGTCCCGGTACGTACGTTTCGATGGCTAACCTTGCCGAGGTGAGCGTGCCGGCGACCTTGCAGGCGACAATCGCGGCCCGCATCGACCGACTCGAGCCACCGGCCAAGCGCACGCTGAACGCGGCGGCGGTCATCGGCACCCGGTTCAGCCCGAGGCTGCTCGAGACGCTCGGTGTCGACCCGGCCGTAGAGCATCTGGTCGGCGGTGAGTTCATCGACCAGGTCACCTTCACCCGTAACCCCGAGTATGTGTTTCACCATCCGCTGATCCGTACCGTCGCCTACGAGTCCCAGCTCAAGTCCGACCGCGCCCGGTTACATCGTCGCGTGGCCGCCGCAATCGAAGCGCGCGGCACCGCCGACCAGGACGCGGCCCTGATCGCCGAGCATCTCGAGGCCGCCAATGATCTGCACGCCGCATACGACTGGCACCCCGTGCAGCAGCTTGGGCCACCGACCGTGACACCACCGCGGCACGGCTGAGTTGGGAACGCGCAAAAATCATCGCCGACGCCCTACCAGCGGATGATCCCCGCCGCTCCGCGATGCGCATCGAGGCTCGCACCATGCTCTGCGGCGTTGCCTGGCGGGTTCACGTGGACGTTGCCGGTAACCGGTTCGAGGAACTGCGGCAACTGTGTATGGCCGCCGGGGACAAGGCGTCACTGGCGATCGCCATGTCGGGCTTGGTGATGGATCACGCCTATCACGCCCGGATCCGCGAAGCATCGGAGTTGGCCTCGGAAGCATGGGGTTTCGCCGAGTCCCTCGGTGACCCGACGCTGATCGTGGGCTTGTCCGTCCCGCCGATCTACGCAAAATGGGAGAGTGCCGGATGGCCGGACATGCTGCGTTGGTCGCAGCGGGTGATCGACCTGACCGATGGCGATCCGTCGCGAGGAGCCGAGTTGGCCGGCGGTGCGCCGCTGGCGCTGGCGTTGACGACGCGCGCCGTCGCCCGCTACTTCCTGGGGCGGCCCGGCTGGCGCGATGACATCCGAGACGGGCTCGCCATGGCCCGCGAAAGCGATCCCCTGACCTACGCCGGAACCGTCACCTACGCCTACGCCGCAGGAATAGGCACGGGTGTGTTGAGGTCGAGTGATTCCGCGGTACGCGAGATCGAGAACGCACGCCACATCGCCGAACGGTCCGGCAATGACTTCGCGCTGGCCCACACCGGAGTGACGCTTGGCATTGCACTGGCTCATCGCCCGGCCGCGGCCGAGCGTGGCCGTGGCGAGCGGCTGCTCACCGAGGTGTCCCAGGTGTTCATGGAACAAGGCCACCACCTGGGCGATCTACCGATCGTCACGGTTTACCTGGCGCGCGAGAATGCCCGACGCGGGGAATTTGCTGTGGCGATATCGCTCATGCGTTCCGCGCTAGACGATCTGATCCACCGCGGACAGCTGATGGGATCCGGTGTTACCGCGACCGGTGTTCTGGTGGAGACACTTCTCGACCGCGGAGCTCCGGGCGACACCGAAGAAGCTGAAACCGCCATCGAGCGGTTGGCTTCCGCCGCGGCCGAAGGCCGTGCGGCTGTGCGCGACGTCTGGCTGTTGCGCTCGCGGGCCCTCCTCGCTCAGGCTCGCGGGGAATCACAGCGCTACATCAGCTATCGGGACCGCTACCGCGACATGGCGAACGCACTGGGCTTCGAAGGTCACGTCGAATGGGCGCAGGCCTTGCCGTGACCGGTGTCAGCGCATGGCGTTGTGCGCCCCGTCGACGCAGCCGTGCTCGAAGGTCTCGGCGGTTTGCGCCGCGGCTTGTGCCCGGCAGTACGCGGTGATCGACTCCTCGTGCGCCTGATAGCCACCTTCGTGCACCCAGCGTTGCCCGTCTGCGTATCCCGCCCAGTAGCCGTTGTCCTTGCGCTCGGAGACGAGCATGAAGATCACACCCAAGACCGCGAAGATCACCAGGACGAGGGCGGTGGTGAACCACCGCCTGGCCAACAACGGCTGCAGCCGACCGCGTCAGCCGTGTCACGCTGCCGATTCTCGCACCCGTGCCGCAGTCGGGTCGCGGTGTGTTGCACTTGCGGGTGATCGCGCCGGTCGATCTGCGCGGGATCGGGTGATCGACGCGCTGCACCGCCAG
>CAVWBC010000002.1:0-354645 GCA_963753095.1 uncultured Actinomycetota bacterium
ACACGGCCCGCGTCCCGGTGGGACGCGCCCACCGTGTTCTGGGCGTGTCGCCACCGCGACCGGATCGCGACACGCGCCGCGGCCGGGCGATGCCGCGGTCAGACGTTCTGAGCGGAGAGCTTCCGGTACTCCAGCACGGTGTCGATGATCCCGTACTCCTTGGCGTCCGCCGCGGTGAGGATCTTGTCGCGATCGGTGTCCTTACGGATGACCTGCGGGTCTTTGCCGGTGTGGTGCGCCAGCGTGACCTCCATCAGGGTCCGCATCCGCTCGATCTCGGCGGCCTGGATCTCCAGATCGGAGAACTGCCCCTGGATGACACCGCCGAGTGAGGGCTGGTGGATGAGCACCCGCGCGTTGGGCAGCGCCAGGCGTTTGCCCGGCGTGCCCGCGGCCAACAACACCGCCGCGGCCGAGGCGGCCTGGCCCAGGCACACCGTCTGGATGTCGGCGCGCACGTACTGCATGGTGTCGTAGATCGCCATCAACGAGGTGAACGAGCCACCCGGGGAGTTGATGTACATCGTGATGTCACGGTCGGGATCGAGCGACTCCAGCACCAGCAGCTGGGCCATGATGTCGTTGGCCGAAGCGTCGTCCACCTGCACGCCGAGGAAGATGATGCGCTCCTCGAACAGCTTGTTGTACGGGTTGGACTCCTTCACGCCCCAGCTGGAGTGCTCGATGAAGGACGGCAGGATGTAGCGCGCCTGGGGCGCCAACCGCGAGTCGGTGTAATCAGGCATTGGACACTCCGTTGAGGTGGGCGCGGGTGATGATGTGGTCGACGAAGCCGTACTCGAGTGCTTCCTGTGCGGTGAACCACCGGTCGCGGTCGGAGTCGGCCTCGATGCGCTCGATCGGCTGACCGGTGAACTCGGCGTTCAGCCGGAACATCTCCTTCTTGATCAGCGCGAACTGCTCAGCCTGGATGGCGATGTCCGCCGCGCCACCGGTGATGCCGCCCAGCGGCTGGTGCATCAGGATGCGAGCGTGCGGAAGCGCGTAGCGCTTGCCCTTGGCGCCGGCGGCGAGCAGGAACTCGCCCATCGAGGCCGCCATGCCCATCGCATAGGTCGCGACGTCGCACGGCGCGAGCACCATCGTGTCGTAGATCGCCATCCCGGCGCTGATGGAGCCGCCGGGCGAGTTGATGTACAGCGAGATGTCCTTGGTGGGGTCCTCCGCGGCCAGCAACAGGATCTGCGCGCACAGCCGGTTGGCGATGTCGTCGTCGACCTGTGAGCCGAGGAAGATGATGCGCTCGGCGAGTAACCGCTCATAAACCGAGTCAGTGAGGTTCAGCCCTGGCATACCCGAACGCATATGAGTCACGACTTCGTACCTGCTTTCTACAGTCTTCGTTCTACCGACCCTAACCAACCAGCGGCCCGCAGCACTCCCTGGAGCGCACGCGTTCGCTGTCGGCGTTACTTCTCCTCGTCGGCCTGCACGTCAGCGCTGACATCGTCGGCGCCGTCGGCGCCGTCGATGTCCTCATCGGCGCCGGCGTCCTGCGCCGACCCGAAGAACTCGCTGGTGTCGACCACGTTGCCCTCGGTGTCGGTGACGGTGGCGGCCTCGACCACCGCGGCCACGGTCAGCCCGCGCCGCACGTCGGCGAACATCGCCGGCAGCTGGTTGTTCTGCTGCAGAACCTGCAGCAGCTGCTGCGGTTCGATGCCGTACTGGCGTGACATCAGGACCAGCCGCTCGGTCAGGTCGTTCTGGCCGACCTGGATGTCGAGATCGTCGGCGATGGCGTCCATCAACAGCTGGGTCTTGACGGCCTTCTCGGCGGCCTCGCGGGCGTCGGCGTCGAACTTCTCCCGCGAGCTGCCCTCGGCCTCGAGCGCCTCGGCGAACTTGGCCTCGTCGTGGTCGAGACCGTGGACGGCGTTGTGCACGGTTTCGTCGACCTGGGCCTGCACGATCGCCTCGGGCAGCGGCACCTCCACCAGCTCCAGCAGCGCCTCGAGCGCGTTGTCGCGGATCTTCTCGGCCTGATGGACGCGCTTGACCCGCCGGACCTGCTCCTCGAGATTGGCGCGCAGCTCCTCGATGGTGTCGAATTCACTTGCCAGCTGGGCGAACTCGTCGTCAGCCTCCGGCAGCTCGCGTTCCTTCACCGACTTGACGGTGACGGTGACGTCTGCCTCCGCGCCGGCGTGCTCGCCGGCGGCCAGCTTGGTGGTGAAGACCTTCGTCTCGCCCTCCGCCAGGCCGACGATCGCGTCGTCGAGACCGTCGATGAGTTGCCCGGAGCCGACCTCATGGGAGAGCCCCTCGGTCTTGGCCTCCGGGATGTCCTCGCCGTTGACCGAGGCGGACAGGTCGATGGACACGAAGTCACCGGTCGCCGCGGCGCGCTCGACGCCCTTGAGGGTGCCGAAGCGGGCCCGCAGCGACTGCAGTTCGGCGTCCACCTCGTCGTCGTTGATCTCGATCGGGTCGACCGAGATCGTCAGCTCGCTGAGGTCGGGCAACTCGATATCGGGCCGCACGTCGACCTCGGCGGTGAAGACCAACTCCTCGCCGTCCTCGATCTTGGTGACCTCGATCTCCGGCTGGCCCAGTGGGCGCAACTCGGTGGTGGTCACCGCTTCGCTGTAGCGGCTGGGCAACGCGTCATTGACGACCTGCTGCAGCACCGCGCCGCGGCCGACGCGCGCCTCGAGGAGCTTCGCGGGCGCCTTGCCCGGACGGAAGCCGGGCAGCCGCACCTGCTGGGCGAGTTGCTTGTAGGCCCGGTCGAAGTCCGGCTGCAGTTCCGTGAAGGGCACCTCCACATTGATGCGAACCCGGGTGGGGCTCAACTTCTCGACGGTGCTCTTCACTGCGGTACTCCTCGTGTCGTTCTTCGTACGTATGGGGCGGGGTCAGGCGTGTCGGGGTGACAGGATTTGAACCTGCGGCCTTCCGCTCCCAAAGCGGATGCGCTACCAAGCTGCGCTACACCCCGTGCTGTGTTGATCGCGCCCGCGATCCTACGGCCCGAAGCCAGCTCAGCCTCAATCGACCATGACGAGGCGGGTGTTCGAAATGGTCCCGATTGGTTCCAATTGGTGTTGCTCTGGGCGGTACCGGTACATTTGTGCTCGCGCAAAGCACGCGGGCGTAGCTCAATGGTAGAGCCCTAGTCTTCCAAACTAGCTACGCGGGTTCGATTCCCGTCGCCCGCTCCACGCCGTCGCCCGCTCCACAGCTAGCAGCGCGAGCCTGGTAGCCAGCCTGTTCGACCTGCTCGGCGGTACCTAGCCCCACAGCGGCACAATCCGATTTCCGGTGGCCTAGGCGTTGTTGGCGAGCCGCTCGGGAACGCTACGGATGATGTCGGGCGGACTCGGGATGTTGCGGATGTTGGGCAGGTCGTTGCGGATGTTGGGCGGGTTGCTGCGGATGTTGGGCGGGTGTATCGGCCGACCCCACGGCGAGGTTATCGGGTTCAAAGACACAGCCACCCTCGATCGCCGGGCTGGTATCGCAACTTGCGATCACAGTCATTGACGGCTCGCCGACGCGAGGTGGCGCAACGACAAGAACTCCTATGAGGCTGGCCACCAAGGCCAAACCCGCCGCTACAGACGGACGGACGATAAAAGGCACGACACTCGCAATCTGCCTAATAAGACATCGGTACCAGTGCAGGATTGACTCTGTTTGGCAAACAGGATACCCGTGGTCCAAAGTCTAGAACGAGTAGTTAGCCGAAACCCTATTCGACCTATCGTCGCTGGATAGAGCCTGCAGTGCAGTTCGAACGGAACCGCGCCACCACGCCCTACCAGCGGAAACCCTGCCGCCAGCAGGTTGGGACGCTCCAGCCACTCACATGCTGCGTTGCCATGACCGGTATACGACCCTGCCGACCGTGCTGGGATCCGGCGCGGGCGCGGCCACCGAGGCAGCCAGCCCGGAGTGATCGTCCAGCGCCAGGACCTCGCGCAGATGGGCAGCGACGTCGCCCTCGTCGTCGCGTTCGGGTTGCTTGAAGTACTGGGTCTGCGGGCGTCCCGGCCGAAGTCGCTCGGGCAGGTTGCCGCTGACCGCGATCTCGCGGATGCCCGGGCCGAAGAGCGGCGCAAGCGGGCCGCCGAACCAGTCGCCGCGAATGCTGCCTCGCCGCACGGGGAACCAGATGTTGGTCCAGCGGGTCACGGCGAACGGGGACTGCGCACCCAACACCTCCGCCGATCCCGAGCCGTAACTCGCGGGTCCCCGCTCGACGGCGTCTACCGGCAACACCTCGGCGCGGGGTGGGCAGCGGACCACCGCACCGCGGCGGATCAGCCTGTCGAACAACTCGCCCCTGCCGTCGACGCGTACGAAGCCGCCCAAGATCGGCGGCCTGGCCACGAACAGGTCGGCCAGCGCCATCGGCGTCCCCACTGTGACGAAATCCGTTATTCGCCAGGGGTTTCCCTGTGCCCGCACGTCCTGCCACAGAGCGAACTGCTTGGCCTGGAAGTCGTCGACGGCGCCCTCGGCATCCGGCTCGGCGTCCAGCCGGTCAGCGGCCGCCTCGAGGGGGCCCAACGATCCGAGGCCGGCGCCGGCCGATGCGGCGTGAAGTTCGTGCGTCTCGGTCCACAGTTCCGTCAGCGCGTCATAGGCGATGTAGCCGCCAAGCCCGTGTCCCACCACGACGATGCGCGCGTAGCACCCTTGGTTCAGCGTGTAGAGCAGGTCGACCAGGCCGCCGCGGATGGCCCGGCGGGCCGCGTAGGACTCCGGCAGGTGGTCGAAGTAGCGGGCGACGTTGACGAAGCCGGTGGTCAGAAAACTGCGGTTCAGCACTCGTGGGGCCGTGCGGAGGACCGCCACCACAACGCTGAGAACCACCACGCTGGTGACCAGCCCGACGATCCAGGAGGCCACCCCGGTCTGCAGGAAATACCCGCCCACCACCAGCAGCCCTACCAGCAGTGCGGCCGGGACGAGCAGCGCCAACCAAACCAGGCGCCAGATACCGAACACCTGGTCGGGGACGTGGCGCGGCCGGCGCAGGAACACCCGCCCGAAAGCCGGAACGAACCCCGCATAGCGGCTGCTGGTCATCAGAAACGACCAGTCGTATTCGAACAGGTCCACTCCCGCCGACGGCGCGACATAGCGGCGCGCCTCATAAGAATCAGTGGCCTCGAGTGGCTGTCCGTGGCAATCCCAGCATCCCTCGTGGGGAGGCAGCACCGTCTTGGCAAACGCGTCGAGGATGTCCATGGGCCGACGTTCAAGCAGACCGTGCACGAACACCACGGCGGTGCGGACTTCGGTGTCGGTGGTCATCGTCCTCCCTGGCCTCGGCCCGGTCGCGTTGGCGGGCTCAGCGACCACAACTCAGGCACGAGCCTGACGACCATTTGTCAGCTTGTCGAATTCTCCGCCGTATTCGCCTCGGGGTGTTGCGGTCGGCCGCATCCGCGCTGGTCACGACACGATGTCGGTTCGGCTCCAATCCGTCTCCCAGCTTCGTTGGCTAGCCTCGGCGGCCTTACATTCGGAGTCGGCTCCCAACGCCCACTCGGGCGGGATCTTCCCGGCAGGAGGCGCGTTGAGCGACCAACTCCCCCTGGGCGGCTCGTGCGCCAAGGGTTTCGAGTCCGTCCGCGATGCCTTCGAGACGAACTTCACCGAACGCGACGAGGTCGGCGCCGCGGTGGCGGTCTGGGTCGACGGTGAACTGGTGGTGAACCTGTGGGGCGGCTTCGCCGATGCCCGCCGACGCCGGCACTGGCGGGAGAACACCCTGGCAAGCGTGTTCTCCGGGACGAAGGGCCTGACCAGCACCTGCGTGCATCTGCTGGCCGACCGCGGCGAGCTCGACCTCGCCGCACCGGTGGCGCAGTACTGGCCGGAGTTCGCGGCGGCCGGCAAACAGGACATCACGATCGCCTCGGTGCTCGGCCACCGCTCCGGCGTGATCGGCCCGCGCGCGCCGCTGCACTGGCGTGACGCCGCGGACTGGGACCGGGTGTGCGAGCAACTCGCGCCGCGGAGCCGTGGTGGGACCCGGGTACCGCGCAGGGCTACCACATGGTGACGTTCGGGTTCATCCTCGGCGAGGTGGTCCGGCGGGTCACCGGCCGCACCATCGGCCAGTACCTGCGCACCGAGATCGCCGAGCCGATGGGCATCGACGTCCACATCGGGCTGCCGGTCGCCGAACACCACCGCTGCGCGGAGATGGTCAACAAGCCGCACATCCGCGACGTCCTGGCCGTCGGGCGGGCCCCGGACTCCCCGGTGTCGCTCGACGATCACCCGATGGCGGGTCTGTCGGTCGCGATGGGGTTCGTCCCCGACGACGAGCTCGGTTCCAACGAGCTGACCCGCTGGCGCACCTGCGAGTTCCCCAGTACCAACGGTCACGTCTCAGCCCTCGGTTTAGCGACCTTCTACAACGGACTGGCCCAGGAGAAGCTGCTCAGCCTCGAGCACATGGAGTCGGTGCGCATCTCGCAGGGCGGCTTCGACACCGATGTGGTGCTCGGCCCGCGGGTGGCCGATCACGGCTGGGGACTGGGCTACATGCTCAACCAGCGCGGGGTGGCCGGCCCGAACCTGCGCAGCTTCGGCCACGGCGGTTCCGGCGGGTCGTACGGTTTCGTCGACCTGGAGAACCGGATCGGCTACGCCTACGTGATGAACCGCTTCGACGCCACCAAATGCAATGCCGACCCCCGCAGCACCGCGTTGAGCGACGAGGTCTACCGGGCGCTCGGAGTTCTCTGACGAGCAAATTATCGTTCGGCGGATCCGGGTCTTCGGCTCGGTACTGTGGACGCCATGAACGGTGTGCTGGTGATCCTCATCCTCCTGGTCGTCGTCGCGATCGCACTGGCGGTGTGGAGTTCGTCGCGCGCCACGGGTAATCGGACCGCGGCGAACCTGGCCGACGCCAAGGCCGACGCGCGCCGGGTCATCGAGCGCCTCGGCGGTCAGGTCTACACGCTCACCGGCACTGACCCGGCCTCCGAGCAGGCCATGGCCGACGCCTCGGAGCGGTTCAGCGCCGCCTCCTCCCAGATCGATCAGGCGACGACGGCCAAGCAGGCCATGCTGGCCAAGGAGAGCGCCATCGAGGGGCTCTACTACGTGCGGGCGGCGCGGATCGCGATGAGCATGGATCCCGGTCCCGAACTGGAGACGATGGCCGGCCAGAAGGCAGCCGGTGCCGTGACCGAGGACCGCAAGGTTCAGTTCGAGGGCCGCGAGATCGAGGCGTCTCCCCTGCCGACCGAGCGCACCCCGAACTACTACCCCGGCGGCCGCGTCGCGGGGCGCCCGGTTCCGGCCGGCTGGTACTCCGAGCCGTGGTGGAAGACGGCGTTGGTCGCCGGCGCGTGGGGCATGGGCTCGGTGCTGCTGTTCGACGCGCTGTTCTCCGGGATGGGCGGCGTGGGCTACGGCGCGTCGGGATTCGAGAACGGGTTCGGTTCCGGCTTCGACCAAGGCTATGACCAGGGCTTCGATCAGGGCCTGGACGCCGGTGGCGGCGACGGCGGTGGCTGGGGCGGCGACAGGGCGGCGGCTGGGGCGGTGGCGACAGCGGCGGCGGCCTCGGCGACTTCGGCGGCGGCGACTTCGGCGGGTTCGGCGACTTCTAGAGCCGGCTCTCCAAACGGGCGGTGACCCCGGCCTCTTGCAGGTCGAGTCGTTCGAGCATCGCGCGCACCGCCTCGTCGTCGATATGGCCGGTGTCGCGCCGGTCGATCAATGCCGCGCGCTGGGCTGCCAGCACATCGCGGTACAGCCCCGAGAACACCTCGGCCCGCAGCGTGTGCGCCTCCGGGTCGGGCATCTCGTCGGCGTCCTGGGAGTGCCGTGCGATGGTGTCGCGGATGTCGGCCAGCACACGCGGGTCCAGCCCCTGCGGAGGGTTGGCCCCGAAGGCGGCCAGCACGTCGTCGGCCGCGTCGTGCACGATGCGCTCGGCCTTGCGCGTCTCCGCCCGGTCGTAGACCTGGTCGTCTTCGGGTGCGGCGACCTGGAGCCGACGGATCAGCGGCGGCAGCGTCCAGCCCTGCAGCAGCAGGGTGCCGACGGCGACCGCGAACGCGATCGCCTGGATGGTGGCCCGCTCCGGGAAGGGCTCGCCACCGGCCACGGTGAGTGGCACGCCCGCCGCAGCGGCCAGTGTCACCACGCCTCGCATCCCCGTCCACGACACCACCACGTTCTGCTGCCAGGTCAGCGACCGGTGGTCGATCATCGACGTCCACTTGCCTGGCGGCTTGCCGCGCTTCTTCGTACCCAGGGCACCGCGGCCGCCGCTTACCGGCACCGGCACGCTGAGCCTGCGGTCGACATGGCGCAGCAGCACCCCGCGCCCGAACATCAGGAACACCGACAGCGGCCGGATCACGAGCACGATGACCAACACCACCGCGGAGGCGACGGCGACCTCGGCGAGCGACTCGTGTTGCTCGCGAAGGTCTTCCAGCACGAATCGCAGGTGCAGTCCGATGTAGGCGAACACGAACGCCTCCAGCAGCACGTCGACGGAGTGCCACACGTAGCGCTCCTGCAGCCTGGTCTGATATCCGGCGCTGACGGTTCCGCTGCCGACGACGAATCCCGCCACCACCACGGCGAGCACGCCGGAGGCGTGCAGTTCCTCGGCGGCGATGAACGCCGCGAACGGCACCACCAGGCCCTGGATCGTCTCCAGGCCCGGGTTGTTGAGCTGCTTGCGGATCCACAGCGTCACGTAGCCCAGCGCCGCGCCCACCGCCGGCCCGACCGCCGCGCTGTAGGCGAACAGCAGGACCGGGTTCTCGATGAAGGTATGGGTGCCGGCCACCTGGGCGACGGCCACGAGGAACAGCGTGAGCGCCGCCGCATCGTTGATCAGGCTCTCCCCAGTCAGGATCGCCATCACCCGCTTCGGCAGGCCCAGCTTGCGGCCCACCGCCACCGCGGTGACGGCGTCCGGCGGTGCCACGATCGCGCCGAGCACCAACGCGGTGCCGAACGTCAACGGCACCACGACCAGCCAGGCCGACACCGCGGCGACGGTGAAGGCGGTGACCAGGACCAGGCCCACTCCCAGGCCCAGGATGGGTTTGATGTTGCGTACGAACGTCGGGAACGAGAAGTCGAGCGCGGCGGAGTACAGCAGCGGCGGCAGCACGATGGTCAGCAGGATGTGCGAGTCCAGTTCGGGGGCTTCGAATCCGGGCACGAGCGATGCCGCGATCCCGACCAGCACGATGATCAGGGCCGGCTCCAACCCGCGCTGATGTGCCATCGCGGTGACCACGATGGCGCCGACGACCACGAGAATCAGTTCCATTCAGGCATTCTCGCGGGTGTCCGGCATTGCCGCTCAGCGTTGGCTCACACCTGGCAGGTGGGGCACCAGAAGACGTTGCGGCCTTCCATCACCGCCGTGCGGATCGCCGTGCCGCACACCCGGCACGGTTCGCCGGTGCGCCGGTAGACATAGGTGCGCGGCCGGTTGGGCCGGTACGACGGCGCACCGTGATCGTGTTCGGGACGCACGACGACGATCTTGCCCCGCCGCACGCCGACCTTCATCAGCGCCACCAGATCGGTCCAGGCGTCGGCGAACTCGATCTCGGCGATGTCGCGGCCGAGCCGGTACGGGTCGATGTGGTGGCGGTAGAGAAGTTCACTGCGATACACGTTGCCGACACCGGCTATCACGCTCTGGTCCATCAGCAGCGCACCAATGGGCTTGCGCGACTTGGTTATTCGCTCCCACGGTATCGCCGGATCGGCGTCACGGCGCAGCGGGTCCGGGCCGAGCCGGGCGACGATGGCCGACACCTGCGCCTCGTCGATCACCTCACAGGCGGTCGGGCCCCGCAGGTCGGTACCGTACTCGGTTCCCACAATGCGCATTCGCACCTGGCCGACGGGCAGCGGCATCGGTACCGGCGCCTCGGTGAAGGTGCCGTACAGACCCAGGTGCACGTGCACGATCGGGCCGCCGTCGTAGTGGTGGAACAGATGCTTGCCCCACACCGAGGCCCGGGTGAACACCCGGCCGTCGACGAGCGCGGCGTCGGTGAATCTGCCCTGCGGACTCGACACCGCCGCCGGGGCACCGGCGAAGCGGCGCTGGTGCAGTCGGGCGAGCCGGTGCAGGGTATGCCCCTCCGGCACGGCTCAGGCCGGCGCGCCGGGCACCGGCGGCGGCACGTGGGTGCGCTCGTATTCGTCGAGGATGTCGATGCGGCGTTGGTGCCGTTCGGCTTCCGACCACGGCGTGCTCAGGAAGGCATCGACGATCGCCAGCGCCTCGGGCACCGTGTGCATGCGTCCGCCGATGCCGATCAGTTGCGCGTTGTTGTGCTGGCGTGCCAGCGATGCCGTCTCCACGCTCCACCCGAGAGCGCACCGGGCGCCGGGGACCTTGTTGGCCGCGATCTGCTCACCGTTGCCCGACCCGCCCAGCACGATGCCCAGGCTGCCGGGGTCGGCGACCGTGCGCAGCGCGGCGGCGATGCAGAACGCCGGGTAGTCGTCCTCGGCGTCATAGTCGAACGCACCGCAGTCGATGGGCTCGTGTCCGCCCTTATCCAGGTGGGCGATGATGGCTTGCTTGAGTTCATATCCGGCGTGGTCCGAGCCGAGGTAGACGCGCATGGCGGTAACCCTAACGCCTCAACCGCCGGCCGTGATGCTGCTGATCCGCTTGCCACCAGGACGCGCCAAAGTCATCGAAAATACTGCCGCTGACGTTAATAAACCCCATACTCGTCGGGTGATTCTGAGCCGCGTTCGCGTTCTTGTCGTCGTGCTGTTGTCGTTGTTCGGTTTCCTGTCCGCGCCGGTCGCCACCGCGGAACCGGGTCAGGGCGCGCACATCACCGACATCCAGCACGTCACCGACCGGTGGGACAAGGTGTCCGTCTACTCGCCGTCGATGAACAAGATCGTCGTCAACGACGTCCTCAAGGCCCCGAGGTCGGGGGCACCCACCTTCTACCTGCTGCCAGGCATCGACGGTGGGGACAACCTCGACCCGGGCGCAAGTTTCGAGCCGGGCTCCAAGAGCTGGTTCGGGTTCACCGACCTCCAGGGCTTCTTCGCCAACAAGAACGTCAACGTGGTCTCGCCGCTCGGCGGCGCGTTCAGCTGGTACACCAACTGGGTCAACGACGCGAGCAAGCAGTACCAGACGTACATGACGCAGGAGCTACCGCCGCTGATCAACGCGCAGTACAAGACCAACGGCAGGAACGCCGTCGGCGGCCTGTCGAGCACCGGCGGGACCGCCGTGGACTACGCCATTCAGGCTCCCGGTGTGTACCGGGCCGTCGCGTCCTACAGCGGTCTCCTGAATCCCTCGACCGACCCCGGGAACGTTGCACTGACCCTCAGCGGTGGCGGCGCGAGCGCGGACAACATGTGGGGGCCGGCGGGCGGGCCGCTATGGGTGGCGCACGACCCGACGGTCAACGTCGCGAAGCTCCGGGGCGTCGCGGTCTACGCCGCCGCGTCAGGTGGCGGACAAGGGGACGTCGACAGGCTGCCGCCCGGCGTCAGCAACTTCACGGGCGGGCTCATCGAAGGCATCGTCGCGGCCAGCACCAAGCAGTTCGCCGACGCCGCGGCCGCCGCCGGGATACCCATCACCTACGTCGTCAGGCCCGAGGGCTCCCACTCCTGGGGGCTGTTCGAGTCGGAGATGCAGGAGTCCTGGAACACCACCGTCGGTCCGGCACTGGGCGTCTAGCCCAGCCGATTTTCTTGGGATCGGTAGCTGGACCCGGGCGTTGAATTGCCGTCATGAAATGCAACCGCAGCACGACGATCATCGCCGGGGCGCTGCTTGCCGGCGGTCTCGGACTGATCGGAATCGGAACGGCGGCCACCGCGCAGGCCTACACCTACGGACCGTTCCAATGGTGTCCGGGCCAGCCCCTGCCCAACGATCCGCCGCGCTCCGACGCGGATCTCGTCTGGGACATGGGCGTCTGCCACACCTACTACTTCGAGTACGACGTGCGCACCCACGCGCCCGCGCACTACTGGGAGGGGCCCAACCTGTTCCCGACGCCGATTCCGCCACCACCGCCACCGGCGAACCCGCCGAACATCTTCGAGCAGTGCCCCGGGCAGATCCCGTTCGTCACCTGCCTGCCCGGCCTGTAGCCCGCGGTCAGTCGAACTGCGGCGCCTCCGTGCGGGTGCGCTTCAGCTCGTAGAAGTGCGGATAGCCGGCGAAGATCACCGACGCGTCCCACAGCTTGCCCGCCTCCTCGCCGCGCGGGATCTTCGACAGCACCGGACCGAAGAAGGCCACGCCGTTGACGTGGATGGTCGGCGTGCCGACGTCGTCGCCGACGGCATCCATGCCGGCGTGGTGGCTCTTGCGCAGCGCATCGTCGTAGGAGGCATCATCGGCAGCCTTGACCAGCTCGGCCGGCAGGCCGGCCTCCGCCAGCGACTCGACGATGACCTCGTCGAGGTTCTTGTTGTCCTGGTTGTGGATGCGGGTGCCCATCGCGGTGTAGAGCGGTCCGAGCACCTCCGAGCCGTGGGCCTGCTCGGCGGCGATCGCCACCCGTACCGGGCCCCATGCCTTCTTCATCAGCTCCTGGTACTGCTCGGGCAGGTCGCGGCCCTCGTTGAGCACCGCGAGGCTCATCACGTGGAAGTTGGTCTCGATGTCGCGGACCTTCTCGACCTCGAGGATCCACCGGGAGGTGATCCAACACCACGGGCACAGCGGGTCGAACCAGAAATCGGCGGCGTCCTTCTTCGACATGCTCTACTCCTCGCGGGTGGGTTGGTGATGCTGGGCACAACCGACGAACTGCATCGAGTGTTCCCCAAACGATAGGTTGGAACGCGTGCTTCCCAACCTGACTCGAGACGAGGCCATCGAACGCGCCGCCCTGGTGACCGTCGACAGCTACCGGATCGCCCTGGACCTGACCTCCGGCGAGAAAACCTTCCGCTCGACGACCACCGTCGAGTTTCACGCGCTCCCCGGCGCCGACACCGTGATCGACCTGGCGGCCGACACCGTGCACAGCGCCGTCCTCAACGGCCACCCCCTCGACGTGTCCGGTTACGACGAGTCGACCGGGATTGCGCTGCGCGGCCTGACCGCGCGCAACGTCCTGGTGGTGGAGGCCGACTGCCGCTACTCCAACACCGGCGAGGGGCTGCACCGCTTCGTCGACCCCGTCGACGGCGAGGTCTACCTGTACTCCCAGTTCGAAACCGCGGACGCCAAGCGAATGTTCGCCTGCTTCGACCAGCCCGACCTCAAGGCGACGTTCGACGTCACGGTCACCGCGCCGGCGCACTGGCAGGTGATCTCCAACGGGACGACGACGTCGGTCGAGGACGGCGTGCACACCTTCGCCACCACCCCGCGGATGAGCACCTATCTGGTGGCGCTGATCGCCGGGCCGTACGCCCGCTGGGACGACACCTACGTCGACGAGCACGGCGAGATTCCGCTGGGTCTGTTCTGCCGGGCCTCGCTGGCGGAGTACATGGACGCCGAGCGGCTGTTCACCGAGACCAAGCAGGGGTTCGGGTTCTACCACCGCAACTTCGGGGTGCCGTACGCGTTCGGCAAGTACGACCAGTTGTTCGTCCCGGAGTTCAATGCCGGCGCCATGGAGAACGCCGGGGCGGTGACCTTCCTGGAGGACTACGTCTTCCGCAGCAAGGTGACGCGGTACAGCTACGAGCGGCGGGCCGAGACCGTCCTGCACGAGATGGCGCACATGTGGTTCGGCGACCTGGTGACCATGACGTGGTGGGATGACCTGTGGCTCAACGAGTCCTTCGCCACGTTCGCCTCGGTGTTGTGTCAGGCCGAGGCCACCGAGTACGACCAGGCGTGGACCACGTTCGCCAATGTCGAGAAGTCGTGGGCCTACCGCCAGGACCAGCTTCCCTCGACGCATCCGGTGGCCGCCGACATCCCGGATCTGCATGCGGTCGAGGTGAACTTCGACGGCATCACCTACGCGAAGGGCGCCAGCGTGCTCAAGCAGCTGGTCGCCTATGTGGGGCTGGATCACTTCCTGGCCGGTCTGCGCGACTACTTCAAGGCGCACGCGTTCGGCAACGCCACCTTCGGGGACCTGTTGGGAGCCTTGGAGAAAGCGTCGGGCCGGGACCTGTCCGACTGGGGCCGGCAGTGGCTGAAGACCACCGGGCTCAACACGTTGCGCGCCGATTTCGACGTCGACGATGAGGGCAGGTTCACCAGGTTCGCCATCGGTCAGAGTCCCGCCGCCCCCGGCGCAGGCGAGACTCGGGTGCACCGGCTTGCGGTCGGCATCTACGACGACGACGGCTCCGGCAAGCTGGTGCGGGTGCACCGCGAGGAGCTCGACGTCGCCGCCCCTCTCACCGAAGTCACTGCGCTGTACGGAGTTTCGCGGGGCAAGCTGATCCTGGTCAACGACGACGACCTGACGTACTGCTCGCTGCGTCTCGACGACGACTCTCTGCACACGGCGCTGACCCGCATCGCCGACATCGCCGAGCCGCTGCCGCGGACGCTGGTGTGGTCGGCGGCCTGGGAGATGACCCGCGACGCCGAGCTCAAGGCGCGCGACTTCGTCGCGCTGGTGATGAGCGGTGTACAGGCCGAGACCGAGGTCGGTGTGGCCCAGCGGCTGCTGATGCAGGCGCAGACCGCGCTGAACTCCTACGCCGACCCGGACTGGGCCTGCGCCAACGGCTGGCCCGCCTTCGCCGACCGGTTGCTGGACCTGGCGCGCGAGTCGGCCCCGGGTTCGGATCACCAGTTGGCGTTCGTCAACGCGTTGTGCACCTCGGTGCTCTCGCTGCGTCACGTGGCCGTGCTCGCGACGCTGCTGGACAACGAGCCCGCGGAGGTGAACCTGCCGGGTCTGGTCCTCGACACCGACCTGCGCTGGCGGATCGTCACGGCACTGGCGGCCAGTGGCGATCTGGACGCCGACGGGGTCGAGACCCCGTTCATCGACAACGAGGCGAAGACCGATCCGACCGCCGCCGGGCGCCGGCATGCCGCGGCGGCGTCGGCGGCCCGGCCGCAGCCGGCGGTCAAGGAGCAGGCCTGGGAGCAGGTGATCGAGGACGACACGCTGGCCAACATCATCGCGCGGTCGATCATCGGCGGTTTCGCCCAGCCGGGACAGGCGGCGCTGCTGCAGCCGTACACCGCGCGGTACTTCCAGGCGATCTCCGGTGTGTGGGAACGCCGCTCCAGCGAGGTGGCCCAGACCGTGGTGGTCGGGCTGTTCCCGTCGTGGGACATCAGCGAGGCCGCGCTCGACGCCGCCGCGCGCTTCCTCGCCGGTGAGGTGCCACCGGCGCTGCGTCGGCTGGTACTCGAAGGCGCCGCCGGCGTCGAGCGGTCGCTGAAGGCGCGCGCCTTCGACGTGAGCTGACCTCTCCGCGAGCGTGCGTGTCGGCGGGCCGACACGCCGTGACGAGTGTGCCTTCACGCACGCTCGCGCTGAGAGGATTCGGCCATGGCGGCCCCCAACAGTCGGCGAGCCCGCGCGGCGCGCAGGCGCGTTCGGCGCGTCAAGGCCGTCGTCAACGATCTGACCGAGGACCAGTGGGCGCAGATCAAGGCCGCCTGGCAGGGGTGTGCCTACTGCGGCGCGGAAGACCGGCCGCTGCAGCGGGACTGCGTGATGGCGATCTCGCGCGGCGGGCGCTACACGATCGACAACGTCGTGCCGGCCTGCGCGGCATGCAATGCCAGCAAGTGCAACGACGAGGTGACGGGCTGGCTGCGCCGCAAACGACTCGACGAACGCGGCTTCCTCGAGCGCTACGTCCGAATCCGGGCCGGTCTCGCCGAGCAGCCCGCTGACTAGGGCCGGGAGATCCCGGCCGACAGCACCCGGATGGCGCTGACCAGCCCGTCGATCAGGCCGCCTTCCTTGAACGCCGACGCGGCCGCGGACACGCCCAGCGGTGCCGCGGACTCGGCGCCCCGGCCGCGCACGTCGGCGCCGTAGACGACCTCGATCGCACGCTGGTCCGGCGAGACCGCCAGGAGCACGGCGTTGTTGGGCGTCGGCACCTCGGCGAGGATGTCGCGGGCGCGGGCCGCCGGGTCGCCACCCAGGTCGCCGATGTACACGGCGAATCGAGCCTTGGACTGGCGGGTGCCGAACTTGAGGGCGTCGTCGAGTTCGACCAGTTCCTTGTTGGGGAACGGGTACTGGACCGACAGCACACCCGGTTCGGTGACACCGGACAGCCGACCGCTGCTGGTGACCGCCCAGCCGACCGGCAGATTGTCGTGATCGACCGTCGCTACGGTGCCCACATGATCACCACTTGCCACTTGCCCCACCTCCCACGCTGAATTCGGATGCGCCGTGCCCGTGATGCCCGCCGGGGACGACCTCGTCGGTGGCCGCCCACAGGATCGGCGCGTGCGTCCAGGGCTCGGACAATGTGTAGGTGCGAGGGTGGTTGCCCTTGCGGGTGTAGATAAGAGCGGCCAGCACGGCCACCACAGCCAACGGTATGCCCACGAACAATGCGTGGATGACAGCAGCGTTCACGATGCAAACCGTAGCGCAGGTTCAGGCCGCGCCTTCACCGAGATAGCGAACCCACGCCGGGTCGAGTTCCTTGACCGTGCACAGAAGCCGCCAATGCTGTCCCTTCGGCGGCATCGGCACCAGCCGCAGCGCCCAGCCCAGCTCGCTGAGCAGTTTGTCGGCCTTGCGGTGATTACACGTCGAGCAGGCCGCCACGCAGTTCTCCCACGAGTGTTCGCCACCTCGGCTGCGCGGCACGACGTGGTCGACGGTGTCGGCCTTGCCGCCGCAGTAGGCGCAGCGGAAGCGGTCGCGGTGCATGAGCGCCGCACGGGTCATCGGGATGCGGGCCCGGTACGGCACTCGCACGTAGCTCCGCAGCCGGATGACCGACGGCACGACGATCACCCGGGTGGCCGAGTGGATCACCGGGCCGGCCGGGTCGTCGTGGACCACGTCGGCCTTGCCGCACAGCAACATGATCACCGCCCTGCGCATCGGCAGCGCGGTGAGGGGCTCGTAGGTGGAGTTCAGCAGGAGCACTCGCCGACGTCCCCAGACGGAGCCGTCGGAGGCGGGAGTGTGGGTGTCGACGCTGTGCAGGGCAGAACCGGCCAGGGACCCGATCGGGCCTGCCGCGGCAAGGTGACCGCGGTTCCGTTTGCGCTGCGCCATACGTCCTCCGCAACCCAGTCCACCACGGATCGGGGACGATCGCACGATTATTTGCACCGTGTTCGCAGGTCAAATCCGTGAACATCGCGTGACGTGGGCTCCGGGGCACGACCGATCCGGCCGGACGTACACAATGGTGACGTGCCCGACGATCCGCAGACCTTCTACGACGCGGTGGGCGGCGCCGAGACGTTCCATGCGATCGTGGCCCGCTTCTACGCGCTGGTTCGTGAGGACGAAGTGCTTCGCCCGCTGTATCCCGACGACGAACTCGACGCCGCCGAAGATCGGTTGCGCATGTTCCTCGAGCAGTACTGGGGCGGCCCGCGGACCTATTCCGATCAGCGCGGCCACCCGCGGCTCAGGATGCGCCACGCGCCGTTCCGGATCGGGTTCATCGAGCGTGACGCCTGGCTGCGCTGCATGCACACCGCGATCGCGTCCATCGACGCCCAGACCCTCGACGACGAACATCGCCGCGAGTTGCTCGCCTATCTGGAGATGGCCGCGCAGTCGATGGTGAACGCGCCGTTCTGAGCATTTCGTCAGCTGTGGGATGCTTGCGGGGCAAAATCTTGTGCGACGAAAGGGCGACTCCGTGACGGAACCGCGCCAGGCGAGGGCTGAGGTCACGCGCCGCAGGATCATCAACGCGGCCATCGAGTTGTTCGCTGAGCTGGGCTACGGCGAGATCGGGCTGGCCGAGATCGTCAAGCGGGCCGACGTCACCAAGGGCGCGTTCTACTACCACTTCGCCTCGAAGGAAGCGCTGGCCTCGGTGATCATCGAGGAGTCCAGCGCATCGGCCACCGCCGCATTCCTCGGTGTCACCAGCCCGACCGCGCCGGCGCTGGAGAACATCATCCAGGGCATGTTCGCGGTGGCCAGGCTCATGGCGTCGGACGTCGCGGCCAACACCGGACGCCAGCTGGCTCAGGCGTTGAGCCAGATCAGCGGCACCGGGGCGCAGTCGATCGGCGACTGGACGACGATGTTCGTCGCCGAAGTCGACCGGGCCATCAGCCAAGGCGACGTGTGCGACGACGTCGACCCCGCGGAGGCCGGCGAAGCGATCTGGGTGGCCATGCTGGGTTCCCATCTGTTGTCGAATGCTCTCGGCGACGACATCGACGCACGGCTGGCCAAGGTGTGGCGGGTGCTGCTGCGTGCGATCGTCCCCGTCGAGTCGCTGGGCTACTTCCTGGAGTTCGTCCACCGTGCATCGGCTCGTCCCTCGCCCTCCCACCCGGAACTCACGCTGACGGCACAATAGGTGGGCGTGACCGACGCATCCCGGCCCGGCGGACCGCCATGGTGGTCGAACGCCGTCTTCTACCAGATCTATCCGCGGTCGTTCGCCGACAGTAACGGCGACGGCGTCGGCGACCTCGCGGGCATCGTCGCCCACCTGGACCATCTGAGTCTGCTCGGCGTCGACGCGATCTGGCTCAACCCGGTCAACGTCTCACCGATGGCCGATCACGGCTACGACGTCGCCGATCCGCGTGACGTCGACCCGCTGTTCGGCGGTCTCGAAGCGCTGGAGTTGCTGATCGCCGAGGCGCACGCCCGCGACATCAGGGTCACGATGGATTTGGTGCCCAACCACACCAGCTCGCAACACGCCTGGTTCCAGGCCGCCCTGAGCGCGGGGCCGGGCAGCGCCGAACGACGGCGCTACATCTTCCGCGACGGTCTCGGCGCGGACGGCTCCCGCCCGCCCAACAACTGGGTGTCGGTGTTCGGCGGTCCGGCGTGGACCCGGATCCCCGACGGGCAGTGGTACCTGCACCTGTTCGACGCCGAGCAGCCGGACCTCAACTGGGACAACCCCGAGGTGTTCGACGACCTGGAGAAGACGCTGCGGTTCTGGCTCGACCGCGGCGTCGACGGTTTCCGGATCGACGTCGCCCACGGCATGGCCAAGCCGCCCGGCCTGCCGGACATGAGGAACCCAGATCTGGAGATGCTGACCCTCGACGACGACGATCCGCGGTTCAACCACGACGGTGTGCACGCCATCCACCGCGGCATCCGGTCGGTGCTCGACGACTACCCGCATGCGGTGTCGATCGGCGAGATCTGGGTGTTCGACAACGAGGACTTCGCCAAGTACCTGCGGCCCGACGAGCTGCACATGGGCTTCAACTTTCGGCTGGTGCGAACCGAATTCGACGCCCTCGACATTCGCGTCGCGATCGAGAACTCGCTGGCGGCGGCGTCGATCGAGGACGCCAGCCCGACCTGGACGCTGTCCAACCACGACGTCGAGCGCGAGGTCACCCGCTACGGCGGCGGAACTACGGGTCTGGCCCGCGCCCGCGCGATGGCGATGGTGATGCTGGCGCTGCCCGGTGCGGTATTCCTCTATAACGGCGAGGAGTTGGGCCTGCCCAACGTCGACCTGCCCGACGAGGTGCTGCAAGACCCGGTGTGGGAGCGGTCCGGGCACACGGAGCGGGGCCGCGACGCCTGCCGGGTGCCGATGCCGTGGTCGGGTTCGGCTCCCCCGTTCGGCTTCTCGTCGAACCCCGACACCTGGCTGCCGATGCCGGCAGAGTGGGCGGCGCTGACGGTAGCCCGCCAACTCGATGATCCGGACTCGACGCTGAGCTTCTTCCGCACCGTTCTGCACCTGCGTCGCAACGCTTTCCACTTCACCGACAATGACGTCCAGTGGCTCCAGCTGCGCGACGACGCCCTGGCGTTCTTCTCCGGGGGCGTGCTGTGCGTGCTGAACACCTGTGGTTCCGCCTTAGCGCTGCCCGACGGCGAGGTGCTCGCCGCCAGCGGCCCGCTCGACGGGAAGACGTTGCCACCGGACACCGCCGCCTGGCTGCTGGAGCCCTAGCCGACAGTAACGCCACGGCGGGCCAGAGCCGGTTCCACCGCAGTGGCGTTACTCTCGCAGTGCACTCGCCATCACCGCAGCACCAGCGCCGGGTCGCCCCGGCGGCGATACACCGAACCGAACCGGGCATCGATACGCAGCCAGGCCGGCAGGGCGCGCACCCGCACGATCTCCTCCGCGGACGGCGACTCGGTCACGAAACCCATTGCCGTCAAAGCGAACGCACAACGCATCGGCACGCCGACAGCACCACCGGGCGCGCTGACCTCGAGCACATCCTGATCCAGCAGCGACGCCGGCGGGCCGTGCGCGCTGCCGTGTTCCCTGGCCAGATCGGCGCCGCGGCGCGCCAGGTCGACGAGCACCGCCGCCGGCACGTCGTCGAGATGGGTGAATCCGGTTTCCGGAGGTAGGACCCCCCGCCACCCGGAATCCATCGCATAGCCGGGGTCGATGTGGCCGCCCACGTCAGCCTCCCGCAGGCCGCGCGCCAATTGGTCTGCACCGCATGACAAGTCCGCGGTTCCGAGCTTGCCCGCCACCACCCGAACCGCCAGCACGTCGAATCCGGTATTCACCCAGGCGGCCAGCAGCCCATCGTCGCGCCGGCGCAACCGGATCACCGCGGCGTCGTCGAGTCGCACGGCGCGCGCGACGAAAGCGGCGAGGTCGTTTCGCTGGACGGCGTCGGGGATGGTGACGCGCCGGTCGGACGTCATCGCAGCCAGCGCTGCAGATACTCCCGATGGCTGGGCGACAGCCGGACCAGCCGCTGCTCCTGGATGTGCACGGCCGCCAGCTGGGTCTCGGCGATGACGGCGGGCCGCGAGTCGGGCTCTGCGCCGACGGAGCGCACCTCATAGCCGAGGGTGAAGTCGACCGCGCGTAGCCGTTTGGTCCACACCGTCACCTGCAATGGTGAATCGACCAGGCGCAGTTGGCCTTTGTAGAGCACCCGGACTTCATGGATCAGCAGTCCGATGGTGGTGATGTCCTCGGCGAACGGCTCCGAAAGGAAGTCGACCCGTGCCTCCTCCAGGAGCGTCACCATGGTGGCGTGGTTGATGTGCTGGTAGGTATCGATGTCGGACCAACGCACGTGCACGCCGGTGGTGAATCCGTTAGCCACTTTTTCCTGTTCCGGTTGTCCGGGTCATGCTGCGGATCTGGCGCGCCGCCACCGACAGCGTCGCCAGATCCCGTTCGTCGTCATCGTAGATCTCGGCCAGCGTGCGACGCGCCCGCTCCACCCGTGAACCGTTGGTGTGCTCCCACTCGGCGATCTTCTCCTCCCCCGACTCGTCGGGCTCGCCGACCGATAGCACGTCGAAGCACAGCGCCCGCAGCGAGCCGTAGATGTCGTCGCGGATCGCCAAGCGGGCCAACGCATGCCAGCGGTCGTCGCGCGGCAGGCCCGAGACGGCGGTGAGCAGCCCGTCGGTGCCCAGGTGATCCATCAACGCGAAGTAGGTGTCGGCGACTTCGACCGGGTCGCGCTCGACGATGTCGGCGATGTCGATCACGTCGAGGAGGCTGTACTGGTACAGCCCGGCGGCCACGGTGAAGGCCAGGTCCGCGGGCACACCGTGCGAGGCGAACTCGGCCGCCTCCTTGCCGACGATGGCCTTGTCGTCGCCGCGCAGCCATTCCGACATCCGCGGTGTCAGGCTGGCCACCTTCGCGGCGAACCGGTTGATCTCGGCGCCGACCGCCAGCGGCTGCGGGCGGTAGTTCAACAGCCAGCGCGACGCGCGGTCCAGCAGCCGGCGCAGATCCAGCGTCATCCGGTCGGAGATGTTCACCGGCACATGGCCGTTCTCGCCGGCGTCCCGGATGCGGCGCCATACGTCGCTGATACCGAAGATGGCGTCGGTGGCCACGAAGGTGCGCACCGCGTCCACGTACCCGACGCCGACGTCTTCGGTGACCCGGTAGGCGAAGGTGATGCCGCCGGTGTCGACGACGTTGTTCACCAGCATCGTCGTGACGATCTCGCGCCGCAGTTGGTGGGCCCGGATCTCCGGCACGAAGTGATCGCGCAGCTGGGTCGGGAAGTACGCCGGCAGCCGTCCGGCGAACACCTCCTGCTCGGGCAGGTCGGTGGCCAGCACCTCGTCCTTCAGCGCCAGCTTGACGTGTGCCATCAGGGTGGCCAATTCCGGGGAGGTCAGCCCGATGCCGATCTCCTCGCGGCGACGGATCTCCTTGTTCGACGGCAGCGCCTCCAGCGCCCGGTTGAGCGCCACGCTGCTCGAGTTCGCGGATCTGCCGGGCATGGACATTCAGCACCGCGGCCGCGTTCGCACGGCTGGTCCCCATCAGGTCGTTCTGGTCGATGTTGTCGGTCAACACCAGTCGCGACACCTCGTCGGTCATCGAGGCGAGCAGTTCGGTGCGCGCCTCGGGGTCGACCTCGCCCGCGGTCACCAGCGAATCGACCAGGATCTTGATGTTGACCTCGTGGTCGGAGCAGTCCACGCCGGCGGAGTTGTCCATCGCGTCGGTGTTGACCCGGCCCCCGCACAGGTCGAACTCGATCCGGCCCAGCGATGTCACGCCCAGGTTGCCGCCCTCACCGATGACCTTGGCGCGCAACCGGTTCGCGTTGACCCGCACCGTGTCGTTGGCCCGGTCCCCCACCTCGGCGTCGGATTCCGACTCCGCCTTGATGTAGGTGCCGATGCCGCCGTTGAACAGCAGATCCACCGGTGCGGTCAGGATCGCCCGGATCAGGTCGGGCGGCGTCATCTCCGTGACCTGCTCGTCGATGCCCAGCGCGGCGCGCACCTGCGGGCTGACCGGGATCGACTTGTGCTGCCGGCTGTACACGCCGCCACCCGCACTGATCAGGGAGGTGTCGTAGTCCTCCCAGCTCGACCGGGGCAGGTCGAACAGCCGGCGTCGCTCCTGCAAGGAGGTGGCCGCGTCCGGGTGCTGGATCGAGGAAGACGTGCCGGTGGTCGAAGGCCGCGAGCAGGCGGATGTGCTCGGACAGCAGCATGCCGTTGCCGAACACGTCGCCGCTCATGTCGCCCGACGCCGACGACGGTGAAGTCCTCGGTCTGGGTGTTCGACGCCCATCTCCCGGAAGTGCCGCTTGACGGCTTCCCAGGCGCCCTTGGCGGTGATGCCCATCGCCTTGTGGTCGTAGCCCACCGAGCCACCGGAGGCGAAGGCGTCGCCCAGCCAGAACCCGTAGGACTTGGCGACGTCGTTGGCGATGTCGGAGAACGTGGCGGTGCCCTTGTCGGCTGCGACGACGAGGTAGGCGTCGTCACCGTCACGACGCACCACCCGCGGCGGGGTCACGACGTCGCCGCTCTGAAGTTCGACGTTGTCGGTGATGTCCAGCAGACCGGCGATGAACAGCCGGTAGCAGGCGATGCCCTCGTCGCGGAAAGCCTCCCGATCGGCGACGCCGTCGCCGGTCGGCGCCGGCGGGTGCTTGACGACGAAGCCGCCCTTGGCCCCGACCGGCACGATGACGGCGTTCTTGACGGCCTGCGCCTTGACCAGGCCGAGGACCTCGGTGCGGAAGTCCTCGCGGCGATCCGACCAGCGCAGCCCGCCGCGGGCGACGAAGCCGAAGCGCAGGTGCACCCCCTCGACGCGGGGCGAGTAGACGAAGATCTCGAACTTGGGCCGCGGCAGCGGCAGTTCGTCGATCAGCTGCGGGTTGAGCTTGATCGACAGCACGCCGCGGGCGCGGGCCGAATCATCGCTGGTGACAAAGTAATTGGTGCGCAGCGTGGCCTGGATCATGGATGCGAAGGCCCGCAGCACCCGGTCGGTGTCCAGGCTGACCAGGGCGTCGATGTCGGCGGCCACGGCACCCGCTGCCGCCTGTGCATCAAGACCCTTGGCAGCCGAGTCGGGGTCGAACATCGCCTCGAACAGGGCGACCAGCGAGTGTGCCGTGCTGGGGTACTCGTTGAGTACCGACTCGATGTGAGACTGGCTGTACGGGAAGCCGGCCTGCCGCAGGTATTTGGCATAGCTGCGTAGCACCGTCACCTGCTGCCAGGTCAGACCGGCCCGCAGGACCAGCTCGTTGAACCGGTCGATTTCCGCGCGGCCGTGCCAGATGGCGGTGACGGCGTCGGCGAATCGCTCTGCGGTGGCGCGCCATTCCTCGTCGGAGGCAGCCTCGGGCATGGACGCGTTCGGCCGGATCTTGAACTGGTAGATCCACACCGGTAGGCCATCGGGGCGGGTGACGGTGAACGGTCGCTCTTCGAGCACCAGGACACCCATGCACTGCAGCATCGGCAGCAACTCGCTCAGCGACGCCGAGTTGCCGCCCAAGTACCAGGTGAGGAAGGCGTCGGTGCCCTCATCGCCGCGCTCGAACTGCAGCTTCACCGAATCCTCCTGCAGGGATTCGATGAAGCCGATGTCGGCGATCGCCTCGGCCGGTGTGACGACCTGCTTGTACTCCTCGGGCAGCGCATCCGCGTAGTGCTCGGCGATGGCCTGATCGATGGAGCCGGTGCGCACCGAGCCGAGCAGCCGGTCGGCCCAGGTGCGCGCCGCCTCGGTGAGCAGCGCCTGGATCCGCTGCGTGATTGGCTTCGGAGGTGTCGATCGGCCGGCGGTCGGGTGTGTCGGGCAGCCGGACAGTGAAATGCACTACTGCCCAGGGCGATTCACTGACCCGCGCGGTGTAGTCGATGCTGGCCCCGCCGAACTCGCGTACCAGGATGTCCTGCATCGTCAGCCGGACCACGGTGGTGTAGCGATCGCGCGGCAGGTAGACCAGGCACGAGACGAAGTGGCCGAGCTGGTCGGCGCGTTCGAACAGCAGCGCCCGCCGGCGCGAGCCCAGATCGACCACGGCGATGGCCATGTCGTGCAGCTGTTCGCGCGGTCAGCGAGAACAGCTCCGAGCGCGGGATGGTCTGGATGATGTCGAGCATCAACTGTCCGGGGTGGCTCGGGTCGTTCTGCGACATCGTCAGTACGTCGCGGACCCGCCGGGAGATCAGTGGGATGTCGAGCACGTTCGCGCTCATCGCCGCCACCGTGAAGAGCCCGACGAATCGATGCTCGATGTCGTCCCCGCCGGAGTCAATTCCCGAGTCGCTACGCTCCTGCCCGCCGGTGCCGCGCTCCCGGACCACCACGATGTAGGGATACGCGCCGTATCGCAGGAAGCTGGGCATCGTCGCCTGGGCGAGCACCAGCAGATCGTCGCTGCCGCTGAGTTCAGGCAGCACCTCGGTGCGCAGCCGGGCCACCCCGAGCCGACTCGCCTCGTCGACGGTGGCTTGCCGTCGTTGACCGTGCAGCTTTGGCACCCCAGCAGCACGAAGTGCCCGTCGGCCAGCCAGCGCAGAAGGTCTGCGACATCGGCCCGGTCCGGCCCCGGAAAGCGGGTCCCCGAGTCGGTGTCGAGCCGGTGGGCCAGCGACTGCGAACACCGCGCTCAGCGCCGCGGAGTCCTGCGCCACCTGGCGGGCGTCGGCGACCACCATCGGCAACAGCCGCTGGGCCTCGGCCAGCGCCTTGCGGTTCGACCGAGGGCGACAGCTGCACGTGGATCCAGGATTCGTCGGTGCTGTCGGGACCGGGCTCGCCCTCGGCAGGCCGCACGTCGAGCAACTCACCGGTGCGGTCGCGGCGAACCGCGGAACACCGGGTTCATCAGCGCCACGTAGGCGACGCCGAGGCGGTGCAGCAGCACGGTGACCGAGTCCATCAGCATGGTGGCCTGGTCGGTGACGATCTGCAGCGCGGGGCCGAATCCGCCCGGATCGTCCTCGCCGTAGACACGCGACCAGGGTCTCGCCGGCCGGGCGGTGGTGCGCCAATCGCTCATGCGCCGCGATCAGCGCCGGCGGCACTCCGGGGCTGCGCCGGGCCTGGATCAGCGGCCCGGTGTCGGCGGCGTCTGTGCGTCGGGCGCACCGGGGTGCGGCCCCCGGTAGGTCGCGACGTAGGCCGCCGCCATCGCTGCGGTGATCTTCTCGACGGCATCCGGCTGAGCTGGTTCCACTCGACCGGCAAGTCGAGGCTGGTAGTTCTGGGATCAACCGTCATGCCTGCCGCTCCTGGATCAGCCTGCGCACCCACGCTGGTCCGCAGCCGACCACATTAGTCGCGTGTGAGCCTGCGGTGGGTCACCCTGTGCGGACGAGCCGCATCTGCGCCCAATCTCTGGACTTTGTTCTCCTCGTAGGCGCCGAAGTTGCCCTCGAACCAGAACCACTTCGCCTCGTTGGTCGAGTCGCCCTCCCAGGCCAGAATGTGCGTGCAGGTGCGGTCCAGGAACCAGCGGTCGTGGGAGATCACCACGGCGCAGCCGGGGAAGTTCTCCAGCGCGTTCTCCAGCGAGGACAGCGTCTCGACGTCGAGATCGTTGGTCGGCTCGTCGAGCAGGATCAGGTTGCCGCCCTCCTTGAGGGTCAGCGCCAGGTTGAGCCGGTTGCGTTCACCACCGGACAGCACCCCGGCCGGCTTCTGCTGGTCCGGGCCCTTGAACCCGAACGCCGAGACGTACGCCCGCGACGGGATCTCGTTCTGGCCGACCTCGATGTAGTCCAGCCCGTCGGAGACCACCTGCCAGACGTTCTTCTTGGGGTCGATGCCGGCGCGGTTCTGGTCGACGTAGCTCAGCTTGACGGTCTCCCCGATCCGCACCGTGCCGCTATCGGGCTGCTCCAGCCCGACGATCGTCTTGAACAGCGTGGTCTTGCCGACACCGTTGGGCCCGATCACGCCGACGATGCCGTTGCGGGGCAGGGTGAACGACAGGTCCTTGATCAGCACCCGGCCGTCGAAGCCCTTGTCCAGGTGGTCCACCTCGACCACCAGGGTGCCGAGCCGCGGGCCGGTCGGGATCTGGATCTCCTCGAAGTCGAGCTTGCGGGTCTTCTCGGCCTCGACCGCCATCTCCTCGTAGCGCTGCAGGCGGGCCTTGCTCTTGGCCTGGCGGGCCTTGGCGCCGGATCGCACCCAGGCCAGCTCGTCCTTGAGCCGCTTCTGCAGCTTCTGGTCCTTCTTGCCCTGCACCTCGAGGCGCTCGGCCTTCTTCTCCAGGTAGGTCGAGTAGTTGCCCTCGTAGGGTAGGCCCGGCCACGGTCGAGTTCGAGGATCCACTCGCGCGACGTTGTCGAGGAAGTAGCGGTCGTGGGTGACCGCCAGGATCGCGCCCGGGTAGTCGGCGAGATGCTGTTCGAGCCACTGCACGCTCTCGGCGTCGAGGTGGTTGGTCGGCTCGTCGAGCAGCAGCAGGTCCGGCTTGCTCAGCAGCAGCTTGCACAGCGCCACGCGGCGGCGCTCGCCGCCGGAGAGATGGGTGACCGGCTCGTCGGGCGGCGGGCAGCGCAGCGCGTCCATGGCCTGCTCGAGCTGCGAGTCCATATCCCAGGCGTCGGCGTGGTCGAGCTCCTCCTGGAGCTGGCCCATCTCCTCCATCAGCTCATCGGAGTAGTCGGTGGCCATCAGCTCGGCGACCTCGTTGAAGCGGTCGAGCTTCACCTTGATCTCGCCGAGGCCTTCCTCGACGTTGCCGCGGACCGTCTTCTCCTCGTTGAGCTGGCGGCTCCTGCATGCAGGATGCCGACCGTGGCGCCGGTGGCCAGGAACGCGTCGCCGTTGTTGGCCTGGTCGAGGCCGGCCATGATCCGCAGGACGCTGGACTTACCCGCCCCGTTGGGCCCCACGACGCCGATCTTGGCTCCCGGCAGGAAGCTCAGCGTGACGTCGTCGAGGATGACCTTGTCGCCGTGGGCCTTGCGGACCTTGCGCATCGTGTAGATGAATTCCGCCATTGCCGCGGTGTCGCCTTCCGTCTTTTGTGCACGTATTGCTCGCGGACCATCCTAGGCGTCGGCCCAGAGCGGGCGTGCGGCCGCGCTGGGTGAACGAGCGCGGCCCGCCGCCGCCCTCACGCCGACAGCACCAGTGATGTCGCCTCCGCTTCGGGCTCGGCGGCGTCGTCACCCTCGGCGTCCGCCGCCGCGGTGCCGTCGTCGGCCGTGACCGCGGGCTTGGGCTGGGGCTGCTCGATCCGCACGATGGCCCGGGACAGATCCGGCCCCACCGCGGTGGCGCGCATCTCCAATGACGAGCGGCGCAGTCCGTCCTTGTCCTCGTACTCGCTGGTGAAGACGTCACCGACGACGATTACCGGCGCGCCTTTGTAGAGGGCGGCGCCGACGCCGGTGACCAGTTTGCCCCAGCAGTTGACCGTGATGAACAGCGAGTTGCCCGGCTCCCACGTGCCTTCGACGTTGCGACGACGGGAGTTGCTGGCCACCCGGAAGCTGATCAACTCCTGGTTGTTGACGATCCTGCGACGAAGGTCGGTCACGATGCGGCCGACGACGGTGAGATGGGTTTCGAACATGATGGGTCCTCTCGTGAGTGCATGGCTTGTTGCACCTCGATTGGGCCCGCGGGCACCGACATCGGGACTACCGGGAGCGCGGCCCCCGCCGCCTCCTGTGGATGAGCTTCCGGCTGTGGACGGTTCCGGGTCAGCGGGCCGCTACCGCGACAGTGCGGCTTTGAGGGCCGCCAACCCGCGGTCGAACGCCTCTGCGGCGGCGGGCACGACCAGGGCGAAACTGATGTAGCCATGCACCATCGTCGGCTCGTTGGACAGTTCGACGGGAACCCCGGCGGCGCTGAGGAGTTCGCGCATAGCGGGCGCCGTCGTCGCGGAGCGGATCGTATTCCGCGGTCCCGATGAACGCCGGTGGCAGGCCGGTGAGGTCTGTGGTATTGGCGGGCGCCAGCGTGGTGGGCAGCTTGGCCGGCTCGCTCATGTCGACATCGGGCAGATACCACGTCATGAATGCTTCGATCGCCTCGGCGTCCAGGATCGCCGCGCCGGCGTTCTCGGTGTGCGAGGGCAGCGAGGTGTCCGCCGACGTTGCCGGGTACCAGAGCAGTTGAAACGCCAGCGGCGGCCCGCCGTGATCACGGGCCAACTGCGCCATCACCGCCGAGATGTTGCCGCCCGCCGAGTCGCCGGCGACCGCGATCCGCGCGGGGTCGCCACCGAGTTCCGCGGCATGCTCGCCGACCCAGCGCAGGGCGGCCCACGCGTCGTCGATGCCGGCCGGGTATGGGTGTTCGGGGGCCAGCCGGTAGTCCACTGACACCACGATGGCCTCGGCGCCGACGGCGTGCTGGCGGGCCACCGCGTCGTGGGTGTCCAGGTCACCGATCGCCCAGCCGCCGCCGTGGTAGAACACCACCACCGGCAGATCCTCATGAGCGGGGATCGGCGGCCAGTAGATGCGCACCGGAATGTCGGTCAGGTCCGCAAAGTCGATGGTGCGCTCTTCAATGCGCATGGTGGGCAACAGCTCTGCGGGCGGCTCGATCTGCCGCATCTTCTGGCGGGCTGCCTCGACACCGTCGGCGACCTTGATCTCCAACGGGAAGGCATCGAGAAGGGTTTTGAGGATCGGATCGATCCCGGGGCGCGTGCCCGTCGGTTCTGCCATCGCTCCACGGTATCAGCGGCCGACGCCGCCGGAACTGCTGTCGCGGCGGGCCAACTCGGCCAGCATGTTGTTGTAGGCCGCCAGGTCGGCGTCGTGATCTCGATCGGCGGCCCGGTCCATCCGCTTGGCGTCCCGCCGATCGCTGCGGCTCCACTGGACCAGCAGCGCGATCATCACCACCACCAGCGGGACTTCGCCTGCAGCCCAGGCGATCCCGCCGCCGAGGTGCTGATCGCCGATCAGGTCGGTGTGCCAGGGCAACTGCAACGAGCGATAGAAGCTGCCACCGAGGATCTCCGGCATGCCCATCAGGACGACACCGAAGAACGCGTGCAGCGGCAGCGAGGCGAACACCATGCCGATCTTGCCCACCGCGGGGAGCGGCCGCGGGGTGGGATCGACGCCGATGACCACCCAGTAGAAGAGGTATCCGCTGAGCAGGAAGTGAACGTTCATCAGCACGTGCGCGCCGTGGTGGCTGACCGCGAGATCGAAGATGCCGCCCAGGTACAGCCCGTAGAAGCCCACCACGAACATCAGCGTGGCCACGACCGGATGGGTGAAGAACTTCGACCACTTGCTGTGCAGCCCGTCCAGCAGCCACTCGCGCGGTCCGGGCGGATTGCCCTTTCCGGCGGTCGGTAGGGCACGAAGGGCCAGCGTGACTGGCGCGCCGAGCACCAGCAGGATGGGGGTGAGCATGGACAGCAGCATGTGGGCGCTCATGTGCATGCTGAACATCGCCGGCATGTACCGCCCCACCCCCGACGAGGTGGTGAACAACAGCACCGCGCAGCCGAGCAACCACGCCGCGATCCGTCCGACCGGCCACTGGTCGCCGCGGCGGCGCAGCCGGATGACCCCGGCGATGTACACGGCCGCGAAAATGATGGCGGCCGTGCCGAATACGAGGTCGAAGCGCCAGTCGAACAGGATCCGGGCGAGCGTCGGCGGGCCGGCCAGGTCGTAGCCGAGCGCGACCTCGGTGGCCGACGGATTCGGATCGACCGGCGGTGGCGGTGGTGTGCGGCCCAGTCCGACGGCGATGCCGAAGGTCAGGCTGAAGATGACGGCTTCCAGAAGTGCCAGCCGGATGAGGGGTCCCCGGGCCTGCGGGTCGGCCTGCAGTGCGGCGACCCCGCTGCGGCGCTGGCGCCACCCGATCACGCCCAGCGTCGACAGCGCAACGACCTTCGCCACGACCAGCCAGCCGTACTCGGTGGCGAACAGGTCGCCGAACCGGATCCGGACGAAGGCGTTGAGCACGCCGGAGAACGCCATCGCGATGAAGCACCAGAAGGCCACCCGGGAGAACCGGCGTGCGGCCAGGTCGGCGTGGTCTTCGCGGCGCAGGACATGGGCCAGCAGGGCCAGCAGACCGCCCGCCCACAACGCACCGGCCACCAGGTGAATCAGCAGGCTGTTGGTCGCCAGGTCGTGGGCGCCGCCCGCCGACGAGTGACCGGTCAGCCCCAGCGGAACCAGGGTCAGCAGTGCTCCGGCCAGCAGGATCGGCGTCCACGACCAGCGCAGCACCGCCACCCCGCCCACGGTCACGATCAGCGCCAGGAACGCCGTCCAGCGCCAGGCGCTCGCCGTGTCGACGAGGCCGGCCACCGACCACAGCTCGACCGGGTTCAGATGGTCGCGCAGCGGCTGACCGGACACGTCGGAGATGGTCAACGGCACGAGTAGGGCCGCGCATACCGCCCACGCGCCCGACGCGACGATACCCAGCCGCAGCGAGCGGTAGCCGGCCGCGTCGAGCACCCCGTTCGGCTGTGGCGGCACGAGGAACGCGGCGAACAGAAACGACCCGACCGCGATCACCGCGGCGATCTCCCCGGCGGCGCGCACGAACGGCAGGCCGAGAGTGGTCGCCGGCCCCGGGTCGGGCAGACCCGTCGCGGTCAGGGATTCCGCCAGCGACAGCGCACCGATGCCGGCGGCCGTCACACCGGCGAGCAGGCCGACCGCGACCAGCACCGGCCACACCGCGGTGCGGCGGGTGCTGATCGCGGTGGGGGTGGTCATGCGTAAAGCGTATGGCCGCCGGGCGGCGTTGCAGCGGCGGGTGTCAGCCCGGCTGCCGGTGCAGACGGACTTCGCGGGCGAAGAACTGTTCGCGCGACAGCTCGTGGACGCGGTCCATATCGGCCAGGATGGCTCGCAGTTCCTCGAGGAAGGCCACTCGGCGTTCCTTCAGATCGGGCGCCGCCTCCAGCAGATGCTGGTCGACCGCCACCTGTCGAGCGGTGGTGAACAAAAGCGCGGAGACCGACTCGTTGCTCTTCACCCGGCCCTGTGCGGCGTACTGGTTCCCGACGCCGAGCGCGAGGGTGTTCAGTTCCTTCTCCCCGATTTCGGCGGGCGCATCGCAGAGCACGTCGGCGACGATCTCGTAGGCCTCGAAGAACGGCCGCAGCATCGCGTGCGCCATCAGGGGCCGCTTGGCGCGCAGCACCGCATCGACGGCCTTCCCTCCGGCGGCGACGCCGCTCTCCCAGTCGTCGATCCAGGACAGCTCCTCGGCGAGGTGCTCCCGGAACGCGGTGGAGTCGGCGAAGTAGAACTCGAATTTCAGAAGGTCGCGCAGCCGCATGGCCTGCGCCCAGAACACCGCCACCCGGTCGCCGTCGGTCGCGCGGCCGGCGTGGGCCAGCGCCAGTTCGACGATCGCGGTCTCGAGGAACGCGTGGATCAACGAGTTGCGGTAGAAAGCGGCCTCGTGTTCATGCTCGGGCGCGATCCGCCATACCGGCTCGTGGCCGCCGTCGACGCACGTCACCGGATGCCCGTTGGACATCGCGTCGACCGCGGCCCGCACGCCGTCAGGGGTGCGCAGCCGCAGGGCGCTGTTGGTCATCGGGGTCTGCTTACGTTCCAGGTAGTCCAGCGAGTCCTGCAGGGTGTGGTGTAGCTGGCCCAGCGCCAGCGCCCGACCACGGGTGGTCAGCAGCAGCGCCGACACCAGACCGGTGGCGTTGATAGGCGTCGCCCCCAGAATCCGCCAGGCCACCTCGAATGCCATCTTCTGCATCGCGAGCCGCTTGGCTGCGGAATCCTCGGCCATCGGGCCGCCCGGGTCGCCGAGGTACTGGCGCATGGACACGGCCTCGGGGAAGCGGACGTAGATCTTGCCGTAGTTGCGCTCGCCCTGGGCCTTGATGAACTTGTACAGCCACTCAGCGCCCTCGGGCGTCTTCTCGCCGCCGCGGGCGTAGGCGGCGTACTCAGCGGTCTCGTGCAGCTGGTCGAAGCTGATCGACACCGGCTGCAGCAGGATGTCGTCGCTCTTGCCGTCGAGGTAGGCGTCGGCCACGTAGCTGAGCAGACCGAGCTTGGGCGGCAACATCTTTCCGGTGCGTGAACGGGTTCCCTCGATCGACCAGCTGAGGTTGAATCGCTTCTGCACGATGTACCCGACGAACTGACGCAGCACGTACTTGTACAGCGGATCATCGAGCTTGCGGCGCAGGAAGATGACGCCCGAGCGGCGCATCAGCGGACCCATGAACCCGAACGACAGGTTGATCCCGGCGAAGGTGTGCACCGGCGGGAGCTTGTTCTCCTGCATCGCCACCGGGACGATGACGCCGTCCAGGTAGGACCGGTGCGAGAACAGCAGCACGGCCGGGTGGTCCTCCAGGGCACGGCGCATCGACTCGATTTCGACTGCGTCATAGTCGATCCGTGGATCGAAGCCCCTGCTGAAGATGGCCCGGCCGAGGTTCGGGATGAGGTCCACCGAGAACCTGCTCCAGCCGGTGGCCAGCTCGTTGAGCATCTCCTCTGCCTTGACCGGACTGGCTCCCGGAATCTTCTCCAGGCCGTCCATGAATTTCGAGGACGCCATCAACTCGTCGGTGATCAGTTGCGGCGACTTGTATTCCGGCCCGAGCAGCCGAAGTTCCATCCGCTCGATGGCCAGCGCCGCACGGCGCAGCACGAAACGCGCGAAGTCGCGCGGGCTGTCGCCGACGGTGTTCTCGTGCCACTGCTGACGCAGCTCGGACACCTTCGCCGGTTCCCCGGCGACGATGCGGGCTCGGGAAGGATCCTTGCGAAGAATGCTGCGCTGCAAGAACTCCGGCGGACGGTAGGTGTCGCGCCCGGAGATCAGCCCGACGACCTTGACCCGGGTGGGGAGTCCGCCGGGAACCCAGAACACCCGCACCGGGACCACCAACCGGTCCTCACTGCCGCCGAGTTCCTCGACGAGTTGGGCCACCACCGTCGCCGGCGGGTCCCCCGCGGGCAGTTGCAGCACCTCGACCTTGGTGTCGGGGTGCGCGCGGCGCTGGGCATGCAACCAGTCGTTGAGCAGTTCGAACTCGGCCTTCGACGACACCGACGCGAGCACCAGCGCGTCGTCGGTGGTGCTGAAGTCGGCGAGGTGATCTGAGGCGGTCATCGTCGGCCCCTGACAGTCGGTGGCTCAGCCTTCTTGGCCGCTGCTTTCTTGACCGGAGCCTTCTTGGCCACCGCTTTCTTGGCAGCCGCCTTCTTGACCGGAGCCTTCTTCGCGGCCGCCTTCTTCGCAGGCGCCTTCTTGGCCGCCGCCTTCTTGGCCGCCGCCTTCTTGGCAGGCGCCTTCTTGTACAGCGGGTGCTCCGGAACCTTGCCCTCGGGCCAGTCCTTCAGGGTGTCGAGGTACAGCTGCCGGATCTCCGCGATCCGCTCGGACAGGTCGTCCAGGGTCCAGTCCTCGCACCGAAATCGGTGGGTAGACAACGACATCCACGGTTCCCGGATTCATCGTGGAGGAGTCGCGGGGCGCGATCACCTCGGCGTTGCGGATGACGATCGGCACGATCGGAACACCGGCGGCCATCGCCAGCCGAAACGGGCCCTTCTTGAAGGGGCCGACGGTGCGGGTGTCCAACCGGGTGCCTTCCGGCGCGATCAGGATGGACAGGCCCTTCTCGACGAGATCCTCCACGTGCTGCATCGATTCGATCGCCGACTTCGGGTCGTCACGGTCGATGAAGACGGTGTCGACCAGCTTGCCCAACGTGCCGATCACCGGGTCGCTTTCGAGTTCCTTCTTCCCCACCCCGGTCCAGTTGTCTTTGAGAAGAGCGGCCGAGATGATCGGGTCGAAGTTGTTGCGGTGGTTGAAGATGAACACGGCCGGCCGCTTCTGGGTCAGGTTCTCCCTGCCCAGCACGTTCAGCGATACGCCGTTGGCCGCCAGCAGTAGCTGGGGAAACGCGGTGGTGAACAAGTTGACGCCGCGGCGTTTGCTGCGGGTCAGCAACCCCCAACTGATCGCCCCGGTGGCGGCGGGAAACAGGGAACCAATCCCGAGCAGGGTGCGCACCTGCCCCATGACGCCGCCACTGCCCCGGCTGTTGAACTGGAGGATCGGCCAGCCGCGCCGGCGCGCGACCGAGGCCATCTTGCCTTCGGGGTTGGTCGGGCGCGGATTGCCCACCAGATACATCAGCGCGACGTCTTCGTCGCCGTCGGCGTAGAAATAGCTGTCCCGCAGATCGATGTCGTTCTCGGCGGCGAACTTCTGCACCGCGTTGGCCTTTCCGGGCCCCCACAGGATCGGCTTGATCACCTTGCCGGTGAGGACGTCGTCCTCGTCGACCTCGAACTTGTTGGTCAAGGTGCTCTCGATGCCGAGGAACCGCGCGACCGGATCGACCTGGATCGTCAGCGCCGACGAGCTCAGCACCACGGTATGGCCGCGTTCGATGTGCGCGTGGACCAGTTCACGCATCTCGGGATAGATGCGCTTCTCGATCTTCTGAGCGAACAGTCGCTCCCCGATCTCTTGAATGTCACTCAGGGCGCGGCCACGCAGGGCCTCGGAGGCCTTGTTGATCAGCGACTCGAACTCGAGCCGGCCGAGTTTGTGGTTCAAGCCGGCGGCGATCATCGTGATCAGCTCGCCGATTCCCATGTCGCGGCTGCGGAAGCGCTCCCGGGTGAGGATGACGGCCGTGAAGCCGGCGACCAGCGTGCCGTCGAGGTCGAAGAACGCCCCGATCTTCGGCCCCGGCGGGCTGGCCATCACCTCGGCGACCGACCCGGGCAGACGCATCTCGCGCGACCGGCCGGGGCTGCCGTTGTTCTCGCTCATGAGTAGGACACCGATCCGTTCGACGAAGGTTGCGGGGAGTCGTCTCGCGACGTCAGGGAACGACGACGGCACCACCCGCGGTTGCGGGTCACCTGCCAGTGCGAGCACCTCGTCGAAGCCGCGGCGCAGGCATTGCGCGAACAGGTCCTCGTGGGCGATCGCCGCCCGGTCGTATCGGGCGCTGACCGTCACGAAACCGCCCCGTGAGACCAGCACGACCATCATCGCCACACCGGGGAGCGGGCCAAGGCCGTACTGCCGTAGCACCTTCGTGCCCGCGATGTAGGTGTCACCGGAGTACACCGGCACGTTGCTCGCCTGCACGTCGGAGGCGATCACCGAACCGCTCATCGCCTCCACGACCGCATCGGGCAGCAGGCTGAGCACCGGCGCGACCGCGCCGATCATGTCGATGGCCGCCTCTTCGCGGCGCGACGTCATCTGCTTGCGGATCTTCTGGATGCGCACCGCGGGGTCGGCGACACCGATCGGCGCCGCCAGGTTGACGCCGGCGAACCTGTTGCCGCCGGCGGGGTCGGCCTCGGCCCGCAGGTTCACCGGCACCGCCATGGGCAGCGAGTTGAGCGGGACGCCGAGCGCCTCGTGGTAAAGCCGCAGCGCCCCACACAGCCCGGCCAGGTAGGCGTCGTTGATCGAACCGCCGGCGGCGTGCGCCGCGGCCTTCAGCTCGCTGAGCCTCATCTCGATGGCCTCGCTACGGGAGGACAGGCTGCGCCGCCGCAGCAGCGGCGACGGTTCGGCGGCCCGTCCCATCACCCGCCGACCGGACCGGGCGTAGTCGACGACGTCCCAGACGGCCGTGCCGGGGCTGCGGACCACCCGTCCGATCAGCGAGAACCCACCGGCAACCGCGCCGACGAGTCCGCCGACGACGGCACCCGGCAGCTGGTTGAAGCCTTCGCGCATGAGGTCATTGGGCGAGAGATCCTGCGGGACCGGCATCGGCGGGGCCGGCTTGGGCGGCGGGTTGCGTTCCAGGTCGTAGATCTCGGCGAACATCGCCGTGGCACCGACACCGTCGGTGACGGCGTGGCTCAGGTGCAGCATGGTCGCGGCCTTGCCGCCTTCGAGCCCCTCCACCAGGGTGGCTGTCCACAGCGGCCGGGAGATGTCCAGCGGCGACTGGAGGCTGACCTCGGCCAGGTCGAGCACCTGCCGCAGCGTGCCGGGCTCGGGTACCCGCACCCGGCGCACGTGGAAGTCGAGGTTGAAGTCCGGGTCCACCACCCAGCGCGGCGCCGCGGTCGGCAGCGTCGGCATGACGACCTTCTGGCGCAGCCGCAGCACCTTGCGGGACGCGTTGTCGAAGGCGGTCCGGAACCGGTTCCAGTCGGGCGTGCTGTCGAGGATCTCCAGCGCCATGATCCCCGAGCGGGTCCGCGGATTGGCCTCGCCCCGGTGCAGCAGTGTGTCGAGCGCCCCGAGTTCGGATGGCATTCCGTTTGCATCAACGGGTCCGCTCATGCCCCTCCTGTCACGTCCGCAACTCCTACGAAACTCCAGCACCACGCTAGTCGGCGCGCGACGGTGGCGGGCCTTGATGGCGAGTTGCTTTCGCAGCCGCCTCAGGGCACACAGACCGGAGGCAGCAGAAGCAGCACCGGCCACAGCGCGGCCGCTTCGACGTAGGCCGCCACCTCGGCCCCGGCCGGCAGGATCTTCTGCAGCTGGACATGCAACTGCTCGACCTGCTCGACGTGGAAGAACGCCCATACGAAACCGATGAGCAGATGGGGTACCGCCAACCACATCGCGAATTCCAGGAGCGTTGCGATGCTGACCTCGTAGCTCAGGATTCGCCGTAGCCTGGTCATGTCAGCAGAGTCTCACAGCGACGGCCGTGCCCGGCATGAATCGATGGAGGGTGATGCTCGCGAAACTTCGCCAGTTCCTGAGCTACCAGCTGACGATCGCCGAGCTGATCGGCATCGCCCTGGTGCTCGGAATCCCCTATCTGGCAGTCGGTCTGGTCTGGTCGTCCACCCACACCGCACATCTGCACGAACTGCGGGGCGCCGACCTGGTGGTGTCGTTCCTCGGCTCGATCGTGGCCTGGCCTGTGCTCCTGGTCGCCAACGTCTGCATGACCTGAAGTCAGCTGGCCGAACTGACCGCCAGCCGCTTCGACCGGGAGCGGGCCACGGCATGCCGACCGTAGGCAATACCCAGGAACGCGGCGACAGCCTCTGCCGCCATCTGGCACCGCAGCGTGGCGATGGTGTCAAAGGCGTGGTGCGCGTTGGGTATTGCCGCATGCGCGACAGTGCCGGCACCGACCTCGCGCAGGGCGGTGCAGAACGCCAGCGCCTGCTTGGCCGGAACGACGGCGTCGTTGTCACCGTGCAGGACGAAGAAGGGCGGCGCGTCGCGATGTACCCGGAACATCGGCGACGCGTCCCGGTAGAGCTGCGGGTCGTCGGAGAACCGGGTCTGCATGACGACGTGTTCGAGCAGCGGCATCATCAGGCCGTGCATGTTGTCGACGTTGGTGAGGTCGTAGACGCCGTAGTGCGGCGCGGCGGCCTGGACCGCGGTATCGGCTTCTTCGAAGCCGGGCTGCAGGCGTTCATCGCCGGCGGTCAGCGCCGCCAGCGAGGCGAGATGGCCACCGGCCGAGCCGCCGGTGATGGCGATGAAATCCGGATCGCCGCCGTATTCGGCGATGTTGGCCCGCACCCAGGCGATCGCACGCTTGACGTCGATGATGTGTGCGGGCCAGGCGTTGCGCGGGCTCCGGCTGTAGTTGATCGAGACGCAGATCCAGCCGAGCTCGACCATCCGGCTCATCAACGGGTATGCCTGACCGCGCTTCTCGTTGACCGACCATCCGCCGCCGGGTACCTGGATCAGTACCGGGGCACGGTGGCCGGGCGGCAGGTCGGGCCGACGCCACACGTCGAGCAGATGGCAGCGTCCGCCGGGTCCGTACGGGATGTCGATGGTGGTCGCCGAGTACCGGCGTCGGTGCCGCATGGCACCGACGAGCCCGCCCAGGCTCGGCCGTCTCGCGGTGTAGGGCTCAAGCGGGTGATGGACAGCGTCGCCGTAGTCGTCTCCGAAGGTCTCCCGCAGTGCGGTCTCCAGCACCCGGTCGGCCTGCCGTACCGCCAGCCCGCAGGCGACCCGCTCCAGTGGCGAGGCGCCGACCGCCGACAACGCGTGTCCGGTGAGCACGTGCGGGGCGAACTCGGCCGACAGCCAGCCCAGGATCCAGCCCGCGGCCGCAGGTGAGCCGCGAAGCAGCAGCGAGCCCGTGTGATACGCCCGGCTGCAGCGCGCCGTGACCTCGTCAATCGGGCTGCTCATCAGACTGTCGGACTCCCTCGACATCTTCGGTGATCGTCTAAGGTTTGCCGGACCGCGCGCCTGGACCGACGGGTTGGCGCGTGCCGCGGATCACACAGTAACGAATTGCCCTCGATACCAACGTCATTTCTTCGCCCGGGTTATGTATTCAAGACGTTGCCGCAGGCCAGGACCTCAAAAATCGCGACACGAAACTGATAGCTCACCCCGTCGGCAGATGGCGCTCCAAGGAACTCCCAGCGGAGGCCACAGCGACCCGGCCCAGGCCGACGTGTTCAGGCGCTCCTACGTGCGGAAGTCGCCGACCTCGCCCAGTTGATCGCCGTTGCGGAAGCTCGCTGGATGACGCGTTGCGACGCCGGCTGGGGCAATCCCCGCACGCCCGAACCGGTGCTGCGGCTTCGCGACAAGATGGCCGAGCTCCAGCGGTTACTCGACGCGCTGCGGACTCGGTTCGCGACGGACTGACCTCGGCACGCCTGGTGCACCGGCTTGCCTGCCTGTGCCCGATAGACTGACCGGGCGTTGCCTCCGTAGCTCAGTCGGATAGAGCAAGGGCCTTCTAATCCCTAGGTCGCAGGTTCGATTCCTGCCGGGGGCGCTGTTCAGAGGTGGTATTTAGCGATACTGATTAACGTCGGTCGATGCCTTATGCGGACCTGAGTTGCCGCTAACGGCTTGTCGAGCAGATCTGCTAACCATTGCGGTCCTATCCGACTCTGCTGCACTGCTCGCACTGAGCGAGGCTGACGCCGAACTGGCCCGAGGCGAAGGCGAGACTGAGGACGATCTTGCCGCGGCGATGCACGCTCGTCGAGTTGGGAAGTGACCGATCAGCGCTACGAGTTGGTCGTCGCCCCGACCGTCCGAAGACAGTTGGCGGAGCTCTTATCGGAGGCGGTGGGGTTCGCGGCGTATGAGTTCATCACTGGACCGTTGCTGGATAACCCGCATCGGGTCGGCAAGCGACTGCGGCCACCGCCCGAAGATCGTCATAGTACCCGCCGGGGAACATACCGCGTGATCTACCGCATTGACGACGAGCACCGGCGCGTCACGGTCGTGGGTGTGTTCAGCCGCGCGGACGCCTACCGGAAGTAGTGAGCATCGGCCCATTGCTTATCCGGATCACGTTGCCGATTATTCGCAGCTAAAGGCCAAGAATCGACCCGATTCAGCCAGTCCGGAACAGCATCAGTCAGAAGCCAAAAGCCAAAAGCACTGGTTGACGTAGCACGAGCGAGAAGCGCCGATGAGTCAGCTGCGACGAAATCCGCCACAACCAACGGCATCGGCCCGCCCCGAACTGTCCAGGGGCGGGCCGATCTGTGGGTTGCCTGTCGACAGCTGATCGCTGCGGTGAGCGCAGTTTGCTGTCGTATTGCGACGTTAGCGCAAAGTCGCTGGCAATCACAGTAAATTGGCAAAACAAGTCGACCCGGATTTGTTAGCTTCACCTCGGTCCGTGGCAGCGCCGGAGCTACTCGCCACCCGATCGGACGACTTCGCCGCCGGCTTCGACCCACGTCAGCGTCCTGCACGGTCCGTCAGGTTCGATTCCTGCCGGGGGGACCGCTTCCATCCGAGGCGGGGGTCCCCCAGTCGGAGGACAGCGCGTCATCCATCCCGCCCGCCAATCGGCCGATACCCTCACCACCCGCCGCCGAGGAGACTCTCGGGTAGTAACCAATCTCGAGAAGGGCGGCCGACGTGAAGACAGGCTGGATTATCCGTTGGCTCGAAAAGGCCGGGACACTCGCCGAAGCAACACCACTCACGCCCATCGACGCCTCCTACGGCGCAGCCTGGTGGGGACAGCCCGCAGTGGCGTCGCAGCGCGAGGCGACGCAGGCCACGAAGACCACCTACCAACCGCTGAAGCACGAAAACCTGCTCCTGGCAGGGCAACTCGCCTACTGAGCGCCACCTGCAGACCCGTCAGCCGGTCGGGGTAGCTCCCAGGACACGCTGCAGGTCGCCCTTCATCGCCTGCAGTTGGGAACCCCAGTAGCCCCAACTGTGGGTTCCGCTGGGCGGAAAGTTGAACACCGCATTCCGCCCGCCGGCCGCCTGATAACTCCGCTGGAACTCCTTGTTGGTCGCCAGCGTGATGTTCTCCAGGTAACCCGCGGCGAACAAACCACCCGCAGTGGGGTCGCCGTTGTTGTCGAGATCGGACGGAGCACCCGTGCCGCAGTAGATCCACACCGCGGTGCCGTTGGACACTAGGCGTCCGACGTTCACCATCGGGTCGTTACGCTTCCACGCCGGATCGCTTGTCGGGCCCCACATGTCAATGGCCCGGTAGCCGCCGGCGTCCTTCATGGCGAACCCGATCAACGTCGGCCACAGGCCCATCGACGGGTTCAAGAACCCCGATAGCGAGCCCGCGAAGATGAATTGCGTGGGATGCCAGATCGCCAGCGTCAGCGCGGAACCGCCCGACATCGACAGGCCGACGACGGCGTTGCCCGTCGGGGTGACCCCTTTCCCGACCAGGAACGCCGGCAACTCCTGGGTCAGGAAGGTCTCCCACTTGTATGTCAGTGTCCCTGCGCTGCCGGTCGCGGGCTGATACCAGTCGCTGTAGAAACTCGACTGGCCGCCGACCGGCATCACAACGGACAACCCCGACTGGTAGTACCACTCGAACGCGGCGGTGTTGATGTCCCAGCCGTTGGCATCGTCCTGCGCGCGCAGCCCGTCGAGCAGGTAGACGGCATGGGTTCCGCCGCCCTGGAACGAGACGCGAATGCTGCGGCCCATGGCCGGTGACGGGACGTCGAGCTGCTCGACAGGGAGGCCTTCGCGCGAGTAGGCGGTGGCGGGCGTCGTCAGCGGCGTCGTGGTGGCCGCACCTGAGAGCATCAGCACCACGGCGGCGATCATCCCAAGCCGACGCACCATCACTCGTGCAAGTTAGCAATCGTCGGGCCGTGTCCCGTCCGGGCCACGCGCGCCGTAACTGCCTTGTTATCAAAGCATTAGCGCCCGGCCACGATCATGGGAAGTCGATGTAGCGGCCCACTCCGGCCGCGGTGGCGCGGTCGAGCACCAGCGAGCTGAGGGCGATGTCATCCATGGCGATGCCCATGTTGAGGAACATCCGGCGGCCGGTGACGGGAACGTCGAACTCCCCGGAGACGACCGCCGCCAGATGGGTGACCGGCTTGGGCAATCCGAAGAAGTAGAGGCTGTCGGCGACGGAGCCGTACTGGCCCAGGTCGTCCACGCAGTAGACGACGGCGTTGTCGAACGCCGCCTGGGCGAGCGCGTCGTCGTAGTCCACCGGAAGCAGCAGCGCGTTCGGGTCGGTGTTGGCGCAATCCAGCTTCGGGTCCAGCGGGACAGTGATGGTGGTGATCACCAGGTCCGCACCGGCCACCGCGTCGGTCGGCGATTCCGCGACCCGGGTCACCCGGTCGCCGGCCTTGTCGAGCAGCTGTTGGGCGACCCCGTCGACGTAGTCGTACGCCGTCACATGGGTCAATTCCGGGTGCACCTCCAACGCGACTTCCAGGTGGCGGCGGCCCTGCAGTCCGCAGCCCACGATCGCCAGGTGCTTCGGATCTCCCGGCACGTGCCGCATCGTCACCCCGGAGACACCGGGCGTGCGCATCTCGGTGATCCAGCCGCCGTCGAGCAGGGCGATCGGCCGCCCCGTGTCGGCGTCGTTCATGATCACCGTGCCGTAGATGTACGGCAGGCCCTTGGCGTGGTTCTGTTCGTAGCCGCCCACCCATTTGATACCGAGGCGGTCCGAGCCGCCGAGGTAGGCGGGCATCGCGTGAATGAAGGCGTCCTCACGGGACACGACCTTGGGCTTGGGCGGGTTCTGCACCAGGCCGCGGGCCTTCTGCTGGAAGGCGTCCTCGAGAACATCGATGATCTCTGCCCAGGTCAGGCCGAGCCCCACGAGGTCGGCCCGGTTCAGGACAAGCATCTGATCGTCACTCATGCGAGAGACCGTAGCGGCTACTTGGCGACCCCGTGCAGGAACATGTCGAGCACCTGCTCGACGTATTCGGCCGAGATGGGATTGTCGGCGAACAGGACATCGAAGTTGAGGGCACCGGCCAACATGTGGGTCGCGGCCAGCGGGTCGATTCCCTCGCGCAGTTCGCCGCGCTCGGCAGCACGGCGAAAGGTCGCCGCCCACGCGATGAACCGGTTATCCCAGAAATCCCGCTGCACCTCGGTCGGGTCGAAATCCTTCCCCCGGGGAAGCATGGCGCAGAACTGCCTTCGGCCCGCTTCGGTGGAAGCAATGTCGATGGCCGCCTGCGCGGACAGCATGAGGTCGCCCCGCAAGGTGCCGGTGTCGGGGATGGGAATGGTGGATTGCGAGCTGGACAGCACCGCGTCCATCAGCAGTATCCGGCGGTCGTGCCACATCGCCGTGATCACGTGGAGCTCGACATCGGCCCGCTGTGCAACGCGGTCGACGCTGAATCGGTCGATGCCGCGATCGACAAGTTCCTCGAAGGCGGCATGGAGAACCTTTGCCCGGACCTGCTCCGAATGGTCACCGGAATTCGTCACCGGCCATGCCCCCAAAGATGGCGACTGATTGTCGACCACACGGTAATGCCCGTACCGGGGCCGGGTCGACGATTCAGCGAATCGTTCACAATGCCGTCACCCGCAGCCGGACGCCGGGGTCGGCAAATACTGACGTTTGCGTCACAGTGCCCGCAGTGCCGCCCAAGAGCGGCACCCCCACTGCCATACTTGACGTACGCGTCAATTCACCACTGCCGCGGCAGTGGCCTTCGATTCGGAGTGAATATGGCGGTCCAGGCCAGGGCCGAAGCGACCCGGCAGGCGATCATCGACGCCGCCGTCGAGTTGTTCGGCGACGTGGGTTACGGCAACACCGGACTCAACGACATCTTCGCCCGGGCCGACGTCACCAAGGGTGCGTTCTACTACCACTTCCCTACCAAGCAGTCCGTGGCGGAAGCGATCTTCGAGCAGGCCGAAGCCAAGTTTCAGGAGGCCCTCGCCGATCTCGTGAACTCCTCCCCGGCGGCGCTCGAATACCTCATCCGCCTGACCTTCGTCGTCGCCGACGTCACGGAGCACGACAACCTCGTTCGGGTCGGAAACCTGCTCCGGCAGGGACTGGTCCAGGTGAGCCCGGCCGCGATGGCCACCTTCGACAGCAAACGGCGAGACATCCTCGTCAGCCTGGTCGAGAAGGCCGTCGCCGAAGGCGATCTGCTCGACGACATCGACCCGGATGCCGTGGCCCACACGATCGCGACCGGTCTCCTGGGCACCCGCCTGCTGTCGGACGCCACCGGTGACGACATCTTCGCCCGGTTGACTCAGGTCTGGGACGTGATCCTTCGCGGGATCGCGCCGCCAGAGTCGGCGCCCGCGAACCGGCTGTGCGTCATACAGGCCGCGGAGGAGTGCCGGAGGCCCGAATCGGTTGCGCCCGTTCCCAATCCGATCTAGGCGGCAGGTGGCTCAATCTTCGGCGGTTCGCAGCACTGCCAGTACGGTGAGCAACAAGATCTTGAAGTCAAGGCTCAATGACCAGTTCTGGATGTAGTGATTGTCGAACTCGGCTCGGTCGGCGATCGATGTCTGACCGCGAAGGCCGTGCACCTGCGCCCAGCCGGTGATCCCCGCTTTGACCCGGTGCCGGTCGCCGTAGCGCCGCACTTGCATGGCGAACAGATCGACGAACTCCGGGCGCTCCGGGCGCGGCCCGACGAGACTCATCTCGCCTCGCAGCACGTTGACCAGCTGAGGCAGTTCGTCCAACGATGCCTTCCGCATGATCCTGCCGACCCAGGTGCGCCGGTCGTCGCCTTCGACGCCGCCGGGCGCCGCACCTGCCTGCAGCTCAAAGCCGGACGTGGCCGACACCAACGGACGCATGGTGCGGAATTTCAGGCAATCGAAGACCTTGCCGTCACGCCCGACACGCTGCTGCCGGAAGAAGATCGGGCCGGGTGAGCTCATCACGACCAGCAGGGTGAGGGCGAGGAACAGGGGCGAGAGGATCACCAGCCCCACCCCGGCGGCCGTGCGGTCGAAGGCGTGCTTGAGGGCGAACTGCCAACCCTTGGGATCGATGTGGCCGAGGTGCATGAGCGGTATTCCGCCCAGATGCTCGACGCGTGCCTTGCTGCCGACGGCATCCATCACCCGGGGGACGACGCGTACCCGCATTCCGAGGCGCTGAGCCAGCAGTGCGGTTCGCGCCAACTGCTCATCGGAGACTGACGACGGCCCGATGACGAGCTCCTTGGCACCTGTTGCGAGTACTGCGGATTCGAGTTCGTCGGTGGCGCCCAGGTACGGCACACGCAGCGGCGAGAGCTCCGCGGGCCGCACATCGTCGAGCAGTCCGGCGGGGTGCAGGCCGTAATCGGGCACCTGATGCATCCGCTGAATCAGCTGGTGGCAGATCGGACCGGAGCCGATGACCAACGCCGACGCCCCGAACCGATGCCTTCGCCGCAAGTAGCGCTGTGCCAGGGACCGGACCAGGCGGACGGCCGGCACCAGAAGCGCCGCGCACACCGCGATCCGAACCATCATGCTGCTGGGCCGCACGTACGGCACGACAGTCTCGCCCGGCTGAAGAGGCGGAACGAGCAGCAGGAGGATGATCAACGTCGTGACGGTCGCTACCGCGACCGACGTCACCACCGGTTCGAAGTCGTCGATGAAGCTGTGGCCCAGCCGTCGCCGGTACAGCGATCGAGTCGCGAGCATGCCGATGAGCATCGGAACGAAGAGCCAGGAGTAGAGCGCGATGTTCCGCTCGTGCACCGGGCCGGCAATCCACCACTGCGCCAGCACGACCGCCCAGGACGCCGACCAGATGTCCAGGCCCACGGTCACGGCGACATAGCCGGACTCGTTGCGCAGCAGATCGACCCAGCGATGGGAGGACGAGACGTTCCGGGGTTTCGGCAAGGTCCGGCCGCCAGTCGGCGAACGGCTCGCCGATTTCGCGTCAGACTCCATGAATTCTCTCCGAGGGGAACTGCCGACTCTAGGGTCGCCGCAGCGCCGAATCACCGGAATAGTCCGATTTCCGCAAATGTCTGACGCGGGGGTCAATTAGTCCTGGGGCTCCCAGTCGGGACCGAATATCCGTTCCGCGGCGAGGTCGGCCAGATCGCTCAGGACCTGGATATGGCCGGTGCCCCAAAGCCGAGGTTTGGTGTCGAACACGCACAGCGTCCCGATGGCGTTCCGGTCGCGATCGATCAATGGGATCCCGAGGTAGGCGACGACGGTGCCGTCCAAGACTGCCGGATGGTTCTTGAACACCGGGTCGACGCGGGCGTCTTCGAGGATGAGGGGGGCCCCGCTCGCCACGGCGTATTGACACACGGATCGCTCGCGGGGGGTTTGCCGGTCCGCCGCGGAGTCGACCTGCACACCAACGAGGCTCTTGAAGAATTGCCGGTCCACATCGACCAGGGATATCGCCGCGTGCGGGGCATCCAGCGCGTCGGCGGCAGAGCGGGTGATCCGGTCGTAGAACACCTCGGGCGGAGAATCGAGCAGCCCGGTGTCGTACAACGCGCGCAGCCGCTCGGGCCGGCTTATCGCGACAGTGAGGTCCGGGGTGTCAGTCTCCGGAAGAATCCCGGCACCGGAGAGATGGGCGAGAAGCTCCTCCAGCGGGGGGCTGTCGGCCAGCCGCTGGTCGGCCAGCAACTGTTTGGCCACGGCGCGGGCCACGTAGGCGCCGATTCCCTCGCCGGCCTCGCCTGCGCGCTCTTCCAGCAGCCGATTGAGCCAATCGTCGAATTCCGCAAGACCGTTGGGCATTACCCGTACGGTATCCGACTTCGATCTAGGCGGCGGGCAAGGCCGCCGGCTGTTTGTGCACCTCGGGCCCGAAGCGCCGATGCAGCCAGTCGAGCAGCATCACGAGCCACACCGCCACGACGAAGCCCGATGCCAGCGCGGGCACGGGTGCGGTCCGGTTGATGTAGCTGAAGAACCACGTCGCCAGCAACGCCGCCAGAACCGCCATGCGCAGGTCACCCTCGAGGACCGCGGCCGTGCCCAGCGCCGCCAGTACGGCGTTGAAGCCGATGAACCCGGTGTTGATGGCGCCGCCGACAATGCCCACGTGTTCGGCGATGGCGACCGCGATGCCCGCAGCGACGATGGCGATCACGGCATGTCGCCAGTTGCTCACCAGCAGCCCGAGCAGGAACAGCAGACCGGTGATCACCGCCGGCGCGAACAAGGCCGCTCCCAAGGCGTTGATCAGAGCGATCCCCCACCGGACGTTCTCGACCGGCCACGGTCCGAGCTCGAGCTTGATCAGCTCGGGGCGGGCGTCCGCGATGAACCACATGAGCCAGAACGTCACGATGAACGGTGCCGCCAGGAACGGGATGGGCAACCACTTCCCCATCGCGACCGCGATCAGCGCGACGACGGCGGCGAGTACCAGCACCCATACCCACAGCGCGGTGTCGGGTTGATAGAAGTTGCCCATCGCCAAGCCCATGAGCCCGGAGTTGAATCCGAACAGGCCGAGATCCAGAAGTGTGCGGTCGGCTTTGACCAGCCGGGCGACCACCGTCGCGATAAGCACGGACAGCACATAGAAGACCGCCATCCGCCAGCTGTAAAAGGCCACTGCGACAACGAAGATCACGCCGGTGACCTCGTTGGCCTGGAAGGCGCACTGGGAGAAGCCGCGAAGGTACTGCCGCCAGAACGGAACCGAGCCGCGTTGCGCCTCGGGCAGGACATTCTCGCCCAGGACGGTCATGAGACCCCCTCCGCCGCCGTGTACACCCGCCATCCGCCGTGCTCGGTGATCTCGCGCTGCCCCTCGACGAGTGCGGGTTCGCCGATCACGCCGAGCACCGTCGAGCCGTCCTCGAGAACGACCTTGCCGATCGAGAGCCCCGGGGGTTCGTTGAGCAGGATTTCGGCGAGTCCGGCGGCCGGCACCGACCACACCTCCACCGCGACGGCGACGCCTGAGGAGTCGGTGACGCGGATCATCGCCGGGTGGTCGTCGTTGACGGTCCAAAGCCGGTAGACCGGTTCGGTTCTGGTCTCGCGGACGAAGCTGGCCCCGGCGGCGGCCATGTTGGGTGAGAGCTTCAGCCCGCGCATCAGGGTGCCGTTCACCGCCAGCAGGACCTCACCGGAGCGGGGTTCGGCAGCGGACGCACCGGGTTTGGACTCACAGACGATTCGCGTCCCGGACTCGCCGGCCAGGATCGCCGGTATCTCCTCGGCGGCGCCGATCACCCCGGTCGCGCCCGGTGTGCTGGCCACGAAGTCGGCGACGGCCTCGACCTTGGGTTCCATCGAACCCTTGCCGAACTGCCCCGAGGCGATGAACTCGCGGGCCTCAGCAACCGTGATGGTCTCGAGCCACCGCTGCTCGGGCGTACCGAAGTCGATGGCCACCCTCGGCACGCCGGTGGGGATCATGAGCAGATCGGCCTGCAGGTCGTGGGCAAGCAGACCCGATGCAATGTCCTTGTCCACCACCGCTTCGACCCCGACGACCGTCCCGTCGGGTTCGACGGACACCGGGATGCCGCCACCGCCCACCGCAACCACGATCGCTCCCGAGTCCAACAGTTGCCGGATCACCTCGGTCTCGAGGATCGCGGTCGGCCGGGGCGATGCGACGGTGCGCCGCCATCCCCGTCCGGCGTCCTCGGCGATCGTCCATCCCATGGTCGCGGCCATCTCCTTGGCCTTGGCCTCGTCGAGGAACGAGCCGACCGGTTTGGTGGGGTCCGCGAACGCGGGGTCGTCCAGGCTGACCACCGAGTGCGTGACCACCGCCACAACCGGGCGGGACAATCGGCGGCGGGCGAGTTCGTTGCGCAGCGCCTTGACGAACATGTAGCCGATGGCGCCCTGGGTGTCTGCGACCGCATAGTCGACGGGTACCGGGTCGACCTCCTCGCTGGCCAGTTCGGAGCGGCGCAGGATGAACCCGACCTGCGGTCCGTTCCCATGGGAGACGACGAGTTTCCAGCCCTGCTCCACCATGTCGAGAAGCGGGGGGACGGTTCGGGTGACGGTCTCGTACTGCTGCGGGATGGAGTCGTGCTCGGCGTCGGTGACGAGCGCGTTGCCGCCGAAGGCGACGATCGCGATACTCATTGCTCGGTTCCCGCCAACGCCGCGATGGCGTCGTTGAAGCACTCCATGGTGCGGTGGTGATGCCCGCGCCGATCTGACCGACACCGGCCTCCCGGTGCGCGATGCCGGTGTTGATGATCGGCAGCACGCCGGAGTCGACGACGAGGCGCGCGTCGATACCGGCGGGCGTTCCGCCGAAGTTCAGCGCGCGGCAGGGTGAATGCCGGGTTGGTGCCGAGCGTGATGGGCGCATGCGCCGGCTGTTGGCGGTCGCGTCGGCGGGCGTGCCGCCGACGAACTGGACGATGGCCGGTGACGCGGCCATCGCGAAGCCGCCCAGCCCGTCGGTCTCGGTGATCGCCGAGTCGCCGAGATCGGCCGCTGCGTCGGCGACGGTGTAGCCCGGGAAGTAAAGCCCGTCAACGGGGTTGGCCGGCGCCTGAAACCATTGATCGCCGGTGCCGCTGAGCCGGATGCCGAAGTTCACCCCGTTGCGTGCCATCACGGTGACCATGCTGCTGCCCGGAACCCCGGCGGCGGCGTCGCATCATCGACTTGCACGCCGCCATCGAGATGTTCAGGAAGAAGTGGTCGTTGCCCGCGACGAAGGCCAGTGCCTTCGACACCGCGTCGCCGAGACACCGGAGTCCAGCAGGGACAGCGTCAGCCGCTTGAACAGCAGCGCCGAGGCCGCGGCATTGCGGTTGTGCAGTTCGTCGCCCATGTGCAGCGCCTGCGCCATCAGCGGTTTGAGGTCGGGGTCGGCCAACCCCCGCACGGCGACCTGCATGGTCTCGAAGAACTCGCCGCCCAGCCAGCGCAACCGGTCCAGCACTTCCGGTGAGTTGGCGCCGAACCGCAGCACCTTGCCCAGGCCCTCGTTCAGGTTGCAGAAGGCGCGGTTGCCGGCCGCGGTGTTCTCGACGACCCACACCGGCATGGACGGGCTGATGATGCCGGCCATCGGCCCGACGGCGCTGTGTTCGTGGCACGGGTCCAAAGCCACCGCGCCGCTTTCGGCGAGTTTCTCGGCGGCGTCGAGGTCGTCGGCCCAGCCCTCGTACAGGATGGCCCCGGCGATGGCGCCGCGTTGCGGCCCGCACATGTCCGGCCACGCGATCGGCGGCCCGGAGTGCAGGATCCGGCGCTCGCCCGGGCCCAGCCCGGCAATCGCCTCCCCCGCCCGCACCAGATCGACCAGCCGCGGTTGCGCGGCCAGATACCGATCGTAAGCGACCCGGTTGGCATCGTCGATGCGGGGATCGCCGACGAGGTTGGCCAGCGTCCACCCCAGCGCCGCGTCGGCACCCGCGGGGGGCGCCCAGGTGAGGTTGGTGACCTGACCGCCGGCGGCGGTGATGTTGTTGGCGAAGCCCTGCAGTCCGATGTTGACGACTTTGAGGTCATCTTCGAAGAGCTTCTTCATGCGCTGACTCCTTGGCGCTCGGCGATCAGCGTCGCCGACCAGACCGCGGCTTCGGCGTTGCTCGAGGCGACCAGGACTCCGGCCGCCTTCAGTCCCGCAACGGATTTGGCGCGGTCCTGGGGATCCAGATCGGTGCCGCACACGTATCCGATGAACGCCACCGTGCGGCCTTCGGCTCGGGCCTTGGCCCGTGCCGAACCGATGATGGCGAGCAGCTCGGCCGTCGGGTCGTCGGCCGAGCCGTACCCGAGGACGACGTCGAACAGCACGACTGCGGTCGTGGGGTCGGCGACCTCGTCGCGGATCCGGGCGTCCCTCTGCGACGGGTCGATCATGGGATGTGGCCGGCCCTGGGTGAATTCGTCGTCACCCATGTCGACGATGGTGTTCTCCTCGCTGACTCGGATGTCGGGGAGTGCGGTGTTTCCCTTCACCGGCGTGTTGGAGTAAGCCGAAACACCGAACGACCGGTGGACCAGTTGCGCCTCGTAGCAGAAGGTGCCGCCGGAGAAGATGCCCCGGACGTAGCGCTGACTGGGGGCCATCGCGCGGGCGAGATCGCCGAGGGTCCGGCGGGTTTCGTTGGACAGTGTGATCTCGTCCGAGCACGGCTGCTCACCGCGGGCCAGCGCGACGGCCATGTCCGCGGCCTGCGCCAGGTAGGCCGCGCCGTACACGCCGTTGCGGGTGATCGACGACGGGTCCGCGCCGAGGAAGATCACCACGACCGGCTTGTCGCTGCCCTCCGCGGCGGCCAGCACCTTCGCGGCGACGTCCGGCGAGGGCGGTTTGGATACCAGGACGATGACCGACGTGGCGGGGTCGCCGTCGAGGGCGGCCAGTCCGTGCAGCATCGAGATGCCGCCGATGGCGTCGGCGAGGTCATGCCCGCCGGTGCCGAGTGCTTGGGAGACACCGGAACCGTTCTGGTGGACACGGACCGTCACCTCCTGGGTGCCGGTTCCGGAGGCGCCGACCACGCCGATCGGGCCGCGCCGGACGACGTTGGCGAATCCCAGCGGGATGCCGTTGACGATCGAGGTGCCGCAGTCCGGTCCCATGACCATCAGGTCGGCGTCCCGGGCGTACTGCTTGAGCGCCAGTTCGCGTTCCGGGGCGACGTTGTCGCTGAAGATCATCACGTCCAGACCGAGCCGCAACGCCTTCATCGCTTCGGCGGCCGCGTAGTCGCCCGGGACCGAGATCAGCGCGAGGGTCAGTGCCGGATCCTTGCCGACTGCCATTTGGATGCTGGTGGTGGGCGCGGCCGCGCTGGTCTCGTCGCCGCTGTCGCCGGGCGAGGCGGACAGCAGCTTGTCGGCGAGCGCGATGGCTTCCTCGCAGGCCTCCTCGGTGCCGGCGACGGCGACGACGAGGTCGTTGGGTCGGACGTCGAATGTGCCCAGGCCCGCCTGGGCGAGGTTGTCGACGTTGGTGGCCGACGCCATCACCACCGAGGCGGCTTCGATGCCCGGGATCGAGGTGACCTGTGCCGACACCGTCATCAAGGACACCGAGTCCTTGTACAGGTTCGGGTAGAAGCGGGAGCTCGTACTCATCGAGGCGGCTAGGAGGTGGCCGCGAGGAAGCGGTCGGAGTCGGAGACCCAACCGAAGATGGCCCCCTGGGCCTTGATCATCTCCAGGCCGACGCGCTGGAACTCGGGGAAGTACGACGCCACACAGTCGGACAGGACCACGCACTCGTAGCCGCGGTCGTTGGCCTCACGGACGGTCGTGTGGACGCAGACCTCGAGGGTCACCCCGCAGACCACCAGCGTCTTGATGCCGCGGTCGAAGAGGATCTGTTGCAGGTCGGTGGCATGGAAGGAACCCTTGCCCGGCTTGTCGATCACCGGTTCGCCCTCGATCGGATACAGCTGATGAATGATGTCGTGGCCCTGCTCGCCGCGGACCAGGATGCGGCCCATCGGCCCGTCCTCGCCGATGAAGGTCTTGCCGCCGCGGGTCAGCTTCGCCGTCGGACAGTCGGTCAGGTCCGGCCGGTGACCTTCCCGGGTGTGGATGACGAACATGCCGATGTCCCGGGCGCGCTCGAGAACCCGCTGGATCGGCTCAACCGCAGCCAGCAGCAGCGAGGTGTCGTTACCCAGCGCCTCACCAAAACCACCGGGCAGAACGAAGTCGCGCTGCATGTCGATGATGAGCAGTGCGGTGCTGTCGACATCGAAGTTCAGCGGGAAGGGTTCTGCTTCTATGGTGGCCATCGGTCATCCCTTCGGACAGGGGCCGAACGTCGGCCGCGTCTATTGAACCCTCGAACATTGAATCTTCGCCTGCGTCAATTTCGGTCGGATTGGCCAAAAATTCGTGTTGTGTTTCCCACCGGCTAGCCTGACCCCGTGGCAGCTTTGGTTCTCTACGACGTCAGGGATCGGGTCGCGCTGATCACGGTGAACGACCCCGACCGCCGCAACGCGGTCACCGAGGCGATGTCGCAGCAGTTGCGCGACGCTGTCGAACGCGCCGAGTCCGATCCGGATGTCAACGCCGTCGTCGTCACCGGCGCCGGCAAGGCGTTCTGCGCGGGAGCGGACCTGTCCGCGCTCGGCGCCGCGGCGCGGGCCGGCCTCGAACGGATCTATGCCGGATTCATGGCCGTCGGACGCTGCACCCTGCCGACGATCGCCGCGGTCAACGGCGCCGCGGTGGGCGCCGGCCTCAACTTGGCGCTGGCCGCCGATGTCCGCATCGCCGGACCGCACGCGATGTTCGACCCACGCTTTCAGAAGCTCGGCATCCATCCGGGCGGCGGCGCCACCTGGATGTTGCAGCGCGCGGTCGGACCGCAGGTCGCCCGCGCGGCGTTGTTGTTCGGCATGCGGTTCGACGCCGACGCCGCCCTCGCACATGGGCTCGCGCTCAGCGTCGCGGACGACCCGGTCGCCGCCGCCCTGGAACTGGCGGCCGGCCCCGCCGCGGCGCCCCGCGACGTGGTTCTGGCCACCAAAGCGTCGATGCGGGCCACGGCGGTCCCCGGCTTCCTCGACACCGACCATCACGAGGCAGCCAAGGACATCGAACTCGGACCTCAGGCGGACTCGATCGAGTCACCCGAGTTCAAGGCCCGGTTGGCGGCTGCGCAGCGCCGCTGACCTCACGCCGCAACGAGCGGTAGCAGCGTGTTGTTCAGCCAGACCTCGACCTCGCCCATCTCCGTGCCGGGTGTACCGGGCATCGGGGGGGCGATCGAGTGGTAGTGCGCACCGGTCGGCGTGCTGACCTCTGCTGTGTGCCTGCCACTTTCATCGACCTCGGTTGTCACGACCCAGCCGGGTGACTCCTTGGTGTAGTTGCATCCCGCACACAGGCCCAGGCCGTTGGCTGCACTGGTTCGCCCGCCGCGGCGATGAGGTTTCGCATGATCCCGGTGCCTGATCGGCGCGTCGCAATACGGGGTCCGACAGCGTTGATCGCGCAATCCGATGAAGTCGGCCAAGCCCTTGGGGAACAACCGCGTTCGCGACTCCAAGGCCACCAGCGCACCGCCGGCCGGTTGCGCGTAGAGCCGCCGCAGTGTCGCACGCGACCGGCGGTCGGCCACCGCGTCGGTGATCAGCTTCTGCGCGACCGCCGAGGGCACCGAGCCGTAACCGGCGATCACCGCCGCTGCGTTCTCGACGCCGAGCAGCGCCTGATCGGAGATGACCACATTCACCGCAACCGAGACCGGCTGCGCCGCAGGCTGCCCGGTGACCCGCTCGACCAGCACGTCGGCCATGACCTGACCGCGTGAGCGCCCGTCACAGCAGACGTCCGCTTCCCGTCTCAACGCGGCGTACACCGAAACGCCCTGAGCCACCGGCAACAATGCGGTCACGTACGTCATCGTGTCCGGGGCCGGGCGGATGGTGACCGTGCGCTCATCCTGCGCCTTCACCGCCCGGTCCACTACCGCATGGGGATCGAGTCGGTATGCGATCGCCTTGGCCGCAGCAGTGAGCGCGGCGTCACCCATGCCGTCCACTCCTGCTGGATCACAACAGAGTTCGGCGTCGAGTCGGCGCCGGTCCTCGACGTCCAGACACGCCGACTCGCGCACCACGATCGTGGCTCGCCACTCCGAGAGGACGCCCTGCTCGAGGGCGGCGAGCGTGTGTGGCATCTCGTACACCAGCGCCTTCGCGAAGCCGAGGTGCCGGCCGCCGCGCACCGGTGAGTCCCGCCGAGCCAGTGCCACCTCGGCGGCCACACCGCGCCCCTGCCGCGCGGCGGGAAGACCCGCCGCGGCTTCTGCTGTCCGGCGGGCAGCGTCCAGTGCTGCGGCCAACCGTGCCTGGCCCGCCGCCGCTGCCGCCTTCAACCGCTCCAGCGACGCAATGCGCTCGACCAGCGCCGACTCGTCGGCAGCCGGATCGATGTCGATCAGTTGTTCGAACATGTGTTCGACACTACGGGAGGGGTCTGACAGAAATACTCAGAGGTCCAGCAGGGCGGTCTCCGGCGACTCGATCAGCCCCCGCACGTCGGTGAGGAAGGCCGCCACCTGCGCGCCATCGGCGATCCGATGGTCGAACGCGCAGGTGAGTGTCATCGTCGGCCGGGCCACCACCTCGTCGTCGACCACGACGGCCCGGGGTTTCAGCGAGCCCATCCCCAGGATCGCGGCCTCGGGGTAGTTGATGACGGGGACACCTTCGTCCAGACCCAGGGCGCCGAAGTTCGACACCGTGAACGTCGAATTGCCCAGTTGCGCCGGCGCGAGGGTGCCCGCTCTGCCCCGCGCGACCAGGTCGTCGACGCTCGCCGCCAACTCCCGCGTGGTGCGCCGGTCCGCGTCATCGATCACCGGGACGACAAGACCCCGCTCACTGGCCACCGCGAAACCCAACCGGATGCCGGGATGCAGCCGGATCTGCGGGCCGCCTTCGGATTCCACCCAAGATGAGTTCAGCGTCCGGTGCCGGCCCAGGCACATGACCACGAGCCGCAACGTCAGGACGAACGGCGTCACACCAAGGCGGTCCCGAAGTCGCAGCAACGCCGAGCAATCCACCTGCACGCTGGCGTGTGCGTCCGGAATCCGGCTGCGCGACAACACCATCTGCGCGGCCATCCGGGCCTGGACACCCTGAACCGCAACGCTGTCCGGTGCGGTTCCCGCGGCCGCCATCACGTCGGCGCCGGTGATGATGCCGTCGGTGCCCGGCCCGGGCCGCACCGTCGTCAGGTCCACCGCGAGGTCAGCGGCGAGCTTGCGAACCTTGGGCGCTGCCCGGGGCCGCCTGCTGACGTCCATGGCGTCGTCGGTTCCGTAGCCGACCAGCACCGCCTTCCGCGGCGCAGGCGCGGGCGCGGGCGATGCACCGTTGGTCGCCACGGAGACCCCGATGGCGATGCGCACCAACAACGTTCCCACCGGCAGCGTTTCGCCCTCCGCGCCGCCGAGTTCCACGACGCGGCCGGCGTAGGGGCTGGGGATCTCCACCTCCGCCTTGTTGGTCTCCACGGTGCACAGCGTCTGGTTGAGCGTCACGGAGTCGCCGACGGCGACGGCCCAGCCGGTGATCGTCGCGTCGAGTAGGCCTTCCCCCAGATCGGGGACCAGGAAATCGCGGCTGCCGACGTCGGTGGTCATGGCCGTCGCAGCGTCTTCTCGACGCAGTCCATCAGCCGGTCGACCCCGGGTAGCCACACCTTCTCCAGGCGGGCCGGGGGGTAGGGCGTGTCGAAACCGGTAGCGCGCAGCACTGGTGCCTCCAGGTCGTAGAACAACTCTTCGGAGATCCGGGCCGCAAGTTCGGCGCCGAAGCCGAGGGTGCGGGGCCCCTCATGCACGACCACAGCTCGGCCGGTCTTGGTGACCGAGGCGGCAACGGTGTCGAAGTCCAGCGGACTCAACGAACGCAGGTCGATCACCTCCAAACTCCAACCATGTTGTGCCGCAGCCAATTCAGCGGCACGCAGCGCGGTGCCGACCAGCCCGCCATACGTCACCACGGTGACATCGGTGCCGGTGCGGCGGATGGCAGCGCACCCGATGGGCGGTGCAGGCTCGGCCAGGTCCACCACCTCACGTTCCCAGTAGCGCCGCTTGGGCTCGAGGTAGATCACCGGGTCGGGACTGGCGATCGAGTGGCGCAGCAGCCAATACGCATCCGACGGGGTCGCGGGCACGACGACTTTCAGGCCCGCGGTGTGCGCCCAATAGGTTTCGGTGGACTCCGAGTGGTGCTCGACCGCGCCGATGCCGCCGAACGACGGGATGCGCACGGTCACCGCCATGTTCACCGCACCGCGGGTGCGCATCCGGTACTTCGCGAGGTGGCTGACCACTTGGTCGAATGCCGGATAGGAGAACCCGTCGAACTGGATCTCCGGCACCGGCACGAAGCCCCGGACGGCCAGACCGACCGCGATGCCGATGATGGCCGACTCGGCCAGTGTGGTGTCGAAACACCTCTGCTCCCCGAATGTTTCGGCCAGACCTTCGGTCACCCGGAACACTCCGCCGAGAGTGGCGACGTCCTCGCCGAAGACCAGTACCCGGTCGTCGGCCGCCATCGCGTCGTGCAGCGCCCGGTTGATAGCCGCCGCCATCGTCAGGCTGCTGACCTCTGGAAGGTTGGTCAGCATCGAACCGGCGGGCTCCGGGGTGTCGTCGCCCGGCATCGCCGGCCGCTCGATGATCTGCGTCATCTCAGGCCTCCTTCGCCAACTCGGTGAGCAGCTGTTGCTTCTGCGCAGCCAGCGCCGGCGTGATCTCGGCGTACACGTGGTCGAAGAGCTGTCCCGGGTCCGGGTCGGGAGTGTCGATGACCGCCGTCCGAAGCTCCGTGCGCAACCGGGCCGAGCGCGCCGTCACGCGCTGCTCCAGCCGTTCGGTCCACACGCCGGTGCGCTCCAGATACGTGCGGTAGCGGCTGATCGGATCCCGCGCCGCCCACTCCTGGACTTCGTGCACCGAGCGGTACCGGCTGGGATCGTCGGAGGTGGTGTGCGGGCCCATCCGGTAGGTGACCGCCTCGATCAGGGTGGGGCCGTCGCCGTCGCGGGCCCGGGCGGCGGCCTCGGCCATCACGGCGTAGCACGCCAGGACGTCGTTGCCGTCGACGATGATCCCCGGCATCCCGTATCCCACGGCTCGGGCGGCGATGGACGGCCCCGCATGCTGGCGGTTCACCGGCACCGAGATGGCCCACTGGTTGTTCTGCACGTAGAACACGCAGGGCGCCTTGGCCACCGCGGCGAGGTTCATCGCCTCGTGTGCGTCGCCCTCGCTGGTGGCGCCGTCGCCGAGGAATGCCACCGTCACCGAATCCTCGCCGAGGCGCTGTGCGGCCATCGCGGCGCCGACGGCATGCAACGCGTGGGTGGCGATCGGGATGGCGACCGGGGCACAGCATTTCCCGATGAAATCCAGCCCGCCGTGCCAGGTGCCGCGCCAGACGGCCGCCATCTGCGCGGGCGCGATCCCTCGCACCAGGAAGGCGCCGAGTTCGCGGTACTGCGGGAACAGCCAGTCGGTCTTGCGCAGGGATGCCGCGGCCCCGACCTGGGCGGCCTCCTGGCCGCGGCACGCCGCGTACAGGGCGAGCTCGCCCTGGCGTTGAAGGTTGACGAATTCACAGTCGAGGTCACGGGTGACGACCAGGTTCTCGTACAGCCAGGCCAGAATCTCGGGCGGCAGGTCGCGGCGGTATCGGTCTTCCGCAGTCGCGGTTCCGTCAGGTGCGATGAGCTGCACCACATCAAGTCCCATGCCGCCTCCTCCAGGTCAACGGCATGTTTGGCCGTCGCGACCTTAAGTCCGCTCAGTGCGGAGGCGGTCAGAGCAACCCGTTGTGACGGGGTGCCAGCTAACGGCCGGAGTCGGGCGAGAGCTGAACAATGCGCTCTGCTCGCCGCAGCACCGGGGCATCCACCATTATGCCCTCGAACTGGAAGACACCGCGCTCATCGCGGGCCGCCGCCAGCACGTGTCGTGCCCAGGCCACCTGCTCGGCGGTGGGCGCGTAGCCGCTGCGGATCACGGCGATCTGGGTCGGGTGGATCGCGACCTTGGCGTCGAAGCCGACCGCCACCGCGTCGTCGACCTCACCGGCCAGCCCGTCGAGGTCCCGGATGTCGAGATACACCGAATCCAGCGCCAGCCGGCCGTAAGCCTTGGCAGCCAGCAGGCTCTGCGAGCGCACGTGCCGGGCGACGTCGCGGTAGGGGCCGTCCGGGTAGCGGTTACTGGTGCCGCCGAGCACGGCGAAGAGGTCCTCGGCACCCCACATTACGGCGAACGCGTTGTCCACCCGGGCGGTCTCGGTGACCGCCAGCGCGCCCAGCGGGGTCTCGACCAGAACCACGACGTCCAGCGGCGCAAGGGCGCTGACCTGATCGGCCGACTCCGTCTTGGCCAGCATCACCGTGGTGTACGGGGTTCGGGCCACCGCCTCCAGATCGCGCGGGTGATCGGCGGTGGTGGACGGATTGATCCGCACGACGGTGCGTGCCGGGTCGAGCTGGGTGACGATCAGCGCGGCGCGCGCGTCGTCGCGGTCCTTGGCCGCGACACCGTCCTCGAGGTCGAGGATCACCACATCGGCTGCCGCCGCGGCCTTTTCGAACCGTTCGGGCCGATCGGCCGGGCAGAACAGCCAGGCCGGACCGGGGTCGACGAGTGCCATCAGTCGGGCTTTCTCCGGACCATCGTCTTCCGGCTGGCCGTGGCGACGATGTCGCCGTGCTGGTTGCGAGCAGTGTGCGCGAAGGTGACGATGCCCTCGCCGGGGCGGCTCTTCGACTCCCGCTTGTCGGTCACCACCGTCTCGGCGTACATCGTGTCGCCGTGGAAAAGCGGCTTGGGGAAGGCGATTTCGGAGAACCCCAGATTCCCGACGATGGTGCCCTGGGTCAGCTGAGTCACCGACAACCCGACGAGGGTGGAGAGCGTGAACATCGAGTTGACCAACCGCTGATGGAACGGCGGCTGGGCATCCGCGAACGCGGCATCAAGATGGAGCGCCTGGGTGTTCATCGTCAAGGTGGTGAACAGCACGTTGTCGGCTTCGGTGATGGTGCGACCGGGGCTGTGCACGTAGCGGACCCCGAGTTCGAACTCCTCGAACCACAGGCCGCGCTGGACGACGACCTTCTCGACACTCTTCTCCTCGCCCACTGTCACAGCCCCAACTGGCGGGCGATCAGCATCAGTTGCACTTCGGTTGTCCCCTCGCCGATCTCGAGAATTTTGCTGTCGCGGTAGTGCCTCGCCACCGGGTACTCGTTCATGAATCCGTAACCGCCGTGGATCTGCGTCGCGTCGCGGGCGTTGTCCATCGCGGCCTCGCTGGCGACCAGCTTGGCGATGGCCGCCTCCTTCTTGAAGGGCTTGCCGGCCAACATCAATGCGGCGGCGTCGTAGTAGGCGGTGCGGGCGGCGTGGGCCCGGGCTTCCATCCGGGCGATCTTGAACTCGATCGCCTGATACCGGGCGATCGGTTGGCCGAAGGCCGCACGCTCCTGGGCGTACCTGAGGCTCTCGTCGACACAGCCCTGTGCCGCGCCCACCGACAGCGCGGCAATCGCGATCCGCCCCTCGTCGAGGATGCGAAGGAAGTTGGCGTAGCCGCGGCCGCGCTCGCCGAGCAGGTTCTCCTCGGGGACCCGGACGTCCTCGAACGTCAACGGGTGAGTGTCGGAGGCGTTCCAGCCGACCTTGTCGTAAGCGGGCTCGGCGGTGAACCCCGGCGCCGGCACCGGCACCAGTATCGAGGAGATCTCGCGGCGGTCGCCGTTGGTCCCGGTGATGGCGGTGACGGTGACGAGCTTGGTGATGTCGGTGCCGGAGTTGGTGATGAACTGCTTGGAGCCGTTGATCACCCAGTGCCCGTCGTCGAGACGTGCGGTGGTCTTGGTGGCGCCGGCATCGGTTCCGCCGCCGGCCTCGGTGAGACCGAACGCTCCGAGTGCCGCACCGGAGGTCAACTGGGGCAACCACTCCCGCTTCTGCGCCTCGTTGCCGAACCGGTACACCGGCATCGCGCCGAGGGATACCCCGGCTTCCAGCGTGATGGCCACGCTCTGGTCCACCTTGCCGAGCTCCTCCAGAGCCAGGCACAGCGCGAAGTAGTCGCCGCCCATGCCGCCGTACTCCTCGGGGAAGGGCAGCCCGAACAGCCCCATCTCCGCCATCGCCGCCACCACCTCGTAGGGGAAGGAGTGTTCGGCGTCATGCTTGGCGGCCACCGGCGCGACGACGGTGCGTGCGAAGTCCCGGACGGTCTTGGCGAGTTGCCGGTACTCGTCGGGCAGCGTTCCGGTGGACAGGAAGTCACTCATCGTGTTCCGCCTTCGTTGTCGCGATGATCTTGGCCAGCGGCTGGCCGACTTTGACCTGATCGCCCACGGCGACCAGAAGTTCCACCACACCGTCGACGGGTGCGGTGAGCGAATGCTCCATCTTCATCGCCTCTACGGCGACGACGACGGTTCCTGCGGACACCGAATCACCGTCGCTGACGCCGACGGCCACCACCGAGCCCGGCATCGGGCTGACCAGTTCGGCGTCGCCGCTGTGCTCGTCGTCCGGCCGGACCGGCGCTTCGCGCAACTCCTCCAACGCGACCGACCGGCCATCATCGGCAAGCCAGATCTGATGGTCGGCGTAGGCGACGGTGTGGTTGGTCCGCACTCCGTCGATGGTGACGGACAACGTCTCGCCGACGAGTTGTACCGACAGCGAACGCCTTTCGCCGTCCTCCACCCGTGCGGTCGCGGCCGCCGGGCCGCCGACGATGTGGACGTGCTCAGTGCGTTCACCGCAGCGCAGCCGGATGCTGGTGGGCGCGGGGTCGCCGATCCGCCAGCCGGAGGGTACGTCCCACGGGTCGCCGCCGGGTGCGGGCCAGCGGCGCAGCCAACGGTAGGCCGCGGCGGCGATGAGCAGCTCGTCGTCGGGCCGGTGCGGGGTGAAGTCGCCCGCACGCCGGTCCAGCAGCCCGGTGTCCAACCGGCCCGCCGCGACATCGGTATCCGCCAACAGGAATCGAAGGAACTCGATGTTGGTGCCCAAGCCCAATACAGCGGTGTCGGCGAGCGCGCGGTCCAGGGTGCGCAGTGCCGCACCCCGGTCGTCGGCATGTGCGATCACCTTGGCCAGCATAGGGTCGTAGTCGCTGCCGACCGTCATGCCGGCGGACAGCCCGGAGTCGATTCTGATCCCCGGAGCGGAGTTGATCCCCGAGTCGCTGCGCTCCTGCCCGCCGGTGGGTTCGACCAGCCCCAGCACCGGGCCGCCGGTCGGCAGGAATCCCGCGGCCGGGTCCTCGGCGTACACCCGCGCTTCGATGGCATGCCCGTGCATTCCGATGTCGTCCTGCGCGGCGGCCAGCTTCTCCCCCGCCGCGATGCGGACCTGCCACTCGACGAGGTCCCAGCCGGTGACCATCTCGGTCACCGGATGCTCCACCTGCAGGCGAGTGTTCATCTCCATGAAGAAGAACTCGTCGGGCCGGTCGGCGGAGACGATGAACTCCACCGTGCCGGCGCCCACGTAGTCGACACTGCGGGCGGTGTCGCACGCGGCCGCGCCGATCCGCGCGCGGGTCGCCTCATCCAGCAGCGGCGAGGGCGCCTCCTCGATGACCTTCTGATGCCGGCGCTGCAGGCTGCACTCACGCTCGCCGAGATGCAGCACGGTGCCGTGCAAGTCGGCGAGCACCTGGACCTCGATGTGCCTGGGCCGCAGGACGAATCGCTCGAGGAACAAGGTGTCGTCACCGAACGCGGCCGCCGACTCGCGACGGGCCGACACCAACGCGGCGGGCAACTCGGCCGCCTCGTCGACCCGGCGCATGCCCTTGCCACCACCACCGGCGGAGGGTTTCACCAGGATCGGAAAGCCGATGTCGCCGGCCGCGGCGATCAGGTCGGCGTCGCTCAGCCCCGGCCGGGCGATCCCGGGCACCACCGGCACCCCGAACGCGGACACGGTCGACTTCGCGGCGATCTTGTCGCCCATGGTGCGGATCGCGGCGGTGGGCGGGCCGATGAAGACCAGCCCGGCGCGCTGCAGGGCGGCGGCGAAATCGGAGTTCTCCGAGAGGAACCCGTACCCGGGGTGCACGGCCTGCGCGCCGGTCCGCAGCGCGGCATCGACCACGGCGTCGATGTCGAGATAGCTCTGCCGGGCCGGGGGCGGACCGATCCGCACGGCGGTGTCCGCCTCGGCGACGTGGCGGGCGTCGGCGTCGGCGTCGCTGTACACCGCGACGGAGCGGATCCCCATCGCCTTGAGGGTCCGGATGACGCGCACCGCGATCTCGCCGCGGTTGGCGACGAGGACGGTGGAGAACACTGTGGACGTCATCATCACATCCGGAAGACGCCGTAGGACACCGGTTCGACCGGTGCGTTGGCGGTGACGGAAAGCGCCAGGCCGAGAACGGTTCTGGTGTCGGCCGGGTCGATCACGCCGTCGTCCCACAGGCGTGCGGTCGAATAGTACGGGTTGCCTTGGTGCTCGTACTGGGCCCGAATCGGCGCCTTGAAGGCTTCCTCCTCCTCGGCGGTCATCTCACCGCCGACGGTGGCCAGCACCGAGGCGGCCTGCTCGCCGCCCATCACCGAGATCCGCGCATTGGGCCACATCCAGAGGAACCGGGGCGAGTAGGCCCGCCCGCACATCGAGTAGTTCCCGGCGCCATAGGACCCGCCGATGACGACGGTCAGCTTGGGCACCCGGGCGCAGGCCACCGCCGTCACCATCTTGGCGCCGTGCTTGGCGATGCCGCCCGCCTCGTAGTCGCGGCCGACCATGAAGCCGGTGATGTTCTGCAGGAACACCAGCGGCACCATCCGCTTGTCGCACAGTTCGATGAAATGCGCTCCCTTGACCGCGGATTCGCCGAACAACACCCCGTTGTTGGCGACGATGCCGACGGGATGCCCGTGAATGTGCGCGAAACCGGTGATCAGGGTGGTCCCGTACTCGGACTTGAACTCGCTGAACTCGCCACCGTCGACGATGCGGGTGATCACTTCGTGGACGTCGTAGGGAATGCGGGCATCGACCGGGACGACGTCGTAGAGCTCGTGCTGGTCGGCAATCGGGTCGACGACCGGGCGGACATCCCAGGGCCGTTGCTCGCGGGGCCCGAAGGTGGCCGCGATCCGGCGCACGATGCGCAGCGCGTCGCGGTCATCGTGGGCAAGGTGATCGGTCACCCCGGAAGTCTTGGAATGCAGGTCGCCGCCTCCGAGTTCCTCGGCGGTGACCACCTCGCCCGTGGCGGCCTTCACCAGCGGTGGGCCGCCGAGGAAGATGGTGCCCTGGTTGCGGACGATGATCGCCTCGTCGCTCATCGCGGGGACGTAGGCGCCGCCGGCGGTGCACGAGCCCAACACCGCAGCGATCTGCGGGATGCCCGCCGCACTCAGCGTCGCCTGGTTGTAGAAGATCCGGCCGAAGTGGTCGCGGTCGGGGAACACCTCGTCCTGCCGCGGCAGGAACGCTCCGCCGGAGTCCACCAGGTAGATGCAGGGCAGCCGGTTCTGGGCGGCGATCTCCTGGGCACGCAGGTGCTTCTTGACCGTGATCGGGTAATAGGTGCCGCCTTTGACCGTGGCGTCGTTGGCCACGATCATGCATTCCCGCCCGGACACCCGGCCGATGCCGGTGATGATTCCGGCAGCCGGGCAGTCGTCGTCGTACATGCCGTCGGCGGCCAGCGGCGCCACCTCCAGCAGCGGGCTGCCGTGGTCGAGTAGGCCGTCCACCCGGTCTCGCGGCAGAAGCTTGCCGCGCGCGACGTGACGGTCGCGAGACCGCTCGGATCCGCCGAGGGCGGCCGCGGCCAGCTTGGCGCGCAACTCCGCCACGAGTTGCAGATGCGCCTCGCGGTTGGCCGCCGGTGATGCCATCGTGGATGTCCCGTCGCGCTTGGGTTAATGACGACTAACTCGTGTTAGGTTAGTGAAGATTAACCCAAAGGTCCAGACGCAGTGTCGGAGGGTCGGAGATGGCAGCCTCACCGCCGCAGTCCGTGGACGAGCCGCGGGACTTCGAGCAGGCGACTCGCCGCAGCAGGCAGAAGTCCGACCGGCGATCGCAACTGCTGGCCGCCGCGGAACGATTGATCGCCGAGCGGGGCTTCCTCGCCGTGCGACTCGAGGACATCGGCGCGGCCGCCGGGGTCAGTGGCCCTGCCATCTACCGTCACTTCCCCAACAAAGAGGCGCTGCTGGTCGAACTGCTGGTCGGCATCAGCACCCGGCTGCTGAGCGGAGCCACGGCCGTCGTCGCCGACGCCCGGGATCCGGGCGCGGCACTGAACGGACTCATCGAGTTCCATCTCGACTTCGCACTCGGCGAACCGGATCTGATCCGCATCCAGGACCGCGACCTGGCCCATCTGCCGGCGCCCGCGCAGCGGCAGGTTCGCCGTGCGCAGCGGCGCTACGTCGAGATCTGGGTGAGCGTGCTGCGGGAACTGAACCCGCGAACCGACGAAGCCGACGCCAGGCTGATGGCCCATGCCGTCTTCGGGTTGCTCAACTCGACCCCCCACAGCATGAAGCCCCTGGCGGCCAAGTCGGCCGACCAGGGGCGTTCACGCGATGTGCTGCGCGCGATGACAATCGCCGCGTTGTCATCCCGCGGCGACGGTCATCGCAGCAGATTCGGCTAATACCAATAGCGCCGACCACCGACCGGACGGCCAACGGCACCCAGCAGCCACAGCACCGCCCCGATCACCAGCAGGATGATGCCGATGGTCCATAAGATCTGGACCTTGAGCACGAATCCCAGGATGAGCAAGATTGCTCCGAGAACGATCATTCTTTCCTCCAAACATCCACTTGCTGAACTCTTTTCATCGCACTACTGACTGGGCTGAGGCAGGTTGCACCCTTCAACCTTGGGGTTCACGCCCCCGTAGTTCAAAGGTCCGGCCACCACGGTCAACGCGATGGACCCTGCCGTCGCACAGTTTGCTGCGCTGTTCGAGAAGTACCCGCGTTGCCACGTTGCGAGCACCCCGACCAGCAGCCATACGACCACGATCACTCCCACGATTCCGCGCCCTCGCATCGTGAGCCTCCCTTGTCGTCCGCACCACTTGGCACCGCTTGGCGGACAAGGTTTTACCCCACCGAAAGTTTCCTAAACATTCGTGCCGGAAATTTGAGCACGACCTGCGGTTACGACGCACGAGCGGAGGTGAACGCAGCAGCGAGCCAGTTCGCCACCTCGGCTGCCAGGGTCTCGCGGTTCTCCCGCTTGGAGATCTCGTGGCCGTCGTCGTCGAAGAGCAGATAACGCACGCTGCGGCCGAGATCGCGCAGCGCCTCGACGATCTGCTCCGATTCGCTGACCGGAACGTTGGTGTCGGTGCCGCCGTGCACGACCAGCAACGGGGCCGTCAGACGCTCCACCCGGCGCAGCGGGGACAGCGCCTCGAGCAGATCACGGTCGCTGATCGGATGCCCATACTTGGGATAGGCCGCCGCGGCGATCCAAGCCTCGGTAGTACGGTAGAACGTGGTCAGATCGCTCATTCCACAGATACTGATCCCGGCGGCGAACAGTTCGGGATGGAAGGTCAGAGCGGCCAGCGTCAGGTACCCGCCGTACGACCAACCCGCGCAGGCGATCCGGCCTGGATCGGCCAGCCCGTGCGCGACCAGATACTCGGCGCTGTCGGCGACGTCGTCGATGGCCGCGAAGCGCTTCTCCTTCTCGTCGCCGTGGGCGAAGGAGCGGCCGAAGCCACCGGAGCCGCGCACATTCGGCGCGAACACGGTGATGCCCTTGTCGAGCAGGTGCGGGAACAGTTCGTTGTAGCCCGGGCGCGACTGGCCCTCCGGACCGCCGTGCAGAAAGATCATCGCGCCCACCTGATCGACGTCGGCCGGCGGCCGGTACAGCCAGCCGGTGAGTTGCAATCCGTCACGGGCCGTCAGCGTCTGCAGCGTCGGCACCGGCGTGACGGGGCCCCGGCTCGGGCGGCGGTCGATACGCTCCCACTCCCGTGAGCGCGGGTCCACCAGTTCCACGGTGCGCGGCATATCGGGGCCTTGGACGGTCATCGCGACCATAGACCCGCCGGCGCTGATCGACAGTTCGCCGGCCACCATGCTGGGCAATGGGATGGGTGGGGTCAATGTGTTGTCGGCGTATTCGAGGATTTGTAACTCGCTGCAGCCGTTGATGTTCCACAGCAGTGCCACGGTGGACAGGTCGTCACTGACGACGAACTCGTCGAGGTCGTAACCGGGCCGCTCGGCGACGACGTGGTAGGCGACGCCGTCCGGGGTGGTGGTGACCTCGAGCAGTCGGGCGTGGTCGGCGCCGTTGTCGCTGCGGATCAGCGCGCGCACATACCCCTCGGTGCCGCCCGGGCCGTGGGTGTGGGCGGGCTGGTAGAGCCGGAACTGCTCGCCGTCCGGGCCATACCTCAGCCGGCGGGGAGCATGGTCGTCGAGAATGACGCCAGCGTCGGTGGTGGCGCCGGGATCGTAAGGCAGCAGCGCGATTTCGGTCAGACCGCGCAACATGATGAGTTCGCGGTGACCGCGGGGACCGACCCGAACCAGCGCCGAGCCGGCCCAGGCGTCGACCAGCCTGCCCGCCGAGCGCCGGTCCAGCACCACGAGGTGGCCGTCGACGGGATCGATCAGCGTCGACTGGCCCACCCCGTCCTCACCGGTCAGGATCGCCGACACCCGGGTGCCGTCCCAGCCGATCAACTCCGCGGTTCCGGCAACGCTGCCCTCCCCCATCCCGTCGATGCGGCGGGCCAGCCGGTCGTCGGGGTCGGTGGTGACCACCCAGATCTGGGTGCGAGTGCCGCCCTCCGGTGCGACCTGACATGCCAGCCAGTGCCCGTCGGCGGAATGGAGGACACGGGTGACGGGCCCCTCCACCGGCAGTTCGACATCACGCGAGGAACTGGCTCGCCAGCCTCGCAGGAAGCGCTGCACCGCGCGGGGATAACCACCGTCGTCGACCAGGTGGGCGAATGCGGTCGCGTCAGGCGACATCGAGGCGCCGTACGTCGCCCGTACCTCCCGGTTCACGCCACCTCGCCTCGTTTCTGGGCGTTCTGCCCGCCATCCCGATGATCCCGTATCGCAGTTCACGTCGCCCACCGGCGGTAAACACCAGGTGCACGTGGGCCATGAACCACGATGCGGTCCCGCGCAGGTAGCCTGCAGGTCATGAGGTGGGCATGAACGATCCTCGACGGCCGGAGTGGTCCGACCCGACCCAGGCAGCGGCCAACGGTTATCCGCCGAACACCGATCCGGCCTACTCGGGTCCGTATTACGGACCCCCGTACTACGGGCAGGGCTACGTGCCACCGATGACCAACCCCACCGAGCAGCTGCCCACGTATTGGCAGCCCGGCGGTGGCTACCCTCCCACCCAGCCGCCGCAGGCGCCGCCGCCACCCGAGCCGCCGAGATCGCCGCGCTGGTTGTGGATCGCCGCAGCGGTCGCGGTCCTGCTGGTGGTGGGCCTGGTGATCGCATTGGTGATCGTCATGGGCTCATCGAAGGAGTCGACGGTGGTGGCGCCTCTGCCGTCGATGTCGCCATCGAGTACCACCGTGCCGCGTCCGACCACCACCACCCGGGTGCCCACGAGGACGACCACGGTGCCGTCGCCGACCACCACCGGGCCGGCCACACCGACCGTCCCCGGCGAGACCCCAAGTCCCACCGGCACCGACACGGTCGTCTACAACGTCTCCGGCGATGGCCGCGCGATCAACATCACCTACGTCGACACCGGCGGCGTCATGCAGACCGAGTTCAACGTGATGCTGCCGTGGAGCAAAGAGGTCAGCCTGGCCTCGCCGGCGAAGAGCTCGGCCAGCGTCGCCATCGTCAACGTCGGGCGCGACGTGTCGTGCAGCGTGTCGGTCAACGGGGTGCAGGTGGCGCAGCGCACCGGCCGCGGCCTGACCATCTGTACCGGCGCGGTCTAGGCGCGGGCGCGGGTGGGCACCCGCACCGCGAGCATGCCCAGCAGCCCCGCAGCGAGCACGACGCAGATCCCGATCAGACCGGCGCGGTCGGCATGGAACAGGTCGACGAAGAGGAAGAACAGCCAGGGCGCCAGGAAGGCGACTGCGCGCCCGGTCATGGTGTAGAGACCGAACGCGACCCCCTCCTTGCCGTGGCCGGCCATCCGCAGCAGCAGGGTGCGAGACGCCGACTGGGTGGGTCCGACGAACAGGCACAGCAGCAGCCCACACACCCAGAACGCGACGGGACCTGACAGCGACAGCAGTGCGATGCCGACGACGATCATCGCCGACAGCGAGCCGACGATCACCGGCTTGCCACCGACCCGATCGTCGAGCTGCCCGCCGGCCACCGCGCCGATCGCGGCCACCGTCGACGCGAAGACACCGAAGATCAGCACGTCGGACTGCGAGACGCCGTAGACGCTGACCCCGAGCACCGCGCCGAAGGCGAACACGCCGGCCAGGCCGTCTCGGAACACGGCACTGACCAGCAGGAAGTAGACCAGATTGCGGTCACGCTGCCACTCCGCCCGCAAATCGCTCCACAGTTGGCTGTAACCCCCGAGCAGGCTCACCCGCCGGTCGCCGGGCTCCGCGGCGGGGGCAAAGGTGTGGGCGGTCAGCAGCAGTGGCAGCGCGAACAGGGCGAACCAGGCGGCCGTCACCAGCATCGCCACGCGCACATTGTGGCCGTCCTGCACCGCGACGCCGAACAGGCCGCGAGTGGGCCCGTTGCCGCCGATGAATCCGACATAGACGAGCAGCAGCAGCGCGACGCTGCCCACGTAGCCCGCGGCCCAGCCGAGCCCGGAGATCCGTCCGGACGTCTCGGGTGTGGAGAGCTGACGCAGCATGGCGTTGTACGGGACGCTGGCCAGATCACTGCACGCCGCCGTGAGCGCCAGCAGCGCCAGGCCGGCCACCAGGTAGGTGGGGTCGACGCGGATGAGGCTCGTCGCGCTGGTGGACAGCACGGCCAGGCCGGTCAGCACGGCCAGCGCGACCCGTCTGCGGTGCGGGGCCTGCACGAGCACACCGGTGAGCGGTGCGAGCACGGCGACGGTCAGGCCCGCGATCGTCAGCGCGCGCCCCAGCAGGCTGGCCGGTGACGCGCCCCCGGTGAGGCCCTGCCCGACCGTGCCGGTCAGGTAGACCGAGAACACGAAGGTGACGACGATGGCGTTGAGTCCGGTGGAGCCGCAGTCCCACAACGCCCATGCCACGACTTTGGACCGCCCGACAGGCGGCGAAGCCGGCCGGGGGCTGGTCATGGGAGAAACAGTAGTAGCGATCCCCCTACGATTGCCGCATGCCAGTCCCCGCACCCTCCCCGGACAGTCGAGCCGTCGTCACCGGTGCCTCCCAGGGCATCGGTGAGGCGTTGGCCGCCGAGCTCGCCGCCCGTGGGCACAACCTGATCATCACAGCCCGCCGCAAGGACGTCCTCGACACGGTGGCCGCCCGGCTGACGGAGCGCTACGGCGTGATCGTCGAAGTCCGCGCCGTCGACCTCGCCGATCCGCAGGCAGCGCACTGAACTGGCTGATGAACTGGCGAACCGCGACATCTCGATCCTGTGCGCCAACGCGGGCACCGCGACATTCGGGCCGGTTGCCAAGCTCGACCCGGCAGACGAGAAGGCGCAGGTTCAGCTCAATGTGCTCGGTGTGCACGACCTGGTGTTGGCGGTGCTGCCCGGGATGCTCGCCCGCGGGGCCGGCGGAATCCTGATCTCGGGTTCGGCGGCGGGCAACTCCCCGATCCCCAACAATGCGACCTACGCGGCGACAAAGGCGTTCGCCAACACGTTCAGCGAATCGCTGCGCGGGGAGCTCGAAGGGCACCGGCGTCCACGTGACGGTGCTGGCGCCGGGGCCGGTGCGCACCGAGCTGCCCGACCCGGCAGAGCAGTCACTGGTGGACGGATGATCCCGGACTTCCTGTGGATCGACACCGAGTACACCGCGCGGATGTCGCTGGATGGCTTGGAGCGCAACAAGATGCGGGTGGTGCCGGGGGTGACGTCGAAGGCGATGTCGGTGGCCAGCGGGTACGCGCCGCGGGCGATCGTCACGCCGATCGTCGGCGCCGTCTACAAGAAGCTCGGCGGCGACTAACGCCGCGCTCTGATGTCGGCGCCTAGCGCCCGGCGCCCGTGCCGAAGATGCTGCGGGTGATTTCGCGGCCGATGACGGTGCCGGCCGAGCGCATCGCGCTCTTGAAGGCCGGGTTGTCCATCATCTGCTCGAGCATGCCCGGCTCGGCCTTCTGCGCCTGCTTCGGCATCGGCGGCAGGTCGATGCCCGGTCGGTAGCAGCGGTGGCAGATCGCAGTCGGCTCCTCGACGGCGGCGGCGCCAACTTGGCCGCCAGCATCTCGTAGGCCGATTCGCGGTCGACGGTCTGCCCGTACTTGAGGAACAGCGGGCTGGCCTGCGCCACGGCCTTGATGTAGTCCGGGCCGATGGTGTCCATCAGCGACCGCGGCGGCCGCAGCCGGGTCCAGGCGACCGGCGTCGGGCGCACCGCGCTCCGACAGCACGGTGACGATCGCCTCGCCGATGCCCAACGAGGTCAGTGCCGTCTCCAGGTCGTAGACATCGGTCTTGGGGTAGGTGCGCACCGTCTTGGTCAGCGCCTTCTGATCGTCGGGCGTGAACGCACGCAGGGCATGCTGGATGCGCGCACCCAACTGCGACAGCACGTTGTTGGGGACATCGGTGGGCAACTGCGTGCAGAAGAACACGCCGACGCCCTTGGACCGGATGAGCTTCACCGTCTGCTCGACCTGCTGCAGGAAGGCCTTCGACGCGTCGGTGAACAGCAGGTGGGCCTCGTCGAAGAAGAACACCAGCTTCGGCTTGTCGACGTCGCCGACCTCGGGCAGGTAGGTGAACAGGTCGGCCAGCACCCACATCAGGAACGTGGAGAACATCACCGGGCGGGCGGCCTGGTCGCCCAATTCGAGCAGGGTGATCACACCGCGGCCCTGCGCATCGACGCGCAGCAGATCGGCCGGGTCGATCTCGGGCTCCCCGAAGAACGTGTCGCCGCCCTCGGCCTCGAGGTTGACCAGCGCCCGCAGGATCACGCCCGCGGTCGCCGACGACACGCCGCCGATGCGTCTTCAGCTGTTCCTTGCCCTCGTCACTGGTCAGGAAGGTGATCACCGAGCGCAGATCCTTCAGGTCCAGCAGCGGCAGCCCCTGCTGGTCGGCCCAGTGGAAGATCAGGCCGAGCGTGGACTCCTGAGTTGCGTTGAGCCCCAGCACTTTCGACAGCAGAATGGGCCCGAACGCGGAGATCGTGGCGCGCACCGGGACGCCGATCCCGCCGGTGCCCAGCGACAGGAACTCGACCGGGAACGGCGCAGGCGTCCAGTCGTCGCCGGTGTCCTTGGCGCGCTGGGTGGTCTTGTCGCTGACCTCCGCCCGGCCTCGACAGGCCCGACAGATCGCCCTTGACGTCGGCCATCACCACCGGCACGCCGGCGGCCGAGAGTTGTTCGGCGATCACCTGCAGCGTCTTGGTCTTGCCGGTGCCGGTGGCGCCGGCGACCAGGCCGTGGCGGTTCATCATCGCCAGCGGGATGCGGATCTGCGCCGCGGGATCGACGACGCCGTCGACCACGACCGAGCCGAGTTCGAGCGCCGGCCCGTCGATGGCGTAGCCGGCGGCGATCTGCTGGGCGGGAGTCGCTGTCGATTCGCTCGTCATGGCGCGATCCTCTGTCGTGCTCGCTTGCGGCCGGTAAGACACTACTGGCGACCGGCTTGCGGGTGGAACGGCACCGGAACCGGTGGGCCTACTGTGGATCGCTGTGCGCGAAGAATTGGTGTGGATCGACTGTGAGATGACCGGCCTGGACCTGCGCTCGGACCGGCTGATCGAGATCGCCGCCCTGGTGACCGACGCGGAGCTGAACGTCCTCGGCGACGGCGTCGACGTGGTGATCCACACCGACGACGCGGCGCTGGACGGCATGATCGAGGTCGTCGCGCAGATGCACGCCACTCGGGGCTCATCGACGAGGTGCGGGCGTCGACGGTGGACCTGGCGGAGGCCGAGGAACTGGTGCTCGACTACATCCGCAGCCACGTGAAGCAGGCCAAGACCGCGCCGCTGGCCGGCAACTCCATCGCCACCGACCGCGGCTTCATCGCCCGCGACATGCCCGACGCTGGACAACTACCTGCACTACCGGATGATCGACGTCAGCTCGATCAAGGAGCTGTGCCGGCGCTGGTATCCCCGGATCTACTACGGCCAGCCGGAGAAGGGCCTGGCCCACCGCGCCCTGGCCGACATCCAGGAGTCGATCCGGGAACTGAAGTACTACCGCCGCACCGCGTTCGTCGCGCCGCCGGGCCCGTCTACCAGCGAGATCGCCGCGCGTTGCCAGCTGGACCTCGGGCGGAGCCGGCTGACACCGATTCGGCTGCGGAGGCTCGAAAGCGGCTAGTATCGACGACGCGCTGCGGTCCGTTCGGCCGATGCGGCAATGGTGGCTGTAGTTCAGTTGGTAGAGCACCAGGTTGTGATCCTGGCTGTCGCGGGTTCGAGTCCCGTCAGCCACCCGATAGGTCAGGGCGTGTCTTCACGCCCTGACCTTTTTATTGCTTGACGCGAGATACGCAACGCAATCAAACTTGCCGCCGGCCCAGCGGGGGCGGGTGACAATTCACAGCTTTGCGAGTCCGCGCAGGACCTTTACATGCGACAGGCTCGCCGGCAAACCCTTGCGCAGGCTCGGTTTGACCAGGCTTCCGTTGATAATCAATAAGTAGCGCAGGCCGTGATCGCGCCATTCCACTACTTGGTCGATGACCTCGTCGGGTGTCCCATGAAAGAAGATTTCTCTCATAAGCGAGGCCGGGACTTTCGCGGTGTATGACAAGGCGGTCTGCCTGTCGATCGTTTGCGGGACCAGATCCTGTGCGCCGGAGAAGTCGGCTCCCAGCGGATGCTGAGCGCCGTGGCGTGCCCAGGTTTTGGCGGGTATGGCGAGAGCCGACGCCTTCGCAATGACCGAGTCCAGCGCCTCGTCCACGTCGTCGCGATTCGGGCCGGTGACCACGGTACGGACGACGGCAGGGGTAATCGACATTGGGTCACGACCGGCGTCCGACGCCGCGGCGCGCACGGCTTCTAGTTCGCGGGCGTAGTCGGTCGGACGAGTCACAACAAAGGGAACCCAGGCGTCGGCGTAGCGTCCGGCGGCTCGGAGCATCCTCGGACCGTGCGCGGCAACCCACATTTCGGGCCACGTCCCACGGAATGGCGGGAGGTCGAACAAGGCATTGTGTAATGGAAAGTACGGCGATTCGCGCGATATAAGCTCGCCGTGCGAATCCCACAACGCACGAATCGTGGCGATGCCTTCTTCGAACCGCGCCACCGGCTTGGACCACTCCACACCGTAGGGCTCGTTGCCTTCGCGTTCACCGACGCCGATACCGAGGATGGCTCGGCCACGGGTCAGCAGGTGCAGAGTCGCGGCGGCCTGCGCGGTGACCGCTGGATTGCGTCGACCGGCGTCGGTCACACACACTCCAAGGCGCAGGCCGCGGAGATGTTTCCGTGCGGCGAGGTTTCCCAGCACCGTCCACGGTTCGAGGTTGGCATCAATCTTGGGCACCAATTTCGCCCCGATGCCGAGATATTCGGGGGTGGCGATCGATCGCGGCAACAGCGCGTTCAGATGGTCGCCAACCCAATACGAGTCGGCGCCCGTTGCAGCAGCAACAAGGGAACTCGCCCGCGGGAGCGTGGCCGGCGAAAAGCGCGAGCACAGGATCGCATCGAGCAAGCCGAAGCGGAATCCCTCGGTACTCACCGCACCGATACCGCGCTGCTCCACGTCATATCAGGCACGCTACGGAGTCGTACCCGAGGATGCGGTGACACGGTGCAATCCAAGTCGAAGATCTGCTTGTTTCGGGTCTGCCATACTCTCGCCCATGGCCGACGGCTCCAGTCCACCAGCGCGCCCGCTGTACAGACTGATCTACTGGCTGGGAGATACCCGCGTCTACAAGAAAATATGGAGGTTTTGGTACCCGCTCATGACACGCGGGCTCTACGGCGAAGATGTCTTGTTCATCAACTGGGCCTACGAAGAGGATCCGCCGATGGCCGTGCCACTGGCGGCGGCTGACGAGCCTAACCGGGGCCACATCCAGCTCTACCACCGCACGGCGACCCAGGCGGATCTGAGCGGCAAGCGGGTGCTCGAGGTCAGTTGCGGCCACGGCGGCGGAGCCTCTTACCTCATGCGCACGTTTCACCCCGCCTCGTATACGGGGCTGGACTTGAACCCGGCCGGCGTCGCGTTTTGCCAAGAGAGATACGAGCTGCCTGGTCTGGATTTCGTCCAGGGCGACGCCGAGAACCTGCCCTTCGACGACCGATCCTTCGACGTGGTGCTCAATGTCGAAGCCTCGCACTGCTATCCCCGGTTTCCGCGTTTTCTCGCCGAGGCGGCAAGGGTGCTGCGCCCGGGCGGGCATTTCCTCTACTGCGATCTCCGTCCCCTCGTCCAAGTTGCCGGATGGGAGTCAGAGTTGGCCAGCGCTCCGATGCGACAGCTTTCGCAGCGGGAGGTCACCGCCGAAGTGCTGCGCGGGATGGAGAAACGTTCGCAGCGGTCGGTGGACCTGGTCGACCGCCGCGTGCCGTCCTTCTTGAAAAGCATTGGCCGCGAATTTGCCGGCACGCCAGGTTCGCGGGCTTACAACGCGCTGAAGCGCGGGGAGGTCTCATACCGCATATACAGCTTCATCAAGGATTGAGACGGTGCGTGAGCTCAACTGAGCGTGAGTTCGACATCGTCGTGTACGGCGCCATCAAGAGATTCGCTCATCGTCTCCGAACGCGAGCCAGCGGCAACCGCGGCTGGGCCATGGCGAGCCGCCGCTGATCAATACGGGACCTCAGGAGTTGGCACCGATGACCGATGACCGATGACGAGATTCTGGCTCACCAACGGGCCGAACACAGCAACCCCTACGTGCCGCTCAGCATGGCGAAGAAGACGCAGCACGAGGAATCCAAGTGGCGGCACCTGAAGAAGGCGACCACGCCCACCGAGCCGTGCCGCTACCGCGACGGGACCTGCCTGACCCACTCAGGTGAGCCGACGGGCTGAGCCCAGCTTTGCCACGACCATTGCACCGAGCATCAACAGCGTCACCGCCCATTCCGACCACCGGAACGGTGCTCCCCCGAACCGGGTGAACGGCGCACCGCGCGGACCCAAGGGAACATCGGCCACCAACAACGCCGGACCGCCGCGCTCCGCGTGCACGGCGGTGCTGGTGACCACCCGCCCGTTCGGCGCGACGATCACCGAGTCCCAGGCGACGTCGGCCTTGACCATGGCGACCCGATTCTCGATGGCACGGAATGCCGTCGAGGCGCTCCGCACGTCAGCCACCGACTCGAAGTCGATGCTCGGCGCAAGAATCATCTGTGCGCCGTTGGCCGCCACCCGGCGGGCCGGCCCGTCCGGAAAGTCGATGTCGAAACAGATGATCGTGCCGACGACGCCGAACGACGTCTCCACTGTCGGGTAGACCGTACCCGGAGTGAACGACTCCCCTTCTGCCAGAACGCGTTTGGTCTTGTAATAGACCGCGGCCACGTCCCCGTCGGGATTCCACAGCAGCGCGGTGTTCGGCGCCGAACCATTACTGGCATCCGGGGTGAAGCCCATCGCCAGATACACCCCGGTCTGGCGCACCAAGGCAGGGATCCAATCGGTGTCGGTGACCCTCGGGTCGTAGTCGAGCGTTTCCTCCGGCCAGACGACGATCCTGGCCCCGCCTGTCGCCGCCTGCTGGGTCATCTCGCTGAGCTGGCCGATCTGGGCGGCGCGGCGCTGTTCCTCGGTGCGCCCGGGATGCAGATCGCCTGCCGAGATCAGCGTGCCCGGCGTCGCATTGTCCAGCCCCGGTTGCACCGCGGCGACCTTCACATCGGGGCCCATCCGGTCGGTGACCGACTTGAAGATCGCCAGGCTCCACCCGATCCAGATCAGGCTCACGACGGCGGGGACCGCCACCGACCACACCAGCACCCGCCGTGGCACCGCGACATCGGCGAGCGCGGGCCAGCGCCGGTCGATGACAGCCAGGACGACCAGCGCGACGGTGGCGTTGATGACGTGCAGCAACAGGTTCAGCGCCGGCGTGCTCAACACGCTGACCGGCTGCACCAACTGCGGCAGACCGCCGATCCGATAGGCGATCCAGGAGTAGGTCCCGATGATCTCGTTGTTCTGCACCAGCAGATCGATGGCCACCCAGATCAGTCCGAACTGCACGACGAACCAGCGGTAGCCGGTCCGTTCGGCGAAGGGCCGCAACACGATTCCGATGCCCAGGCCGATGAGACCGAAGACTGCAGCGGTGGCCAGGATCATCCAGGTCGGCAGAACCGAGGCGCCCACTCCCGCCAGCGCCAGGTAGTAGCCGGCGAAGGCCAGAGCCACCGGCACCGCACTCCAGTGCCGGGGCAGCACCCGGTATTGGGCGACGTACATCGGGACGAACGCGACGAACGTCAGCCACCAGACGTTCCCGTACGACTCCCAGATGACGACGAGGAACACCGCGCTGCACAGCGACAGGCCGAGCCCGCCGAGAACGCGTGCCCGGCCGACACCCATGGTGACCCCCTACCCGTAGGAAGGTTCATCGTGCCATGTCAGCGGCTCGGGTACGGCCGTTGTCGCCGAGTCTCAGTCCGCGAGCGCGCCGCGGGCACCAAGCACTGAGCTGTTCGGCGCCCCGGGCGTGAATGGAGTCCCCGCTGACGCTGCGGGAGGCGCCGTGGTCCCGGGCTTCGCCTTTATCGAGACGCTGCCCTTGGTTTCGCAGATCGTCGTGTCTTCGAATTCCTGGCAGGTCGGCCGCGCCTGGGCAGCCGGAGCCGCGATGACGAGCGCCAGGGCGCCACCCACTATTAGAAGTGCTGATGTGCCTTTACGTTTCATTGGTGATCCACCTTTTGATTGGGTTGCCGCGTGGCCGGGGTCAGGGGCATGCCGAGATGAGGACTGCGGCAGCGGAGGACATCGGAGTGTTGGCGGCTGCCGCGCGCTGGATCGCGTCTTGACGGGCGGCCTCAACCGTCGCTCCGGCGCCGCCGGCGTCGACGCCGGTGCCCGGGTCGAAAACCGACACGATGCAGACGTTGTCGTTCGTCACCTCGTCGCTGGTGCAGTCCACGCCACCGGCAGCCTCACATGCCGTCACGACGGCCGCCGACGCCTGGTCGGCGGTAGGCCCTGTGGCACGGAAGCCCACTTCCGTACTCGCACCCCCTGGGCCGTCCCGACTGTCGTCGAATGTCCCGCTGCCGACCGCCTCGAACAGGTCATTCGCGGGGTCCGTGGCGCCGTCGGGCCCACCGGCCCAGGCGGTGCCGGTGGAGAATCCAGCGGCGATCAATCCCGCCGCCACCAGCGCCAACCCCAGGTTGAGGTCTCTCATGCCATCCCTTTCATGAATTATGGAACGTGTATTGAGACCACGTTAGCACCAAATTGGCGTGCGCGTCAGATCGGGTTATGCAGGGGAGCGCGTGGGCGTCAGATCGGGTTCGGCAGGAAGGGCTACGCGTTCGCGTTGCCGGCTTTCCACTGCTCCCACGGGATGTTCCAGTCACCGAGGCCCTCGGTGCCGGACAGTGTCGAACCCACGGTGTTGATGACCTCGACGATGTCGCCGCGCTTGGTGTTGTTGTAGAACCATTGCGCGTTGCTCGGGCTGACGTTCAGGCAGCCGTGGCTGGTGTTGGAATAGCCCTGTGCACCCACCGACCACGGCGCCGAGTGCACGTAGATTCCGCTGTAGGACATCTGGGTGGCCCAGTCGACCTCGGTGCGATATCCGTTGGGAGAGTTGGACGGAACGCCGTACGTCGACGAATCCATGATCATGTGCGAGAAACGGTCGCCGATGATGTAGGTGCCGTTGGATGTGGGCGTGCCGTTCTTGCCCATCGAGATGGGCATGGTCTTGACGACCTCACCATTGCGCCGGACGTCAGCATCTTGGTGTCGTCGTCGGCGGTGGCGATCATCTCGTCACCGATGGTGAAGTGGGTGGTGAGGTTCTCCTGCCCGAACAGGCCGTCGCCCAGGTCCACGCCGTAGGTGTTGACTTCGACGTCCACCGTGGTGCCGGGCTTCCAGAAATCTGCCGGACGCCACCGCACCTCGCGGTTGTTCAGCCAGTAGAACGCGCCCTCGACAGGTGGATTGGTGGTCACCTTGATCGCCCGCTGCGCGGCCACGCGGTTGGGAATGTTCTCGTCGAACCGCACCGCGATCGGCTGCCCGATCCCGACGACCTCGCCGTCGCCGGGCAGCAGGTAGGGCATGGTCAGGTTCTCGGGCGACTGGGTCTTGAACGTCATCGTCTCGGTGGTGACCCCGCCGAGCCCGAGCGACTGGGCGCTGAGGTGTAGCGCTTGTTGTAGCCGAGCGGGTCGATGGTGGACCAGGTCACACCGTCGGGACTGAGCCGGCCGGGCACCTCGGTGCCCGCCTCGTTGACCATTGACACCGCCCCGAGCACTCCGCCCGAGGCTTTCACCGTCACTGGTTGGTCGACCGTGACATCGACGGCACCGTCCTTCACCGAGGCTGACACCTCCGGGACCAGGAGGTCGCCGTACGGCGTGCCCTTGTCGGCGATCACCTTGGCCGGGGCGGGCGCCTGGTCGCTGCCGCAGGCGCCGACCCCCACCACCAGAGCCGGCACGGTGACCAGCACCGCCAGCCAGGTGCGGTAGCGCCGACGGAGCGTCGAGCCGACCTGCCTCATACCGACCTGTACCTCGAACCTGTGTGAACGCCTCGGAAAGGCTTGGAAAGATTGGCAACAGTCTAAGGGCAGCGAGACACTGGTGGCGACCGCACAGGTCAGCGCCCTCGCCGCGTTGATACGTGGGGATTTCGCCTTGCGCGGCGCGGCCTGTTATTGTCGCTGACGCGGTTCTCGCGCCGTTAGCTCAGTTGGTAGAGCAGCTGACTCTTAATCAGCGGGTCCGGGGTTCGAAACCCTGACGGCGCACCACAGCAAAGACCGGGCCGGACACGGCCCGGTCTTTCATTGTTTCGGGCCGCGACGGCATCGCCCGGCTGGTGGCAAAGTTCCTGACGTTGCCGAAAATCGGGACTCCCGCCGCGTTTCCGCAGGTTATTAATGTTTGTGTAAATAGCGTGGTCATTTCATCCGGTCATGCAGCTGACCTGCGCCAACGGGTCAGGGTTGATAACCGACAGAGCATCCAGTGGGCGAAATCACCCCTCTGGACTGCATAGATGGCAAGTGCGGTGCTATAGTCCCCGTTAGCTGAAAGCCCGATTATCCGCTTCGGGCCGGCCACCAGACAACGGAGCGAGGTGTTAGCCAATGGGGATGGAGGATGAGGTCCATATGGGCCCGCCCAATCCACACCTCCACGCTGGTGACGTAGCTGCGCAACATGGTATCCAGGGCGCACCGGTCCAGGTACTCAACTGCAACAGGTTGGGCCGTCAGGCGAATCCACCCAGTGTCCGCCGATCTTTCGGCGAGTGGCTACGCCGACGCTGAACGTCTAGCCGTTCCGGATCCGGCGTACGACCACCACCACGGTCACCACACCCACGCCGGCCAGCGCCGCGGCCACGGCGGGCTTCTTGACGAAGCGCAGTAACGCACCCTTGATGTCGTCGGCGATCCGTTGTGGATTGGCCCGCTCAGCCAGCGAATCGACCGTCAACGCCAAGCGGTCACGCGCCTGATCGATGTCTGCCTTGATGAGATCGGGATCCCGGTCCGCCACTTCCACCCTCCAAATTGCCGCCCTGCCGAACTACCCTAGATCAGCCGGCGTCAACCCGATGCACCGGTGGAAGAAGGGATAGACGGTGACCGAAACAGCTCGCCTCGAAGTCGGCGACAAGGCTCCAGCATTCAGCCTGCCCGACGCGGACGGTAAGACCGTGAAGCTGTCCGACTTCAAGGGCCGCAAGGTCGTCGTCTACTTCTATCCGGCGGCGATGACGCCCGGCTGCACCAAACAGGCCTGCGACTTCCGCGACAGCCTCGCCGAACTCAACGGGGCGGGTGTCGACGTGGTGGGCATCTCCCCCGACAAGCCGGAGAAGCTGGCCAAGTTCCGGGACCGCGACGCGTTGACCTTCCCGCTGCTCTCAGATCCGGACCGGAAGGTGCTCGGCGAGTGGGGCGCGTTCGGCGAGAAGAAGATGTACGGCAAGACCGTGCAGGGTGTCATCCGCTCGACGTTCGTCGTCGACGAGACCGGCAAGATCGAGGTCGCGCAGTACAACGTCAAGGCTGCACATACCACAACAAGAATCCAGAAGATCATTGCTCAGGTAGCAACAGCTACCGACTGAAATCCAACGGCTACGGCTGGAGCCGTTTTCACCGTTGGCGTGCCGATAGGCAAAGGGCGTTATTCTCGACGTCCGACATTGAAGTCACGCAACTGACCCACTCCGGAGGAAGTTTGGTGCTCCCGCCGACAACGAAGAGGGATGACTCATGAGTATGGCGTACCTGGCGCAACCGGAGCAGCAACAACAACTGGAATGGCTCGACGGCGGCACACTGGCGATCTTGCTCGACGGTAAGGCCACAGATGGCCAGTTGATGATCGGACGCTTCGATGTGAGCGAAGGCGAAGCCCCGCCGTACCACAAACACACGCGCGAAGACGAAGTGTTCATTTTGATCAAAGGAACCGCACTGGTCTGGGTAGACGACCAGGAGACGGAGTTGGCGGAGGGCGGAATTGTGTTCCTGCCCAAGAACATTCCACACGCCTATCGCATCACGTCAAAGACGGCAGATCTACTGATGATCAACACACCGGCAGGAATTGAAGGAATGTTCCGCTACTCCGGTCGCGACAAGGCGACGCCACGTCCGGAAGGCTTTGAAATTCCGCCCTCGCGTTTGATCGAGGGAGCGGACAAGTTCGGACAAGTCATTATGGGCCCCCCGCGCTGATCGCACACTCATGACGATCGTGTGTAAGCTAACGTAATCCGCGCGAGCCGTGCGAGGTGGCTCAGTACAACGTCGAGGCCACCGGGCATGTGGCCAAGCTGCGCCGCGACATCTCTGTCTAGGTGTAGGTGTCGAGGATGCGCGTTCGCGCGGGGTCATAGAACGGCGCTGACTGCAGTCGTGCCGGCAGGTCGCCGCCAGGGGTGTGAACACAGAAAGACTGCTCTCGCAACCAGTCCGCGGTGACCCCGCCCTCATGGGACACGCTCGCCAGGCCCACCGGCCCGCCGAGGGTGTAGCCGTAAGCGGCGGCCCGCACGTAACCGACCCACTTGCCGCCAACCGTCACCGGCTCATTGCCGAACAGGTCGGCGCAGCGGTCCTCGACCAACACGCTCACGACCCGGTTGTGCGGGGGCCCTTGCGCTTTGAACTCCAGAAGGGCATCGCGACCGACGAAACCGCCTGGCTTGTCCCAGGCGATCGTGAACCCCAGGCCCGCCTCGATAGGGTTATCAGTGTTGTCGATGTCCACACCGATGTCGCGATATCCCTTCTCCAACCGCAGGCTCGCCATCGCGGCAAGCCCCACCGGCCGCAGCCCCAGATCCACACCGGCAGCGGTCAATTCGTCAAAGACACCGGCGGCGTACTCCGCGGGGATGTGCAACTCCCAGCCGAGCTCACCGAGGTAGGTCACCCGAACCGCCAGCAGCGGCGCATAGCCGACGTGGATCTGTCGCGCTGACAGATACGGGAACGCGGCGTTGGACAGGTCGGCATCGGTGAGCCGCGACAGCAACTCACGCGATTTCGGCCCCTGCACCGAGAGCAGCGTCGTTCCCGAGGTGACCTCGGTGACCACGACGACCTCATCGGTCCGGGTTTCGCGGCGGATCATCGGTTCGATGCGGCGGTGGATGAGATCGCTTGCGACGACGAGGAACTTCTCCTCTCCCAGCTTGGTGACGGTCAAGTCCGCAGCGATGCCACCGGCGGTGTTGAGCCACTGTGTGTAGACCAGTCGCCCGATCTCGCGGTCGACGACGCTGACCGACAAGCGCTCGAGAACCCGCGCCGCATCGGGCCCCTGCACCAGAAACTTCGCCATCAGGCTCATGTCCAGGACGCCGACATCCTCGCGCACCGCCCGGTGTTCGCGGCCCACGATGTCGAACGAGGGCTGTCTGGCGAAATCGAGCGTGGTCGCCGGATGAGCCCCGTCGGTGTCGTACCACTCGGCGAACTCCCAGCCCACCGAGGCGTTGAAATGGCCGCCGGCGGCGACCAGACGGTCGTGCAGCACCGAGCGCCGAACGTCGCGCGCGGAGCCGGGCTTCCAGGCGGGCCAGACCGCGTCGCCGAAGAGCACGCCGAGCTGCTCGACGGTGCGGTCGGCGCGAAAGCGCCGGGAGCTTTCGTGAACGGCGGCCCGGTCGATGGCGTAACCGGTGACATCGACCGGCGGCACGCCGTCGACGATCCAGTGCGCCATCACGCTACCGACGCCGCCTCCGGTCAGGATGCCCAGCGAGTTCATTCCGGCCGCCACCCAGTAGCCATCCAGTTCGGGGGCCGGCCCGAGCATCGGCCGGATGTCCGGAGTGAAGGACTCCGGGCCGCAGAAGAACAGCCGCACCCCGACTTCGGACAGTGACGGAATGCGCGCGAGCGCGGCGTCCAGATAGGGGCCGAGGCGGTCCCAGTCCGGCGGAAGAGTGCCGAAGGCGAAGTTGTCCGGCACCCCGTCCAGCGACCAGGGAGCACCCACCGGCTCGAACAGGCCGACCAACATGCCGTCGCCCTCGGGCCGGTAATAGCCGTAGCGGTCGGGGTCCTCGATCACCGCCAGGTCGTGAGTCATGCCGGGGACGGTGTCGGTGATCAGGTAGTAGTGCTCGGCCGCCTGCAGTGGAATACAGACGCCGTCGCGCTCGCCGAGTTGGCGGGCCCACATGCCGGCGGCGTTGACGACGACCTCGGTCTCGATGCGGCCCTGGTCGGTGTCGACGGCCGTCACCCGGCCGTGCTTGGTCTCGACGCCTCTGACGGTGACGCCCTGGATGACCTGTGCGCCGAGTGCCTTGGCGCCCTTGGCCATCGACGTGGCAACGCCGACCGGGTCGGCTCTGCCCTCATCGGGCACGTAGAAGCCGGCCAGTACGTCGGAAGTGTCCAGCAGCGGCCACATCTCCTGAAGTTCGCGCGCTGAGATCTCGTGCTCGGTGACACCGAACCCGTGCATCCACGCGGATGAGCGGCGCAGCGCGTCCAGGCGCTGCGGGCTGGTGGCCAGGCTGACATGTCCGACCGGATTGAACCCGGTGGAGTGGCCGGTCTCCTTCTCGAGGCGTTCGTACAGGTCGCGTGAGTAGCGGCTGAGGAACAGCGCGGTCTCGTCGGTCATACCCGCGGAGGTGATCAGGCCGGCCGCGTGCCACGTGGTGCCGGCGGTGAGCTCGTGTTGCTCCAGCAGCACGATGTCGGTCCAGCCCAGGTGGGCCAGGTGGTAGGCGATGCTGCACCCGGTCACGCCGCCGCCCACGATGACCGCTCGCGCCCGGTCAGGCAGGTCCTTGGCGCTGCTCACAGGGCGAAGCCCCGGCCGTCATCCGCCAACTCGGGGAACTGGTGATTGAACATTCAGTCAGCGTGTCACAATTCCCACATGCGTGAAACCGAACGGTGTGACGTTGTCGTGATCGGAGCCGGCTTCGCCGGGTTGGTGGCTGCCCGTGACCTGCTCGAAGCGGGCCGCAACGTGGTGGTCCTGGAGGCCCGCGACCGGGCCGGCGGCCGCACGTACACCTCCACGTTCCCGGGGACGGACGTCGTGGTCGACCTCGGCGCCGAATGGTTCGACCCGAAGCGCCATCACTACATGGCCGCCGAGGTCAACCGCTACGGTGCGCGGTTCGTCGAAGCGGACAAGGGCGGCGCGAACCGGTGGTTCCTCGACGGTCGCCACGGCGAGGGCGACGAACCCGACTCACTCGTGGACATGGACGAGTTGGAGCAGGTCCTGGACCGTCTCAAAGCCGATGTCGCACCGGTGGTCTTCGCCAAGGGCTTCGATCAGGTCAACACCGCCGACCTGGACATCCCGTTCAGCGAGTATCTGGACAAACTCGACGCGCCGCCGGCAATCGCCGATCTGCTTCGAGCCCAGTCCTACACGCTGACCGGAGCCCTGCCCGAGGAGTTCTCGGCCCTGGTGTACCTGCGGGAGATCGCGGGCTTCGACAACGATCCCGCGTACTCGTTCTTCGCATCCCTGGCCCGCGTCGACATCGGCAGCGGCGGCTTGGCCCAACGCGTAGCCGACGAGATCAGCGACCACATCCGTCTGGGTGAGCCCGTCGCGTCGGTGAGCGAGTCAGCCGACGGGGTGGACGTCGTCACCGCCACGGGCAAGATCTACTCGGCTAGCCGGGTTGTTCTGGCCGCCCCGCTGAACACCCTCGGCGACATCGAGTTCAATCCGGCCCTTCCGGCCCCGCTGGCCCGCCTGGTGAGCCAGGGGCACACCGGCCGCTGCATCAAGGTGTGGTCCAAGGCAGCCGGACTGAAGTATGTGTTCGCGATGGGCTGGCCGGGCGTCGTCGAGTGCACGGTCATCGGCGAAGTGGGCGAGGCGGCCGAAAAGCGTTCCATCATGGCATCTTTCGGCCTCGCGCCGGATTTGGCCGTCGACCGTACCGACCTGGTTCAAGCCGGCCTCGACCGGCTCGATCTGGGTGCCACCGTCGAAGAGGTCTACGGCCACGACTGGATCAACGATCCCTTCTCTAAGGGCACCTGGCTGGCGCTGCGCCCCGGACAGGCTCCTGACCTCGCTCAGGTCGAGACCCATTGGGGCGCAATTCACCTCGCCGGGGCGGACTTCGCCGGAGTCTGGTCAGGCTGGGTCGACGGGGCGATCGAGTCTGGGAGAACCACGGCGGCGCAGGTGGACGCGGCGTTGAGTCAGGGACCACCCCGCCAGTGATCGATGCGGCGGTGGTCGGGGGTGAAGCCGTGGTCGACGCCCCACAGCACCGCTTGAGTCCTGCTGGCAACATCGATCTTTCGGTAGATCGTCCGGATGTAGGACTTGATCGTGTTCGGACTGAGGTAGGTCAGTGAGGCGACCTCGGCGTTGCTCTTTCCCTGGGTGATGAGTGCCAGAATCTCCGACTCGCGGTCGCTGAGGCCCTCCCCGCGACCCGGCCAGTCCAGGCCGATCGCCGTGCGAGGGCGTGGTGGCACGTCGCTGATCACGATCTCGCCGGCATGCACCGCTTCCAGAGCCGTCACCAGTTCCCGGGCAGGCAACGTCTTGGACAGGTATCCGTGTGCTCCCTTGGTGCGTGCGCTGTTGATCAGGTCAGGGTGAAAGTTCCAGGTGTAGACGACCACTCGGCGGGCCCGCGGATTGTCGACAAGGGCGGCGATCTCGTCGTGGTCCGACTCCGGTTGGGCGAACGAGTCATAGAGGACGATGTCCACCTGGTCGTCAAGACTCATGTTCGCATCGATCTCGGCGACCACAACCCGATCCCGGTACTGATTGAACATGTTGGCCACACCCATCAGCACGACGTCGTAGTCATCGACCAGTGCGACGGTGATCGGCCTCCCGGATCGATTTGCCATGCGGCGAGATTACCTCCCTAGGGGTGTACCGGTACCCCCCTAAGGGGTGTCAACTGGTGAAGGCGTCGAGCAACCGCTCGGCCCGCAGTGCCACCGCCCGTGGGACACATTCGCGAAAGGCTCACACCATGCTCGGACTCATTCTCACCATCGTCATCGTCGGACTCATCGCCGGTGCGCTCGCGCGCCTGCTGGTTCCCGGCAAGCAACACATGTCGGTGCTCACCACCATCGTCCTGGGAGTCGTCGGATCGTTCGTCGGCGGATTTCTCGGTTACCTCATCTTCCATAAGGACGCATCGCAAGGATTCCTGCAGCCGTCGGGAATCCTGGGCTCCGTCATCGGCGCCATCGTCGTTCTGCTGATCTGGACTCGCGTCGGCGCACGTAACGGCACGCGCACCCGTTAAGGCTCCGGCGACCCCTGATCGGCTTCCGTTACGACGGGAGCCGATCGTCGGGTCTGACCGCCCGTTCCCCCAGCTTCGCCAGCAGCAGCGCCTCGGTGGTGGCGGCGCGTTCGAGCACGCCCAGGTGCAGGCTTTCGTTGACGCTGTGCGCCTGGGTGCCAGGATCCTCCACGCCGGTCACCAGGATCTTCGCGTCGGGAAAGGCGGCGGCGAATTCGGCGATGAACGGAATCGACCCGCCCACGCCCATGTCGATCGCCTCGGCGCCCCAGGCCTGACGGAATGCGGCCCTCGCGGCCTCGTAGACACCTCCGGTGGCGTCGATGGCGTAGGGCTGGCCGACGTCGCCCGGGGTGACCGTGACGTGGGCACCCCACGGTGCGTGCTTTTCGAGGTGACGGCGCAGCGCATCGAGGTGGGCCGCGGCATCCCCGCCGGGCGCGACCCGCATGCTGACCTTCGCGCGGGCCCGCGGAATGAGGGTGTTGGACGACTTCGCGATCGGCGTGGTGTCGATGCCGATTACGGTGATCGCCGGTTTGGCCCAGAGCCGCTGCGCCACAGTGCCGGAGCCGATCTCGGTCACGCCGTCGAGAAGGCCGGACTCCGCACGCACCCAGTCCGGGCCGCGGTCGACGGCGGCGGCGCTGGACTCGTGCAGCCCGGCCACCGCGACGTCGCCGTCGTCGTCGTGCAGGCTGGCCAACAGTCGCACCAGAACCGTCAGAGCATCGGGCACCACACCGCCCCACATGCCGGAATGCAAACCGTGGTGCAGGGTTTCGACCTCGACCACGCAGTCGGCCAGGCCTCGCAGCGACACCGTCAGCGCGGGGATGTCGGGTGTCCAGTTGTCGGAGTCGGCGATCACGATGACGTCGGCGGCCAGCTTGTCCCGGTACGCGGCCAGCAGCCGGCCCAGCGACGGTGAGCCGGATTCCTCCTCGCCCTCGACGAACACCGTCACCCCGACCGGCGGGTTGCCGCGGTGCGCCCGGAACGCCGCCAGATGCGTTGCGATGCCGGCCTTGTCGTCGGCGCTGCCACGCCCGTACAACCTGCCGTCGCGCTCGGTCGGCTCGAAGGGGGGCGAATCCCACTGTGCCGGATCACCTTCCGGCTGGACATCATGGTGGGCGTACAGCAGCACCGTCGGCGCCCCGGGTGGAGCAGGGTGACGGGCGATCACCGCGGGCGCACCGCCTTCGCTCACGATCTCGACGTCGGCGAACCCCGCCGCGGTGAGAAGGTCGGCGACCGCCTGCGCGCTGCGCTGCACCTCACCGCGGCGCGCCGGGTCGGCCCACACCGACTCGATGCGCACCAGATTCTCCAGGTCACCCCGCACCGACGGCAGCACCGCCGCCACCCGTTCCACCAGATCGTCCATGGGCCTGACCCTACCCAGCCCTACCCAGCGCGAGCAGACGCAGAATCGCACGATCCGCGGCTCCGGATGGTGCGATTCTGCGTCTGCTCGGCGAAAAGGGGGCCCGCGGACTACGCGGTCTCGAGGATCGCCACGGCCGCGGCGGTGTCGCCCTCATGGGTCAGCGACACGTGAATCAGCACATCGGCAAGATGTTCGGCGATGGCACCGGTCAGGCGGACCTTCGGCCGGCCCCACATGTCGGTGATCACCTCGATGTCACGGTGGATGCCTTCGGGCAGGACCGGACGCTGGGCGAACCGAGAGCCCGACCACGCCTTGATCACGGCCTCCTTGGCGGCCCACCGGGCAGCGAGGTGCCGCGCCGCCATCGAGCTCTTGTCGGCCGCGTCGCGGCGCTCACCGGGGGTGAACGTCGCGGCGAACACCGTTCCCGGCTGGTCCACCTGCTCGGCGAATTCGGGAATGGAGACCACATCGATACCCACACCGACTATCGCCACGCCGTGACCTTAACACCGGCGACAACTGTGCTTTTCGCTCCGCTCATCGCACGTAAGTGTCGCCATCCCCCAGTCGCGCCGCCGGGTCGAGCAGCATCGCCGCCTCCTGACGCTTCTCGGGGCTGTCGTGGTCGAACCGGCGATCGGCGGGCTTCTCGTACATCGGCCGCCCACCGGCGATCGCCGATGCGAGCCGCCGCTGTCCGGCCAGCACGCGCTGATGCGCCCGCTGGGTGTAGCTCGCCCGCTCCTCGCCGCTCAGCGACGCCAGGAACGCCTCCGGATGCACCAGGGCGACCAGCCCCGACACGTGCCCGAAGCCCAGGCTGGTGACCAGGCCCGCCTTCAACGGGAACTTATCGCCCAGCCGCAGCGTCTCGCGCGGCCAGACGAAGTGCGACGAGCTGGCCAGCTCGTCGTCGACGCAGTCCAGGCTGCGGTTGGGCGGGATGACGCCGTCGCGCAGGATCTGGCACAGGCCCATCATCTGGAACACCGCCGCGCCGCCCTTGGCGTGCCCGGTCAGGCTCTTCTGCGAGACGACGAACATCGGCGCACCGTCGGAGCGACCCATCGAGTCGGCCAGCCGCTCGTGCAGCTCGGTCTCGTTGGGATCGTTGGCCAGCGTCGAGGTGTCGTGCTTCGAGATCACCGCGATGTCGTCGGCCCCGACACCGAGCTTGGCCAGCGAACGGGCCAGCACCGAGTTCTTGCCGCCGCGGCCGGCACCGAGTGCGCCCAGCCCGGGAGCCGGGATCGAGGTGTGGACGCCGTCGGCGAAGCTCTGGGCGTAGGCGACCACCGCGAGAACCGGCAGCCCCATCCTGACCGCCAGGTCGCCACGGGCCAGCAGGACCGTGCCGCCACCCTGGGCCTCCAGGAAGCCCAGCCGGCGGCGGTCGTTGGCGCGGGAGAACTTCGAGTCGCTGATGCCCTTGGACCGCATCACCTCGGTGTCGGCGGTGGCCGCCATGTCACCGAAGCCGATGATGGCTTCCAGCGTCAGGTCGTCGAAGCCGCCGGCCACCACCAGTTCGGCCTTGCCGAGCCGGATCTTGTCGACACCCTCCTCGACCGACACCGCCGCGGTGGCGCAGGCGCCCACCGGATGGATCATCGCGCCGTAGCTGCCGACGTAGGACTGGATCACATGCGCGGCAACGACGTTCGGCAGCACTTCCTGCAGGATGTCGTTCGGCTTGGCCTTACCCATCAGGTTGCCGTGGTACATCGTCTGCATCGACGTCATACCGCCCATGCCGGTGCCCTGCGTACTGGCGACCAGGCTGGGATGCACCCACCGCATCAGTTCGTTGGGGCTGAACCCGGACGACAGGAACGCATCCACCGTCGCCACGATGTTCCACAGCGCGACCCGGTCGATCGACGTCGCCATGTCCGGGGTGATGCCCCACACCGTGGGATCGAAACCGGTGGGAATCTGAGCGCCGACCGTACGAGACAGCTTCGTCTTTCGCGGCACGCGAATCTCGGTGCCCGCCTTGCGGATCACCTGCCAGTCGCTGGAATCCGGGACGGGCAGGGCCACGGTGTGCTCGGGATCGAAATCCACGAACGACCGTGCGTCGGCCTCCGAGGACACCACGAAGCTGAAGTCCTTGTCGAGGAAGACGCTGACCAACAGCGGCGAGGCGTGGTCGGGGTCGATGGCACCGTCGTCAACGAACTCCCGGATGCCGCAACGCTCGACGACGGCGTCGTGGTAGCGCTCGACGAGTTCGGCCTCGGGAACCAGTTCGCCGCTGGCGGTGTCGTACCAGCCGGGCTTGGGATCGTCCTCCCATTTGATCAGCCCGGTGGTCCATGCGAGCTCGAGTACACCGGCGGCCGACAGTTCGTTGTCGACCTCCATCTCGAAGCGGGTGCGCGACGACCCGTAGGGGCCCAGTTCGGCGCCGCCGACGATGACCACCAGGTCAGCCGGGTCGACGTCGATCGGGGCCCAGGTCGGCGGTGTCGAGGGACGGTGGCCGCGCGGGGGCGACGGCAGCGCGGCGATGGTGCCCGACGCCGGCTCGTCATCGGAAGATGCAGCCTCCGAGGTCATTTCCTCGCGGGCCTTGGCGGCCAACTCGGCCATGTCCAGCTCGACATCACCCAGGCCGCCGGTCAGGTCGACCTTCAGTGGCGTGTGGGCGGCGGCGACCTTGGACTCCACGGTGCACAGGTCGAGAAGCATCGCGGCCATCTCGGCGGTGCTGTAGGTGGTGACGCCGGCTTCCTCGACGGCACCGACGATGGCGTCGTTGTGCCCCATCAGACCGGTGCCCTTGGTCCAGCCGATCAAGGCGTGCGCGAAGCTGACCCGCTGAGCCCACGACGATTCGGCGCTCCATCGGGTCACCACCGCGTCGAGCGCCGACTTGGACTCGCCGTAGGCGCCGTCGCCGCCGAACATCCCGCGGTTCGGGGATCCCGGCAGCACCACGTGCAGCCGGGAGGCGATGTCGCGTTCGGCGCCGATGGCCGACAGTCCGCCGACGAGCCGCTCGACGGCCCACAGCAACACCTTCATCTCCATCTCGGAGCGAGAGCCGGCCTCGGACAGGTCACCGGCCACCCGCGGCGCGGCGAACGGGAACAGCAGCGTCGGCGTCTGCGCGTCCTTGATGTGAACCGCTTGCGGCCCAAGCGTTTCGGTCTGCTCACTGCCGACCCAGGACACCAGCGCGTCGATGTCGGCGTAGGAGGCCATGTTGGCCGGCACCACCCACAGCGCCGCCCCGAAGCGCGCGTGGTCGCGGTAGAGCGACTTGTAGAAGTCCAGCCGGCCGTCGTCGAGCTTGGATGTCGTGACGATCACCGTCGCGCCACCGTCGAGCAACTGCCCGGCGACCGATGCGGCGATCGATCCCTTCGACGCACCGGTGACGACGGCCACCTCGTCGGAATATCGACCGGTTCCCGGATCTTCAGCACCGGCGGCAATCCGGCCGAACAGCGACGCGTGGATGGTGCGGCCGGCGGCCAGCGCCTTGCCCTGCCACCAGTTGGCCTGGGTGGCGACCACATGGCCGGCACCCTCGAACCGCTCGGACAGCCGAATCCAGTCGGCGTCGATGTCGCCCTCGTCGGCCAGCCACAGCTTGACCAGATCCTCACGGGCACTGGCCCAGCGGTCGTCGAGCAGCACCGCCTTCTTCGCGTCGAACGCGGGGGCCACCAGGCGCGGCCAATCAGACCCGAGTTCGGTGGTGACCAGATCGATCAGTTCGGCGTCGGTGGCCGTCGGGGCGGCGGTGACGGGGGTGTCCAGCCCGAGCTGGCCCAGCACCATCCGCGCGGCTGCGGCGAGCACACCGTCGCGGCCGGTGACCTTCTCGGCGAACTCGCCGAGGGCGGCCGAGTCGACCACGCCGCCAACACCGCCGGCCGCCGAGGGCAGCGTGACAGCGATGCCCCGCCGAGCGGCGACTGCGCTGACCGCGGCGTCCACGACCTTGTCGACCGCTGCGGCATCGGCGAGGGCGCCTTCGTGCAGTCCACCCAGGCTGCCGCCGCGCACACTGGTGCCCTCGCGGGTGCCCAGCGCCAGCTCGACGGTGACGTGCTTGGCCCAGCCGTCGCCCAGCTCCCAGGTCTTCTTGACGCGTTCGGCGATCGCGGCGGGCCGCTTGCCGGACGGGCCGAGCACCGTGCGCAGCTGATCGTTGATGGCGTCGGAGAGCACCGGGCCGAACGGCTTGTAGGTCCGGGCCAGCTTGCTGACCTGACCCTTCAGCGAGTTCAGGTCGGCCTCGGCGGCGCCGTCGATGGCGCCGAGGTTCAGCTCGGAGCCGAGGTCCACCAGCAGCTGGTTGCGCCGCGAGGACGCCCCGTCGGTGATCGACTCGATGGAGTCCAGCGCCTCGATCTGGTCGATGCGCATCTTGGCCGACAGCGCGATGAGCGCCATGGTGGCGTCGGCGGCGTCGAAGACGATGTCGTCGGGCCGCGGAGCGCCCCCGGGCGCGACATTGGGACTGCCACCGGACGGGGCGGCCGGCGCGGCGGCGGGAGCCGGTACGGCCGACTCGACCGGCGCGTCCGCACTCGGCTCAACGGGCGCTTCGTCCTCGTCGTCGGGCTCGGGATCGGTGTCGGTCGCGAACAGCACCGCGGCGTCGCGCTCGGAGTTGAGCACTTCGACTGTGCTGTGGGCGAATTCGGGCAGCTTGAGGGTATTGCTGGCCAGACCCGCCACCGTCGGCGCCGACTTCACGCCGATCTCGACGAACCGCTCGACGCCGAGGCCGCCGGCGGCCTCCTCGATGAACAGCAGGTCCTGCGTCTCGATCCAGCGCACCGGGCTGGCGAACTGCCAGGCCAGCAACTCCATCAGGATCTTGCGGCACAGCTCGCGCGGCTTCTCGTTACGCCACGTGTCATAGTCGGCCAGCACCTCGTCGAGCGGCTCGGCGGGCACCAGGTCGCGGATCTCCTGGATGAAGTCGCGATCCAGCGTGAACGGCCGCGGCACCAGGTTGGGGATGTAGCGCCCGATGACCAGCTCGGGATCGGCGTCGCGCGGCATCACCCGATCCAGTGCCCGGCGGAAGTCGTCGACACCGACCCGCAGCACGTTGGAGTGGAACGGCACGTCGATCCCGGGAACCAGGATGAACGAACGCTTGCCGCCGGACAGCTCGCGGCGCCGCTCGACCTCTTCCTCCAAAGCCTCCAGGCCGCGTACCGTCCCGGCGATCGCGTACTGCGAACCGCGCAGGTTGAAGTTGACGATCTGCAGGAATTCCCCGGTGCGCTCGGCGATCTCGGCGACGAAGGCGGTGACGTCGGCGTCGTCGAGGTCGATCTGCGACGGCCGGATGGCGGCCAGTCGGTAGTTCGACCGGCCGAGCTCGTCGCGCGGCACGATGTCATGCATCTTGCTGCCGCGGTGGAAGACCACCTCGAGCAGCGCCTCCAGCTCGTAGACCCCGGACACGCACGCCAGCGCGGTGTACTCGCCGACGGAGTGACCGCAGGCGATGGCGCCCTCGACGAACGCGCCCTGCTCGCGCATCTCGGCGACCTGGGCGGCGGCCACGGTTGCCATGGCGACCTGGGTGAACTGCGTCAGATACAACACTCCCTCGGGGTGCTGGTAGTGCACGCCCGCGGCGATCAGGCTGGTCGGGTTGTCGCGCACCACGTGCAGCACCGAGAAGCCCAGGGTGTCGCGGGTGAACTTGTCGGCCTTGTCCCACACCGTGCGGGCGGCCTTCGAGCGGGCGCGGACCTCCATGCCCATGCCCTTGTGCTGGATGCCCTGGCCGGGGAACGCGTACACCGTCTTCGGGGCGGCCAGCCGCGCGGTCGCACTCATCACGAGCTCGTTGCCGGAGTCATTCCCCCGAGTCGCTTCGCTCCTGCCCCGCCGGACCCGGGCGCTGATCTCCAGAACCTCGGCGCCCAAGTCGATTCCGACCCGGTCGACGCGGAAGTCGATCGCGTCACCCGGTTTGACCATGCCCAGGAAGCGGGCGGTCCAGCCGAGCAGCTTGGCCGGCGGAACGGGCTGGCCGTCGGTGGCGGTGACGACGTGCTGAGCGGCGGCGGACAGCCACATACCGTGCACGATGGGCGATTCCAGGCCCGCCAGCAGCGCGGCCGCCTGGTCGGTGTGAATGGGGTTGTGGTCCCCGGAGACCTCGGCGAACGGCCGCATGTCGACGGGCGCGTCGATGGTGACGTCGCGGCGGCGCCGTCGCGGGGTGTCGGTGGCGTTGCGCGACACCGCTCCCCCGGCGCGGACCGGGTCGGTCAGTTCGGCGGGTCCGGTGCGGCCGCGGATCGCGAAGCGCTCCTCCATCACCGCCAGCACCGTGCCGCGGGCGTCGCTGACGTTGACCGTGATCGGTACGACGCGGCCGACCTCGGTATCGGTCGCCACCGAAGATGTTGCGCTGACGGTCAATTGGGTGCTGTGGTCGGGCAGCGGCTTGAGCAGACGTGCGGCGTGATCCAGGTGGACCAGGCTCAGCAGGCCCTCGACCACCGGGAAACCGGTGTCGGTGACCGCACCGCCGATGGCGGCGAACACCGCCGGCCAGCAGCGGCCGACGAGCGCGTCCGGCACGATCGACAGCGTCGGCGCCAGCGAAGATCCGAAAGTCGCTGTGACGCCGGTGTGGTCGGCGACCCGCTCGGGATTCCACTCCACCGTCACGGTGGTCGTGCCGTTCACCACCGCAGGCAACGCGTCGGGCCCGTCGACACCCGCGGCGATGGCCAGCACGGCGCGCATCGCAGCGGCCGCATCGGACGTGGTGACCATGGGCGCACCGCCGTCGACCACCGTCGCCGGCAGGGTGAAGGCGATGTCGATCCAGGTGCCGGACAGCGGAACGCTCAGCACCACCTTGTCCTCGGCGACGGCCTCCAGCCGTGCACCGGTGGAATGATTTGTGGCAGAGCGATTGTCGTGCACCAGCCACTCGGCGGGCGGGGCGATCCGGTGCACCGGGTTGGTCGCCGTGCGGCCGGCCCACAGCACATCCGGGGAGTCCAGCACGATGGCCAGCGGACCGGTGACGTCGGTGCGGACCCGTAGCCGTGAGGCCACCGGCAGCGGCTGCGCGCCGCAGCCGAGCACCTGGTCGACGGCGGCCTTCTCGAAGCGGTCGAGCAGATCGCCCACCGGCTCGTCGACCCGCGTGATGCCGGCGACGGCTGCCGTGCCGGGGATGACGCACACCTGGTCGGCGCTGTAGCGGGCGTCGTGGGCCTGCCACAGCGAATCGCTGCGCCACCACCGGCGGACGTCCTTGTCGATCACCGGCACGAAGTTGACCGGCTTGCCGAGGGTCTTGCACAGCTGGATGAAGAACGGAACGTCGGCCGGGTGCAGCACGACGGCGTCGGCGTCCGGGTACCGCGCCACCAGAGCGGCGATCGCCTGGTCGGGGTTCTCCAGCAGCCATTCGCCGTCGGCCGATGCCGCGTCGAACTGTGTCTCGATCGGGCCGGTGTCGGCCGCGTTCAACCGCGCCTCCGCGCGCTGCAGCATCTCGGCGAACCGGTCGCGCCAGGTGATGTCGAGCCACGGCGAGTCGGCGGCCCTGGTGTCGGCGGTGCTGTCGCCGTCGCCGATGGCGAGTTCGACGTAGCGCTGCAGCCACAGCAGATAGGTCATGTCCTCGACGTCGCCGAAGTACGGCTTGGCAGTCGGCGCCATCGCGGCGATGATCTCGTCGCGGCGGGCCGCGACCGCGTCGGCGTCACCGGCGACGTCGTCGAGCAACCGGCCGCAGCGCGAGGCGGCGTTGTCGATCTCGTGGATGTCGGCGCCGAGCTGGCTGCGCCCGGACGCCATTCCGCCCGAAGCCGTTCCGGCCCCGACCCACCGATCGGTGCCGGCGGTGTCGACCAGCAGCTGCTTGACGGCGGGCGAGGTGGTGGATTCCAGGCAGGCCATCGCCGCGGTACCGACGAGGATGCCGTCGACGGGCATCAGCGGGTAGCCGTACACCGCCGACCACTGACCGGACAGGTACTCAGCCGCACGTTCGGGGGTGCCGATGCCGCCGCCGACGCAGACCGTGATGTTCGATCGCGACCGCAGCTCCGAGTAGGTGGCCAGCAGCAGGTCGTCGAGGTCCTCCCAGGAGTGGTGGCCACCGGCGCGGCCGCCCTCGATGTGGACGATGACGGGCTTGGTGGGCACCTCGGCGGCGATCCGGATGACCGACCGGATCTGCTCGACCGTGCCGGGCTTGAAGCAGATGTGCGCGATGCCGATGCCGTTGAGCTCATCGATGAGCTCCACGGCTTCCTCGAGGTCGGGGATGCCGGCGCTGACCACCACGCCGTCGATCGGCGCACCCGACTGGCGGGCCTTCTGGACCAGGCGCTTGCCACCCAGCTGCAGCTTCCACAGGTACGGGTCGAGGAACAGCGCGTTGAACTGGATGGCGCGGCCCGGCTCGAGCAGTGTCTCCAACTCGGCGATCCGCTTGTCGAAGATGGCCTCGGTGACCTGGCCGCCGCCGGCCAGCTCGGCCCAGTGCCCCGCGTTGGTCGCGGCGGCGACGATCTTGGCGTCGACGGTGGTGGGGGTCATCCCGGCCAGCAGGATCGGTGAGCGTCCGGTCAGGCGGGTGAACTTGGTCGACAGCTTCACCGACCCGTCGGGCAGGCTGATGACCGACGGGGCGTAGCTGGACCACGGCTTGGCCACCTCGGGCACCGCACCGACGGTGAACAGGTTGCGCTGGCCACCCCGGGTGGCGGCCGGCACGATGCCGATGCCCAGGCCGCGAATCACCGGCGCGGTGAGGCGGGTCAGGATGTCGCCGGGGCCGAGGTCGAGAATCCAGCGTGCGCCGGCCTCGTGCAGCGCGGTGACCTCTTCCACCCAGTCCACCTGCTGGACCAGGATGGCCTCGGTCATCGCCCGGGCCAGCTCCACGTCGAGGCCGACGGCCTCGGCCCAGCGGCCGACGATGTCGATCCCGTCGGCCAACCGCGGCGTGTGGAACCCGACCTCGACCGCGACCGGGTCGAAGACGGGGCTGAAGACGGCGCCGCCGCGCACCTTGCTCTTGCGTTCGGCGGCTTCGGCCTCGGCGATCTGCTCGCAGTACAGCTCGAAGCGGGACAGCTGTTCGGGGGTGCCGGTGATGACCACCGACCGGCGTCCGTTGCGGATCGACAGCACCGGCGGCAGCACGGTGCGGACGTCCTGGGCGAACTCCTGCAGCAGCTCGTAGATGCGCTCGGGCTCGGCGTTGGTGACCGACACCATCGGCGGCCGGTCGCCGAGCACCGAGATGCCGCGGCGGCGGGCCACCAGGGTGCCGGCCGCTCCGACGAGTTGCGCCAGCGCCATCAGCTGGACGTCCTTGGCGCCGGCGGCGCGCAACGCCTCGACGGCCAGGACACCCTGGGAGTGGCCCGCCACGGCCACCGGCGGGGTGGCGGTGAGGTCCATGCCCTGGCGGGCCAGCGCGCGTATCGCGGCGATCTGGGTGAGCAGCACACCGGGGACCGAAACCGCGGCCGAGGTCAGTTGCTTGGCGGAGGGCAGGGGCTCCTCGGCGGCCAGCGCGCGCACCCAGCGCAGCGGCTCGAAGCCAATGGGACGGACGACGACCAGTTCCTTGGCGACCGGCTCGAGCAGCAGCTCGGCCTCACCGGCCAGGGTCGCCAGCTCGGATTCGATACCCGCCGAGGTGACGAGCTCCTCGAGGGTCTCCAGCCACGCGCTGCCCTGCCCACCGAAGGCCACGGCATAGGGTTCACCAGCATTCAGACGATCGACCAGCGCATGGGTCGTGCTCTGCGGAGCCCCGCCTCGCCCCGACCCGTCGCCCGTGGACAGCCTGTCGTGCTCGTGGATCGTCACCTTGTCTAACTCCTCGATACTTCTCGTCGCGTCGTGTGCCGGCTTCACTCAGACCTACGCTGCTCTGCGGAGGTGTCGGCGATTCCCCGTCGAATCACGGTCTGACAAGCCGAGTCATCCGGCTGGTCCCTCTCGCGCGGAGAGGTCTTGGCGGATATACCGGCTGCACTAAGAGTGGCATAAGAACAAGCACCCATTTCACGGCGATATTGGTTACTGACGAGTTCTACGCATCGGTAACCGTGCCGTGGGTAACACGCCGCCGAAGGAGTGCTGCGACGGTCTGGTACAAACGTCCTGCGTGTAGGTGGTTACGGTCGAGTAGCTACAACAGTGCTGATCAAAGCACGATTGTTATCGAATCGTAACCTGGAAATTTGCGGTCGAGCTCGCCGGCGGCCGACGCTCGGCCAAGCACCTGCTAGGTCGATGAGTCCACGATTGTTCACCGAAATGGCGTTCAAAAGTTTGCTGGCAAAACTTACTAGTCAGTAAGGTTTGGCGTTTACTGTCAATCCCATTGCCCGAATCGCGGCTGCAGAATGTTGTTCACGTCCACCCCGACGCCGCCGACGCTGCGCTTGTCGATCTCGACCTGGTGCAGGTGTGCCGCCGGATGGGTGAATCCCTTGGGCGATCCCCAATTGTGCTGCCAGAAGTACGACCCGATGCCGTCCTGCAGCGCCCAGTCGATGGTCTTGGAGTTGGCATAGACACCGAGCCGCTGGTGACCGATCACCGATTCCCAGGCCCGCAGATAGGGCGCCACCAGCTGTTTGTACTGGTCATAGGAGGGGTCGTCGTCGATCGAGGCGTACACCGGCGCGGCCACCGGGCCGCCGGCCGCCGTATGTAGCTGCCAGCCCCGCTTGGCATGGACGATGCCGGCCTGCTGCCCACCGAGCCAGTCGGCGGTGTCCTGCTTGCCGTACTGGTAGTTGGACACGATCTTCAGCCCGGCTGAGTACAGGTCCCGCGCCTCGGGCAGCTGGATCGGCTTGCCGAGCATCCAGTTCCCGCCCGGTCGACGGTCGGAGACATAGCGAATGGCGCCGGTCGCTCCGGCGGCCTTGAGATCGGCGGCGCTGATGACACCGGCCGCATAGTCGAGCAGGACGCCCAGCGGCGCGGCCGACGCCGTCGGCGCGCTCAGTGCCGAGGCGACTGCCCCCAGACCCAGCGCGACCGGGGTTGCAGCGGCCAACTTCAGCACGTCGCGGCGCGACACAGACACGAGCCACAGGATATGACAGATGCCCCATCAACCACACCATCGCCACGGGTCACATCCGCATCACCTTTTGGCACCAGGGCATGGCGCGTACCGGATCGGTGGCGCGATGGCCGGTCGACGGGTGAAACGGATCATGAGGCTGCGACGTGACAACGGCATCCGTACTATCCACCCATGCCATCGGGGAGCGCCGCACCTGCGGTCGACACCAGCCCCGGAGCCGGCGTCGACGATCCGCAGATCGAGTTGCGGGGCGTGCGGAAGGTTTTCGACGAGATCGTCGCCGTGGAAGGCGCGAGCCTGACCGTGGGCGACGGTGAGCTGTTCGCGATTCTGGGTCCGTCGGGGTCCGGCAAGACCACGGTGCTGCGCATCATCGCCGGCTTCGAGCAGCCCACCGCGGGCACGGTCCATCTCGGCGGCAAAGACGTCACCGCGCTGCCGCCGGCACGCCGCGACACCAACACGGTGTTCCAGGACTACGCCCTGTTCCCGCACATGACCGTCGCCCAGAACGTCGAATACGGGCTGCGGGTCAAGGGGGTGCCCAAGCCCGAACGCCGGGACCGCACCGCCGCAGCGCTGGACATGGTGCGGCTGTCCGGTTACGCGGCACGCAAGCCGGCCCAGCTGTCCGGAGGACAGCAGCAGCGCGTGGCGCTGGCCCGCGCCCTGGTCGGCCGGCCCCGGGTGCTGCTGCTCGACGAGCCGTTGGGCGCGCTGGACCTCAAGCTGCGTGAGCAGATGCAGGTGGAGCTAAAAGCCATCCAGCGTGAGGTCGGCATCACGTTCGTGATCGTCACCCACGACCAGGATGAGGCGCTGACGCTGTGCGATCGGCTGGCGGTGTTCAACAACGGCCGCATCGAACAGATCGGCGCCGCCCGCGAGGTCTACGAGAATCCGGCGAACCGGTTCGTCGCCGACTTCGTCGGCACGTCGAATGTCTTCGACGGCGCCGCCGCCGAGGCGCTGGTGGGTCGGCCCGGCAGTTTCGCCATCCGGCCCGAGCGGATCGTGGCGCTGCAACCCGGTGAGGCCGTGCCCGCCGGGATGCGCAGCACCGAGGCGGTCATCGCCGAGGTGGTCTACGCGGGGCCGATCACCCGCATCGCCGCCGACACCGAAACCGGTCTGCGCCTGACCGCCACCGTGCTCAGCGCGGAGATCTCCACCGGTATCAGCCATGGGACGCCGGTCGTCCTCGCCTGGCCCGACAATGCAATCCGTGCAATCCGTTCGCTTCGCGAATAGCACCGCCCACCGAAGGAGCTCGCCATGAAGTCCACCACCCGCCGCCTGGGCGTCGCGCTGGCCGCGTTCGCCGCAGTGCTCGCCGCCTGTTCGAGCCCCTCGACACCCGGCGGCGGAAGCGCGTCGGGGCCGCCGAAGCAGGAGCCGCTGTCCGCGATCGGCAACGGCGAGGGTCAGCTCAACTTGATCGCCTGGGCCGGCTACGCCGAGGACGGGTCCAACGACCCGACGGTGGACTGGGTGCATCCGTTCGAACAGCAGACCGGCTGCAAGGTCAACACCAAGGTGGGCAACACCTCCGACGAGATGGTGCAGCTGATGCGCACCGGTCAGTACGACGGGGTGTCGGCGTCCGGGGACGCCACGCTGCGGCTCATCTACGCCGGCGACGTCGCACCCGTCAACACCAAGCTGGTGGGAAACTACGACACGATCTCGTCGTTCCTCAAGGACAAGCCGTGGAACTCGGTGAACGGCCAGATGTACGGGATTCCGCACGGCTGGGGCGCCAACCTGCTGATGTACAACACCGACGTGGTCAAGAACGCCCCCGACTCCTGGGGCGCGGTGTTCCCCGGGGCACCGGAGTACAAGGGCAAGGTGACGGCATACGACTCGCCGATCTACATCGCCGACGCCGCGCTCTATCTCTCGAAGACCAAACCCGATCTCGGCATCAAGAATCCGTACGCGCTGACCGAGGATCAACTCAACGCCTCCGTCGACCTGCTCAAGCAGCAGCACAGCAATATCGGCGAGTACTGGTCGGACTACACCAAGGCGGTGCAGGCCTTCGAGTCCGGCACGTCGGTGATCGGGACCACCTGGCAGGTGATCGCCAACATGCTCGAGAGCGACGGCAAGGTCAAGATCGCCACCGTGCTGCCCAAGGAGGGCTCCACCGGCTGGTCGGACACCTGGATGATCTCGTCGAAGGCCGCGCACCCGAATTGCATGTACAAGTGGATGGACTACATCACCTCCCCCAAGGTCAACGCCCAGGTCGCCGAGTACTTCGGTGAGGCACCGGCGCAGACCAAGGCGTGCGAGTTCACCAGCGACAAGAATTTCTGCGCGACCTTCCACGCCACCGACGAGGACTACGCGAAGCAGATCAGCTACTGGACCACACCGCAGAAGCAGTGCGTGGACGGCAGCGGCGACAACTGCACGGCCTACAACGAGTGGGTCGACAAGTGGCAGCAGATCAAGGGGTGAGTGTCGCGGGCCGATCGCCGCATCGGCTCCGCTCCCGGCTGTCGCTGGCCGTCCTGCTCGTCCCGCCGCTGGCGTGGCTGGTGGTCGCATACCTCGGTTCGCTTGCGGTACTGCTGGTTTCGTCGTTCTGGAGTACCGACGCCTTCACCGGCGCGGTGGTGCGCACCTACACCAGCGACAACATCGTGCGGGTGCTGACCGAGCCGGTGTTCCGCACGGCGACGCTGCGCACCGTCGGGATCGCGCTGGCCGTCACCGTCATCTGCATGGCGTTGGCGGTGCCGCTGGCGTTGTACATGGCCAAGATCGCCTCGCCCCGGGTGCGGCTGGCACTGGTGGTCGCGGTGACGACACCGCTGTGGGCCAGTTACCTGGTCAAGGCCTACGCGTGGCGGATGATGCTGTCCCCGGAAGGTCCGCTGACGTGGCTCGCGGGGTACACGCCGGGTTACGGCGTGATCGCGACCGTGCTGACGCTGGCCTATCTGTGGTTGCCGTACATGGTGATTCCCGTGTTCGCGGCCTTCGAGCGGGTGCCGAACGCGTTGATCGACGCCAGTGCCGACCTCGGTGCATCCGATCTGACCACGTTGCGCACGGTGGTGGCGCCGCTGGTGTTCCCCGGGATCGCCGCGGGTTCGATCTTCACGTTCTCGCTGTCCCTGGGTGACTACATCGCCGTCACCATCGTCGGCGGCAAGACCCAGATGCTGGGCAACATCATCTACGGCCAACTCGTGACCGCCAACAACCAGCCGCTGGCGGCGGCGCTGTCACTGATCCCGTTGGTGGCCATCGTCGGATACCTGCTGGCGATGCGACGAACCGGCGCATTGGAGAACGTCTGATGCTCTCGACGTCGATGCGCCGGCTGGTGCGGGTCTGGACGCTGTTCGTGCTCGTCTTCCTGTACGCGCCGCTGCTTCTGGTGGTGCTCAACGCCTTCAACACGTCGAAGACCTTCGCCTTCCCGCCCAGCGGTTTCACCCTGCGATGGTGGGGCGACGCGTGGGCCAGCACCGGGATGTGGCGGTCGCTGGGCAACTCGGTGATCGTCGGTCTGTGCGCGACGGCGCTTGCCCTGACGTTGGGCACGATGGCGGCGTTCGCCGTGCAGCGCTACCGGTTCTTCGGCAGGCAGACCATCAGTTTCCTTGTGGTGCTTCCGATCACGCTGCCCGGCATCGTGACCGGTATCGCACTGAACGCGACCTTCACCTCGGCCTTGGGTGTCACGCTGGGGCTGGCGACGGTGATCGTCGGGCACGCCACGTTCTGTATCGTGATCGTGTTCAACAACATTCAGGCGCGGCTCCGACGACTCGGGACCAGCCTGGAGGACGCCTCGGCCGATCTGGGGGCGTCGAGTTGGCAGACGTTTCGCTATGTGACGTTCCCGATGATGCGCGGCGCGCTGCTGGCCGGCGCCATCCTCGCGTTCGCGTTGAGCTTCGACGAGATCGTCGTCACGACGTTCACCGCCGGGCCGACGGTTCAGACGCTGCCGATCTGGATCTTCGGAAACCTGTTCCGGCCGAACCAGGCGCCGGTGATCAACGTCGTCGCCGCGACGCTGACGGTTGTCGCGGTGATACCGGTATGGCTGGCACAGCGCTTCGGCGGCGATCCGGCCACGACGCGGGTCTAACCGGTCTGGCCGACGACCTGTTCGTGCAGCCGGCGGCTGACCAGCCGGGCCGCCACTTCGCGATGCTGGACCTGCCGTGCGGACTCCGGCAATGCGGCGACGACGCGGGCGGCCAGTTCGTCGACCGCCTGCCGGGTCGACTCGAGCACATCGGCGACCACCCCGGCCTCCCCGGCCTCCCGGGTCTCCCCGGCCTCCCGGCTGCTCTGCCAGGCGCCGATCATCCCGTGGTGCAGGCCCAACACGTCGGCCAGGTTGTGGCCGCCGCGGATGCCGTCGAAGAAGCCGGCGATGTGAGCGGAGTTGAAGCCCTTGGCCAGCAGCTGGTTGATGATCGTGAGCTGGGTGAGGTGGTGTTCGTCGTACCAGGCGACGCGGCCCTGCCGGCGCGGCGCGTCGAGCAGGCCCCGCTCGCGGTAGGCACGGATGTTGCGCGCCGTGACACCGGAGGCCTGCGCCAAGTCTCCGATCCGATAGTCAGTCACTACGCGATCCGCTCCGGTCGTCGTCGAGTCGAGCAAATAACAAGCTTTTGGTCCGATTTTCCGCGGTAGTACATTAGTACCACTTCAGCAGGTCAAACATCATCCGAAAGCTCATGCAGCGGAGAAGTGACGCCGCTTCAGCCAAGGCCCGGGAATGAATTTGCCCCGGCGCGAGATGATTGAGGGGTCGTGTCAGTGCTGCCACGCCGGTGACGACATCGACGGCCGAGGGGAAGGACGCGGGCAGTGCGAGCCTGGATTGTGTGGTCGACGGGACTGTTGGCCTACGTCGTGGCCGTGCTGGACCGGACCACCCTGGGCGTCTCGGGTCTGGACGCCGCGAGTCGCTTCTCGGCCAGTCCGGGAGTGCTGTCGACGTTCGTGGTCCTGCAGGTGATCGTCTACGCGGGCGCACAGATTCCCGCGGGCCTGCTCCTGGACCGGTTCGGGTCGAAGGTGATGATCCTGACCGGCGGCACTCTGATGGTCGCGGGGCAGTTGGCGCTGGCCTTCACGGAGTCCCTTCCCACCGCGATCGCGGCGCGGGCGGTGGTGGGCCTCGGCGACGCGTTCACTTTCATCTCGGTACTCCGGCTGGTTCCGCACTGGTTCAAGCCCCGTCAGATTCCGCTGGTGACGCAGTTGACCGGAATCTCGGGTCAGCTCGGGCAGGTGCTCTCCGCGGTGCCGTTCCTGAGCCTGCTCATCGGGTCCGGCTGGACCACGGCCTACACCGCGGTGGCCGCTCTGGGGGTGCTGTCGCTGGTGCTGACCCTCCTGCTGGTCAAGAACGCACCGCCGGGGACGGTGGTGCACGACCCGGTGATGAGCCTGCGCGAGACCCTCGGCGGCGTCAAGACGGTGTGGCTGCGCCCGGGCACGCGGCTGGGTTTCTTCACGCACATGGGCACACAGTTCTCAGTCACGGCCTTCGCACTGATGTGGGGCGTGCCCTATCTGACTGCCGCGCAGAATGTTTCGCGTAGCGATGCGGGCACTCTGCTGACCATCTCGGTGGTCGCCGCCATCGTGTCCGGCGTGGTCATCGGCATCGTCACCGGCCGCCACCCGCACCGGCGCTCATGGCTGGTACTGGGCATCATCGCCAGCAACGCGGCAATCTGGACGGTCGTGCTCGCGCTGCCGAGCCCCGCACCCCACTGGCTGCTGGTGGTGCTCATCGTGGTGATCTCGGTCGGCGGCCCGGGGTCCATGGTGGGCTTCGACTTCGCGCGCACCTTCAACCCGCGCGCCATCCTGGGCACCGCACAGGGCGCGGTGAACATGGGCGGCTTTCTGGCCTCACTGCTGGTGATGCAGGCGATGGGCCTGATCATCGGGGCGGCCGGGGGCTACTCGTTCTCGTCGTTCCGGCTGGCCTGGTGTGTGCAGTACGTGATCTGGGCGGTGGCCGTGACGGGCATCCTGATCACCCGCAAAAAAGCCCGCCGGACCATCGGTGAGATCGAGGAGAGTCAGTACCTTCTCGAGTTCTTCAGCGACGCCGAACTCCAGCCCGCGACACCGCGGTCGGGCCGCTAACGGTTGCGGCTGCTCGCCCGGCGGTTGGCCTTCTTGATCGCCGAAACCAGTTCGTCCTTGCTCATCGAGGAGCGACCCGCGACGTCGAGCCGCCGCGCCACGTCGAGCAGGTGCTTCTTGGTGGCGTTGGCGTTGACACCCTCGGCGGGCTGCCCTGTGGGGTTCGGGCCGCCGCTGCGGGCCCGGTCGTCGGAGGGCCCCTTCTCGTCCTTGGGCTCCCAGTGGTCGCCGACCTTCTCGTAGCTGTGCTTCAGCGCGCTGTAAGCGACCCGATGGGCGCGCTCCCCCTCGCCGTACTCCTGCGACGCGGAGTCGTGGGTCTTGGCGAACGTCCGCTGCGCCTTGGCGTCGGACTTCTTCAGGGTGCTGGGCAGCTCGCTCTTCTTGGCGCTGCCGCTCTTGGTGGTTTTCGGCATGATGTCACCTCCATGTGCCAGATGGTCCGACGGCTACCCGCCGGGGCGGGCCGAAAAACGCACAGCTCCGCGAGCGGTAACAACCGCGCCCCACGTGTCGATAACGTCATCAGCCCCGTGCTGCCGTGACACCGACTCCTCGGCAGCCGGGGCTGCACTCTTGACCTCGCCCGCAAGTGAGTGACTTCCGACTCTGCCGCCACCGGGCTCACAGGGCCATAGTCGACAGTCGTGGCCAACCTGACGACTCTGGATGCCGGATTCCTCGAACTGGAGGACTCCGACCATCACATCAGCCTCGCGATCGGCGGGGTGGCGATCATCGAGGGACCGTGCCCGGACTTCGACACACTGTGCGACACCATCGGTGCGCGCTGCCTGTCCAACCCGCGCAGTACCCAGGTGCTGCGAACCCATCCGCTGGACCTGACCGCACCGGAATGGGTGCAGGACAAGGACTTCGACCTCACCCACCACGTCCGGCGGGCCGCGCTGGCGCATCCCGGCGACGACGCCGCGCTGCACGCCGAGATCGCCACCATCATGGAACGCCGCCTGGACCGGGACCGTCCGCTGTGGGAGTGCTGGGTCATCGAGGGCATGGCCGAAGACCGGTGGGCGGTGCTGATCAAGGTGCATCACGCGCTGGCCGACGGTATCGCCACGGCGAACCTGCTGACCGCACTGTGCGACGAAGGCCACGTGGAGAGCTTCGCCAGTTCGATCGGCGGGGCACAGCACACCTCGGCGCCTCCGCGGCCACCCCTGCCCAGTCTGAATCCGCTGAATTGGCTGGGTGATTCGGTGCGGTTCTCACTCAGCGTGGGCAGGCTGGCGGTCCGTGCGGCGACGGGAACCGCCCAGATCGCCGCGGGTCTTCTGCGCCCAGGGGCACAGTCCCCGTTCAACGGCTCGGTGGGCGATCTGCGCCGCTACAGCGCCGCGGTGGTGTCCCTGACGGACGTCGAGGAGATCTGCGACTCCTTCGGCGTGACCGTCAACGACGTCGCGTTGGCGGCGGTCGCCGACAGTTACCGGGCGGCGTTGTTGCGTCGCGGTCAACAGCCCCGGGCCGACTCGCTGCGCACACTCGTCCCGGTGTCGGTCCGCGCCGCCGACGCCATGGACGTCACTGACAACCGGGTGTCTCTCATGCTGCCCTACCTGCCGGTCGACGTCGCCGATCCTCTGAAGCGACTGCGGACCGTGCACGAGCGTCTGCAGACCGCGAAGTCCAGCGGGCAGCGCCAAGCCGGCAGCATCTTCGTCTGGGCCGCCAATCTGGTGCCCTTCCCGGTGACTGCGTGGACGGTGCGGTTGCTGTCCCGGCTCCCGCAGCGCTCGATCGTCACCGTCGTGACCAACGTGCCGGGTCCCCGCGAGAAGCTCACAGTGCTGGGGCACAAGGTGATACGGCTGTTGCCGATCCCGCCGATCGCGGCCGGCTTCCGCACCGGCATCGCCATCTTCAGTTACGCCGACGAACTGGCGTTCGGGTTGTTGGTCGACTTCGACGCCGCGCCCGACGTCGAGGAGTTCACCGCCGGCGTGACGCGCGGGGTGGACCGGTTGTCCAAGCTCGCCGGCGGGCGGCGCGCGGGCGGCCGGCGGCAGGCCTCCAACGCCTAGGACGAGGCCCGCGGCAATGGGCCGTGGTGGCTGAACCGCGCCGCCCGGCGGTGGATCCGGTGCTCACGGCCGCGAGTGCGTTCCGGCCCGCCGGGCACTCGCATCGGTTCGGCGTAGAAGACCACCTTGGTGATCTCCACGAGTACCAGGTAGGCCACGGTGAGCAGAGCCAGTGCGCCGAAGAACTGCCACGGTAGCGGCGTGAAGCCGAGCTGATGCGCCAGCGGCGACACGGTCAGCACCACACCCACCGCGACGACGGACAGCGTGGTCAACACCAGCCAGCCACCCGGCCGGCTGCGCAGGAACGGCACCCGGCGGGTGCGGATCGCGAAGATGATCAGCGTCTGCGTGGCCAGCGACTCGACGAACCAGCCGGTGCGGAACTCGACCGCACCGGCGTGCAGCACGCCGAGCATCAACCCGAAGGTCACGAAGTCGAACAGCGAGCTGATCGGGCCGAAGGTCAGCATGAAGCGGCGGATGAACGCGATGTTCCAGTGCGCGGGCGCATGTAACTGCTCCTCGTCGACCCGGTCGGTGGGAATCGCCAGCTGCGAGCTGTCGTAGAGCAGGTTGTTCAGCAGGATCTGGCTCGGCAGCATCGGCAGGAACGGCAGCACCGCCGAGGCGGCCGCGGCACTGAACATGTTGCCGAAGTTGCTCGACGTGCCCATCAGGACGTACTTGATGGTGTTGGCGAAGATGCGGCGGCCTTCGGCGACGCCGGTGGCCAGCACCCCGAGGTCCTTCTCCAGCAGCACCACATCGGCGGCGTCCTTGGCGACGTCGGTCGCCGTGTCGACGGAGATGCCCACATCGGCCGAATGCAGCGCCAAGGCGTCATTGACGCCGTCGCCGAGGAAGCCGACCGACCGTCCGGTGCGCCTCAGGACGCTGATCAACCGCGCCTTCTGCTCCGGTGAGATCCGGGCGAAGATCGTGGAATTCTGAGCACTGGACTCGAACCCGGCGTCGTCGAGCTCACCCAACTGGGCGCCCGTGACCATACCCTTCGACGCCAAACCCAGTTCGGCGCAGACCTTTTCGGCCACCAGTGGGTTGTCGCCCGTCGCGATCTTCAGCTCGATACCGAGCTGGGCCAGCCGCTGCAACGACGCCCGGGCCGCCAGCTTCGGCTGGTCGGCGAAGATCAGGAAGCCGTCGAGCGTCAGCCCGGTCTCGTCGGCGGGGGTGATCTCCGTCAGTTCCGGCGCCGGGCGGCCGGCCACCGCCACCACCCGCCGCCCGTCAGCGAACAGGGCGGCCAGCACCCTCTGCGCCGCCGGCGGAACGGCGGTGCAGTGTTCGAGTACCTGCTCGGGCGCGCCCTTCACGACGAGAACCCGCCCCGACGCGTCGTCGACGAGTGCCGAGGTCGCCCGCCGGTGGTGGTCGAACGGCAGTTCGGCGATGCGATGCACAGCTCCGATGACCATCCGCTGCGCGGCGTGGGACTCCCACAGCGCGGCGTCGAGGGCGTTGGCGCTGGTGCCGCCGGCGGCGGGGTCGACGCCGGTGGCCACCATCCCCTTGCGCAACACAGACTCGGCGGGGATTCCCGCCGGATCGACCGCCTCGATGAGGACGATGTGGCCTTCGGTGAGCGTGCCGGTCTTGTCCGTGATCAGGATGTCGATGTCACCGAGGTCCTCGATGCAGACCAACCGCTTGACGAGCACCTTGAGCTCGGCCAGCCGCCGGGAGCCGGTGGCCAGGCTGGCGCTGACCACGGCGGGCAGCAGCTGCGGGGTGATGCCGACTGCGATGGCCAGCGCGAACAGCACCGAGTCGATCACCGGGCGCCGCAGCAGCAGATTGGTCGCCAGGATCAGCACGGTCAGCGTGATCGCCACCTGAAGCAGCAGGTAGGAGAACCGCCGCAGCCCGGTCTGGAAGTCGGTCTCGGGCTGACGCTCCCCCAAACCCGCTGCGATGCGGCCGAACTGGGCGTCCAGGCCGGTGGCATACACCACGGCGGTGGCGTCACCCGCGCTCACGACCGTGCCCATGAACGCCAGGTCGGCGGCGTCGGCGAGGGCGGCGTCCGGCGGCGCGGGCGTCTCCGACTTCTCCGCCGCCGTCGACTCGCCGGTGAGGATGCTCTCGTTGCACTCCAGGCCGTTGGCGGTGATCAGCCGAACATCCGCCGGGACCAGCTCGCCGAGCGTCAGTGCGATGACGTCGCCGGGAACCAGACCGTTGACGTCGATCTTGACGAACCGCCCGTCGCGGCGGACCGCCGCGTTGTGGTGGACGCTCGAGTGCAGGGCCGCGGTGGCGCGCTCGGCCCGGTACTCGTTGACGAAGCCCAGTCCGATGCTGACCACCAGAATGACGCCGATGATGATGGCCTGGGTCGCGTCGCCGAGGAAGAACGACACCGCGGCGGTGACCGCCAGCAACGCCAGCACCGCGTTGTTGAGCTGGCGGCGCAGTACCGCCCAGGCGCTGACCCGATGGGTGCGAAGCGAATTCGGGCCCACCCGGGCCAGCCGTGCGGCCGCCGCATCGCTGGACAGGCCCTCGGCCGAGGTGTCGAGCCAGCGAAGTACGTCGGTCAGTGGCGCGCCGGCGACCGCTGTCGCGGTCAGCGCGTGGTCATCGGTGGTTGCCGTCAATGGGCCCGCGCCGCTTCGAGCAGCAGGCGCCGCTCGGCCGCTGCGACGTTGCGCCGTGTCCGCGCTGCCACGTCGGGAGTGACCGAAATCGACGTGATGCCCATGCGCACAAGGTGTTCGGCGAAGTCAGGTCTGCTCGACGGCGCCTGGCCGCACAGTGACGCGGTGATTCCCAGCCGCCGCGCGGTGCCGATGATCTGGCCGATGGCGTCGAGGACGGCGCCGTCGGACTCGTCGTAGAGCTCGGCACACTGCTCGGAGTCGCGGTCCACCCCCAGCATCAGCTGGGTGAGGTCGTTGCTGCCGATCGACACCCCGTCGATACCCATGCCGACGTACTCGGGCAGCCAGTGCACCACCGAGGGCACCTCGGCCATCACCCAGCGGTGCAGCCCGCGCTGGCGGCCCAGCGGGCTGGCGTCGACCAGTTCGAGGCACTTCTCGAGTTCCCACTTGGTGCGGACGAAGGGAATCATCAGGTGCAGGTTGGGATTCTGCTCGCGGACCCGGGCCAGCGCCGTGAGCTCCAGCCCGAACAGGTCCGGGTTGCTGACGTAGCGATAGCAACCGCGGTAGCCGATCATCGGGTTGTGCTCTTCGGGCTCGAACTTGTCGCCGCCCTTGAGGTTGCGGAACTCGTTGGTGCGGAAGTCCGAAGCCCGGTACACCACCGGGCGCGGGGCGAACGCGGCGGCGACGCGGCCGACGGCGGCGGCCAGCTTGTCCACCAGGCTGTCCTGCTCGCCGTGTTCGATCAGGTCGCGCGGATGCCGGTTGCCCAGCGCATCCTCGAGGATCAGCTCGGCACGCAGCAGGCCGACACCGTCGACGTCGAGGGCGGAGGCCTGTTCGGCTCTGTCCGGCATGGCCACGTTGACGTAGATCTTGGTACCGGTCACCTCGGAAATCACCGCGGCGGTGGCCGGCTGGGCGACGGGCGCGGTCTGCGCGCCGCCGGCGGGCCGGCCGGCAAGAACCCGGCCGTGGGTGCCGTCGACGGTGACCACCATCCCGTCCTTGAGGTCCTTGGTGGCGGTGCGGGCACCGACGATGCAGGGCACTCCCAACTCGCGGGCGACGATGGCGGCGTGACAGGTCATCCCGCCGCTGTCGGTCACCAGTGCCGAGGCGCGGCGCATGGTGGGCAGCCAGTCCGGGTTGGTCATCTGGGCCACCAGCACCTCGCCGTCCTGCAGGCGGCCGCCGTCTTTCACGTCGGCGAGGACGCGGACGACGCCGGACGCTTCGCCGGGCACCGCGGGCAGGCCCTGCAGTAACACCTCGTGGGTCTCCGGGACCGGCTTGCCGACCCGGTGCAGGGTGGTGATGGGACGGGTCTGCACGATGTACGTCTTGCCGCCGGCGATGGCCCATTCGGTGTCCTGCGGGCAGCCCGAGTGTCGCTCACTGCGGACCGCGATATCGGCGATGGTGCGCACCTCGTCGTCACTGAGCACCTGGGCCTGCGCCTCGGCCTCGCTGAGGTCGATGTTCTGGTCGGTGCCGTCGGCGCCCCGTACGATCTTGAACGGACTTGTAACCGATTCGGCGGGAGAGGATTTCGCCGGTCTCCTTGGACACCACGTAGGTGTCGGGTTCGACCGATCCGGACACGACGACCTCACCCTGACCGAACGCGGCCTCCACGACCACCCGGTCGGTGGCGTCGGTGGTCGGGTCGGCGGTGAAGGCCACCCCGGAGCGCTCGGAGGCGATCATCTGCTGGACCACCACAGCCATCGCCGGGTCGGCGGTGAATCCCCGGCTGGCCCGGTAGGAGACCACCCGGGCCCCGAACAGCGATGCCCAGCAGCGTTGCACCGCGTCGATCAACTCTGCCTCGCCGGAGATGTTGGTGAAGGTCGAGTTCATGCCGGCGAAGGAGGCGTCGGCACCGTCCTCGCCGGTGGCCGAAGACCGCACGGCGACATTGACATCCGAGCCCATCGTTCGGTACGAGGCCAGGATCCGCTCCCGCACGTCGTCGGACATCCCGGCCTTCAACACCAGCGCCTGCATCTTCTCGCACATCTCGGTGAACCGGTCCTGGTCACCGGCGCTGCGCAGGGCGTCACGGTGGGCGGCATTGAGCTCGTCAGCCACTCCCGCGGCCTGCATGGCGGCCAGATAGCTGTCGCGCAGCACCACGAAGCCGAGCGGCACCGGCAGACCCGCGGCCACCATCTCCCCCATGTTGGCGCCCTTGCCGCCCGCCTCCTCGGCGTCGGCCATCCTCAGATCGGCAATGTCTTCGACGTAACGGCTCGGCATCGGGCTCTCCTCTAATGGGTGGTGCGGTACACGGGACGGATCAGAAGGCCAGGCAACAGATTTCGGTGGCCTCGGTGACGGAGTCGGCCAGCGGCCGGCTGGTGTCGATCAGGTGTGCGCCCTGCCAGCCGTGGACCTCCCGGTCGGCCAGCGCGGTCGCGATCTCGGGTGTCACCTGGGAGGTGGTCTCGGTGCGGGCCCGGATGCGCGCGACGCTGGCGTCGAGTGGTCGCGCTGCAGGCGAACTGGAACATCACCGCCGAGGAGTCTTCGGCCAGTCGGCGGGCCCGGTCACGATGCCGGCCGTCCCGCCAGGTGCCGTCAAGGATCACGCTGCGGCCCTCGCACAGACTCAGGTGCGCGCGCCGCAGCACCGCGTCGTACACGGCGTCGACGTTCGCCGGCGTATACAGGCCCTCGTCGAGTTCTCCCGGGGCTCCGGCGATGTCGCCGAGTCGCACCATCTCGGCTCGCACGTCGTCGGTCGAGATCACCTGCGCGCCGATCCGCTCGGCGAGCGACCGGGCCAGGGTGGTCTTGCCGGTACCGGGGCCGCCCCCGACCAGGATCAGCCGGACCGCGCCCGCGCGCAGGTGCTCACGGGCAATGTCGAGGTGGCGCCGGGCGTCCGCGGCCGCCTCGGGGTGGCCCTGGGAATGCCGTACGCAGTCGACCTTGGCCCGCACGACGGCCCGGTAGGCGATGTAGAAGTCGGCGCAGCGACGCCGGCGCGGCGTCGTCGGCCAGCCGGCTGTAGCTCGTCAGCGAAGAACTGCGCCCAACTCGGCGCGGCCGAGGAACTCCAGGTCCATCGCCAGGAACGCCGCATCGTCGATGCCGTCGACGTAGCGCAGGCGGTCGTCGAACTCGAGGCAGTCCAGCAGGGCCGGGCCGTCGTCGAGGCAGAAGATGTCGTCGGCCAGCAGGTCGGCGTGGCCGTCGACGATCTTGTGTTCGGCGATGCGCCGGGCGAAGAGCACCGAGCGTCCCGGCGATGATAGTCGGTTGCCAACCGGTTGATTTCGGCGACGGTGTCCGGGTTCAGCCCAGCGACCTCACCCTCGGCATAGCGCGCCAGCTCGGCGAGGTTCTCCTGCCAGCGACCGGTGATCGCCTCGACGCGGGCCTGGGCGTCGACGTCGCGCCCGCGCGCGGCCGAGGCGTGGAAACGTGCCAGCACCAGTGCCACCGCGCTCAGCTGCGGCTCGACGGCGTCGCCGCGGCGCGCCATGGTCGCCAGGCGCCGCTCGTCGGGGTGGCGGCGCATGACGATCACCGGCTCCGGCACCCCGCCCTGGGGCTGGGCGAAATGGGCGATGCCGAGGTAGCTGTTCGGCGCCAGCCGGCTGTTCAGCACGACCTCGTGGGCGCAGGCCTGCTCGCGGCTCTCGAAGGTGCTGAAGTCGAGGAAGTCGGTGACGACCGGTTTTTTCACCTTGTAGGCCCGGTCGCCGACGAGGAACACCATCCCGGTGTGCGTCTCGGCGATCATCGGGGCCTGCGGCATACCCCGATCCTCGTCCGCGGCCTGCGCCGACACAGCGGTACTACGGCCACTAGCAGCGGGTGCAAGGTCCCCGCCGGCCAGGGCACAAAGACCTTTGGGCGGCTTTTCACCGAGCTTTCGGCCCGGTCAGGTGACTTCTGACCCCTGGTATCGCGCGCGGCAGAGTCCTAGGTGTTGAACCATGACCAAGTCGGCGCTCGATCCCCAGGTGATAGCGAACGCGGTGGAGCTGGCCTGCCGGGCGCCGTCGGTGCACAACAGCCAGCCATGGCACTGGGTCTCGGAAGGCCCGGAGCTCAAGTTGTTCTTCGAGCCGCGCCGGGTGCCGCACGCCACCGACCTGTCCGGACGGGAGGCGGTCATCAGCTGCGGCGCGGTCCTGGATCACCTTCGCGTGGCCATGCGCGGCGGCGGGCTGGCAGGCCGACATCGCCCGGTTCCCGAACCCCAACGACCTCGACCATCTGGCGACCGTCGACTTCGCTCCGATCGAGTTCGTCACCGACGCCCACCGGGCCCGCGCCGACGCGATCCTGCGCCGGCGCACCGATCGGCTGCCGTTCGCGGCGCCGCCGGAGTGGGCAGGCTTTCGAACCGGCGTTGCGCAGCCACGATCGACACCGACCTGGCGGTGTTGCACGTGTTGGCGGACACCGTCCGGCCCGAGCTGGCCGAGGCCTCCCGGCTGACCGAGTCGCTGCGCCGGTACGACACGTCCTACCACGCCGAATTGCAATGGTGGACATCGCCTTTCGAGGTCTCCGACGGCGTCCCGTACAGCACGTTGGTGTCGGCGAGCCGAACGCGACCGCGTCGACATCGCGCGCACGTTCCCGGCCGGCGAGCACGCCGACCGCCGCCCCGAGGTGGACCACGACCGGTCCACGATCCTGGTGTTGTCCACCTACTCCGACAACCGCAGGGATGCCCTCGGCTGCGGCGAGGTGCTCTCCGACGTGCTGCTGGAAGCCACGATGGCCGGGCTTGGCCACCTGCACGCTGAGCCACATGACCGAACTGGGCGCCAGCCGGGCCATCATCCGCGCGCTGACCGGCGGGTCCGACGAGCCGCAACTGCTGATCCGCATCGGAATGGTGCCCGCACTGAGCGACGTTCCGCCGGCCACGCCGCGCCGGCCGCTAGCGGACGTCCTGGAGATCCGCCGCTGACCTCAGGCCGGCGGCCGGTCCGCGCGCCAGGCTTGTTCGGCGCGGCGCTTGATGCCCAGCAGCGTCCCGCGCGTCATCAGCGCCATCACCGGCCCGGCCAGTTCGGCGCCCAGCACCTCACCGGGGTGCCGCATCCGGGAACGGCTGCGCACCAGCAGCCGGCAGCGATCCTCCCAGCGGGGCATGACGTGGAACGACCAGACCGCGTCGAACGGCGAACTGCGGCGGCTGCTGGCGAAGCACGATCGACTGGCCCTCGACGATCTGCGCGACCGGCAGGGCGAGCCCGTCGCGGCGCCCCAGCCAGCCCGGCGGCACCAGCCGGATGACGTCGCCGACGGCGAGGCGCTGCCACTCGGGGTGGATCCGGTCGGCGTTGCGGTACTTCAAACCGACGAGGTTCTCGAGCCGCTCGTAGCTGTACAGCCCGCCGCGGTCCTGGCCCATCTGCACCAGCCAGGGCCACACCGCGTCGGCCGGCGCGTCGATCCAGACCCCCTCGGTGGTCTGCACCGCGGGCCGGCCCACGAGTTCGTCACCGGGAAGCGGTGTTTCGCATTCCTCCTTGGTGGTGCCCCAGTTCCGGTAGAAACGCCTCGCCGCGTACAGCCCGGCGCCGGCCGCCGCCGCACCCGCCACGTTCTTCCACATCTGCCAGTGTTCTCCCGCTGCGGCCGTCTTGACGGCCGGCGAACGGCCCGGATCGACAGGACTTCAGTCCCTATCGGGGATGCGGGCCGGATGATCGGATGGTGTCGACGATGGTCTGCTTCCTGCCCCGCCGGCCGGGTAGGCGCCAGACATGAGGGGGCGACGATCATGACACCCACCGCAGGTATGCGACGTCAACAGCCGCGACGTGTCTTCAAGGATCGGCGGGAGGCGGGCCAGGTGCTGGCCGGCCTGCTGGAGGCCTACCGGGGCCGACCCGATGTGGTGGTGCTCGGACTGGCGCGCGGCGGTATCCCGGTCGCCTACGAGGTCGCCCGGGCGCTGGGAGTACCGCTGGACGCGTTCATCGTCCGCAAGCTCGGCGCACCCGGGCACGAGGAATTCGCCGTCGGGGCGCTGGCCAGCGGTGGGCGCGTGGTGGTCAACGACGACGTGCTGCGAGGTCTGCGCGTCAGCCCGGAACAACTGCGCGAGATCGCCGAGCGGGAGGCCCGCGAACTGGTGCGCCGCGAGGCGGCCTACCGCGAGGGCCGGCCACCGCTGCAATGTCACCGGCAAGACGGTCATCCTGGTCGACGACGGGCTCGCCACCGGGTCGAGCATGCTCGCCGCCGTGCAGGCACTGCGCGAATCGGAGCCCGCCGAGATCGTGATCGCGGTTCCCGCCGCACCGGAGTCCACCTGCCGCGAGTTCGCCGGCATCGTCGACGACGTGGTGTGCGCCTCGATGCCCACGCCGTTCCTGGCGGTGGGCGAATCGTTCTGGGACTTCACCCAGGTCACCGACGACGAGGTGCGCGAGCTGCTGGCGAGGCCGACCGCGGGCGCGCCGGTCGCCACCGGCCGAGCCGCGTGCGGCCGATCTGGTGACCGGCGCCGCCATCGACGCGCCCGGTGGCATGCCGCCCCGCGACGTGCTCGAGGACCTGATCGGCGACGCCCGCATCGTGCTGATCGGCGAGAGCTCACACGGCACCCACGAGTTCTACGAGGCGCGGGCCGAGATCACCAAGTGGCTGATCGAGGAGAAGGGATTCAATGCCGTTGCCGCCGAGGCGGACTGGCCGGACGCCTATCGGGTGAACCGGTACGTGCGCGGCCTCGGCGACGACGAATCCCCGGAGCAGGCGCTGCGCGGGTTCGAGCGGTTCCCGGCCTGGATGTGGCGCAACACCGTGGTGCGGGACTTCGTCGGCTGGCTGCGCTGGCACAACGGCCGCTGCGCCGCCGACGGCCGCGCGACAGACCGGGTTCTACGGCTTGGACCTGTACAGCCTGCACCGCTCGATGCAGGAGGTCATCGCCTACCTCGACACCGTCGACCCCAAGGCCGCCGCGCGGGCCCGGGCGCGCTACGCCTGCTTCGACCATTCCTCAGGCAACGACGGCCAGGCCTACGGCTACGCCGCGGCGTTCGGTGCGGGCCCGACCTGCGAACGCCAGGCCGTCGAGCAGCTGGTCGAGCTGCAACGCAATGCGCGCGAAGTACCTCGCCGACGACGGCCGGCTCGCCGAGGACGAGTTGTTCTACGCCCAGCAGAACGCGCTGACCGTGCGCAACGCCGAGGCGTACTACCGCGGCATGTTCCGCGGGCGGGTCACCTCGTGGAACATGCGCGACAAGCACATGGCCCAGACCCTCAACGCGCTGCGTGGCCCATCTGGATTCGCACGCGGGCGCCGAGCCGGCACGAATCGTGGTGTGGGCGCACAACTCTCACGTCGGTGATGCCCGCGCCACCGAGGTGTCCGCCGACGGCCAGCTGACCATCGGGCAACTGGCGCGCGAGCACTACGGCGAGGCACTGCCGGCTGATCGGCTTCTCACACTCACCGCGGCACGCGTCACCGCCGCCAGCGACTGGGGCGGCATCGCCGAGCGCAAGGTGGTGCGTCCCGCGCTGGCCGGCAGCATCGAGGAGTTGTTGCACGAGACCGGCAAGACGTCGTTCATGGTGCCGATGCACGACGGCTCCCCGGCAGCGAAGGCGTCTGGACGTGGTGCGACTCGGGCCGCGCCATCGGAGTGATCTACCAGCCGGAGACCGAACGGCAGAGCCACTATTTCCATGTGCGTCCGTCCGATCAGTTCGACGCGATGATCCACATCGACCAGACCCGCGCGCTGGAACCGCTGGAGCCGACCAGCGTGTGGATCGCCGGGGAAACCCCGGAAACCTATCCGAGCGGTCTGTAAGGCGAAAGGATTTGCATTGAACAAGCTCCACGCTGTCACCGGGCATCGGATCGTCACGCTGACGATGAACCCGGCGCTGGACATCACCACCAGCACCGAGGTGGTGCACCCACCGACAAGCTGCGATGCTCACCACGGCCCGCTACGACCCCGGCGGCGGCGGTATCAACGTCGCGCACATCGCCGACGTGCTCGGCGCGATCGGCGACAGCCATCTATCCGGCCGGCGGTTCGGCGGGCGACATGATCACCCGACTGCTCGATCGCCGAGGGGGTGTCGGTACATCCGATTCACATCGGCGGATCGACGCGCGAAAGCATCACCGTCAACGAACGCAGCACCGACACGGCAGTACCGGTTCGTGCTGCCGGGCCCGGAACTGACGCTGGCCGAGCAGACCGAATGCCTGCTGCAGCTGCGCCGGGCGGCGGCGTCGGCGGCCATCGTGGTGGCCAGCGGCAGCCTGCCGCCCGGGGTGCCGCCCGACTTCTATCAGCAGGTCGCCAACGTCTGCGAGGAGATCGGGGCCCTGTTCATCCTGGACACCTCCGGTGGCGGGCTCAACACGTCAACTCCGGGGTGTTCCTCCTCAAGCCCAGCGTGCGGGAACTGCGCGAGTGCGTCGGTCGGGAGCTGCTGACCGAGATCCGAGCAGATCGCCGCCGCGCGCGAGCTGATCGGCCGTGGCTGCGCGCACTACATCGTGGTCTCCCTCGGCGCTCAGGGCGCGTTGCTGGTCACACCGGACAGCGCGCACCGCTTTCCCCCGGTCCCGGTGCCGGCCGGCAGCGGCGTGGGCGCCGGTGACGCCATGGTGGCCGGGATCGCCGTCGGCCTGACCCGCGGCTGGCCGTTGACCAAGGCGGTCCGGCTGGGCATCGCCGCCGGCGCGGCCAAGCTGCTGACCCCGGGCACGGCGCCGTGCACCCGGGAGGACACCGAACGGCTCTTCGAGCAGACCGAGCAACCCGGTCGACATCGATCTGGTGACCGGCTGAGCGGTGATGCGAGCCGACATGTAATCACCGTTCGCGGGCCAATCGGGGACTTTCTGCCCCTGCGAGTGCCCCGCGGCGGGGATAACGTCGGCACAATAGGAGCGCCACCCCTGGGGGAGTCCGAACGATGCCCGAACCGTTCACACCGCCGTCGATCGTCGTCGGCGTCGACGGCTCACGGGCCGCCGTGCGCGCCGCGCTGTGGGCCGTCGACGAAGCCGTCAGCCGCGACATCCCGCTGCGTCTGGTCTATTCCGATCGAACCGCCTGGTTCCGGCCGGACCGACCCCAGGACGACGAGGCGCGCCGGCTGGCCAGCGCGGACGTGGCGATCCGGGACGCGGCGAACGCCGTCGAGTCCACCGACCGGCCGGTCAAGGTCGAGATGCGAGATCGCACGGGCCAGCCGACCGCCACGCTGGTGGAGGCGTCCCGCACGGCGGCGATGATCTGCGTCGGCGCGGTCGGGCTCAAGCATTTCGACCACAACCGGGTCGGTTCGACGGCGATCGGCGCTGGTCAGCCGCGCGCACTGCCCGGTGGCGATCGTCCGCGGTTCCGACCGGCGGCGCCACCCGGCCCGGGCTGGGTCGTCGTCGAACTCGACGAATCGCCCGACAGCGCGGCCGTGCTGGCATGCGGCGTCGAGGAGGCCCGGCTGCGCGGAGCACCGCTGCGGGTGCTGGGCTCGTGGCAGTCGCGCTACACCGACGTGCACGACTCGCATGCCGTGGCCGACGGCAACCGCATGGTGCGCGCCCAGCTCGACCGCCGGCTGTCGCGCTGGAAGCACCGCTACCCCGATCTCGACGTCCGCCCGGTTGCCGTCCACGGCAGCGCGCTGCACTATCTGGCCAAGCACGCCGCGTCGATCCAGCTCGTCGTCGTCGGCGCCCGCAACGCCGAAAGCGTCGGAGGAACTGATCGGGCCCGATCGGGCTGGGCGCCCTGCACAACACCGACTGTTCGGTATTGATCGCGGATCGGCAACGCTTGTTGTGACGATCCGCGGCTGGCCGCGGCCGGATATCGTTGGCTTAGCGGTCCTCGACCGCGACCGCAGCAGTCTGCCGACATCCGGAAGGCACGCCATGGTCAAGGTCTTTCTCGTCGATGACCACGAAGTCGTCCGCCGCGGGCTGATCGATCTGCTCAGCGCCGACCCCGAGCTCGACGTCATCGGGGAGGCCGGCTCGGTGGCGCACGCGATGGCGCAGATTCCGGCGCTGCGGCCCGACGTCGCGGTGCTCGACGTCCGCCTGCCCGACGGCAACGGCATCGAGCTGTGCCGTGACCTGTTGTCGAAGATGCCCGACCTGCGCTGTCTGATGCTGACGTCGTTCACCTCCGACGAGGCCATGCTGGACGCGATCCTGGCCGGCGCCAGCGGATACGTGGTCAAGGACATCAAGGGCATGGAGCTGGCCAAGGCCATCAAGGACGTCGGGGCCGGCCGTTCGCTGCTGGACAACCGGGCCGCGGCCGCACTGATGGCCAAGCTGCGCGGCGCGGCGGAGCGCTCCGACCCGCTGTCGGGGCTGACCGAGCAGGAGCGGGTGCTGCTGGGGCTGCTCGGCGAGGGCCTGACCAACAAGCAGATCGCCGCGCGGATGTTCCTGGCGGAGAAGACGGTGAAGAACTATGTGTCCCGGCTGCTGGCGAAGCTGGGAATGGAGCGCCGTACCCAGGCGGCGGTCTTCGTGTCGAAACTGGACCAGCATCACCGACCCGAAGACTGAACCGGCCAGGCAGCGATCTGGCACGATGAGTCCTGTGACCGACAATGTCGGCCGGGACGGTGACCACACGGCCGCATCCCCGCTGCGCGAAACGCTGTCGCAGCTGCGCCTACGCGAGCTGCTGGTCGAGGTCCAGGACCGGGTCGAGCAGATCGTCAAGGGCCGCGACCGGCTCGACGGCCTGGTCGAAGCGATGCTGGTGGTGACGTCCGGACTCGAGCTGGACGCCACCTTGGAGACGATCGTGAACACCGCGATCGAGTTGGTGGACGCCCGCTACGGGGCGCTGGGAGTGCGCGGCCACGACCACGAGCTGGTCGAGTTCATCTACGACGGCATCGACGCCGAGACCCGTGAGCTGATCGGTCCGCTGCCGGAGGGCCGCGGCGTCCTCGGCCACCTGATCGACGAACCGAAGCCGATCCGGCTGGACAACATCCTGCAGCATCCCGCCTCGGTCGGCTTCCCGCCCAACCACCCCCGATGCGCACGTTCCTCGGCGTGCCGGTGCGCATCCGCGACGAGGTCTACGGCAACCTCTATCTCACCGAGAAGGCCGACGGCCAGCCGTTCAGCGAGGACGACGAGGTGCTGGTGGAGGCGCTGGCCGCGGCGGCGGGGATCGCCATCGACAACGCCCGGCTCTACGAGCAGTCCCGCGCCCGGCAGTCGTGGATCGAGGCCACCCGCGACATCGGCACCGAATTGCTCGGCGGCGCCGACCCGGCGCAGGTCTTCCGGCTGATCGCCGATCAGGCGCTGGCACTCACCGAGGCCGACGCGGTCCTCGTCGCCGTGCCCGGCGACACCGAGGTGCCGCCACCGACGTCGCGAGCTGGTCGTCGTCGAGACCGCCGGGGCCGCAGCGTCATCGGACTCATCTCAGCCGATCAGCCTGTCGGGCAGCGTGATCGGCGCGGTGTTCGCCGATCGCACCCCGCGCCGGTTCGACTACATCGACGACGCCCTGACGACATCGCCAGCGACGCCGGCCCCGCGCTGGTGCTGCCGCTGCGCACCACCGACACCGTCGCCGGTGTGGTGGTGATCGCTGCGCCGCCGCGGAGCCCAGCCGTTCACCGACGAACAGCTCGACATGATGGCCGCGTTCGCCGACCAGGCCACGCTGGCCTGGCAGCTGGCCACCACCCAGCGGCAGATGCGCGAACTCGACGTGCTGTCCGACCGCGACCGCATCGCCCGCGACCTGCACGACCACGTCATCCAGCGGCTGTTCGCGCGTCGGGCTGGCGCTGCAGGGCACCATCCCGCGAGCCCGCTCTCCCGAAGTGCAGCAACGGCTGAGCCGACAGCGTCGACGAGTTGCAGGGCGTCATCGGCGAGATCCGCACCGCGATCTTCGACCTGCACGGCGGCTCGTCGGAGCACCACCCGGCTCCGCCAGCGGCTCGACGAGGCGATCGGTGCGTTCGCCGGGTCGGACCTGCGCACCACAGTTCAGTTCGTCGGGCCGCTGTCGGTGGTCGATGCCGGTGCTGGCCGATCACGCCGAGGCGGTGGTCCGCGAGGCGGTCAGCAATGCGGTGCGCCATGCCGGCGCGAACACGCTGACCGTCACCGTGCGCGTCGAGGACGATCTGCTCATCGAGGTCGTCGACGACGGCTGCGGCATGCCGGCCGACGTCACCGCGAGCGGGCTGAACAATCTGCGTCAGCGCGCCGCCGAGGTCGGCGGCGAACTCGTCATCGGCGAGGCGCCCGGCGGCGGCACGGCGTTGCGCTGGACCGCGCCTTGCCTTGAGTTGTGCGCCTGGCTGCTAGCGGCTTCTCGCTGAACCTGATTCGCCGGCTCCTCCTCGGCCTGGGCCGCATCGTCACCGCGCGACGATCACCGGCATCCGGGCCGCATTGACCACCGCGGTGCTGACCGAACCGAGCAGCATCCCGGCGAAGCCGCCGCGGCCGTGGCTGCCGACCACCAGCAGCTGCGCCGACTCGGACTGCTCGATGAGCTGGCGGGCGGGCCGGTCGGCGACGACGACGCGGCGCACCGGCACATCGGGGTAGCGCTCCTGCCAGCCGGCGAGCCGCTCGCTGAGGGTCTCCTCGCCCAGCGGCCTGCAGCGTCGACCAGTCGACGCCGGGGAACTCGAACACGCCCGCTGTCGCTCCACGCGTGCACGGCCACCAGGTCCACTCCGCGGAAGCGAGGCTTCCTCGAACGCGATGGCAGACGGCCAGTTCCGACGCGGGCGAGCCGTCGACGCCGACCACCACCGGAGCCTTCGACGGGTGCGGCATCAGCGGATCCTCGTCGTGGATGATGGCGACCGGGCAGTGCGCGTGGTGGACCAGACCGGAGCTGACCGACCCGAGCAGCCCGCGGGCCAGCGCTCCATGGCCGCGGCAGCCGACCACGAGCAGCTGCGCGTCCTTGGACAGGTCGACCAGGGTGGGCACGGCCGGGCCGCTGACCATCTCGCTGGTGACCTCGATCGGGTGGTCCTCTGGTGGCCTCGCGTGACGGTCTCGACGGCCGTCGCAGGACCTTCTGCCCCTCCTCCTCCTGCCACTTGCAGGTATCCGGGCGGCATGGGCACCTCGGGGAAGGTCATCACCACCGGCGGGTTGAGAACATGGACCAGTCGTCAGCGGCGCCCGCCGCATCGCCGCGTCCCGCGCGGCCCAGTCGACGGCCACCTTGGACTGCGGAGACCCGTCCACGCCGACGATGATCTGGTTGTTGCTTGCCGGAGTTGACATTCTGTCCTCCCTCTCACGGCCACTGAACTATGACGCTAGGTCGGCGGGTCCCGCCGATCAGGGGGCATTGGTCCCCTACCGCATGGCCGGAAGGCCCTGATCGGAGGCCTGATCAGTGTGGCAGGGTCGCTGTCATGGCGAGCGCGAGCCCGTTCGGTATGCGCAACGCCATCAAAGGCGACGGTCCCGACATCGGCTTGCCGGTCGCCATCGACCCGCGCTACCACGACGCCGTCCTCTTCGACCTCGACGGAGTCATCACCGACACCGCGTAGCTGCACGAGGCGGCGTGGGCTCAACTGTTCGACGAGTTTCTGCGCCGCCGGGTGCCTTCAGCGACCGAGAATCACGACCCGTTCACCCCGGCCGACTACCGGCACTTCATGGACGGCAAACCGCGCTACAACGGCGTCCAGGACTTCCTGGCCTCGCGCGGCATCACGCTGCCGTGGGGATCGGAGACCGACAAGGGCGAGGACACCGTCTGCGGGCTCGGCAACCGCAAGCAGCGGCTGTTCCTGGAGCAGATTGCCGCCGGAGTGCCCACGTTCGGATCCACGGTGGCGCTGGTGCGCCGGCTCGACGAGATCGGCATGGGTACCGCGGTGTACTCGGCCAGCCGCAACTGCGCGACCGTGCTGGAGTCGGCGGGCATCGGTGAGCTCTTCGCGGTGCGGGTCGACGGTGTGGTCGCCGAGCAGCTGGGCCTGCCCGGCAAGCCCGATCCGGCGACGCTGCTGGAGACCGCCCGGCGACTCGGCGTCCGCGCCCGGCCGCTGCGTCATCGTCGAGGATGCCGAGGCCGGGGTGGCCGCGGGCCGTGCCGGCGGATTCGGCCTGGTCATCGGGGTCGACCGGACCGGTGACGGCGCCCATAGCCTGCTTGGAGTGCGGCGCCGACATCGTGATCGGCGACCTCGCCGATGTCACTGTCCGTGCCATCGACCGGCGCATGTCGGCGCTACCGGATGCGCTGCTGTCCTTCGGCCAGGTGGCCGGTGTGGTGTCGGCACGGCGGCCGGCATTGTTCTTCGACTTCGACGGCACGCTGTCGCGAGATCGTCGGCGATCCGGCGGCGGCCACATTGGTCCCGGGCGCCGACAAGGCGCTGCAGTCGCTGGCCGCGCTGTACCCGGTGGCGGTGCTGTCCGGCCGCGATCTCGCCGACATCCACAGCCGGGTCGGGATTCCCGGCCTGTGGTACGCGGGCAGCCACGGATTCGAGATGGTCGCCCCGGACGGCACGCATCACCAGAACGAGACCGCGGCCGCGGCGGTGCCGGTACTGGAACAGGCCGCGGCCGAACTGACCGCACGAGCTGGCGCGACATCCCCGGAGTCATGGTGGAGCACAAGCGATTCGCCGTCGCGGTGCACTACCGCAACGCCGCCCCGGAGGCCGCCGCCGAAGGTCACGGCGACGGTGCACGGGGCCGGCGGTCGCCACGGCCTGAGGGTCACATCGGGCCGCAAGGTCGTCGAACTGCGCCCGAACCTGGACTGGGACAAGGGCAAGACCCTGGAATGGATCCTCGACCAGATCGCCGGCCAGGAACCGCTGCTGCCGATCTACCTCGGCGACGACCTGACCGACGAGGACGCGCTTCGACTCGGTGCTGCACGACGGCATCGGAATCGTCGTCCGCCATGACGAGGACGGCGACCGTTCGACGGCGGCGCGGTTCTCGCTGACCGACCCGGACCGGGTTCGGGAGTTCATCGAGCGGCTGGTCGAGCAGTGTGACATCGATCGCCAGATGATGTCCAGCCCTTGGTCTTTCACGTTCGGTGGCTACATTCCCGAGCAGGAGCGGCTGCGCGAGGCATTGTGCACGGTGGGCAACGGCTACCGCGCCACCCGCGGCTGCGCACCCGAGGCGGACGCCGGGGCCGCTGCACTACCCGGGCACCTATGCCGCCGGGCTGTACAACCGGCTCACCGACGAGATCGCCGGCGTACGCATCGAGAACGAGAGCCTGGTCAACCTGCCGAACTGGCTGTCGCTGAAGTTCCGGATCGACGGCGGCGACTGGTTCGACATCGACTCGCGCCCACGTCCTGACCTACCGGCAGAGCATGGATCTGCGCCAGGCCGAACTCACCCGGGAGTTCCGGTTCCGTGACCCGGCCGGCCGCACCAGCCGGGTGCGTCCAGCGCCGCATCGCGGCGATGCACCTGCCGCACGCCTGCGCGCTGGAGACCACCATCTGGGCCGAAGACTGGTCCGGCACAATCGAATTCCTCTCGATCGTCGACGGCGACGTGCGCAACGCGCGGTGTCGAGCGCTACCGAGGCCTGTCCAGCGACCACCTCGTCGCCACGCTCGACCCAGGAGTTGTCGCCCGAACTCGGCGCTGCTGGTCTGCGAGACCGTGCAGTCGCGGATTCCGATCGCGGTGGCGGCCCGCACCACGGTGTGGCGCGGCGACGCGCCGCTGGCGGCCGACGGCCGGTTCGTCGACGAGAACCGGCGCACCGGACACGATTACGTGGTCACGCTCGACCCCGGCGAGTCGGTGACGGTGGAGAAGATGGCCGCCATCTTCACCGGCCGCGACCATGCCATCTCCGATCCGGGCGACGCCGCCCAGACGCCTGCTGAGCCAGCTGGGCCGATACGGCGAGCTGCGCGCCGGCCACATCCGCGAATGGGCGCACCTGTGGGAGCGTTTCGACATCGCGTTCGACGACAATCCCGACGCCGTGCGGGTGGTGCGGCTGCATCTGCTGCATCTGCTGCAGACCGTGCCGAACCGCGCGGTGGACCTCGACGCCGGTGTGCCCGCGCGCGGGCTGCACGGCGAGGCCTATCGCGGCCACATCTTCTGGGACGAGTTGTTCGTCTTCCCGGTGCTGAACCTGCGGTCCCCGGCGATGACGCGCTCGCTGCTGCGCTACCGCTACCGGCGGCTGCCCGAGGCGCGCCGCGCCGCCCGTGAAGCCGGCTACGCCGGCGCGATGTTCCCGTGGCAGTCGGGCAGCGACGGCCGCGAGGAAAGCCAGAAGCTGCACCTCAATCCCAACTCGGGCCATTGGAACCCGGACGCCAGCGCGCGTGCTCACCACATCGGGATCGCCGTCGCCTACAACGTGTGGCAGTACTACCAGGTGACCGGCGACCTGGAGTACCTGATCGAGAACGGCGCGGAGATGCTCGCCGAGATCGCGCGGTTCTGGGTCAGCCGCAGCCGAATTCGACGAGACGCTGGGCCGCTACGTGATCCGCGGGGTGATCGGCCCCGACGAGTTCCATTCCGGCTATCCGGACCGGCCCTACGACGGTATCGACAACAACGCCTACACCAACGTGATGGCGGTGTGGGTGATCGTGCGGGCGCTCGACGCGCTCGACGCCCTGCCGCTGCGCGACCGGCTGGACCTGATGGAGCGCTCGGGCATCCGCGGGCGCGAACTGCGACCAGTGGGACGACGTCAGCCGGCGGATGTACGTGCCGTTTCCACGACGGGACGTGATCAGCCAGTTCGAGGGGTACGGCGAACTGGCCGAACTCGATTGGCACGGCTACCGGCGAACGCTACGGCAACATCCAGCGACTGGACCGGATCCTGGAAGCCGAGAACGACAGCGTCAACCGCTACCAGGCCTCCAAGCAGGCCGACGTGCTGATGCTGTTCTATCTGCTGTCCTCCGACGAGCTGCGGGAGTTGTTCGCCCGGATGGGATATCGACTTCACCCCCGAGCAGATCCCGAAGACCGTCGACTACTACTTCCACCGGACCTCGCACGGGTCGACCCTCAGCGGGGTCGTGCACGCCTGGGTGCTGGCCCGCGGCAACCGCGAACGCGCCATGCGGTACTTCCAGCAGGTGCTGATGTCCGATGTCGCCGACATCCAGGGCGGTACCACCGCCGAAGGCATTCACATCGCGGCGATGGCCGGCAGCATCGACCTGCTGCAGCGCTGCTTCACCGGGCTGGAGACCCGTGGCGACGGCTGATCCTGAACCCGATGTGGCCGGAAAGCCTTGGCGCGCTTCGGCTGCCGATCTATTACCGCGGCTACCGGCTGCACCTGACGATCGCCGGACGCACGGCCGAGATCAGCGTCGACCCCGCCGATCATCCCGCCATCGAGGTCGAATGCCGGGGACGGGTGCACACCCTCACCCCGGGCACCACCCTGCACTTCGCCTGAGCGGGACCTACCGCTCGCTGTTCCTGCGGCCGCCGTCGTCACCGACCAGGCCGCGCAACGAACGGTCCCAGGCCGCGTGCCGGCGCCGGTCCAACCGGCATTTCACCAAGGTGACCAGCGTGGCGCCCAGTGCCGCCGCGGTCAGCCACATCACCACGCCCGCGCTGGCCCCCTCGGCCGCGGCGTGCCCCCGCGGTGCCGGCGGTCCGGCGTACTCGCCGCGGTCGTCCACCCAGATCGTCAGGTGCTGACCGGCTTTGGCGGGCCGGTCCCAGACGAACGAGCCCTCGTGGTTGCGACCGTGGTCCTGCCAGCGGCCGTGCACGGTAGCGGTCACGCTGAAAGGCCGCACGATGACGGCGCTGTCCTGCGTCACCGTCGCTGTCACGGTGTGCCGGGTCTTGACCTGTTCGGCGTAGAGCGCGCGGTGGCTCGAGTAGATGGCGGTGCCCACCGCACCGGCGATGGGTGCGGCGAGGGTCACCAGCACGACGGCCAGCAGCAGCGTCAGAGCTTCGAGGCGGTCGCTGGGGCGCACCAGCGGGTTGCGACCGAGCAACCGGGCGAACCAGCCGCGGCGTGTGCCGAAGGTGAAGGTGTGCACGAGTTCTAACCGGCGTGGCTTACCACGTCCGAGCCGACGATGAAGGCGCCGTCGTTGAGCCAGTCGGCGACTTCGGGCAGCGGGCGGCGCGGGCGTGGCCGGCAGCGGATCGGCGTTGACCGCCGCCCAGCCGACCCGCAACAGCATCTGCGGGTAGCCGCTGGTGCCGAACACGTCGGCCCGGACCGCGTCACGCGTTTCGGGGATCTCGAGCGGCTCGGTGACCGGGCAGCGTGGCCAGTCCCATCGCAGTCGCCGACAACAGCACCAGGCTGGTGGCCTCGCCGGCTCGCAGCCGGGCCAGGTCGTCGTCGGTCTCGGTGCCCAGAGCCAGCATCACCGCGTTGTCGTCGTCGGCCGAGACGTCCGACGGCTGTTGCAAAGCGCCGGACCGGCGAAGAACCGGGCCGGAATCGTGCGCGCTGGGATCGGATTGCCGGGGTGTTGCGCGCCGGCACACCGGCCACCGATCCGTACCGTCCGCTCCAGGCATTCAGTTCGCTCAGGTAGTCGGAGTCGGTGGCGTGCTTGGACACCGACTTCGCCACGATCGCGTGAAGCTGCGGCAAGAGGTCGATCTGGCGCAGCATCACCCCCGCGCGCGCGGCGCGGGCACCCATCAGCGCGATGTCGCCGCCGGGCACCGGCCAGTAGCTGTAGTTCCTGCGGTCGGTGCGCCGCCGGGCGATGGCCGCCGCCAGCGTGACGTCCAGCTCACCCGGCGGCTGCGGGTTGACCTCGATTGACGCCAGGTGGTTGGGGTCGCCGGGGTTGGGGAAGCCGGTGGATCTTGGCATGCCAGCCCATGCGCGGCCAGCGCGACACGTGCAGTGGTGCAGGGTCGCCCCGCAGCTGAGCAGCAGGTCGCGCCGGTCGGGGTCGGTCTGGGGCAGGTGCCGGCTGGCGTCGGCATACAGGTGCAGGCTGCGCGCCCCGATCCGCCAGTGCCAGGGCTGCGAGTTGTGTACCGATGGGGCCTGCGTCGCCAGGGTCAGGACAGCGCGAACCGTCTCAGGGTTCGGGAAAATGCGCGCTCATGGATATCGCCACCTTCTCGCTGGAAGTCGCTGCTCAGTTGACACTGTCGCCCACGGCCGCCGGTTCTCGACAGAGACGTAAGTCCTTAGCTGAGGGGACTTGTGCAGCGTTTAAGAGGGATTTCAGCTGTCTGCCTGCGGATTGCGGCCGGCCTTGACCATCGACCTAGCGTGAGGACATGACTGAACTCAACGAGCGCCAGATCGCGTTTCTGTCCCATGGCACGCGCACGGCCATGCTGGGCTATCTCGGCTCCGACGGCAGGCCGCTGGTGGCCCCGGTCTGGTTCGTCGTCGAGGACGGGCGAATGGTCTTCAACACCGGTCGCGACACCGCCAAGGGCCGTGCGCTGGCCCGGGATCCGCGGGTGGCGCTGGGGGTGGATGACCCGCACCCGCCGTTCTCGTTCGTTCAGGTCCAGGGCGTCGCCGAGATCAGCGAGGACCCGCAGGATCTGCTCGCCATCGCCACCAGGATCGGCGGGCGGTATATGGGCGCCGACCGCGCCGAGGAGTTCGGCCGCCGCAACGGGGTGCCCGGTGAGCTGGTCGTGCGGGTGACGCCGTCGAAGGTCATCAGTGCCTTCGACATCGCCGACTGACGCCTAGGGGTGCCGGCTGGTCACTCCCCCGTCGACGACCAGATGCGCACCCGTGATGAACGACGCCCTGGGCGACATCAGGAACGCCACCGCTTCGGCGACCTCCTCCGGCGCGCCGAGGCGGCCCAGCGGGGCGGCCTGCTCGAAACCGTGCCGCACCTCGTCGATGTCGAGGGCGATCTGCAGCATCGGGGTGCGGATGAAGCCCGGGCAGACCGCATTGACCCGGATGCCCTCCGGCCCCAGCTGTGCGGCCATCGAGCGGGTCAGGCCCAGCAGTCCCGCCTTCGATGCGCAGTAGGCCGGGATGAACGGGTTCGCGGTGAGCCCCTCGATGCTGGAGATCCCGACGATCGCCGGGGCCGCGCCCGCGCGCGGCCGCCTCCCGCAGGTGCGGGAGCAGCACCTGGGTCACGATGGCCTGGGCGCGCAGGTTGACGTCCAAGACGGCGTCCCACGATTCCTCGGTGTAAGGCGCCCACCGGTTCGGCGATCACCCGGCCCGCCGCGTGCACCAGCCCGTTGATGCCGCCCAGTGCGGTCGCCGCGGCAGCCACCGCCGCCGTGATGGCGTCGCCGTCGCAGACGTCGATCACCGCATAGGGCATGCCCAGCCCGCCGGCCACGTCGGCCACCGCCGGCGCGATGTCCCACAGCGAAACCGTGCGCCCGTCGGCGACCAGCGCCTCGGCACACGCCCGGCCGATACCGGATGCGGCGCCGGTGACGATGACGCCACTCACGCGCGGTCCTTCAGCGCCGACCGCGCCGCGGTGCTCGGCGGATTGTCGAACCAGAGGTTCTCCTCGCGCAGTTGCCTGCTGCGCCAGCCGCTTTCGGTGCGCACCAGCAGGTGGTGGTAGTAGCCGCCGCAGGCGCTGGTGCTCGAGGCGCCGGGCAGCAGCATCGGGTTGTAGAACATCGCCCGCACGGTTGCGGTGTCGCCGGTGATATCGGCTTCGATGTTGGTGATGAAGTGCTGGGTCATCGGCATCAGCGTCAGCGACCGCTCCAGCCATGCCGAAACCGCCTCGCGTCCACCGACCGGGCCGCCGACCGAGCTGTAGTCGATGTGGGCGTCCTCGGTGAACAGTGACCGCCACAGATCCCAGTCCTTGCCGTCGACGGCTCGGGCGTAACGGTTGAGCAGAGGTGATCTCGAGTTCGTCGCTGATGCGCTGAATATCCATCCTCATCCTCGGTGTAGGAATCCCCTGCGGCGCTTGGCTTCGACGCCCGAGGCCTCGATGATGGCACGGACGGTGTGCCGGCAGCGCCCACATTCCGATCCCGCGCCGCAGGCCTTGGCGACCTGCTTGGTGGTCGTCGCGCCGGCGGCGACGGCGTCGGCCACGGTCTGACTGGTGACGCCGTTGCACAGACACACGAACACGGTCGCGGCCCTCAGACGTTCTCGTCGATGCGCATCATGTGCTGCAGCCGGCCGACGAACACCGGTGGATAGGCGCCGATGCCGGTGCCGGCCATCCATTCGGCCGCGGAATCGGGGTGGTCGACCCAGGCCGTCTGGCGTCTGCCTCGTTGTCGATCTCCTGCAGGATCAGGCTTCGTGCTCGTCGTCGAAGGCCTGGAAGATCCGGATCGCGCGAACTCCCGCCGCGGCGAAGCGGTCCAGCGCCGCGCGGATCCGGCGATCAGCGCGGGCACGTCCTCGACCGGGGTGATCGCCGCGACGATCACCCCGGGCGGCTCAGTGTCGGGTCGGTCTCGGCGATCGGTGACCTTGTCGACGGTCTCCCCGGCGAAGATGGCCGGGATGTCCTCGAGGCCCACGGCGTCGAACCAGTCCAGGAAGACCCGGGAGCGCAGCACTTCCAGAATCGGTTCCTTACTGCGCAACGCCATCGTCACCATGACCCGGCCGTGATCCTCCGTCGAGGTGTACACCAGCACGTGGTGCGCTCCGAGGCGAGCGAGCGCATCCTTGCGCTTCTGCAGCAGCGGCCACACCTTGCCCGGGTCGGGAACTCGGTAGTCCATGGCGAGGACGAGCGCGTGGGCGTGCACGTCCGCCGTGCCGGTCACGACGAGTCTCGGCTAGTCGCTGGCCGGAAGGGGCTTGGCGGTCTTCTGTTCCAGCGCAGTGGTGCCGACGCTCAGGGCGCCCGCGCCGGCCTTGGTGACCAGCACCTCGGCGCCGCTCTCGTCGACGTAGCGCTTGCCCATCACGGTGCCCCCGGCGAAGTCGGGATCCAGTTGCGCCGCTGCGGATTTCTCGACATCCAGCGGGATCATCGGGACCCCGCCGGCGCGGAGGTCGTCGAGGCTGTCCGACGACCGGACGACGATCACCTGGGTGTCGCACACCTGGCTTTGCAGGCGGGTGCCGGTCTTGATCATGGTTGTCCTCCTCGTTGAACGCCGTGATCAGTGCGCGGTGGTTGTCGACTTGAGCTCGTCGGCCAACTGCCGGCGCAACACCTTGCCGGTCGGGGTGGTCGGCAACTCGTGCCGGAAGACCACCCGGTCGGGTGTGCGCGACCCCCGCAGGTGCCGGCGGACGTGTTCACGGAGGTCCTCGGGGTCGGGCGTGATGTGGCTGACCGGGAACCACCACCGCCACCATGATCTGGCCCCACTGGGCGTCTTCGACGCCGACCACGGCGACGTCATGGACGTGCGGGTGTTCCACCAGCACGTCCTCCACTTCGGCGGGGGCGATGTTCTCGCCGCCACGGATGATGGTGTCGTCCGATCGGCCGCCGATGAACAGGTACCCGTCGGCATCGAGGTAGGCGACGTCCTTGGTGGGGAACCAGCCGTGTTCGTCGAGCACCGAGCCGATCTCGGCGTACCGGCCGGACACCTGGTCGCCGCGGACGAACAGCTCCCCGACTTCCTCGGGACCGAGCACGGTTCCGTCCTCGCCGCGGATCTGGACCTCGATTCCCGGTACCGGCTGGCCCACCGAACCCAGCCGCTTGCGCGCGGTTTCCTCGGCGGCCCGGTGGGCGAGCCGATGGTCGTCGGGGGTGAGAACCGCGATGGTGGAACTGGTTTCGGTCAGTCCATAGGCGTTGACGAAGCCGACCTCGGGCATCAGGTCGAGCGCCTTACGAACCAGCGGCAGGGCGACCTTGGATCCGCCGTAGGCCAGGGTGCGCAGAGCGGGCAGCGGGGTGGGGTTGGCGTCGAGCTCGGTGATGATGCGGTCCAGCATGGTCGGCACCACGGTTGCACTGGTCACCGATTCGGCCGCGGCCAGCCGCACCCAGTCGGCCGCGTCGAACTTGCGCAGGTACACCATCTTTCGGCCGGCGTAGAGGTTGGACAATGCCGCACCGACCCCGGCGATGTGATAGGGCGGCACGCAGATCAGCGCGGCGTCCCCCGGCTCGGCCGAGGCGAACTCGACCGTGCCGGTCACATAGCTGGTGAGATTGTTGTGGGACAGCTCAACCGCTTTGGGGCGCGACGTCGTGCCTGAGGTGAACAACACCACCGCCACGTCGTCGGGATCGGGAAACTCGGCAACCGGCTCGCTGTCGCGCGCGGCGGCGACGAACGCCTCCGACTCGATACTGCGGGCACCGCAACCGGCCACGACGTCGCGATAGTCGGCGTCGAACACCACCAGCGAGTCGGGCAGCCGCCCGATCAGCTCGGCCAGCGCCTCACCGCTGAGCCGGTAGTTCAGCGGCGTGAACGGCCGCGCCGCACGCGCCGAGGCGAAGATGAGCAGCGGCAACATCATTCCGCCGGTGCCGACGTAGACGACGCTTCCGGCATCGGATGCGGCGATGACACCGGCGCCGCCGTCGGCCAGACTGTTCAACTCGTCGACGGTGAGGCGCTGCTCGTCGGACACCACTGCGATGCGGTCGCCGTCGCCGGACGCCGCCATCTCCAACAGCAGTGCAACGCTCATCGATTGGCTCCTCGTGCCTTTCCCGTCGAACCCGCCCCTCAGACGGGATTGAACTCCGAGATCAGCCACCGGCCGGAGTTCTTCACCATGGTCACCATGACGCTGCTGGTGGCGAGCGCGGGGTCGGGGCGGTCCTTGCTGGTGGTCACCTGGTTGACGAACACCAGCACCACGGCGCGGTCGGGGTGCATGTCCGACACCGCGGCGCGGACGACGTTCGCCTCGGTCTTCACGCCCTTCTGCTTGGCGGCGGGCGCGACGATCTGGTCGGTGAATTGGCTGTAATACGTCAGGAATTCACCGGTGAGGTGCGACTTGGCGGCGGCCAGGTCCTTGTCGAGAGTGTCCGGCGCGTACGTCAGCAGTGCCACCGTGCCCTGCTTGGCGGCGTCCACCGCCTGCTGCTGGGCGGCCGAGTCGGTCAGCTGGTCCGACCGGTACACCCACCAGTACACCCCACCGGCAGCGCCCGCCGAGGCCACCAGCAGAACCGCCAGCAGCACGGCGACCCATCGCCGGCCGCACCAGCTCAGCACGCCTTTGACCAGCCCCGGTCGCTGGTCTGTTGCCGCCACGTCGGCATCGGTCACGTCGGTCCCGGCTTCCTCAGCACCAGTTTCCTCGACGACCGCGTCTTCGACGGTTTCTTCTTCGGCGGGCGAACTGTCGGGCTTACTGGTCATGGCACGAACTCCACATTCGACATCTTCAACTGCCCGCCATCGCGGGTCACGGTCACACTCATTCGCCAGGCCCGCGGATCTTGGCGGGCGCCGGCGGCATTGGTCACTTGCGATTTCGCCGCCAGCAGGACGACCCCGGTGTCACCGTTCTCCGAATCCAGCGCGGACGCGGTGATGCTGCCCTGTGTCACGGCTTTGGATTGCTCGGCGGTCTTCACGAAATCGTCGGCGTTCTTGGTGAAGTCATCCCGGAACGAGCCGGTCGACGAATCGATGACACGCTGGACGTCGGCCTTGGCGTGGTTGTAGTCGATCGACAGCAGCGCCACCACCCCGTTGCGGGCCGCCGTGACGAACTCCGCGCTGTGCGCCTGCTTGGCCGCGACCTGCCGGTGTTTCGAGATCATCACGCCGCTCACCGTCGCCAGCGCGCAGATCGCGAGCACGGCCACGGCCGCCGCGATCCGCCAGAGCCAGCGGCGCTTCGGTCCGGGCCCGTCCGGTTCGGCCGGCGCTTCGTCCTCGTCGCTGCCGGAGTCCTCCGGTACGTCGCGCAGCCTGGCCGCCTCGGCCTTGGCGCGGGCCGCCTCCGCGAGGGCCTCGGCTTCGGCGGCCTCGGCCTCGGCGAGTTCGGCCATCGCTTCTGATACGGCGTCATCGCCGTCGGCGGCATCGATCTTGACGCTTCTTTCGCTCACCTCAGGCGTCATCCCGCCTACACATCACACATATCTCCCTGGTCGAGCATCCCGCCAGCGTACGGGCGGCCCCTGAGTGGTCGGCGCCGGGCGTCGTGGACACCGCACATCGGGGTCGCGCACAGGTAACACATGGTGAGAATGACATTATCACTGGGCGGTAAGATGGTTCGACCCTGGTGCGGGGTGAAGGGACAAATCGGCCCCTTCAGGTGCGGAAATACCGTTTTCATAGCTTAGCTCAGCTGGTCCTTCATGACCTTACCGGTGGCATTGAGTGGCAACACATCGAGGAACTCGACGAAGCGCGGCACCTTGAAGCCGGCCATCCGGTCGCGGCTCCAGTCGATCAACTCGTCGGCCAACACCTCACGCCCGGCCTTGAGCACCAGGAACGCCTTGCCGACCTGCCCCAGCCGTTCGTCGGGCACACCGATCACCGCGGCCTGGGCGACGGCCGGATGCTCCATCAGGAAGCCCTCGATCTCCGCGGGATAGGCGTTGAACCCGCCGACGATGAACATGTCCTTCTTGCGTCCGACGATCCGCAACCGCCCGGAGGCGGTGAAGTTGCCCAGATCGCCGGTGTGCAACCACCGGTCGGAGTCGATGGCCTCGGCGGTGGCGGCCGGATCGTCGAAGTAGCCCTGCATCACGCTGTATCCGCGCACCAGCACCTCGCCGTCCTCGGCGATGCGCACCTCGACGTCGGCGACCGGGAGCCCCGCGGTGGTGGCGATGTCTTCGAAGGAGTCGCCCGGTCGCGACATCGTCGCCGTGCCCGCCTCGGTGAGACCGTAGCCGGTGGCCAGCGTCTGGAATGGAAGTTCCTCGTGCACCCGCCGGATGAGTTCAACCGGGATGTCCGCCGCACCGGTCACCCCGGCGCGCAGAGTGATCAGCGTGGTCTTGTCCTCGACTGCCAGCAGCGAGTGGTAGAGGGTGGGCGGGCCGGGCAGCATCGTGACCCGTTCGGCGGCAATGAGTTCGGTGACCCTGTCGATGTCGAACACCGGCACGGGCAGCATCGTGGCGCCTCGGATGAACGTCGCGATGCAGCCGGCCTTGTATCCGAAGGTGTGGAAGAACGGGTTGACGATCAGATAGCGGTCGCCCTCACGCAGGTCGGCCAGATCGCACCACTCGGCGTACATCCGCAGGTTCTGGGCGTGGTTCATCATCACGCCCTTGGGCCGACCGGTCGTGCCGGAGGTGTAGATGATGTCGGCGATGTCGGTGCCGCGCACGTCGCGTTCCAGCGCCGTGCCGTCCTCGAGGAAACCCGACTTCAGATCGATCGCCGGAACCCCGGTCGGCGTGCTGAAATCCTGCCCCAGAAAGTGCTTCTCGATCAGCACTGCCTTGGCGCCGCTGCGAGTGATGATGTCGGCGGCTTCGGCGGCCTTGTACCGGGTGCTCACCGGGACGACGATGCCGCCGGCGGTCAGTACGCCGAAGGCTGCGATCATCCACTGCGCGGAGTTGGGCGCCCAGATGGCGACGCGGTCCCCTTTGTCGACGCCCGCCGTCGCGAAAGCCCCCGCAGCACAACGGACCCGCTCGGCGACCTCGACGAACGTGAGGCGCAGCGGACCGTCGACGACTGCCTCGGCGTCGCCGAACCGGTCCGCCGCGCTCGAGACCATCTCGGGGATGGTCTGCCACGGTTGGTCCGTGGCGGTCAAGCGGTGACGAGCCGGGACAGGTTGCCGCCCATGATCTTTGCCTGGTCGTCGATGCTGAGGTGCTCGAGCGCCTTCACGTAGTAGGTCGGCTCACCCAGCCCCTCCGGATGCGGCCAGTCCGAGCCATAGAGCACCTGATCGACGCCGACCAGACTGATCAGGTCGTCGATGCCGTCCTCGTAGAACGGGCTGACGTGGATGCGGTTCTTGACGGTCTCGACCGGGTCGCCGCCGGGGAAGGCCTCGGGGGCCTTCTTGAACACCTCGGCCAGGCCGTCCAGCAGCGGGAACATCCACTTCGAGCCGGCCTCGACGATCGCGACCTTCAGCTTCGGGAACCGCACCAGGGCACCGTGGATGACCCAGGAGGCCACCGCGTCCTGAATCGGCCGCCATTCGTTGAGGATCGACATGGCGTTGGTCTGGAACGGCAACATCTCCTGGGCGGCCCCGTCCCACTCCGAGGTGTAGCGGGAGTAGCCGCTGTCGCTGGAGTGCATGCCGACCAGCAGGTCGTACTCGACGACCCGTTCCCAGAAGGGGTCGAACTCGGGCAGCGCGAACGACCGCGGCCCGCGGAAGCCGGGAACCGGGGCCGGGCGGACCAGGATGCAGCGGGCGCCACGTTTGACCGCCCACTCCAACTCCTCGATCGCCTTCTCGACGATCGGCAGTGTGATCACCGGGGTGGTGTAGATGCGGTTCTTGTAGTTGAAGCCCCACACCTCGTCGAGCCACTCGTTGAGCGCATGGATGATGACGTGGATGGCGACCGGATCGTCGCGCAGTCGTTCCTCGACCACGCTGGCCAGCGTCGGGAACATCAGGGTGCGGTCCAGGCCCAGTTCGTCCATCAACTCCAGCCGCGGTGCCGGTTCGAAGAACGCGGGAATCGACCGCATCGGCTCGCCGAAGAGTTCGCGCTTGCTCTTGCCCTCGGGATTGCCGAACTTGAAGTACTCCTCCCACGCGCCCGGCTTGGCGACCACCTCGAACGTGGGGTTGGGGATGTAGTTGCTGATCTGACCGCGCAGGGCGATCTTGGTGCGGCCGTTGACCTGCACGTACTGGACGATGTCCTTGTACTCCTTGGGCAGGTACTTGGTCAGCGCTTCCGGTGGCTCGTAGAGGTGGTTGTCCGCGTCGAACAGCGGAAACGGAATATCAACCCGACTCGACAGTTGCCCCATGGAATCCTCCTATACGTTTCGTGAGAACGATATTCTCATTATGGACTAACCGCAATGCCTCCATCGTCAGCGCACCGCCTTCGATCCGCCCATCGCCGGTTTGGTGCCGATCACCCCGTCGGCCTCCAGACCGGCGATCTCGGCGGCGGTCAACCCCAGTCCGGTCAGCAGCTCGTGGTTGTGCTGACCCAGCAGCGGCGCCGGCGTGACGTGGAAGTGCTCGGGCCCGCGCGAAAGCCGGAACGGGACGGTGCTGAATTGGGCGGGCATGTTGACCGGGTGGCCGAGGAGTTCGAAGAAGCCGCGGACTTGAAGCGGTTCCAGCTCGGTCTGGCGGTGCGGTTGCATCACCTTGGCCACCGGCACACCGGCGTCCCACAGCGCGGCGATGATCTCGTCGCCGCTGCGCCGGCGGCACCAGAGCGCCGAGTTGCTCGTCGACGAGGTCCTCGTGCTCGCGGCGGCCGGCCGCCGTGGCCAGGGCTTCACCGGCCGCCCAGTCCGGCTCGCCGAGTGCCGCGCGCAACGCCTGCCACTGATCATCGGTCGCCACTGCGATCGCGACCCAGGAGTCGTCCCGGCCGAACTCGTCGATCTCGTTGGTGCGGTAAAGGTTCTGCGGGGCGGCGGCCGGCCCGCGGTTGCCGTCGCGCTGCAGCACCGCGCCGTAGGCGGTGTACTCGATCACCTGCTCGGCGGCGATGTTGATCGCCGCGTCGACCATCGCCGCCTCCACGAGCACCCCCTCCCCGGTGCGGCGCCGGTGCTCGAGCGCGAGCAGCAACCCGTTGAGGGCATGCACCCCGGCATTGGGGTCACCGACCGAGTACGGCTCGTACGGATTGCGGTCGGGGTAGCCGGTGAGCCAGCTGATGCCGGCGGCCGCCTCGATGACGTAGGCGAATGCGGGGTTGTCCCGCCACGGCCCGTCCAGACCGAAACCGGGCATGCGCACCATGATGACGTCGTGTCGAAGGCGTTGCACCGCAGTGAAGTCCAGCCCGACCTGGTCGAGCACCCGCGGCGTGAAGTTCTCGGCGACCACATCACAGGTGGTGATGAGCCGTGCCAGCAGTTCGCGTCCCCGCTCGCTGGACAGGTCGAGGGTGATGTCCTTCTTGTTGGTGTTCAGCGCCGCGAAGATGGGCTGCTTCTCCCACCACGACTCTTCGGTGACGGGCACACCGGAGATCAGCCGGGTGCCGTCGGGGCGGCGGGCCGACTCGACGTGGATCACCTCGGCGCCCAGCAGGGCCATCGGGTGCGTACAGGACGGTCCGGCCCAGAAGGTGGTCAGATCCAGGACGCGAATGCCCTTCAGCGGCAGTTCTTCTCCGGCCCCATGGGCGGTCGGCCGCGGGGTGCGCGGCGAGGACCGGTGGTGCTCGGTGTGCTCGCCGAGCCGCGGCGCGGCAGAGGGCGGCCGCAACGCGACTCCCGACATCCGGTAGGGGTGGGCGGGCTGGCGGAATCCGGCCGGGTTGGTGACGAACGATCCCCGCGCGCGGAAGTGGTCGAGCGATGAGACCGTGGCGCCGTTGGCCACCGGGGCGTTGGGAATCCGGAACGCCGTCGCCAGTTCCCGCACCTCGTCGCCCGAGTGGTCGGCGACCCAGGCATACAACTCGTCGGCCTTCTCGTTGGCCTGCTGGGTGATCGACACCGGCGAGTCCTCGTCGATCCAATCCTCGTGTCCGGTCATGGCGCACAGGTCGAACCACTGCTGGGCTGTTCCGCAGCCCAGGTCGACCAGACCGTCGGAGGCCCGTGCGATGCCGGGCACGGTCAGCTTCCGGGCGTCCCGCCACGGCCGTCCCAGCATCTCGAAGTAGGTCACCGGGTAGTAGGTCAGCCCCATCACTGCGCTCTCGAGCATCGACAGGTCGATGAGTTCACCGGCGTCGTCGCGCATCCGCGAGGTCAGGATCGCCGCGCTGGCGTAGGCCCCCGCCAGGTACTCGCCGACCTGGCCGCCGACGTACACCGGCGCGCGGTCGGGAGCGCCGCGGCCGAGCCCGACGATGCCCCCGGACCACGCCTGCAGCGTGAATTCCGTTGCCGGACGGTCCCGCCACGGCCCCGTCAGACCGAACGGGGTGATCGACGCGACGATCAGGTGGGGGTGGGCGGCGTGCATCGCGGCGGGGGTGAATGGCGCGAGTTCTGCGACTCGGGAACCGCGCGACCAGACCACCGCGTCGGCCGATGCCAGCAGGTCCTCGACCAACACCAGGTCGGCGGCGGCATCCGGGTCGGCGACCACGCTGTGCTTGCCGCCGGCCAGGAACCTGAACAGTGCCCCGTCCTCGGCCGGGTCGATCGCCGCGCCCGATGCCGACCACCGGCGCAGCGGATCACCCTCGGGGGCTTCGACTTTGATCACCTCGGCGCCACCGTCGGCGAGCAACTTCGTGCAGTAGCCGCCGGCGATCCCGGTGGAGAGATCGACCACCGCGTATCCGCTCAGGGGCGGGTTGAGCCGCGCTGGATCCACGGCGCTACTTCTTCTTCTTGCTCTTGCCGCCCTTGCGCCCGGACTTCGACAGCCGCCACTCGGGCGGGAACTTGGCGTCGTTGTCCTTGACCGCACCGGACAGTCCCTCGTCGAGTGCGGAGTGCATGTCGAGGTCGTCGTCGTCGTGGGCGATGCTGGCGCCCATCGACTCGAAGTAGCCGCCGAGCAGGCTGCCCATGTACTCGCCCTGGAACTGCTTCATCACCTCGAAGAAGATCTTCTGCTGGAACACCGTGTCGGTGGGGCGGTTTCGGGCGCAGGCGAGCGCGTACTTGGCGACCTCGTCCTCCAGGTCCTCCCGCGGAACGACGCTGTTGAGGAAGTTGCACTCGGCCATCTCCGCGGCGGTGAACGGCCGACCGGTGTACACCATCTCCTGGAACTTGCGGATGCCCATCATCTGCGCCCACCACCACATCCGAGGGCCCCAGCCGTAGTAGCGGAACGAGGGATGCCCGAACAGGGCATCGTCGGAGGAGATCACCAGATCGGCGTCGGCGGCCTGGTAGAAGTGCCAGCCATAGCAATAGCCCTTGACCTCCAGAATGGAGATCTTCTTGAAGTCCTGCAGCGTCCGGATGCCGGACTGCGGGCTGGCGTACCAGGCGCTGATCGAAGCGCCCCGCCGGAATGACCCCTTCGGCGGGTACTTCACCTCACCGGGGGGAATCCGGAACTCCCCCAGCCGGGGACCTTCGTCCTCGGAGTCCTGCATCTCCATGAACTCGGGCAGATCCGCTCCGCTGCCGAGGTCGTCACCGACGCCGCGGATCACCAGCACCTTGACGTCGTCGTCGACGCCGGCCTGGTACAGCAGGTCCGAGTAGCGCAGCCGAGCCGCCGCGGTGGGCGCGTTGAGGTACTCCGGCCGGTTGAAGGTGATCGTGGCGATCCTGGTCTTCGGGTCCTTCTCGTAGCGGATGATCTCCTCGGCCGAGGGCCGTTCGGCCTTACCCATTCACGCGCTCCACACCGGGCTGGACGTCAGGACGTCGGCCCCGTCGTCGGTGATCAGCACCGCGTCGCGGCGGAACACCGCGCCGACACCGGATTCGAAGACGTAGCCGGTGACGGCGAGCACCATGCCGGGTTCCAGCCGCTCGGCCGCGGCGGTCACGGCGAGTTGGGGCGAGACGACCGGAGAGTCGAACCCGACGCCGAGGCCGTGGGCCACCGGAACCACCGGAAGTGCTTCGCCGGCAGCCTCGTACGCGTGCAGGAGTCCGGCGTTGGCCGCGCCCGGCCGGCACGCCCCGATCAGCCGGTCGTGCAGTCGATCGGATCGCTCGAAGAGGGCCCGAGTCTCGACGGCGACGTCACCCACGGGCCGGGTACGGCCGACCTCGCCGATGTAACCCCGATCCAGCACCCCGGAGGCGAACGCCACCAGGTCGCCGTCGTGCACACGCTCCCCGTCGTTGAGAGGACTTTCGCCGCGTACCCGTCGCCACGGGTGATCCTTGGCGGTCACCCACACCGCGTCCTGGTGAGCCGGGGAGCTGACTCCGCCTGCGGTCATCGCCTCGAGCAGCACCGCGGTCAGATCCTGTACCGAGGCACCGGCCTGCAGCTTGGCCACGCCCGCCGCGAGGCCTACCTCGGCCACCCGGATGGCCTCGCGCAGCGTGTCGATCTCCTCCGGCGTCTTGATCCGCCGGGCCGCCCGGATCGCGGGCTCGCCATCGACGAGCTCGGCGTTGGGGAATGCCATCGGCAGCAGCTGGGCGAAGCCCGGCGACAGCGCGTCGGAGCCGACCCGGCGGGCCGTTGCGGCGCCGGGAATCTTCTTCAGGTTCTCGATGGTGTTCATCGGGTTCCACGAGATGCCGTACAGGTTCTCGTGCGGGATGTCCTCCGGCACGCCCTCGTCCCACGTGCTCAGCAGGTGCACCGCGCCGTTGCGCAGCAGCACGCACGAAGGCGCGAACGGCCGGGTTCCGGCCACCCAGAGCTGTTGTGCGCCACTGACGTAGCGGATGTTGGCCTGCCTGCCGAGGATCAGGATGTCCAGGTCGTGGGCTTCCATCTGGGCCAGCGCCCGCTCCCGCCGCCCGGTGCGGAGAGCGCGCTCGTCGCCCAGGACCTCAGTCGCCATAGGGCGTGTACGGGTAGTCGGTCAACTTGATCCAGCCTTCCTCGGTGATGACCACGATCTCCTCGCTGCGGTATCCGCCGGTGCCGTCCTCCCAGACCACCGGTTCGAGGACCAAGACCATGCCGGCCTTCAGCACGTAGTTCTCGTCGAACTCGTCGCCGAGGTCGGTTCCGATCATCGGCATCTCGGCGGCGTTGACGCCGATTCCGTGACCCAGGTAGAAGTGCGGCAGCCAGGGCTTGCTGCCCTCGTTGGCAGCGATCGCCGCCCGGCCCAGGTCGGCCGCGGTGGCGCCGGCCTTGGTGACGTCCAGGACCGCGGTGATGATGTCGTGCCAGCGCCGGAACTGCGCCTGCTGGCGCGGGCTCGGGTCCTGGCCGACCACCCAGGTGCGGCCGAAGTCGGAGCAGTAACCGCCGTAGGTGATCGACACGTCGGTCCACAACACGTCGCCGGTGCGCAGTTCCCGTTCGGTGGACAGCAGCGGCAGGGCGAGGTCGCCGTGGGTGGTCCACACGCCGTCGCCCTGGTGTTCGGCATGACCTGCCAGATGGGCTCGAGCATGCTGGCCACCGCGCCCAGTTCGAAGGCGCGCCGGAGGAATTCGGCCGACAGGTCGATCTGGCGGATACCCGGCGCCAGCGCCCGCTGCACGTCGATCATCGCGGTGTCGGTGATCTGCGCGGCCCTGCGGATACAGCCGATCTCGTCGGCGGTCTTGACGGTCTTGGCGGCCCCGACGATCACCGCGGCGTCACCGGGGGCGCCGTCGGGAAACAGCCGGGTCGCCGAGCGCCGCATCGCGCCGGTGAGCTCGTCTACGGCGACCGTGGTGCCGCGCGGGACGAGATCGTTCACTATCGCGGCGAAATGCTCGACGCCCTCGTCGAATTCGAGATATACCGGCCCATGCAGGTGGTCGGCGGGCAGTTCGGTCTCCTCAGCGGCCCCCTCGCGGAACGGCAGGAACAAGTGGGGGGACGGGTCGTCGGCCAGCACCAGCGCGACCGGGCGCTCGACATGTGACAGGCCGGCATCACCGAGCGGCCAGCTGGTGCCCGTCGCATAGGTGACGGCGTTGTTGCCCAACAGGATCAGCGCACCGACGCCGCGCTCGGTCATCGCGGCCCGAAGCCGTGCGCCGGTCTCGGCACGCATCCGGACGCGGTCCGGCTGTATCGGGATGTCAGCCAGCGAACGCACCGTCCCGCTCAGTGACGTGGTCATCAGACGCCCAGGAACTTCTTGATGTTGGTGCTGCAGATCTTCACCGCGTTCTCCTGGCCGACGGCGTCGACCACCGACTTCAGCGACTTCTCCGAGTAGCCGAACGTGCTCTCGTTGTGTGGGTAGTCCGACGACCACATGATGTTGTCGACGCCGATCTCGTCGATCAGCTTCAGGCCCAGCGGGTCGACCATGAACGAGGCACTCATGTGGGTGTCCCAGTAATAGCGGATGTCGTGCTCCACCTGGCGGTTGAACATGTGCTGGTAGGAGGCCAGCAGATGCTCGGCGTCCTGAAGCGCCGTCGCGACCCAGGCGATACCGCCCTCGAACCAGCCGACCTTGAGCGTCGGATGGCGATCCAGGATGCCGGAGAACAGGTACTTGCAGAAGGTTTCGCGGAAGCCGTCGACGTTGATCATCATGCCGACGACCACGCTGTTGACCTCACACGGCGTCTTCGGTGGCGTTTCACCGATGTGATGAGCTGACCGGCAGTCCGGCGGCCTCGATCTCGTCCCACACCGGGCTCATGGCGGTGCTGCCGTAGTCGATGATGTTGCCGTCCTCACCTTTGCCCGGGTTGAGTGGCATCAGGAATGTCTTCAGCCCCAACGACTTCACCTCGGCCAGCGTCCGGCGGGCACCGTCGGGGTTCCACCAGTTGATCAGGCCGACACCGTAGAAGTGGCCGTTGCTGCGCTCCTGCACCGCGGCGATGTGCTCGTTGTAGATGCGGAACACCCGCTCGCGCAGTTCCAGGTCGGGGTAGTGGAACAGCGCCAGCACGGCGTTGGGGAACGCCAGTTCCTTGTCCACCCCGTCCTCGTGCAGTTCCTGGATGCGGGCATCGATGTTGGTTGTCGCCGCGCCGGCCAGATCGTCGTACTGCATCAGCACCCGGCTGAAGTCCAAGCGGCAGGAACGTTTTGCCCTGGCCCGGCCGACCATGTATGCGCCGTCCTCGTACCAGATCCGGGGCGCCTTCGCCTTGAGCTCCGGGGGGAACTTCTCGTAGAAGATGTCCTCGGACAGCGAGATGTGGTTGTCCGCGGAGAACACCTCGGTGCCCGCGGGCAGGCCGTTGTCGTCGGTGGCGTGGCCGTGGCGGTCCTTCGGCGCGCCGAGGCCGCCGGGCGGGTAAAGCGTGGGTGCTGACGATGTATTGACACGTTGATACTCCAATCGGGCTGTAGGTGAAGCGGGTTTCACCACGTGACGGGTAGTTCGTAGACGCCGTAGGCGAGTTTGTCGTTCTTGAACGGGATCTCGTCGATCGGCTTGGCAAGGGCCAGCGTCGGAATGCGGCGCAGCAGGGTGGTGAAGACGATCTGCAGTTCGGCGCGGGCCAGTTGCTGCCCACGCACTGGTGGCGGCCGTAGCCGAAGGCCAGGTGCTGATCGGCGTTGTCGCGCTGCACCTCGAGATCGTCCGGGTCCGGGAACTTCTTCGGATCCCAGTCCGCCGGGGACAGGTCGATGATGATGCCCTCGCCGGCCTTGATCGTCTCGCCCGCCGATCTCGATGTCCTCGGTCGCTGCCCGGCGCTGGCCGTTCTGGATGATGGACAGATAGCGCAGGAGTTCTTCGACGGCGTTGGCGACGACCTTGGGGTCGTCGGTGTCGCGCAGGATCGCCAGCTGCTCGGGGTTCTCGAGCAGTGCCAGCACGCCGATGCCGATCATGTTGGCGGTGGTCTCGTGACCGGCGATGAGCAGGCCACTGGCCAGCTGCGCGGCCTCCTTGACCGTGATCTCGCCGGCCGAGACGCGCTCGGCCAGATCGGACACCGCGTCCTCGGCCGGGTTCGTCATCTTCGACTCGACCAGGTTCTGCAGGTACTTCCCCAGGCTCATCACGCCCTTCATGTTGTCCTCGGCGGTGGCGTAGCGGGCCAGCCCCACGTTGGCGTGCTCCTGGAAGAATCCGTGGTCTTCGTAAGGGACGCCGAGCATCTCGCAGATCACCAGCGACGGGACCGGCAGGGCCAGTGCGCTCACCAGTTCGGCCGGCTTGGGCCCGGCAAGGATGGCGTCGATGTGGTCGTCGGTGATCTTCTGGATGGCCGGGCGCAGGCCTTCGACCCGCTTGAAGGTGAACGGCTTGGACAGCATCCGGCGGTAGAACGTGTGCTCCTCGGCATCAGCGTTGAACACCGAGCGCGGGCGCTTCTCGACCATGGCGAGCATGGCTTCGTTCCAGTGCGGGAACCCGGGATGCGGTCGTTGACGCTGACCCGGGCGTCGGCGAACAGCGCGCGGGCTTCCTCGTAGCCGGTGATCAGCCACGGGGTGCTGCCGTCCCAGATCCGGACCCGGCTCAGGGGCGCGGACGGCGGCGAGCGCCATCACCTCGGGTGGCGGGGCGAACGGGCACTGCCCGGACCGCTCCATCGGATACTCCGGCGCGGCCGCGGCGGCCTCGGTTGCGTCAGAAGTCAATGTGTCGGACATCCCTACTCCTCGACGTCGATGGCTTGGGCCGGGACAGGCTACGGCCGCCCGGCGGACGTTGTCGGCCTGATCGGCCGGCGGGATCTGTTGAGCAGGACGACAACGCCGTCGGAGTCGCGCTGGTCGAAAATCGTGGCCGCGTTGCCCACGCACTGACCGGAGGAAACGCATTTGTCCTGGTCGACGGTGACCTTCATGGAGTTCTAACCCTGTCGTGTCACGGGGGCGTGCCACAACCCGACGATCGCATCGATCAGTCCGGAAGCAGCTGCGCGCCAACTGGTTAGGGGCAAAGGCGAGTCCTCGGCGAGGGCCCGCTCGTATTCGGCGCAGGTGTGCATCAGCAGGTTGCGCCCCATGATGTTGCGCTCGATGCGAACGTCACCCGGCAGGTCGGGCAGACAGCGGTTGATGCCTTCGAGAACCTTGACCAGGGCGGGCAACGCCAGCGCGTCGCGGGTGACGGTCTTGTTGTAGGCCGGGTCGGCCATCACCTGTGCAGCGAACCGCGCATACCAGGTCGGATTGCCCAGTGCGGTCAGGTGATCGGTCAGCGGGAGCACCAGGGCAGCCGACCCAGTCCCGCAGCTCGGTGGACTGGGCGTGATCGCCTACCTCGGCCGGGCACGCCGCTGCTCGCGCAACTTCTCCACCGGGATGGCGTGCTTGTGCTCGATGGCACGGACCAGGTCTGTCTTGGTGCCGAAGTGGTAGCCGACCGCGGCATTGTTGCCCTGCCCGGCGGCTTCGCTGACCTGCCGGTTGGATACCGCGAAGACACCGTGTTCGGCGAACAGCCGCTCCGCGGCGGTCAGGATCGCTTCGCGGGTCAGGCTGGCCCGGTCGGTGCGCGAGCTCCTGGATGGGGTGGTGGCGGTGGTCATCGACGTCCAGTCAACTCCGCCGGAATCTTTAAGTCAAGTGATTGATTTAAGAATCTGCGGGCTTGGTCTTCGCTTCGGGTTCGGCTTGCCCGCCGCCGTGCCGCCGTCGACCGGCAGAACCGTTCCGGTGATGTACGGCGAGCGGTCGCCGGCGAGAAAAAGCACCGCCTCGGCGACGTCCTCCGCCGTCCCCTCCCGCTCCAGCGGCCGGTCGGCACGCATCTGCGCCCGGATGCCGGCCTCGAACTTCGCGACCTTCTCAGCATCCATGCCGTGCGCCGACGATGCGACGATGCCGGTCCGGATATGACCGGGCGCAAGGCAATTGACGCGGATCTCATGGAGGGCGAGTTCGATCGCCGCGCACTTGGTGAAGTGGACGATCGCCGCCTTGGACGCGCGATACGTCATCACGCCGCCGCCGGCCTGGATGCCGCCGATGGACGTCAGGTTGACGATCGACCCGCCGCCGCCCTCGGCCATGTGCCTCGCGGCGTCGCGCGTTCCGGCCATCACGGCCTTGACGTTGATGGCCATCACGCGCTCGAAGTCGTCCGAGGTCGTCGTCGAGGAAGCTGCGGTGCATCTTGCCGGAGACCCCGGCGTTGTTGACCATGATGTGCAGGCCGCCGAAGCGCTGCGACCGCGGCGTCGATGAGGCTGGTGACCTGGTCGGTCTGCGCGACATCGGTCGTCACGAACAGCCGCCCGCTCGCCGTGCCGGTCGGCCAGTGCCTGACCCCGCTCGGTGTCGATGTCCCCGAATACGACGTGGCACCCTCCTCGCAGGAAACGCTCGACGATGCCCGCGCCCAGGCCCGAGGCCCCACCGGTGACGACGGCGATCTTGCCTGCCAATTCGTTGCCCATGAGGCGGCAGTCAATCGCTGGACCACCGGGACAGTCAAGCGGGTGACTTAAATCGGGGGGCTGCGCCACGCACGTCCCGGGCAGACCGCGGCGCGATTCGATGGGACCGGGGTCGGAGAACACCCGTTGCCCACATCAACGTAATGCGCAGCGCTACTGGGGCTTTCATAGCGGACAGCCGAAAGTTGTCGGACCCCTCTGCGATGATGTTGTCATGTCCTCGATCGCCACCACGGCCGTGCCGCCTAATGAGCGACTTGAGGTGTTGTTCGAGGAGCTGGCGGAGTTGGCCGGTCAGCGCAACGCCATCGACGGACGCATCCTGGAGGTCGTGGCCGAGGTCGCTCGCGACGAGTTGTGGGGGGCGACGGGAGCACGCTCCGTGGCGGCGTTGGTGGCCTGGAAGTTGGGCGCGTCGGCGGCCAACGCCAAAGCGATCACCACCGTGGCACATCGCAGCGAAGCCTTCCCACGCTGCGTAGGCGAATTGCGGAAGGGTCGGCTGTCACTGGATCAGGTCGGTGTCATCGCGGCCCGGGCAGCGGACGGATCCGACGAGCACTACGCCCAGTTGGCACAGGTCGCCACCGTCAACCAGTTGCACACGGCGGTCAAGCTCGAACCGCGGCCCGACCCCGATCCCCGCCCGGACCCGCAGGCCGCTATCACCAAGACCGGCGATGAACAGTTCACCTCGTGGCGCATCACACTGCCCCACCCGGACGCGGCCAAGGTCGAGGCTGCCCTGGCCTCTCACCGCGAGGCGCTGATCTCCGAATGGAAGCAGGCTCGCGACAACGGCGATCACACATCGCAGAGCGCGCCGCCGATGCCCGGTGACCTCGAGGCGTTCCTACGTCTGGTCGAGGCCGGTTGGGACGCCGAGGCCACCCGCCGGCCGCACGGCCAGCACACCACGGTGGTGGTGCACGTCGACGTCGAACAGCGGGCCGCCGCCCTGCACCTGGGTCCGCTGCTCAGCGACGCCGAACGGCGTTACCTGACCTGCGATGCCACCTGCGAAGTGTGGTTCGAACGCAGCGGGCAGGTGATTGGGGCCGGCCAATCGACGCGGGTGATCAGCCGGCGGCTGCGCCGCGCGCTGGAACACCGCCACCCGACATGCGCGGTTCCCGGGTGTGGGGCCACCCGCGGTCTGCACGCCCACCACATCCGGCACTGGGAAGACGGCGGGCCCACCGAGATGTCCAACCTGGTGCTGGTCTGCCCCTATCACCACCGCCTGCACCACCGCGGGGTCCTTACCATCACCGGACCGGCCGACCACCTCGTCGTCACCGACGGCGCCGGTGAAGAGCTCACCGCAGGATCGATCGCCCGGGCCCCCACCCGACCCCCACCGGCCGTCCCACCCTGCCCCGGGCCCACCGGCGAACGCGCCGACTGGTGGTGGTACGAACCCTTCCAGCCACAGCCGCCACCCACGGACAACTAGATCTCGGCCCACAACCGAGGGACCCGAGAACCGGCTTCTCTCACTTCGCGAGCAAACCTCGCGTTATCCGCGCATTGCATTGACACTCTTGGAACGGAACTGCCACAGTTGCCCGTGTGACCGTCAGCGCCGACCGCGATGTGCACTACGACCCCTACGACGTCGAGGTCAACCTCAACCCGTATCCGATGTTCGCCCGGCTGCGTGAGGAAGCACCGCTCTACTACAACCCCGAGCACGACTTCTATGCCGTCAGCCGGTACGACGACGTCAACAAGGCCGTCATCGACCACGACAACTTCATCTCCGGGCGTGGCGCGCTCCTGGAGATCATCAAGTCGGGCATGGAGATTCCGCCCGGCACTTTGATTTTCGAAGACCCACCGATCCACAACATCCACCGCAACCTGCTGTCGCGCATGTTCACGCCACGCAAGATCGCCGCCCTGGAGCCACAGATCCGCGAGTTCACCGCGCGCTGCCTGGACCCGCTGGCCGGCACCGGCCGGTTCGACTTCGTCAACGACCTCGGCGAGCAGATGCCGATGCGCGTGATCGGCATGCTGCTGGGCATCCCCGAAGACAAGCAGCGCGGGATCACCGACCACGGTGAGGCGACGCTGCAGAAGGAGAAGGTGGACACGCTGGCCACCGGTGAGGTGTTCGCGGAGTTCATCGACTGGCGGGCCGAGCACCCGTCGGACGACATCATGACCGAGCTTCTCAACGCCGAGTTCACCGATGAGACGGGGACCCGGCGACGGCTGCGGCGCGACGAGTTGCTGATGTATCTGATCGTGATCGCGACGGCGGGTGCGGAGACGACGACCCGGCTGATCGGCTGGGCCGGCAAGACGCTGGCCGAGTACCCGGAGCAGCGCCGCGAACTCGCCGAGAACCCCGCGCTCATCCCGCAGGCGATCGAGGAGATCCTGCGCTGGGAGCCGCCCGCCCTGCAGATCGCCCGTTACGTCACCCGCGACGTCGAGTACTACGGGCAGACGGTGCCCGCCGGTTCGGCGATGCTGATGCTGATCGGTGCCGCCAACCGCGACCACCGCCGGTTCGCTCCGGACGGCGACGTGTTCGACATCCACCGCGAGCAGAAGTCGCACATGACATTCGGTGCGGGCACGCATTTCTGCCTGGGCAACGCGCTGGCCCGGCTGGAAGGGCGGGTCGCCCTGGAGGAGATTCTCAAGCGCTTCCCCACCTGGGAGGTCGACTGGCCCAACGCGGTGAAGTCGCAGACCACCGCGGTGCGGGGCTGGGGCTCCATGCCCACGATCATTCCCTGAGAAAACCCAACGAGGACAAGAGGAATCATGGCAGGACGGGTAGAAGGCAAGGTCGCATTCGTCACCGGGGCGGCGCGTGGCCAGGGCCGCAGCCACGCGGTGCGTCTGGCCCAGGAGGGCGCCGACATCATCGCGATCGACATCTGCGGGCCGATCAGGCCGGGCGTCGAGACCGCGATTCCGGCCGCAACACCGGAGGACCTCGCCGAGACCGCTGATCTGGTCAAGGCGCAGAACCGCCGCATCGTCACCGCCGAGGTCGACGTGCGCGACTACGGCGCACTCAAGGCCGCGGTGGACAGCGGCGTCGAACAGTTGGGCCGCCTCGACATCATCGTGGCCAACGCCGGGATCGGCAACGGCGGCAACACCCTCGACGAGACCAGCGACGAGGACTGGGACGAGATGATCGACATCAACCTCTCCGGCGTCTGGAAGACCGTCAAAGCCGGTGTGCCGCACATCAAGGCGGGTGGGCAAGGCGGCTCGATCATCCTCACCAGCTCCGTCGGCGGCCTGAAGGCCTATCCGCAGTGTGGCAATTACGTCGCCGCCAAGCACGGCGTGGTGGGCCTGATGCGCACCTTCGCCGTGGAGTTGGGCCAGTTCATGATCCGGTCGAACTCGGTGCATCCCACGCATGTGGCCACCGACATGTTGCACAACGAGGGCACGTTCAAGATGTTCCGCCCGGACCTGGAGAACCCCGGCCCCGACGACATGGCCCCGATCTGCCAGATGTTCCACATGATGCCGGTGCCGTGGGTTCAGGCGCAGGACATCAGCAACGCGGTGCTGTTCCTGGCCTCCGACGAGGCCCGCTACATCACCGGGGTGACGCTTCCGGTCGACCTCGGTGGCTGCTTGAAGTGACGACCTCCGGTGTCATCGTTCCCAAGGAGTGGGACCAGATCTCACCAGCCTGGATGACGGCCGCCATCGCAGACCACTTTCCGGGCGCCGAAGTCGACAGCGTCGAGGTGGCCCTGCGTGACGACGGCACCAACAGGCGTGCCCGACTGAAGTTGGCCTATTCGACCGGGACCGGGCCGGCGACGGTGTTCGCCAAGGCTGTCGACCCTGCACACGCCGAACTCGTCGCCCTCACCAGCGGCCTGTTTCACGAGCCCCGGCTGTTCTCCTCCGGAGTGTCTCTGCCGCTGGAACATCCGGAGGTCTACACGGCGGTCTACGACGAAGACACTTCCAACTTTCTGATGATCATGGAGGACGTCACCGCCCGGGGTGCCGACCCGCGCGATTCGACCCGTCCACTGACGGTCGACCAGGCGGCGAGCGGAGTGCGCGGACTGGCGCGGCTGCACAGCAAGTACTGGGGGGACCGGCTTTCGGCCCACCCTGCCCTGGGCTGGGTCGAGCCGTTCGTCGCCTTCGAAGGGTTGGAGTACGCACCGCTGGAGATCGCCTACGAGCGCCTCGGGGACACCGTTCCCGCGGAGATACCGACTCTGAACGGCAAGGACCTGTTCGTCGACATCTGGGCCCGCTACATCACGACTCTCACCCAATCCCCTCAGACACTGCTGCACGGCGACCCGCACATCGGCAACACGTACGTGCTGCCGAACGACGACATCGGCTTCCTGGACTGGCAGATGGTCCGGCGCGGCAACTTCGCGCTCGATCTTGGGTACTTCCTGCAGGGCGCACTGACGGTGGACGATCGACGCGCCGCCGAACGAACCCTCCTCGAGCAGTACCGCGCGGCGTTGGAGCTGCCTGCCGAGGAGCTGCCCTCAGTCGACGAGGTCTGGCTTCGCTATCGCGCTTCGGTGGCGCATGGACTGGCCATTTGGATCGCCACTCTCAGCGGCGGCGATGCCTGGCAGCGCCCCGAGATCTGTTTGGCGTTCGCGCAGCGCTACGCGGCGGCCTTCGCCGACCTGGAGACTCGCGCGGCCCTCGATGCCATCTCCTGACGCTTCGGCCGCGTCCGATGGCCGGCAGACTGTCCATACCTTCTGCCGGTACTGCCTGGCAACCTGCGGCGTGGAGGTCACCGTCGATGACGGACGGGTGGTGAAGATCTCACCCGACAAGCGAAACCCGCACAGCTGGAGGGATTTCTGCGCCAAGGGCCGCACTGCAGGCGAACTCGTCGAGCATCCGCGCCGCATCACCCGGCCGATGCGCCGGGTGGGCGATTCCTACGTCGAGGCCGGCTGGGACGAGGCGATCACCGATATCGCACAGCGGATGTCGGCCGTCATCGAATCCGATGGACCTGATGCCGTCGCCAGCTACACCGGGAATCCGGCCGGCTTCTCGTCGTCTAACCTGCTGTTCCTGACGGGTTGGCTCGACGCCATCGGCAGTCACAACCGCTTCTACGTCGGCTCGGTGGACCAGAACGCGATGCATGTGGTGGCCGAGGCGATGTACGGCTCGCAGCTGTTCGTCCCGGTCTCCGACGTCGACAACTGTGACTACTTCCTGCTGGTGGGCGCCAATCCGGCTGTCAGTGCGTGGAATTGGGTCGAAACCGTTCCGGGCGGATGGCAGCGGGCGTTGGCGCGGCAGCGTGCCGGGGCCAGGATCGTCGTAGTCGACCCACTGCGCACCGAGACCGCGGAGAAAGCCGACCTGCACCTGCCGGTCTATCCGGGCCAGGACTGGGCGCTGCTTCTCGCCATGGTGAAAGTGACCTTGGACGAGGACCTCGAACACCGTGCCGACTGCACCGATCTGGCCACCGGGATCCCGGCACTGCGCGACCTGGTCGCCGGCTGCGACCTGGACGACCTCGCCGCCCGGTGCGACATCCCCCGACCCGAGATCGAAAAGGTGGCACGGGATTTCGCGACGGCGCGCCGTGGCATGGTGATCACCCGCACCGGCGTGTCCCTGCACGTGACCGGCACCGTCGGCGAATGGTTGGGGCATGTCCTGAACGTGATCACCGGCCGGATGGACCGGCCGGGCGGTCGCCGTTACGAGCGCGGCTATGTCGACGCCCTGCGACTGGCTGCGCTGGCGAAGCCAGTGGATCATCGCAGCCGGCTTCAGGGGCGGGTGATGGTCGCCGGGCATCACGGTCTCGACGAGCTTCCCGATGAGATCACCACGCCCGGCCGGGGCCGGATCCGCGCCCTGGTGATCAACGCGGGCAATCCGGTGGTCTCCGGACCGGACGGGGCGAAGCTGGACGCCGCCCTGGAGCAGCTGGACCTGTTGGTGGCGATCGATCTGGTCCAGCGCGAAAGCCACCGCCACGCGCACTGGCTGCTGCCCGCGGCGCACTGGCTGGAGCGCGATGATCTGCTGGCGCTGACCAGCGGGCTGCACGACGAGCCATACGTGCACTACGGCCGACGGGCCATCGAACCACCGAACGACGCGCGCGAGGAGTGGCGGTTCTTCCTCGACCTGACACTTGCCATGAAGCGGCCGTTCCTCGGCATTCGCGGAGTCAACGGGTTCGTCCGCACGACAAGAGCTGTGGCCAGGGTTACCCGCAGGCCGCGACTGGCGTTCGGACCGCACTGGATCGACCGGCTCCTGGTGGCGAGCGGCCGCCGGATCAACTGGCGCGGGGTCATGAGTCATCCCCACGGCTGGGTGTTCGGCAAGCGTGAGTTCGGCCGGCTGCGCGACAGCGGTGCGGACCGACGACACGAAGATCCACGCCGCACCACCCGAGCTCGTCGCGCGCACCCGCGAGCTCCTGGCCGGTCCGCATCCGCAGGCGCCGGCCGGCTTTCCGCTGGTGTTGGCGAACCGCCGCCACCGTCACTCGATGAACTCGTGGCTCAACGACCTGCCCGGCCTGCACCCGGCGGGAAAGGGCAACCAAGCGGTGCTCAATCCTGTCGACGCCGTCCGGCTCGGCATCACCGACGGCGATCGGGTGCGGGTGTTCTCCCATGTCGGCGAGATCGAACTCGCCGCGGTCGTCAGCGACCGGCCACGTCCCGGCGTCGTCGTCGTCGACCACGGTTGGGGGTCGCGGGTGTTCGACCCCCGTGCCGGTGCGGTCCCAACTTCGTTCGGGGTCAACCGGAATCTGCTCGTCGGCGGCCAGCCGGTCGATCCGCTGTCGCAGACCCCCGCCCTGAGTTCGACATACGTGGGCGTGGAGCGGGTAGCGCACAGAGGACCTCCGCCGACCAACCCGGGGTCCTAATGCCCTCGCCGTCGCTGCCGGGTCAGCGGAGCATCGCGGTCACGCACCGACGCGTGGAAGGCCGAGGATGAACAAGACGATTGCGCCGCTCGACCTATCTTGGCTGCTGCTCGAGACACCGGCCGGCACGACCCACGTCGGCGCTATGTTGCTGTTCAAGAAGCCGCGCGGACACACGGCCATCGTGCGCGAGATCGTGGAGGCATACCGGGCGTTTCGGCCGACACCGCCGTTCAACTTCGTGCCGGAGTTGGTGGGCCGCGGCACCCCGCACTTCCGCGAGGCGGACGGCTGGGACCCGTACTACCACGTCGGGCACCTCGCGCTGCCGCCCGGCAGTTCCTATCAGGATCTGCTGCGGTTGGTGGCCGACCTGCACGAGCCGATGCTCGACCGGGATCGGCTGCTGTTCCGCTGCTGGATCATCGACGGAGTCCCGGGCGGTCGCTTCGCGATATACACGAAGACCCATCACAGCGTCGTCGACGGAGTGTCCGGCCTGCGGATGCTCTACGAGGGACTGTCCAGCGTGGACGAGCGCAGGGTGCCCGAGCCCGCCTTCGCGCTTCCCCCGGGTGTCCCCCGGACGCCGCCCGAGCCGACGCCACTGCTGCACAAGATCACCGACACCATTCGCAGTGCGGTGTCGCAAGCCGGGGCGATCAACCAGATCTCGGTGGGCATGCTCCGCAAAGCTCTGACCAAAGCTATCGGCGTCGACCCGAAGGGCAGCGTCCCGTTTCTCGCCCACCACGCTCCGACCAACGAGCCGCTCAAACAGGGCCGAAGCTTCGCGACCCTGTCACTGCCGCTGGAGGAGATGCACGAGATCGGGCATCGGTTCGGTGCCACGCTCAACGATGTGGCGACGACGATCGTGGATGCGGGCCTGCACGCGTACCTCGCCGACACCGGAGAGGCCTTCCCACACCGGCTCATCGCGATGATCCCGGTGTCGCTGCGCAACGACGGCGACACGACGGTGGGAACCCGCGTGTCGGCCATCTTCCCACGTCTCGGCGAACCCGACGCCACTATGGTGCAACGAATCCGCCAGGTCGTCGAGTCGGCGGCGCAAGCCAAGAAGGACATTGCGGGCATGTCGGGCGACGCCGCGATGACCTACGCGACGGGGCTGATCGCGCTCGCCATGGTGGGTGCGTCGACCCACCTCGATCAGGTGGCGCGACCGGCGTGCAACCTGGTCATCTCCAACGTGCCCGGAGTCGCCGAAACCCGGTATCTCAACGGCGCCCGTCTGCTCGGCATCTACCCGATCTCCGCGCTGGCCGCCTCGATCGGGTTGAACGTCACCCTCAGCTCCTACTACGACCACATGGACTTCGGGTTCGTGGCGAATACCTCGTCGATCGGCGACGTCGCGGCGCTCGCCGACCACACGCTGCGGGCCTACCAGGAACTAAAGGTCGCCGCCAAGACCGCCTGACACCCGCCGAGCAGACGCAGAATCGCACGATTCGAGCCCGCCCCGTGCGATTCTGCGTCTGCTCGCGGCGAGGGTCGGTTAGGTCAGGAAGTCAAGGACCAGCTCGGCGACCGCCTCGGGCTGCTCGATCTGCGGGCAGTGCCCGGCGTTCTCCACGACCGCCGAGCGGCTACCGGGGATCTGCGCGGCGATACCAGTCGCCCACCCCGGCGGCAGCAGCTTGTCCCCCGCACCTTCCACCACCAGCACCGGCACGGCGATGCGCTCGTAGGGGCGGTTGCTCGACGGAGCCGCCGGTGCCTCCAGGCCCGGTCGGCGAAACCGGGCCGCCGCCAACGACTCCCAAGCGCCGGGAGCGATGCTGGACTCGTAGCGCCGCTGCACATACGCCTCGTCGGCGGCATAGCCGGGGTCGAAGAACAGCGCGGTGACGATCGTGCGCATGGCTTCCCGGGTGGCGTCGTAGTCGTAGAGCGCTGCGGTGTGCTCGTTCTTGCTGATGTCGCCGCCACCGCAGATGGCGACCATGCTGCGAACCGGCAACACGGGCGCGGCCGAGGTCTGGTCGACCAGCAGGTTGATCGCACCCATCGAGTTGCCGACGAAGTGCGCCGACGAGACGCCGAGCAGCGCACAGAACCGGGCGATGTGGCGGATCCGCATGCCGCGGCCGTCGGTGAAGTCCACCACCTTGGCTGACCCACCGAATCCCAGCATGTCCGGCGCCAGCACCCGGTACCGCTCGGCGAGCGCGGGAATGAGCTTCTCCCAAGCTATTTCGGCGCTCACGCCGAACTCTCCGCCGTGCAGGAGCACGACCGGGTCGCCGTCGCCGGCCTCCAGGTAATGGGTGGCCAGCCCGTCGACGTCCAGGGTCCGGTGCCGAAAGGTCACTTGATCGCGATCGGGTTGACCGGTGACCCGACGCCGCCGGTGACGCTCAGCGGTGGTGCCACGAGCTGGAACTCGTATACGCCGTCGGCCGCGCAGTCGGCGGCCAGTTCGGTGAGGTTCCAGTACTCGCCGAGCATCAGACCCATGTCGCGCAAGCACAGCATGTGCATCGGCAGGATCGCACCGTCCACTCCGGACATCGGGTTCTCCACCATCAGGTTGTCGGCGGCCACTGCGGCCACCTGGTGGTCGTGCAGCCACGACGCGCACGTCCAGTCCAGCCCCGCACCCGGTTCCGCCCCGTTGCCGGTCTCGAGAAACCTTCCCCACCAACCGGTCCGGACCAGCACGATGTCGCCGGGTTCGACGGTGACGCCCTGGGTGCGGGCGGCCTGGTCCAGTTCGGCCGTGGTGATGGGATCACCGAGCGCGCAGTAGGTCTGCACGCCGCGCAGTCGCACGATGTCGAGTAGCACCCCGCGCGACGTGATGCCCTTGCTGACGACCTTGTCGATGCCCAGGTAGTACGCGCCGAGGCTGCTCACCGAAGTCGAGGGGAAGCCGTTGTACAGCTTGTCCTCGTAGTACACGTGCGATAGCGCGTCCCACTGGGTGGCGGCCTGAAGCGGCATGATGATCATGTCGTCGTTGAACCGCATCGGCCCGTTCTTGGCGTAACCGCTCAGCTGAACGGCCGCCGGGTTCTGCAGCCACGTGGGCCCGTACTTGAGCAGCGTGTCGGCGTCGCCACCATCGATCGTCATCACGTGCGTCGGGTTCTGCCGGTACTGGAACGCACCCTGCGGACCCGACGATCCGAAGTCGACGCCGAGCGGAAACACCCTGCCCCGGGTCACCAGACTTGCCGCCTGAGCCACCTTTTCGGCGGTGATGAGGTTCAGCGTGCCCAGTTCGTCGTCGTCGCCCCAGCGGCCCCAGTTCCGCACGTCGTCGGCGACCCGACGGAAGTCAGTCATGGTGGCCATGCTGGTCATCCCTTCTCGAAGTCGGCGGCCTCGCGGGCCGCGATGTTACCGCCGTCGACCCAGATGACCTGCCCGGTGATGTATCCGGCTGCCCTGCTGCCCAGGAACGCGAGCACCGCGGCCTGCTCGGCCGGGTCCGAGGCCCGGCCCAGCGGTTTGGGAATGGTGTCGAGGTAATCCTGCCCGTAAGCCGTCCGCAACTGGTCGAGGATCGGTGTCTCGGTGACACCCGGTCCCGTGCAGTTGATCCGGATCCCTTTGGCGCCCAACGGCACCGCGTTACTCACGGTGTAGCCGATGATCGCCTCCTTCGACAGCCGGTACCCGCCGTCGGCCAACGCCTCGGGGTGGTCGTGGCACCACGCCACGCCCTGCGCCATCGAACCCGTCGCCAGCAGCCCGGCGACCTGCGGCGCGTTATCCCGGTAGTTCGCGGCGGCCAGCGACGACACGCACACCACCGACGAGCCGACCCTCGGCAGAATCGCCTCGGTGAACATTCGGGTGCCGAGGAAGTTGATCGTGACCACCTTGAGCGGATCACCGATGCCGGAGGACACTCCGGCGACGTTGAACAGCGAATCGACCTGTCCGCCAACGGCATCGGCGGCATGTTCGATCGACGCCGGATCGGCGAGGTCCATCTCGACGAATTCGGCCAGATCGTCGGTTGGTCGGCGCACGTCGAGGCCGACCACCTCAGCGCCGAGTTCGACGAGCTGTGTGCACAGCGTCGCGCCGATTCCGGATGCGCAACCGGTCACCACGACGCGACGGCCGTCGTAGCGCATCAGCTCAGCGAGTCCGGTCAACGACCGGGTCCCTCAGTTGGAGGCCTCACGCTCACGCGCGTCCTTCTCGGCCTGGGCCGCCTGCACCCGGCCTTCGTTGATCTCCGCCCAGGCCTCCGGAATCTCCGACGCGGTGAACTTTCCACCCTGCCCGGTGGGCAACCCGCCGAACGCATAGGTGTCGTCGAACATCGGCGCCTCGGAGGGACGACGGCGGGCCTCCACCTTCTCGATGACCGGCTCGAGTCGCTTCGCCTTTGCCGCCACGGCCTTTTCGTCGCGCTCGATGAACTCCGGCAGGATCTGGGTGCCCATGATCTCGATCGACTCCATGATGCCCTCGTGCGCGCGCGGGTTGAGTAGCAGGATGATCTCGTCCACCCCGCTGGCCTCGTAGTCGCGCAGGAACTGCCGAACCGTCTCCGGTGATCCGATCGCACCGCGGCCCGGGCCGTAGGCCAGCGTCGGGTCCTCCTTGACGGCCTCCTCGTAGAGCTCCCACACCTTCGTCTTTCCGGGGGTGTGCATCCCGGTCAGGTAGTAGTGCATGATGCCGAACGAGAAGAAGCCACCGCCCACACCGAGGCGCTTGACCGCCTCCTCGTCGGTGCGGGCCACCATCATCGACAGGTCGCCGCCGATCGCCAGGATGTTGGGGTTGATCGCCGGGGTGACGGGCGCGCCCTTCTCCTCGAAGTCCTTGTAGTAGGTGTCCACCCGGTCCTTGAGCGGTCCCGGCCCGGTATAGGCGAAACTCAGCGCGCCGATGGCCTTTTCGGCGGCCATGTTGACCGACGACGGCCGGGTGCACGCCACCCACACCGGCGGGTGCGGCTTCTGCAAGGGGTGCGGGATGACGTTGCGGGCCGGCATCTCGACGTGCTGGCCCTTGAACCCGGTGAACGGATCCTCGACCATGCAGCGGATCGAGACCTCGAGGGCCTCCTCCCACATCGTCCGCTTGTCGGCGGGGTCGATGTTGAAGCCGCCCAGTTCGGCAACCGAGGAACCCTCGCCGGTGCCGAACTCGACCCGGCCGTTGGACAGGTGATCCAGTGTCGAGATCCGCTCGGCTATGCGGGCCGGGTGGTTGATCGGCGGCGGCAGGTGCATCACGCCGAACCCCAGCCGGATGTCCTTGGTGCGCTGGCTGGCGGCGGCCAGGAACATCTCGGGAGCGCTGGAGTGGCAGTACTCCTCGAGGAAGTGGTGTTCGGTGAGCCACACCGTGGAGAAGCCGGCCTTGTCGGCGGCCTCCACCTCCGTCAGACCATCCTGGAACAGCTGGTGCTCGTCGTCCTCACCCCACGGCCGCGGCAGCGGGAACTCGTAGAACAGCGAGATTTTCATTACTTACCTCCGATGTGCGTCGAATCCTTGCGTATGTCGGTAGCGATGTCATGGTTTCCGGAACGGCTCGCGAGGTGCCTGGCCGCGATGTAGCCGAACGTCATGGCCGGGCCGATGGTGGCCCCGGCCCCGGCATAGCTGCGGCCCATGACCGCCGCCGAGGTGTTGCCCACCGCGTACAGCCCGTCGATCACCGTGTCGTCGGAGCGCAGCACGCGGGCGTGTTCGTCGGTGCGCAGACCCCCCGATGTGCCGAGGTCGCCGAGAACGATCTGGAACGCCAGATACGGCGGGGTGGTGAGCGGATACAGGTTCGGGTTGGGCAGTGTCGGATCGCCGTAGTAGTTGTCGTAGACGCTGTCGCCGCGATTGAAGTCGTCGTCATGGCCCTTGCGCGCCAGCTCGTTGAATCGCTCTGCGGTGCGGCGCAGTTCGGCCGGCGGCACCCCGATCCGCACCGCCAGCCCGTCGAGTGTCGGCGCCGAGCGCACCACCCCGGAGTCCAGCCAAGCCTGCGGCACCGTGCGTCCGGTGGGCACCGGCGCGCCGGGAACCTTCGGGATCGGCAGATGGCCGCCGACGACGTAGCGGTGGAAGGAACGCGTGTCGGTGATCAGCCAGCACGGGATGTGGCTGACCCCGGATCGCTGGCCGGCGATCATCGCGTGCGCGAAATCCATGTACGGCGCGGCCTCGTTGATGAACCGCTTGCCTGCGCCGTTGACCACGAACTGCGACGGCATCATCCGCTCATTGAGCATGAACTGCAGCCGGCCGTCGGGCCAGCACATCGCCGGGAACCACCAGGCTTCGTCGAGCATCTCAGTGGATGCGCCGACCTTTTCCCCCGCCCGGATCCCGTCTCCCGTGGCCAGCGGGTTGCCGAAGCTCCAGTCGTGTTCCAGTTCCGGTAGATGCTCACGGCGCCAGGTCATGTCGTGCTCGAAGCCGCCGGTGGCCAGGACGACCCCGCGCCGGGCGCCGATCCGCTGCTGTTCACCGCCCCGCTCGACGACGGCGCCGACGACAACGCCGTCGACGTCGGTGATCAGTTCGGTCATCGGCGCGTCCAGCCACAGCGGGATGTCCTGTTCCTTCATCGCCAGCCGCAGCCGGGCCGCCAGCGACTGGCCGATGGCCGCGATCCGGTCGCCGAACACGTGGGCTCGGAACTTGCGCCACAACAGCTTGACCAGAACGGCCTTCCCCCGCCAGTTCTGGCGCACCTGATAGAACAGCCGAAGGTCTTTGGGCCCCAGCCAGATTCCCTTGGGTGCCAGCGCCAGCGGCTTGAGCAGGTTCGCCTCCTCGTCGCCGAGCGTGCGCAGGTCGATCGGCGGAACGTTGATGGTGCTGCCGAGTTCGGACCCGCCGGGCAGCTCCGGGTAGTAGTCGGCGTAGCCGGGCTTCCAGACGAATTCGCACCAGCTGCTGGTCTTCTCGAGGAACTCCATCATCTCCGGCGCATAGGTGACGTAGGCGCTGATCCGTTCGTCGCTGACGAGTCCGTCGGTGATCTGCCTGAGGTACTCCCGGACACCGTCGGGGTCCGGGGCGTATCCTGCGCGTTTCTGCGAGGGTGCGCCGGGCACCCAGATGCCGCCGCCGGACAGCGCGGTGGAACCGCCGAACTGCGAGCCCTTTTCGATCACCAGGGTGTCCAGGCCCGCGGCGTGCGCGGCCAGGGCCGCCGTCATCCCGCCACCCCCGGAGCCGATGACGAGGACGTCGACGCAGGCGTCGAAGGAGTCCGCACTCACCGGACGGCTCCCGTCGGGAGCGCGGTGCGCACCGCGAACCCGGCGATCAGTTCGGGAGCGGCGCGGTAGTAGTGGTCGACGGTGCGGTAGGGGCCCTGGGCTGCGAGCGCGGCGAATGCCGCCACCCAGGTGCGGACTTCGTGCGCGGAGTTGCCCGCCTCGCCGGCGATCCAGGAATTGGTCCAGTTGTCGAGCTCGTCGAACCGGCCGGTGTCCATCAGGTCCAGGAAGGAGCGGTCCCAGTCCGGGTTGAGCGGCCGGCAGGTGCCCTGACCGGCGGCGAATTCCCGGGCGGCCGCGGCGACCGAGTCCTGGCGGGCCCGGCGCTGCTCGGGGGTCATCGGGACGCCGTGCACGATCCGCTCGAGTGCCGCCGGCGCGGCGGTCTTCAGGGTCGGTACCGGCGGATCGTGGGACAGCCCACCGGAACCCACCACCAGCACCCGCAGGTCCAGGCCGGCGAGGAACGTGCCCACGGCGTGGCCGAGCGCCCTTGCCCGGTGAATCGGGCCCAGCGGAGTGGCCACGGAGTTGACGAAGATCGGGATCACCGGGACGGCGGTGGCATCACCGAACAGCTTCTCCAGCGGTTGCACGGTGCCGTGGTCGACCTCCATCCCCGCCGAGATCGCCACGTCCACACCGGAATCGAGGACGTGCTCGGCCAGCGCGGTGGCCAGTGCGGCGGGAACGTCCAGCGGACCGGTCCGAGTGCCGTAGTCGCCGACCCCGGTGGCGGCGCTGGCGATGCAGAACGCCGGCATCAGCTTGTAGAAGAAGCCGTTGTAGTGGTCCGGGGCGAAGATGACGACCAGTTCGGGTTCGAACTCGCGGACGAAGTCACGTGCGGTGTTCAGTGCGCCCTCCACGTCCTCGAGCAGTTCCGCGGGCGGGCCGGGAACGTTCAGCAGTGGGCTGTGCGACATGCAGCAGAGGGCCAGGGCCATCGTTGCCTCCCGGGATCAGGGTGAGCTTGTCGAATAGGGCCGCGCTCAACTCCGGGGCGCGCTGCGCGATGCACGCCGCGGCGATGCAGCGGTCGGGCCGAAGGAACATCACCGATTCGGCGCGCGCGTCGAACCAGGCCTTGAGCGCGCCGGTGCGGTCTCCGACCACGACGACGTCGGGATCGTCCTGACCGGGCCAGGACAGCTGGGTCAGTGGCCGCAGTGCGACGAAGACCGCGCCGAACGCCTTCCAGGCCGCGAAGGCTTCCTCGCCCAAAATCGTTCGCGGGTCGTTGTTCCAGCACAGCACGGCGAACCAGGGTCCGATCACGTCGTCGAGCAGGACGTTCTGCTGCGTGCGGGTGTCGACCCGCGGCTGGATGAACAACGTGCCGACTCCGGGTGAGGGCGGCTCGTTGTGGACCACCGCGCCCTGGGAGTAGAACGGCATCGGCTTGAACCGCATCTCGAGGATGTAGCGCTTGAGCGTCGGTACCAGTGAGGCCGCCCGGATCACGACGTCGCGCGCACCGGCGACGCGGCGGTTGGTCGGCGAGATCACCTTGCCGACCGTGGTGGACAGGTCGATCATCGCCCGGGCGTGCTTGCGGCGCTCGACGTCGTAGGTGTCGAGCAGCTTGTCACTCGCCAGCCCCTTGACCACCGCGGCCAGCTTCCAGCCGAGGTTGCCGGCGTCGCGGATGCCGCTGTTGTAGCCCTGGCCCTGCCACACCGGCATCAGGTGGGCGGCGTCACCGGCGATCAGGAGGCGGCCCGTGCGGAACGATCCGGCGATCCGGGAGTGGTGGGTGTAGACCCGCCTGCGGATGATGTCGGCGCGGTCCGGGTAGGGAATCAGCGTCGCGAGCATCTCGGCGACGAACGCGGGATCCTCGGCCTGCTCGTCGGTTTCGTCGGCGTGGATCATGAACTCGAAGCGCCGGATGCCGTGCGCGATCGAGATCGACACATAGGGCCGCGCGGGATCGGCGCCGACCTCGCTGTTGGGATGTCCGAGCGGGTCGTTGGCCACGTCGACCACCAGCCACCGCGTCGAGGAGGTGGTCCCGTCGAACGACACGCCCATCAAACGCCTTGTCGCACTGCGCCCGCCGTCGCAGCCGACGACGTAGCGGGCGCTGACCTTTCGCGACCCGACCTCGACCGTCACTCCCTCGGCGGTCTCGGTGATCGATGTCATCGCGTGCCCCCAGGCCACCGAGACGTGGCCGAAGCGGTCCAGGCCCTTGAGCAGTTCGGCATCGACGAGCGGCTGGACGAAGCCGTTTCGCTTGGGCCAGCCGAACCGGGCGTCCGGCGGCGCCATCTCGGCCAGCAGCCGTCGCTTGCCGTCGAAGAATCGCAGGATCTGGTTGGGGACGGTGTGCGGCAACACGGCGTCGACCAGGCCGATGGCCTGGAAGGTGCGCAATGCCTCGTCATCGAGACCGACGCCGCGCGGGTAGTCGATCAACGAATCTCGTTCGTCGGCGACGAGCGTGCGGACCCCCTGCAGCCCAAGCACGTTGCCCAGTGTCAGGCCCACCGGGCCGGCACCCACCACGACGACGTCGACGTCCGGTGTCGCGCCGTTGCCGTTCGCGGACGTGGCCACGCTCACCGGCCCAGCAGAAAGTCGAGGTGCAGATGGTTGAAGGTTTTGGGGTCCTCGTACTGCGGCCAGTGACCGCAGCCCTCCATGACCTCGAACCGCGCGCCGGGGATCATCTCCGAGATGCGCCTGCCCTCGCTGACGTCGGCGGTCGGGTCGTCGCTGGTCCACAGCACCAGCGTGGGCGCGGCGATCGCGCCGTAGTCCTCAGGCCGGATCAGGTTGCGCGCCCGGATCTCCGGATCCTGCAGGGCCATGATGTCGCGCATCGCGCCGACGAAGCCGGGCTGGCGATACACCCGCTGCCGGCTGGCGACGATGTCGTCGTAGTCCTTGGACTTGTCGGCCATCAGCCATGTGATCCTGGCCTGCACGGTCTCCCAGCTCGGGTTCTCGGCCGCGGCCATCGACAGGGTGATGATGCGCTTCATCACCTCGGGGTCGGCCTGCGAGCCGCCGGCGGTGTTGAGCACCAGGCGGTCGAGCCGGTCGGGATGGTCGACGGCGAAGCGGGAGACCACCCAGCCGCCCAGCGACTCACCCGACAGGTGCGCGCGGCGAGCTCCGATGGTGTCGAGGACGGCCGTCAGGTGATCGACGTAGTGCCGGATCTCGAGGGGATGCCCGGGCTTGTCGGTGTATCCGTGGCCCACCATGTCGATCGACCAGGTGGAGAAATGTTCGGCATGCGCCTCGAGGTTGCGGACGTAAGCCTCAGCGTGGCCGCCGGATCCGTGCAGCAGAACCAGAACCGGGTTGGCATCGTCTCCGGCGTGCAGATAGCGCGTCCGGACGCCGCCCGCGTTCAGGTAGCCCTGCGAGAACGCCACGCCTTGCAGGTCACTCCACACGCTTTCGAACTCCGCCACCGCACGCCCCTTCTGCGATAATGGCATTCTCATTTTTTGTAAGCAGTATGTGTAATTAGTGCACTATGGTGTGCTATAGATACAAGAGCATCACTCTCGGCGCGGTCTGTCAAGGAACTTCACCGGAGTGGGCCACTGTCGCATGGCGGGGTACGGAGTTCACATGACAGACACCGAGGTCAAGAGCCGGGTGACGAGCGCACCCGGCTCGCAGACGCTGGCCAGGGGGCTCAGCGCGCTGCAGCTCGTCGCGGCGGCCAAAGGGGGCCTGACCATCCAGCAGGTGGCGGACCGCATCGGCGTTCACCGCACCATCGCCTACCGCGTGCTGAGCACTCTGGCTCAGTACCGCCTGGTGGCGAAGGGGGACGACGGCAGGTTCCGGGCGGCCGCAGGGCTGGCGACGCTCGGTGCCTCGTTCGACAACAACGTTCGCGAGCTGAGTCTGCCCACGCTGCGCGCGCTCGCCGACGAGCTGGGCACCACGGTGTCGTTGCTCATCGCCGAGGGCGATCAGCAAGTGGCCATCGCCGTCATCGTGCCGACCCACGTCACGTATCAGCTGTCGTTCCATGAGGGCAGCCGCTACCCCCTCGATCGCGGCGCCGCCGGCATCGCGCTGCTGGCGAGCATGCCGCCCCGGCCGCGCGAGCGTGACCTGGTGACCACCGCGCGCAGCCAGGGCTGGGTCATCACCCACGGCGAGGTCGAGCCCAACACCTACGGTCTGGCGGTTCCGGTGCAGCGGCCCGCGGCGTCCCCGCACACCTGCATCAACCTCATCTCCCATCGCGAGGATGTCGTCCTGCACGGCCGGGACGCCGTCATCGAAGCGGCGAAACAGCTTTCGGCGATTCTGAGTTAAGCACCCCGCTGAACTGCGGTTTTGTCGCGATGACGGCTTGACACCCCGAGATCGTCGTCGTTAGCGTTGTACACGAAGAACGGCCATGTTCGTTAAATGCACACCACCGAACCCGCTGTGACACAACGGGACTGAAGAGGGGCCCTCGATGACACAGCCGGATGCGCCCAGCTGGGACCGCGAGGTCGATGTCGTCGTCCTCGGCACCGGCGCGGCCGGGCTGACGGCGGCGCTGACCGCCGTGGTCAACGGCGCCTCCGTCGCGATCTACGAGAAAGCCTCGACGGTCGGCGGTACGACCGCCGTGTCGGGCGGCATCGTCTGGACGCCGGCCCACCATCGCTCGCCGGACGTCGAGCTGCCCGTCGAAGACGCGATGACCTATCTTCGGGCGCAGGCCCTCGGCGCGATGGACGAGGAACTGGTGCGGACGTTCGTGCGCACCGGGGAATCGGTGATCGACTTCGTCGAGACCCACAGTGACGCGCGGTTCGAAATCGCGCCGGGCTACCTGGATTACAAGCCGGAGCTGCCCGGCGGCAAGTCCGTCGGCGGCCGGTCGCTGAGCCCGCTGCCCTACGAGGTTTCCCGCGTGGGCGACTGGGCCGACGCGATCACGACGTTCCCCGCCGACTGGAGCAACGTCGGGTTCGACGCCGAGACCCGGGCCCGGCTCAACGCCGACGTCGACGACCGGGGCGGTGAGATCGTGGTGGCCGGCGCCGCATTGGTCGCCGGCTTGCTCAAGGGTCTGCTCGACCGCGGGGTCGTTCCGGTGACCGAGGCCCGGGCGCTCGAGCTGATCGCGGATTCGGGATCGGTGGTCGGCGCGCGAATCAGGTTGTCCGGCAAGCAGATCGCGGTGCGTGCACGTAAGGGCGTGATCCTGGGAACCGGCGGCTTCGAGTGGGACGACCAGCTGGTGGGCGCATTCCTGCGCGGCCCGATGCGGGGCGCGGTGTCACCGCCGAACAACACCGGTGACGGCCTGCGCATGGCGATGGCACACGGTGCGGATCTGGCCAACATGGGCGAGGCCTGGTGGGTGCCGATCGTCCGCATCCCCGGCGACACCATCGCCGGCCTGCCGCGCAGTCGCAGCGTGCGCCTGGAACGGACCCGTCCGCGCAGCATCATCGTCAACGGCGCCGGGCAGCGGTTCGTCAACGAGGCGTGTGACTACAACTCGATGGCCGGCGCGTTCCACTACCTGGACCCGCGCGGCGGCTACGTGAACGACCCGGCGTGGATGGTGTTCGACTCGCTGCATCTCAAGAACTACGGCTTCCTCGGCATCGAGCCCGACGGTCCCGCCCCCGACTGGTTCAACCAGTCAGCCGACCTCACGGAGCTGGGCGAGAAGACCGGCATCGATCCGGCCGGGCTGGCGCAGACCCTGGAACGCTGGAACGACAACGTCGCCCACGAGGTCGACCCGGACTTCGGCCGGGGTTCGAGTGCCTACGACGGGTACTGGGGTGACGAGAAGGCAACCACGACGGCGGGAAAGACGTTGGGCCCCATCGACACCGCGCCGTTCTACGCCGTGCCGATCTCGATCGGGTCGATGGGTACCAAGGGCGGCCCCCGCACCGACGAGGACGGCCGGGTGCTGCATGTCAGCGGCGAGCCGATTCCCGGCCTGTATGCGGCGGGTAACGCGATGGCCGGTGTGACGGGCCGCGCGTACGGCGGCGCCGGCGGAACAATCGGTCCGGCAATGGTATTCGGCTATCGCGCCGGGCACTTCGCCGCGACGGGCAAGCCGGTCGGCATTCCTGGTTGAGACTGCACTGAGAGCGAGTTGTCGGCCGAGTCGTCGCTCTCACTGCGGTCTCAACTGCCTGTGAATGGCTGAGAGCAGACGTACTCGCTCTTCGGCAAGCTCCGACCCATGGCGCAGGTGTTCATCGGCAGTGAGGCGGTCGCGGCTGGCATGGTCAGCAAGTACGACCTGCGGGCCCGCTATCGGCGGGTGCTACCGGACGTGTACATCGCGAAAGGTGCGCCGCTGTCACTGCGCGACCGAACGGTCGCGACCTGGCTTTGGTCACGCCGTCAGGGTGTCATCTCGGGTATCGCGGCGTCGGCGCTGCATGGCGCGAAATGGGTCGACGACGATGCCGTCATCGAACTGAACTGGCCAGGACGCAAGTCACCCTCCGGAGTCAAGGTCCGCAACGAAACCCTCCTCGACGGGGAGATCATGTCTCGCAGGGGCATTGCCGTCACGAGCATTGCGCGCACCGCTTTTGACCTGACACGGCGAGGCCCAACGGGTCGCGCCGTAGAGCGACTTGACGCATTGGCCTGCGCCACCAACTTTGCCGTCCACGACGTTCTCGACGTGGCGGCAAACCATCCGCACGTCAAGGGTCTGAGCAGGGTGGAAGGCCTGTTACAGCACGTCGATGCCGGCGCGCAATCACCCCGCGAAACGTGGTTGCGACTTCTGTTGATCGAGGCGGGCTTCCCGCGGCCGGAGACCCAGATACCGGTGCCCAGACCGGATGGCTACTCGCACTACTTCCTCGACATGGGTTGGCGCGACGTGATGGTCGCCGTCGAATACGACGGTGAGCACCATCGCGTCGATCGCAACACATACCGCGACGACCTCGTGCGATCGGAATACATCGCCCACAGCGGCTGGCGGCGCATTAGAGTCGTCGCCGGCCACCGGAGGACCGATATAGTCCGCCGAGTCCGCCAAGCATGGCCTTGACACCGTAATGAGAGCGAGTTGTCGGCCAGATACTCGCTCTCAGTGCCGTGTCAACGCAGGCCACCTTCGGTGATGCCCTTGCGCACCAGGTACTTCTGCACCTTCCCGCTGGCCGTGCGCGGGTAGTCGTCGACCTGGTGGAGTTCCTCGGGGCACTTCTGCCGGGCGGCACCGGCCGCCTCGAAGGCCGCACGCACCTCGTCCAGCGCCGGCATGGTGTGGCCGTCCCTGATGCGCAGGACGGCAGCGGTGTGCTCGCCGAGACGGGCATCCGGCGCCGACACCACCACGGCCTCGGCCACCCCGGGCATCGTGAGCAACAGTTCCTCGACCTCGAGGGCGCTGATGTTCTCGCCGCCGCGGATGATGACGTCGGCTTTGCGGTCGGTGATGGTCAGATAGCCGTCCTCGTCGAGCACCCCGATGTCGCCGGTGTGGTACCAGCCGTCCTCGTCGAACGCGCTCGCGGTCAGGGCCTCGTCGGTGTAGCCAAGGCACAGATCGGGTCCGCGGGAAAGGATTTCACCGTCCTCGGTCAGTTTGATCTCGACGCCGGGACGGGGGTCACCATCGGTGAGCAACCGCTTCTCCTCCGGCGCGGAGGGTCGGGAGCCGGTGATCGAGGGATGCTCGGTGCTGCCGTAGGACCGGAACACGAAGACGCCGAGGTCGGCGAGGCGGCGCGTGACGGCGACCGGGACGGTCGATCCGCCCAGTCCGACGTGCTTGATCCGGCTCATGTGCGACGCGGTGAAGTCGGGGTGGTCGAGCAGGCTGGTGACGAAGTACGGCGGGCCGCCGCCGATCGACATCCCCTCGCTTTCCATCAGCGCCAGGACCTTGCCGGGGTCCCACACATCGCACAGGTCGATCGGGGCGCCCTCGAGCACCGGGATCAGCAGCGCGCCGATCATGCCGATGAAGTGGCCGATCGGGGTCGCGGTGATCTGCCGTCCGCGGTCGGGGGGATAGTTCTCGAGCAGTTGGCGGGTTTCGAAGCCGAGCGTCTGGTGGCTGTGGACGACGCCTTTGGGGTCGCGCGTGGTGCCGGAGGTGAAGGCGATGAGCGCGGGCGCGGCGGGGTCGGTGTGCAGTTCGCCCGTCATCGGCTCGTCGGCCAGGAGGTCGTCGAAGTCGTCTCCGACCAGACCCACGATGGGGATGTCGGCACACAGATCGGGTTGATAGGTCAGGTGGCCGAAATGCTCGGTGGTGATGAACACCTTCGGCCGCGCGGTCGCGATGATGTGGCCCAGTTCCCTGCGGCCGTAGAAGTGGACGATCGGCACCACCACGGCCCCCAGGAATGCCGAGGCCCAGAACGTCATCGCCGCCTCGACCCAGTTGGGCAATTGGAACGCGATCACGTCGCCCGGGGCCACGCCGCGCGCCCGCAAGCCTGCGGCGAGCCGGCGGGCGGCACGTTCGACGTCCCGGAAGGTCCCGGTGTAGGGCCGTACCGCCGAGTGCACACAGAACCCTGCATCCGGGCTGGCGGCCAGGCCGCGAGCCAGCAGCTCACCGAGGGTGTCCGAAGTCCACCAACCTTGCTCCCCGTAGCGTTTACTGAGCTCAACTGGGATGTTTCGCAACGGTCCTCGGCTCACCTCACCCACGCTGGCGATGCTATTCTCCATTGCCGAGAATGCCAATATCGGATTTGGAGAACCCACGATGGTGGACCTGGAGTCCAGTGACGGCCTGGCGGTCATCACGATCGACCGGCCGCAGGCGCGCAACGCCATCGCGCTGTCGACGATGGGCGAGCTCGAGGCGGCACTCGACTCCGCGGAGGGCGCGCGGGCGCTGGTCATCCGCGGCGCCGGGGACCGGGCCTTCGTCTCGGGCGGAGACCTCAAGGAGCTCAGCGCCCTGCGGACCGTCGAGGAGGCCGCGGACATGGCCCGCCGGATGCGCGCGATCTGTGACCGCATCGCCGGATTTCCCGCCCCGGTGATCGCCGCGCTGAACGGTCATGCGCTCGGGGGCGGCGCGGAGGTCGCCGTCGCCGCGGACATCCGGGTGGCCGCCGACGACGTCAAGATCGGCTTCAACCAGGTGTCCCTGGAGATCATGCCGGCCTGGGGCGGGGCCGAGCGGCTGGCCGCCCTGGTCGGCACATCCAGGGCGCTGCTGCTGGCGGGCTCCGGAACGATCCTGACCGCGGCCGAGGCCGAGCGCATCGGACTCGTCGACCGGGTGGTCGCACGGGCATCCTTCGAGGACGAATGGCGCTCGCTCGCAACCTCGTTGGCCAACCGTCCGGCCGCCGCGATCAAGCGGGTGATCGCCGGCGTCGCACCCGAGGATGCGGTCGCGGCGTTCGCCGAACTGTGGGTCTCCGACGAGCACTGGGCGGCCGCCGACCGGGTGATGAACCGGGCGCAGTGAATATCGGTGAAATGGTGTTGACGACAGGAGGCGGCGTGCAAAACTGCAGCATGGGCTTTGTCCGCTTGGCATCGGCGGTGGTTCTGGCGGCTGCGGGCGTGCTCGGCGTCGCCGGTCCGGCCTCCGCCGAGGAACCCGGCCTGCATCAGGTCACGTATTCCATCTTCACCGAGAAGCCGTTCCACCGCGCCGAGATCTACTACCGGGACACCGATCCGCCGAACTTCGCGGACTACAGCCACAACCCGTACATGTTCAGCCCCAATGTGGAGGCCGACCTCAATCCGGGCGCACCGTGGGTGCTCAACGTCCAGCTGGCCAATCCCGACCAGTGGGCGATGGTGATGGCCAGCAGCGGCCTGTCACCGAACCCGCCGAACTTTCACTGCGTTCTGGCGGTCGACGGCGTGGTCGTCGCCGAGAACTCCGGCGCCAAGGGCGCGCTCTGCTCGATGCGCCACTGGTGAGCTGAATCGTCGCTGTCCGGAAGCGGTTCGCCCTCCATCGATGTCAGATATCGCTCAACGAGTGCCAACGTCTCGGCGTGCCCGGCCGTCACACCAAGGGCCTCCCCCATCATCACCACCGTCGACAGTCCGGTCAGAAGTATCGACCACACGATCGGCGGCACCTCGTCCGGCAGCACTCCGTGGCGCTCCAGCGCGGTGACGAACACCTGGCGCTGCTGTTCGCGGAAATCCACGGCGTAGCGGGCCATTTCGGCGCGCAACACCTTCCGGTGGTTGGCCAGCGCAGCCATCTCCATCGTGAGCCGGCTGGCCGCGGGGTTGATGCCGAAACGCCACAGCGCCCACAACGGTTGGGGGGACTCCAGGGCTCGCCGGTGGGCTTCCATCCCGAGGTCGGCGTAGCGGCGGAACACCTCGAGGAACAGATCGTCCATGGTGCGGAAGTAGTAATGCACGAGTTGGGGTTTGAGCCCCGCCCGCTCGGCGACCCGGCGGGACGTCACCGCGGCATAGCCCTCCGCGATCATCAACTGCTCGGCGGCGTCGACAAGAGCCTTGCGATTCTTCGCCTCGGGCGCCCCGATCCGTCGCGCCGATGCCATCGCCATCCCATCCTCGGTTAACGCGGTTTGAACACGCCGATCGTACGTGGGCCGTCACGATCCAACCTTGACCACGCACTTTACGGCATGCTAAGCAAGTGCACAGCAATTCTGCTCGCGGGAGGACCACACACGCCATGGCCGATTACGACACTGTCGACTTCCTCACCGATCAGACCCTGGTCCCCGATCCGTACCCCTACTTCGATCATCTGCGCAGCCAGAACCCCGTCCTGCGGATACCGCCGTACGACGTCGTGGCCGTGACGGGCTACGAGGAAGCCATGGGCGTCTACCGCAACACCGAGGACTTCTCGAACATCACCGCGCTGGGCGGCCCGTTTCCCCCGCTGCCGTTCACGCCCGAGGGCGACGACATCAACGCTCAGATCGATGCGCACCGCGAGCAGTTCCCGATGTACGAGCACATGGTCACCATGGACCCGCCGGACCATACCCGGGCCCGCTCACTTCTCAGCCGGCTGCTGACCCCCAAGCGCCTCAAGGAGAACGAAGACTTCATGTGGCGGCTCGCCGACCGCCAGCTCGACGAGTTCATCGGCCAGGGCCAGTGCGAGTTCATCGCCGAATACGCCAAGCCGTTCTCGCTGCTGGTGATCGCGGATCTGCTCGGCGTGCCCGAGGAAGACCACGAGAACTTCCGGGTGGTCCTCGGCGCCGAGCGGCCCGGGTCGCGGGTCGGGGCGCTGGACCACGAGACGGTGGGCACCAATCCCCTGGAATGGCTCGATGACAAGTTCAGCGCCTATCTCGAGGACCGGCGGCGCGAGCCGCGCGACGACGTCCTCACCGAACTGGCCGGCGCCAAGTACCCGGACGGATCCACCCCCGAGATCATCGAAGTGGTGCGCACCGCCACCTTCCTGTTCGCGGCCGGGCAGGAGACCACCACCAAGCTGCTCAGCGCGGCGATGAAGGTCCTCGTCGACCGGCCGGACATTCAGCGCAAACTCCGTCAGGACCGCAGCCTCATCCCGACGTTCATCGAGGAGTCGCTGCGGATGGAAAGCCCGGTGAAGAGCGACTTCCGGCTGGTGCGCCGGTCGACGAGGGTCGGCGACCTGGACCTGCCCGCCGGGTCGATGGTGCTGGTGCTGCCCGGTGCGGTCAACCGTGACCCGAACCGGTTCGAGAACCCGCACGAGTTCCAGCTCGGGCGCCCCAATGTCCGCGAGCACATCGCGTTCGGCCGCGGGGTTCATTCCTGCCCCGGCGCGCCGCTGGCCCGCGTGGAGGGCCGGGTGTCCCTGGAGCGAATTCTGGACCGGCTGGGCGATATCGCGGCCGACGAGACGTACCACGGGACCGCGGAGGATCGTCGCTACAACTACGAGCCGACCTTCATCCTGCGGGGACTCACCGACCTGCACATCACGTTCACGACGAGCGGCTGAGCTGGCGGGCCGACCGAATCACGCGTCGCCGCGTACCCAGATGCTTTCGTTGTTCTGGATCGCGCAGGTGAGGAACATTCCGTCCGGCGCCTGCGCCACGTCGCCCTCGTAGCCGCTGCAGTTGGTGTTGAAGTTCTTGACGCCCATCATCGGCGGCGAGCGGAAGTACCGGGGCTCGTAGCGCCGCGGCGATCCGCAGAACACCAACCGGCCCCAGTCATTGCGGTTGTCCACCCCGAACACGTAGAAGCCCGTGTCACCGCACGGCGCGCCGAGCACGACGCCGGGGGTGATGCCGGGCGTACAGAAGGCGTCGTTGCATTCCACGGTGTCCGCCGCAGCCGGAGCCGGCAGCACGAGCCCGGCGGCAACGAGCGCAACAAGAGCTGGCACGGTCAATCGCACCGAACCACTGTCGCATATTCGGTAACCGAATTCTTCGTCTCGGAGAAGAAAAGCGGCACCCGCGGAGCGCTCAGGTGACAGTGATAACGTCGCTCTCCGCACGATGCACGGACGAGGAGGTCCCATGCCAGACGGCACAGGTGAGTCAGCGGGGCCCGACGCCGGTGACTCCGAGGATCTGAGCTCGGCGGAGGCCGCCGAGGCCGCCGCCGCAGCAGCGGAGGCTCGCGCCGAGGCCGCCCGTGCCCGCGCAATAGAGTTGCGCCGCAAGATCGAAGCCGCCCGCAGCGACGAGATCTCCGACCGACCCGACACCGACGCGGAGCCCGCCGTGGAAGCCGTCGAAGAAGCAGGCATCGACTCGGAGCCGGAGACTCCAGCGCGACGGCGGCTGCGCGGCACCCCGTTACAGGCAATCGCCAGTACGCTGGCCGTCCTTGTGATCGCCGGCCTGCTGGCCGGCACCGGGTACATGGTGTGGCAGCACCGCAAGGCGACCGACGAGCGGCATCGCACCGCCGAGTTCTCGGCCGCGGCCCGCCAGGGTGTGGTCAACCTGATGTCGATGGACTACACCAAGGCCGAGGAGAGCGTGCAGCGCGTCATCGACGACTCGACCGGCAAGTTCAAGGACCAATTCTCCGAGGGCTCCGACGATCTGATCAAGGCGATGCAGGACTCGAAGGTCATCACCAAGGTCACGGTGAACAACACCGCCGTGGAGTCGATGACCGCGGACTCTGCCGTGGTGCTGATTGCGGCGACCTCCGAACGCGGCGACGCCAAGGCCACCCAGGCGGATAAGCAGCCGCGGGTGTGGCGGGTGGCGCTGACCGTCGTTCGGGACGGCGGCCAACTCAAGATGTCCGACGTCCAGTTCGTCTGACGGTACCGATCAGCCCACGATTCCGCCGGAGTCGCGAACGGCGGAATGTTATTCTCGGTCAACGAGAACGTGCCCACCGAACGTTGGAGATGGCTGATGCGCGTAACCAGTGCGCTTACGGGTGTGGCGACGGTGAGTGTCCTTGCGGCCGTGGGCATCACACCTATGGCCTTCGGTTCTGACTACGGCATCGAGCTGAACGGCCAGTACCTTGTCACGTCGAACGGCGAGTGGGCCAAGAACAACCAGATCTTCCATGACGAGAAGACTGTCCAGCAGGTCTGGACGGTCTCGTCGTCGTGCAGCAGTCCGATGAAATGCACCGGCACGGTCAACAGCAGCGAAGGCTGGAGCGCGCCAATCCGGTACAACGCCGACCAGTGGATCGTGGATCACAACATCCCGGATTGGCAGCCCTGCTTCGACGGCAGCACCTCACCCGGAAACCAGAAGTTCCGGTTCTGGCCGGTCGACGGCACCGGCCAGCGCGGCCACACCGACGGCTCGTTGTTAGGCGGGTTCGTGGAGAACAACGGCGTCAGCGGCGCCTGCGGCAAGAACCTCCCGCTGGTCATCACGGTTCCGCTGCGGGTACAGCGCACCATTCAGTAGTGCTGGGCCACAACCGAATTACGGTTAGGTGGGCAGCAGGTCCTTCCATGTCTTGACGGCCGCGCCCGACACCAGGTTCGACTGCTGGACAAGCTGCCCGTCGGCCGTCAGGTAACGACCGGTCTTCGGGTCGTACTGCGCCACCGCGACGCCGGGCTTGGCGTTCGCAGCGCCGTCGAAGGAACTCGGTGCGACAACGGCGGCGCCACCGTCGACCGGCGGGGTATCCGCAGGCGGCACAGCACCTTCCGGCGCCGGCGGCAGCTGAGCGGCGGCCGGCGCCAGCGGTGCCTCCGTCGGCGCGGGTGCAGCAGGAGCCGGCCCCGGCGGCCGTGGTGTCCCGTCGAGGGGGCCGTAGATGTGTTCCTCGAAGGTGGTCCGGTCATCCGGCGGAACACCCTGCGACACCAGGTTGGGGTCGATCGGATAGGGACCGGTGACGTGTTGGCGCATGGCCAGCGGTTCGTACGGCAGGTCACTGTCGCAGATCTCGACCGTCGGGGCACGTTTGCCGGGCTTGCCCATGCAGGGGTAGTTGCGTGCGCCGCGGACCCCGATCGGCGAGTCCTGCGGCAGCTTGCAGTACAGCCCGTCCGGGGTGTCGATGTCGGACAGGTCGGCCGGCGACCGCCAGGACGACGGGGGCAGGAAGCCGATGGTGCACGGCGGCGGATCACCGGATATCGCCGCGAACTCGCCCATCGGCAGACCCGTCGGATTCTTCGTCGGCAACCCGTAGGACTGCTGGGCGGCCACATAGGGCGGCAGCAGCACGAGCAGCTGCTCCACCGATGCGTTGTAGGTGACCAGAACCTGCCCCACCGTGGTCATGTTGGTCAGCAGGACCGGCAGGGTGGGCTTGATCTGGTTCAGCAGCTTCGAAACCTCCTGCGCCGCGGCTGGTCCGGTCTGCAGGATGGTCCGGATCTGCGGGTCGTTGGTCGCCAGCTGGCCGGTGACGCCGGCGAGGCTGCGCGACCAAATCCTGATGGCGTCGGAACTCTGGGCCTGGCCTTCCAGCAACGGCCCGCTGTCGTCGATCAGTGCCCGGGTCTGATCGGACACCCCGTTGATGTCACCGGCAAGCTTCGACGACGAGTCGAGCAGCGACTGCAGGTCATCACCGGCGCCGTTGAAGGCCGCGAACGAGTTGTCCAGCAGTTGGCCGAGTTTTTCCTTCGGGATGCTGTCCACGAGCTTGCTCACCTGGTCGAGCATGGGTCCGACGGCCTGGGGTATCGAGGTGTTCTTCGCCGCAATGATCGAGCCGTCCTGAAGGTACGGCCCGGATTTGGTGCGCGGTACCAGGTCCACGTACTGCTCACCGACCGCGGAGATGCTGCGCACCTCGGCCTGCAGATCCGCCGGAATCTTGGGCGAGGTGTTCAGCGACATCGTGGCCAACGCACCCGTGTCCGTCAGGTCGACCGAGGTCACCTTGCCGACCTCGACCCCCCGATACGTCACGTTTGAAAACCGGTACAGCCCACCACTTGCCGGAAGCTCCAGCTTCACGTTGATCTTGCCCACGCCCAACAGGGTCGGGACCTGCATATAGGTGAAGACCATCACCGCGACACCGACGATCGAGGCGATCGTGAAGATGATCAGCTGATTTCGGACGAAACGCGTCAGCATCAGTTTCCTCCGGTCGACGGCGCAGGGTCGGTCGGCGGAACGGGGGCGGGCGGGGGCGCACCGGTGCCGGTGGCCGCCGGCTCCGGCGCCGCATACGGGCCGGCGAAGATCTGGTTGACCGTTGTCTGAGTCGGAACCGTGAACAGCGACATGACCGACGGTCCCACCGGCAGGACCGGAGTGTCGGCCGGCATCTGCCCGGCATTGGGACCCACCGCGGCCGCGGTCGTGGCGTCGTCACCCTGCGGTGGCGGAGCGATGGCCGCGGACAACGGCTCGTAGGTGTAGTTCAGGTACCACGGATCACCAGGCGCCGGAACGAGTTTCGCGTGCTCCTCACCCCAGCGGGTGCCGAGGAACAGCCCCCGCTTCAGCCGTGGAACGGTCAAGTCGATCACCGCGAACAGGTTCATGTAATCGCCCCGCACGGCGCGGTCGATGAAGCCTTGGGTGTAGGGGAAAGTTGTCGCCTCGGCCAGTGCTGCGCCAAGATCCGGACCGATATCTGCCAATGCCTTCAGCGCCGGCTCGAGGTTCTGCAGGTTACGCACTAGGTCGGCCTGAGTGTCGTTGACCAGACCGCTGGCTGTGTCGCTGAAGGTCCCGAGCCGCTCGAGGGCGGTGGTCAGGCGGGGCCGCTCCCTGACCAGGACGTCGAGGGCGGGTGGCAGTTCGGTCAGCACCCGGTCGATGGCATCGCTCTGCCCGGCGAAGGTGCCCGCCAGACGATTGAGCGACTGAATGGAGGCGATGATGTTGTCGCGCTGGCCATCCAGCACGCCGATGAACGTGTCGAGCCGGGTGAGCAGGTCACGGACATCGGATTCCCGCCCGGACAACGCCGTGCTGAAGTTGTGGATGATGTCGCCGATCTGGCCCAGTCCTCCCCCGTTGACGACGGCCGCCACCGCCGACAGGGTCTGCTCGGTCGAGGGATACTTCGAGGACTGGTTCAGCGGGATGGTGGCCCCGGGCACCAGACGACCGCTCGGCTGCTCACCCAGCGGCGGGTTGAGCGCGACGTGCATCGAGCCCAGCAGACTGGTCTGGCCCACCGTGGCGACCGCGTTGCCGGGGATCGCCACGTCGGGCTTGACGGAGAGTTCGACGTCAGCGTGCCAGCCCTTCACCGTCATCTTGCCGACACTGCCGACCACGACGTCGCCGATGAGAACCGGCGAATTGGACTCCAGCGTGCCGACATTGTCGACTTCGACGTGGTAGATCTTCGCATCCGACCCGCGCCCGACCGCGCCCGGAAGCGGCAGCGAGTTCAGTCCCTGGAAGGCGCAGCCCGACGTCGCGACCGCGACGCTGCATCCGATCACGAGCCATCGGCGAGTTGATCTTGCCCGATTCATGGTGTGCCTCCGGCCTCGGCGGGAAGGAGCATGCCGTTGATGTTGGCCGGTGCCGGTATCGGCGAGCCGGGATAGAGCGCCTGTCCCGGGAAGGCGGTGGCGCCCGGCGGCGGCGCGTTCGGCCCCGGTGCTATGCCGGCGGGCATGCCGTACCCGGGCGGCGCCGGCACGTCACCGTCCAGTCCGGTGTACGCCGACACGTTCGGGATCGTCTCGGGCGGCCGGACCGGACCCGGGCCACCGGGTGCCAGCGCGGGATCGGCGTAGATGACGTCCTCCGGGTTGGCCGCCGGCATCAGGTACGGGTTGACCGGGATCGGAATGTAGTTGAAGTTCAGCAGCCGCAGCGCGGGGCCGAGATACTGCGAGCACACCTTCGCGGTCTCCGACGATGTGACGTTCTCCAACGCGCCGATCGACCCGCAGACGAAGCCGGCCGGGTTCGCGAAGTTCGGCAGGGTGAACGCGCCGCCGTAGTCCCCGGTGACCGGGTTGTAGATGTTGTAGCCGTTGGCGAACGCATTCGGCGACACGTGCAGAACGTTCTCGAAGGCGGTCTTGTTGTCCACCAGGATCTGGGTGACACCGGTCAGCCGCTGAATCTGTTCCGATGTGGGGTCGCGGGTTTCGGCGATGAATCGCGTCACCTCACCGATCGCGACGGACAGGTTGCTGACCGCGCCATCGAGGTCCGAGCTGCTGTCATTGAGCACGCTGGTCAGCGTGGCCAGCCGGTTCTGGAACTGCACGATCTGAGTGTTGCTGTCCCGCAGCGTTGTCACGACGGTCTGCAGGTTCTTGATGACCTCGACGATGTTGCCGCCGCCGTCGGCGAGAACCCGACTCACCCCGGATAGCTGCGCGATGGTCTGGCGCAGCTTGTCGCCGTTGCCGTCCAGTGCGGTGGCGGCGCTGTCGATGAACCGCCCCACCGACGTGGTCGAGACCTTGCTGTTGGGTCCGAGTTCGGTGGACAACCGCATGATCTGGTTCTTGACCTCATCCCATTCCACCGGGACGGCGGTGCGGTCCAGCGGGATGACGCCACCGCTGGCCATCGTCGGACCGCTGCCCTTCTTGTACGCCGGTGTGAGCTGGACGTACCGTGCGGCGATCAGGTTCTGGGCGACGATGACGCCGTTGGCATTGGCCGGGATGGGCACGCCATGGTCGATGCTCATCGTGACCTTGGTCTGGGTACCCTCCGGCTCGATCCCGTTGATCGTGCCGACCTTCACCCCGGATACCCGCACCTCGTCACCCGGGTAGATGCCGGTGGCGCTGGTGAAGTACGCGGTGACCTTGGTGGGGGCGAAGAACACCTGCCGCACCAGGAAGGCCGCTCCCGCGAGCAGCAGAACAGCCAGCAAAGCCGTCATCGCGATGACGAGCGGTCTGCGCCTCATGGCTGTCCCCACCGTTCGTTGGGCTGCGGAATCGCGTTGTACGGGAACGGAATCTCGGCGCGCGGCCCGGCATTGTCGGGCGGCTGCCCGGCGTCGGCGCCCCGCCGGAAGCCGAGAGCGTAGTCGAAGAACGGCTGCAGGAGCTGTGCCGGCTGAACGTTCGGTACGAAGGCGCTGTAGTAGAACCCGTTGGAAACCGTTTCGCCCTGGGTGAGCTGGAACTTGGCCAGCCCCGGCAGCGCCTTGGCCAGGCTGTCCCGGTTCTTCTCCAGCATCGCCAGCACCGAGTTCAGCCGCTTCAGTGTGGGCGCCAACTCCTTCTCGTTGTCGTTGACCAGGCCGGTGATCTGTTGCGCGACAGCCGATGTGTTGGCCAACAGGGTGGAGATCGCCATCCGCCGGTCGTTGAGCACCGCAAGCAGGTCGTTGCCATTGAGGATGAGGGTGTTGAGCTTCTCGCTCCGCTTGCCCAAAATGCCGCTGACGTCGGCTGCGCTCTTCAGCAGGGACCCCAAGGACTCATTGCGGGCATTGAGTGATTTGGACAGTCGGGTGACGCCGTCGAAGGTCGGACCCAACTGCGGCGCGACTTGGTCGATGGTGTCGGACAAGGTGTCCAGCGACTGATTGAGCGATGCGGTGTCGGTTCCCGCCGTGTTGGTGGTGAGGTCACTGACCGCATCGGTCAGCGAGTACGGCGAGGACGTCCGCGAGCTCGGGATGACGGTGAGCGGTGGCATCGTGGTGCTACCGGCCGATTCCAGGGTCAGCACGCGCTCACCGAGCAGGGTTCCGGTGCGGATGTACGCCGAGGTGTCCCCACCCAGCTCGACACTGCCGTTCACCGTGAACGTAACGAGCGCATCGCCGTTGTCGAGTGCGACATCACGGATGGTCCCGACTTTCATGCCCGACACCGTCACGTCGTTGCCCGGAAGGATGCCGCCGGCCTCGCTGAACACCGCCTTGTACCGGACGTCGGTCGCCATCGACAGCAGCTTCTCGGGCTGCAGTCCGACCAGGATCACCAGGATGATGAGGGTCGCGCCGATGAAGCCGGCTCTGACCAGGCTCGCTCCGCGGTACTTAAGCATTGGGCTCAGCGCACCTTCCGGTCGTCTGCTTGATCCACGGGAAGACGACGGTTCGGCCCTGCAGATCACTGGCCCGGAAGGACAGGCCGCAGATGTAGTACTGGATGAAGCTGCCGTAGGCACCGAGGCGCACGAGTTTGCGGTAGTTGCCCGGCAGCTTCTGGACCGCGGCCTCCAGGAGGTCGAGGTCGTTCTTGTTGTCGAGCAGGGGGGCCAGCCGGTTGAGCTGGTCGACCGTGCCCGCCAGCGGCGGACGGGCCTGAGTGAGAAGGCTTGCCAACGAGGCGGTCCCGTTGTCGAGGGACGTGATGGCCGTGCCGATCGGGTCCCGGTCGGCCGACAGCCCGGAGATCAGCTGCTCGAGTTTGTCGATCGAGCCGGCAAACTTGTCACCGTCCTTGGCCAGCACCCCCACCACGTTGTTGAGGTTGTCGATCAACTGCTCGATGACCTGATCGTTGTCGGCCAGTGCGTTGGTGAACGACGACGTCTTGGCGAACAGCGACTGCAGGGTGCCGCCCTGACCCTGGAACGCCTGCACCAACGATGCCGTCAACGCGTTGACGTCCCGCGGATTGAGGCCCTGGATAACGGGTTTGAGACCACCGAGCAGCAGATCGAGATCGAGAGCGGGTGCGGTGCGATCCTCGGGAATTTGCGACCCGCTTGCCATCACCCGCGCCGAGCCGGGGCCGTCGACGAGTTCGAGGTAGCGGTCGCCGACCAGGTTGAGGTAGCGCACCGCGGCCTTGGTTCCCGTGGTCAGCACGACGTTGCGGTCGGCGTCGAACTTCACCAGAACCGTCTTGTCCGGCCGAAGCGCGACATCGTTGACCGTGCCGACCCTGATTCCCGCCACCCGCACGGTGTCACCCGACTTCAGCCGCGAGGCATCGCCGAACACCGCGGAATAGGTGTTGGTGGATGTCGTCCGGTACTGCCCGAAGATGAAGAACAGGAACGCTGTGAGCATCGACATGACGACCGCGAACGCGATGAACTTGATCAGCGTGGTGTGCCGCCGTGCGCCCGTCATCCCGGCATTCCTATCTGCACACTATTGCGTGGGGGTCCTTGAATCGGCCCGTACAGGAACTGCTTGAGCCCGTCGGAGTTCAGCAGGATGCCCTGGTTGCCGTACCGCCAGGGATTGGCGCCGACGTCGGCGATCACCATGGGCGGGACGAACTCGAAGGGCACCTCGGGGAGTCCCTGCGCCTTACACAGCGGCGCAGTGCTTTTCGCCGCGACCTTCGGCAGGTCCTGGGGCCAGCGGTAGCGCTCGATGCCGAGGGTGAAACTGACCGAGACCAGCACGCCCGGGTCGGGCAGCGGCGGCGTCTTGGTGAACGGCACCAGGCCCGCGATGCCGCAGTTCAGTTCCTCGTGGTACTTGTTCAGCAGATCGGTGGTCGGTACCAACAGGTGCACGACGTCGGCCAGTCCCTGCCGGTTGTCGCCGAGAACCTCGTTGCCGAGGTCGGCCAGGCCGGTTGCACTGACCAGCAGCGCGTCGAGGTTCTGCTGCTCGTCGACGATCGAGCGGCTGATCTTGCTGGTGTTCTCCGCAGTCTGGATGAGGTCCGACGACGCGTCCGCATAGGCGTTGAACACCGCCGGCGCCACCTCGATGTCGCGGGCCAGGTTGGGCAGGCTCGGGTCGAGTTTGGCCAGCAGGTGGTCGAAGTCGGACAGCGTCTGACCGAACTTCTGGCCGCGGCCGTTGAACGCCTTGGCGATTGCGCCGAGGGTCTCGTTGAGCTTGGCCGGATCGAGTTTGTTCAGCACCGCGACCAACTGCTGGAAGATGGTGTTGATTTCGACGGTGACGTGCTTGGCGGGCAGCACCTGCCCGGGACTCAGGCGCTTGGACGAGGGGTCCTCGGGCGCCATCAGTTCGACGAACTTGGAGCCGAACACCGTGGTGGAGGCGATGTCGACGAGCACGTTCTCCGGGATGTGCCGCAACTGGTCGGGGTCCATCGCGAGGTGCAGGGCGGCCGTGCCGTCGGGGCGCGTCTCGATGGAGGCCACCTTGCCCACTTGGACACCGCGCATCTTGACTTTGGCGTCCGGGTTCATCACCAGGCCGGCGCGATCCGAGATGACGGTCACCGGAACGGTTTTGGTGAAGCTGCCGCGGAACAGCCCGACCGACGCGCGACGATAGCGCGATCCGAGGTCGCAGTCCGGCCAGGGATCGCCGTAGCCGCGCGCGCCGAAGCTCTGGCCGGCTTTGGCCGCGACCGGTGCTGCGCACTGCTGTCGGAGCGGTCGACCGGTCCGGTCCAATCGAGTCACGTCTTCTCCCTAACCCGACAGGTTGAAGTTGCCGTTGGAGCCGTAGATGGCCAGGGAGACCAGCAGGGTGACCGAGACGACCACGATCAGTGAGGTGCGCACCGCGTTACCCACCGCCACCCCGACCCCGGACGGGCCGCCGGTGGCGAAGTAGCCGAAATAGGTGTGGATCAACAAGATCGTGATCGCCATCAACACCGCCTGCAGAAAACTCCACAACAAGTCGATCGGGTTCAAGAACGTGTTGAAGTAATGGTTGTACAACCCCCCGGACTGCCCGAAGAGCACCACCGTCGTGAACTGGCTGGCCACGAAACTCAAGATCACCGCAATCGAATACAACGGAGTGATCGCAATCATCCCCGCCACAATCCGGGTACTGACCAAATATTCGACCGGGCGGATCCCCATCGACTCCAACGCGTCGATCTCCTCATTGATCCGCATCGCCCCCAACTGCGCGGTCACCCCCGCCCCGAACGTGGCGGCCAACCCGATCCCGGCCACCACCGGAGCACTGATACGCACATTGATAAACGCCGCCAAAAACCCGGTCAACGCCTCGATCCCGATATTGCCCAACGACGAATAACCCTGCACCGCCAACGTCCCACCCGCAGCCAACGTTAAGAACCCGACGATCACCACCGTGCCGCCGATCATCGCCAACGTCCCCGCCCCCATCGAGATCTCCGCGATCAACCGGATGATCTCCCGGCGGTAATGCACCGCCGCATGCGGCGTGCCGCCCAGGGCTTTGCCGTAGAACAGGGTGTGATCCCCGATCCGGGAGAACCAGCCCACCGGCCGATCGATCTGGCGCGCCACCCGCGGATAGGCGCCGCGCAACGTCGTCATCGTCCCCATCAGTGCGTCGTCATCCGGATCCCGATCGCAGTCACCACCACATTGACCACGAACAACGCCATGAACGCATACACCACCGTCTCGTTGACCGCGTTACCCACCGCCTTGGCCCCACCCCCGGTGATCGTCAACCCCCGATAACACGCCACCAACCCCGCGATCAACCCGAACAACGCCGCCTTCACACACGAGATGATCACCTCCGGCACCCCCGTCAACAGCGTGATACCGGCCGCGAACGCCCCCGGATTGACGTCCTGAACAAACACCGAAAAGAAGTAACCCCCCAAAATCCCGATGATCACCACCAACGAATTCAGCAACAACGCCACCAACCCCGACGCCAACATCCGCGGAGTCACCAACCGCTGCACCGGGTTGATCCCCAACACCTCCATCGCGTCGATCTCCTCACGGATCGTGCGCGACCCCAAATCCGCACACATCGCCGTCGCCCCCGCACCAGCCACGATCAACACCGTCACCAAAGGGCCCACCTGCGTCACCGCACCAAACGCCGCACCCGCCCCCGACAAATCCGCCGCCCCGAGTTCCCGCAACAAAATATTCAGCGTGAAGCTCACCAACACCGTGAACGGAATCGCCACCAACAACGTCGGCGCCAACGACACCCGCGCCACAAACCACGCCTGCTCCAAAAACTCCCGCCACTGAAACGGCCGCACAAAAATAAACCGCACCGCATCCGCCGACATCGCAAACAACCCACCAATGGCCTGCATCGGACCCGACGCACCACGACTCAACGCAATACCCGGCGACCAGCGATCCGGCCCTTTAGCTGCCATTGGCGTGCGGTCCTTCCAGCGTGTGCATCAATGAGACCGCGGTGAACCCAGGCATGTTGTGGGCCAAGCCGTTTCGGGCGTCCTGCGCTTGCATCCCGCCTCGGGGACGACCGCCGATCGCCAGCGGTATCCCGGTGCGATTCACCGGCACCGGTCCGCAATGCTCGTCACTTCGGCCTCCATCGACTTGACGGCCCCGCAAACACTCGGCAAAGGTGCCACATTCATAACCGATCGCGTCGGAGTCGGTGATGAAACGGTGAATTTCCACAGCCATCCGGCCGGGTGAGAATTGTGCGAATAACGCACGCGACGCGGTGAATATGACGGAGCCACCGAAATCGTCCACAATGCGGTGCACGTCACTGCCCGAAAAGGGCCGGTACGAGCCGATGACGGCGGTGTGCGACATGGGATTCCCGACAGTTAGGTGACCGCGCCGGCGGTCTTGAGTTCGATGATGCGGTCCCAGTCCAGGCCGAGTTCGGTGAGGATCTCGTCGGTCTGCTCGGCGAACGCGGGCGCAGGCCCGGTCTGCGGCGCGGCGACGTCGAACTGCACCGGGTTGGCCACCAACTCCAGCTCGCCCGCCTGTACGACGTACTCGTTGGCGCGAACCTGCGCATCGTCGGCCGCCTGCAGCGTGTCCTGCACGGGCGCCCAGGGTCCGGCGAGAGTCGTGAAGCGTTTCGACCAGTCGGCGAGAGTGCGGGTGGCCATCGCCTTGCTGATGATCTCGACGGCTACGGCGGTGTTGTCGGCGATCTGCTCGGCGCTGGCGAACCGCGGGTCGTCGGCCAGTTCCGGAATGTCCAAATGCCGGCACACGTCGGCCCAGAACTTGGTCGGCTGCATCATCACGAAGGAGATGTAGCGGTTGTCCGATGTCGTATACAGGCCCACCAGCGGGTTGATCGGCGAGCCGTGCACCCCCGGCACCGGCGCGACGAGGCGCTCGTGCAGGTGCTGGGTCAGCGCGATGGTGTGGCCCATCGCCCACAATCCGCTGCCCAGCAGCGACACGTCGACGACCGACGGCTCACCGGTGCGCTCGCGCTTGAACAGCGCCGCTGCGATACCGCCCGCCAGGTTGGTCCCGGAGATGGTGTCGCCGTAGGCCGGTCCGGGCGGGCCGATCATGCCCTCGATGCCGGGCGGGGTGATGGTGGCGGCGGTGCCGGCGCGGCACCAGAAGGCGGTCATGTCATAACCGCCCTTCTCCGACTCCTGACCGCGGGGCCCGAACGCGCTGCCGCGCGCGTAGATGATCGCGGGGTTCACCGCGCGAATGTCGTCGACATCGATGCCGAACTTCCTGCGGTGCCCGGGAAGGAAACTGGTGAGGAAGACATCGGCGCGCCGGGCGAGTTCGTAGAGAACCTCTTTGCCCTCGGGCACCGACATGTCCAGGCCGATACTGCGCTTGCCGCGGTTGGCGTGCTCGATGTTCGGGTTGGGATCGCCCTCGACCCGCAACGAGCCGGTCTGGCGCAGCCCGCGCTGCGGGTCGCCGGTGACCGCGTGCTCGACCTTGATGACCTCGGCGCCCCACTCACCGAGGACCGCACCGCACGACGGGACGAACCCGTACATGGCGACCTCGAGGACGCGGACTCCCGCCAGCGGGCCGGTCACCCGACCACCTCGGCCAGGGTCTTGCCCTCCAGGAACTCCTCGAGTCCGGCCACTCCCATCTCACGGCCGACGCCGGACTGCTTGTAGCCGCCGAACGGGCTGTCCGGAGCGAAGTAGTTGCCGCCGTTGATGCCGATGGTGCCGGTGCGGATGCGGCGGGCGACGGCGCGCGCACGGTCCGGCTCGCCGAACACCCCGCCCGAGAGCCCGTAGATGGAGTTGTTGGCGATGCGCACCGCGTCGTCGTCGTCGGAGTAGGCCAGCACCGCGAGCACCGGTCCGAAGATCTCCTCCTGGGCGATCTCGCTGTCCGGGTCGACATTCGTCAGCAGCGTGGGCTGGTAGAAGAAGCCCGGGCCGTCGACCTTGTTGCCGCCGGTGACCAACGTCGCCCCGGCCTCGACGGCGCGTTGCACGATGCCGTGCACCTTGTCCCGCTGCGTCTCGCTGATCAGCGGCCCCATGTAGGTGTCGGGCTCGGCCGGATCGCCGTACTTGATCATCCCGAGGAAGTTCGTCACCAACCCCACGATCTCGTCGTGGTGCTTGCGCGGAACCAGCAGGCGAGTGGTGATCGCACAGCCCTGTCCGGCGTGCGAGCAGATCATGAAGGCCGCCATCATGGCGCAGGTGTTGAAGTCGGCGTCGTCGAGCACGATCATCGCCGACTTGCCGCCCAGCTCCAGGAACACCTTCTTGATGGTCTCGCTGGCCGCCGCCATGATCTTGCGGCCGGTTGCCGTGGAACCGGTGAACGTCACGACGTCCACGTCCGGGCTCGTCGTCAGCGCGGCACCCACCGCGGGGTCGGTCGAGCTGATGACGTTGACGACGCCAGCGGGGATGTCGGTGTACTTGGCGATGACCTCGCCGAGCGCCAACGTGGTGAGCGGGGTGTCCGGGGCGGCCTTCAACACCAAGGTGCAGCCGGCCGCAAGCGCCGGTCCGAGCTTGGCCAGGGCCAGCTGGTTGGGGTAGTTGTAGGCGATGATCGCCGCCACCACACCGGCGGCCTCCTTCTCCACCCAGCGACGGTGACGCTGCCCGCGACTTTCGATCTCGCCCAGTTCCTCGCTCATCGGGTACGTCTTGAGCAGATCCGCGTAGTACCCGACGATCTTGATCGGTTCGTCGAGTTGCGCACTCTCGGTCAGCGCACGGGTGGCACCGACCTCGGCGATGGTCAGCGCCCGCAACTCGTCGCTGTGCTCGACCAGGGCTCGGTGTAGCTGCTCGAGGCAATGGATCCGCAACTCGACGTTGGTCGCCCAGTCGGTGCTGTCGAAGGCCCGCCGGGCAGCCGCGATCGCGGCCTCGGCATCGGCGACGGTGCCGTCGGGCGCGTAACCCACCACCTCACCGGTGGCCGGGTTGATCGATGGATAGCTCCGATCCGCGCCTACGAGCTGACCGTCGATGAGCATCTGCCGGGCGGACTCCGGAGACCCTGTCGCTTGCCCGCCGTCCGCGATGGTCGCCGCCGTGTCCTGCACTCGCATCCAGTTCTCCTACTGCCCATTGGATAACTTGGTTCTCATCCCCGGCGAATCATACATTCGAGGCAGGAGAACTCAAGCCGCTTCGACAGCGATCGGGTCTGATCGGGCCATTCGTCAGATTCGCACCCGTCATTGGCATCTCCGCAGTTAGACACATCGCACCGAAGTGTCTTGCGGAAGTCGGCGGCCCGAGAGTAGCGTTCTCAAATCAGAAAGGGAGATTCTTGACCACCGAGATCGAGTCCGTCGGCGAGGCTGTCGGGTGTGCGCGCCGTCACAGGCTGCGCCGTCCGAGTTTCGACCGCGATAGGAACCGCCTGTGAAGACCGCGCTGGTGACCGGGGGCGGCTCGGGCATCGGCGCCGCGGTGGCCGCCCGGTTGCGCAGCGACGGATTCCACGTGGCGACGATCGACCTCAATGGGTCCGACACCGACTTCGCCTATCTTGCCGACGTCACCGACCGCGCCTCGATCGATGCAGCGCTGGTCGAGGTCCGCCAGGCACTGGGGCCGGTCACGGTGCTGGTGAACGCCGCCGGACGGGACAACTTCCGCCGCTTCACCGACATCGGCTTCGATGAGTGGCGCACGATCATCGACATCAACCTGCACGGCGTCTTCCACTCGATCCAGGCCGTCCTGCCCGACATGATCGAGGCCGGCTGGGGACGCATCGTCAACGTCTCGTCCTCGAGCACTCACTCCGGAGCCCCCTACATGTCGGCCTACGTGGCGGCCAAGTCGGGCGTCAACGGACTGACCAAGAGCCTGGCGCTGGAGTACGGGCCGGCCGGAATCACCGTCAACGCGGTCCCGCCCGGTTTCATCGACACCCCGATGTTGCGCAAGGCCGAATCGCGCGGCAACCTCGGCTCCGTCGACGATGCCATCGCCAAGACCCCCGTCCGGCGAATGGCAAGCCCGAAGACATCGCCGCCGCGTGTGCCTTCTTCATCTCCGAGGAAGCCGGCTACGTCACCGGGCAGATCCTCGGCGTCAACGGCGGACGCAACACCTGAATCACCGCAGACTCAAACAATTGGAAGGAAACGATGGTGGGACGAGTTCAAGGCAAGGTCGCGTTCGTCACGGGTGCCGCTCGGGGACAGGGCCGTAGCCATGCGCTGAGACTGGCCGAAGAGGGCGCCGACATCATTGCGGTCGACATCTGCAAGGACATCGAGACCATCGGATACCCGATGGCCAAACCCGAAGACCTCGACGAAACGGCCACGCTGGTCGAGAAGACCGGACGCGGCATCGTCACCGCCCAGGCCGACGTGCGCGAGGCCGCCCAGCTCAAGGAGGCGCTCGAGCGCGGTATCGCCGAGTTCGGCAAAGTCGACATCGTGGTCGCCCAGGCGGGCATCGCCGGCATGAAAGGCCAACCGCCGCTGCAGGCTTGGTGCGACGTCATCAACACCAACCTGATCGGCACGATCAACGCGATCCAGGTGGCACTGCCGCACCTGGGCGAGGGTGCGTCGATCATCGCCACCGGCTCGACCGCCGCGCTCATGGATGCCCATCAGAAGGACAATCCCGGCGCCGACCCGGGCGGGATGTCCTACATGGTCGCCAAGCGCCTGCTGTCGCAGTACGTCCACGACCTTGCCACCGAGCTGGCGGTGCGCGGCATCCGGGCCAACGTCGTCCACCCGACCAACTGCAACACCGACATGCTGCAGAGCGAGCCGATGTACCGTTCGTTCCGTCCGGATCTGGAGAACCCCACCCGGGCGGACGCCGAGCCGGTGTTCGGCATCCAGCAGGCGATGCGGGTCAACTATGTTGAGCCCCTTGACATCAGCAACGCCGTGCTGTGGCTGGCCTCCGATGAGGCCCGCTACGTGACCGGTATGCAGCTGCGGGTGGACGCCGGCGGCTACCTCAAGTGGTACGACTACCACGTCTGAGATTCGAAAGGTAAACCGTGAAGGTTCGAGTCGATCAAGACCGCTGCCAGGGCCACACGCTGTGCGCCATGATCGCGCCAGAGATGTTCGCACTCAGCGACATCGACGGCAGCTCGTCGGCGGTCACCGAGGTGGTGCCCGCCGATCAGGAGGACCTGGTGCGCGAGGCCGCACAGTCCTGCCCGGAGCAGGCCATCCTCATCGAAGAGGACTGACCTTTTCAGCCCACGAATAGTCAAGGGAGCAGCGCGTTGAGCGTCGAAGACACCACCGCTGACGAAGAGCGGAAGCAGCCCCGCTACCACTTCGATCGGCACACCCCGGAGTACCGCGTGCAGTTCGCGAAGATCACCGAGGAGATGCAGGAGAAGTGTCCGATCGCGTGGTCGGACACCTACGGCGGGCACTGGGTGGCCGCGAGCAGCGAGGCGGTGTTCGAGCTCGCCCGCTGCCCGCACATCTCCAACGACCACGACATCAACGGCGAACGGCGCGGGTACAAGGGCATTTCGATCCCGACCGCGCGCCGGGTGGTGACCCGTGGCGGCATGCTGGAGATGGACGACCCGGAGCACCGGCTGTACCGCAACGTGCTCAACCCGTACCTGTCGCCGGCGGCGGTCAAGCGCTGGGAGCCGTTCATCGACGAGATCGTGCGGGCCAGCATCGACGAGAAGATCGAGGACGGCCGCATCGACTTCGTCGACGACCTGGCCAACATCGCCCCGGCTGTGCTGACGATGGCGTTGCTGGGCATCCCGCTGAAGAAGTGGGAGCTCTACTGCGAGCCGACGCACGCGGCGATCTACACCCCGGAGCACTCTCCGGACGCCGAGCGGGTGGCCGCGGCGCATCGTGAGATGGGCATTGATCTGGTCATGAGCCTCAACGAAATTCGGGAGAATCCACGCCCGGGTCTGGTCAACGCTCTGCTCAGCCTGCGCATCGACGGCGAGCCGGCCCCGGACATGGAGGTCCTGGGCATGCTGGGCCTGGTGATCGGCGGCGGGTTCGACACCACGACGGCACTGACCGCGCATGCGCTGGAATGGCTTTCGGAGCACCCCGACGAGCGCACCCGGCTGAGCCTCGAGCGCGACACCCTGCTCGATCCCGCGACCGAGGAGTTCCTGCGGTACTACACGCCTGCGCCCGGCGACGGGCGCACCTTCGCCGACGACGTCGACCTCGAGGGCACCCACTTCAAAGAGGGTGAGCGGGTGTGGATCTCGTGGGCGATGGCCAACCGCGACCCGGCCGTCTTCGCCGATCCCAACGACGTCGTCCTGGACCGCAAGGGCAACCGGCACTTCAGCTTCGGCATCGGTGTGCACCGCTGCATCGGATCCAATGTGGCGCGCACGGTGTTCAAGTCCATGCTCACCGCCGTGCTGGACCGGATTCCGGACTTCACCTGCGATCCCGAGGGCACGGTGCACTACGACACCATTGGCGTCATCCAGGGCATGCGGCATCTGCCCGCCACCTTCACGCCCGGCCCACGGCTGGGACCCGGCCTCGACGAGACACTGGAGAAGCTGCAGAGGATCTGCGACGAGCAGGAACTCGCGCGACCGATCACCGAACGCAAGGACGTCGCCCGGATCGACTGAGCTGCGGCCTGTTTCTGCCCGCGAGCAGACGCGGAATCGCACGAATTCGGTCCCGAACGTGCGATTCTGCGTCTGCTCGGCGTGGAACTACTTTCCGCGCGGCAGCCCGAGCACCTGCTGGGCGATGATGTTGCGCTGGATCTCCGAGGTGCCGCCGGCGATCGTGCCCGAGAAGCTGCGCGCGTACCGCTCGAACCAGCTCGCGAAGTAGTGGTCGAGATTCATGTGGGCGTAGGGACCGGTGGTCGACGGATGGACCAGCCCGTCAGCGCCGGCGGCGGCCAGGGCGACCTCAGATGCCCGCAGCTCCGCCTCCGAGCCGAACAGCTTCACCACCGACACCGATGCGACGTCGGTCTCCCCGCGGGCCGCCTTGGCCAGGCCTGACGATCCCATCAGGCGCAGCGCCTGATAGTCCATGATCATCGAGGCGTACTGGTCCTTCTCCAACGGTGTCTGAGGCTCGAAATCGCCGATCATGTTGGCGATCCGGTCGGCGAAGCCCAGCCACATCATGGTGCGTTCGTGCCCGAGTGAACCGTTGGCCACACCCCAGCCGCCGTTCAGCGGGCCGACGAGGTTCTCGGCGGGCACTCGCACATCGGTGAAGAACACCTCGTTGAAGTCGAGGTCATCGATTCCGCAGATCGAGGGGAACGGGCGGCGCACCACACCGGGCAGGTCGGTCGGGATCACCAGGACGCTGATGCCCTTGTGTTTGGGGGCGTCGGGATCGGTGCGCACGAACGTCAGCAGGAAGTCGGCGTCGTGCGCGCCGGACGTCCACACCTTCTGCCCGTTGACCACGAAATGATCACCGTCGAGCACCGCGCGGGTCCGCAGCGACGCGAGATCGGAGCCCGCGCTCGGCTCACTCATGCCCAGCGATGCCGTCTGCTCCCCCTTGAGCACCGGCACCGCCCAGAGATGCTTCTGCTCCTCGGAGCCGAACGAGATCAGCGATGCCGCAACGATGTTCACGCCCTGCGGGTTGAAGCTGTGATAGATCCGGCGCCGGCACAGCTCCTCGAGGTGAACGAACTGCTGAAGGATCGTGGCGTTGCGGCCGCCGAACTCCGGCGGCTGGCCGGGCAGCAGCCAGCCGTTGTCGAACAACAGGCGCTGCCAGCGGCGTGCCCAGGCCGGCATGTGCGAGACCGACCGCGGGCGCTCCAACGTCTCGGCTTCGCTCGGCAGGTTGGCGTCGAGGAAGGCGCTGAACTCGGCGCGGAATTCCTCGACTTCGGGATCAAAGGTGAGTTGCATCAGAAGTCCCCGTATTCCTCGGCGATCACCGCGCGGTGCGCGGCCGCGCCGCCGAGCATCAGCTCACCGGCCTTGGCGCGCTTGAGCGCGAACTGGACATCGTTCTCCCAGGTGAAGCCCATTCCTCCGAATAGTTGCAGGCCGTGGCGGAAGACCACCGACTGGCAATCCCCCGCCGCCGCCTTGGCCATCGCCGCGGCCAGTCGCCGACGCGGGTCGTCGGCACTGATCGTCAGGGCGGCGAAGTAGGCCAGGGCACGGGCTCGTTCGATCGCCACGTGCATGTCGACGGCCTTGTGCTGGACGGCCTGGAAGGAACCGATCGGCACGCCGAACTGGTGACGATCGCGCACGTGTTGCAGCGCCAGGTCGAGAACGCGCTGACAGGCCCCGACCGTCGAGATGGCCAGCCCGGTCAACGCCACATGTCGGGCCCGCTCGGCATCGGAGTGCACCCGGTCGGAGTCGGCGACGCGGACACCGGGCAGGGACACGTCTGCGACGTGGAGCACCGGGTCGAATACGGGCGTGCGGCTGAACGTCGCGTTCGACGCCGCGACGACGAACACTCCGGCGTCGGTGACGACGGCCAGCGATTCGGCACGATCACCGTCGAGCACGTGCCGCGCCGTCCCGGTGAGCACCCACCCGTCACCGTCGCGGCGAGCGGTGACACCCGTGTAGAGGGCCGCACCCACCCGGTGCGCGTCGTAGCGCTCGCCGGCCAGCGGCGCGAACTGCGTCACCGTGGCCAGCAACGGCGTCGGGTCGGTGGCCCGGCCGAGCTCCTCCAGCACGATGGCGAGTTCGACCGCGTTCGCCGGGTCGTTCAGTTCCGTCCAACCCTGCTCGACGTAGAGCTTCCACAGCGGCGTCGGGTCGGCGCCGCTTTCGGCGATGCCGCGGATCAGCGACGCCGGGCACTGCTTGGCCACCGCATCGCGCACCGTGTCCTGCCACAATCGCTGATCAGCATCGAATTCGAGTAGCACCCGCCGCCTCCTGCCGCGCTGACCCATCATCTGGAAATGTAATTCTCTAATTCTGGGTTATCTGTTCTCCTCAGACGGTATCGCACTCTACCGGGCGATTTCCTTGCTGCCTACCCATAGTTGAGGCAGAGTGGTGCGCAGTGGTAATGAGGTTCTACTCTCAACTGTGAGAACAATATTCTTGCGATTGAAGAACTGCGATTTACACTGTGATGGTGCCACGCCATCGCGCTGTGGCAGGCGCGTGTCGGCGGCCCGAGTAACGACCGGAAGGCGGTTTTGGTGATAGAGCACCGAGACGGGACGACGACGCCCCTCATCGACGCCAGTGTGCACATCTTCTTCGGGTCGACCCCGGAACTGCGCACCGTGATGCGCGAACCGTTCAAGAGCCGCGGGTTCCCCGATTACGAGATGGACTGGTACGGGGCGCCGGGCGGCGAATACGTCAAGGGCAGCCGCGGACCGGACGGCCAATACCCCGGCTCGGATCCGGAGATCGTCGCCGAGCACCTGTTCGCCGATCGCGATGTGGACGTCGCGGTGCTGCACCCGATGGGCCGGGGGATCATGCCCGACCGCCACCTCGGCACCGCGATCCTGGCCGCGCACAACGAGATGCTGGTGTCGCGGTGGTTGGACCACCCGGAGTTCGGCGAGAAGTTCCGCGGCACCATCCGGGTGAACCCGGACGACATCAGCGGCGCGCTGCGGGAGATCGAGAAGTACTCCCAGCACCCCCGGGTCGTGCAGATCGGCATCCCGCTGCAGTCCCGCGAGCTCTACGGCAAGCCGCAGTTCTGGGACCTCTGGGAAGCGGCCGTGGCGGCGGGGCTGCCGGTGGCCACCCACATCGAACCCGGCGAGGGCATCGCGTTCCCGCCGACCCCGTCCGGGCACACCCGCACGTTCGAGCAGTACCTCGGCTTCATGTCGCTCAACTACGTCTATCACCTGCTGAACATGATCGCCGAGGGCGTGTTCGAACGGTTGCCCGACCTGAAGTTCGTCTGGGCCGACGGCGCGGCCGACATGCTGACGCCGTTCATGTGGCGGATGGACTGCTTCGGCCGGCCGCATCTCGAGCAGACGCCGTGGGCTCCCCGGATGCCCAGTGACTACCTGCCGGGGCACGTCTACTTCATCCACAACAGCCTCGACGGCCCGGGCGACGCGGAGTTCGCCGATGAATGGCTGTCCTTCACCGGCAAGGAGGACATGCTGATGTTCGGTTCCAGCTACCCGCACTGGCACTGCGGTGACGCCCGTGCGCTGCCGGCGGCGTGGACGCCGGAACAACGCGAGAAAGTGTGCTGGCGCAACGCCGCCGGGCTCTACGGCATAGACATCCCGGCCGGCGTGGCAGCACAGTAGACCCAGAAGGAGACCACGATGTCTGTGACACACACCCAGGAGCGGGTCGCTCCCGCCGAACGCACAGCGATCCGTTGCGTCGACTCCGACGTGCATCCCGTACCGCGCCGGGGCGTCCTGCAGGATTACATCCCGGAACCGCTGCGCAGCAGGTACTTCATGAACCACCGGGTCGGTGAGTTGATCTACTACGACGCCCCGGACTACGCCCACGCCTACGCGATGCGCGTGGACACCTTTCCCCCGGACGGCGAATTCGCCTGCACCGACCCGGAGATGGCGTTCCGCCAGGCCATCATGGAAGCCGGCGCCGACATCGCCGTCCTCGAGCCGACCCACGGTGCGTGCCGGCTGCCCGAGGCCACCGCCGCCCTGTCCTACGCGCACAACGCCTGGCAGGCCGAGCACTGGCTGGACAGCCGCAACAACTGGCACGAACGCTGGCGCGGCTCCATCTGCGTGGCGATCGAGGACCCTGACGGCGCGGCCCGCGAGATCGAGAAATGGGCCGGGCACCCCTACATGGTGCAGACCCTGATCAAGGCCGAACCCCGGCCGTCGTGGGGCGACCCGAAGTACGACCCGATCTGGCAGGCCGCCACCAGACACGACATCACGGTGAGCTGTCACCTCTCCCGCGGCGTCTACGAGACGCTGCCGATCCCGCCGGTAGGGTTCCCCAGCTACAACCACGACTTCATGGTCAGTTACTCACTAACCGCGGCCAACCAGGTGATGAGCCTGATCTTCGACGGGGTCTTCGACCGCTACCCGACTCTGCGGGTCGTGTTCGTCGAGCACGCCTTCAACTGGATCCTGCCGCTGATGTGGCGGATGGACGCCATCTACGCAGCACGCAAGAACTGGGTGGACATCAAGCGCAAACCGAGCGAGTACGTCAAGGACCACATCAAGTTCACCACCCAGCCACTGGACTACCCCGAGGACAAGACCGAACTGCTGCGGGCCTTCGAGTGGATGGAATGCGAGAAGATCCTGCTGTTCTCCTCGGACTACCCGCACTGGACCTACGACGACCCGCGCTGGCTGGTCAAGCATCTGCCCGAGCACGCCCGGGAAGCGGTCATGTTCCGCAACGGCATCGAGACCTACAAGCTGCCCGACACGGTGCCCGCCATCGAGGGTCAGGCCCGGGTGTTCTGAGACCATGACACCGGAGGGCAGGAGCGAAGCGACTAGGGAAATGGCAGACGCGAAGAAGCAGCCCCGGCTGGCGCAGGGGCGAGAACATGTGGTGGCCACCGTCGACGAAATCCCGCCCGGGACACACAAACTGGTGCCGATCGGCCGGCACGGCGTCGGCGTCTACAACGTCAACGGCACGTTCTATGCCATCGCCAACTACTGCCCGCACGAAGGCGGACCACTGTGTTCGGGACGGCCCCGCGGGCGCAACATCGTCGACGAGAGTGTTCCCGGCGACGCGGTGATGGTGCGGGACCTGGAGTACATCTACTGCCCCTGGCACCAGTGGGGATTCGAGCTCGCCACCGGGACGACGGCGGTCAAACCGGAGTGGAGCATCCGCACCTACCCGGTACGCATCGTGGACAACGACGTGCTGGTGACCGCGTGAGCACCACCGCGGGTGAGCAGATCATGGAGATCCACGGCGGCAACGTGGTCTACGAGATCCTCGGCGGCACCGGCGAATTCATCGCCCTGACGCCCGGTGGCCGGTACAGCAAGGACATCGCAGGCCTGCGCCCGCTAGCCGAGGAACTGGTCAAGGGCGGCTACCGGGTGCTGCTGTGGGACCGGCCCAACTGCGGCAAGTCCGACCTGCAGTTCTACGGGCAGAGCGAGTCACACATGCGTGCCGACACCCTGCACCAGCTGATCACCGGGCTCGGCATCGGGCCGTGCATCATCGCCGGCGGTTCGGGTGGCGCCCGCGATTCCATCCTGACGACGATCCTGCATCCGGAGATCGCCACCAAGCTGGTCACCTGGAACATCGTCGGCGGGGTGTACGGATCCTTCGTCCTCGGCTCCTACTACCTGGTGCCCAGCATCCTCGCAGTCCGCGGCCTGGGCATCAAAGGCCTTCTGCACGTGGACGAGTGGAAGGAGCGCATCGCGGAGAACCCGGCCAACAGGGACCGGATCCTGGCGATGGACGCCGACGAGTTCCTCCGGGTGATGCTGCGCTGGCTGAATGCCTTCGTGCCGAAGCCGGGCCAGGCCATCCCCGGCGTCGACGACGAATTGTTCGGCGACATCAAGATTCCCACCCTGATCATCCGCGGCGGCGAGAACGACTGGGACCACCCCAAGCGCACATCGCTGGAGGTGAACTGCCTCATCAAGGGGTCGGTGCTGATCGACCCGCCGTGGCCCGAGGACGCGTGGGAGCGCGCCGGCGAGGACCGGGCGACGGGAAAGGCCAAAGGCTTCAACATGTTCGACACCTGGGTGCAGGCGGCCCCCGCCATCCTGGACTTCCTCGGGCGATGAGCGCGCCGATCGGTTCAGATGGTGCGGATGTGCACCTCACAGTTGGTGGACGCCTCCAGCGCGGTATGGATGCGGCTCTCCGGTATGCGTTGCAGGTCGGCCTTGCGCAGCGTCACCGCGATGACATCGAGACCGTCGTCGCCCACCGAACGGCTGATCTCCCCGGTGATGCCGAACCCGGCCAGCACGCCACGGGCATCCTCGTCGGTGCCCCGACTCACGTAGGTCAGCACACCGGCGATCGGCTCGGTGCCGAACGCCTTGGCGCACAACGCCATCGCCGCGGCTTTGAGCTCGTCCGGGTCGGCGCCGACGATCAACAGCTCGGCTTCGCGACGCCCGCGCGGCATCACCGCGGGGTTGTTGTCGACCACACCGACGTCGGCCTGCTGAGCCAGGGTGCGCAACGCGGCCATTCCCTCAGTCAACTGGGCGGGCGACAGCGCGCCGGTCGGGTCGACGTCGATACGAACCACCGCCGTTCTCATGTCGGTGAGCCTAGCCACCCACCGACCAGGACCTGTATCAGAAGGGGTGATCGATGAGCGCGACCGCGCCACCCGGGACGGCACTGGCCGTGGCCGCCGCACCGAATTGCGTCCCTCGACTGTTGCGCCTGCCGGCAGGTGTCGAGACGCACAGCGCCTACCTCGCAGACGGCGGTTACCAGCTCATCGACAACGTGGAAGCACTGCTCGGCGAGGTGGAGCTGTCCGGCTTGTTGGGCCGCGGCGGCGCCGCCTTCCCGCTGGCCATCAAACTGCGCACGGTGCGCGATGCGCACCTGCGCGGCCACGAGACCGTCGTCGTGGCCAATGGCGAGGAGGGCGAGCCGGCGTCGGTGAAGGACCGCTGGCTGGTGCGCCACCGCCCACACCTGGTGCTCGACGGGCTTCGGCTGGCCGCCCGCATGGTGGGTGCCGCGCGAGCCTGGGTCTACGTCTCCGACCCAGCCGCCGCAGCGGCCGTCGACGCCGCCCTGGCCGAGGTCGGCTTCGACACCCTCGGCGGCATTCAGATCAGCGTCGCCACAGTCGAACCCGGCTATGTCGCCGGCGAGGAGACGGCCGCCGTCCGAGCCATCAACGGCGGTCCGGCCAAACCGACTGACAAGCCGCCGCGGCCGTTCCAGCACGGCGTCGCCGGCCATCCCACCCTGGTCAGCAACGTCGAGACGCTGGCCAACCTGCCGTACCTGCACCGGCACGGGTCTCGGGACTTCCGCTCGGAAGGCACCTCCACCTCACCGGGCACGTTCCTGATGACGGTCACCGGTGCGGGCCGCCCGCCTGCCCTGTACGAGGTTCCGCACGGCTTCGCGTTCACCGATCTGCTCGCCCTGCACGGCGTTTCGGCCGAGCAGGTCCGCGGGGCGCTGATGGGTGGATACTTCGCGGGACTGATGAACCGCGAGGTGCTCGACACCACCCTCGACCACGAGACGTTCCGCCGACTCGGCAGCGGCCTGGGCTGCGGGGCGGTGGCAATCCTCACCGACGACTGCCCGGTCGCCGTCGCGGCCGCGGTGATGTCGTACTTCGACCGGGAGAACGCCGGGCAGTGCGGATCGTGTTTCAACGGCACCGCGGCGATGGCCGCGGTCACCGGCGCCCTGCGCGACGGCGCGGCGACCGGCGAGGACATCGCGCGCCTGGAACGCTGGTCGGTAGTCCTTCGCGGGCGGGGTGCCTGCGCCACACTGGACGGCGCCGCCAACGTGGCGGCCAGCCTGCTGGTTGCGTTCCCCCAGACCGTCGAACGGCACCTTGCCGGCGACTGCGAGTCGTGCCGGGCCGGCGTCTTCACTGCCCAGCGGCCCTACGAGGTGGAGGCGGGGACCCAGTCGTGAGCGAGCACATCAGGATCCGGCTGGACCGGACGGTCTGCGACGGCTTCGGCGCGTGCGCCAGGCATGCACCGGGATACTTCTCGCTCGACGATTGGGGCTACGCGTCGCTGATCGGCAACGGCGTGGTGCCCGAGATCGATCGCGACGCCGTCAGACGCGCACTGTTCGACTGCCCGGTGCACGCGATCGTCGAGATCAGCGAGGACGAGTTCGCGGGCGAAGGCCGACCGGCCGACGGCACCCCGCCGACCGACGACGAGTCGCCGGTCTTCGAGGCCCGGTGGGGCTATGCCCAATGAACCGAGGCCCAATGAAAGAAAGCCCAATGAACGGGGGCCCGACCCGCGCTCCCCTGCCGCAGCTGACCGATGAAACCGAGTTCTTCTGGAAGTCCGGCGCGGACGGCACCCTGCGCATTCAGGAATGCCGCAGCTGCACGTCGCTGATCCACCCACCCCAACCGGTGTGCCGATACTGTCGCAGCCACGACATGGGGGTGCGCGCGGTCAGTGGCCTGGCCGTGCTGTCGGCCTTCACGGTCAACCACCGGTTCAGCATCCCGGGGTTGCCGGCGCCGTACATCATTGCGCAGGTCGCGATTCAGGAAGACCCGCGAGTGCGGTTGACCACCAACATCATCGACGCGAATCCCGACGACCTGCAGCCGGGCCAGCTGGTCGAGGTCGTCTTCGAACAGAACGACGACGTCTACCTGCCGCTGTTTCGCCCGGTCACGCCCACCCAACTGGCCGCGGGACCGGTCGACGAGATCGCCCCAACCGATTTCGCGGAACATGTTCGGCCACCGACGAGTTCGACGAAGTTCGAAGAGCGCTCGGCGATCACCGGAATCGGCGCCTCGCGGCTGGGCCGCCGGTTGATGGTGAACCCGCTCTCGCTGACCATCGAGGCATGTGAAGCCGCTGTCGCGGACGCGGGTCTGACCTTCGACGACATCGACGGTCTGTCCACCTATCCCGGGCTCGACATCGCCGGCATGGGCGAGGGCGGCGTGACCGCACTCGAGGGCGCGCTCGGGCTGCGGCCGACCTGGATCAACGGCGGCATGGACACGTTCGGCCCCGGCGGATCCGTGATCGCCGCGATGACGGCGGTCGCGACCGGGCTGGCGCGCCACGTGCTGTGCTTCCGCACTCTGTGGGAAGCCACCTTTCAGGAGCTGCTCAAGCAGGGCAGGATGGCGCCACCCGGCGGTCCCCGTACCGCCAGTTGGCAGATGCCGTTCGGCGCGGTCTCAGCGGCACATACGTTGGCGCTCAACGCACAACGTCACTTCGATCGTTACGGCACCACTCGGGAGACGCTGGGCTGGATAGCCCTCAACCAGCGGGCCAACGCCGCACTGAACCCGACCGCGATCTACCGCGAACCGTTGACCATGGACGACTACCTGTCGGCGCGGCTGATCACCACACCCTTCGGACTCTACGACTGCGACGTGCCCTGCGACGGCGCGGTCGCCGTGATCGTGTCGGCGGTGGAGACCGCCCGTGACATGCCCAAGCCGCCGGTGCTGTTCGAAGCGGTGGGCACCCAGATCCTGGAACGCACTGATTGGGATCAGACGACGATGACCCACGAACCTCAGGTGCTGGGCCAATCCGCGCACCTGTGGACGCGAACCTCATTGCGGCCCAGCGACGTCGACGTCGCCGAACTCTACGACGGTTTCACGTTCAACTGCCTGTCGTGGATCGAGGCGCTCGGGTTCTGCGGCATCGGCGAGGCCAAGGATTTCCTCGACGGCGGCGCCAACATCGCCCGCGACGGCGTACTGCCGCTCAACACCCACGGCGGCCAGCTGTCGCACGGGCGCACGCACGGAATGGGTCTGATCCACGAGGCGGTGACGCAGTTGCGCGGCGAAGCCGGTGAGCGTCAGGTGCCCGGTGCCCGTGTCGCCGTCGCCAGCAGCGGTGGGCTGACTCCCAGTGGGGTCCTGCTGTTGCGGGCCGACTCGTGACCGGCGAGGCGCCGCTGCGGCGGGTCGTTCCCGTCGACGGCATACCGATGTCGGGCCTGTTCGCCGCCGCCGAGGATCCGCGGGCGGTGATCATCGCCGTGCACGGCGGGGCCTCCTCGGCCGCCTACTTCGACTGCCCGGGCCACCCCGAGCTGTCGCTGATGCGACTCGGCGCCGCACGGGGTTTCAGCGTCGTCGCCCTCGACCGTCCCGGCTATGGCGCGTCGGCGGCCTACAGCGACGGGATGTGGGAGCCGGCCCGGCGGGTCGAGCTCGCCTACGCCGCCGCGGACGCGATGCTGGGGTCGCGACCGCGCGGCGCGGGGCTGTTCGTCCTGGCCCACTCCAACGGCTGCGAACTGGCGCTGCGGATGGCCGGCGACGACCGTGGCACTGATCTGCTCGGTGTCGAGCTGGCCGGGACCGGCCTGCGCCAATATCCCTCGGCGGCGGCGATTCTCAGTCAGACGACGGCGACGCACCGGCCGCCGGGCCTTCGCGAGTTGATCTGGGCTCCTGAAGATCTCTATCCCGCCGACGTGGTCAACGCCGTCGGGTCCGCCGGTTCGCCACCTCAGGAGGGCCGGATATCGGTCAACTGGGCCGGCCGGGACTTCCCGGCGCTGGCGGCGGACGTCCGCGTGCCGGTCCGCTTCACCGCCGCAGAACACGAACGGGTGTGGGACTCCACTCCGGAGGCGCTCGCGGAGATCGCCGCGCTGTTCGCCGCGTCGCCGCGCGTCGACATCAACCGGCAGTCCGGATCCGGTCACAACCTGAGCCTGGGCGTGGCAGCAGCTGACTACCACTCGGGCGTCTTGTCCTTCGCAGAGCAGTGCATCGCCGCCGCCGGAGGCGATCTGAACCAAGAGGCGGGTTGACATGCGCGTGGGATTCATCGGGCTGGGCAGTCAGGGCGCGCCGATGGCGCGCCGCATCATCGAGGCCGGCTACCCCACCACGCTGTGGGCGCGACGGCAGGCGTCGGTCGATCCGTTCGCCGACACGGCCGCGACGGTGGCCGCCACCCCCGCCGCACTCGCGGCGGCCAGCGACCTTGTCTGCCTGTGCGTGGTCGGTGACGCCGACATCCTCGAGGTGGCCACCGGCGAGAGCGGCGTACTGGCCGGATTGGCGTCCGGCGGGGTCATCGCCGTGCACAGCACGGTGCACCCCGACACCTGTCGCGAATTGGCCGGCCGGGCCCGCGCCCAGGGCGTCGCCGTCATCGACGCGCCGGTCAGCGGCGGCGGGCCGGCCGCCGCCGAAGGACACCTGCTGGTCATGGTCGGCGGTGACGAGGAGGTTCTCGAGAAGGTCCGGCCGGTCTTCGCCAGCTACGCCGACCCGATCGTCCACCTCGGCGACGTCGGCTCCGGGCAGGTCACCAAGCTGCTGAACAACCTGTTGTTCACGGCCAACCTGGCGACCGCGCGAACGACGTTGGCGCTGGGCGAGGCGCTGGGCATCACGCCCGCGAACCTGTCCGAAGTCATCACCCGGGGGTCGGCGAACAGCTTCGCGCTGGGCAGCATCGCCCGCTTCGGCGGCAGCCTGGACGTGCTGAAGCAGGTCGCGGCGGAGCTGCTGCACAAGGACGTCAGCCTCATCGCCGGCATCGCCGAGAAGGCCGGCGTCGCCCCGGGCGCGGTCCTCGACGCCGCCGATGCCGCGCTCGTCCTGATGGACAACCCCCGGTGAGGGTCGGTTTCGTCGGGGCCGGCCGGATGGGGACCCCGATGGTCAAGCGCCTCACCGACGCCGGCCACGATGTCCGGGTGCTCGCGCGATCACCCGAAACTGCCTCGGCCATAACGGAATTGGGCGCTCAGCCCGTGCCGGACTCCGGTGAGGTCGGCCGGGATGCGGACGCGGTGATCGTCTGCGTGTTCACCGACGACCAGGTGCGTCAGGTCTGCCTGGACGGCGACCTGCTCGCCGGGATGGCGGCGGGCTCGGTGCTCGTACTACACACCACCGGAAGCCCACGCACCGCCGAAGCCATCGCCGAGCGGGCAGCTCCCAGCGGAATCGAGGTGCTCGACGCACCGGTGAGCGGCGGACCGCACGACGTCGCGGCCGGACACGTGACGCTTTTCGTCGGTGGGGGCGCCGATGCAGTCGCCAGGGTCACCCCGGCGCTGTCCAGCTACGGCGATCCGGTTCTGCACGTCGGGCCCACCGGCGCCGGTCAGCGGGTCAAGCTGATCAACAACACGCTGTTCGCCGCGCAGATCGGGCTGGTCGCCGAGGCGGCTCGGCTGGCCGAGCGGCTCGGTGTCGAGGAGTCGACGTTGCTCGCGGCGCTGCCGCACGGAAGCGGCACCAGCCGTGCGCTGACGAGCATCGCCGCGGCCGGCTCGGCGGCCACTTTCATCGCCGCCGTCGGCGATTTCATCGGCAAGGACGTCGCCGTCATCCGCGCTACCGTGGCCGAACTCGGAAGCGATCTGGGCGTGCTGGACGACATCGTCGACGCTGGCCTGGCGAGCCCGTCGACGCCGGCAAATCAGTGAAACTCCGCTCTCCCGTAACGGTCGCTGTTAGCGTTACAATCATCCGAACTTCCGTAAAGTTTCTGGCCCTGACCTCGTCTCGGAGGAGCCCCCAATGACCCAGGCCGAACTCGTCTTCGATCCCTTTTCGGAAGAGTTCTTCAACAACCCGTTCGACATCTACCGGCGGATGCAGGACGAGGCTCCGGTGTACTACCACCCCGAGATGGACTTCTACGCGCTGACCCGGCACGAGGACGTCGCCAACGCGTTCAAGGACTACGAGACCTACTCCTCGGCGTACGGCACTGATCTGGCCACAGTGAAGTCGGGTGAGCCGCAGCCGCCCATGATCATCTTCTTGGATCCGCCCGAGCACCGGCACATGCGCAGCCTGCTCAACAAGGCGTTCACGCCGCGGACCATCCAGGCCCAGCGCGACACCGTGATCCAGCAGATCGACCGGTTCCTCGGCGCCGCCAACCCGGACGACTTCGATGTCGTTCAGGACTTCTCCGGCCCCTTCCCGGTGGAGGTCATCACCCGGATGGCCGGCGTACCCGAGGAGTACCGCCAACAGGTTCGGCACTGGATCGACACCAGCCTGAGCCGTGAGCCTGGTCAGATGAGTCAGAGCGAGGCCGGCATGCAGGCGCAGCTCGACAGTGCGATGTACTACTACCAGCTGGTCCAGGAACGCCGCACCAACCCACAGGACGACATGATCAGCAGGCTGATCGCGGCGGAGATCCCCGACGAGAGCGGTACCCCGCGCAAACTCGACGACATCGAGATCACCGGTTTTGCTTCGCTATTGGGTGGCGCCGGCGCCGAGACCGTCACCAAGCTGCTCGGCACCGCAATGGTGAACTTCGCCCGATTCCCCGATCAGTGGCAGAAACTCCTCGACGACCGCAGCAAGATCCCCGCGGCCGTGGAAGAGCTGCTTCGCTACGAGGGCCCGGTGCAGTACAACGTGCGCTACACCCTCAAAGAGGCGGAGCTGCACGGCGTCACCATCCCCGCCGGCAAGCCCGTCTTCTTGATCGGGGCGGCGGCCAACCGGGATCCGCGGGCCTTCACCGACGCCGAGACTTTCGACATCGACCGCGACCGCACCGAAGCGCAGAACCTCGGCCTCGGCTACGGCATCCACAGCTGCCTGGGGGCCGCGCTCGCGCGGATGGAGAGCGCGATCGCCTTGGAGCGGCTGCTCGACTTCATGCCCCGCTACGAGGTGCAGTGGGACCGTCTCGAGCGGGTCCACATGCAGAACGTCGCGGGCTGGCACAGCGTCCCGGTCAAGGTGCTGCGATGAAGGTCGTGGTGGACTTCGGCCTGTGTGAGGCGAACGGCATCTGTATGGGGATCATCCCCGAGGTGTTCCAGCTCGACGAACAGGACTACCTGCACGTGCTCGACGACGAGGTGACCCCGGCCAACGAAGCGCAACTGCGCGACGCGGTGCGGCAATGCCCGCGTCAGGCCATCTCGATCGTCGACTGACCTGTGCCCGGAACCGAGACAGTCCGCGCCCCAAACTTCGCCCAGCCGTGGGCACCTCACCGCCGGCGCATCTATCTCGGTGTCGCGGCGTGGACGAGCCTGGTGTTCGTCGCGATGACGGTCGGCGTCGGCGTCGGGCTGATCGAGCCGACGTTCACCTCCGATGTGATCGCCAACCTTCTGTTCGGTGTGCCGGTGATTGTGCTGCCCTTGGTGATTCTGTGGGACGCGCCCGGGGAGAGCCGCTCGCGACTCGACAGGGCCGCCGAACTGACGTTGTTCTATCTGCCGTACACCGCGGCCAGCCAGATCGGCTATGAGTTGGTGTTTCTCATCGGCCACCCGCTGGGCTGGTGGACGCCGACCTCGGACCCCGGTTTCAAGTGGCTGTGGTGGCAGTACGGACTGGCCGACACCCGTTACGCCAGCGGCAACCCGTGGACGTTCGGGCTCGAGGTCGTCGGCGTCCTCACCGGAGTGACGGTATTCGCGGTGTGGACCCGGCTCATCCGGCCCGACCTTCCGGTCGAGTCCCGCATCCGTGGCTTGTGGCTGGCGTTCGCGGGCGTGGCGATCCTGATGAGCAGCACGGCGGTCTACTTCCTGTCCGAAGTGGGCGCCGGGTTCAGCGACATCGGCCAGGGTGCATTCGGACTGTGGTTCAAGTTCTTCGCCGAGAACATCCCGTTTATCGTTCTACCGCCACTGGTGCTCTACGCGATCCACTTGCAGATCGACTACCTCACCCGGCGCGCCTGATGGCCGACTAACCAGCCGGCACCAAGTCCGCGCCGATCGGCGGGCAGTTCATCGCGCCGCTGCGGAACGTCTCGACCGGGCCGACCGCGACATCAGTGACCGCAGCGGCGGCCAGCGCCTGCGCCTTGAACACCCGCGCCGCCGAGCTGAGCCGGTGCTGCACCGAATCCACACCGCGGTCCAGACCGGCGGGCCCGCTCTCGCCCCACACCGCCACCTCGGTCATGCCGTGATCGATCGCCCGGAGAACACCCGTGCGAACCCGCTCGTCGCGGTCGATGAGATCCGCGGCCACAGCAAGGGCCTGCGGGTGTGACTGGTCGTCGCCGGCGGCGATCACCGACTCGAAGTCCACCGTTTCGGCACCCAGGATCTTCAGCGGCCGCACGTCCCCGCTTTCGGCGAGCAGGACGTGGACGTCCCAGCCGGCCATCACCCGGTCGAACATCCAGCCGCCGGCGTAGCGAACCGCTTCGGCGACGCTGGGTGCGACCACGTCGAGCCGATACCTCATGATCCGGCGACCGGAGCCAGCTGGTTCGCCAGCGACTGGGAATACTCCTTGAACGCATCGGTCAGCGGAATCGTCGGGTCGAGTAGCCATGAGGTCTCCATTCCGTTCACAAATGCCAGGATCTCCACGGCCTTGATGACCGGGTTCACGTCTTGTCGGTAGCGGCCCTCGGACTGACCGATGCGGATCCGTTGGGCGATGATCTCCACTGCCGCTCGGTAGCGGTCCACCAGTCGGTCGTGCAGTGGAGCGTCGGGGGCGATGTTCTCGGCCATCAGCACCGCGAAGGTCCCGACCAGCTCGGGTGATCGGTAGAACCGTTCGGCCGCGCTGGCGATGGCGTCGGCGAGGTCGCCGGTGTGCTGGTAGGCGTGCTCGGCGTCGTCGGTGTCGCGGGCGTCGAGCACGGCGTGCAGCAACTGTTCTTTGGATTCGAAGTGGTGCAGCAGGCCGGCGGATGTCACTCCGGCTTCCTTCGCGATCTGCGAGAGCGTGGTGCTTCGCCAGCCGTTTCGGGCCAGCAGGCGCTGCGCCACGTCGAGAATCCGCTGCTTACGGTCCTCGCCCTTGGCCAGAAGGGTGGCGTAGGGCCGGCGATGAGTGCTTGCGCGAAGAGCCGACGGTTCTGGCGCCGTCACCGCACTCCCTTCGTCGAACCAACCTAGTGAACACACAGTAGGTTGGTTTGGAGCGTGTGACAAGGGTCTCAGCACAAAAAAGTTCGGCCACCCGTGCAGCGCATCGCGGCCCTACCCCCGGGGACCTGCGGCGCGAGTGTGCAAGCCGGGCGAAATCCAGCCCGCATATCGCGGGGTGTTCACGCTCGAGGGATCAGAACAGCTCGACAATGGTGGCGTTGGCCGTGCCGCCGCCCTCGCACATGGTCTGCAGCCCGTAGCGAATCCCGTTGTCGCGCATGTGATGGACCATGCGGGTCATCAGCACCGCACCGGAGCCGCCGAGCGGGTGGCCGAGCGCGATCGCGCCGCCGAGCGGGTTGAGCCGGTCGGGATCGGCCCCGGTCTCGGCAAGCCAGGCCAGGGGCACCGGGGCGAACGCCTCGTTGACCTCGAACACGCCGATGTCGGCGACGCCGAGTCCGGCCTTGCGCAACACCTTGTCCGTCGCCGGGATCGGGCCGGTCAGCATCAACACCGGGTCGGCACCGGTGACCACGCCGGCACGGTAGCGCGCGATCGGCGTCCAGCCCTGCCTGGCGGCGTACTCCGCGGTGGTGATCAGCAGCGCGGCCGCACCGTCGGAGATCTGCGACGAGTTACCGGCGTGGATCACCCCGTCGTCGGCGAACGCCGGTTTGAGCGAGGCCAGCTTCTCCGCCGTCGTGCCGCGCCGGATGCCTTCGTCGGCGGTCACGGCACCCGCCTCGGTGGGGACCGCGACGATCTGATCGGCGAACGCGCCCGCGTCCTGGGCCGCCGCCGCGCGCTCGTGCGAACACGCCGAGTACTCGTCGAGATCCGTGCGCGACAGGCCCCACTTCTGCGCGATCATCTCCGCCGACAGACCCTGGTTGAACGAGAAGTCGTGGTAGCGCTCGAGCACCTTCGGGCCGTAGGGCATGCCGGTTGCCCGCGCTGAGCCCAGCGGGACGCGGCTCATCACCTCGACCCCGCCGGCGACGACGACGTCCTGCGCTCCGGACATCACCGCGTGCGCGGCGAAGTCGACGGCCTGCTGGCTGGACCCGCATGCCCGGTTGACGGTCGTCCCGGGGATCGACTCCGGCCAGCCCGCCGCCAGCACCGAGAACCTGCCGATGTTGCTGGACTGGTCGCCGACCTGCGACACGCATCCCCAGACGACGTCGTCGACGGTCGCCGGGTCCAGCCCGGTCCGCTCGGCCAGCGCATTGAGCACCACCGCCGACAGGTCTGCGGCGTGCACACCGGACAAGCCGCCGTTGCGCTTTCCGACCGGGGTGCGCACCGCCTCCACGATCACTGCGTCACGCATGTGCGCTCCTCCTCACCCGATCACGCCCTGCGTGCGCAAGCGCCTGATCTGCTCGTCATCGATTCCCAGTTCGGAGAGCACCGCGTCGGTGTGTTGGCCCAGCCCCGGCACGGCGCCCATGGGTTGTTCGTAGCCCTCCACGATAGGCGGCGGCAGGATGGCTCGGATCGGTCCCGCGCTGGTCGGCACCGAACGCCAGCGGTCACGGGCGCTCAGCTGAGGATGCACCAGCACCTCGCTGGGCACGTTGTAGCGGGCGTTGCCGATGCCCGCGGCGTCAGCGGTGGTCTGAATATGCGCCAGATCGTGCTTCGCACACCAGGTTTGGATGGCATCGTCGAGGACGTCGCGATTGACGACCCGGTCGGGGTTGCCGGCGAACCGCGGGTCGTCGGCGAGGTCGGGACGCTCGATGATCTCGCGCGCCAGGCGCTGCCACTCCCGGTCGTTGGTGGTTCCCAGCACCACCGTCTGGTCGTCGGCGGTCTGATACGCGCCGTAGGGCGCGACGGCCGGCGAACTCATGCCCAGCGGGAGTTGATCCACTCCCGAGTGCTGGGTGTAGGTCAGCGGGTATCCCATCAAATCCATCATGGTGTCGAACAGGCTCACGCTCACCGCTCCGCCGCGGTGCGGCCGGCGGTCGCGCGAGAACAGCAGCACCACAATGGATAACGCCGAGTAGAGGCCCGAGGAGATGTCAGCGACGGGCGGACCGGGCTTGGCCGGCATGCCGGGATAGCCGGTGACGGCGCAGGATCCGGATTCGGCTTGGGCCAGCAGGTCATAGGCGCGCTTGTTCGACAGTGGCCCGCCCGAACCGTAGCCGTCGATCTCCACCGCGATCACATCCGGGTGCCGCTCGCGCAGCTGGTCGGGCGCGATGCCGAGCCGCGCCGTGGCGCCCGGCGCCAGATTGGACACCAGCACGTCGGCGCGATCCAGCAGACGATGCAGAATGTCCAGGCCCTCAGCCGATTTCAGGTCGAGCGCCACCGACTCCTTGTTGCGGTTCGCCCAGACGAAGTGGGCGGCCAGGCCGCCGGGACCGTTGACGACATCGTCGTAGTGCCGGGCGAAGTCGCCGCCGGCCGGGTTCTCCACCTTGATCACCCGGGCACCGAAATCGGCGAGGGTGCGGGTACACATCGGCGCCGACACGGCCTGCTCCAGAGCCACCACCGTGACACCGGCCAGCGGCGCCGGTGTCTCCGGCGCCGGATCCTCGCGCGGCATCAGTAGCTTCTCGGCAGACCCAGAACGTGCGAGCCCAGGAAGTTCAGGATCATCTCCTGGCTCACCGGCGCGATCTTCATCAGCCGCGCCTCACGGAAGAAGCGGGCGACGTGGTACTCCTCGGCATAGCCCATTCCACCATGGGTCTGCAGCGCCCGGTCGGCCGCCGTGAACCCGGCATCCGCGCACAGGTACTTGGCGGTGTTCGCCTCTCGCCCGCAGGGCCTCCCGTTGTCGTACAGCCAGGTGGCCTTGCGCAGGATCAGCTCCGCGGCGTCGAGGCGGGCCAGCGAGTCGGCAAGCGGGAACTGGATGCCCTGGTTCATGCCGATGGGCCGGTCGAACACCTCGCGCTCGTTGGCGTACTTGACGGCCTTGTCGAGCGCGACGCGGCCGATACCCAGCGCCTCGGCCGCGATCAACATCCGCTCCGGGTTCAGGCCGTGCAGGATGTAGGAGAAACCCTTGCCCTCCTCGCCGATCCGGTCCTCGACCGGTATGCGCAGATCGTCGATGAACAGCTCGTTGGACGAGACCGCGTTGCGGCCCATCTTCGGGATCGGGCGGATGTCGACGTGATCGCGGTCGAGGTCGGTCATGAACAGCGTCATGCCGTCGGTCTTCTTTTCGACCTGGTCGTAGGGCGTGGTCCGGGTGAGCAGCAGGATTTTCTCGGACTCCAGGGCTTTGGAGATCCACACCTTGCGGCCGTTGACGAGGTAGCTGTCGCCGTCGCGGCGGGCGAACGTCGTGATGCGCGAGGTATCCAGGCCGGCACCGGGTTCCGTGACGCCGAAACACACGTGCAGGTCACCGTTGACGATCCGGGGAAGCGTCCGCGCCTTGAGGTCGTCGGAGCCGAACACCACGACCGGCTGCATGCCGAAGATGGACATGTGGATCGAGCTGGCGGCGTTCATACCGCCGCCGGAGCGGGCGACCTCTTCGGCCAGCAGCGTGGCCTCGGTGATTCCCAGACCATGACCGCCGTACTCCTCGGGGATCGTCATCCCCAGCCAGCCACCCTTGGCGACGGCGTCGTAGAACTCCTGCGGGAACTCGTGCGCCTGGTCCTTCTCCATCCAGTACTGGTCGTCGAAGCGTGCCGCCAACTCCCGCACCGACTTTCGGATCAGCTCCTGATCCTCGGTCAGCTCGAAGCTCATTCCTGACATGGCCGAACTACCCGCTGTTGCGCCTTCGCGGCGTCGAACAATGCGCTGCCGCCCCGCTCGCCCTTGGCGTGGTGGCTCAGCGCCTGGATGCTCACGTCATGGCCTTCGGCGGCCTTGCGCAAGGCTCCGACCGTGGCCTGTTCACGAGTGATGTGGACGAACGGGTCGAAGGAGTACCACCGCATGGCGTTCTCGTAGGTCATCTTGTTGATGTCGTCGTCGGGAACGTCGTTGGCGGTGAGTACGTCCCACAGTTCCTCGGGGGCGCCGGGCCACATCGAGTCGCTGTGCGGATAGTCGGCCTCCCACGCGATGTTGTCGATGCCGATCTCGTGGCGCAGCTTGACGCCGATCGGGTCGCTGATGAAGCAGGTCAGGAAGTGCTCGCGGAAGATATCGGAGGGCACTTTGCCGCCGAAGTCCTGACCGGTCCAGGTGGAGTGCATCTCGTAGGTGCGGTCGGCGCGTTCCAGGAAGTACGGGATCCACCCGGTGCCGCCCTCACTCAGGCCGATCTTCAGGTCCGGGTACTCCTTGACCGGTCGCGACCACAGCAGGTCGGCCGCGGCCTGCACGATGTTCATCGGCTGCAGGGTGATCATCACGTCCATCGGCGCGTCCGGTGCGGTGATGGCCAGCTTGCCCGACGATCCGATGTGGACGTTGAGCACGGTATTGGTGTCGCACAACGCCTTCCACAACGGATTCCAGTACTCGTCGTGGAAGCTGGGATAACCCATGGCGGCCGGGTTCTCGCTGAAGGTGATGGCGTGCACGCCCTTCTTCGCCACCCGGCGCACTTCGTCGGCGCACTGCTGGGCATCCCAGATCACCGGCAGCGCCATCGGGATGAACCGGGCCGGATACGCGCCGCACCACTCGTCGATGTGCCAGTCGTTGTAGGCCTGTACGAGCGCCAGAGAGAACTCCGGATCCTCGGTGGCGAACAGCCGGCCGGCGAACCCGGGGAACGACGGGAAGCAGATCGACCCCAGGATGCCGCCGGCGTTCATGTCCTTGACGCGCTCGTCGACGTTGTAGCAGCCGGGCCGGATCTCGTCGAGGCCCTGGGGCTCGAGCCCGTACTCCTCCTTCGGCCGCCCCGCGACGGCGTTGAGCGCCACGTTGGGGATCACCGTGTCGCGAAAGCGCCACATGTCCGATCCGTCTGGGTTGTGCACCAGCCGCGGCGCGTCGTCGACGTACTTCTTCGGCAGGTGGTTCTTGAACATGTCAGGGGGCTCGACGATGTGGTCGTCGACGCTGATCAGGATCATGTCCTCTTTGCGCATGGGCCGTTCCTTTCGTCGAGGGTGGGGCCGCCGCCTGCATGGCTCTCAATGAAAACTATCTTCTCATTCCACGAGAATCAACATCGCGCATCGGTACCGTGGCGTCTGTTCGGTACCGATGTCCATGAGCGCGCCACGCCTTCCACCTCGGCTTTCCTGGCCTGCTCACGGGTGGGGATTGACCTGAACGCGAGTTCATGGAAACCTGTTATTCGTATTTGAGAATGCGATTCTCTCTTGCGAGAGGAGGTTACGGATGCGATTGGCCCCGCTACCAGCGGACCAGTGGGACGACGAGGTCCAGTACGCGCTGAAGGGAATGCTGCCGCGCGACCGGCAGAACCCCGAGGGCGCGGGCACCGCGCTGTCCACGCTCGTGCGTCATCCGGACCTGACCAAGGCATTCCTGGGCTTCAACGTCTACTTGCTCTTCCGGTCGTCGCTGCCGGCGCGAATGCGGGAGGTGGCGATCCTGCGGGTGGCCCATCGGCGGGCGTGCACCTACGAATGGGCCCATCACGTCGACCTCGCCAGGCCGAGGGCCTCACCGACGCGGACGTCGACGCCATCCGGCGCGGTGAACCCCGCGACGAGGTCGATCGCCTGGTTCTGCGCGCGGTCGACGAACTGGACGAGAAGTCCACCCTGACCGATGCCACGTGGGACGCGCTGGGTGAACACCTCGGTGACCGCCAGCGAATGGATTTCGTATTCACGGTCGGCGCCTACGGCATGTTGGCCATGGCGTTCAACACTTTTGGCGTACAGCTCGAGAACGAAAGGTAAGTGCGTGGCACATTTCCCGAAGCCGGCCGCAGGTAGCTGGACTGAAAACTGGCCCGAACTGGGCACCGCCCCAGTCGATTACACCGACTCCATCGATCCCGAGCAGTGGAAGCTCGAGCAGCAGGCGATCTTCCGCAAGACGTGGCTGCAGGTCGGACGCGTCGAGCGGTTGCCCAAGACCGGCAGCTACTTCACCCGGGAGATACCGTCGGTGGGAGCCGGCACATCGATCATCGTGGTGAAGGACGGCAACGGTCCAGACGGGAGCGTTCGCGCCTTCTACAACCTGTGCCGGCACCGCGGAAACAAACTGGTGTGGAACGACTACCCCGGCGAGGAAGTCTCGGGTTCGTGCCGCCAGTTCACCTGCAAGTACCACGCCTGGCGCTACGCGCTCAACGGCGATCTGACCTTCATCCAGCAAGAAGACGAGTTCTTCGACGTCGACAAGGCCGACTACCCGCTCAAGCCGGTGCGCTGCGAGGTGTGGGAAGGCTTCATCTTCGTCAACTTCGACGACGACGCCGCACCACTGCGCGACTACCTGGGCGAGTTCGCGAAAGGCTTGGAGGGCTATCCCTTCCACGAGATGACCGAGGTGTACAGCTATCGCGCCACGGTCAACTCGAACTGGAAGCTGTTCATCGACGCGTTCACCGAGTTCTACCACGCACCGGTGCTGCACATGAAGCAGGCGACCAAGGAGGAAGCCGAGAAGCTGGCCAAGGTCGGGTTCGAGGCGCTGCACTACGACATCAAGGGTCAGCACTCCATGATCTCGTCCTGGGGTGGCATGAGCCCGCCCAAGGACCTCAACATGGTCAAGCCGATCGAGCGGGTCCTGCACAGCGGCCTGTTCGGTCCGTGGGACCGGCCCGACATCAAGGGTATCCTGCCCGACGAGCTACCACCGGCCGTCAACCCGGCCCGCCAGAAGACCTGGGGCCAGGACTCTTTCGAGTTCTTCCCCAACTTCACCCTGCTGCTGTGGGCACCGGGTTGGTACCTGACCTACAACTACTGGCCGACGGGGGTGGACAGCCACATCTTCGAGGCGAACCTGTACTTCGTGCCGCCGAAGAACACCCGGCAGCGACTGTCGCAGGAATTGGCGGCGGTGACGTTCAAGGAGTACGCGCTGCAGGACGCCAACACCCTGGAGGCGACGCAGACCCAGATCGGCACCCGGGCGGTCACCGACTTCCCGTTGTGCGATCAGGAGATCCTGCTTCGGCACCTGCACCACACCGCACGCGAGTACGTCGACAACTACAAGGCCGAAAAGGCCGTCAAGACCAACGGGAGTCCCACACATGTCTGAGACGAGGTTGCTGCCGGCGGAGTTCGCCGACCTGGAGCGCTTCAGCGACTGGATCCTCTCCACCGAGCCCGAGCGCTACGCCAAGCGGCTGGCTTCCTCGATGGCCGAGATGCGGGAGCTCTACGATGCGGGGATGGCGCGGCTCGAGGAGGTCATGCTGTACCTCGATGCCCGCTTCCCGCTGCACGACATGCCCGAGGACGCGAAGCGGCTCATGCACCTGATGCAGTCGGTGGTCATGGTGAGCTTCCCGGTCGAGGTCTGGCGGCAGCCCCGCGTGCTGGACAGCGGCGCCGCCTGGGTCGAACTCGTCAGGGAGCCGGTGGTCTGAACGTGCTGACGCTGAAGGCTGCCGGCTACGTCGACGTCGACGCTGGCGAGATCGTGCGCCCCGGCATCCTGAAGATCGACGGCGACCGGATCGTAGCGCTGGGGGGTGATATCCAAGCGGAGTCATCGACTGTGCTTGATCTGGGAGACGCCATCCTGCTGCCCGGTCTGATGGACATGGAGGTCAATCTCCTGATGGGCGGCCGGGGTGAAAACCCCGGCCTCTCCCAGGTGCAGGACGACCCGCCGACCCGGGTGCTGCGCGCGGTCGGCAATGCCCGGCGCACGTTGCGCGCGGGCTTCACCACGGTGCGCAACCTGGGGCTGTTCGTCAAGACCGGCGGATACCTCCTGGACGTCGCGCTCGGCAAGGCGATCGACGCCGGCTGGATCGACGGTCCGCGGATCGTGCCCGCCGGGCATGCCATCACCCCGACCGGCGGACACCTCGATCCGACGATGTTCGCGGCCTTCATGCCAGGCGTTCTGGAGCTGACCGTGGAGGAGGGCATCGCCAACGGCGTCGACGAGATCCGCAAGGCGGTCCGCTACCAGATCAAGCACGGCGCGCAGCTGATCAAGGTGTGCGTCTCCGGCGGCGTGATGTCGCTGACCGGCGAGGCAGGCGCACAACACTATTCAGACGAAGAACTCCGCGCCATCGTCGACGAGGCGCACCGGCGCGGGTTGCGGGTGGCCGCCCACACCCACGGTGCCGAGGCGGTCAAACACGCGGTGGCATGCGGGATCGACTGCATCGAGCACGGCTTCCTGATGGACGACGAGGCGATCCAGATGCTCGTCGACAACGACCGCTTCCTGGTGACGACGCGGCGGCTGGCCGAGGCGATGGACGTCTCGAAGGCGCCACCGGAGTTGCAGGCCAAGGCCGCCGAGATGTTCCCCAAGGCGCGCACGTCGATCAAAGCCGCCTACGAGGCCGGCGTGAAGATCGCCGTCGGCACCGACGCGCCGGCCATCCCCCACGGCCGCAACGCCGATGAGCTGGTCACACTGGTGGACTGGGGCATGCCCCCAGCCGCGGTCCTGAAGGCGGCCACCGTCACCGCCGCCGAGCTGATCAACTCAGACGACCGCGGGCGGCTGGCCGAGGGCATGCTGGCCGACATCATCGCCGTGCCCGGTGATCCGTTGTCGGACATCACCGTTACCCAGAACGTTGTATTCGTGATGAAGGGCGGGAAGGTGTATGTCAATAAGGACTGACGACATCGTCGAGATCCAGCAGCTGCTCGCCCGCTACGCGGTGACCATCACCCAGCAGGACATCGACGGTCTGGTCCAGGTGTTCACCCCTGACGGAACCTACAGCGCCTTCGGCGAAACCTATTCGCTGGCAAGGTTCCCCGAGCTGGTGGACGCGGCACCCAAGGGCTTGTTCATGACCGGGGAATCCCTCGTCGAGTTCAACCAGAACGATCCGGACGCCGCCACCGGCACCCAGCCGCTGTGTTTCGTCGAGAGCTCTGCCCACGACATGCGGATCGGCTACTACCGCGACACCTATGTCCGCACCGAGCACGGCTGGCGGCTGCGGACCCGGGCCATGACCTTCATCCGCCGCAGCGGCGTGCATGATTCGGGCCGACCGCACGCGATCGGACGGCCGGCCGGAGGATGACCGCGGTCGAGGAGTTCCGGTCGAGCTTGCAGAGTTGGCTGGCCGACCACGATCTCACGCCCGGACCGGATCAGTCGCTTGCCGGCCACATCGAGCAGATGGGCCGGATCCGCCGGGAGATGTACGACGCGGGCTGGATGCGGCACGGCTGGCCGACCGAAGTCGGTGGCCTCGGCGGTCCGGCCACCCTCCGCCTGGTGGTCGCGGAGGAGGTTCTGGGCCGCAACCTGGCCGAGCCCGGCCCGTACTCCATGATGGAAGTGCTTGTTCCGACGATGATCGACTACGCCCGCCCGGACTTGGCCGCCGAGATGGTGCCGCGCTACCTGCGTGGCGAGGAGACCTGGTGCCAGGGCTTCTCCGAGCCCGGCTCGGGCAGCGACCTGGCCTCGCTGAGCACCAAAGCCACTCCGGACGGCGACAACTGGGTGATCAACGGCCAGAAGGTGTGGACCAGCTTCGCCCAGTTCTCCGCCCGCTGCGTGCTGCTCACCCGCACCGGCTCCCCCGACACCCCGAAACACCAGGGCATCACCGCGTTCTTCGTCGACATGGACACCCCGGGCATCACTGTGCGGCCGCTGCGCACCATGCACGGTGTCGACGAGTTCTGCGAGGTCTACTTCGACGACGTTGTGGTGCCGGGTGACCGCATGCTCGGCAAGCCTGGCGACGGCTGGCAACTGGCCAATGATCTGCTGCCCTACGAGCGGTCGACCTGCTTCTGGCAGCGCATCGCGTACCTGTTCACCCGGCTGGACCGGTTGATCGTCGAGAGCACCGACGCCGAATCGGACCTGGAACTGGGCGCGGCGTACCTGGCGCTGCACACCGTCCGCTGCCGATCCGCGGACACCCAGCGACGTTTCGCCGAAGGAGCCAGGCTCGGGGCGGAAACCTCGATCGACAAGGTGCTGTTGGCCGGCGCCGAACAGCAGCTCTACGACACCGCACACGACCTCCTTCCCGGCGTTCTGGAACTCGGCGAGACGCCGTGGCGATCGGAGTTCCTGTACTCCCGGGCCGCGACGATCTACGGCGGCACCGCCGAGATCCAGCGCAACATCATCGCGCGCCGCCTGCTCGACCTGGGCAAGGAGTGACGCGTGGACGACGGTGAACTCGGCATCCTGGCCGACACGCTGCACAAGACCATGACGTCGGCCCCCAGCCCGAACGTGGACGGCGCGCTTCGCGAACTCGGCTGGCTCGAGATGCTCGACGAAATCCCCGACGAGGCAACAGCTCTGGTGTTCCGGCTGCTGGGTCAGACCGGCACTCACGCCGGTGTCGTCAACGACGTCGTGCTGCACGCGTCCGGCCGTCCCACCGGCGGCACTGTGGCGCTGCCCTACACCGGGGGACGCTGGGTGATCTGGGAGCGGACCAAGGGTAGCGGGGCCGGCAGCTTCTCGGCGCTCGACGGCGAGCTGCCGATCCGGACCATCGACTCCGGGGTGGAGATCCCGGTGGCCGCCGCCCGGCGGGCGTTGGGTTGGTGGCTGGTGGGCTCCGCGCGGGCGATGCTGTCACTGGCCCGCCGGCACGCGTTGGATCGCGAGCAGTTCGGTCGTCCGATCGCCGCCTTCCAGGCAGTGCGGCACCGCCTGGCCGAGACACTGGTGGCGATCGAGGGTGCGGAGGCCACCTTGCCGGCGGCCACCGATGATCTGGGCTGCCTGCTGGCCAAGGCCGCTGCCGGCCAGGCGGCGCTGACTGCGGCCAAACACTGTCAGCAGGTTCTGGCCGGCATCGGTTTCACCGCCGAGCACGATCTGCACCGCCATGTGCAGCGGGTGATGGTTCTCGACGGCCTGCTCGGTTCGGCCCGCGATCTCACCCGTGAGGCCGGGACGACGGTGCGACTGCGCGGTTCGGCGCCCCGCCTCGCACAGTTGTGAGGCAACTCCGCCGACCGATAAACTCCTGTCGGCCGGAAATTTTCTCGGGTATTGCTGTGAGAATATAATTCTCGCGGTCGAGAGTAGTACTCTCTTACCGTGAGGTATACCCGGATGGCCAGCACAAGCGCATCTCGAGCCCTGCCGTGAACAGCCCCAGCGAAGAGCCCGCCTGGAAACAGCGCGCGGTCGAGCGGTCGATCCGGACCGCCAAAGTCCGGGCCGGACAGCGCGTGCAGCGGTTCCTGGATGCCGCACAGGCGATCATCACCGAGAAGGGCAGCACCGACTTCACCGTGCAGGAGGTGGTGGACCGGTCCCGCCAGTCGCTTCGGAGCTTCTACCTGCAGTTCGACGGAAAGCATGAGCTGCTGCTGGCCTTGTTCGAGGACGCCCTGAGCCGGGCCGCCGACCAGATCCGCGCCGCGACGTCGGCCCAGCCGGATCCGCTGGACCGGCTGAAGGTCGCCGTCACCCTGCTGTTCGAGTTGTCCAAGCCCGACCCGACCGCCCGCCGGCCGCTGTTCACCGACTTCGCCCCCCAGCTGTTGATCTCCCATCCCACGGAAGTGAAGGTGGCGCACGCACCGTTGGTCGCCCTCTTCACCGAGTTGATGGAGGAGGCATCGGCGCTCGGCGAGCTGCGCGCCGACGCCAATCCGCGGCGCATGGCCGTGATGACGATGCAGACCATCATGTTCATCGCCCAATCCAGCGGGGTTTCCGACGAGGAGAACGTCCACCACCCGATCACCGGCGACGAGGTGTGGGCGTTCTGCTCGCAGGGGTTCGCGCGTACCTAGGTCTCGGCTGACTCGACCGGTGCCGAATCGGGCTGAGCTATCAGCCGTTCGGCCGCCCCGTAGGGATCGGAGCGGCCGTCGGCGACCGCCTCGGCCAGCGACTGGAGATCGGGATGGGTCTGTAGCCTGCTTTGCGCCAGTGACAACACCAGCGCGCGGGCCTTGGCCGTGCGACGGGCCGGCGTGTCGGCGCGGCGATGGGCGTCGATCGCCTCGAGGAGTTCGTCGATCCCTTCGGCCCGGGCGGCGACCAGTGTGAGCACCGGCACGTGGGTTTCGGCCTTCAGGTCGCGCACCGTCTGCGCAGCGCCGTCGCGATCGGCCTTGTTGACCACGACGAGGTCGGCGACTTCGAGCAGACCTGCCTTGGCGGCCTGGACGGCATCGCCGGCGCCGGGATTGAGAATCACGATCGTCGGGTCGGCCACCGCGGCGATCTCGATCTCGGACTGCCCGACGCCGACCGTCTCCAGCAGAACCACGTCGTAGGCCAGGGCGCCGAGCAGTCGGATGGCGGCGGGCACGGCGGCCGACAAGCCGCCGAGGTGCCCGCGGGTTGCCACCGACCGGATGAGCACGTCGGGATCGTTGATATGCGCGGCCATCCGGATCCGGTCGCCGAGGAGTGCGCCGCCGCTGTAGGGCGACGACGGGTCGACGGCCAGCACCGCAACCCGTTGTCCCCGTTGCCGATACGCGCCGACGAGCACCGCGATCGTGGTCGATTTGCCGGCGCCGGGCGGACCGGTCACTCCGATGACGGGCACCAGCGCGGGACCCACCTGCGCCAACACCTCGTCGCGACGACCGCTCTCCACCAGGCTCAGCAGCCGGCCCGCCGCGCGCGTGTGGCCGTTGCGCGCCGCGGCGATCAGCTCGGCGACGTCCATCATCGCCACGCTACGTCAGGCGCGTCGGCATCGACGACCGTGGCCGCTTCGGGCATGGAGTCTCCGTTCGCACGCGTGGTTGACCGATCCACCCGGTATGAGAATATTATTCTCTCAGAGTGAGAGCGTCAGTTACAAGAAGGGTAACCGCATGCAGATCAGTGGAAGTTCCGCCATCGTGTTCGGCGGCGCCGGCGGCCTCGGCGAGGCGACGGTCCGCCAGCTGCACGGCGCCGGCGCCAAGGTCGTCATCGCCGACCTCGCCGACGACAAGGGCAAGGAGCTGGCCGCCGAGCTCGGCGTTCCTTACGTGCGCACCGACGTCACCAGCGACGCCGACGTCCTGGCCGCGATCGCCGAGGCGGAGGCACTCGGACCGTTGCGCGTCTCGGTCGACACCCACGGTGGTCCGGCCGGTGGCGGCCGGCTGGTCGGCAAGGACGGCTCCCCGATGGAGATGGAGGCCTTCACCACGACGATCACCTTCTACCTGACCGCGGTGTTCAACGTCATGCGGCACGTGGCCGCGGCGATGGCGAGCCAGGAGCCCGACGACAACGGCGCCCGCGGCGTCATCATCAACACCGCGTCGATCGCGGCCTACGAGGGCCAGATCGGCCAGCTGCCCTACTCCGCCGCCAAGGGCGGCGTCGTCGCCATGACGCTCGTGGCGGCGCGTGATCTGTCGCCGCTCGGCATCCGGGTGATGTCGATCGCGCCGGGCACCATCAACACCCCCGCCTACGGCAAGGCCGCCGACCAGCTCGAGGCCTACTGGGGGCCGCAGGTGCCCTTCCCGAAGCGGATGGGCCGCTCGGTGGAGTACGGGCAACTCGCGTTGTCGATCGCCGAGAACGACTACCTCAACGGCGAGACCATCCGTCTCGACGGGGCGCTGCGCTTCCCGCCGAAGTAGGTCGCGCCGACAGTAACGCCACGGTGGAATGCGCAGGGAATTCCCGCCGTGGCGTTACTGTCGCGAGCTACTTCTCGGCGATCAGCCCGTCGACGATCCGGTTGAAGTCCGCGGTTCCGAACGACACATACTCCGCGAGGTTCGCGTAATCCAGCGAGGCCATCACCGACTTCTCCAGCTGGATGTTCATCAGCCGCTTCGTGGCCTCGACCGCCTGTTGCGGCAGTTCGATCAGCTTCTTCGCGCACGCGATCGCCTCGGAGAGCGGATCGGTCACAACATGATTCGCCAGCCCGAGTTCCACCGCGCGCTGCGCCTTGATCCGCACGCCGGTCAATGCGAACTCCTTGGCCTGCAGCAGACTGATCTGCGAGCCCCATACCAGCGGACCCCCGTCGGCGGCGACCAGGCCGATCTGCACGTGCGGGTCGGCGAAGAACGCCGTCTCGGCCATGTAGACGACATCGGACAGCGCGGCCAGGCTGCAGCCCAGCCCGACAGCCGGTCCGTTGACGGCCGCAATCACCGGCATCCTGCAGCGGATCATGCCGATCACCAGATCGCGGCCGTGCTTGATGGTCTTCTGCCGCAACGCTTCATCGCTGCGCAGCTCATCGAGGTAGTTGAAGTCGCCACCTGCCGAGAACGCCCGTCCCGCACCGGTGATGACGGCCGCGCGCGCGGAGGCGTCCTCGTTGAGCGCCTCCCAGATCTTGGCCAACCCCACATGGAGCGGATCGTTGACGGCGTTCAGTTCGTCCGGCCGGTTCAACGTGATGATGCGGATCGGACCGTCGGCGCGGACGTCGACTTCGTCGGGCATGTCGTACATGAGTCACTTCCTATCGTTCTTCGCGCGAGCGCTCATCACACGCCCAATCCCAGGATTCGTGAGGCGATGATGTTCTTCTGGATCTGCGACGTACCACCCATGACGCTCTGGGCGCGACTGTAGAGGTAGGCGCCGAACAGTTCGGCGTCAGCAGTGCCCACGGTCGCCAGCACCGCGTGGCCGACGGATTGCTCGACCCAGGTCATCAGCAGTTTGTCCAGCGAGCCATCGGGCCCGTGCTTGATGCCGTCGAGTTGTTCGGACAGCCGCCGCCGCACGTGCAGTCGCAGCATCTCGGTCTGCACCCAGGCCCAGGACAGCTCGTCAGGGGCCGGACCCTCGAGGCGGGAGTTCAACTGTCGCACCAGCTTCCCGTAGCGCGCCGAGAAGCCCAGCGTGGAAGGCTCGCGCTCGTGGCTGACCACCGTCATCGCCAGCTTCCAGCCGGTGCCCGGCTCGCCGATCATCTGCGAAGCCGGCACCCGGGCGCCGTCGAACTCGACCTGGCCGAACTCCTTGGTGACACCGCTGATCATCTTCAGCGGCCGCTGCACGATGCCCGGCTGGTGCATCGACACGATGAACGCCGAGATGCCCTTGTGCTTGGGGACGTTCCCGTCGGTACGTGCCAGCACCAGACACCAGTCTGCGACATCGGAGTAGCTGGTCCAGATCTTGTGGCCGTGGATCACGTACTCGTCACCATCGAGGGTCGCCGTGGTGGTCAGCGCGGCCAGGTCGGATCCGGCACCGGGCTCGGAAAAGCCCTGGCACCAACGCTCGGTGCCGTTGATCATGCCGGGCAGAAAGCGCTGCCGCAGTACCTCGCTGCCGTGGTGGCTCAACCCGACAACCAGGTAACCCAGGCTTGGCCGGGCCGGCGCACCGGCCTTGGCGATCTCCTCGTCGACGATGACGTCGTACACCGGCGGCAGGTCGTGTCCGCCGTACTCCTTGGGCCACGAGGTGCCGAAGAAGCCGGCAGCGTAGAGAGTCTGGTGCCACTCCCCCTGTTTGGCCCAGTACTCGTCGCCGGACGTCGGGAACCGGCCCTTCTGCTCGGTCAGCCAGTCGCGCAGCCGCGCCCGGAACGCGGCCTCCTCGGGGGAATCACGAAAGTCCAATGGTCAGCTCCTCCAGCTTGACCGGCCATGCCTCGGCGGCGGCCAGTACCCGACGCAGGTAGATGTGCGCGAGGCACTCCCAGGTGTTGCCGATGCCGCCGTGCACCTGGATCGACGTTTCGCACACGGTGAATGCGGCTCGTGCACAGTAGATCTTGGCCACCCGGCCCGCCTCGACCGCCGCGTCGGCGGGCAGCTCGTCGACCGCCCAGGCGGCGTGGCGCAAGACGCTGACCGACCCCTCGATGAGCGCCAGTCCTTCGGCCAGCAGGTGGGCGACGGCCTGGTAGGAGCCGATCGCGGCACCGTACTGCTCGCGGACCTTGGCGTACTCGGTGGCCAGCGCGTGCGCACCGCGGGCGGCACCCACCAGGTCGGCCGTCGTCGCGGTCAGCGCCAGTGCATACCAGCGCGCGGCATCCTCCTCGCCGAGCTCGTCGAGCTCAGGCGGTGATTCGACCGCTCCGGCAAGGCTTCTCGTCAGGTCGACGGAATCCCGTCCCGATTCGACGGGTGGCACCACCCGGCCGGCGCGCCTGCTCAGGTCATCGGCCAGCACCGGCCCGAGGAACGGAACGTCGACGAGCCGGCGGGCGAACTCCTCGGCGACGATCGCCACCTCGACCCCGGAGGCCTCGTCGCTGCGCAGCGAGCGCCAGCCCGTCGCGGAGACGGTCTTCTCCAGCCTCTTTATGCGGTTCTCGTCGTCCAGGTCGGCGACGGACCCGGGACCGAGGTCGTCGGCGAGCCTGGCCGCCGCATCGCGCAGCTGCTGCTGCTCACTGGTCAGTCGGACATCCATACTGCTCCTTCAGAACTCGCCGCAACGCCTTGCCCGAGGGCAGGCGGGGAATTTCGGGGACGAACACGACATGCCGCGGACGCTTGTAGGCGGCCAGCCGCTCGCCGACGAGTGCCACCAGAGCGTCGGGCTCGACCGGTGCGGCGGTGACGACGGCGGCCACGACCGCCTCGCCGTCCGCGTCGTCGGCGATCCCGAAGACCGCGCAGTCCCGCACCGCCGGATGGCCTAGCAGCACGGCCTCGATTTCGGCTGGGGCGACCTGGAATCCGCGCACCTTGATCATCTCCTTGAGCCGGTCGGTGATTCGCAGCCAGCCGTCCTCGTCGAGGTAGCCGAGATCGCCGGTCCGGTACCAGCCGTCGTGAAATGCGGCCGCGGTCGCGTCGTCGGGGAGATATCCGGCCATCGCGGAGTCCGACAGCACCTGGATCTCGCCCACATCACCGGTCTCGCACGGGCGCCCACTGTCCGGCGCCACGATCCGCACCCGGACACCGGGAACGGGACGTCCGACGGTGTCGAGGCGGGTCTCGCTGAGCGGACAGCAGCCGATGACCGGCACCTCGCTGGTGCCGTAGGCGGATATCCATCCGACCCCGGTTCTGCGCGTCACCGCCTCGGCCACGCTGGGAGTGACGGGCGTGGCGCACCACATGATGTAGCGCAGCGACGACAGGTCATAGGTCTCGAGGTCGGGATGCGCGGCGATCGCCAGTGCGATGGGTGCGACGGTCATCTCGATGGTGATGCGATCCGTCGCGATGTGGCTCAGCATCGCATCGAGGTCGAAGCGGCGGTGGAGGCGCATGAACGCGCCGGCCGCCAGCACCGTGGCGATGTTCAGCAGTCCGAGGATGTGCGACGGCGGCGTCACGATCTGCATGCGATCGCTCGATGTCACGCCCAGCGCGCCGCGCCAATGCCGCACGGCCGAACCGAAGGATCGGTGCGTGTGCCGAACGGCCTTCGGCATGCCGGTCGTCCCGGAACTGAACACCAGCACGGCGTCGGCATCGGGGTCGGGCACGGTCGCCGTCGGCGCGGCCGGCGTGATCGGGTCGTCGAGGTCCAGCATCGGCATCTGCTCGGCGAGCACCGGGTTGTCCCCGACCGCGTGGCTCGGCCGGGCCACCGCCACGGCGTGGGCAACGTCGTCGGCCCGCCATGCCGGACTGAGCAGTACCGCCGAGGCACCGAGGTTCCAGATGGCCTGAATCGCGACGACGAACTCGGGCCGGTTCGACGACATCACCGCCACCCGGTCACCGCGGCGGACCCCGCGGTCATGCAACGTGCGGGCCAACCCGGCGGAGAGGGCGTCAAGCTGAGATCGTGTGTAGATGCGGTCCTCGAAAGCCAGAACGGCGGCGTCGACCGCTCCGGCACTCCGCTCGCCCATGGTCAGTGATGGCCCCGTCGACATTTGAGAACATACTATCGCAGGTAGAGAATTGTATTCTCGCCTGGGTAGAATGACAATGGCCCAACACGTAGGGAGAAATGTGAATGACCCTGGACAGCGGAGCCCGGTGCGCGGTGTCGACCACTTCTGACGCGCCCGGTGCCACGGTGAGCATCACGCTGGACGGCAAGATCGTCTCCGTCCCGCAGATGCCGGGCGAGACACTGCTGGAAAGTGCACGCCGGGCGGGGCTGGTACCGCCCTACAGCTGCGAGGCCGGGAACTGCGGTACCTGTATCGCCACGCTGACGCAGGGTCGGGCGACGATGCGCAACAACGAGGTGCTGGCCGAGGACGAGATCGCCGACGGTCTGGTGCTCACCTGCCAGGGTGTGCCGGAGTCGGATTCGGTCTCGGTGACCTACGACGACTGAGCGGCTTCGGCGTACTCGTCCAGGGTGGGCGGCGGCAGATACTGCGGTTGGTGACCGGAGATCCGGATCGGGCTGCCCACCAGGCGGTAGTCCCCTGCCGACACGATGACCTCCGGTGTGGCCTCGAGCGCATCGGGCAGCGTCCGGACTGCGGCGGCGGGAATGCCGAGCGGTCGCAGCCGCGCCTCCCAGCCGGTGGCGGTGTCGGCAGCCAATGCGGCCGCCACGACCTCGAGTACCTCGTCCCGTCGTGCCGCGCGCTCGGCCATGGTGGGAAAGCCGTCGATCCCCGCCTCCGCGGCGAACGAGCGCCAGAACCCATCGTGGGTGATGAACAGCGCCAGGTATCCCTCGGCCGTCGAAAACAGCTGTGCTGGAACGTAGAACGAATGCGCCCCGAACGGGTGCCGGCGGGGCGCGACACCGTCGTTGAGGTAGGCCGCGGCGCGGTAGTTCAGCTGGGACAGCATCACATCCCGCAGCGAGACGTCGACCTGACCACCGTGCCCGGAGACGATCATCGCGAGCAGACCCAGCGCCGCCGTCAGCCCGGTCGAGTTGTCCGCCGACGAATATCCCGGCAGCGTCGGCGGCCCGGCCGGATCGCCGGTCATGGCAGCCACCCCGGTCGCGGCCTGGATCACGTAGTCGAATGCCGGGTCGTCGCCGCCGTCGAGACCGAAGCCGGTCATCGCGACGCAGACCAGCTTCTCGTTGTGGGTCCGAAGCGCCTCGTACGTCAGGCCCAGCCGGCGGATCACCGACGGCTTCATGTTGACCAGCAGCGCATGGGATTCCGCGGCCAGCTCACCGAGACGCCGCTGTCCGGCTTCGGAGTTGAGGTCGAGGCAGATGCTGCGCTTGTTCCGGTTGAGGCTGGCGAAGTAGCTCATCCCGACCTGGCGGGAGATCTCGCCGCCGGGCGGTTCGATCTTGACGACCTCCGCGCCGAGGTCGGCCAGCATCATCGTCGCGTACGGTCCGGCCAGCATGGTGCCGACCTCCAGGATGCGGATACCGGCCAGCGGCCCCCTCATCGAACCTCGGCGGCCAACTGCGAGATCACCTCTCGGGTACGGTACTTCGAGGCCACCAGCTCGTCGCGATTGTCGCCGATCGGCAGTAGCCGCACCGAAAGGTCGGTGACACCGGCCTCGGCGAAGGAACGGAATCGCCGCAGGATCGCCTCTTCATCACCCGCCGCGCACAGATCACCGACATCACGGGCGTCGCCACGGGAGAGCAGCCGCTGGTAGTTCGGCGAGACTTCGGCCTCGCCCAGGATCCGGTTGGCCCGCTCGCGGGCCACCTCGATCTGCGATGGGGCACACAGGCACACCGGGATTCCGGCGACGATGCGAGGTGCGGGGCGACCGGCGTTCTCGGCGGCCTTGGTGATCCGCGGGGCGATGTGGTCGCCGATGGCGCGCTCGTCGGCCATCCACAACACGGTGCCGTCGGCGAGCTCGCCGGCGATCTGCAGCATCACCGGCCCGAGTGCGGCGACCAGCACCGGCAGCGGCGAATCAGCGCCCAGTGCAGTGGGATTGTGCACCGCGAACAAGTCGTTCTCGACGTCGACCGGGCCGGGCCCGGACAACGCCGCGTTGAGCACTTCGAGATAGTCGCGGGTGTAGGCGGCCGGCTTCTCGTAGGGCAGGCCGAGCATGTCGCGGACGATCCAGTGGTGCGACGGCCCGACGCCGAGAGCAAGCCGGCCGCCGCTGCCGGCGTGCACGGACAGGGCCTGACGGGCCAGCGCGATCGGATGCTGCGCCTGCAGCGGCACGACGGCTGTTCCGAGCTCGATGCGGCTGGTGCGGTCACCCATCAACGCGACCATGGTGAGCGCATCGAAGTCGTTGGGCACCTGCGGGATCCACGCGGTGTCGAAGCCCGCGGCCTCAGCCCACTCGATGTCCTCGAGGAACTTCTTGACCTTGCGGGCCATGTCGCCGCGCTCGGCACCGATCATCACACCGAGTCTCATACCGATTCTCCGGCCTTCTCGGTCAGCGCCCGGACGTCGCGCACCAGGATCTCGAGCGAGGTTCCGGTCGGGAACACCGCTGCCGCACCGGCTTCCAGAAGTTTGGGCACGTCACTGGCGGGAATCGTCCCACCGACGATGACGGCGATGTCACCGGCATCGGCCGCCCGCAGCGCATCCACGGTTCGTTTCGTCAGAGCCAGGTGGGCACCGGAGAGGATCGACAGACCGACGACGGAGACGTCCTCCTGCAAGGCGATGGAGACGATGTCCTCGATGCGCTGACGGATGCCGGTGTAGATCACCTCGAAGCCGGCGTCACGCAGCGCTCGCGCCACGATCTTCGCGCCGCGATCGTGACCGTCGAGGCCGGGCTTGGCGACGAGGATGCGTGCGCTCATCTAGAACACCACCGGTTGCTGGAACTCGCCCCACACAGCTTTGAGCGCCGAAACCATCTCGCCCACAGTGCAGTACGCGTTGGCACAGTCGATCAGGTGGTGCATCAGATTGTCGGTCCCCTCGGCAGCCCGAGACAGCGCCGCCAGGCAGGCTTCCACGGTGGCCGCATCCCGTTCGGCCTTCACCTTCGCGAGCCGTTTGAGTTGCAGGTCGCGACCTTCAGCGTCGAGCTCGTAGGTGGCGATGTCCGGTTGCGGCTCATCGGTGACGAACTTGTTCACCCCGACGACCGGCCGTTCACCGGATTCGACGGCCTGGTGCAGCAGGTACGACTCGTCGGCGATCAGACCCTGCAGATAGCCGTCCTCGATGGCCCTGACCATTCCGCCGTGACTCTCCAGGTCGGCCATGATCGCGATGATCTGATCCTCGGTCGCGTCGGTGAGCGCCTCGACGAAGTAGGAACCTCCGAGCGGGTCGGCCACTCGGGCGACACCGGTCTCATAGGCCAGGATCTGCTGGGTGCGCAGCGCCAGCGTCGCGGATTCCTCACTGGGCAGGGCGAACGGCTCGTCCCAGGCGGCGGTGAACATCGACTGCACCCCGCCCAGTACCGATGCCAGCGCCTCGTAGGCCACCCGCACCAGGTTGTTCTGTGCCTGCGGCGCGTACAGCGACGCACCGCCGGACACGCAGCCGAAGCGGAACATCGATGCCTTGTCGGTCTGCGCCCCATAGCGTTCGCGGACGATGGTGGCCCACCGGCGGCGTCCGGCACGGTACTTGGCGATCTCCTCGAAGAAGTCGCCGTGGGTGTAGAAGAAGAACGAGATCTGGGGGGCGAACTGGTCGATGGTCATCCGGCCGCGCTCAACGACGGTGTCGCAATAGGTGACGCCGTCGGCCAGCGTGAAGGCCATCTCCTGCACCGCGTTGGCTCCGGCGTCGCGGAAGTGCGCGCCGGCGACCGAAATCGCGTTGAAACGCGGCACTTCCGCCGCGCAGAACTCGATGGTGTCGGCGATGAGCCGCAGCGACGGCTCCGGCGGCCAGATCCAGGTGCCGCGGGAGGCGTACTCCTTGAGGATGTCGTTCTGGATGGTGCCGGTGAGCTTGGCGCGCGGCACACCCTTCTTCTCCGCCGCGGCGACATAGAAGGCCAGCAGGATGGCGGCGGTGCCGTTGATGGTGAAGCTGGTGCTGATCGCCTCCAGCGGGATGGTGTCGAACAGGATCTCCGCGTCGGCCAGTGTGTCCACCGCGACCCCGACGCGGCCCACCTCTTCGCCGTACTCCGGATCGTCGGAGTCGTAGCCGCACTGGGTGGGCAGATCCAATGCCACCGACAGCCCGGTGCCGCCCTGGTCGAGCAGGTAGCGATAGCGCTGGTTCGACTCCTCGGCGGTGCCGAAGCCGGAATACTGGCGGAAGGTCCACAATCGTCCGCGGTAACCGGTCGAGAAGTTGCCGCGGGTGAACGGGAAGTCGCCGGGTGCGGGAGGATCACAGGAGCGGTCGGCCGGTCCGTACACCGGCTGCAGCGGGATACCCGACGACGTCTGGGATTGGTGGTCCATCGGTGGATACCGTACTTGCAGTTTAGGAGAATGCCAATACCATTTCGGGCAAGCCGTGTGCAGGATTGGCCGAATCCCCTGGTAGAGGATACGAGAGGAGCGCGGTGCCGAGCACTGACGGACACGGTTGGCAACAGTTCGCCGCGATGGCGGCCGATCGGCACAACGCACCGGTGGGTGACTACAGCGCCCTGTGGCAGTGGTCGGTAGACCACCCCGCCCGGTTCTGGCGAGCCGTCTGGGAGTTCTTCGACATCCGCGCCCAGACCGGACCGGCCGACGGTGATGCGGCCATCCTGGCCGACGCGTCGATGCCGGGCGCGGTCTGGTTTCCCGGAGTCACGCTCAACTACGTCGACCAGGTGCTCCGGCACGCCGATCGTGGCGGCGCGGCCATCGTCGGCATCGCCGAGGACGGATCCCGTACGGAGATCGGCTGGGCCGACCTGCCGGGTCGGATCGGCGCGGTGGCGGCCGAGTTGCGCCGACTGGGGGTCGGGCCCGGTGACTGCGTCGGCGGCTACCTGCCCGACGTCGCCGACGCCATGGTGGCCTTCCTGGCCACCGCGGCGATCGGGGCGGTGTGGTCGGCGTGTGGACAGGACTACGCACCCCAGGGCGCGGCGGCGCGCCTGGCGCAACTGGAGCCGAAGGTGCTCTTCGCCAGCGAGAGCTATCAGCTCAACGGCCGCCTGATCGACAAGCGCGCCGACACCGCCGAACTGGTGGGCCTATTGCCCGGCCAACCGCACCTGCTGCTCCTCGACGGTGCCGAGTACCGCGCCCTGATCGACCATCCGGTGGTCCCGGACGTGGCGGCGGTGCCGTTCGACCACCCGCTGTGGGTGCTGTTCAGTTCGGGCACCACCGGACGCCCCAAGGGCATCGTGCACGGCCACGGCGGAGTCGTCCTCGAGCACTTGAAGGCCGCGTGCCTGCACGCCGACCTCGGTCCCGGTGACGTCTTCTTCTGGCAGACCGCGCTGAGCTGGATGATGTGGAACTTCCGGGTGGCCGGGCTGCTCTGCGGGGCGACCGTGGTCTGCTACAGCGGTCACCCGCTGTATCCCGATGCCGATCGGCTCTGGAAACTGCTCACCGACGAGGGGGCGACCTACTTCGGCACCAGTCCCGGCCACCTGCTGGCCTCCCGCAAGGCCGGACTGCATCCCGGCGCGGCACACGACCTCACCCGCCTGAAGACGTTGGGCAGCACCGGATCACCCCTGCCTGCCGATCTCTACGAATGGGTGAAGGCCGAAGTCGGCCGTCATGTGGAGGTGTCCTCGATCAGCGGCGGAACCGACGTCGTGACGGCCTTCGCCGGCGGCACCGCGGGCGTGCCGAGCCTGCCGGGCGAACTGGCCACCCGCTATCTCGGCGTCGCCCTGCACAGTTGGTCCCCGCACCGGGAAGCCCTGATCGACGAGGTCGGCGAGATGGTCGTCACCGCCCCGATGCCGTCGATGCCCATCGGATTCTGGGACGACGACGACGGCTCCCGTTACCGCGCAGCCTATTTCGATCACCAGTGGGCCGACGGGCCGATGCCGCACATCTGGCGGCACGGCGACTGGGTCACCGTCACCGACCGGGGGTCGCTGATCATCCACGGACGGAGCGACGCCACCCTCAACCGGCACGGCATCCGGATGGGGTCGGCTGACATCTACGAGGTGGTGGAGGCCATCGACGAGGTCACCGAAGGGTTCGTGCTCGGCATCGACGGTCCCGACGGCGCCTACTGGATGCCGCTGTTCGTCACCCTGGCCGAAGGACACGACCTCGACGACGAACTCATCGGCACCATCCGTTCGCAGATCCGGACAAAGCTGTCCCCGCGGCACGTCCCCGACGACATCATCGCCGCGCCGGGCATCCCGCACACCCGCACCGGCAAGAAACTCGAGGTCCCCGTCACCGCGATCATGGCAGGGCACAGCGAGGTGTCGCTGGACCCAAGGTCGATCGACAACCCCGACCTGATCGACTGGTACGCCGAGCAAGGCCGCCAGCACGCCTGGTGAGCTACTAGCCGCCGAACCCCGCGACGATCACCGCGTTCGTCTCGGCCGCGGCCTGGCGCAGTTCCCGGGCCGCGCGGTAGGCGTCCGAGTCGTACCAGGCGCGCGCGTCATCGACGGAATCGAACTCCAGGACCACCGTCTGGTGTCCGTGCCACTGTCCCTCGAGGAGATCGGGTTTGGTGTCGACGGCGAGGATCTTGACGTTCCCCATCGCGGCGCCGGCCGCGCGGCCGTAGGCCTTCATGCCGTCGGGATCGTTGATCTGCTCGGTCAAGATGACGTAGCCCTTGGGCATGGCACTCCTTCAGGTGGTTGACGGGCACGCGGGAGAGTGATGTTCTCACAATGCGCGTAACGAATTTCCACCTAGGCATCCGGCCGTGCCCGGCCGTGCCTCGTCTAGATTCGACAAGGTCGGCACAGGGAGGGAGCGCCATGATGAGGATCGAGTTGCCCTACGTCACCGTCAGCGTCGACGACGGCCTTCGGGACCGGTTGGCACATGCGGGCGAGCGGTTGCGCATCGCGCTGAGCGCGTACCTGCGTAACGCCGCCGATGACGTCGACGGGCTGGGCCGCAAGGCCAGTGCCGCCTGCCAGAGCGCTGCGACGCGGGTCGACACCGCGATGTCGACGGCGAGCAGCCGAATCGCTTCGCCGGCCGGCGAAGATCCACCGAGATTGAAAGTTGTTTGATTCCAATGGGTTCTTCAGCACCGACGGTGTTCATCACCGGTGCCGCCGCAGGCATCGGCCGGGCGACGGCACTGACCTTCGCCCACCACGGCTATCGCGTCGGCGCCTACGACATCGACCTTGCCGGCCTGGCGTCGCTGCGCGACGAGATCGCCGGCCACGGCGGTGACGTCCTGATCGGAAAGCTGGACGTCACCAACGCGCAGGAATGGGCCGAACAACTCGAGCAGTTCACCGGCCCGTCGCGCCGGCTCGACATCCTGGTCAACAACGCGGGCGTACTCACCACCGGCGCCTTCCAGGACGTCCCGCTCAAGACCCATCAGCAGATGATCGACATCAACTTCTACGGCGCCCTGGCCGGCCTGCACGCCGCATTTCCCTACCTGCGCGACACCGCGCGCGCCCAGGCGGTGAACATGTGCTCGGCTTCGGCGATCTACGGACAACCCGAGCTGGCCACCTATTCGGCAACCAAGTTCGCGCTGCGGGCGCTGACCGAGGCACTCGAACTGGAATGGCGGCGGTACGGCATCAGGGTGCTGGCCATCTGGCCGCTGTTCGTCAAGACCGCGATGACCGACGGCGTCGAAACCGGCAGCACCAAGACCTTGGGCGTTCACCTGAAGCCGGAAGACGTTGCCAGGGCGGTGTATTCGGCTACCCACTCGGGACGCAGGTGGCTGACGAAGGTGCACTACCCGGTGGGCCGCCTGACGGCGATCAGTCAGATCCCCCCGGCCTGGGCCCAGCGGCTGATCACCAAGACGGTGACGCGCAGCTAGCCGACGGAGCTGAACGGCTTTCGCGGCGGCTGCTGGTTCTGCTGAAACGACAGGCACACGCCCAGATTGCCGGGTGTGCAGGTGACGCCGTTGATGGTCGGTGCCTGCTGCGGCGTGAAGCACTGACCGTTGTACGGGTTGGTGAGGAAGCCCGGCGCACAGCCCTGCGCAGCGGCCACCGGCGTGCTAACAAGCGCTCCCGCGGCCAGCAACAGCCAGCAGAATCCAGCGACACCCAGTCGCTGCAGGTGTTTCATCATCGCCATAAACCTCCGGTGGGAAGCCTACGCCGTGCGGCGATCAGCCAGGTGGCTCAGGCTCGCGCGCCGTTGGCGGCGCAGGCCAGTTGCGCGTCGTGCGCGTCGATGTTCATATCGTCAGCCGAGTTGTTGAGCGAGTCGCCGCCGCCGCGCAGACCCATGATCAGCACCAATTTGGTCGCGTGCAACGACCAGGACCGCATCGGGGCGGACACCTCGGTCGGCACACCGGGAAAGTTCGACGCGCTCATCGCGGCGGCGGCGGCCTCGCGCAGTGCAGTGCGGCCGACGACGTTGGAGTTCTGCACGGTCGGGTCCCGGTAGTTCACCAGGTTGCCGCTGCCGGCGCTGTTGTAGGCGAAGTCCTCGTAGTTGGTGGCGGCGAAGTTGATGGCCGCGCCGAACTGGCTGCACGCAGCGACCACCCCGGCACCCTGGTCCGGTGGCATCGCAGCGGCCAGCGGATCGGGCTGCTGACCGGGAATGGGCGGCGGCGACGAGTCGGCCGGGGGATCGGCGGCAGCGGTCGGCACGAGCGCCAGCCAGAGCCCGACGGCCATCACCGAAGCGCCCAGTGCCCGCCCACACATCTGTGCTGGCCTCATTCGTTCCCTTTCGGATCGTGCCGACCTCTCCGGCCGAACGCTCGGATTCGACTGAGTTGTCATCACATTGGGGCAAGCATCTGGCGAGGGCGCGTCGTCCCGGTTAACCGCGGACCAACACACGGTGCCGCGCAGCAATCCAGTGATCAACCTCCGGCAACACCGCCGGGCCGGCGGACGCGTGGTGGACCGATTTCGGGCGCGATGTGTTGGTGCTGTGTTAACCGATTGGCAACGCGGTGACTTGATGATTCCTCAGGGACAAATTCCGTAATCCCCAGATGACGAGAGGCGCCGACACGATATGTTGCATCGCTTTGCCAGCCTGGCTGCAGTTTGCCTGATGCTCCCACTGGGGACGGCACCGCTCGCGTTGGCCGACCCGCCGGCAGATCCCACCATCGCACCGGCTGCCAACGCCGCGCCGCCGGCCGCAGATCCCGGGCCGATCCCGGAGCCGCCCGCCGGGCCGATCCCCTCGGCCCCGCCCGGCGTTCTCAGCACCCCGGATGGCTGGACGCTGAATGTCGTCGGTAAGGACGAGTCCATGGAACCGGTTGCGTCGTTGACCAACTCGCCGTGGTCCCGGGAGTACCTCGTGGACGGCACCTTCACCGGGAGCGTCACCGGCAAGGGGAGCACCAAGCTGGCAGGCGGCTCGCTGGAGGCCGGCTACCAAATCGGTTGCGGCATAATCCAGGACGACATCGAATCGATCACCCAGGCCGGCATCACGGGCGGTCTCCGCATACCGTACCCCGCCGGCGGAACGGGCCTCTTTCCCGTGACGCTCGCGCCGAACATCTCCGAACAGATCAAGATCGACCTCAAGCCGGGCACGGTGAACATCGTCCCGGTGGGCAAGAAGTCGTTCAAGGGCACCAGCCCGCGGATCTCGATCACCGCCTTCCGCATCAAGATCGACGGTTGCGCCGGCCAGTCCTTCATCCGGTCCTACGCAACGCTGACAAGCTCGACGGACAACACCGACGACGTCGTCACCTACCTCGGCGTGACCAAAGTCGTGTAGCTCCCGCGTTCGTCCCGCAGCTGCCCCCCACCAGTCGGTGGGGGGCAGACTGTTTTTGATTTCGTTGTCGTCGGTTGATTGGGTCGTTATTGGCCGAAGATGCTGCGGGGGACGCTCAGTGGATGAATTCCGGGATGAAACTGTTGGCGCTGCGTTAACCGTCTGGACACGGCCCCCGTCGATGATTCCTTGGGAAATACCCCACTTGATCTTCGTGACGAGAGGCGCCGACACCTTATGTTGCATCGCTTTGCCGCCGTGGCTGCAGTTTGCATGCTGATCCCCATCGGAACGGCCCCGCTCGCACTCGCGGACCCGCCCGCCGATCCCGCTGTGGCACCCGGCGCCCCCGCCCCCGCCGAACCCGCCGCGGCCCCGCTGCCTCCGCCCCCGGATGCCGGTGCCGTGCCCTCCGAGGTTCCCGGCATCGCGAAGACCCCGGACGGGCGCACGCTGACCGTCTCCGCCAAGGACGAGTACCAGCTGCCCGTTGCGCCGCTGACCACTTCGCTGTCCTCCCGTGACTGGGTGGTCGGCGGCACCTTCATGGGCAACACCACCGGTTCGGTGGCCGGCGGCACGCTGGAGGCCGGTTACCAGATCGGCTGCGGCGTCGAGATGGACAAGGTGAAACTCAACGGCCAACTCTCCCTCAACCCGTTCACTCTCGGCTACAACCCCACCGGGGCCACGCCCCTCGGGTTCGGCAACGCCACGGCCGGCTTCAACGGCCAGATCGAGGTGGAGCCCAGGCCGGGCACCATCACCAACGTCGCGGTCGACAAGAAGTCATTCAAAGCGACGTCGGCCCGCATCACGCTCAAAGACGTCCACGTCAAGGTCGACAACTGCGTGGGCGCCTCGTCGCTGCGCTCGTATGCGGTGCTGACCAGTTCGGGCACCGACTCCGACGACATCGTCGCCTACTACGGCGTCACCAAGGTGTTCTGACCCGGATATGGAGCAATACAGCAGATTGCCCAGACGTGTCGCGGTAACCGCTGCGGCATCGGTCTTTCTCGTCGCGGGTGCGGCGCTGGCGTTCGCCGGCAGCGCCACCGCGGACCCGGTCCCACCCGGGCCGCCGGAACCAGCGGATTCCGCGCCGCCCGCACCACCGGCTCCCGATGGGGGTCCCGCGCTCACCCCGACGACGTCGTTCTCGAATTACGTCGCCGGCATACCGCTCTCGGGTCCGGAGCTGCTGTTGGGCCAGTCCCCGGTTCCGGCGCTGCCCGGGACAACCACGCCCGCCGCGCTGCCGAGCGCCGACGTCTTCAACGCGGCCCAGCTGCTAGCGCCGCAGAACTATCGGGTGCCGGGGCCCGATGCGGTCTCGCCCTACCCGTTGGCTCAGGGCGTGCCCGGTCCGTTCGCACGTGTCAACGAATGGCAGGGTCTGCACGCCATGGTCCACGGCGCTCTGGGCCGCATGCCCGCCGACCAGCTCGGTCAACCGTTGCCTGGGACCGCGCCACCACCCGGGGTCAACATCCCGGCCGGCCCCGAGCAGTTCCTGCCCGACCCGGCCGAGGCGGCGCCCCCGCCGCCGGCCTGATCGGGTCGTAACACCTGCGTCGGCGGGTTCGTCATCGTGGGCGGCGGGCGATCAGTACCGTGTCAGCCACGTCCTCGATGCGGGAAGGAGAGCCGACCGGTATGACAGCGTGGCATCGCATGGCGGGGCTCGCCGGCCCCGCGGCCCTCGTGGCCCTCGGCGTCGCGCTGGTCTGCTCGGTGCCCGCCGCCGCCGACCCGCCCGTCGAAGACACGACCGCACCCGCTCCGCCGATTGGACCGCTCCCGCCGCCGGGCACATCATTGGGCAGCGTTCTGGCCCAGAACGGCAGCGCACCGGCTGGGCCCCTCGGTCTGCCGGATCTGTCGTCGCACAGCCTGGAACTGCTGCTGGGCCAGAACTCCACCCCGGCTGCCCCCGGGGCCGGCACCTCGGTGGTCGCACCGGATCTGCACGCGTTCGACAACCAATACCTGCTGCCGCAGAACATCACCCCAGCCGCCCCCGGGGAGGGCACCGCGGCGGCCGGCATCGGGTCCGATGATCCGAACGCCTCCAACGGCCGTCTGGCCATGCTGCGGCGGCTACACGCGATGTACCAGTCGGGCGGCCTCGACGGGGCACTGCTGGGCCAGAGGCCCGCCGAGCAACTCGGTGAGCCGCTGCCCGGTACCGCTCCCGGCCCGGAGATCTACGTCCCGCCGGGACTGGGACAGAACCTCTCGGATCCGCCGCCTCCGGCGCCCGTGGCACCGAACTGAGCGGACGGTGAGTCAGCACTCAGCAGTGAGCCAGCGGGTGTACGACATTCACCCAACGGCAAAGCCAGGAAAGCTTTTTGCTGCTAGCATCCGGAACTTATGCCTGCGATACCACCACGCCTGATCGTCGAGCCCGATGACGGCCTGGAGCCCGTTCGCGAGTTCATCGCCACGGCGCAAAAGTCTTTGCTGATAAAGCAATTCACCTACACCGAGCCGAGCTTGATCGATGCGGCCATCGACCGGAAGAGGGCCGGTGTCGATGTGCGGGTGATGCTGAACGCGCAGCGGTCGGGCGGCGACCGAGCTAACGACGAGAGCTTCGAACAGCTCAAATCCGCCGGCATCGACGTGCAGTGGGCGAGCCCGAAATTCTATGTGACCCATGAGAAGTCGATCGTCGTGGACGAGCAGGCGGCCATGGTCGCGACTTTCAATTTGATGATCAAGTACTTCACCCTCACCCGTGACTACGGGATCATCACCCACGACCCCGAGCACGTCGCGCAGATCGTCGATGTGTTCAACGCCGACTGGGAGCACCGCGACTTCGCCCCCTCCAGACACGAGGGACTGCTCTGGAGCAACTCCAACTCCCGCTACCACATGGCTCGTTTCATCGACTCCGCCGAACGCAAGCTGTACATCCAGCACCCCAAGTTCGTCGACGCGGTGATCCTCGACCGCATCGCCGCCGCCGCTCACCGCGGCATCCGGGTGCGGGTGCTGTGCGGCGGCAAGCACGGCATCAGCGACTGGGACATCCTCGACACGTTCTCGTCGCTGCGCACGCTGCGCCGGTTGGGCGTCGAGGTACGCAAACAGAAGAACCTGCGGGTGCACGCCAAGCTGCTGATCGTCGACGGCAAGCAGGTCCTCGCCGGGTCGATGAACATCGACCGCAGTGCCTTCGATCTGCGCCGGGAGTTGGGCATCGTGACCGACGATCCGGTCGTCGTCGGCCGGCTCAAAGAGGTCTTCAAAAGCGACTGGGCACTGTCGCACTACTACGAGCCACCGGACCCGCTGGACCGGACGCCGCCGGCCGAAGACGACTTCCCGCACGACCACGATCTGATCCATGAGTGAGACGGGACCGGTCCTTCAGAAGGTCTCGCTGCTGGAGATGGCGCTGACGTTCAATCACATCGCGCTCGCGTCATTCGGGGGTGGCCTGTCGGCGTGGTCGCGCGAAGTGATCGTCGTCGAGAAGCAGTGGATGGGCGAGGAGGAGTTCCTCAGCGCGATGACGATGTGCCGGATCATGCCCGGCGCCAACCAGGTCAACCTCGCCGTGTTCGTCGGGACGAAGATGAAGGGTGTTCCCGGGGCGGTCGCCGCTCTGGTCGGTCTGTGCCTGGTGCCGGTGGCGATCATCCTCACGCTCGGTTTCGTCTACTTCACCTTCAAGGAAGTTCCGTCGGTGAAGGGCGCGCTGCACGGCGCCTCCGCCGCCGCCGTGGCCCTGACGCTGGCGATGGTGATCAAGACCGGCAAGAAGTGCCTGACCGGGTTGATCCCCGTGGCGTTCTTCCTGGCCAGCTTCATCCTCAACGGCCTCCTGCGCTGGCCGTTGCTCGAGGCGCTGGGCCTTCTCGCGCCGCTGAGCCTGATCTGGGCATGGCCCCGGAAGAAGCCGGTCGAGGCGTGAAGACCTACCTGGCCGTCATGGGCATGTTCGGCTCACTGTCGCTGCTCTCGATCGGCGGCGGCAACGCGGTGCTGCCGGAGATGCACCTGGAGGCGGTCAGCGGACATCACTGGCTGACCAACTCCCAGTTCGCCGACATCTTCTCGATCTCCCAGGCCGCACCCGGACCCAGCATCCTCATCGTGGCCCTGGTCGGCTACGCCGCCGGGCTCGGCGTCGCCGGGGTGGTGGGCGGCATCATCGGCGGGGTGATCGCCACCATCGCGATGGTGGTGCCGGCCGCGATCCTGATGTACCTCATCACGCTGTCCTGGCAGAAGGCCCAGAAGTCCAAGCTGCGCCAGGCCGTCGAGAAGGGCTTTGCACCCCTGACGGTCGGATTGATCCTGGCCACGTCGCTGGTCATGAGCAGAGCCGCCGACCACGACTGGCGCGCCTACCTCATCACCGGGATCGCCACCCTTATCTTCGTCCGGACCAACACCAACCCCCTGATCGTCGTCGGAGCCGCCGCACTGCTCGGCTACGCCGGCTTCGTCTGACGGCCCCGAGCCGGCCATCCGGTCTCGTCGGCGCCCGCCGGACGATAGGTTTTGACGGCAGCCGCGCAGCCGACGCCGGCACAGAGCCCACAGGAATGATCCGTAATGCGAGTTGACGGCCGGGACGTCACCGTCTCGGGCGACTTGCTGCAACCCCTGACCCGGCGCACCAACGACATCGTCCGGCTCGGGCTGGCGGCGGCGTTCCTGGTCATCGTGGTCACCAGCTCGCTGATCACCCGCAACGACTGGGTGAGCCTGGAGAAGTCGGTGTCGCGGATCGTGGGCGTACTGACGCCCACCCAGTCGAATCTGGTGTACCTGGCCTACGGCGTCGCGATCTTCGCGCTGCCGTTCCTGATCCTGATCGGCTTGATCGTCGCCCGGCAATGGAAGATGCTCGGCGCCTACGGGGCCGCCGGGTTCATCGCCGTGTTCTCGCTGTCGATCACCGGCAACGGCATCTCCGCGCCGCGCTGGCACTTCGACCTGTCCGATCGTCTTTCGACCGTGCTGTCGCAGTTTCTCGACGACCCGCGGTGGATCGCGATGCTGGCGGCGGTGCTGACCGTGTCGGGCCCGTGGCTGCCGGCCCGCTGGCGCCGGTGGTGGTGGGCGCTGCTGCTGGCCTTCGTACCCATCCACGTCGTGGTCAGCGCGGTCATACCCGCCCGCTCGCTACTCGGCCTGGCAGTCGGCTGGTTCGTCGGCGCGTTGACCGTGTTGGTCGTCGGCACACCGGCACTGGAGGTCCCACTCGACGGGGCGATCCGGGCGCTGTCCCGCCGCGGCTTCGCCGTCACGGCGTTGACCGTGGTGCGTCCTGCCGGTCACGGACCGCTGGAGTTGACGGCTACCGACGAGTCGGGTTCGGTGGCGGTTGTCGAGCTTTACGGGCCGAACCAGCGCAGCGGCGGTGCGCTGCGTCAGTTCTGGCGTTGGCTCAAACTGCGCGGCGCTGAGACCGCGCCGCTGCAGGCGTCGCTGCGGCGGGCGGTCGAGCACCGCGCGTTGATGACCATCGCGGTCGGCGACCTCGAGGTCGCCAACACCACCGCGATGGCGGTCGCGGGCCTCGAACGCGGGTGGACGCTGTACGCCCACACCCCACCGCGGGGCACCGCGCTCGACGACTCCGCCGAGGAAGGACTCGTCACCAGCGTGTGGAGTTCACTCGGCGTGCTGCACCGGCACCAGATCAGCCACGGGGACCTGCGCCGCAAGGAGATCACCGTCGACGCGGGCACGACGCTGTTCGGCGGCTTCGGCAACTCCGAGTACGGCGCCTCCGACGAGCAGCTGCAGTCCGACATCGCGCAGCTGCTGGTGACGACGACCGACAAGTTCGGCGCCGAGGCTGCGGTGGGCGCCGCGATCGACGCACTGGCCAAGGACACCGTGCTGACCGCGTCGCGCCGACTTACGAAATCGGCGCTGCCGGCGCGGATCTGCAACGCGGTCAACGACCCCAAGGCAGTGATGACGGCGGCGCGCGAGGAGGTCAAACGACAGACCGGGGCCGACAAGATCCAGGCCGAGACGATCACCCGGTTCACCCGCAAGCAGGTCATCCAGCTGGTTCTGCTGGTTGCGCTGGTCTACGTCGCCTACCCGTTCATCGCCACCGTGCCCACGTTCTTCAACGAGCTGAGAACCGCCAACTGGTGGTGGGCGCTGCTCGGGCTCGCGGTGTCGGCCCTGACGTATGTCGGTGCGGCAGCGGCACTGTGGGCCAGCGCCGACGGCGTGGTGAGCTTCCGCAACCTGGTGATCATGCAGTTCGCCAACACTTTTGCCGCGACCACGACGCCCGCCGGTGTCGGCGGGCTCGCACTGAGCACCCGGTTCCTGCAGAAGGCCGGCCTGGGGACATTGCGTGCGACCGCGGCCGTGGCACTGCAGCAGTCGGTCCAGGTGATCACCCACATCGCTCTGCTGATCTTCTTCAGCGTGGCAGCGGGAGCGTCAGCCGACCTGTCGCACTTCGTGCCAAGCGCCACCCTGCTCTACCTGATCGGCGGGATCGCGCTGGGCGTGGTGGGCACGTTCCTCTTCGTGCCCAAGCTGCGACGGTGGCTGGGCACCGCGGTACGGCCGAGACTCAAAGAGATCGGCGGTGAACTCCTCGAACTCGTCCGCGAGCCGAAGCGCCTGGGGCTGATAGTTCTGGGTTGCGCGGCAACGACGCTCGGCGCCGCGTTGGCGCTGTGGGCCAGCGTCGAAGCCTTCGGCGGTGGAACGACTTTCGTGACGGTGACCGTGGTGACGATGGTCGGCGGGACGCTGGCTTCGGCGGCTCCGACCCCCGGTGGCGTCGGGGCGGTGGAGGCCGCGCTGATCGGCGGCCTGGCGGCCTTCGGCGTGCCGGCGGCGATCGGTGTTCCGTCGGTGTTGCTCTATCGGGTGCTGACCTGCTGGCTGCCGGTCTTCGCGGGCTGGCCGATCATGCGCTGGCTGACGTCCAAGGACATGATCTAGTCCGAGCGACTAGCACCACCAATGAGAGGACTCCCGGTGAGCTCGTGGCATGACCTGAGTGGCCACGTGGCACTGGTGACCGGTGGCAACAGCGGGATCGGACTCGGAATGGCGCGGGGTCTGCACGAGGCCGGGGCGACCGTCGTGATCTGGGGAACCAACGCCACCAAGAACGACGCCGCGATCGCCGAACTGACTTCCGGTGGCAGCGATGCGCCGGTCGCTGCGTTCACCGTCGATGTCAGCGATGAGCGGGCAGTGGCCGAAGGACTCGCGGAGACCGTGAGCAGGTTCGGCGGGATCGACTCCTGCTTCGCCAACGCCGGTGTGGGACCGCATCCGATGAGCATCGAAGCCATGTCCACCGCGGAATGGCGACGGGTGATGGCGGTCAACCTCGACGGGGTGTTCTTCACGGTGCGCGCCGTGTCCGCTCGGATGAAATCGCGCGGAAGGGGCGGCTCCATCGTCTTCACCAGCAGTGTGTCGGTCAGCGACGGCATGGCGTTCTCCACGCACTACGCGGCCGCCAAGAGCGCGCTGGTGGCGATGGCGCGCGCGCTCGCGGTCGAGCTGGCCCGCGACAACATCCGGGTCAACGCACTCGTACCGGGCTGGACCATGGCGGCGATGACCGAACGTCTGCTCGAGTCACCCGCCGCGCAAGCCAAGATCCTGCCCCGAATTCCCCTGCGTCGCTGGGGAACCCCGGAGGATTTCGAAGCGGTCGCGGTCTGGCTGGCCGGTCCTGGCTCGGCATACTTCACCGGCCAGAGCCTGGTGATCGACGGGGGCTACACCGTCTTCTGAGTGCGTGCGGAGGGACTCGAACCCTATTCGGTCGGCTACCTGGCCGGAGCGGGAGTCATGCCCTCTAGACGGTATGGGGGCTGACTCGAGGCCGAAGGCCTCGGGCTGCAATCGGACGTGGGTTGCCGGTGGCGGGTGAACACTCGCTCCGGTAGAGCCACAGTTGCAGACAGGAGGCCTCCGGTGAGTTTCAACGGTACGAGTGTCGGTTTGGATGTGCATGCGCTTTCGGTGGTCGCGCATGCCGTCGATGAGGAGACGGGTCGGGTCGAGCGGGCGCGATTGTGCCCTGACCACGGCGAGGTCGTGGGCTGGTTGCGCCAGCTGCGCGGGCCGGTACGGGTGGCTTACGAGGCCGGGCCGACAGGGTTCGGATTGGCACGGGCGTTGGCCGATGCGCAGATCGACTGCACGGTGGCTGCGCCGTCGAAGTTGATCCGCCCGGCTGGGGATCGGGTCAAGACCGATGCCCGGGACGCGGCGCATCTGACCCGGCTGCTCCGCTTGGGCGAAATCACCGCCGTAGTCGTGCCCGAGCGGGAAGTCGAAGCAACCCGGGATTTGGTCCGTGCCCGCGAAGACGCCCGCGCCGATCTGATGCGGGTACGTCACCGCTTGTCCAAACTGCTGCTGCGCCAAGGCCGGGTGTATTCGGGTGGGCAGGCCTGGAATGGCGTGCATGAGACCTGGCTGCGCCGCCAGCGCTTTGACGACGCACACACCGCCGCGGCGTTCGATCACCACTTCGACGCGGTGCTGTGTGCGACTGCGGCTCGCGATCGCCTCGATGAGCAGATCGTCGAAGTCGCGGCCTCACCGCGGTGGGCCGACATCGTCGACCGGCTCGGGTGTCTGCGTGGTGTCTCGGCGCTGACCGGACTGGCGCTGAGCGTGGAGATCGGCGACTGGACCCGGTTCACCGGTGCCTCAATCGGCGCCTACGTCGGTCTGGTACCCACCGAGTATTCCTCGGGGTCCTCGCGGGTGCAGGGCTCGATCACCAAGGCCGGCAATGCTCACGTGCGAAGGCTGCTGATCGAATCGGCCTGGCACCACCGCGCGGCTTACCGCAATCCCGGGCCGACGATGCGGGCCCGATGGGCCAAGGTCGATCCCGCACTCAAGGCCCGCGGCCATGCCGGCAACCGTCGACTGCACCAGCAGTGGTGCCGGTTCAACGAGCGCAAGAAACCTCACGTGGTGGCCAACGTCGCGATCGCTCGCGAGTTGTCTGGCTGGTGCTGGTCGTTGGCCACATTGACCTGAGTGCGCCGCAGTTGACTTGATCGGAACCAGCCCGGTGACGGCGAGGTAGGCGAACTGGACCTGCGTTACAGCTATGAGCAACAACGATATTCACCGAATATCCGCGTGACGCCCGTCTCTAGAAAGCAGCCACCGTTCGCGCCGAACCATCGTCTTGCGGTACCCAACCCGCGTATATCAGTCTGACACCACCGTCGTTGACCAACGACCGCCACGACCGGACTGAGACCGATCAAACGAAAGCCGCCCCGGCACCACAACCGGGGCGGCTTTCACCTGCCTATTGACAAACCGGGGCTACATATCAGCTGTAAAACAGCTTTACTGCAGATCGCTTTAAATGCTCGCGGAGTCGTGGCGAGAACGGGCCTCACGCCGAAGGATCGATTCTCGGTGAGGCTTGGCGGTTTCAGGACATCGGGGGCGCGGGAGTATGGGCACAACAGGTTCCCCGGGGCTCTCGGCAGGTACAAAGGCCCCGCGCAGAAAGCGAACCTCGGTAGTCTGCGAGGTAGGAGTTTGTCGAACTCCATAGTGACCGAATCCGATGGGTGTGTGTCGCGATCGACGGGGGTGGCGTTGAAGTCGGCGCAGGCTAGGGCGGTATACGACCGGATCGGTCGGGTCCAGGATTGGCAGTTCTACGAAGACCGCGCCATAGCGCAGTTGCTCGCTGCCTGCGCACTCCCGACAGCGCAGGCACTGTTCGAGTTCGGCTGTGGCACGGGTCGACTGGCCGTACAGATGCTGGAATTGCTGCCACCGACCGCACATTATCTCGGGGTGGATGTCAGCCCGGTCATGGTCGCGTTGGCGAGCAACCGGCTTGCGGCGTGGGGTGACCGTGCCCAGGCACGCCTCGTCGACGGGTCGATGCCGTTGCCCGCCGAGGGCAATAGCGCGGACCGCATCGTTTGCACGTATGTCTTCGATCTGCTCGATGACACCGACATGGAGGCGGCACTGAGTGAGTTCGAACGAATCCTCACCCCAGAAGGGCTGCTGTGCCTGGTCAGCCTCAGACCGGGGATCACGCGATTCGAACGATCGGTATCGCGTTTGTGGACGATGGCGTGGCGACGTGCCCCGCAACTGTTAGGAGGCTGTCGGCCGATCCGGCTGGAAGATGTGCTCGGCCGACGATGGACAATCCGCCACCAGCGTGTTGTCCACTCCTGGGGCTTGGTCTCCGAGGTCGTCGTGGCAGCGCCACCACCGATCTCGCCGCCATCTGTCAGCTCCGGTTGAATCCTGAGCAGCCTGCTGCGGTTGAAAAGTGAGCAGGTTTACGGGGTTGATTCTGCCTGACGCTCGGCTTCTACGGACGGCACTCGATCGCGGTGTGTTTGATGCGGTAGCTCGCACCCTTGAGCGCGATGACGTCGGCAGGGTGCACGATCCCGTCGATCATCGCTGAGGCGATGGTGGCTTCGCCGAAGACCTGGCCCCAGCGGGAGAACGGCAGGTTGGAGGTCAAGATGATGGAGGATTTCTCGTATCGGGTGGAGACCAGCTTCCAGGCGGGCGATCTGGTCGCGGTCGAGGGCGGGTTGGGCGGTGAAGTCGAGGTCGGTGATCGTCTTGATCGCCGGCAATCCCGCATACCGGATGCGTTGGCGGGCTCCGGATTCGGCCGCGGCCACCATCACCACTACCGGAAACGACCGCAACACCCCGGCGTGATCGGGCACCAGCTGCCCGGGGAACCACAGATCGCACTGCACCCGCTCGCCGGGCAGATGCACCCGACGGTCACACGGATCGGCCGGGGCGTACTCCGGGCGGATCCTGGCCACGTTCTCCGAGAACCACGAATGCCCGCCGACCCAGCCGTCCCGCTCAGCCAACACCGTGGCCGGCATCCTTGGATACTGCCCAACAAGGGTATGTAGGACACATAATGCAGAGCTGCTGGAACTTTCGAGACTTTCTCGCAAGCCGTCGATTTGGAGACGGCGTTCAGTTCTGCTCGGCCTAATCGATTTGGCCGTAGGCGTAGTGTGCGGAGACGAACCAATGCGGAGGTTGGTGTGATCGTGTGGAGGTTGGTGTGATCGAGAAGATGTCGCGCAGCCACGACAACGTTATTGGCTTCCAGGTCGGCGGGGATGTCACCCGTGAGGACTATGACATCCTCGAACCCGAAGTTCAGACCATCGTCGATACGTCGGGATCGGTGCGGGTTCTGCTGGACATGACCAACTTCCGCTGGGAGAAGGTTGAGGCCTGGGGGGCGGACCTCCGGTTCGGAAAGAAGTACCACCGCTCGATCGAGCGAATGGCCCTCGTCGGCCATCACCAGTGGGAGAAGTGGCTGACTCGGCTCGCTGAGCCGTTCTACGCCCAGCAGGCTCGTTATTTCGCCGATGTGGACCAGGCCTGGGACTGGTTGAACTCCTAGACCGAAGTAACTGTCGGGCTCCCAGCATTACGGGCCTCGCCCAACCCCATGGCTGTCGGTCGCGGCGACTGGCCTACCTGCTCGAACCGAGTGACTGCGTTGACCTAAGCGACCAGGAACAGCCCCACAAGCGGCGCCAGGTCAAGCGGGAGGATGCCGATCTTATCGACGGCCATTCCACGCGCAGGCCCGGTCGGCGGCGGGACGCGCAGGCCCGGTCGGCGACGGGTGTGTGGGCAAACGGTGGGAGTCCAACGTGCACCCGCAAGAGGCGTGACTCCTGCGGAAACAGTTGGTCAGCTTCAGTGCGGGCGGAGGGACTCGAACCCACACGCTCTTTCGAGCAATGGCACCTAAAGCCATCGCGTCTGCCATTCCGCCACGCCCGCAAGACGCCCGAGTGTACCCGGCGGACCGACCACAGAACCCTGGCGCGGTACCGTCGTGGTGTGTCCAGCACGCCCCGTCGTCGCAGATTTGCGCTGATCGCCCTGGTGATCGTCGCCGCCTGTGGTTGCCTGGCACTCGGCTGGTGGCAGTGGACCCGTTTCGAGTCGACCTCGGGCACATTCCAGAACCTCGGCTACGCGTTGCAGTGGCCGATGTTCGCCGGGTTCTGCGTCTACGCCTACCGCACATTCGTCCGCCTCGAGGAGGCTCCGCCCGAACCGGCGGCGAGCACCGGTGCGGTCACCGAGATACCCCCCGGTCTTTTGCCCGAAAGACCGGCGCCAGCAACCCAATCCGGTGCTGATGACCCGGTGATGCGTGAGTACAACGCCTACCTCGCCGAGCTGGCCAGAGCCGACGAGGCCGACGCTACAACCAGTACCAAAGAGAACAGGACGACTGCATGACCGGACCAGAGACGCCCGAGGCGCAGGCCCACCCGACGACCCCGGTCGACAAGATCCGCACCGCCCTTCTCGGCTACCGGGTGATGGCGTGGACGACCGGCGTCTGGCTGATCGCCCTGTGCTACGAGATGGTGATGAAGTACATCGTGAAGGTGGACAACCCGCCGACCTGGATCGGCGTCGTGCACGGCTGGGTGTACTTCATCTATCTGCTGTTCACCGCCAACCTCGCGGTCAAAGTCCGCTGGCCGATCGGCAAGACCGTCGGCGTGCTGCTGGCCGGCACCATCCCGCTTCTCGGCATCATCGTCGAGCAGGTGCAGACCCGCGAGATCAAGACCCGCTTCAACCTTTGAGCACCCGGCTCGGCGCGGTGACGGGCTCGTCGTCGACGAGCCGCTCATGGCCGTACGGGGTCAGGCGTAGGAGCTGCGGTCCAGCACGTCGTCGCGGTTCTCCACCCACTCCACCGATTCGCCCACCGGCGCCGGCGCCGGGGGCGGGATCATCAGCGCGACCCCGGCCGCGATCGCCGCCACACCGGCGGCCACCAGCAGCGCGGTCCGGAAGCCGGCGAGCGAGGGCAGTTGCTGGCCCGCGAACGTGATCGTCATCGTGGTCAGCACCGCGCCGATGACCGCGCTGGACACCGAGGTGCCCAGCGAGCGCGCCAGCGCGTTGATCCCGTTGGCCGCAGCGGTTTCCGACATCGGCACGGCCGCGTTGATCAGCGCCGGCAACGATGAGAACGCGAATCCCACACCGACGCTGATGACGATGTTGAACGCCATCACCTGGATCGGGGTGTCGAGCATCTCGCGGCCGGCCAGGTACGCGCAGGCGATGATCATCGCACCGGCGACCAGAGTGAACCTCGGGCCCCGCTTCGCGGCCATCCGGGCCGCGATCGGCGCCGAGATCATCATCGCCAGACCGCCCGGAGCCATCCACAACCCGGTCTGCAGCATCGACTGGCCCAACCCGAAGCCGGTCTCGGTGGGCAGTTCGAGGATCTGCGGGCCGATCAGCGACATCCCGAACAACGCGAAGCCCACCGCGACCGAGGCCACGTTGGTGGTGAGCACCGGCCGCTTCAGCGTGGTGCGCAGGTCGACCATCGGGGCGGCTACCCGCAACTGCCAGACGGCGAAGACGGTGAAGATCAGCACCGAGGCGCCGAACAACGACCACACCGGCGTGCTCGTCCACCCCCACGTCGAACCCTTGGTGATCGGCAACAGCAACGTCAGCAGCCCACCGGCGAGCAGCACGGCACCCAGCGGGTCGAGCCGATCGCTGGACGTGGCCGGGACGTGCGGCACCAGAAGCGCGAACAGCACCAGCAACCCGAACCCCAACCCGGCGGCACACCAGAACAGGATGTGCCAGTCGAAGCTGTCGGCGATCACCGCCGACAGCGGCAGACCGAGTGCGCCGCCGACGCCCAGTGACGAGCTGATCAACCCCATCGCCGAGCCGACCCGGTCGGCCGGCACAGAAGCCCGCAGCACGCTGATGCCCAGCGGGATGATCGGCATGGCAAGGCCCTGCAGGCCGCGGCCGACGACGAACGGCACCAGGGAACTGGCCAGCGCCGAGGTCAGTGATCCGGCGGTCAACATGACGGCACAGATCATCAGGATGGGTTTGGGCCCGTACATGTCGCCCAGCCGCCCGAACATCGGGGTGGCAACCGCCGCGGTCAGCAGCGTCACGGTGATCGCCCAGGATGCGTTCGCCGAGCTGGTGTGCAGCAGCGTCGGAAGCTCCGGGATGAGCGGAATGATCAACGTCTGCATCACCGACACGCTGGTGCCGGCCGCCGCGAGGACGGCGATCAGGACGGATGGATGTGTGCTGCGCGAGGCACGCACAGACGAGGACTGAGCTTCGCGGACCGCCCGGCGCGAGTGACGACCCACCGCAGCATCATGACACATTAGATGCGCTACACAAATTTTGCTGCGCACCGCCCGCAGTCAGGCGATCAGGCTACGCAGCGCTGGTAGCAGCAGCGTCAGGGCGCGCCCGCGGTGCGACACGGCATCCTTCTCGACCGGGCTGAGCTCCGCCGCGCTGCGACTTTCGCCGTCCGGAATGAAGACCGGGTCATAGCCGAAGCCGCCGTCGCCGCGGGGCTGCCGGGCGATGACGCCCGGCCACTGACCGCGAACCACCGCGCCGTCGGCGTCGCCGGGGCCGTACACCAACGCGCAGGCCGACACGAAGGCCGCGCCGCGCCGCTCGTCGGGGACATCGCGCAGTTGCGCCAACAGCAGCGTGTAGTTGGCCACGTCGACAGCGGAGCCGCCGTGGGATCCCGACCAGCGCGCCGACAGCACGCCCGGCATTCCGTTCAGGGCAGCGACTTCCAGGCCGGAATCATCGGCGACGGTCGGCAGTCCGGTCGCGGCGTATCCGTCCCGCGCCTTGGCCACGGCGTTGGCCTCGAACGTGGCGCCGGTTTCGGGCGCCTCCGGGAAGGGCGGCACATCGTCGAGGGAGACCAGATCCAGGCCGACGATGCCGGCGGCGTCGAGCACCCGGCGCAGTTCGGCCAGCTTCTTCCGATTGCGGCTGGCCACCAGGAGCCGGGCCATCGTTACGAGCCGAACGCCTTCTTCGGCGGCGGCCCCTCGGGCAGCACACCGGGATAGGGCAGCGCCAACGCGTCGCGCTGCACCGCGAACAGCGTCTCGCAGGACAGCAGCGCGGCGTCGAGCATCTTGTCCAGGGTCGTGCGCGGGAACGTCGCCCCTTCGCCAGTGCCCTGGATCTCGACCAGGGTGCCGGTGTCGGTGGCCACCACGTTCATGTCCACCTCGGCGCGCGAATCCTCCTCGTAGGGAAGGTCGACCCGCACCCGCCCGTCGACGACGCCGACGCTGACCGCGGCGATGGCGCACGACAGCGGCCTGGGATCGGAGAGCTTGCCGGCCGCCGCGAGATAGGTCACGGCATCGGAGAGCGCCACGTAGGCACCGGTGATCGCGGCGGTGCGGGTGCCGCCGTCGGCCTGCAGCACGTCGCAGTCGACGGCGATGGTGTTCTCCCCCAGCGCCGCCAGGTCGATGCAGGCCCGCAGCGAGCGTCCCACCAGCCGGCTGATCTCCTGGGTGCGCCCACCCAGGCGGCCCTTCACCGACTCGCGGTCCGAGCGGCTGTGGGTGGCGGCGGGGAGCATGGCGTACTCCGCGGTCAGCCAGCCCTGCCCGGAACCCTTACGCCAGCGCGGCACCCCTTCGGTCACACTCGCGGTGCACATGACGCGGGTCTGGCCGAACTCGATGAGCACCGAGCCGGCTGGATTGGAGGTGAAGCCGCGGGTGATGACTACCGGGCGCAGCTCGTCGTCGAGCCTGCCGTCTTGTCGTCGGGACACCCCGCAACCCTAACGTGTCTCCTACGACGCGTTCAGGAGCGCCGGACGTCGATGTTCTCGCCACAGACGACGGCGTGCACCGGCCCGTCGAACTCGGCCTTGGCCTCGCTGATGACGTCCTCGCGGGACGTCCACGGCGGGATGTGCGTCAACAGCAGCTCGCCGACCCCCGCCAGCTTCGCCATCCGCCCCGCCTCGGTGCCCGACAGGTGCAGGTGCGGCGGACGCTCCGGGGAATGCGTCCAGGAGGCCTCGCACAGGAAGACGTCGGCACCGCTGGCCAGCTCGACCAGCGCGTCGCAGACGCCGGTGTCGCCGCTGTAGACCAGGGTCGCGCCGCTCGGATCGGTGATCCGCATGCCGTACGACTCGGTCGGGTGGGTGACCAGCCGCGGAAGCACGGTCAGGGCGCCGAATCGGACGGCTTCGCCATCGCTCCAGTGCCGGATCTCGAAGATGTCGGCGAAGTCGTCGAGTTCGCCGCCCACCGGGGAGGAGGCCGCCGCCAGCCGCGACCACGTGTCGCTCGGGCCGTACATGAGGCCCTGGCCGGTCGCCGGTGTCGGATGGTAGCGGCGCCAGACGAACAGCCCGGGCAGGTCCAGGCAGTGATCGGCGTGCAGGTGCGACAGCAGGATGTGCACTTCGTTGGGGTCGGCGTAGCGCTGCAGGGCGCCGAGTACGCCGCCTCCGAAGTCGAGGACCAGCGGCGGGGTGTCGGGTGCGGTCAGCAGGTAGCCGGACGCCGGCGAATCAGGCCCGACAACACTGCCGGAGCAACCGAGCACGGTGATTCGCACAGCCACGAGTTTGCCATGCCCGGGAGCCGCGGGAGAAAAACATCACCGGTTTGCTCCTGAGAATCAGGGTCGGGTGCTGAGGTGGCGGGCGACCGGCGCCACACCGGTGATCGAGGGCCCCAGGAAACGTGTCGCCAGCGCGGTGAACGAATCCGGATCGCCGGTCGCCTCGAACACCCGGCGGGCTGCGCCGGCCCCCGGATCGTCGGGGTGCGGCCGCAGCAGGTCCTGCTCCGTCAGCACCCGTAGTAGGTCCTTGGCCGTCTCCTCCGCGCTGGACACCAGCGTGACCGCTTCACCCATGGCCAGCTGGATCAGACCCGACAGGAGTGGATAGTGCGTGCAGCCGAGCACCAGCGTGTCGACCTCGGCACGCTGCAAGGGCTCCAGATATCCCTCGGCCAAGCCCAGCACCTGGCGCCCGCTGGTGACGCCGCGTTCGACGAAGTCCACGAACCGCGGGCAGGCCACCCCGGTGACCTCGATGTCGCGGGCGGCGGCGAACGAGTCCTGATAGGCGCCCGAGGCGATGGTGGCCTCGGTGCCGATGACACCGATACGCCCGGTGCGGGTGGTGGCCACCGCCCGTCGCACCGCCGGCAGGATCACCTCGACGACCGGCACGTCGTAGCGTTCCCGGGCATCGCGCAGGCACGCCGCCGAAGCGGTGTTGCAGGCGATGACGAGTGCTTTGACGCCGCGATCCACCAGGTCGTCGCCGATGGCGAGCGCGTGCGCACGAACCTCGGGGATCGTCAGTGGCCCGTAGGGACCGTTGGCGGTGTCGCCGACGTAGATGATGTCCTCGTCGGGCAGTTGGTCGATGATCGAGCGGGCGACCGTCAGCCCGCCCACCCCCGAGTCGAAGATGCCGACCGGCGCGAACCGGTCGCTCATGAGGTCAGGCCGGGGAACTGGCCGGCCTTCTTACGTTCGCGGGCCTTTCGCTCCGGACTGGACAGCCAGTACGCCGCCAGGACACCGGCGATCGCCCCGCACAGGTGTCCCTGCCAGGACACGCCACCGCAGCGATCGAGCTCCGGGACCGCGCCCCACAGGATGCCGCCGTAGACGAACAGCACGACGATCGATGTGACGATCTCCCAGATGTGCCGGGTCAGCCAACCGAACACCAGCAGGAACGCAAGCCAGCCGAAGATCAGCCCGGATGCGCCGATGTGGTTGGTCTCGAGCCCGCAGCCGATGTTTCCGATCAACCAGGTGCCGACGCCGCCACCGATCCAGATGATCGCCGTCGCCCATACGAACCGCGACAGACCGGCCAGCGTCACCAGGAACCCGAGCACCAGCGCAGGAACGGTGTTGGCGGCCAGGTGCTGCCAGTTGGCGTGCAGCAGTGGCGCGAAGAGGATGCCCCACAGGCCGTCGGTCTCCAGCGGGCGGATGCCGTTGCGGTCCAGCGAGTGATTGGACAGCTGGTCGACGATCTCGATGAGGTAGAGCAGCGCGACGAACGACACGATGGTGGCGCCGCCGACCTTCCAGGCGGGCGCCTTCCTGGGCGGGGGTGGCGGGCTCACCGGGTAGCCCAACGGCTGGTTCATGCGCGCTCCGCCTCCACTTTCATGCCCAGAGCTGACCTTCCAGCGCCGCCTCGGCTTCCTCAAGGCTACCGGCGTACGCACCGGTGGACAGATACTTCCACCCGGCGTCACACACCACGAACGCGATGTCGGCCCGCTCACCTGCCTTGACGGCCTTGGCCGCCATCGCCAGCGCGGCGTGCAGGATCGCCCCGGTGGAGATGCCGGCGAAGATCCCTTCGACCTGCACCAGCTCCCGGGTGCGCTGCAGTGCTTCCAGGGAGCCGACCGAGTAGCGGGTGGTCAGCACGTCCGGGTCGTACAACTCGGGGATGAACCCCTCGTCGATGTTGCGCAGCGCGTAGACACCTTCGCCGTAGCGCGGCTCGGCGGCGACGATCTTGACGCCCGGAACGTGTTCACGCAGGAAACGTCCGGCGCCCATCAGCGTGCCGGTGGTGCCCAGGCCCGCCACGAAGTGGGTGATCTCGGGCAGGTCCGCGAGCAGTTCAGGTCCGGTGCCGTCGTAATGCGCGTCGGCGTTGGCCGGGTTGCCGTACTGATAGAGCATCACCCAGTCGGGATGCTCGGCCGCCAGCTCCTTGGCGGTGCCGACCGCGGTGTTGGAGCCGCCTTCGGCCGGCGAGAAGATGATCTGTGCGCCGTAGAGCGCAAGCAGTTGGCGCCGTTCGATCGAGGTGTTCTCCGGCATCACGCAGATCAGCCGATAGCCCTTGAGCTGCGCCGCCATCGCCAGCGAAATGCCGGTGTTCCCGCTGGTCGGCTCGAGAATGGTGGCCCCCGGTGCCAACAGCCCGTCCCGTTCGGCCTGCTCGATCATCCGCAGCGCGGGCCGGTCCTTGACGGATCCGGTCGGGTTGCGGTCCTCGAGTTTGGCCCACAGCCGGACGGTCGGGCCCTGCCCGTCGCTGTCGTCCCACCGCGGCGACAGCCGCGGCAGACCGACCAGCGGGGTGTCGCCGAGCGCGCGCAGCAACGAGTCGTAGCGCATCTCGCCGGCTGCTCAGCCGCCGGCCACGGCGGGCAGGATCGTCACCGCGTCGCCGTCGGAGACCTCGGTGTCCAGCCCGCCGGAGAACCGCACGTCCTCGTCGTTGACGTAGACGTTGACGAAGCGGTTGAGTTTCCCGTTCTCGACCAGGCGCTCGGAGATGCCCGCGTACTTGGCCTCCAGGTCGGCGATCACCGCCTGCAGCGTGCCGGCGTCGGCGGCGACCCGCTTCTCACCGCCGGTGTGGCCGCGCAGGATGGTCGGGATGGACACGGTGACACTCATCAGGCGGTTCCTTCGCTCTCGGCGGGCTGATACTGCGCGACGACGGTGACGGGCTCCTCGGTGACCACCCCGTCGAGGATGCGGTAACTCCGCAGTTCGTGCTGCTCCGGGTCGCGGGTGGACACCAGCACGTAGTGGGCATCGGGTTCGGCGGCATAGGAGATGTCGGTGCGGCTCGGGTAGGCCTCGGTCGCGGTGTGCGAGTGGTAGATGACGACCGGCACCTCGTCGCAGTCGTCCATCTCTCGCCATACCTTCAGTTGTTCACCGGAGTCGAAACGGTAGAACGTGGTCGACCGTTCGGCGTTGACCATGGCGATGTGGCGCTCCGGCCGGTCGGACCCGTCCGAACCGGCGAGCACACCGCACGCCTCGTCGGGGTGGTCGCCGCGGGCGTGAGCGACCATGGCGTCAACCAGGTCGGCGCGGATCACCAACACGGGGAGGGCCTCCTGCGGCTCGACAGTCGTTCGGGTCAGGTGAACGCACTCGGCAACATGTCCCGGTAGGCCGGTATTCCGGCCACCGCCGTGGCGGCCAGCACGGCAACGAGCACGGCTCGGGCCAGACAGTCCGCCCCGGCTGCGCCGAGGGCGGTGACCAGCGCGGTCTCGGGCAGCATCGCGTCCGGGGTGTCCGGCGAGGGTTCCACCTGCACCTGCCCGGTGGCCAGTGTGAACACCGTGTCGCCGTCGAGCGGGGTGTGCGCCGGCCGGATCGTGTGGGCCAACCCGTCCTGGGCGGCGACCGCGAACCGGCGCGCGCCCATCGGTGTCAGTGCGGCGTCGGTGGCGACCACGGCGATCGTGGTGTTCAGCGGGCTGGACTCGGCGTCCAGTTCGGCGAATGCGGCGATCTGGGTCGGGTCCGGGGCCACCAGTCCGAACTGAGCGATGAGGTCTGCCATCCACGGCAGGCCGGTGGCGGGGTCGACCACGTTGCCGGCGCAGTTGACGACGACGAGGGCGCCGACGGTGACTCCGGAGTCCAGCGTGGTCGATGCGGTGCCGACGCCGCCCTTGAGCACGCCAGCTCGCGCGCCGACGCCGGCCCCGACGGTGCCGAGCGCGACGTCGGTGCCGGCGGCTTCGGCGGCCGCATACCCGAACTCGGCCGTCGGCCGGCAGTTCCAGGCGCCGACCGGAAGGTCGAAGATGACGGCGGCCGGGACGATGGGCACCAGTCCGCCGGTCATCTTTACTCCGCGGCCTTGCTCCTCCAGCCACGTCATGGCACCGTCGGCGGCGGCCAGCCCGTAGGCGCTGCCGCCGGTCAGCACCACGGCGTCGACGTAGCGCACGCTGTTGGCGGGGTCGAGCAGTTCGGTCTCCCGGCTGCCCGGCGCCCCGCCCCGGACGTCGACCGCGCCGATGGTGGCGGGCGGCGCGACGACGACGGTGCTCCCGCAGGCCCAGCCGGAACCCAGCGTGGCGTCCGCGTCGAGCCGATGGTGGTGGCCGACGCGGATGCCCGCCACGTCGGTGATCGATCCCCAGTTCACCGGACGGGTTTACCCATCAGCGCGAGCACCAGGTACTCCTGCAACACCGTCAGCCACTGGTAGACGTCGAGGTGCCCGGCGAGGGGATGGTCGGCGGGCAGCCGGTCGGGTCCGTCGGGTCCGAGGTCGAGCATGGTGCCCAGCGCCAGCCGGACGTCGTTGACCGCGGACACCCAGGCGTCGGCATCCTCCTCGGTGAGCTCGAACCGGCCGCCGTCATCGGGAAGCGTGTCCAGAAGCCGTTGTGCCGCAGCACGTTTGGCGTCGATGATGTCGGGCTCGTGTAGGCTTCGCAGCGCGCCGTTGAGGCTTTCCGCAGCGCCCGATCCGGCCGGGTGATCGCGCTGGGGCTTGAAGAAGTCGGGCAGCAGCCGACGCATGGTCGCGTCGTCGGGGGGCTGGATGTTTCCGGTGCGGATACCGGTGATCTGTTCCAGCGGGTCCGACGGTGCCGCCGACTCCCGTTGGTCGAGCATGCCCTGCACCGAGGTCACCATGTTCTTCAGCAACGCGGTCTCGTGGGGGGCCAGGGCTGACCGGAACCGGGGGCCGTCAGCGGTGTCGACCCGTTTCCATTTGCGCACTTCGATACCCGACCGACGGCGTGACGCCGCCGCCTCAGCGATCCTGCTGCATGGTGGCCCACAAGCCGGCGGCATGCAGCTTGGTCACGTCGACTTCCATGGACTCCCGGCTGCCCGACGACACCACGGCCTTGCCCTCGGTGTGTACCTGCATCATCAGCTTGGTGGCATGCGGCTCGCTGTACCCGAACAGCTTCTGGAAGATGAAGGTCACGTAGTTCATGAGATTGACCGGATCGTCCCACACGATGGTGACCCAGGGGCTGTCCATGACGCCGACGGGATCAGTCTGCTGCTGCCCGCTGGTACCCGGCCGGGTCGGTGCCGCTGACGCGCCCATGGGACAAGGATAGCGAGCCGACGCAATGCCGACCCAGGGCCTCGGCAGCCGATACCGTTGCCGTGTGACGGCCGCCCTGCTGACGGACAAATACGAGCTGACCATGCTGTCCGCCGCATTACGTGACGGCACCGACGGCCGCCGGACCACATTCGAGGTGTTCGCCCGCCGCCTGCCCGCGGGCCGCCGCTACGGCGTGGTGGCGGGAACCGGCCGGTTCCTGGAAGCCTTGGGCGAGTTCGTCTTCGACGATGCCGCGTTGGAGTCCGTGGCCTCCTTCCTGGATCCCGTCGCCCTCGACTACCTGCGCCACTTCCGGTTCAGTGGGGACATCGACGGATATCGCGAGGGTGAGCTCTACTTCCCCGGCTCGCCGATTCTGTCGGTCACGGGCACGTTCGCCGAGTGCGTCGTGCTGGAGACGCTCGCGTTGTCGACCTTCAACCACGACAGCGCGATCGCGTCGGCGGCGGCACGCATGGTCAGCGCGGCCGACGGACGACCGCTGATCGAGATGGGGTCGCGGCGCACTCACGAATACGCTGCGGTCGCCGCGGCGCGGGCCGCCTACATCGCGGGCTTCGCCGGCACCTCCAACCTGGAGGCGCAGCGCCGCCACGGGGTACCTGCGTTGGGAACCAGCGCGCACGCCTTCACGATGTTGCACACCACCGCCGGCCCGCCTGACACCGACAGCTGGGAGCGGGCGGCGTTTCGCGCTCAGGTCGATGCGCTCGGGGTGACGACGACTCTGCTGGTCGACACCTATGACGTGACGGCCGGCGTGGCCAATGCGATCGCCGTCGCCGGCACCGGCCTGGGCGCGGTGCGCATCGACTCCGGTGATCTCGGGGTGCTGGCCCGGCAGGTGCGCACCCAGCTCGACGAGCTCGGCGCCACCGGGACCCGCATCGTGGTTTCCGGGGACCTCGACGAGTACTCGATCGCCGCGCTGCGCGCCGATCCCGTCGACACCTACGGTGTGGGCACCTCGGTGGTCACCGGGTCGGGCGCACCGACCGCAGGAATGGTCTACAAGCTCGTCGAAGTCGACGGGCTTGCGGTGGAGAAACGCAGCGCCCGCAAGGAGTCTCACGGCGGACGCAAGGTCGCGCTGCGACTGTCCCGACCGACCGGCACCATCATCGAAGAGGTGATCCATCCGGTCGGCCAGCCACCGGACGTCGGCGGGCCGGCCCGGGAGCTGACCGTGCCGCTGGTGCGCGGCGGTGCCGCGACGATCGCACCCGACCTCGACGCCGCGCGGCAGTTGGTGGCGGCCGGCCTGCGCAGCCTGCCGTGGGAGGGGCTGGCACTGTCCCACGGCGAGCCGGCGGTCCCGAGCCGACAGGTGCCGCTGCACGATTCCGAGCGGCGCCGGTGACGACCGACGAACCGCCGCCGGTCGCCGAGCTGCTCGCGACCGCGGTCTCCGCGCTGGGTGGCACCGAACGGCCCGGCCAGGTGCAGATGGCCGAGGCGGTGGCGCATGCCTTCGCCAGTGGCGAGCACCTCGCGGTGCAGGCCGGCACCGGCACCGGCAAGTCATTGGCGTACCTCGTGCCGGCGATCGCCCGGGCGATCGCCGACGACTCGCCGGTGGTGGTGTCCACGGCGACCATCGCACTGCAACGTCAGCTCGTCGACCGCGACCTGCCCCGGCTGGTTGACGCGGTGGCTGACAGCCTGCCGCGCCGGCCCCGCTTCGCATTGCTCAAGGGGCGGCGAAACTATCTGTGCCTGAACAAGATTCACAACGGTTCGACCGATGCTGCCGCTGATGCACCCGAAGCGCCGCAGAGCGAGCTGTTCGAACCGTTCGCGGCGACCGCCCTGGGCCGCGACGTGAAGCGGTTGACGGCGTGGGCGTCGTCCACCGAGACCGGTGATCGCGACGAGCTGACACCGGGGGTGCCGGAACGCTCCTGGTCGCAGGTGAGCGTGTCGGCCCGGGAGTGCCTGGGAATGGCGCGTTGCCCCTACGGCAGTGACTGCTTCGCCGAGAAGGCCCGGGCCGAAGCCGGCCGCGCCGACGTCGTCGTCACCAACCACGCGCTGCTGGCCATCGACGCCATCGCGGAGGCGTCGGTGCTGCCGGAGCACCGCCTGCTCGTCGTCGACGAAGCCCACGATCTGGTGGACCGGGTGACCTCGGTGGCCACCGGCGAGCTCACGCCCACCCCCCTCGGCGTCGCGACCCGGCGGATCGCGCGGCTCGTCAGCCCGGAACTGAGCCAACGGATGGAGGCCGCGGTGGCGACGTTCTCCTCGGCGATCCACGACATGGCACCCGGCCGGATCGACTACCTCGACGACGAGTTGGCGACCTACCTGACCGCGCTGCGCGACGCTGCCACCGCGGCCCGCTCCGACATCAACCCGTCACCCGCCGATCCGAAGGCCGCCGCGGCGCGCAACGAGGCGCTGGCGGCACTGACCGAGATCGCCGAAACCGCTTCGCGGGTGTTGGATTCGTTCGGCGCGGCGATTCCGGACCGCACCGACGTGGTGTGGCTCGACCAGGAGGAGACCCGGCCCGCCTCAACCGTCAGGCCGGTGCTGCGGGTGGCGCCGTTGTCGGTGGCCGCGCTGTTGCAGAGCCGGCTCTTCGACGGCTCGACGGCGGTTCTGACCTCGGCGACACTGACCATCGGCGGGTCGTTCGAGGCGATGGCCGCGGCTTGGGGACTCGCCGACGGACCTCGCTGGCAGGGCCTGGACGTCGGCTCCCCGTTCGAGCACGCCAAGTCGGGCATCCTCTACGTCGCCGCGCACCTGCCGCCGCCGGGCCGCGACGGCGCCGGTGCCGCCGAACAGTTCGACGAGATCGCCGGCCTGATCGAGGCCGCGGGCGGGCGGACGCTGGGCCTGTTCTCGTCGATGCGCGCCGCGCGGGCGGCGGCCGAGGCGATGCGGTCCCGGCTGGACACCCCGGTGCTGTGCCAGGGCGAGGACGGAACGGCGGCCCTGGTCGAGCGCTTCGCCGCCGAGGAGGAGACGTCGTTGTTCGGCACGCTGTCGCTGTGGCAGGGCGTCGACGTGCCCGGTCCGTCGCTGTCCCTGGTGCTGATCGACCGCATTCCGTTTCCCCGGCCCGACGATCCGCTGCTGACGGCGCGTCAGCGCGCGGTGTCGGCGCGGGGCGGCAACGGGTTCATGGCGGTCGCCGCCAGCCATGCGGCGCTGCTGCTGGCCCAGGGCGCCGGCCGGTTGCTGCGGCGCTCCTCCGATCGCGGTGTGGTCGCCGTGCTGGACTCCAGGATGGCCACCGCCCGCTACGGCGGGTATCTGCGCGCCTCGCTGCCGCCGTTCTGGACGACCACCGACCCGGCCCGCGTCAAAGACGCACTTCAGCGGCTGCGCGCACCCGCCGCGAGCTGATTGATCAGCACCGACCTGTCCGCACGGCACTATTGTGGGAGCGAATTTCCAAACCGGGCTCGCGTATCCGCAGACCCTGCAGAGAGGTTGCCTCCCATGCGCCCACCACACCTGGGACGCGTGCTCGCCGTGGCGAGCGCTGCGATGGTGCTGACGGCCTGTGCCACGACCGTCGCGGGCAATCCGGTCTCGGTCTTCGACGACCCGTTCAAGGTCGGCGGCCTGCAGGCCTCCGACGGCCCAACCGGTCTGCGCCCGGACGCGAAGGAGCCCACCCGGGAGGTGACAGACACCGACGGCGGCAAAGACGACGAGATCGCCGGCCAATCGGTGAGCGACATCGAGACGTTCTGGGAGTCGGTCTACTCGGAGAACTTCGACGGCCAGTTCAAACCGGTCAGGGCGCTCATCTCCTGGGATTCGAATGCCTACGACGGCACCTTCTGCGGCGACACCACCGACGGGCTGATCAACGCGGCCTTCTGCGAGGAAAACACGACGATCGGATGGGATCGCGGCGTGCTCCTGCCCTCGCTGCGTCAGGCCAACGGCGACATGGCCATCACCATGGTCCTGGCCCACGAGTACGGCCATGCCATCCAGAAGATGGCGAAGCTGAACAAGAAGGGCACGCCGACGCTGGTGGCCGAGCAGCAGGCCGACTGCTTCGCCGGGGTGTACATGCGGTGGGTGGCCGAGGGCAACTCGCCCCGGTTCACGCTGAACACCGGCGACGGGCTGAACAACCTGCTGGCGACCATGATCTCGTTCCGCGACCCGCTGCTGAGCCAGGACGACTACTACGGAACCGACGACGAGCACGGCTCGGCATTCGAGCGGATCTCGGCGTTCCAGTTCGGATTCACCGACGGGCCCTCGTCGTGCGCGGCGATCGACGCCCAGGAGATCGGTCAGCGCCGCGGCGACCTGCCCGTCGAACTCCCGCCGGACCAGACCGGAGAGTTGCCGGTGACGGAGGACTCGGCGAGATCGATCGTCGACGCGATGAACATCCTCTTCACACCGAAGAATCCGCCCACGCTGACCTTCGACGCGGCATCGGCGTCAAGTTGCCCCGACGCGCGGCCGAGCCCACCGGCCTCCTACTGCCCGGCCACCAACACCATCGCCGTGGATCTGCCGGGCCTGCAGAAGATCGGCGCCTCCACCGAAGGCCAGGAGAATGTGCTGCTGCAGGGCGACAACACCGCCTACTCCGCACTGGTTTCGCGCTACATGATGGCGCTGCAACACGAACGCGGCGGACTGGTGCTCGACAACGCCGAAGCCGGTCTGCGCACCGCGTGCCTGACCGGGGTGGCCACCACCAGGCTGTCCAAGGACGTCACGACGCCCGACGGCAACACCGTCGCGCTGACCGCCGGCGACATCGACGAGGCGGTGTCGGGGCTGCTGACCAACGGGCTCGTGGCCGGTGACGTCAACGGCGAGGCGGTGCCCGCCGGCTTCTCCCGCATCGACGCGTTCCGCATCGGCGTGTTCGGTGACGAGGAACCGCTGCATCAAGCGGTTCCCCTAGCCGCTAGACCGTTTTGGTGACGCCGTACCAGGACAGGATGGCGTCGCCGAGATCGTTCGACTTGGTCAGCGTCGCATAGGAGCGGATGAAGGATTCGCCCACACAGCCGTCGATCTTGATGTGGTAGTTGCTGATCGACACCCACGGCTCGGCGCCCTTGAACAACTTCTTCGTGACCGGGACGATGTTGATGATGCCCGGCTTGAGACCGACCGTGATCGCCGCCGCTGACATTGGCGCCGAGGCTGGGGATGATCCCGTCGGGCAGGACGCCGGCAAAGTCGGCACCGAAGTAGCTGATCGACGGATTGATGCCCGCGGAGCCGGTCAGCGAGACGCCGTTGGAGGTGCTCATGTCGATGCCGCAGCCGATCTGATAACCCACCTCGAACACGCCCGGTTCGGCGAGTCACCCGATCCGTCGAGCGATCCGTTGAACGTTCCGCCGACGATGTACTCCCGCGAGGAGAGCGCCGTGGTGAGCGGGGCGGCAGGCAGCTGCACCTCGTCTTTGGCCGCGATCGTCAGCGTCCACCCGTCCGGAGATTTGGTGGTGGCCGGCGGTGTGGAAGCGACTTTGCCGTCGTCGACGGGTGGGGCGGCCGGATCGGCGGCAGCCGGCTGCGCGGCATCGGGGGCGGCCGGATCTCGGATCGGCGCCGGCCACCGGCGTCCCCAGTACAGCGATCACAAGGCACGTCACCGTGACGGCGAGGTGGCGACAGCGCACGAGGAACTCCTTCTTGCTTCTTGGCGTTCCTCGGAACTTACAGCGCACCGGCACCCCTGCTCAGGGGGGTTCGATAAATCCCCGATTATTCAGAGGTCGGCAGTCGCAGAACGTAGCCGTCCTCCAGCGCAACCCACAGCGCGCCGTCAGCCCCGATGGCCAGACCGTGCGGCTCACTGCCGGCGGGCAGATCGATGGTGGCGACGTCACCGTCGGCGCTGACCCGGGCGACCTGTCCGGCGCCCCACAGGCTCACCCACACACCTCCGGCGGGATCGGCGACGACGGCGTGCGGCTTGCCCGGCAGCTCGAGTTCCTGGATGGCGTCGCCAGTCGGGATCCGGCCGAGCTTGTCGGCCAGGATCTCGGTGAACCACACCGCGTCGTCGTGCGTCGCGGCGATGCCGACCGGACCCGCTCCCGGCGTCGGGACCTGCCGCACGCGTCAGCGGCGCCGGACGGCTCGACGCCGGCCGACCGCGTTGCGCCGCATTCAGGGTGAACCACAGCGCGCCGTCGGGTCCGGCGGTGATCATCGAAGGCCGGCCGCCCGGGACGGCCACGTCGTCGAATCTCCCCGGCGACGCGAAATGCGCCCGATGACCCCCGAACCCGTCGCGGTGAACCACATCGCCCCGTCCGGGCCTGCAGTGATCCGAACGGCGCACTGCCGCTACGCAATTCGCACGAGGTCTGAGTCACCGTCGGTGGTGATCCGGCCGATGCGGTCATCACCGGCGCGGGTGAACCACAGGGCGCCGTCCGGCGCCGGCGGCGATGATCGACGGCTTGCTGTCCGGCGCCGACCGGATACACGTCAACACCACCGTCGGCCGTCACCCTGGCGATCTCGCCGCTGTGCACCAGGGTCACCCACATCGCACCGTCGGGGCCTGCTGCCAACGCGTACGGGCCGCCGGCGAGCGCGACGTCCAGGATCCGCTTCACGCGATCGCGACGAGGCCCAGCTCGTTGTCGCCGGCCATCAGCGGGTGATGCGGCAACACTCGCACGGTGTAGCCCACCGGGCCGGCCACCGGAAGCGGCGTCGTGGTCGAGAAGATCTCGGTGCCGCCGTCGCCCGACCCGGTGTGCGCCATGTCGACCAGGGTGGGTTCCAGCAGCGCGTCGCCGGCGTCGACGCGACCGAGCACGGCCTGGACCACCACCTCGTCGGGCAGCAGGCCGGCCAGCTGCACCGCCGCGGTCAGCGTCAACTCCGACCCGAGCAGCGGGGTGTCGGGCAGCCCGGTGCTGTCGACGTCGGTGATCTCGATCTTCGGCCACGCCTCGCGGGCCCGCAGCCGGTAGGCCGACAGTTCGCGGGCGGCGCCGAACGGCAGGCCGTCGACGGCCTCGATGGTCCGGTGCAGCGACGCGGCGGCGGGTGCGTAGTACTTCTCGCGTGTAGTCGCGCACCATCCGCGACGCCAGCACCTTCGGGCCGAGCGTTTGCAGCGTGTGGCGAACCATCTCCACCCACCGCGTCGGCACGCCCTTGTCGTCGCGGTCGTAGAACTTCGGGGTCGACCGACTGTTCCAGCAGGCGGTAGAGAGCGCGGCTTCCAGATCGTCCCGGCGGGTCTCATCGGCCAGACCGTCGGCGGTCGGGATCTCCCAACCGTTTTCGCCGTCGTACCACTCGTCCCACCAGCCGTCGCGGATGGACAGGTTGAGGCCGCCGTTCAGCGCGCTCTTCATCCCCGAGGTGCCGCAGGCTTCCAGCGGCCGCAGCGGGTTGTTCAGCCAGACGTCGCAGCCCCAGTACAGCAGCCGCGCCATCGACATGTCGTAGTCCGGCAGGAAGGCGATCCGGTGCCGCACCTCGGGCCGGTCGGCGAACCGCACCACCTGCTGGATCAGCGCCTTGCCGCCGTCGTCGGCGGGATGCGACTTGCCCGCGACGATCAGCTGCAGGGGCCGTCTCGTCGAGCAGCAGGCTCTCCAGCCGCTCCGGGTCGCGCAGCATCAGCGTCAGCCGCTTGTAGGTCGGCACCCGCCGGGCGAAACCGATCGTCAGCACGTCCGGGTCGAAAGCCGTTGCGATCCAGCCCAATTCGGCCTCGGATGCGCCGCGCTCCAGCCAGGACCGACGCAGCCGGGCCCGCACGTCGTCGACCAGCAGCTCGCGCAGCTGCGAACGGATCCACCACAGGTGACCGGTGTCGACCTGCTGCAGCCGTTGCCAGGTCGTCGGCTCGCTGAGCGAGCCCAGGTCGTCGCCCGACCAGCTCGCGGGCCAGCTCCGACCCACTGCGGCGCCGCCCAAGTCGGCGCGTGCACACCGTTGGTGATCGAGCCGATCGGCACCTCGGCGGGGTCGAATCCCGGCCACAACTCGTTGAACATGCTCGCGGCTGACCTCGCCGTGCAGCAGCGACACCCCGTTGGCGCGTTGCGCCAGCCGCAGGCCCATGTGCGCCATGTTGAACTTCGACGGGTCGTCCTCGGCGCCGAACGCGAGCGATCCGTTCCAGCGGGACGCCCGGGCAGCAGCACCGCGCCGCGGCCGTCGTCGCCGAAATAGCGCTGGACCATCTCGACCGGGAAGCGGTCGATGCCGGCGGGCACCGGCGTGTGGGTGGTGAACACCGTGCTGGAGCGCACCACGGTCAGCGCGGTGTCGAAGTCGAGCCCGCCGTCGGTCATGAACTCGCGGATCCGCTCGACGCCGAGGAAACCGGCGTGGCCCTCGTTCATGTGGAACACCTCCGGTGTCGGGCAGCCCCTCGACCGCGGTGAACGCCCGGATGGCCCGCACGCCGCCGATACCGGCCAGCGATCTCCTGCTTGATCCGGTGCTCCTGGTCGCCGCCGTACAGCCGATCGGTGACCCTGCGCAGCTCGTGCTCGTTCTCGGGATGTCGGAATCCAGCAGCAGCAGCGGAATCCGGCCGACCTGCGCGATCCAGACCCTGGCGTGCAGCTGCGCGCCGAGTCGGGCATGGCCAGCTCGACCAGCACCGGGGCGCCCGCGGCGTCGGTCAGCAGCCGCAGCGGCAGGCCCTGCGGATCCAGCGACGGGTAGGTCTCGTGCTGCCAGCCGTCGGCGGTCAGCGACTGCCGGAAGTACCCCGAGCGGTAGTACAGACCCACCGCGATCAGCGGCAGCCCCAGGTCGGACGCGGACTTGAGATGGTCGCCGGCCAGGATGCCCAGACCGCCGGAGTAGTTGGGCAGCACCTCGGCGACGCCGAACTCCATCGAGAAGTATGCGATGCCGGTGGGCATCGCCACCCCGGCCGCCGTCCTGCTCCTGGTACCACATCGGCCGGCTCAGATAGTCGTTCAGATCGGCGGCCAGGTGGTCGAGCCGCTCGAGGAACGCCTGGTCGCTCGGCGAGTTCGTCGAGCCGCTTGCGGGGCTGACGACACCGAGCAGCGCGACCGGGTCCCGACCGACTCTGCTCCCACAGCCCGGGTCGATGGCCGCGAACAGGTCCTGGGTCGGCTTGTCCCAGGACCAGCGCAGGTTGATCGACAGCTGCTCCAGTGCCGCAAGCCGCTCGGGCAGGTGGGCGCGAACGGTGAACCTGACGAAGGGCTTTCACGCGTCACTCACCTTACTGAGTCGGGCCGTCGGCAGATAGGCTGCATGCGCTTCTCCACCCGGAGTGAGTCCGGACACTACGGTGTGAACAGAGCGCGATGCGGTTATCCGTGTGGGCGAGGAACGCTCACCGGTGCGAGGCAATGCTCGCATGACGACGACACCGACGGATCCGGCGTGGTGGACGCCGCACCGGACACGTCAGATGGAGTGCTGCGGTGCCCGGTCGGATCGAGATCGACGACGTCGAGCCCGTGGTGTCCTGCGGTACCTACCCGGCCAAAGCGGTCGTCGGGGAGGTGGTGCCGGTATGCGCGTCGGTGTGGCGCGAGGGTCACGACGCGGTCGCCGCCACATTGGTGGTGCGGTACCACGGCCCGGCCTATCCCCCGCTGGGCAGAACCCGACCCGGCGGGTCAAGGCGCTGGAGGGCACGGACACCGCCGAATCGGCCGTCGCGACCTTGGCAAAGCGTGGCCAAGGTCAAGCCGCGCGCCTACCCGATGGCCCCGGGTCGCACCCCCGATGTGTTCCACGGCCAGTTCGTACCCGACCGGGTGGGACTGTGGACATTCCGCATGGACGGCTGGGGCGATCCGATCACCACGTGGCGCCACGCCGTCACCGCGAAGCTCGACGCCGGGCAGGGCGAGACGGAGTTGAACAACGACCTGCTGGTGGGCGCGCGACTGCTGGAGCGGGCCGCCACCGGGGTGCCTCGTGAGCAGCGCACTCCGCTGCTGCACGCTGCGGCAGCCCTTGGCCGGCCGGGCGACCCGGTGACTCGCGCGGCGCTGGCGTTGTCGCACGAGGTGACGGATCTGCTCGGGCAGTATCCGTTGCGCGAGTTGGTGACCCGCGGCAGCCAGTACGGCGTGTGGGTGGACCGCCCGCTGGCGCGGTGCAGCGCCTGGTACGAGATCTTCCCCCGCTCGACGGGCGGTAGGGACAGCGCCGGCCGGCCGGTACACGGAACGTTGCGGACCACGGTGGCTGCGCTGTCGCGGATCGCGGCCATGGGTTTCAATGTCGTCTACCTGCCGCCGATCCACCCGATCGGCAAGGTGCATCGCAAGGGTCGCAACAATGCGGTGACCGCCGAATCCGACGATGTCGGCTCGCCGTGGGCGATCGGCAGCGACGAAGGCGGCCACGATGCGGTGCACCCCGACCTCGGCACCATCGACGACTTCGACGACTTCGTCTCCGCCGCCCGCGAGAACGGCCTCGAGGTGGCTCTGGATCTCGCGCTGCAATGCGCGCCGGACCATCCGTGGGCGAAGAACCACCGGCAGTGGTTCACCGAGTTGCCGGACGGCACGATCGCTTACGCCGAGAACCCGCCGAAGAAGTATCAGGACATCTATCCGCTGAACTTCGACAACGATCCGGCCGGCCTCTACGACGAGGTGCTACGCGTGGTGCGGTACTGGATGGACCACGGGGTCAAGATCTTCCGGGTCGACAACCCGCACACCAAACCGCCGAACTTCTGGGCCTGGCTGATCGGTCAGGTCAAGTCCATCGACCCCGACGTGCTGTTCCTCTCCGAAGCGTTCACCCGGCCGGCCCGGCTCAACGGCTTGGCGAAACTGGGCTTCACGCAATCGTATTCGTACTTCACCTGGCGCACGGCGAAGTGGGAACTCACCGAGTTCGGTCAGCAGATCGCCGAGCACGCCGACTGCACGCGGCCGAACCTGTTCGTCAACACCCCCGACATCCTGCACGAGAGCCTGCAGCAGGGCGGCCCGGGGATGTTCGCCATCCGGGCGGTGCTGGCCTCGACCATGGGGACGTCGTGGGGGGTGTACTCCGGTTTCGAGCTCTTCGAGGGCCGCGCCGTGCGCGAGGGCAGCGAGGAGTATCTGAACTCGGAGAAGTACGAACTGCGGCCGCGCGACTTCGAGGCCGCGGTGGCCGAGGGCCGTTCGCTGGAGCCGTTTCTGAAGCGGTTGAACGAGATCCGCCGGGTGCACCCCGCGCTGTGCCAGATGCGCACGATCACGTTCCACCATGTCGACAACGAGGCACTGCTGGCCTACAGCAAGTTCGACCCGGCCACCGGCGACACCGTGCTCGTCGTGGTCACACTGAACGCGTTCGGCACCGAGGAGGGCACGGTGTGGCTGGATATGCCCGCATTGGGTATGCACCCCTACGACCGCTTCTGGGTCCGCGACGAGATCACCGGAGAGGAATACCAATGGGGGCAGGCCAACTACGTCCGCATCGAGCCGGCGAGGGCCGTGGCGCACATCCTCAACATGCCGTTGATACCGCAGGCACAGCGGGCGGCCCTGCTGCGCCGGGAATGACGGGAACGGAAAGGAGCGAGGCGGAAATGACGAGGTCCGAGAAGCTCGCTAGCCCCTACCTGGCGCCCGATCCGGGAGACTTGGCCCGGCTGGTGGACGGGGTGCACCACAACCCGCACAGCATCCTGGGCGCCCACGAGTACGACGACCACACCGTGATCCGCGCGCTCAAACCGCACGCCCTCGTGGTGGTGGCACTCGTCGGCGGGGAGCGTTACCCATTCGTGCACATCGATTCCGGCGTGTTCGCGGTGGCGCTTCCATTCACGGGTCTGGTCGACTACCGGCTCGAGGTAAGCTACCCGGGTGCCGACGGCACGCCCCACACCCATACCGTCGCCGACGGCTACCGGTTCCTACCGACCCTGGGCGAGGTTGACCTGCACCTGTTCGCCGAGGGACGGCACGAACGACTGTGGGAGATCTTAGGTGCGCATCCGCGCTCGTTCACGACCGCTGACGGCGTGGTCCAGGGCGTGTCGTTCGCCGTCTGGGCACCGAACGCCAAGGGCATCAACCTGATCGGCGAGTTCAATCACTGGGACGGACACGATGCGCCGATGCGGGTGCTCGGCTCCTCCGGGGTCTGGGAGTTGTTCTGGCCGGGCTTTCCCGTGGACGGTCTCTACAAGTTCCGGGTGCACGGCGTCGACGGTGCGGTCACCGACCGGGCCGACCCGTTCGCCTTCGCCACCGAAGTGCCGCCGCAGACCGCTTCGAGGGTGCACGTGTCCGACTACACCTGGGACGACGCGGGCTGGATGACCGACCGTGCGACGCAGAATCCGGTGTTCGAACCGATGAGCACCCTCGAGGTGCACCTCGGGTCCTGGCGTCCGGGACTGAGCTACCGCGAGCTCGCCGAACAGCTCACTGAATATGTTGTGGCACAGGGCTTCACCCACGTCGAGCTGCTGCCGGTGGCCGAGCACCCGTTCGGCGGGTCATGGGGTTACCAGGTGACCTCCTACTACGCGCCGACATCGCGATTCGGTTCACCGGATGACTTCCGGTACCTGGTCGATGCCCTGCACCGCGCGGGCATCGGGGTGATCGTCGACTGGGTGCCTGCGCACTTCCCCAAGGACGGGTGGGCGCTGGGCCGATTCGACGGCACACCGCTCTACGAGCACTCCGATCCCCGCCGTGGCGAGCAACTCGACTGGGGCACCTACGTCTTCGACTTCGGCCGGCCGGAGGTGCGCAACTTCTTGGTTGCCAACGCCCTGTACTGGCTGCAGGAGTTCCACATCGACGGGCTGCGGGTGGACGCGGTGGCATCCATGCTCTACCTGGACTACTCGCGTCCCGCGGGCGGGTGGACGCCCAACATCTACGGCGGCCGGGAGAACCTGGAGGCCGTGCAGTTCCTGCAGGAGATGAACGCCACCGTCCACAAGATGGCGCCGGGGATCGTCACGATCGCCGAGGAGTCCACGTCGTGGCCGGGTGTGACCCGCCCGACGAACCTTGGCGGCCTGGGCTTTTCGATGAAGTGGAACATGGGCTGGATGCACGACACCCTGGACTACATCAGCCGCGACCCGATCTACCGCAACTATCACCACCACGAGATGACGTTCTCGATGCTGTACGCGTTCAGCGAGAACTACGTGCTGCCGATCAGCCACGACGAGGTGGTGCACGGTAAGGGCACCTTGTGGGGGCGGATGCCGGGCAACGACCATGTCAAGGCCGCGGGCCTGCGTAGCCTGCTGGCATACCAGTGGGCGCATCCGGGCAAGCAGCTGCTGTTCATGGGCCAGGAGTTCGGCCAGCGCGCCGAGTGGTCGGAAGAGCGCGGCGTCGACTGGTATCAACTCGATGAGAACAGCTTCTCCAACGGAATCCAGCGCTTCGTCGCCGACCTCAACGAGATTTACCGCGACCGCGCCGCATTGTGGAGTCAGGACTCCAAGCCCGACGGCTACTCGTGGATCGACGCCAACGACTCGGCGAACAACGTGCTGAGCTTCCTGCGCTACGGCGCCGACGGTTCGGTGCTGGCATGCGTGTTCAACTTCGCCGGCGCCGAGCACACCCAGTACCGCCTGGGTCTGCCGCACGCGGGCACCTGGCGTGAGGTGCTCAACACCGACGCCTCCATCTACAACGGTTCCGGAATCGGCAATTTCGGGGCGGTGGAAGCCACCGACGACCCGTGGCACGGTCGTCCCGCGTCGGCATTGTTGGTGCTGCCGCCCACTTCGGCGATCTGGCTGGAGCCGGCCTAGCGGGTCGACCGCGGCTTCAGAACAGCGCGTTCGCGAGGTTGCGCCGGCCCACGATCACGTCGGGGTCGGCCGGGTCGAACAGCTCGAACAATTCGACCAAACGGGTGCGAACCCTGGTGCGCTCGTCGTCGGCGGTCCGGCGGATCAGCCCGATCAGACGGTCGAACGCGGCTGTCACATCCTGGCTGAGCACCTGGACGTCGGCGGCGGCGAACGCCGCATCGATGTCGTCGGGGGCGGCATCGGCCACGGTGACCGCATCCGGCGGGGCCGAGGTAGCACGCTCCAGGAAGGTGATCTGGCGCAACGCGCCCTTGGCTTCGGCATGGCCCGGGTCGGCATCGAGGATCGCCTGGTAGGCGGTCGCCGCGGCCAGGAAGTCCCCGGCTTCCAGGTGGTCTCGGGCCTGCGCCAGCGCCGGGTCGACCTGCTCGTCCTCGTCGCCCGGTTCACCGCCGAGCTTGCCCGCCGTCGCCGACAGCAGCGAGTCGATCCACTGCCGCAACTGCTCCGGCGGCTGCACGCCCTGGAAACTGGCCAGCGGCTGCCCGCCGGCCAGCGCCACCACGGTGGGCACGGCCTCGATGCCGAACATCTGCGCCACCCGCGGCACCGCGTCGACATTGACCGTCACGAACGACCATGTGCCGGCGTCGGCGGCAGCGATGGCGTCCAGGGCGTCGGCGAGCTGGACACAGGCATCACTGCGAGGCGACCACAGCAGGACGACAACCGGAATCTCGCTGGACCGGACCAGCACCTCGGCTTCGAAGTTGGCCTCGTTGACCTCGATGCCGGGAGCCGCCCCGCCACCGGCCCGCGCTGCGGGCTGCTTGAGTGCGGACAGGTCGACGGCACCGGCCAGCGCCGGTGAAATCGGGGGTCGGGGACGTGTCACGTCGTCAAGTTTGTCACGACTTCGCGGAGGCCGAATCCACCGGTCCGGCCGACGCCGTGGCAACCGTTTCCAGGCCGGTCAACGAGCCCAGTTTGGCGGTCCGATCAGCCCATATGAGGAAGATCACACTGCCCAGGGGCACGATGCCGCCCAGCAACGCCAGCAACCATGTTCCGGCGCCCCACGCGTAGGCGACACCGGCCAGTAGAGCAGTGCTCACAAAAGCGATGAAGACCAGCCCGTGCGCCATGCCGAAGACCTTCACGCCGATCTCCGTGCGTGGGCTGCCGAGGTACTTGAAGTACATGCCCACCAGCAGCCCGACCCAACTCACCGCTTCGGCCAGTGCCACCGAGCGGAACCGGCCGGCGGTGCTGCGGAAGTCGAATGTCGCTCGTCATGACGCCATTGTGCCCGACCCGACGGCCAGCTACTACGCAGTGTCGTTGGTGGCGGTTACCCCGCGCGCAGGATCAACGCGTCACCCTGGCCGCCTGCGCCGCACAGCGCGGCGACCGCGTAGCCGGAGCCGCGCCGGGACAGCTCCAGCGCTGCGTGCAGGGTGATCCGGGCACCCGACATACCGATCGGATGGCCCACCGCGATGGCTCCGCCGTTGACGGTTCACCTTCGCGGGGTCGACACCGAGCTCGCGGGTGGAGGCGAGCGAGACCGCGGCGAACGCCTCGTTGATCTCGAGAACGTCGAGCTGGTCGACCGAGATGCCTTCGCGGGCGATGGCCTTCTTGATGGCATTGGCCGGCTGAGACTGCAGGCGTCGAGTCGGGACCCGCGACCACACCGTGCGCGCCGATCTCGCAGAGCCAGCTCAGGCCCAGTTCCTGCGCTTTGGTCTTGTTCATGACAACGACGGCGCAACCACCGTCGGAGATCTGCGACGCCGAGCCCGCGGTGATGGTGCCGTCCTTGCGGAAGGCGGGCTTGAGCCCGGACAACGACTCCGCGGTGGTGTTGGCCCGGATGCCTTCGTCCTCGGCGAACTCGATGGCCTCCCCTTTGCGCTGCGGGATGTGCACCGGCACCACCTCGTCGGCGAACACACCGTCTTTCCAGGCCGCGGCGGCCTTCTGGTGCGACTGGGCGGCGAATTCGTCCTGCTCGAGGCGGGTGAACCGGTCGGCGTCGTTGCGCTGCTCGGTCAGCGCTCCCATCGGCTGGTCGGTGAACACGTCGTACAGGCCGTCGTAGGCCATGTGGTCGAGCACCGTCACGTCGCCGTAGCGGTAGCCCTCGCGGCTGTTCATCAGCAGGTGCGGCGCCCTGGTCATGGACTCCTGGCCGCCGGCGACCACGACGTCGAACTCACCGGCACGAATGAGCTGATCGGCCAGCGCGATCGCGTCGATTCCCGACAGGCACATCTTGTTGATCGTCAGAGCCGGCACGTCCCAGCCGATGCCCGCCGCCACCGCGGACTGGCGGGCCGGCATCTGCCCCGCTCCGGCGGTCAGCACCTGGCCCATGATCACGTATTCGACCAGCGACGACGGCACGTTGGCCTTCTCCAGGGCCGCCTTGATGGCGATGGCCCCGAGATCGCTGCCCGAGAAGTCCTTCAGCGAACCCATCAACTTGCCGATCGGCGTACGGGCTCCAGCAACGATCACCGACGTCGTCATTTCTACCTCCAACAGAGTTTCGAGCGGCTCCGATGAGGCTATTCGTGGCTGGTACCAGTTTCGGATCCGATGTCGTTAGGTTACCTTTGCGTTATGACCGCCGAGCAGGTTGATGCCCGTCCAGTCTTGGCCAGTGCGCTGGTCACCGCCGTCGACCATATCGGTATCGCGGTGCCCGACCTGGACGCGGCCATTCAGTGGTATCACGAGCATCTCGGCATGATCCTGGTGCACGAGGAGATCAACACCGACCAGGGCATCCGCGAGGCCATGCTGTCGCTGCGCGGCGCAGGTCCCGAATGCGCGCAGATCCAACTGATGGCGCCCCTCGACGACACTTCGACCATCGCCAAGTTCATCGACAAGCGCGGGGCGGGCATCCAGCAGATGGCGTACCGGGTCAGCGATCTCGACGCCATCTCCGATGAGTTGCGTAGCCAGGGCGTGCGCCTGATCTATGACGCGCCGCGGCGCGGCACGGCCAACTCGCGGATCAACTTCATCCACCCCAAGGATGCCGGTGGTGTCCTGGTGGAACTCGTCGAGCACGCCGCCGGCCACTAGCTCGTCACGACCACCTGCGGGTCGGGCCGCGGTTGGCGCGGTTGGCCCAGCACGGCGTATGCCAGTGCCGTCGGTCTTCCGCCCCGGCCTCGCCCTCGTCGACTCGCCAGACCACCACATGTGCTGTGCCGGAACGGATCTCGTGATCACAGCCGGGGCAGCGATAGGTCTTGACGGCCCGCGCGCCGGCAATCGGCCGCACCTCGTAGTCGTGTCCGTCGGCACCGGCTTCGACCCGCCGCGACATCGGCAACGGCGGCACCGCACCTCGTTGCCGGCGTCCGGAGCTACGGCGACGGGCCATCAGAACAGCCGGAACTCGTCGCTGTCCATGCCCCGCATCTCGTCGTAATCCAATGTCGACACAACGAATTCCGCGATCCAGTTGCCAATGTGCGGGCCTGCGGCTTGATCTGCTGGGCGGCGAACACACCGGCGACCGGGGCCAGCAGGCTGTCCCGGTTCAGCAGCTCCAGGTACCTGGTCAGCTGTTCGACACCGTCGATCTCGCCGCGACGTTTGATCTCCACTGCCACCGAGCGGCCCTGCTCGTCGCGGCACAGGATGTCGACCGGCCCGATCGCCGTCATGTATTCGCGGCGCACCAGGGTGTACCCGTCGCCGAGCAACTCGATGTGCTCGGCCAGCAGCTTCTGCAGGTGAGCCTCCACCCCGTCTTTCACCAGCCCGGGGTCGACGCCCAACTCGTGGCTGGTGTCGTGCTCGATGCTTTCGATCGTGATGCGCAACTGCTCGCCGGACTTGTTCTCCACCACCCACACCGGCAGCGGACCGTCGGTCGCCTCGGTGAGCCGGCACGGCGGGCTCATCCAGTTCAGCGGCTTGTAGGCGCGGTCGTCGGCATGCACGCTGACCGAGCCGTCGGCCTTGACGAGCAGCAGCCGGCGAGCGGAGGGCAGATGGGCGGTGAGCCGGCCGAGGTAGTCGACGGTGCACTGGGCGATCACGAGGCGCACGGGACTAGCTTAGGGTGTCCGCGGTCAGACGAATTAGGCTGACGCCACCATGAGTTCCACCCCGAGCGTTCGCGCAGCGGTTGGGCCGCTTCCTGGAGGCCGTCACCCGGCAGAGCGGGCGGCTGGGCTCGACCCCCGAGTACGGGTCGCTGCTGCTGGGAAAGGTCTCCGAGAGCCCCGCCCGGCGTCGGGTCCGGATCCAGACCATCCTCACCGTCGCCATCCTGTCGGTGAACCTGATCGGCGTCGCGGTGGGCATCCTGCTGGTGACGCGTCGCGTTCCCGGTGCCGAGTGTGTTCGACGACGTGCCGACGTGGCTGACATTCGGGGTGGCTCCCGCCTACATGCTGGTGGCACTGGCCTTCGGCATCTGGTGGATCACCACCCGGACCGTGAACGACCTGCGCTGGGCGATCGACGGTCAGGCCCCGACCCGGGCCGATCAGCGCAACGCATTTCTGTCGCCGTGGCGGATGGCGATGGCGCACCTGGTGCTTGTGGGGAGCCGGCACCGTCCTGCTGACCACGCTCTACGGCTTGTACGACACCGACTTCATCCCCCGCCTGGCTCTGGCGGTCGGGTTCTGCGGCCTTCTGGTCGCCACGAGCGCCTATCTGTTCACCGAGTTCGCGCTGCGACCGGTGGCGGCCCAGGCACTCGCAGCAGGCCGGCCACCGCACCGGCTGGCTCCGGGCATCATGGGCCGAACGATGATGGTGTGGATGCTGGGCTCCGGCGTGCCCGTCGTCGGCATCGGGTTGACGGCCATATTCTCGCTGTCTGCTGCGGCAATCTGACCAAGACGCAACTGGAAGTGGCCATCCTCATCACGTCGATCGTCACCCTGATCTTCGGGTTCATCCTGATGTGGATTCTGGCGTGGCTGACGGCCACGCCGGTGCGGGTGGTGCGGGCTGCGCTCAAACGCGTCGAGGACGGCGACCTCGGCGCCAATCTGGTGGTCTTCGACGGCACCGAACTCGGCGAACTGCAACGCGGTTTCAACTCGATGGTGAAGGGGCTGCGCGAGCGGGAGCGGGTGCGTGACCTGTTCGGCCGCCACGTCGGACGTGAGGTCGCCGCCGCCGCCGAGCAGCAGCGGCCCACGCTCGGCGGCGAAGAGCGCCATGTCGCAGTCATTTTCGTCGACATCGTGGGATCGACTCAGCTGGTCAGCACCCTGCCGCCCAAGGAGGTCGTCGACCTGCTCAACCGCTTCTTCGCCGTCATCGTCGAGGAGGTGGACCGCCACCGCGGCATGGTCAACAAGTTCGAAGGTGACGCCACGCTGGCGATCTTCGGCGCACCCGTCACGCTGGACAACCCCGACGAGGACGCGTTGGCGGCGGCCCGCACCATCGCCGAGCGGCTGATTCGCGAGGTGCCCGAATGTCCCGCCGGCATCGGGGTGGCAGCGGGACAGGTGGTGGCGGGCAACGTCGGCGCCAACGAGAGGTTCGAGTACACCGTGATCGGCGAGCCGGTGAACGAGGCGGCACGACTGAGCGAGCTGGCCAAGTCGCGGCCGGGACGACGGGTGCTGGCGTGTGCGGACACCGTCGCCGGAGCGTCGGAGAGCGAGCGACGGTGCTGGCAGATCGGGGAGACCGTGACCCTGCGCGGCTACGAACATCCGACCCGGCTGGCCACCCTGGCCTGACGGCCGGCTAGCGAACAGGGTTGGCGCGCAACCAATCCCGGGCGCTGTCCACCGCATCCTCGACCGTCGGTGAACACCACGATCGTCATATCCGCGGCCCGGCCGGATCACCGCCGCGTCCGGGTCGACGACCAACCCCGGCTTGCCGCCGTCGCTCAGCGACGCGCTCATTCCGGCGAGTAGGGCACGGGCGGCGTCGTTGATGGTGTCGACGCGGGTGACGTCGAGAACGCGACAGCGAAGTCGTCGCCGTCGCGATCCACGATCCGCGCCACCCGCTCGGCGCCGGCGAACATCAGATCGCCGTGCAACTCGTAGACGCGGACATGGTCGATCGGTTCGTAGATGGCACGAATGGTCGAGCGCGATTCGCGGCCGACGGTCAGGAAGTGCAGACCAAGCCGCTCGGACAGACTGCGGCACAACAGGACTCCGCGGACACTGTTGCCCTTGGCGATCCAGCAAGGGTGAGTACACCCCGATGCCGAGCTGTCCGGGCAGCACCGCGACGATGCCGCCGCCGACCCCGCTCTTGGCGGGCATGCCCACCGCGCTGACCCAGTCGCCGGCCGCGTCGTACATGCCGCACGTGACCATCACGCTCAGCGTGCGCTGCACCACCCGGGCGTCGGTGACCCGTCTGCCGGTCTCCGGGTTGACGCCGCCGCGGGCCAGGGTGGCCGCCATCCGAGCTAGATCGACACTCGTCACCCGCAGCGAGCACTGGCGGAAGTAGACGTCGAGCACCTCGTCGGGGTCGTCGTCGAGGACCCCGAAGCTGTCCAGCATGTAGGCGATCGCGCGGTTGCGGCTGCCGGTGGCCTTCTCCGATCGGTACACCTGCTCGTCGAACTCCAGCGGACGTCCGGCGCAGGCCGAGTAGAAGTCGCGGATCTTGGCGAATCGCTCGTCGGGGCCATCCGCGGGGATCAGCGACACGGCCGTGATGGCGCCGGCGTTGATCATCGGGTTCTTCGGTTTCTTGGTCGCCCGGTCGACGCTGATCTCGTTGAACGCCTCACCCGAGGGTTCGACGCCGATCTTGGCATCAACGCCGGCCTCGCCGACCTGGTCGAGCGCCAGGGCGTAGGTGAACGGCTTGGAGATCGACTGGATGGTGAATTCGTTTGCTGGTCGAACCGGATTCGTAGACGTAGCCATCCGACGACGACAGCGCCAGCCCGAAGCCGACGGGATCGACCTGGGCGAGTTCGGGGATGTAGTCGGCCAGTGCCCCGTCGGTGACCGCCGGCGTATTCGGCCAGCAGCTCGGTCGAGGTATCGCTGCACCAGTTCGGCCACCGTGGGATCTTATCCACCCACGCGCCGACCACGATGTCGGTTTTCCGCTAGTACTGTCGGGGCGGGCGTGCAATGGTCGAAGGATGCACGACGATTTCGACCGCTGCTACCGAGCCGTCCAGTCCCGGGACTGCCGGTTCGACGGCTGGTTCGTCACCGCCGTGTTGACCACGGGCATCTACTGTCGGCCCAGCTGCCCGGTACGCCTGCCGCTGGCCCGCAACGTTCGGTTCTACCCGTCCGCGGCGGCCGCTCAGCGGGCCGGCTTCCGGGCCTGCAAGCGCTGCCGCCCGGATGCTTCCCCGGGGTCACCGGAGTGGAACATCCGCTCCGACTGCCGTCGCGCGGGCGATGCGACTGATCGCCGACGGCGCGGTGGACCGCGAGGGGGTCACCGGCCTAGCGGCGAGGGTCGGCTACACCACTCGGCAGCTGGAGCGGATGCTGCAGGCCGAGGTAGGGGCCGGGCCGCTCGCGCTGGCCCGGGCGCAGCGGGTGCAGACCGCGCGGGTGCTGATCGAGACCACCGACCTGGCGTTCAGCGACATCGCGTTCGCAGCCGGCTTCGCCAGTATCCGACAGTTCAACGACACCGTGCGAACCGCCTGTGACAGCACGCCGACGGTGTTGCGGCACAATGCGACTCGGCGGCACGGCTTCGAGCTGGCACCGGGTGGGCAGGCCTTGTCGTTGCGGCTGCCGGTACGCGGACCGTTCGCCTACGAGGGCGTGTTCGGTCACCTGGCGGCCAGTGCGGTGCCCGGGCTGCGAGGAGGTGCGCGACGGCGCCTTCCGGCGCATGCTGACGCTGCCGTCCGGCCACGGCGTCGTCAGCCTGACGCCGGAGCCGGACCACGTCCGGTGCGTCCTGGTGCTGGAGAACGTGCGCGACCTGGCCACCGCCATCGCGCGCTGCCGCCGGTTGCTGGATCTGGACGCCGACCCGGAAGCGGTGATCGATGCCCTCGGCGCCGATGCCAGACCTGCGCGCCGTCGTCACCAAGGCGCCCGGGCAGCGCATCCCCCGCACCGTCGACGAGCAGGAGCTCGCCGTTCGGGCGGTGCTGGGTCAGCAGGTGTCGACCAAGGCCGCCCGCACCCACGCCGGCCGCCTGGCACGGGCCTACGGCACCGCCGTCACCGATACCGCTGGCGGGCTCACCCACGCCTTTCCCTCGATCGCCCAGCTCGCCGATATCGATCCGGCGCACCTGGGCGTGCCCGACTGCCCGCCGGCGTTCGCTGACGGCGCTGGTGAGCGCCCTGGTTACGACGGCGAGCTCGTCCTGGATGCGGGCTGCGACTGGGACCGGGCGCGCACCCAACTGCTGGGCACTGCCCGGGGATCGGTCCCTGGACTGCGGAGATCATCGCGATGCGTGGCCTCGGCGATCCCGATGCCTTTCCGGCCACCGACCTCGGGGTGCGGCTGGCCGCTGACCGACTGGGCCTGCCGATCGACGTCCGCGGGCTCACCGCGCGTAGTGCGCGGTGGCGCCCGTGGCGGTCGTACGCGGTTCAGCACCTCTGGACCACCCTGGATCATTCCGTGAACACTGGCCGCCGAAGGAAGACGTGATGACGACCACTGCAGTACCGAACGATCGACAGCCCGGTGGGGCCGCTGACGCTGGCCGGCACCGGATCGACGCTGATGCATCTACGGATGGTCGACCAGACCCACGAGCCCGATCGGTCCGGCTGGGAGCCGGCCGACGACGACGCGTTCGCCGACGCGGTCGAGCAACTGTCGGCGTATTTCGCCGGCGAACTCACCGAATTCGACTTCGACGCTGGAATTGCTCGGCACCGAATTCCAGCGGCGGGTGTGGGCGGCATTGCGCACCATTCCGTACGGGGAGACCCGGTCATATGGACAGATCGCCGAGCAGATCGGATCGCCAGGTGCATCGCGTGCGGTGGGATTGGCGAATGGACGCAATCCGATCGGCATCATCGTTCCGTGCCATCGGGTTATCGGTTCGACCGGCGGAATGACCGGTTATGGCGGCGGGATTGATCGCAAGCGTGCGCTGCTGGCCTTGGAGAAAAGCAGAAAGCCGGCGAATCTCACGCTATTCGAATGACGCGCTGACTATAGAAATGCCTGTGCCCCCCAATTGAATCGGGGGGCATTTCTTGATGTGTGTTCGGCGGTGTCCTACTTTTCCACCCGGGTTGGGTAGTATCATCGGCGCTGGCTGGCTTAGCTTCCGGGTTCGGGATGGGTCCGGGCGTTTCCCTGCCGCTATGGCCGCCGTAACTTTATTCAACTGTTGTGTTGAGTTGTTTTGGTGGTGGGGTGTGGTTGGTTTGTGTTTTGTGGGGTGTTGTGGTTGCGAGTGTGTGTTGTAAGTTTTCGGCCGGTTAGTGCCAGTTCCCTGCGCCCCTTGCGGGGTGTGTAGGTCTGGTCTATCGATCCCGTGTTCTGCGGGGGGCCTTATCCCACTTGATGGGTGAGAAGCCTGGTCTTGGAGAAGGTTTCCCGCTTAGATGCTTTCAGCGGTTATCCTGTCCGAACGTGGCTATCCAGCGGTGCCCCTGGTGGGACAACTGGTGGACCAGAGGTTCGTCCGTCCCGGTCCTCTCGTACTAGGGACAGGTTTCCTCAAGCTTCTGACGCGCGCGGCGGATAGAGACCGAACTGTCTCACGACGTTCTAAACCCAGCTCGCGTGCCGCTTTAATGGGCGAACAGCCCAACCCTTGGGACCTGCTCCAGCCCCAGGATGCGACGAGCCGACATCGAGGTGCCAAACCATCCCGTCGATATGGACTCTTGGGGAAGATCAGCCTGTTATCCCCGGGGTACCTTTTATCCGTTGAGCGACACCCCTTCCACTCGGGGGTGCCGGATCACTAGTCCCGACTTTCGTCCCTGCTTGACGTGTCCGTCTCGCAGTCAAGCTCCCTTGTGCACTTGCACTCAACACCTGATTGCCGTCCAGGTTGAGGGAACCTTTGGGCGCCTCCGTTACTTTTTAGGAGGCAACCGCCCCAGTTAAACTACCCACCAGGCACTGTCCCTGAACCGGATATACGGTTCGAAGTTAGAGGTCCAATACGATCAGAGTGGTATTTCAACAACGACTCCACATCACACTGGCGTTAAGTTTCACAGTCTCCCACCTATCCTACACAAACCGTATCGAACATCAATACCAAGCTATAGTGAAGGTCCCGGGGTCTTTTCGTCCTGCCGCGCGTAACGAGCATCTTTACTCGTAGTGCAATTTCGCCGAGTCTATGGTTGAGACAGTTGAGAAGTCGTTACGCCATTCGTGCAGGTCGGAACTTACCCGACAAGGAATTTCGCTACCTTAGGATGGTTATAGTTACCACCGCCGTTTACTGGGGCTTAAATTCTCCGCTTCACCCCGAGGGGTTAACGGGTCCTCTTAACCTTCCAGCACCGGGCAGGCGTCAGTCCGTATACATCGTCTTGCGACTTCGCACGGACCTGTGTTTTTAGTAAACAGTCGCTTCTCACTGGTTTGTGCCACCCCCCACCGCTGCCGGCCGCTAGGGCCTTGACAGTAAGGGGTCCTCCTTCTCCCGAAGTTACGGAGGTATTTTGCCGAGTTCCTTAACCATAGTTCACTCGTACGCCTTGGTATTCTCTACCTGACCACCTGTGTTGGTTTGGGGTACGGGCCGTGTGTGTGCTCGCTAGAGGCTTTTCTCGGCAGCTGAGGATCACCGAATTCGCCTCACTCGGCTATGCATCACCTCTCAGGAACAATGACATCCGGATTTGCCTAGATGTCTCCCTACAGGTTTGCCCCAGTATTACCACTGACTGGTACGGCTACCTTCCTGCGTCACCCCATCGCTTGACTACTACCAAAGAAGGTCCCACGCAGCCGGCACACGCCTTTCCCCGAAGGGATCGGTCTAGCACCTTTTGGGTGGTTAGTACCTCTGATTCGTCATGGGCGCCCACACACGGGTACGGGAATATCAACCCGTTGTCCATCGACTACGCCTGTCGGCCTCGCCTTAGGTCCCGACTCACCCTGGGCGGACTGGCCTGCCCCAGGAACCCTTGGTCTTTCGGCGGGCAAGGTTCTCACTTGCCTTATCGCTACTCATGCCTGCATTCTCACTCCCACACCCTCCACCACTGGATCACTCCGTGGCTTCACTGGATGCAGGACGCTCCCCTACCCAGCCACACAAGGTGGCTGCCGCGGCTTCGGCGGTGTGCTTGAGCCCCGCTACATTATCGGCGCACAATCACTTGACCAGTGAGCTATTACGCACTCTTTCAAGGGTGGCTGCTTCTAAGCCAACCTCCTGGTTGTCTCTGCGACTGCACATCCTTTTCCACTTAGCACACGCTTAGGGGCCTTAGCCGGCGATCTGGGCTGTTTCCCTCTCGACGCACGGAGCTTATCCCCCGCCGTCTCACTGCCACACTATGACTTACCGGCATTCGGAGTTTGGCTGACGTCAGTAACCTTGTAAGGCCCATCGGCCATCCAGTAGCTCTACCTCCGGCAAGAAACATGTAACGCTGCACCTAAATGCATTTCGGGGAGAACCAGCTATCACGGAGTTTGATTGGCCTTTCACCCCTACCCACAACTCATCCCCTCAGTCTTCAACCTAAGTGGGTTCGGGCCTCCACGCGGTCTTACCCGCGCTTCACCCTGGCCATGGGTAGATCACTCCGCTTCGGGTCCAGAACACACCACTACACCACACACTCTTGTGTGGATACGCCCTATTCAGACTCGCTTTCGCTACGGCTACCCCACCCGGGTTAACCTCGCGACATGTCCCTGACTCGCAGGCTCATTCTTCAAAAGGCACGCCATCACCCCACGACAAAGTCGAAGGCTCTGACGGATTGTAGGCACACGGTTTCAGGTACTATTTCACTCCCCTCCCGGGGTACTTTTCACCATTCCCTCACGGTACTAATCCGCTATCGGTCACTGGGAAGTATTCAGGCTTACCGGGTGGTCCCGGCAGATTCACAGCAGATTTCACGGGCCCGCTGCTACTCGGGAACTCATCACAACAGAGATCATGTTTTCGCCTACGGGGCTCTCACCCACTACGGCAGACCATCCCAGGCCACTTCGGCTAACACAATCTTTTCTCACTGCCGCCCAGACCGGCAGATCTGAGAAGATGAGCCCCACAACACCGCACACGCAACCCCTGCCGGGTATCACACGCACACGGTTTAGCCATCCTCCGCTTTCGCTCGCCACTACTCACGGAATCACTTACTTGTTTTCTCTTCCTACGGGTACTGAGATGTTTCACTTCCCCGCGTTCCCCCCCAACCCTATGCATTCAGCGTCGGGTGACACGACATCACTCGTGCCGGGTTTCCCCATTCGGACATCCTCGGATCCACGCTCGGTTGACAGCTCCCCGAGGCTTATCGCAGCCTCCTACGTCCTTCATCGGCTCCCAGTGCCAAGGCATCCACCATGCGCCCTTAAACACTTACAACACAAAACCAGAATTAGAAATTGCACATCAACACAACAAAAAACACGCCCACAACCCCACCACACCCGAAGGCCGGCACGATCATGCGCGCACACATTTCTTGCTGCTAGATGCTCGCAACCACTATCCACAAATCAAACACCACACCCCACCACCAAGATGGAGCGGAAACAGACACACCACCACCCTCCCCGCAGGAAAAGTGCACCCACCCCGGTTCCCCACAACGGGGCGAAGAGCGGCGGGCCTGTTGCCTCAAAGCCCAATAGTGTGTCCGGCGGCCAGTCCCCGAAAGGACCAGAAGTTTGTTGTGCACCAGAACCGAAACCCACTACAGGCCAGGCCCATCCAACGAATCGCCCAGCTCACCGAACCCCCACACGATGTGGGCGGGTCTGGGTCTCGTGGTGCTCCTTAGAAAGGAGGTGATCCAGCCGCACCTTCCGGTACGGCTACCTTGTTACGACTTCGTCCCAATCGCCGATCCCACCTTCGACCGCTCCCTCCCTTACGGGTTAGGCCACGGGCTTCGGGTGTTACCGACTTTCATGACGTGACGGGCGGTGTGTACAAGGCCCGGGAACGTATTCACCGCAGCGTTGCTGATCTGCGATTACTAGCGACTCCGACTTCACGGGGTCGAGTTGCAGACCCCGATCCGAACTGAGACCGGCTTTACAAGGATTCGCTCCACCTCACGGCATCGCAGCCCTTTGTACCGGCCATTGTAGCATGTGTGAAGCCCTGGACATAAGGGGCATGATGACTTGACGTCATCCCCACCTTCCTCCGAGTTGACCCCGGCAGTCTCTCACGAGTCCCCACCATTACGTGCTGGCAACATGAGACAAGGGTTGCGCTCGTTGCGGGACTTAACCCAACATCTCACGACACGAGCTGACGACAGCCATGCACCACCTGCACACAGGCCACAAGGGAATACCTATCTCTAGGCACGTCCTGTGCATGTCAAACCCAGGTAAGGTTCTTCGCGTTGCATCGAATTAATCCACATGCTCCGCCGCTTGTGCGGGCCCCCGTCAATTTCTTTGAGTTTTAGCCTTGCGGCCGTACTCCCCAGGCGGGGTACTTAATGCGTTAGCTACGGCACGGATCCCAAGGAAGGAAACCCACACCTAGTACCCACCGTTTACGGCGTGGACTACCAGGGTATCTAATCCTGTTCGCTCCCCACGCTTTCGCTCCTCAGCGTCAGTTACTGCCCAGAGACCCGCCTTCGCCACCGGTGTTCCTCCTGATATCTGCGCATTCCACCGCTACACCAGGAATTCCAGTCTCCCCTGCAGTACTCCAGTCTGCCCGTATCGCCCGCACGCCCACAGTTAAGCTGTGAGTTTTCACGAACAACGCGACAAACCACCTACGAGCTCTTTACGCCCAGTAATTCCGGACAACGCTCGCACCCTACGTATTACCGCGGCTGCTGGCACGTAGTTGGCCGGTGCTTCTTCTCCAGGTACCGTCACTCACGCTTCGTCCCTAGTGAAAGAGGTTTACAACCCGAAGGCCGTCATCCCTCACGCGGCGTCGCTGCATCAGGCTTGCGCCCATTGTGCAATATTCCCCACTGCTGCCTCCCGTAGGAGTCTGGGCCGTATCTCAGTCCCAGTGTGGCCGGACACCCTCTCAGGCCGGCTACCCGTCGTCGCCTTGGTAGGCCATCACCCCACCAACAAGCTGATAGGCCGCGGGCCCATCCCACACCGCAAAAGCTTTCCCCCACCAGGCCATGCGACCAGCAGGGTGTATTCGGTATTAGACCCAGTTTCCCAGGCTTATCCCAAAGTGCAGGGCAGATCACCCACGTGTTACTCACCCGTTCGCCACTCGTGTACCCCGAAGGGCCTTACCGTTCGACTTGCATGTGTTAAGCACGCCGCCAGCGTTCGTCCTGAGCCAGAATCAAACTCTCCAAACAAAAACAACCCAACCAAAGCCAGGTGAATTCGAATCAGAACAAGTCTGACCAAGCAACCAGACAAAACTGGCAAATGTAAAACAAACCACACCCCACAACAGGAAGACGGGGAGTCCCCCCACAAGGCATGGCAAAAAACAACAAACAAAAACCACCAAACACACTATTGAGTTCTCAAACAACACACCCGTTGCACCCGCGAACAGGCAACCTCGCCAGCTTACTTCATATCCGGGGCGAGCGTCAACTCCCCGCTGCCATCCAATTTTCTGAGGTCTGGCGCGGCTGGCCGACTTCGTCCCTACTGTACCCGCTCGATCTCGGCGCCGAGACTCACCAGGTTCTCCACGAACAGCGGATAGCCGCGATCGATGTGGAAAACGTCGTGGACCTCGGTCTCTCCGTCGGCGACCAGGCCGGCGAGCACCAGGCCGGCGCCGGCCCGGATATCCGAGGACCACACGGGCGCACTGGACAACTGCGGAATTCCGCGCACCACTGCATGGTGGCCGTCGGTGCGGGCGTCCGCCCCGAGCCGGATCATCTCCTCGACGAAGCGGAACCGTCGCCTCGAAGACGTTCTCGGTGATCATCGACGTTCCGTCGGCGATCGACGCCAGCGCGATGGCCATCGGCTGCAGGTCGGTCGGGAAATCCCGGGAAACGGCAGCGTCGCGACGTTGCCGGCCTTCGGGCCGCTCGTACTGGACCACCCGGAAGCCGTCGTCATGCTGGGTGACGGTGGCACCGGCGTCGTGCAGCTTGTGCAGCACCAATTGCAGGTGCGCCGGATCGACACCGGTGACCGAGATGTCGCCGCGGGTCATCGCCGCGGCGATACCCCAGGTGGCCGCCACGATCCGGTCGCCGATCACCCGGTGCTCGGTCGGATGCAGCTTGGGCACGCCGGTGATCCGTCAGCGTCGGGGTCCCGGCGCCCTCGATCTGGGCGCCCATCTGATTGAGCATCGTGCACAGATCGACGACGTCGGGTTCGCGCGCGGCGTTGTGGATCGTGGTGACGCCCTCGGCGAGTACCGCCGCCATCAGGATGTTCTCGGTCGCACCTACCGACGGGAACTCGAGCTGGATCTCGGCGCCGTGCAGCTTCTCGGCGGACGCGACCACGCAGCCGTGCTCGATGTTGCAGTCCGCTCCGAGCTGCCGCAGCCCGGACTGATGCATGTCGAGCGGGCCGCGAGCCGATGGCGTCACCACCGGGAAGCGCCACCCGGGCGCGCTTGCACCGGCCGACCAGCGGGCCCAGCACACACACCGACGCCCGGAACTGCCGGACCGCGGCGAAATCGGCCTCGTACTTCGGCTCGTCGGGCGAGGTGATCCGCACGACCGAGCCGTCGAGTTCGACATTGGCACCCAGCCCGCGCAACACCTCGGCCATCAGCGGCACGTCGAGGATGTCGGGGCAATTGGTGATCGTGGTGGTGCCCTCGGCCAGCAGACTGGCCGCCATCAGCTTGAGGACGCTGTTCTTGGCGCCCCCGACCGCCACTTCGCCGGACAACCGATTGCCACCGGTCACCAGGAATCGCTCGCCCACGTGCGTCAGTTTAGTGGAGGCGGCGCCCATGTCCCGTGCCACTCGGCCGGTACGGTTTGACCCATGGCAGTGCACCTGACCCGCATCTATACGCGGACCGGCGACGACGGAACGTCCGGGCTGAGTGATTTCTCACGCGTCGAGAAGAGCGATCCGCGCCTCATCGCCTACGCGGACTGCGACGAGGCCAACGCCGCGCTCGGCGTCGCGGTCGCGCTGGGTCAGCCCGGCGAGGAACTGCGCAAAGTCCTTCTGCAGATCCAGAACGACCTGTTCGACGCGGGCGCGGACCTGTCCACGCCCGTCGTGGAGAACCCCGAATATCCGCCGCTGCGGATCACCGAGCCCTACATCGAGCGGCTCGAGGCGTGGTGCGACCACTACAACGAGGACGCTGCCGGCGCTGAACTCGTTCATCCTGCCCGGCGGCACTGCCCTGTCGGCGCTGCTGCATGTCGCGCGAACGGTGACCCGGCGCGCCGAACGCTCGGCCTGGATCGCGGTGAAGGCCTATCCCGACACCATCAGCGTGCTGCCGGCCCGATATCTCAATCGGCTGTCGGACTTGTTGTTCATCCTGTCGCGCGTGGCCAACCCGGACGGCGACGTGCTGTGGCAGCCCGGCGGCGCCGAACGCCGAAGGGCCGCAGGACGAAGAAGTAGGCCGGCTGATTGCCAGCTACGCGGTGCGGCGTCGCGCCCGCGGCGATGGCCGGGACTCGACCCAGGACAGGAACGCGGTCAGCGCACCGCGGTCGAGTGCCATCTCGTAGCCGCGGCGGCGATCGGCGGTGGTGTCGTGCAGTTCCAGCACGACGATCTGCGTCGGTCATGATGTCGAACTCGTCGCCGCGCGGCGCGCGTCTGGAGATGATCTCCAGACCACGCCGGCTCAACCGACGATCGGGCCACCACCGCAGGCTCGACAACCGGTAGAACCGCGCCTCGTCACCGCGGTAGCGGACAACACCGTGCCGCCAGCCGTGGCCGCCGACGGCCGGGATGTCCCGCAGGATCGCGGCGGTCCCGCCCTGGCGCAGCTTCCACAACCGGTAGCTCAGCGCCGACGACGGCGAGCAGCAGCACAGTGACCAGCGCGGCCATGAAGATCATCGGCGCGCTCATCGGTCGCGGCTCGGCTAGTCGAGTTGGCCGAGGGCCCGTAGCCGGGCCCGGCCCCGGGCGGCGGTCTGCGGATCGTCGGAATCCGCGTCGCTCTTGGCCGAATCGGCATCGATCTCGGACTCGAACTCCGCGGACTCGGCGAGGATCGTCACCCCGGCCTCGGTGACCGACAGATAGCCGCCGTCGACGGCGATGCGCAGGTCGTCTTCACCCTCGCGCTCGACGCGCACCATCGCGTCGTCGACCAGTTGCGCCACCAACGGAATGTGGCGCGGCAGGATGCCGATCTCGCCCGACGTGGTGCGGGTGAAGACGAACGTCGCCTTGCCCGACCAGATCTTGCGTTCGACGGCGACGATGTCGACGTCCAATTCGGACTCAGCATCACGCATCACCTTTCAGCTCGTCGGCAGCGGTCGAATCACAACTTGGCGCCCATGGTCTCGGCCTTCTTCGCCAAGTCGTCGAGGCCACCGATCAGGAAGAAGGCCTGTTCGGGCAGGTGGTCGAAATCGCCCTTGCAGAGCTTGTCGAACGCCTCGACGGTCTCCTTCAGCGGCACCGTCGAGCCGGGCTGACCGGTGAACTGCTCGGCCGCCATCATGTTCTGGCTCAGGAAGCGCTCGATGCGACGTGCCCGGTAGACCAGCTGCTTGTCCTCCTCGGAGAGCTCGTCGATACCGAGGATCGCGATGATGTCCTGAAGGTCCTTGTAGCGCTGCAGGATTCGGATGACTTCCTGCGCGACGCGGTAGTGCTCGTCGCCGACCACGCTCGGGTGCAGGATGGTCGAGCTCGACGCCAGCGGGTCCACCGCCGGGAAGATGCCCTTGGAGAACACCGCACGGGACAGCTCGGTGGTCGCGTCGAGGTGGGCGAACGTAGTCGCCGGCGCCGGGTCGGTGTAGTCGTCGGCGGGCACGTACACGGCCTGCATCGAGGTGATCGACCGACCACGCGTCGAGGTGATGCGCTCCTGCAGCTCACCCATCTCGTCGGCCAGCGTCGGCTGGTAACCCACGGCCGAAGGCATGCGGCCCAGCAGGGTCGACACCTCGGAACCGGCCTGGGTGAACCGGAAGATGTTGTCGATGAAGAGCAGCACGTCCTGCTGCTGCTCGTCGCGGAAGTACTCCGCCATGGTCAGCGCCGACAGAGCCACGCGCATACGGGTGCCCGGCGGCTCGTCCATCTGGCCGAACACCAGCGCGGTGTCCTTGAGCACGTTGGCGTCTCTTGAGCTCGACCCACAGGTCGTTGCCCTCACGGGTGCGCTCACCCACGCCGGCGAACACCGACGTGCCACCGAAGTTGCGGGCGATGCGGTTGATCATCTCCTGGATGAGCACCGTCTTGCCCACACCGGCACCACCGAACAGGGCGATCTTGCCGCCACGCACATACGGGGTCAGCAGGTCGACGACCTTCAGACCGGTCTCGAGCATCTCGGTGCGCGGCTCGAGCTCGTCGAAGGGCGGCGGCTTGCGGTGGATCGACCACTTCTCGAAGTCCTTGCCGTAGCCCGGATCATCGAGGCAGTCGCCCAGGGCGTTGAAGACGTGGCCCTTGACGCCGTCGCCGACCGGCACCGAGATCGAGGCGCCGGTGTCGGTCACCTCGACGCCGCGGACCAGACCGTCGGTGGGCTGCATCGAGATGCAGCGCACCAGGTTCTCACCGAGGTGCTGGGCGACCTCGAGGGTCAGGGTCTTGGCCATGCGCCTCGTAAGAGATCTCGGCGTGCAGGGCGTTGAACAGCTCCGGCACGGCGCCGCGGGGGAACTCCACGTCGACCACGGGGCCGGTGATGCGCACGACGCGCCCGGCGGTATCGGTGCTGCTCTTCTTCTCAGCGGTGGCAGTCATGTTTCTCTCTTCGCTCCTGAGCTCTTCTGGTGGGGTCTATTTCGCGGCGTCGGCGAGTGCGTTTGCGCCGCCGACGATTTCGCTGATTTCCTGGGTGATCTGAGCCTGCCGCTCCCGGTTGGCCATCAGGGTGAGGGCCTTGATGAGGTCGTCGGCGTTGTCAGAGGCCGCCTTCATCGCCCGTCGCCGCGACGCCGACTCCGACGCCCCCGCCTCGAGCAGTGCGGCGAAGATGCGGGTCGCGACGTAACGCGGCAACAACGATTCGAACAGCGCTGGTGGCGTCGGGCTCGAACGAGAACAACGTGTGCGGACCGGTGTCCTCCTCGACGTACTCCACCACCATCGGCGCGATTCGGCGGGCCTCTGCGGTCTGCGACGAGCATGGACCGGAACTCGGTGAACACGATGTGCAACTCGTCGACACCGAGGATCCCGTCCGCGCCGGGCTCATCACCGTCGTCGTCGGCACCGGCCAGGAAGGCCTCGACCAGGGTCGCCGCGATCTCCTGGGCGTTCTCGTAGGTCGGCATCTCCGAGAACCCGGTCCACGACTCGGTGATCTTCCAGTTCCGGAAGCTGTAGTAGCTCTGCGCTTTCCGACCGACGGTGTAGAGGACGGGGTTCTTGCCCTCCTCACGCAGCAGCGAGAACAACTCCTCGGAGCGGCGCAGCACGTTGGCGTTGTAGGCGCCGCACAGACCGCGGTCCGACGACACCACCAGCACGCCGGCCCGCTTCGCGTTCTCGCGCTGCACGAGCAGCGGATGATCCAGCGCAGACTCGGCCGCCAGGTTGGTGAGCATGTTGGTGATCTCGGCGGCATACGGGCGTGCCGACTCGACCCGGGCCTGCGCCCGGGCGATACGGGAGGTCGCAATCAACTCCTGGGCCTTGGTGATCTTCTTGATCGACCCGGCGGAGCGGATGCGTCCCCGCAGTTCGCGCAGTGTCGCTGCCATGCGTTTCCCAGACCCTCCGGTCTACTTCTTCTTCGGCGCGGGCTTGCGGACCTGGACGGACTCCTTCTCCACGTCCTGCCTCGTCCATCGCCTCGACATGCGCGTCGCGGAACCACCGAGCTGCCGTCGGAGGTGGCGAAGCCCTTCTTGAAGTCGTCGACGAGTCGCGTTCAGCTTCTCCTCGGTCTCCTCGGAGAGCTTCTTGGAGTCGCGAATCTCGGTGAGAATCTCGCCATTCGAGCCCTCGACGTGCTCCAGGAACTCCGTCTCGAAGCGGGCCACGTCAGCGACCGGCACCGAGTCCAGATGGCCCTTGGTGCCGAGGAAGATCGCCACCACCTCCTGCTCGACCGACAGCGGGCTGTACTGCGGTTGCTTGAGCAGCTCGACCAGTCGGGCGCCACGCTCCAGCTGAGCCTTCGACGTCTCGTCGAGATCGGAGGCGAACGCCGCGAAGGCCTCCAGCTCGCGGTACTGGGACAGGTCCAGACGCAGCGAGCCGGCCACCTCCTTCATCGCCTTGATCTGCGCGGCGCCACCGACGCGGGACACCGACACACCGACGTTGATGGCCGGACGCACGCCCTGGTTGAACAGGTCGGTCTCCAGGAAGCACTGGCCGTCGGTGATCGAGATGACGTTGGTCGGGATGAACGCCGAGATGTCGTTGGCCTTGGTCTCGATGATCGGCAGCCCGGTCAGCGAGCCGCCGCCGAGCTCGTCGGACAGCTTCGCGCAGCGCTCCAGCAGCCGGGAGTGCAGGTAGAACACGTCGCCGGGGAAGGCTTCACGGCCCGGCGGGCGGCGCAGCAGCAGCGAGATCGCGCGGTAGGCGTCAGCCTGCTTGGACAGGTCGTCGAACACGATCAGCACGTGCTTGCCGTCGTACATCCAGTGCTGGGCGATGGCCGAACCGGTGTAGGGCGCAAGCCATTTGAAGCCGGCGGCGTCCGAGGCGGGTGCGGCGACGATGGTGGTGTAGTCCATCGCGCCACCCTCCTCGAGGGAACGCCGCACGCTGGCGATCGTGGTGCCCTTCTGGCCGATCGCGACATACACGCAGCGAACCTGCTGCTTGGGATCGCCGGTCTCCCAGTTCTTGCGCTGGTTGAGGATGGTGTCGACGCAGACGGCGGTCTTGCCGGTCTTGCGGTCACCGATGATCAGCTGGCGCTGTCCACGCCCGATCGGGGTCATCGCGTCGATGGCCTTGATGCCGGTCTGCAGCGGCTCGCTGACGCTCTGGCGCTCCACCACCGACGGCGCCTGGAGTTCCAGGGCGCGAACCTCGGTGGACTCGATGTCGCCACGGCCGTCGATCGGCTGGCCGAGCGGGTTGATCACCCGGCCCAGGAACGCGTCGCCGACCGGGACCGAGAGCACCTGACCGGTGCGCTTGACCTGCTGGCCCTGCTCGATCTTCTCGAAGTCACCGAGGATGACGGCGCCGACGCTGTGCTCGTCGAGGTTCAGCGCCACGCCGAGCACGCCGCCGGGGAACTCGAGCAGCTCCTGGGTCATCACCGAGGGCAAGCCCTCGACGTGGGCGATGCCGTCGCCGGCGTCGATGACGGTGCCGATCTCCTCGCGCCCGGTGTCCGCCTCGAAGCTCGAGACGTAATCCTGGATGGCGCCCTGGATGTCGTCAGCCGAGATTGTCAACTCTGCCATGGCTTTTCGTCTTCCTGCCTTTGTTGGGTCTTGGGTGGTTCGTGGGGGTGGTCGGCCGGCTAGTCGGGCAATTTGGTGACTGCTGAGGCCAGTCGTGAGGACAGCGTTCCGTCGATCACCTCGTCGCCGACGGCGACCGAAAGGCCGCCCAGCACGTCGGGATCGATGTTCAGCTGCACCGAAACCGGGTGGTTGTAGATCCGGGCCAGCAACTCGGTTGAGCCGAGTGCGCTGCGCGTCGCTCAGTTCGGCCGCCGCACTGACCTGCGCGACGATCTCGCCCCGCCGGGCCACGGCGAGCCGGGCCAGCGCCAGCACGGCCTCGTCGGCTCGCTTCCCGCGCAGTAGGTCGACGGTCTGGGCAAGCAGGGCCGTGGCTGTGGCGTTGGCGCCGTTGGTCTGGCTCATCACGTTGCGCACCAGATCGACCCGGCCCTGCGCGGGCTTGGAGTAGTCGCCGAGCAGCGTGGTCAGCTGCGGCTGAGCGTCGAGGATGCGGCTGAATCGGAACAGCTGCTCTTCGACCTCGTCGGCCTGGTTCTCGCGTTCGGCGCGGGTCAGCAGGCTCAGCCGGGCGACGTGCTCGACGGCGTCGACCAGATCGGAGGTCAGCGACCACCGCACGGACGCCGCCGTGTTGAGCACGTCCAGTGTGGTGTCGCCGACCTTGCCGGCCAGCAGGCGCTGCAGCAGCTGCTTCTTGGCCTCGGTCTCGCCGGAGGCCTCGGCCAGGTGACGGGCCAGGATCGGCTCGGCGACAAGGAGTTTGGCGACCGATGCCAACTCATCGGACAGCGTCGACAGCGCGTCACCGGACAGACCGGACGACACCGAGTCGAACTTCTCGATCAGTGCGGCCTGTGCGTCACGGCTGGCCGAGCGCAGATCCGACGACACCACGGGGGTGAACGCCGCGGGCGCCATCGAGTCCAGTTCGTCCAGGAAGCGGTCGACGGTGGCCGACTGCGCCGCGGATCGGCGACGTGCGCACGGACCAGATCGGCCGCGCGCCGCACCGACTCGGTACCCAGGTCCTGGCGCAGCTGACGGATCGATCTGGGCGCGCAACAGCTGAAACCTGCTGTCCGCCTTGCACTTTGATCCGCTCGACCTCGACGTCGGCCTGGGCGCGAAGCTGCTCGCCGATGCGCTCGGCATCGACACGGGCCTCTTCGGTGATGTGCTTGGCCTCCGCCTTGGCCTCGTCCACCCGCTGGGCGTGATGCTTGTCGGCGTCGGCCAGCCGTTGAGCGGCCTTCGCGCTCTCGTCCAGCTGGTTGCGCACCGTCTCCTGCTGCGATGCCATCAGGCGGCGCACCGGCGGCACCGCGTACCGCCAGATGATCCAGATGATGACCAGGAAGCCGATGAGCTGGCCGATGAAGGTTGACATGCTCCTACCGTCCCGGCGCTGACGCCGACGTACTGGAAACCTCGACACCGAGGACCCGGCTGGCCAGCGTCGGCCGACAGTGTCTCCACCGACGACCTCAGGTCCGCCGCGATCGCGTCGCTCTGCTGCTTGAGCTGCTCGGCAGCTTCCTGCAGCGTCGCCGGCCGCCTCCTCGTTGGCGTGGCCGCGCTTGTCGTCGAGGACCGCGCGGCCCTCCGCACGGGCCTCGTCGCGGATACCGGAGGCCTCGGTGCGGGCCGCGGCCATCTCCTTGTGGTAGTCCGATTCGGCTGCGGCTTCCTGCTCGACGGCCTTGCGGTTGTCGTCGGTGGTCTTGGCGACCATCGCTTCGCGCTCACCGAGCACCTTCTGGATCGGCGGCACGACGAATGTGCCGATCACGCCGAGCACGATCAAGAAGATGACCAGCACGAAGAAGAAGGTGCCGTTGGGGATGAGGAAGTTGCTGCGTGCCGCCTTCCTCAGCCGCCAACAAGGTGGCGCTGTGCGTCCCCCATGCCGACTAGGAAGCGCCGGGGGTGGCGAACACGAACAGGGCCATGAACGCCAGGTTGATGAAGTACGCCGCTTCCACCAGACCGACGGTGATGAAGAACGGCGTGAACAGCCGGCCCTGGGCCTCGGGCTGCCGGGCGATGCCGGAGATCAGGGCGTTACCGGCGATACCGTCGCCGATACCGGCGCCGATGGCGCCGCCGCCCAGGATGAGCCCGCCGCCGATGAGGGCGCCCGCGACGATTTGTGGGGTCTGCTGCCATTCTCTATCCTCCTTGATTGCTGGTAGGACTCCTACCAGGCTGTGGGTGGTTCGGGGGTCGAACACGTCTTTTAGTGGTGCTCCTCATCCAGTTCCATGGACTGGCTGAAGTACAAGATGGTCAGCAGCGCGAAGATGAACGCCTGGATCAGGCCGACGAACAAGTCGAACGTCTTCCAGATCGCGTTGGGCGCCCACATGATGTAGGGCGGGAACAGCGCGATCAGCGCGACCATGATGCCGCCGGCGAAGATGTTGCCGAAAAGTCGGAGCGACAGCGAGATCGGCTTGGCGAGCTCCTCGACGAGGTTGATCGGGGCCAGGAAGGCCACGTGGCCCTTGAGCAGTTTGACCGGGTGCCCGAGCAGGCCGCGCCGCCAGATGCCGGCCGCGTGATAGCAGAGGAACACGAACAGCGCGAGCGCCAGCACGAAGTTGATGTCGGAGGCCGGCGGCTTGAGCAGCTCGCCGGTCCCGCCGTTCGCGGTTCCGTACTGCACCGGCAGCACCGAAATCCAGTTGGCGATCAGGATGAAGACGAACAGCGCGACCGCCAGCGGCAGCACGAACGGGGCGATCTTCATCCCGATGGCCGATTCGATCTGGCCTCGCATCTGGGTGGTGATGGCCTCCCAGAACAGCTGCACGCCGCTGGGGACGCCGGTCGAGGTGACCTTGGCCCGCAGGAAGAACGCCAGAGCCAGGGTGATGACCGCGGCGATCGCGGTGGCCAGCACCGTGTCGGTGTTCACCGTCATGCCGAGCCATTCGGCCGTGGTGTGGTGGCCGACCTCGATCTGCGGCCTCGGCGAGGATTCGTTCACTCATCGCGTGCTCAATCCTTCGATGCTTCGTCTGCGGTGGCCGGCGCGGAGGTGCCGGACACTGCGCCTACCTCTTCACTGTCTTCGCCCGTGCGCATTTTCTTCCACACCGGCAGCGCCGTACTCAAAACGAGCAAAACTTGGAACAAAGCCAGGCCGAACAACACACCAAGGCCGAGCGGGCCGGAAAACGAACGCGATGGTCAGGCCGATCGCGCTGATGACCAGCAGGCGGGTGGCGGAGTTCAGCGCCATCTTGCGCTTGAGCGGATGGTCCCCGGCGGTGATCGCGTCCACCGAGCGCTGGACGAGCACGGCGTTGATCAGACCGAGCCCGAGGCCGACACCGAAGAAGACACCGAACATGATGTGGCCGAGCCAGCGCGGCCAGGCCCACCGCGAGCGCGGCCAGTGCGCAGCAGATCGCAAGCAGCCGGAGGGGCCGGAAGGCAACCGACGGAAACACCAACGGCGCATCTTGCGCTGGCGTCGTCACAGGTTCACCTCAATCTTGCGTTGTCGAGAGCTGGCCGAGTGATTGGTGCGTGGCCCGCCGAGCGTATCGGAGGGCGAGCAGGCGCGCTGGAATCACCCAAGGGGCAGCTCCCTTTGTCGGTCGTAAATCGGCGCCGATCGGGTGTCACGCCGATGGGCCGGGGGCCGGCAACCCGTGAGGTTCAGTCTTGTCTCAACTGGGTTCTAGCCAGCACCGTACCACATGGTAGACAGCCCTAAACACGGTCTACTACTCACCGTCGTAAAGTCTCGTCGTAATCGCCCTCCCGGCGACGCAACAGGGGGATCAGCGTGACCACGACGGCCACCACGATCGCCGCCAGCATGACCGCGCCGGTGTACCGCGGATCGAAGAAGATCGTGCTGGCCGCGCCGAGCGCGACGATGCCGACCCAGAGGTAGATCAGCAGCACCACCCGGCGGTGGGAATGGCCGATCTGCAGCAGCCGGTGGTGCAGGTGCATCTTGTCCGGGACTGAACGGGCTCAGCCCCGCCCGGGTGCGCCGGACGATGGCCAGCAGCATGTCCAGTGCCGGGCACGAACATCACCGCGACCACGAGCAGGAACGGCGAAAGCAGCGCGAACACGTCGCGCGCGCCGTAGGCGCTCTGCGAGATCGGCCCGGCCGCCGTCGTCGACGCGGCGGCCAGCATCAGGCCGATCAGCATCGAGCCGGAGTCGCCCATGAAGATCCTGGCGCGGTGGAAGTTATGCGGCAGGAAGCCCAGGCACGCCCCGGCCAGCACGACAGAGATCACCGCCGGCGGGTAGAACAGCACGTCGCCGCCGTGGTCGCGCAACAGTCCGACCGAGAAGATGCAGATCGCCAGCGCGGTGATCAGCCCGAGGCCCGGCGGCCAGTCCGTCGAGCCCGTCGACGAAGTTCATCGCGTTGACGATCGACACCGTCAGCGCCAGCGTCAGCAGGATCGAGGACACCTGGTCCAGCACGATGGTGCCGACCCCGCCGATCGGGATGTAGAGCACGCTCCACGCGACGCCCATCGTCACCAGCACGCTGGCCGCGGTGATCTGTCCGGCGAACTTGGTCAGCGCGTCCAGGCCCCAGCGGTCGTCGATCAGGCCGATGCCCATGATCAGCCCGCCCGCGACCACGACCGCGGGCATGCCCGAGGAGTAGATGAAGCCGCGGGTCAGCGCCGGCAGCTGAGAGGCCAGGAACACGGCGGTGACGACACCGAGGTACATCGCCAGTCCACCCATGCGCGGTGTGGGCTGGATGTGGACGTCGCGCTCGCGGGGGTATGCCACCGCACCGAGCCGGGTGGCAAGCACCCGCACCCAGCCGGTGGCGAAGTAGGTGACGATCGCCGCGGTCAGCCCGACCAGGGCCAACTCACGCAGCGGAACACCGGCGCCGCGGTCAGACAGCGCCAGAGGCTGCCCGACGAGATCGCGCTCGGCTCACCATCGCAGAAAACCGTACTGCACCAACCTGAGACGCCGGTGCTGATCAGGCGGTCAGCGAGGCCACGTCGGCGCCGAGGACGTCGGCGACGGCCTGCGCGCTGATCGGACCTTCGCGCAGGATCCGCGGCTCGGGACCGGTGAGGTCGACGATCGTCGACGCGGCCTGCTCCTCGTGACGGCCCGGCGTCGAGGTACACCTCGACGAGGTCGCCGAGCTGGCGCTGCGCTTCGTCGGCCGTCGTGGCGGCCGGACGTCCGGAGACGTTGGCGCTCGAGACGGCCATCGGGCCGACCTCGCGCAGCAGTTCGATGGCCACCGGGTGAAGCGGCATCCGCAGCATGACGGTCCCCCGCGCGTCGCCGAGGTCCCACTGCAGCGACGGCGCCTGTTGGACGACCAGGCTCAGCGCTCCGGGCCAGAAGGCCCGGATCAGCTCGCGGGCGCTGTGCGGCACCGAGTAGACCAGGCCCTCGATGGTGTGCCAGGAACCGACCAGCACGCCGACCGGCATGTCCCGGCCCACGGCCCTTGGCCGCGAGCAGGCCGGCGACGGCGCCGCTGTCGAAGGCGTCGGCGCCGATGCCGTAGACGGTGTCGGTGGGCATGACGACCAGCCGGCCGCTCTTCACCGCGCTGGCCGCCGCGGCGATGGCGTTGGCGCGCTGAGGGGATCGCTGCAGTCGAACACCTGGGTCACGCTGACTCCTCCCGTTCGGTCTTGCGCGCCGTCACGAACCTCGGCCGTCCGGCGAGATCGCGGTGAGCGGTCGATCGAGGTGAAACAATCTGTGCCGCGGATGATTTCGATGGTCTTGTCCGACGTCGTGTCGTCGTGTTCGACGGCCAGCAGCCCGCCTGTCGTCAGCCATCGGGCCGCATGGCGCGACGATCGGTGCGATCACCGCCATGCCGTCCGACGCCGCCGAAGAGGGCATGGGCCGGGTCGTGCTAGAGCCACTTCGGGTTCCAGCTCTGCACCGACCGGGATGTAGGGCGGGTTGGCGACCACCAGGTCGACGGTACCGGTCAGCTCTGGCGAACAGCCCCGGCGTGGTCACGTCGGCCAGGACCAACTCCACCGTCGTGGCCTCGGCGTTGCGCCGGGCATAACCCAGCGCCGTGCCGTCGTCGTCGACGGCGATCACCCGCGCCCCGGCCACTGCCGAGCCAAGGCGATGGCCAAGGCGCCCGAACCGGTACACAGATCGACGATCACCGGATCGCGCGGGAGTGGTTGCGCCATCGCCCATTCCAGCAGGGCTTCGGTCTCCGGTCGGGGGATGAAGACGCCGGGGCCGACATGCAGGTCCAGCGGACCGAAAGCCGCGGTACCGGTGATGTGCTGCAACGGGGTTCGCCGCGAACGTGCCGCGATCATCTCGTCGTAGCGGCCGAAGAAGTCGGCGCCGGGCGGGTCGATCACGGCCAGCCGACCGCGGTCGGTGCCGGCGACATGGGCGGCCAGCAGTTCGGCGTCGACTCGCGGAGAATCGATACCCGGCCTGGGCCAGCGCAGCGGTGGCGGCGTCGATGGCCTGCCGCAGCGTGGTCATTGCTCGGTCATGCCTGCTGCAGCCGGGTCTGCTTGTCGGCGGCGGCCAGCGCATCGAGCATGGCGTCGAGATCACCGTCGAGTACCTGATCGAGGTTGTGCGACTTGAAGCCGATCCGGTGGTCGGCGATCCGGTTCTCCGGGAAAGTTGTAGGTGCGGATCCGTTCGCTGCGATCGACGGTGCGGATCTGGCTGGCACGGTCGGCCGAGGCATCGGCCTGCGCCTGCTCCTCCGCCAGTGCCTGCAACCGCGCGGCGAGCACCAACATCGCGCGCGCCTTGTTCTGCAGCTGGGACCGTTCGTTCTGGCAGGTGACGACGATGCTGGTGGGCAGGTGGGTGATCCGCACGGCGGAGTCGGTGGTGTTGACGCCTTGGCCGCCCTTCCCTGAACTGCGGTAGACGTCGATGCGCAGATCGGATTCGTCGATCTGGACCTGTTCGACCTCTTCGGGCTCGGGGTAGACCAGCACGCCGGCCGCCGAAGTGTGAACCCTGCCCTGGGATTCGGTCGACCGGCACGCGCTGCACCCGGTGCACGCCGCCTTCGAACTTCAGCCGCGACCACACACCGTCGGCGGAGTCGCCCTTACTGGTGATCGACAGCGTCGCCTCTTTGTAACCGCCCAGATCCGAGAAGGTCTCGTCGAGAACCGTGACGTTCCAGCCGTGGCGTTCGGCGTAGCGGATGTACATCCGGGCGAGATCGGCGGCGAACAACGCCGACTCCTCGCCGCCCTCACCCGACTTCACCTCCAGCACGATGTCGTCGGGGTCGTGCGGGTCGCGCGGTGCCAGCATGTCGGTGAGCGAGGCGTCGAGTTCGGCGACCCGGGCCTCCAGCTCGGGTACCTCCGCGGCGAACGACGCGTCGTCGACAGCGAGCTCACGGGCGGCTTCGAGGTCGCCGCGCGTCGATTCGAGCTTGCGGTAGGCGGCGACGATCGGCGCCAGCTGGGCGAACCGCTTGCCGACACGGCGGGCGTTGACCGCGTCTTCGTGCAGTTGCGGGTCGGAGAGTTGCCGTTCGAGGTCGGCATGCTCGGCGAGTACGGTCTCGATCGCCGCGGCCGTCTGCGTCATCACCTACCCCTTTCCGAGTGTTTCCGGGTGCTGCGGGCCCCGAACGCAAACCGACGCCCGGCCTCTCGCTTGAACTCAGCGACAGAACGGGCGTCGGTAAGGCGGCTACTTGTCGGCCGACTCGCTGGTCTTGCGCTTTGCCGTAGCGCTTCTCGAAGCGGGCGACGCGGCCGCCGCTGTCGAGGATCTTCTGCTTGCCGGTGTAGAACGGGTGGCACTGCGAGCAGACCTCGACCACGATGTGGCCGCCGTCCTTGGTGCTGCGGGTCTGGAAGCTGTTGCCACAGCCGCAGACCACGGTGGTCTCGCCGTAAGCAGGATGAATGCCTGATTTCATGGTGTCCTCTTCAATCGTTGGTCGCCGGGTCGCCCGCTTGATCAACCTGGTTGTCGGGCGTGAACCGGTACCTGAGGTGGTCGACGATCCAGTATGCCAGGTTTGCCGTCACCAGCCCAAACGCCGAACACCCGGGAGGCATTCCCGGGCAGGTCAGAGCGCGGCGGGGGCCGTCGACTCCGGCGTCCAGAGGTGATACCCGGCGCCGTTGCCCTCGCGCCGCCACAGCGTTCCGCCCGCAACGTCGGCGCCCTGCGCGGTCAGCTCACGCTTGAGGATCTTGTTGGTCGCTGTCACGGGAAGGTCGTCGGCGATCCAGACGTAGCGCGGCCAGGCCTTCGGCGAGAGGTCGCCTTGCTCGGCGAGGAAGGCACCGAAGTCCTCAGGGGTCAGGGTGGCGCCGTCACGCAGGACGATCGCCGCCATGACCTGGTCGCCGACCAGTTCGTCGGGGACCGCGTAGACAGCCACCCGGCTGACCGGCTCGAGGCGCAGCAGAACCCGTTCGATCGGGGCGGTGGTGAGGTTCTCGCCGTCGACCCGCAGCCAGTCACCGGTGCGGCCGGCCAGATAGATCCAGCCGTCGGCATCGCGGTAGCCGAGGTCGCCCGACCAGTACATCCCGTGCTTGAGCCGGTCGTCGGTGGCGTCCGGGTCGTTGTAGTACCCGCCGAACAGCCCGGAGCCGGTGGTGTTGACGATCTCCCCGATCGCCGCGTCGGGGTTGGCCAGCGCGCCGGTGGCGTCGAACACCGCCGTCGCGCACTCCTGCAGCGTCTCGGGGTCGTAGATGGCCACGCCGGGGAAGCCGCGGCCCACCGACCCGGCCGGGCAGTCGTCCTCGCGGGTGATGATGACCGCACCCTCGGTGGAACCGAAGCCGTCCCACACGGTGCAGCCGAATCGCCGGCCGAACTCGGCGATGTCGCGGTCCGCGGCCTCGTTACCGAACGCGACGCGCAGTGGGTTGTCGTGGTCGTCGGCCTGCTCGGGGGTCGCCAGCACGTACGCCAGCGGCTTGCCCACGTAGTTCATGTAGGTGGCGCCGTAGCGGCGCAGATCGGGCAGCAGCCCGGATGCCGAGAACGTCGCCGGCGCCATCGCCGCCCCCGACACGAGCGCGACGGCCCAGCCGGCCATCAGCGCGTTGGAGTGGAACAGCGGCATGGACAGGTAGCACACGTCGGCCGCGGTGACGGCGAAGCGTTCGACCAGGGCCGCCCCGGAGAACGGGACCATCATGTGGGCAACCTGGACCGCCTTCGGTTCGCCGCTTGTTCCCGAGGTGAAGATCAGCATGAAGGTGTCGGTCGGCGTCACCTCCCGATGCGGGCTGAGTTCGCCGGCCTGCGACAGCAGCGTTGACCAGTCGGCAGATCCCACGTCGAGAACACGAACACCGGGCAGGTCGAGACCGTCGAGCAATCCGCGGTGCGCCGCGTCGGTCAGGACGACCTGGCAGTCGGCCCGGGCGATATCGCGCGCCAGTGCTTCGCCACGGCGGGTGTTGTTGATGCCGCACAACACATAACCCCCGAGGCCGGCAGCGGCCATCGCCGTGAGCATGTCCGGAGAATTGCTCAGCAGCGTTCCGACGTGCAGCGGCCGGTCCGGGTCCGCGATCGCTATCAGGGCCGCCGCCTGCCGGGCCGCTTCACCGAGGTGTTCGCGCCAGGACCAGACCCGGTCGCCGTACTTGACCGCCGGCGCGGAATCGTCGAGACGTTCGCGGAGCAGTTGCTGGACGGTCTCGGCCACGGATCCCCTCACCAGGTCGTCGTCGTGTGCCACCATGCTGCACGGCGCAGTGGCTTGCGTCACCATGAAAGCGCATCAGTGGACACAATTTCAAATCTGTCTACACGCATCCGCCCCGGAGCCGACCCGGGTTTGGGAGGATGTCGCCATCGACCGTCACGGCGACATGGACAGGAGAGGCCCGGGTGACCGTCAGCGCCAAGGCCGACAGCTCGACCACCGGAAAGACGATCCGGGACCGGCTGATCGATGCTGCCGAGGTGTGTCTGCGGGCCAAGGGAATCCGGGCGACGACGGTGTCCGAGGTCGCCGAGGTGGCCGGTGTGTCCCGGGGCTGGCTGTACCGCCACTATCCCGACAAGTCGTCACTTCTCGGTGCGGCGATCGTGCGTCTCAACGACGCGTTCTGGGGCGAGGCCCACACCATGCTGGCTGAGATCGACGGATTCGAGCGGCAGTTCGCCGCCGGCGTCCTGGTGGGCCGAAGCGCCTACGAGTCACCGGATGCGCTTGTCATGAAACTGCGCCGCGACGAACCCGACGAGTTCAATGCCTGCGCGGGCGCGGGTGTTCAGGGCCTGGTACCCGACGTCGGCGCGTTCTGGCGGCCCTACGTCGAGGCGGCGCGCGAGCGGGGTGACATTCACGCCGACCACGACCTGGACGAGGCATGCGAATGGGTTGCCCGCGTCATCATCAGCCTGGCGACCGTTCCCGGCGAGACCCTCAACCCCGACGACCCCGATGCAGTGCTGCGCTATCTGCGCCGCTACGTGATGCCGGGACTGCGAGCCGACCCGGCCGAGGACTGACGCGCTACGAATCGCGGACGTGCGCGGCGATGTCATCGGAGATCGATGTCCGCCGGCCGGTGAGCACCATCAGGATGTCGCGGATCGGCGCGTGCACGTCGTAGCCGTCGCCGACCGCGAAATCGGCGTCCGTCGCCGTCAGGCGGATGCCCTTCAATCGGCGCTGCGGGTTGATCGGAAAGCGACTGTCCCACAAGCGCTTCGCGGCCGCAGCGGCGGCGTCGCTCGGCATCGTCCGGTCGATGCCGAGTGGCTCCACGATGTCCTGGGTGTGGACCAGGACATCGATCAGCGGGTCGATCTCGCTACTTCCCGCGATGCGCCTGCGCGATCCCACCATGGCACGCAAGGCGGCCACGATCTCCACCTGGGACCTGTTGTCTTCCAGGGCAAGTCGCTTGATCATCGGATCGAACCGGAAGCCCGACTTGACCGCTTCGATGACGACCCGACCCAGGCCCATGTGCGAATGAGTGAGATGCGCCGCGACATCGCGCACCCGCCACCCTTCGCACAGCGAGGGAGTCGTCCACTGCCGCGCATCCAGCCCCTCGAGCAGGTCCGCAAGTCCGGCGCGCTGCTCGTCGATGGTGCGCCAGATGTCGTAGGAGTTCATCGGGTGTCCTTTGATCGAACGTGCGTGGTGACACAATGCCGCAGGTGAACACTCACCGCTGCATCATGACGATTTGTGCAACCGCGCTCTCGAGCGCCCTGGTGGCCTGCGGTGGGTCATCGCCCGCACCGACGACATCGACGTCCACCGCCACGGGCACGAGTACTGCCACCACGGCCACCAGCGCCGCCGCTGCCGCGCAGGCCGGCGTCAGCAACGGCCAGACCTACACCGTCACCCGCACCACCTCCGGTGACGCCACACCGGACGGCACGGGACGGTGGACGCTGGTGCTCGACACGATTTCCGGCGGCGACGCCAAGGTGGCGGACACCTTCAACCGGGCGGTCCAGGCATCGGCGCAGGGCCAGCTGGATCCGGTGAAACGGGACGCCGGCTCGGACGGAACCTGGAGCTTCGACACGAACCCGAAGGTGTTCTTCAGCAGTGCGTCGGTGTCCGAACTGATCACCGGCCTGTACAACCATGTGCCGTCCGCGCATCCGGTGAACTACGTCAGCACCGTGGTGATCGACTCGCGCTCGGCAACACCGATCACCCTCAAAGACCTGTTCAGCGACGAACAGGCCGGCTTGAACCGGCTCTCGCAGCAGACCAAGTTGCTACTGCCCGCCGTGATGGGCATGGGCGAGACGCCGATGCCGGATGAACCGGGCAATGAGCCGGTCGAGGCGAACTTCGCGAACTGGATCCCCACCCCGACCGGACTGGAGATCCACTTCGCGGACTACCAGTTCGCGCACGGACTGCTGGTGCTGACCGTGCCGTGGTCGGCGCTGGACGACCTGTTGGCACCCGGGATGACGGCCTTGCGGCAGCCCTGAGCTCTAGTCGGCGTCCGGTGCACCCGGTGCGGTCTTGGAAACCTGCACCAGGAACTCGTAGTTGGTCTTGGTCTTCCGCAGCTGGCTCATCAGCAGGTCGATCGCCTGATGGGAATCCAGCCCGGACAGCACCCGGCGGAGCTTGTGCACGACCGCGAACTCATCCGTCGACAGCAGCAACTCGTCCTTGCGGGTACCGGAGGGGTTGACGTCGACCGCCGGGAAAACCCGCCGCTCGGCGATCTTGCGATCGAGCTTGAGCTCGGCGTTGCCGGTGCCCTTGAACTCCTCGAAGATGACCGTGTCACCGGTGGAACCGGTCTCGACCATCGCCGTGGCGATGATGGTCAGGGAGCCGCCGAATTCGATGTTGCGGGCGGCACCGAGGAACCGCTTCGGCGGATAGAGGGCCGTCGAGTCCACACCACCGGACAGGATGCGGCCCGATGCGGGCGAGGCGTTGTTGTAGGCACGTCCCAGCCGGGTGATCGAGTCCAGCAGCACCACGACGTCCTTGCCCTGCTCGACTAGGCGCTTGGCCCGCTCGATGGCCAGCTCGGCGGCCTGGGTGTGATCCGACGGCGGCCGGTCGAAGGTGGAGGCGATGACCTCACCCTTGACCGAGCGCTGCATGTCGGTGACCTCTTCAGGGCGCTCGTCGACGAGCACGACCATCAGGTGGCACTCGGGGTTGTTGCGGGTGATCGCGTTGGCGATGTCCTGCATGATCGTGGTCTTGCCCGCCTTGGGCGGGGAGACGATCAGCGCTCGCTGGCCCTTGCCGATCGGCATGATCAGGTCGATCACGCGGGTCGTCAGCTTGTCCGGCGTGGTCTCCAGACGCAGGCGCTGGTTCGGGTACAGCGGCGTCAGCTTGCCGAACTCGGGGCGCTTCCGAGCGTCCTCCACCGGGCCGCCGTTGACACTGTCCAGCCGGACCAGCGGGTTGAACTTCTGCCGCGAATTCTGGCCGCCGCCGCCGCCGTCGCCGCCCTCCTTGGCCACCCGCACGGCGCCGGTGACGGCGTCGCCACGGCGCAGGCCGTTCTTGCGGACCATGTTCATCGAGACGTAGACGTCGTTCGGGCCGGCAAGGTAGCCGGAGGTTCGCACGAAGGCATAGTTGTCGAGAACATCGAGGATGCCGGCGACCGGCTGGACGACGTCGTCCTCGCGCAGTTCGGCCTCGTTGCCGCCACCGCCTTCGCCGCCACCGCTGCGCTCACCACGGCGCCTGCGGTCACGGAACCGCCGGCCACGGCGGCCCTGGCCGCCACCGTCATCGTCGCCGCCACCGCGGTTCTGCTGTCCGCCGGACTGTCCGTCGCCGCCCTGGTCCCCGGAGTCCCGGTTGTCCTGGCGGTTGTCGTTCCGGTTCTCGTTCCGGTTGTCGTTGCGGTTGTCGTTGCGGTTGTCGTTCCGCTGCTGGTTGCGTCCGGAGCCGTTGTCAGCAGGTTGCTGCTTGTCGGCACCGTCGCCGGGGGCACCCACGTCGCGCGAGGCGGTGCGCCGCTCGCGGCGGCGCGGCTCGCCGGCGTTGGCATCGGCGTTGGTATCGGTGCCGGTGTCGGTCTGGCTGCGGGTTTCGGCCGCCGGCTCGGAAGCGGGCTCGGTCTTGGCCTGTCCGCCGCCGTTCTCACCGTTGTGAGCAGCGCCATTGCCGCCGTTCTGGCGGTCCCGGATGGCGGAGATGAGTTCGCTCTTGCGCATCCCCGACGTCCCCTTGACACCGACACGGCTCGCCAGAGCACGCAGTTCGGGCAGCACCATGGTCGACAGGGAACCGGTCGCCCCGGCAGAACCGGTGTCCCCGCCGGTGGCCACCTGCGACTCAGCTTCTGGCTTCGGGTCGCGGGCCGGGGAGGTCTCGGCGTTTACGGCGGTCGGCAACTCCGTCTGCGGGACGTTGTCTCCAGCCGTGATCAGGTCCGTATCAGACACGGATTTCCTTTCTTCCCCCGCTGTTTCATCGTGCGAGGGGTTCTGGCACTCAGCCGATTCGCTGAATGCGAAGTCTCACCGTCATCGGTGCCAGCGGTGATGCCGGGATTCGCGGTTACATGGCGAACCGTCAGCCCACGATCGGAACACGATGAGAATTGGTGGTCGTCCTAGTGTAGGCGCAGGTACAGACGCTGCGATTGCCGGACGGAACCGAGGATAGCCGCCTTCGCTGCCTGAAGCAAGAAAACCGCGCCGGCCTGGGGTATCTCAGCCGAAAGCGCCGGCACCGGCGTCCCACCGGACCGGGTCCCCGACGCTCATCTCACTGACGGTGAACCCGTTCGCGATGCCGAACTCCAGCGCCTCGTCCGGCAGTTTCGGACTCGTGGTGAGCCCCAGAACCGACGGGCCGGCGCCGGAGAGCACCGCTGGAACGCCACAACGGCGCAGGACGGCTAGATATTCCGCCGAGGCAGGCATCGCCGGGGCCCGTTGCGGCTGGTGCAGCGCGTCCTCGGTGGCCGCCATCAGCAGGTCGGGCCGCTCGGTGAGCGCGACCACCAACAGGGCGGCCCGGCTGACATTGAATCGGGCCGCCTCGTGGCTGACCTGGGCCGGCAGCAGCACGCGGGTCTCCGCGGTGGACGAGCGCACTTCCGGGATGGCGGGAAAGAGGTGAATGTCGGGGTGCAGTCGCACCGGGGCTGCGGAGTAGGCCGGCGCCCCGGCGTCCGTCGCCGTCCACGACACCACCGCCCCGCCCAGCACCGCCGCCGAGGCGTTGTCGGGGTGACCCTCGAACTCAGAGGACAGCTGAATCAGCTGCGCGGGCGTCAGCGGAGGCAAATCGGCTTGTGCCACAAGGCCATTGGCTACCGCCAGACCACCGACCACTGCTGCGGCTGAGGACCCGAGGCCACGGGAATGCGGGATGTTGTTGCGGCAGCGCACGATCAGCCCGGTCGCGTCCGCGCCCGCGGCAACCAGCCCGCGGTGGATGGCCCGCACCACCAGATGCTCCGGGTCCAGCGGCACCTGACCGGCGCCCTCCCCCTCGACCTCGACGATCAGACCGGAATCGATGGTTTCGACGAGGATCTCGTCGTAGAGACCCAACGCCAGCCCGACACTGTCGAAACCCGGACCCAGATTGGCGCTGGACGCGGCGACGGCCGCGCTGGCGCGCAGCCCGGCAGGAAGCCTCATGGTCACAGACAGTCCGCTTCCTCAGCCGAGGCCGAGTTCGGCGACCACAGCACCGGGGTCGACCGGCAGGGGGGTCACCTTCGGCATGTCACGAAGGGCGGTGTCAGGATCCTTGAGTCCGTTGCCGGTGACGGTGCAGACCACCGTCGACCCGGGCTTGACCCAGCCGTCCTCGACGGACTTTGAGCAGCCCGGCGATGCTGGCCGCCGACGCCGGCTCGACGAACACGCCCTCGTCGCGAGCCACCAGGTGATAGGCGGCCAGGATCTCGTCGTCGGTCGCCGCCAGGAACTGGCCATCGGATTCCTGCTGTGCGGCCACGGCGGGTCCCCACGACGCCGGTGACCCGATGCGGATCGCGGTGGCGATGGTCTCCGGGTGGCTGACCGGGTGGCCCAGCACCAAGCGGGGCGGCGCCGGCGGCCTGAGTGCCCAGCATGCGGGGCAGCTTGTCGGTCAGGCCGTCGCGGTGGTACTCGGTGTAGCCCTTCCAGTAGGCGGTGATGTTGCCGGCGTTGCCGACGGGCAGCGCGTGCACGTCCGGCGCGGTGCCGAGGGCGTCGACGATCTCGAACGCCGCGGTCTTCTGGCCTTCGATGCGTACCGGGTTCACGCTGTTGACCAGCGAGATGGTCGGATAGTCGGCGGTCAGCTTGCGGGCCATTTCCAGGCAGTCGTCGAAGTTGCCGTCGATCTGGATGATCTTGGCGCCGTGCATCAGTGCCTGTGCGAGCTTGCCCATCGCGATCTTGCCCTGCGGGATCAAGACCGCGCAGGTGATGCCGGCCCGGGCGGCGTAGGCGGCCGCCGACGCCGAGGTGTTGCCGGTCGACGCGCACAGCACCGCCTGCTGGCCGCGGGCCACCGCGTCGGTGACGGCCATGGTCATGCCGCGGTCCTTGAACGAACCGGTGGGGTTGAGTCCCTTCGACCTTCAGATGCACCGTGCAGCCGGTCTTTTCCGACAACCGCGGGGCGCTGGATCAGCGGCGTGCCGCCCTCGAGCAGCGTCACCGGGGTCCAGTCCGCCGCGACGGGCAGCCGGTCCCGGTAGGCCTCGATGAGCCCCGGCCAGGGCCTGTGCACGGCGTGATTTCGTCGTGCTCATTCGCTGGTTCCCTCCAAACGCAGCACGCTGTTGACGTCCTGGACGACGTCGAGGTCGGCCAGCGCGGCGACGGTCTCCGACAGGGCCGCGTCGGTGGCGCGGTGGGTGACGACCACGATGCGCGCACCGCACGGCTGGCCCTCCTCGTCCACGATGCCCTCCTGGCGCACCTCGGCGATGCTGACCTCCCGATTGCCGAATTCGGCTGCCACCGAGGACAACACGCCCGGCCGGTCGTTGACGATCATGCTCACGTAGTAGCGGGTCGGGATGACACCCATCGGGGCGATCGGCAACTGGGCGTACTTCGACTCGCGGGGACCGCGGCCGCCCTGCACGCGGTTGCGCGCGGCCATCACCAGGTCGCCCATCACCGCCGAAGCGGTCGGCTTGCCGCCCGCGCCCTGGCCGTAGAACATCAGCCGGCCGGCGGCCTCGGCCTCCACGACGACGGCGTTGAACGCGCCGTTGACGGTGGCCAGCGGATGGGTCAGCGGCACCAGCGCGGGATAGACCCGCGCCGAAACCCGTTCCTGGCCTTCACCGGTGGTGATCCGCTCACAGATCGACAGCAGCTTGATGGTGCAGCCCAGCGCACGGGCCGACTCGAAGTCGGCGGGGGTGACCTTGGTGATGCCCTCGCGGTAGACGTCGTCGGCGGTGACGCGGGTGTGAAACGCGATGGACGCCAGGATCGCGGCCTTGGCGGCGGCGTCGTAGCCCTCCACGTCGGCGGTGGGATCCGCCTCGGCGTACCCGAGGGCACTGGCGTCGGCCAGCGCGGAAGCGTAATCGGCTCCGGTGGAGGCCATCTCGGAGAGGATGTAGTTGGTGGTGCCGTTGACGATGCCTGCCACCCGCAGCACGGTGTCGCCGGCCAGCGACTGGGTCAACGGGCGGATCACCGGGATGGCGCCGGCGACGGCGGCCTCGAAGTAGAGGTCGACATGGGCGCGTTCGGCGGCCTGCGCCAATTCCCCGGTGGACTGGGCCAGCAGCGCCTTGTTGGCGGTCACGACCGACTTGCCGTGTTCGAGTGGCGGTCAGGATCGCCTTGCGGGCCGGCTCGACCGGACCCATCAACTCCACGACGATGTCGACGTCCTCGCGGGAGACCAGCTCTTCGACGTTCTCGGTGAGCATCTCGACCGGCACGCCCCGGTCATCGGCGACCCGGCGGACCGCCGACGCCGCGCAGCTCCAACGGCGCGCCGATACGCGCAGCCAGATCGGGCGCGCTCTCCTCGATGATGCGCACGACCTCGCTGCCGACGTTGCCCAGGCCCAATACCGCGACACCGATGCCCCCCCTGATGTCGCCGGCTCCGCGGCTCCGCTCGCTCCTGGTTCCATCGGTTACCTCACTTCCAGACTCAGCAGATCGTCGACGGTCTCCCGGCGCAGGATCAGGCGGGATCGCCCGTCGCGCACGGCCACCACGGCGGGGCGGCCGAGCAGGTTGTACCGGCTCGACATCGAGTAGCAGTAGGCGCCGGTCGCGGCCACCGCCAGCAGGTCTCCCGGCTGCACGTCGTCGGGCACCCAGGCGTCGCGGACGACGATGTCGCCGCTCTCGCAGTGCTTTCCGACGACGCGTGCCAGGGTCGGGGCAGGCGTCGCTGACCCGCGAGACCAGCCGCACGTCGTACTCCGCGCCGTAGAGCGAGGTGCGGATGTTGTCACTCATGCCGCCGTCGACGCTGACGTAGCGGCGGTGCATGCCCTGACTGACGGCGACATCCTTGACGGTGCCGACCTCGTAGAGGGTGATCGTTCCCGGGCCGGCGATGGCGCGGCCCGGTTCGACGACCAGGCGGGGTGCGGGCAGGCCGACCGCAGCGGACTCGTTGCGCACGATCGCGCCGAGCTTGGCCGCCAGATCGTCCACCGGCGGCGGATCATCGTGCGGCAGATAGGAAATGCCGAGACCGCCGCCGAGGTCGACGGTGGCGATCTGCGCGGTCTTGTCGACCCCGAACTCGGCGACGATGTCGCGCAGCAGGCCGATGATCCGGTGCGCGGCGAGTTCGAAACCGTCGACGTCGAAGATCTGCGACCCGATGTGGCTGTGCAGTCCGACCAGCCGCAGGTTGTCGGCGGCGAAGACGCGCCGCACCGCGGTGATCGCGGCACCACCGGCCAGCGAGAGGCCGAACTTCTGGTCCTCGTGCGCGGTGGCGATGAATTCGTGGGTGTGGGCCTCGACGCCGACGGTGACCCGGATCAGGACGTCCTGGACGACCCCGGCGTCACCCGCGATGGCGTCGAGCCGGTCGATCTCGGTCATCGAGTCCAGCACGACGTGGCCGACGCCGGCCTTGACCGCCGAGGTCAGTTCTTCGACCGATTTGTTGTTGCCGTGCAGCGCAATCCGCTCGGCGGGAAAGCCGGCATGCAGGGCGACGGCGAGCTCTCCCCCGCTGGCCACGTCCAGGGACAGTCCCTCCTCGTCGACCCAGCGTGCGATCTCGCTGCACAGGAAGGCTTTCGCCGCATAGTGCACGTTCTCGCCGCCACCGAACGCGGCGGCCATCTCGCGGCAGCGTCGCGCGGAAGTCGTCCTCGTCGATGACGAACAGCGGGCGTGCCGTACTCGGCGGCGAGCGTCGGTCACCGTCACATCGGCGATCGCGCACGACGCCGTCTTCACCGCGAGACGGTGTTGTGCGGCCATACTTTCGGGCCGAGCGCCAGCATCTCGGCAGCGCTCCGCGGCCGCGGCGGCGTCCCGCCGTGGTGGATCTCCTCTGCGTGCCGCGGGCCGGCGGGATGAGCGTTCACATCCGCTCCGGTGCGGACACGCCCAGGATGCCCAGCCCGTTGCCGATGACCTGCCGGGTGGCCTGGCACAACGCCAGTCGCGCGCGGTGCAGGTCGGTCGGGTCTTCGTCGCCCTGCGGCAGCACCCGGCAGGAGTCGTAGAACCGGTGGTAGTCCCCGGCCAGGTCCTCCAGGTAGCGGCACACCCGGTGCGGCTCGCGCAGGGATGCCGCCGACTCGAGCACCCGGGAGAACTCGCCGAGGTTGCGGATCAGCGCGCCCTCTTTGTCGTGGGTGAGCAGTTCGAGGTGCGCGGTGTCGGGTGCCAGGCCCAGTTCGGCGGCGTTGCGGGCCAGCGCCGAGAGCCGGGCATGGGCGTATTGCACGTAATAGACCGGATTTTCGCTGGAGGCCGAGGACCACAGCTGCAGGTCGATGTCGATCGGGGTGTCGACCGAGGATCGGGTCAGCGCATACCGCGCGGCGTCCACGCCGATGGCCTCGACCAGGTCGTCGAGGGTGATGACGGTGCCGGCCCGCTTGCTCATCCGCACCGGCTGACCGTCGCGGACCAGGTTGACCATCTGGCCGATGAGCACCTCGACGGTGTCGGGGTCGTCGCCGAGGGCGGCCGCGGCGGCCTTCAGGCGGGCGATGTAGCCGTGGTGGTCGGCGCCGAGCATGTAGATGCAGAGGTCGAAGCCGCGCTGCCGCTTGTCGAGGTAGTAGGCGAGGTCGCCGGCGATGTAGGCCGGTTGACCGTCGCTCTTGATGACCACGCGGTCCTTGTCATCGCCGAACTCGGTGGTGCGCAACCACGTTGCGCCGTCCTTCTCGTAGATGTTGCCGGTCTCGCGCAGCTTGGCGATGGCCTGGTCGACCCGACCGCTGGAGTGCATCGAGTCTTCGTGGGTATAGACGTCGAAGTCGGTGCCGAACTCGTGCAGGGACGCCTTGATGTGGGTGAACATCAGATCCACTCCGATGGACCGGAACGTCTCGCGCTGCTCGTCGTCCGGAAGGCTCATCGCGTCGGGCGCCTTGGCCAGCACCTGGTCGGCGATGTCGCTGATGTAGGCGCCGGCGTAGCCGTCCTCCGGGGCGGGTTGTCCGTTGGCGGCGGCGATCAGGGAGTTGACGAAGCGGTCGATCTGCGCGCCGTGGTCGTTGAAGTAGTACTCGCGTACCACCTCGGCGCCCTGGGTGCTCAGCAGCCGGCCGAGCGCGTCGCCGACCGCGGCCCAGCGGGTACCGCCGATGTGGATCGGGCCGGTCGGGTTCGCCGAGACGAACTCGAGGTTGACCTTCTCGCCGTCGAGCAGGCCCGAGCGGCCGTAGTCCGCACCGGCGGCGACGATATTGCTGACGATGACGCCCTGGGCCGATGCCTCCAGGCGAAGGTTGACGAAGCCGGGCCCGGCGACCTCGGCCGACGCGATGCCATCAGCCTCGGCGAGCGCCTGGGCCATCCAGCCGGCCAGCTCACGCGGGTTGGCGCCGACCTTCTTGGCGACCTGTAGGGAAAGGTTGGTGGCGTAATCACCGTGCTCGGGGTTGCGGGGCCGCTCGACGGTGACCGCGTCGGGCAGGGCGGCGGTGTCGAGGCCGTGCTCCGCCAGCACGGCGGCAGCGGTGCTCTTGAGCAGCTCGGCGAGGTCGGCGGGTGTCACGAGGGTCCATCTTATGGTCTGACGTGGTCAGACCCCGAATCGATATCCGGTGCGCAGGAGCGCAGCGACCGGGGTGGAGGTCGAGTGGGCAGCGGGCAAGCCGCCGCGACGATGCGTTAGGCTGGCGGAGCCCAATTGGCGCATCATCACCATGCGCCCCCGTAGCTCAGGGGATAGAGCGTCTGCCTCCGGAGCAGAAGGCCGCAGGTTCGAATCCTGCCGGGGGCACCCTTCCACAATTGTCCGGGTCAGATGTGGCCCTTTCGTTCCCAGTCAAAAGAACGCTCACTAGCTGAACTGCGTGTTCAATTGTCTCCACCGCGGAATCGACGACACCGCGCTTCGTGATTCGACGGAGAGGTCAGACGATGGGCGCGGTCGGCTCGGGCGTTGCTCCGCAAGTCCGCCTGGCCCGGTGGGGGCGGGCCGCCGTCGCGGTGGTCCTTGTTTTCGCGGTGTTGAACGCGGCGGGCTGGACGGTCGGAACAGAGCAGCTGACCCACGGCTTTCCTTCCTGGCCGCAGGCAACGCCGTGGGGTCCACTCTGGTTCGTCGCTTTGGGGGCCGCGATCCTGGCGCAGTCGGGAGATCCTTCACGGCTTCGGATCTGGGTCGGTCGTGGCCTGGCCGTCGTGGTGGGTCTGCTCACCATCATCGTGCTCGCCGAGCATTTGAGCGCGAGGTCGTTCGGATTGGGCGGGGTGAGGTTGGACAACACGGTCGGGTCGCCTCGCCCCAGCCCGCGGACGGCGTTGTCGGTCCTGTATCTGTCCGCGGCTGTCGTGCTGATGCGGTTCGGCCGGCGGCGCACCGGCGTGCTCTGGGGCATGTTCCTCATCGCCGCCCTGGCCACGCCGCTCGTGACGGTCATGGGCCACATGTTCAGGGCCATCTCGGCGGTGGAGTTGTCGGAGTCGACCGGCCAGGAGATCTCGACGGCCATCGGTGTGCTGCTGCTCATCGCGGCAACGCTGGCGGCATGTCCCGACCGAAACCCGGTCGCCTGGCTGCTGGCCCGACCTGACCGCTGGGCCCTGCTCCGGCTGGTCGCCGTCCTCGGCGGCCTACCGGTGCTGATCGGGCTCGCGCGGCTGCCGTTTCTGGGTCTCGGTCTCGGGTCCGAAGCGGCGTGGATCCTCGCGACGACGATCGCCACCGTCATCGTCGGCGTGATCGCTCTCTACCTGAGTCAGCGCGAGCAGAAGCTACTCATCGAGAAGGAGCAGCTGAGCCGGCAGCGCGCCGACGCCGAGATGCGCTACCGCATCCTGGCCGACAACGCCGTCGACGTGATCCTTCATCTCCACGGCAGCAGCGTCAGCTGGGTCTCCCCGTCGGTCGAGGCCGCGTTCGGCGAGCCGCCGGGGCGCTGGGTCGGCTCCGACGTAACGGGCCACGTGGATCCCGAGGACATCGACGTCCTTCTGACCGCCATGCGGGGCGCCGCCGCCGATCGACCGGTCCTGGCACGGTTTCGGGTCCGCACCGCCGACGGTGGACACCACTGGGTCGACGGCCACGTCAAGCCCTACATCGACGCCGACGGCACCACCGACGGGCTGATCGCGGCGCTGCGCATCGTCGACGAACAGGTCGAGGCGCAGGAGCGACTCGACCGGCTGGCCCGGTTCGACACCCTCACCGGGCTGCCGAACCGGGCCGAGGCGATCGCCCGCCTGGAATCGGCCCTCCACGGCACCCGCGACCCGGGTTTGCATCTCGGCGTCCTGTTCTGCGACGTCGACTACTTCAAATCCATCAACGACACCTGGGGACACAGCGCCGGCGACGTCGTCCTCGCGACCGTCGCAGCCCGGATTCGCGACAGCATTCGTCAGGGCGACACGGTCGGCAGGATCGGCGGTGATGAGATGGTGGTGCTGCTGCCCGGCATCCACGACCTCGATGAGGCGGTCGAGATCGGCGAGAAGATTCGTTGCCGCACCGCCGAACCGATCCAGCACGGCGACAACACCATTCGCGCGACGTTGAGCATCGGTGCCACCATCTCGGTTCCGGGCGAGTCCGCCGCCGCGGTCACCGCCCGCGCCGACGTGGCGATGTATCAGGCCAAGCAGGCGAGCCGCAACATGGTCGTCCGCATCTAGACATCGCGGACGCCCGCGCTCGCCGCGGGCTAGGTTGACACATGGACTTCGTAACCCCGCTCGCCGCAGAGCGATTCGTCGCACTCACCACCTTCAAGCGCAACGGCGACGAAGTGGCTACGCCGATGTGGATCGGTCGGGACGGATTCGAGCTGATCGCGTGGACTCCCGCCGACAGCTGGAAGGTCAAGCGGGTCCGCAACGATCCGCGCGTGCTGCTGGCCGCCAGCACCCGAACCGGCAAGGTGCGCGACGGCGTCGTCCCGGTGGCGGGTACCGCCGAGATCATCACCGATCCCGCGACCGTGCAGCGGCTGGAACAGGTCATCCGAGGCAAGTACGGACTGGAATACCGGATCGTGACGCTGGTCGAGAGGATCCTCGCCCGGGGGCGAAAGCCGCGGGTCATCCTTCAGATCTCGATCGTCTAGGTGGCTGAGTCAGCCGCCGCGCCGATTGGCCAGCGGGCCGCGCATCGCCCGCACCGACGGGGGCACCGGGATGGTTTCGTCGCAGTCCGGTGAGCGCCGAGGATCGCCGTAGACGGTCGTCAACGGGACCACGCCGGCCCATACCGGGGAGGCGATGTCCTCCTCGGGGTCCTCGGACCAGCCGTCGCCGACCTTCAGCGACCAGTTGGCGTCCCCGATCGGCATCCGCAACGGCATGGTCGCCGCGAGCTCCTTGCGCGAACTGGGCCGAACCTCGGCGACGCGGCCCGGGATGAACGTGTCGGTCAGCGTCTCGAGGTAGCCGAGCTTGTCCTCGTCGGGGATCTGCTCGAACGTCCCGAACAGCACCGCGCTGCGGTATTGGAACGACGACTCGAATCCGCTGCGCGCCACCAGGACACCGTCGAGGGCGGTGACGGACACCGCCGCGGCGGCCCCCTCGGCGAGTTGACGCAACCACGGCGAGCCGGTCGATCCGTGGATCACCAACTCGTCACCGATGCGCGCGAAGCCGGTCGGGAAAATCACCGGGTGGCCGTCGCGAACCAGCGCGATGGTCGCCAGCGGCGTGCTGTCGAGCAGCGCGTCGAGTTCAGCGCGCGTGGTCCGTTGCTTTTCCGGCATCCGGCTGACGGTGGTCGTGGGTTGCGACATCGCCCTACTGTCGCACGCGGCGAAGCGCTTCGGGTGTCAGGTCGGCCAAGGTGGGATAGCCGTCGATGGCCATGAGCAGGTCTGCTTCGGCGAGCAGTCGAGCGCAACACATGCACGATCCCGTCGGTCCCGCCCAGCGCCGCACCGTAGGCGTACGGCCGGCCGACCCCGACCGCCTTGGCGCCCAGCGCCAGTGCCTTGACGATGTCGGCACCGGATCGGATCCCGGAGTCGAACAACACCGGCACCTCACCGGCGGCCGCGACCACGTCGGGCAGGCAGTCGATGGCGGGAATGCCGCCGTTCGCCTGGCGGCCGCCGTGGTTGGAGCAGTAGATCCCGTCGATCCCGGCGTCAATGGCGCGCCGGGCATCGTCGGGATGGCAGATGCCTTTGAGGATCAGCGGCAGCGACGTCAGCGACCGCAGCCACGGTAAGTCGTTCCACGTCAACGAGTTTCCGAAGATGCTGATCCAGTGCAGAACCGCGTTGCGCGGGTCGGCGTCGATGTCGGCCTCGACCTTGTTGCGGAAGTTCGGGTCGCTGATGTAGTTGGCCAGGCACAGGCCACGCAGCTGCGGGAAGTTGGCCGTGGACAGATCCCGGGGCCGCCAGCCCGGGATCCAGGTGTCCAGCGTGACGACGATGCCCGAGTAGCCGGCGGCCTCGGCGCGATGGACCAGACTCTCGGCCAAGTCCCGATCGGTCGGGGTGTACAGCTGGAAAAGCCCTGGCGTGTCGCCGAATTCGGCGGCGACGTCTTCGAGTGGATCCATCGTCAGTGTCGACACGCACAACGGCACCCCGGTGCGGGCGGCCGCCCGCGCCGCGGCGAGGTCGCCGTGCCGGTCCTGGGTGCACAAGCCGATCACGCCGACCGGGGCCATGAAGATCGGTGCCGGCCAGCGCCTGCCCCACAGCTCGACCGACAGATCGCGCTCGGTGGCGCCGACCAGCATCCGCGGAATCAGACCCCACTGCTCGAACGCGGTGACGTTGATCCGCTGGGTGTGCTCGTCGCCGGCGCCGCCGGCCACATACGACCAGATCGACGGCGACAGCGCTTGCTGCGCGCGGGTTTCGAGCTCGGCGAAGGACATCGGAAGGCTGGGCAGCACACCGGTGAGGCCCTGGAAGTAGACCTCGATCTGGTAGTTGCCGTACGGCTGGGTCATTGCATCCGCCTCACTCAGTCGATGTCGCCGACCAGGTCGGCGACCCTGCGTAGTTGGTCAAGATCGGAACTGGTGGGGATCAGATGCACCTCGGTGGTGCCGATCGCGGCGAACTTCCGCAGCACGGCGACGAGCTCGTTCTCGCTGCCCGACCAGCCGGTGGTCGGCGCCATCGCGTCGACGAACTCCGCCGGAATCCAGTTCATGTAGTGCCGCAGGTGGCGGTGGACCTGCGCGCGGGCCTCGTCACCGTCGCCGATCGCGAACCAGAACGAGGTGCCCAGGTGCGGTTTCGGCTTGCCGGCTTCGGCCCACGCGCTACGGGCGACGTCGAAGAGTTCGTCCTGCTTGGCGATGTCGAGATCAAGGGTGATCCCGGCCGTGCCGTCGGCCCACTGGGCGGCGCTGCGGGTCGACTTCGGTCCGGTGGCGCCGACCAGGAGTCGCGGTCCGCCGTGCTGGACCGGCGCCGGCCCGACCGGGAGCACCGATTCGGTGATCTTCTCCCCGGCCCACACCCGCTTCATGATCGCGACCCGCTCGGCCATGGCCCTGATGGTCTGCGTCTTCGGGTCGGCGCCCACGGCGTGGTAGTCCTCGTGGCGCCCACCCGAGCCGATGCCGACGGTGAGCCGGCCGCCGCAGAGCATATCGCCGGTGGCCAGCGCCTTGGCCAGCATCACCGGGTCGTGCAGTTGTGGGACCACGACCGTGGTCACCAACGGCACCCGGTCGGTCCACGCCGACAGCGCGCCCAGCAGGGTCAGCGAGTCGGGATTGTTGAAGGCGATGCGTTCACCCCAGCACAACGACGAGAACGGGCCTTCGTCGATCATTCGGGCCCAGCGCTTCAGAACGTTCGCATCGAGGTCCGGTTCCATCACCGGCAAGGTCATGCCAATCTGCACGCCCGCGATTCTGGCACGGCCGGCGCTGGCACCATGGGTACATGCCGATCCCGAGCGCATCCTTCGACCATGTCCGTCTCACCGTCACCGACATCGCTCGGTCGCGGAAGTTCTACGAGAGCGTCTTCGGCTGGCCCGTTCTGTACGCCCTGCCCGAGGACGCCGACGAGCAGACCCGCGAGGCCCTGGGCTTCTTGTACGGCGGCGTCATCTACAACATGGGCGACGGGTTGCTGGGGTTGCGCCCCGTCGGCGCCGACGCCTTCGACGAGAACCGGGTGGGCCTGGACCACCTGGCCTTCGCGGTGCGGAGCAAGGCCGATTTGGACTCCGCCGCAAGCCATCTCGACGATCTCGCGATCGATCATGAACCCGTCAAGGACATCGGCCCGCTCTACATCCTGGAGTTCCGCGATCCCGACAACATCGCCCTCGAGCTGACCGCACCCAAGTAGGCCGCCCTAGGCCACCGGGTCCTTGCGTGCCCGCACCGGCCCCGCGTTCGCCGGCGGCTGGAGCAGATTTCCGCGCAGGCTTCCCCGTGCGGTGCGCACACCGACCAGCAGCCAGGTGCTGAGCAGCCCGATGTAGGCGATCACCGCGGCGACCTTGAAGGCCGGCAGATTGGTGTGGAGCGCCAGCTGGGTGGTTCCGGTGACGAAGGTGCCGACCGGGAACGTCAGGCTCCACCAGGTCAGCGCGAACGGCATGCCGCGCCGTAGCGTGCGCACCGTCAGCGAGGTGGCCAGCGCAATCCACAGCACCGCGAAGCCCCACACCGGTACCCCGAACAGGATCGCGAAGGCGTTCATGCTCTGGGCGACGTCGGGGTCGACGGCCAGTGCCGCGTTGAGACCGAGCAGCCCCGCGGCGGTGATGGACTGCCCCAGTGGGCCGAGCACGATCCACAGCGTCGGCACTCGGGCGGTTCCCGAGGTGCCGAACATGACCAGGCGGCTCCAGATCATCGAGATGATGATGAAGGCCGCCACCAGCGACAGGCCGAACATCGCGTAGCAGCCGTACAGCATCGTCGCGCGACCGGTGCCCGGCGCCATGTGCGGGATGAGCAGTGCACCGGTGGCGGCCGACACCATCGGCGGGACCACCGGCATCAGCCAGCCGCCGAACGCGGCGTCCGGTTCGACGGTGTGCTGGGTGAACATCAGATACGGGATGCTCACCGCGGTGAACAACCCGCCGATCGTGCCGGCGCTCCACAGCACCCAGTCGAGGTCGACGGCGAGACGATCGCCGATGAGGTCGCCGCCCACCAGCACCGCACCCGCGCCCACGGTCAGCAGCGCCATCGGCGCGGCTCCGTAGAAGTGCGCCATCTGCGGGTTGCGGGCGTGGGTGCGGGCCACCCTCGGGTGTCGCAACCAGTGCCCGCCGACCAGGAGGACCAGGACGGCCAGCAGCACCGCGGCCAGCACCCAGACGACTTCGGTGAACGCCCGCAGCCCGGTGAGATGAACGGGCAGGGTGGCACCCGCGGTCGCCACGATTCCGGTGCCCATCACCGACGCGAACCAGTTCGGGCCGATATGACCCATTCTTTCGACACGAGTCTGCGGTGACGCCATAAGTGACAGACGGTACGGGTGCCGACGCCGGTTGGGGGGTCTACTTCCGCGATCCGACCGGCCACTTCCTGGAGATCATCACCAGACCGTACGGATCGGGGCAGGTCTGACCCCGGGGCCTAGTGCCCGCGGCGGCCTTCCTGCTGCAGGTAGTCCCCGGCCAGCTTGCTGACGTGCTCTGGCAGCTCACCGCCGGCCACGTCGGCCAGGCTGGTCTCCTCGAGCACCGAACGCATGCTGGCGCGCAGCGCCCGCCACACGTCGGTCAGCGCCTTGGTGGGACCGGTGTAGGGCAGATCTCCCAGTCCGATGTCACGCACACTCGCCAGTGGCCCGTCGATGCAGCGCAGCACATCGGCGACGCTGATCTCTTGCGCGGGACGGGCGAGTTCGTAGCCGCCTTCGCGGCCGCGGTGGCTGCGCACCAGCCGGTCGGTGCGCAGATCGGAGAGGATGTCGACGAGGAACTGGGCCGGGAATGCCCTGCGACTTCGCCAAATCCTCTGTCGTGACGAGCATGCCGCTCTCCACCGAGGCCAGTTGGGTCATCGCGCGGACCGCGTACTCCGCCTTCGCTGACATCCGCATGACGGCGATTCTCCCACTGCGCTATCGGGTCACGGCCAGCACCGCCTCGGCGTACTCCGGCCGGCACACCACCAGATCGGGAAGCGACGGATCGGGCTGGTTGTACTGCAGCGGGGAACCGTCGATGCGGGAGGTGTGCAGCCCCGCCGCCCGCGCGACGGCGACCGGCGCCGCCGAATCCCACTCGTACTGCCCGCCGGCGTGTACGTAGACATCGGCGAGCCCCTGCACCACGGCGGCGACTTTCGCTCCGGCCGAGCCCATCTCGACAAGCGTGCCGTTCAGCCGGTCACGCACCTTGCAGGCGATGTCGGGCGGCCGGGTCCGCGACACCACGATCCGCGGGGCGGCCGGCGCGGCCGGCGGGGCGGGCACCGTCGGTGTGGCCAGTGTGACGCCCTGCGCCGGCAGCGCCACCGCACCGGCGATCAGTTCACCGTCCTGCCACAGCGCCACGTGCACGGCCCAGTCGTTGCGGTCGAGCTCGGAGAACTCCCGGGTCCCGTCGAGCGGGTCGACGATCCACACCCGTCGGCTGCGCAAGCGGATCGGATCGTCGGCGCCCTCCTCGGAGAGCACGGCGTCATCGGGGCGTCCGGCGGCCAGCGCCTCCATCAGGAAGTCGTGCGAGCGCTTGTCTCCGGCCGCCTTTCGCTCAGCGGCCGGGGCATCGGCGAGTTCGACCCGCACATCGAGCAGCAGCTGCCCGGCCTTGGTGGCCAGTGCGGCGGCCAGTTCGTGGTCGTTCACGAGCCGGGTTCCAACAGCTCGAACGACCTGCTGGGCCAGTTCGTCGGCGAGCGGCTCGGGAGTCAGCCGCAGATCCGGGTTCTTCGGACGCTGGTAGGGGCTGTCGATGCCGGTGAAGTGGGTGATCTCCCCCGCGCGGGCTTTGGCGTAGAGCCCCTTGGGGTCTCGGCGCTCGCAGTCGTCCAGCGGGGTGTCGACGAAGATCTCGAAGAACTCCACACCCTGGTCGGAGTGGACCTTGCGGGCCAGGTCCCGGTGTTCCTCGAGCGGGCTGATCACCGGCACCAGCACCGTCAGTCCGGCGTCGGCCATCAGCGTGGCGATGTGGGCCAGCCGGCGCAGGTTCTCGGCGCGATCGGCCATCGAGAAGCCAAGGTCGGCGTTGAGTCCGTGCCGCAGGTTGTCGCCGTCGAGAATGTAAGCGGGACAACCATGTTCGAGCAGCTTCTGCTCCACCAGCACCGCCACCGACGACTTGCCCGACCCGGACAGGCCGGTGAACCACAGTGTGCGGCCCTTGGTCAGCCGGTCCTCCGGCGGCCACCAGCGACTGGTGGCGCACCGTGTTGGGTGACGCGGCTGCGAGATGCCGCCGGTGCGGTGTCTCGAACCATGCCCGCGGCGACGGTCACGTTGGTGTCGGGGTCGATCAGGATGAACGATCCCGGTTGCGGCGTTGCGCGAGTACTCGTCGAGCAGCAGCGGCACCTGCGTGCGCAGCGTGACCCGGCCGAGTTCGTTGAGCTTCAACGCCGTTGCGCTCTTGTCGCGATGCAGGGTGTTGACGTCCAGGCGGTAGTCCAGCGCGCCGACCCGGGCCCGGGTGGTGCGGGTGGTGTGCTTGATGATGTAGTCGCGGCCGGGTTCGAGGGCGGCCTCGTCGGCCATCCAGCACACCATCGCGTCGAACTCCTGGGTCGGCGGTGGGCTGGTTCTGCGGGCGCGCCAGCATGTCACCGCGGGAGATGTCGATATCGTCGGCGAGGCTGATCGACACCGCCATCGGCGGGAACGCCTCCTCGACCGGACCGGTCGGCCCGTCGATCGTGGTGATACGGCTGGTCTTTCCGCTGGGCAGCACGACGACCTCGTCGCCGGGCCGCATCACGCCGCTGGCGATGGTGCCGGCGTAGCTGCGGTGGTCGGCGTGTTCGATCGATCTGCGGGCGGATCACGTACTGCACCGGGAAGCGGACGTCGACGAGGTTGCGGTCGCCGGCGATGTAGACGTCCTCGAGGTGCGACAGCAGCGGCGGGTCCGTCGTACCACGGGGTCTTGTCGGACTTGGTCACCACGTTGTCGCCGTTGCAGCGCCGACATCGGGATGGTGGTGACGTCGTGGATGTCCAGCCGCGCGGCGAACGCGTGGAACTCGTCGCGGATCCACTCGAAACGCTCACGGTCCCAATCGATGAGGTCCATCTTGTTGACCGCCAGCACGATGTGCTGAACGCCGAGCAGCGAGGCCAGGAACGCGTGCCGGCGGGACTGCTCGAGCAGGCCGTGGCGGGCGTCGACGAGCACGATCACCAGCTGCGCGGTCGACGTGCCGGTGACCATGTTGCGGGTGTACTGCATGTGGCCCGGGGTGTCGGCGATGATGAATTTCCGCTTGGCCGTGGCGAAGTAGCGGTAGGCGACGTCGATGGTGATGCCCTGCTCGCGCTCGGAGCGCAGCCCGTCGGTCACCAGCGCGAGGTCGGTGTAGTCGTGTGCCGCGTTCGCGCGAGGTCCGCTCGACCGCGGCCAGCTGGTCTTCCATCACGGCCTTGGAGTCGAAGAGCAACCGGCCGATCAGAGTGGACTTGCCGTCATCGACGGAGCCGGCGGTGGCCAGCCGCAGCAGCGAAGCGGTGGGTAGCAGCGAAGCGACCCGGGACTTGGGGTCTGCGATCACGTCAGCCATCAGAAGTAGCCCTCTCGCTTGCGGTCTTCCATGCCGGCCTCGGAGATGCGGTCGTCGGCGCGGGTGGCGCCACGTTCGGTCAGCCGCGACACCGCGGTCTCGGCGATCACCTCTTCGACGCTGTGCGGCGGTGGACTCGACGCAACCGGTGCACGTCACGTCGCCGACGGTGCGGAACCGAACCGAGGTCTCGAACACCTCGCTCGTCGGCGGTCGGGCTGCATGTATTCGTGGACGGCCAGCAGCATCCCGTCGCGGCGGAACACCGGCCTGCGGTGGGCGTAGTAGATCGCCGGGCAGCGGGATGTCCTCGGCGCCGATGTAGGCCCAGATGTCGTATTCGGTCCAGTTCGACAACGGGAACACGCGGATGTGCTCACCCTTGCGGTGCCGGCCGTTGTAGAGGTTCCACAGTTCGGGCCGCTGCGCCTTGGGGTCCCACTGGCCGAACTCGTCGCGGAAGCTGAACACCCGCTCCTTGGCGCGGGCCTTCTCCTCGTCGCGGCGGGCACCACCGAAGGCGGCGTCGAACTTGTTCTCCCGGATCGCGCGCAGCAGCGTCACGGTCTGCAGCGGGTTGCGCGACGGTCCGTTGTCCACCACCCGGCCGGCGTCGATGTCCTCCTCGACGCTGGCGACCACCAGGCGCACCCCGTGCCGGGCGACCAGCTCGTCGCGGGTGGCGATGACCTCGTCGAAGTTGTGCCCGGTGTCGACGTGCATCACCGGGAACGGCAGCCGTCCGGGCGCGAACGCCTTGATCGCCAGGTGCAGCATGACGATCGAGTCCTTGCCGCCGGAGAACAGCAGCACGGGCCGCTCGAACTCGGCGGCGACCTCGCGGATGATGTGGATGGCCTCGGCCTCCAGCGACACGCAGATGGCTCAGCTCGTACTGCCCCGGCTTGGGGCGTTCGACCACCGATGACTCGACCATGGCATTCCTCGTAAAGTTGGTAGATTTGACCAGAATTACAAAGCTTGACACAGATTCCGCAAGCACGCTCGACGGCGGTTAATGTCAACGAGATGCGTGCCGAGGTGTTGGCGCCTTAGAGAACGACCTCGTTGAGTCTGCCCGGTCGCGACGTCGAAGATGAAACCCCGCAGCGATTCGTGTTTGGTGACGAACGGACTGGTTCTCGATTCGCCGCAGCGACTGGCGGACGTCCTCCTCGATGTCCGAGAACGACTCGGCAGCCCATTCCGGCTTGATGCCGGTCTCGTCCTGGATCTGGCGCTTGAATTCGTCGTCGGTGAACGTCAGCATTCCGCAGTCGGTGTGGTGGATGAGGATGATCTCCCTGGTACCGAGCAGGCGCTGGCTGATCGCCAGGGAGCGGATCTCGTCGTCGGTGACAACTCCGCCGGCATTCCGGATCACATGGGCCTCACCATCTTTGAGTCCCAGAACGCGGTAGACGTCCAGGCGGGCATCCATGCACGCGACGACGGCGACGTGCTTACTCGGTGGCAGCGGCAGCGGGCCGGTGAATGTCTTGGCGTACTCGGCGTTGTTGGCCAGGTAGTCCTCGGTGACGGTCACTGCGACTCCTCTGTCTTGGTCGGCTGCACTCTGCGCGCGGGTCGGATTCTAGCCGTGACCTGGCGTTCAGCATCGGTGAAAAATCAGGCTGATCAGAATGCCCGGCAGACAGAAGCGAGCCGCCACGACGGGTCACACCATCGCGGTGGCTCGATCAGGCGCGTCAGGGCGCTTCCGGAGTGGTGGCCGTGACCGGTGGACTCGCCGATGCCGATGACACGGTCTCGGTCGCCTCCGGGGCTTCGGACTTCGTGGTCTCGCCCGTCGTCATCTCAGAGCTGCTCGGCGGGGTGAAGGTGCCGGGGTCGGACAAAATCGTCCCGCCGCGCTCGTCACTGACGCCGACACTCAGCGCACCCATGGCCACGATGGCGCTGCCGCCGACTACCGCCGACAGCACCTTGACGCGCGAAGGCCGCATCGGCTGATTCGGTTTCATCTCTCGACACTCCCAATCGATCTCGGTTGGAATCCCGGGAAAGCCAACGCTGGCCGCCCCCTTGTGCCTTGTCGGGTAGCCGGGATCACCGCTGGTGAAACGTCGAAACTCGGCCGCGACGAAGGTCAGCCGCCGGTGCTGCCCTGATTTCCGCTGCGTCCGCTGTCACCGCCGGGGAGGCCGGGCGGACCGCCGGGCGGGTCGACGTCACCGGTAGGAACCTGCTGCTGGCTCGACGGCGCTCCGGTCGGCGGCATCGACTCGCCGCCCGCAGAGGGCAGGGGCGACTCAGTCGCGGCGCCGGTGGGCATCGGCGGGGCGCTGCTTTCCGGCGAGGTGGTGGCCGGTGGCGAGGTCAGCATCGTGGTCGGGCTCGGACTCGTCGACGTCGAACCCGGGTCGGTCTCGTCGCCGCCGCCGGTGCATGCGACGACCGGACCAATCGCCAGCGCGGACAGACTCAACATCACCGCGAGGCGGCGGGTTGTGATGCGATTCACGTAGTGGCTCCATTCCGTTGTACTGCGGAATCTTCGAACGGTCCGCCTACCCGTGCTCCCAGATGGCAAACCCCGCGCACTTCCCGTCGTTCCCCAAGGGAATCTCCTACCCTGTGCCCCATGCACCGAAGAGTGGGCAGCCCCGCATGACGCGATTCCTGGCGCGTCGCCTGCTCAACTACCTGGTGCTGCTGGCGCTGGCGTCGTTCCTGACGTTCACCCTCACGTCGCTGACGTTCGCCCCGCTCAACAGCCTGCTGCAGCGCAATCCGCGCCCGCCGCAGGCGGTGATCGACGCCAAGGCCGCCGAACTCGACCTCGACAAGCCGATACCGCTGCGGTACGGCCACTGGGTGGCCGGCGCGGTGCGCGGCGACTTCGGCACCACCGTCAACGGCCAGCCGGTCTCCGACGAGCTGTGGCGCCGCATCGGGGTCAGCCTGCGGCTGCTGGTGATCGGCTCGGTGCTGGGCACCGTGATCGGCGTCGTCGTCGGCGCCTGGGGGGCGATCCGGCAGTACCGGCTGTCCGACCGCGTCATCACCCTGCTGTCGCTGCTGGTGATCAGCACCCCGACGTTCGTCATCGCCAACCTGCTGATCCTGGCGGCGCTGCGGGCCAACTCCGATTCTGGGCATGCAGATCTTCGAGTACACCGGGGAGACGTCACCCGATGCGGTCGGGGGAACCGTGGAACCAGTTCGTCGACCGGCTGCAGCACCTGATGCTGCCCACCCTCACCCTGGCGCTTGACCGCGATCGCCGGCTACAGCCGCTACCAACGCAACGCGATGCTCGACGTGCTGGGTCAGGACTTCATCCGCACCGCGCGGGCCAAGGGACTGACCCGGCGGCAGGCCCTGTTCAAGCACGGTCTGCGCACCGCACTGATCCCGATGGCGACGCTGTTCGCCTACGGCGTCAGCGGTTTGGTCACCGGCGCGGTGTTCGTGGAGAAGATCTTCGGCTGGCACGGCATGGGCGAGTGGGTGGTTCAGGGCATCGCCACCCAGGACACCAACATCGTCGCCGCCATCACGGTGTTCTCCGGCGCAGTGGTGCTGCTGGCCGGGTCTGCTGTCCGACGTCATCTACGCGGCGCTGGATCCCCGGGTGCGGGTCGACGTGACCGAACCGGTGAGCACCGCAGCGAAGTCGGCGCGCACGCTCGAGGAGTTCGCCTCCCGACGCACCCTGGTGTTGCGCCGGTTCCTCCGGAGCCGTTCGGCGGTGGCCTCGTTGGTGGTACTGGCCCTGCTGTTCGTCGGCTGCTACGCGCTGCCGCCGCTGCTGCCCTACTCCTACACCGACCTGGACTTCTATGCGCTGCAACAGCCGCCGAGCACCGACCACTGGTTCGGCACCAACGCGCTCGGCCAGGACCTGCTCGCCCAGATACTGCGCGGCATGCAGAAGTCGATGCTGATCGGTCGTGTGCGTGGCGGTGATCTCGACCGCGATCGCGGCCACCGTCGGCTCGATCGCCGGGTACTTCGGCGGCTGGCGCGACCGCGGCGCTGATGTGGCTGGTGGACCTGCTGCTGGTGGTGCCGAGCTTCATCCTGATCGCGATCATCACGCCGCGCACCAAGAACTCGGCCAACGTCGCGCTGCTGATCGTGCTGCTCGCCGGGTTCAGCTGGATGATCAGCTCCCGCATGGTCCGCGGGTCTGACGATGAGCCTGCGGGAGCGCGAATTCGTCCAGGCCGCAAGGTATATGGGCGTGCCGAACTGGCGGATCATCGTCCGCCACATCGTCCCCAACGTCGCCTCGATCCTCATCATCGACACCGCGCTGAACGTCGGCGTGGCGATCCTGGCCGAAACCGGGCTGAGCTTCCTGGGTTTCGGCGTGCAGCCGCCCGATGTCTCGCTGGGCACGCTGATCGCCGACGGCACCAAGTCGGCGACCACGTTCCCGTGGGTGTTCCTGTTTCCGGCCGGCGTGCTGGTGCTGATCCTGGTGTGCGCCAACCTCACCGGTGACGGCCTTCGCGACGCGCTGGACCCGGGCAGCGCAGACGCTGCGACGGGGCCGCAAGAACGGGAAGCGAAGTCGTGAGCGACACCCTGCTGGAGGTCACCGACCTCGCGGTCACGCTTCCCGACCGACACCGGCGACCTGCACGCCGTGCGCGGCATGAGCTATCAGGTCAACCCGCGCGAGGTCGTCGCGATGGTCGGCGAGTCCGGGTCGGGCAAGTCGGCGGCGGCCATGGCGGTCATCGGCCTGCTTCCCGAGTACGCCGACGGTGTCCGGCTCGGTGCGGCTGGGCGGCGCAGGAGCTGCTCGGCATGTCCGACGCCGACATGTCGAAGATCCGCGGCATGCGCATCGGCACGGTGTTCCAGGACCCGATGTCGGCGCTGACGCCGGTCTACACCGTCGGCGACCAGATCGCCGAGGCGATCACCGTGCACCACCGCGATGTCGGCAAGCAGGCGGCGCGACGACGCGCCGTCGAACTGCTCGAGCTGGTCGGCATCGCCCAGCCCGAGCAGCGGGCCCGGGCCTTCCCCCACGAACTGTCCGGCGGTGAGCGTCAGCGGGTGGTGATCGCCATCGCGATCGCCAACGACCCCGACCTGCTGATCTGCGACGAGCCGACGACCGCGCTGGACGTCACGGTGCAGGCCCAGATCCTCGACGTGCTCAAGACCGCGCGCGACGTCACCGGCGCGGGCGTGCTGATCATCACCCACGACCTGGGTGTGGTCGCCGAGTTCGCCGACCGGGCGCTGGTGATGTACGCCGGGCGCGCCGTCGAGATGGCGGGTGTCGGCGAGCTGTACCGGGACCGCCGAATGCCCTACACCGCAGGACTTTTGGGCTCGGTGCCCCGGCTCGACGCGCCGCAGGGCACGCGGCTGGTGCCGATCCCCGGCGCACCGCCGTCGCTGGTGGACCTGCCGCCGGGGTGCCCGTTCGCGCCGCGCTGCCCGCTGGCCATCGACGAGTGCCGCGCCGCCGAACCGGCACTGCTGACGGTCGGCCGAGGGCCATTCGGCGGCGTGCATCCGCACCGAACAGGTCGACGGGCCGCACCGCTGCGGAGATCTACGGCGTGTCGACCCAGCCGCCGGAGATCGAGTCCGACGCCGAACCGGAGGTGGTCGATCAGCGTCCGCGATCTGGTCAAGACCTACCGGCTGACCAAGGGCGTGGTGTTCCGCCGCCAGATCGGCGAGGTGCGCGCCGATCGACGGCATCAGCTTCGACCTGCAGCAGGGCCGAGACCCTGGGCATCGTCGGCGAATCCGGATCCGGGAAATCGACCACCCTGCACGAGATCCTGGAACTGGCCGCGCCGCAGTCCGGTTCGATCGAGGTGCTCGGCAACGACGTCGCCACGCTGACCGCGGCACGCCGGCGCGAACTGCGCCGGGATCTGCAGGTGGTGTTCCAGGATCCGGTGGCCTCGCTGGATCCTCGGCTACCCGTGTTCGACTTGCTGGCGGAACCGTTACAGGCCAACGGTTTCGACAAGACCAGCACCGACGCCCGGGTGGCCGAGCTGCTGGAGATCGTCGGCCTGCGCCGCGCCGACGCCAGCCGCTACCCGCGGCGAGTTCTCCGGCGGGCAGAAGCAGCGCATCGGCATCGCGCGCGCATTGGCGCTTGCAGCCCAAGATCCTGGCTCTCGACGAACCGGTGTCCGCGCTGGACGTGTCCATCCAGGCCGGCATCATCAACCTGCTGCTGGACCTGCAGAGTCAGTTCAACCTGTCCTATCTGTTCGTCTCGCACGACCTGTCGGTGGTCAAGCACCTGGCCCACCGGGTGGCGGTGATGTACCGCGGCGCGATCGTCGAGTACGGCGACAGCCGACGACATCTTCGGCAACCCGCAGCACGAGTACACCACAGAAGTTGCTGGCCGCTATCCCGCAACCGGATCCGACTCGCAGCTAGCATCAGTGCCGTGACTCTCGCGCGAACAGACGCAGAATCGCACTCGGCAGGCCTCCAGAACGCGATTCTGCGTCTGCTCGCGGTGGGACCGCGGCGGTGCTGGTGTCTGGCCGGCTGCTCGAGCGGCAAGCAGGAAGCGCCCTCGGCCGGCGGCAACGCCGAACTCGGCTCCACCAGCGACATCAACCCGCAGGACCCGGCCACCCTGCGCAACGGCGGCAACCTGCGGCTGGCGCTGTCGTCGTTCCCGTCGAACTTCAACACCCTCAACATCGACGGAAACGAGGCCGACACCGGCAACGATGCTCAGGCCCACGATGCCGCGCGCGTTCGTCATCGCCGCCGACGGGTCGATGAAGGTCAACACCGACTACTTCACCAACGTCGAGCTGACCGGCACCGACCCCCAGGTCGTCACCTACACCATCAACCCCAAGGCGGTCTGGTCCGACGGCACCCCGATCACCTGGGAGGACATCGCCTCGCAGATCAACGCCACCAGCGGCAAGGACAAGGCCTACGCGATCGCCTCGCCCAACGGCAGCGACCGCGTCGCATCGGTCACCCGCGGCGTCGACGACCGCCAGGCCGTCATCACCTTCGCCAAGCATTACGCCGAATGGCGCGGCATGTTCGCAGGCAACACGATGCTGCTGCCCAAGAGCATGACGGCCAACCCCGACGTGTTCAACAAGGGTCAGCTCACCGAATCCGGGACCGTCGGCGGGCCCGTTCCTCATCTCGACGCTGGACCGCACCGCACAGCGCATCGTGCTGACCCGCAACCCGAAGTGGTGGGGAACCCCGCCGCTGCTGGACTCGATCACCTACCTGGTGCTCGACGACGCCGCCCGAATCCCGGCGCTGCAGAACAACACGATCGACGCCACCGGGCTGGGCTCGCTGGACGAACTGACCATCGCCCGCCGGACCGCAGGGCATCTCGATCCGGCGGGCGCCCGGCCTGAGCTGGTATCACTTCACCTTCAACGGCGCCCCCGGTGCGATCCTGTCCGACAAGGCGCTGCGGCTGGCCATCGCCAAGGGCATCGACCGGCAGGCGATCGCCGACGTGACGCAACGCGGTCTGGTCGACAAGCCCGTGCCGCTGAACAACCACATCTACGTCGCGGGCCAGAAGGGCTACCAGGACAACAGCCAGGTGGTCGCCTACGACCCCGAGAAGGCCAAGCAGGAACTCGACGCCCTGGGCTGGAAACTCAACGGGCAGTTCCGCGAGAAGGACGGCAAGCAGCTCGTCATCCGCGACGTCCTCTACGACGCCCAGACCACCCGGCAGGTCGCGCTGGTCGCGCAGAACAGCCTGGCGCAGATCGGGGTGAACCTGCGAGATCGACGCCAAGCCCGGTAACGGCTTCTTCACCAACTACGTCAACGTCGGCGACTTCGACATCGCCCAATTCTCTTGGGTGGGTGACGCTTTCGCGTTGTGCTGCCTGAACCAGATCTACACCACCGGGGCCGAGAGCAACTTCGGCAAAATCAGCAGCCCCGAGATCGACGCCAAGGTCGAGCAGGTGCTCAACGAACTCGACCCGGACAAGGCCCGCGACCTGGCCAACGAGGTGGACAAGCTGATCTGGGGCGAGGTGTTCAGCCTGCCGCTGTTCCAGTCGGCCGGCAACGTCGCGGTGCGCAGCAATCTGGCCAACTTCGGCCCCGCCGGGCTGGGCGACCTGAACTACAGCGCGATCGGCTTCATGAAGTAGCCGGCTTCGACGAAGTCGGGCAGCGGACACCACCTGCGGGCACCGCGGACACGGCCTCGACGCGGGCCGCGGCCTCCATCGCCGAGACCATCAGCCGCACCGCGGCGCGGCTCGGCATGGCGTCCAACGCCGTCGCCTGCGCCGCGAGCGTGTCGATCCGGCCGGCCGGAGACCGCCGCGGCGATCCGCAGCGCCGCCCGCTCCTTGGTGTCGAGCACGCTGTGACCGGTGGTCGGCAACCGCACCAGCACCGCCCCGGGCATCAGGCCCGCGATCCGCTCGGCCACCGCGGGCGGGGTGGTCAGGTCCCGGCCACCGGAGATCACCACGGTGGGCCAGGTGAATTTCGGCATCTCGGCGACCAGGTCGAACGGTTCGGCCTCGAATGCGCGGGGCGTCGTCGGCGGCGAAATCGCGCATCGCCACCGCCGGGTCGAGCGGCAAGTCCGTCCGGGCGTGCCGGCGTAGTTGAGCTCACGGTACCCGATCCGCCCGACGAGGTCGGTCTCGTTGCGGTACGGGCGCCTTTCGGCCCACCATCAGCTGCGCCGAGCCGGCCCATCGCCGTCCACACCAGGCGCCGGCCGCCCAGCAGCAGATCGAGCTGGCGGTCCAACAGCCGGGCCCCGCCGAACCCGTAGACGGTCGGCGGCGAGCTGAGCGGCGGCCGGGGTCATCACCCCGTCGTCGACCAGCCGGCGGATCTTGTCGGCGACGTCGGTCGGTCTCCGGATCTTGACCGTGCCACAGCACGCTGCGCAGCGTCTGCCGGACCACGTTCGATGTCGTCGCCGGCCAGCAGCGGGCGAGTCCAGGATCATCGCGCGCACCCGGCCGGGGTGGCGCACCCCGACGCCCGCGGCGATGTAGGTGCCGTAGGACGTGCCGTAGATGATGGCGCTGGCCACCTGGGCGTCGTCGAGCACGGCGGCGACGTCGTCGACGACCTGCTCGATGGTCAGCGCCTCGGGCGGCAGGTCGGCGCCGGCGTCGTCGTGACGCGACATCCCCACCCCGCGGTGCTCGATCATGATCACGTCGAGGCCCTCGGCGGCGGCCCGCCGGCGCAGGCCGCGGTAGAGCGCGATCGACGCGGCGCCCGGCCCGCCGGGGATGATGACCAGCGGATGTTTGGACTTGCGGCCGGTGCGCACGTAGTAGAGGTCGAATTCGGCTGTTCCCCCCGGCGTCACCGGACGTCGCACCGGCCGAACCCCGGGCAGCGCGGCGAGCTTGTCGTGCGCGCGACGGCGCTTTTCGTTCAGCGTCATCGGCGCGGGCCTGCCATGGCTTGATTGTGCCCTCCCTGGCTTCGGGTGGAATCGGCCCCCTGTGCCGAGGGCGTCGGCCGAATTGCACGCCGAGTGTGCAGCCTCGTACGCCCCTCGCGGCGTGTCGTGTACGACACCGCACGCTCGACGTCCTTGCTCATGCCGACCGCTGCGGCCGCCGCATAAGCCCTCACTGTTAGGGGACAAAGTCCCGAGTTGCCCGCGCTCTATTCTGCCGCGGGTCACCGCGTCGTACGTTTCGTGATGGAGCCCACGATGACTGAATTCATGCGAAACACCGACGCGTTCACCTGGTCGATGGAAGTCGGACCCCCGGCTGAGATCCACCGTGGTGACGGTGATCCTTCTGGACCGGTCGCCCGACTGGGACCTGATCCGGGAGCGGTTCGACATCGTCAGCCGCGCGCTGCCGATGTTCCGGCAGCGGGTGGTGGAGACCCTGCCGCCGGCGCCGCCGCGGTGGGAGTACGCCCCGGATTTCGACCTGGACTTCCACATGCGCCGGGTGTCGGCACCTGAACCCGGCACCGTCGAAGGTGTGCTCGAGATGGCGCGGCTCGCGGCGATGGACGACTTCGACCGGGCCCGGCCGATGTGGAAGATCACGCTGATCGACGGACTCGACGACGGCGGCGCGGCGGTGCTGTGCAAGTTCCACCACGCCCTGACCGACGGCGTGGGCGGCGTGCAGATCGCCATGACGCTGTTCGACCTCACCGAGGAACCGCGCACCGTCGACGCGCTGCCGGACGAGCCGCTGGTGCCCACACCGCGACCGCTCGACGGCTACCGCGATGCGGTCCGCTACGACCTGGGGCTGGTCGGCAAGACGGTTGTCGAGACGGTGAAGACCGCTCCCAAGCTGTTGTTCAACACGATTCGACGACCGCTGCAGACCGCGACCGATGCCGGCGAACTCGCCGCATCGGTGTACCGCACGGTGCGCCCGGTGACCGAGACCGGCTCGGCGCTGATGAAGGAGCGAACGCTGGTGCGCAAGCTCGGCGTGCACGAGGTGCCGCTGTCGGCGTTGCGGGAGGCCGCGCCACCGCAGCGGCGGTTCGCTCAACGACGCGTTCGTCGCCGGTGTTGCCGGCGGCCTTCGCCGCTACCACGACAAGCACGGTGTGCCGGTCGGCGACCTGCACCTGACGATGCCGATCAGCCTGCGCACCGAGGACGACGGGATGGGCGGCAATCGAATCGGGTTGATGCGCTTCGACATTCCCGCCGGCGTCGCCGATCCCGCGCAGCGGATCAGCGAGATCCGCGAGCGCACCGGCAAGGTGCGCAACGAGAAGTCGCTGCCCTACACCCAGCTGATCGCCGGTGCGCTGAACCTGATGCCGCGCTGGTACATCGGTTCGGTGCTGCGCCACGTCGACTTCCTGTGCAGCGACGTGCCGGGTGTGCCGGTGCGAGGTGTTCCTCGGGGGCGCCAAGGTGCGCATGCAGTACGCCTTCGGCCCGACGATCGGCTCGGCGGTCAACGTCACGCTGCTGACCTATGTCGACACCTGCTCGCTGGGTATCGACGTCGACACCGGCGCGATCCCGGACTTCGAGGAGTTCTACGACTGCCTGGTGGCCGGCTTCGACGAGGTGCTGGCACTCGCCGACTGACGACTTGGTCAGGCGGTCAGTTCGATGACGTGGGCGTTCTCCACGCCCAGGTAGCGGGTCGGCGTGCAGGTCAACACGATGACCTGCCCGTGGCTGCCGACGGTGTCGAACACGGCGCCCATCTTCGTCAGCCGCTCGGGATCGGTGAACCCCAGCGCGTCGTCGATGACGACCGGCACGGTGTCCTCCTTGGCGACCAGCGCGGCGCCGGCCAACCGGGCCAGGATGCCGAGCTGCTCCTTGGCCCCGCCGGACAGCGATTCGTAGGGCACCGTACATCCGTCGAAGGTGCGGTCTGCAGATCGTCAAGTCGGTGTCGACCTCCACCTCGAAGCTGGGGCCGAAGACCGGCCGGCCCAGCCGCTCGAACTCGGTGCGGAACGGCTCGACGTAGCGCTGCCGGGTGTTGTCGCGATGCCGGAACATGGTGCTGCGCAACAGCGCAGCGGCCTGCGCCCGTTCCTGAATGCGGTTGTGCTCGGCGCGCGCCCGTTCCAGTTCGGCCTGCGCATCATCGAGTTCGCCCTGCCGGCCTTCGCTGCCGATGACTCCCAACTCGGCCGTCAGAGTGTGCACCGCGAGCTTGGCCGCGTCGCGTTCGGCGGTGATGGTCTCGGCGGCCTGCGACGCGGCGGCAAGTTCGGCGTCGACCGCGGTGGGATCGGCGGCGGCATAGCGTTCCACGAGGGCGGCCACCGCTTGGTCGGCCGTGCGCTGCTCCTCGGCATCGGCCGCGGCCTGCGCGGTGACGGCCTCGTCTGTGATAACGGCCCGAACGGTCGCCAGCTGCTCGGCCACAGCGGTCAACTCGGCATCGGCGGTCGTCGAGACGGTCCCGCAGAACTGTTGCCGCGGTGGCGTTCCTGGTGTGCGCCGCAGCGGCCTCCGCGGCGGCCTTCTGGCGGGTGTCGGCGTCCGTGCGGGCCGCGCGCAGCGCAGCGTCGGCGGCCGACAGCTCGGTGGCGGCCGTCTCGGCATCGACCTGCTCCCCTTCCGATGCGACCGCGAGCAACTCCGCCAGCCGGGCGCGCAACACCTCGCCACTCTCGCCGGCGCACAGGCCCTCGAGCTTGGCAGCGTGGGTCGCACGGCTCTCGGTGAGCGCGCGACGATGCGCATCCAGTGCACGTGCGGCCGCCACATCGGCCACCTTGGCCGCTTCGAGTTCATGGTCCAGACGTTGTTGGGCGGCATCCAGATCCGCGCGCAACTTGAGTGCGCTTGCACCCGGCTCGATGCGCACGGTCAACACGCCGGGCACCTCAACCACCACGGCGGCCGAGGCGGGCTGCGCGAAGCCCTGCCCGGCGGCGATGGTGCGCGCCTGGCCGTCGACGGTGATGCTGAGGTCGGCCGGTGCGGTGAACTCGACGATGGAGGCGTCGGCCTGCAGCTGCGCCTCGATGCGCTGCACGGCGGCCCCGTGCTGTTCGATGCCGGCCAACCTCGTGTCGGTCAGCGTGATGGCAGCCAGCTGCCCGGCCAGCTGAGCGAGTTCGCGCTCGATCTCGTCGATGCTGGTGACCCGGGCGACCAGCCGGTCGGCCTCCTCACGGGCGATGCAGGCCTCCGCGGCCGCGCGTGCGGCATCAAAGCGCTGCTGGGCGGCATCGAGCGCGGCAGCGGCCAGCTCCGCGGCCGCTGCCGCGGCCTCGGCGAGCTCGCTGCGCGCCGGTCTCCTGCTGTTCGGCCTCGGCGAGCTGAGTGCGCAGCTCCGCGAGGGTCGTCGGCGCGGCGTTCGGCGCCGGCGACCAACTCGCTGGCGCTGCGCGCCGGCCAGCGCCGAGTTGGCGCTCGCCGCGGCCGCTGCAGCCGCCACCTGGCGGGCCTGACCCACCTGCTCGCGCAGCTCGGTGACGGCGGCGTGGGCCCTGCGGGCCGCGATCAGCCGCTCGGACGCGGGGACGAGCGACTCGTCGAGCGTCCGCAGCGTCGAGGTCAGCGTCTCGTGGCGGCACACCCGCTCGTTGACCTCCTCGACGGCGAGCAGCCACCGGCCCACCTCGGCCTCGGCGGCCTTCACCCGTTCGATGGCGGACTTCCACGCCCCGGTGGTTCGGCCGGTCGCGGTGAAGTACTTCAGATACTCGGCGTCGATGCGGTCGATCAGCAGCGACTCCTCACCCGAGGGTGCGACGTCGGTCTCGCCCGCGGCGGCGTCCAGAGCGCGGGCAAGCGCATCCGATCCGGACAGGTTCACCGCATCCGTCGAGGCTGACTGCAGTACCCGCTGGGCATCCCAGAGCTGGGTGTCGAGCGTCGCGGAAAGCATCGCCTCCACCCGTTCGTGGGCGTCATCGCCGGAAAGCTGCTCGCGCTTGGGCTCGATGATGTCGAGCTCGGTCATCGCCTTCTTGTGGAATCGCTTGCGGTACACGAAACGGTAAGGCCCGGTGCTGATCTCGGCCTCGACCTGCGCACCGGCATCAGCGTTGGCGGGCTTGACCGCCTTGACGTCACGGTGGGCCGAGCGGTCACGGTACGTCAGCAGTACATCGAGCGCCTCGAGCATCGAGGACTTGCCGACCTCGTTGGGGCCGCACACCACGACCACCCCCTGGTCGGGGAATGCGATCTCGCGGTCGGCCACACCGCGGAAGTTGTTAAGCCGCAGCCGGTGCAGAATCACGCCGCGCTCCCGTCTTTGAGCCGCAGCAGCAGACCGAGCGCGCCACGAGCCGCGCCGGCGTCGGCTCCATCACAACGCGCAGTCGCGACGAGTTCGGCGATCGCCTCGGAGGCGAACCCGCCGATGCCCAGGTCGTCGAACTCGTCGTCGGCCGGCATCACGGCGAGGTCGGTGTGCCGATCCCAGGTGCCGAGAGCGGCGAAGCGCCGGGCGTGCCGGTCCAGGCAGGTGTCCAGCGCGGCGCGGTCAGTGACGGACAGCGTGCCGACCAGGCCGAGTTGGACCACCGTGCGGTCCTTGTCGGGCAGCTGGTCCAGGTTCAGGTCGAGATCGGCGATATCGCGGCTGTTGTTGACGTCCCGGTGCAAGGTGATGAACCGCCACCGGCCCACGTGGTGAGCCTCCACCGAAACTGGGTGTGCCGGATCGCTTTCGTCGACGTCGACCACCAGCACGTGGCCTGGGTCGGCTTCCACGTGATCGTAGTTGGTGACTTCTGGCGAGCCCGAGTACCAGACGCGCCCGCTGTCCCCCACACACGTGCGGGAGTGCTTGTCCCCCAACGCCACATAGTGAACGGCGCCGCGCTCGAGCCCGTCGGCCAGCCCGGCCATCCGGATGAGCGACGCCTTACTGGGATCGGGGTCGAGGCTGTCGACGCCGCCGTGGGCGACGAGGATGCGGGTGGTGCCGTCGGCGGGCAGGTCCGCCAGCACGGCGGCGACCAGATCGGTGGTCGGCGCCTTGGCGCGCCACGGCGCGGCGACGAGTTGCACGCCCGGACGGAGCTGCCAGGGGCCCGCGTGGTCGAGCACGATGACGTTGTCCGGGTGCTCGGCGAGGAACTGCGCGCTCGTGTAGACCGATGAGGCATCCAGCGGGTCGTGGTTGCCGGGCAACAGATACACCGGAACGTTGATTTCCCGCATGGCCTCCAGGGATTGGCTGACCACCCGCGGCGAAAGCTGGTTGTGTTCGAAGACGTCGCCGGAGACGACGACGAATTCGGCACCGGTCATCGCGGCCAGCCGGCCCAGCCCGCTCACCGCGTCGCGCCGGGCAGCCGAATAGCGCGGCTGCGCCTCCCCCTCCAGGAAGTGGCGCGTCATGCCGAGCTGCCAGTCGGCGGTGTGCAGGAATCGGTCATGGCGGCGAGTGTATGGCGGGCCACCGACAAGTCCGGGGACCTTGACCGGCATGTGCGCGGACGTTCTAGCCTGACTGCGTGAATGCCGGACACCGCACCCTGATCGTGATGCGCCACGCCAAGTCGGACTATCCGAACGGCGTCGCCGATCACGACCGGCCCCTGGCTCCTCGTGGCGTCCGGGAGGCGGGCCTGGCCGGCGAGTGGCTGCGGGACACGCTGCCGGCGATCGAGCATGTGTTGTGCTCCTCGGCGGTGCGAACCCGCGAGACGCTGGCCCGCACCCAGATCAGCGCGCCGGTGAGTTATGTCGACCGGCTCTACAGCGCCACCCCCGGCACCATGATCGACGAGATCAACCGCGTCGCCGACGAGGTGGCCACCCTCCTCGTCGTCGGCCACGAGCCCACCGTCAGCCACGTGACGCTCGGGCTGGCCGGCCCCGAGGGCACCGACCGCGAAGCCGTCGACCGGATCTCGATGAAGTTCCCGACGTCGGGGATCGCGGTCCTGCGGGTGCCGGGCGGCTGGGCGAGGCTCGAGCTCAACAGCGCGGAGCTGGTGTCATTCCACGTGCCGCGCTGAGACGACCCTAGGAGTTGGTGGCGAGCGTCAGTTCCATCAGCTTGATGGCCTGAGCGCAGGCGTCGATACCGGGCGCCTGCGGATTGATCCACCAACCGACCACACCGGCGGCATCGCTGGCCACGCCGCAGGATCCGTTGGGATCGTTGGTGCGCATCACGATCGACGGAACACCGTTGATCGAACGGTTCTCGATCTGGTACTTCAGGTTCTGGGCGACCTTCTTCTCGTTGTCGAGGCTGCCCTGCTCGTACCAGAACCGGGTGATGTCGACCAGACCCGCGGGGTTGGCGGCCTGCCACCGGCACACCGCGCCGACGAAGGTGCTCTGGATGTCGAGGGGGTCGGCGCCGACCGTCTTGGCGAGGATGTCCGTCGTCAGGACGTCGCACTCCTTGAGCAGATTCGGGTACTGCTGAGCCGAGTTGTCGTTGCGGGGCACGGTTCCCGAGCCGGACTTGACGGCGACGCCGTCGACGGTCTGCGCACAGCCGCTGACGGTGATCATCGTCGACAGCACGGCCGCCGCACCGATGGCCAGCCGACGGCCTTTCGACCGGCTCATTTGGCGTTCACTATCGACTGGCGGGTGAGTTCCTTGGCCACCTCGCACGACGGCGGGAAGGGCTTCTCGGCGAAGCTGACCGACCACTCGATGAAGTCGTCGTTGAACTGGATCCCGATCTCGCACAGGTTGTCCCCCAGGGTCGGATCCGTGCCGAGTGCGATGAACCCGCTGTGGCCCTCGATGTTGATGTCCTCGACGCTGGTGCGCGACAGTTCCTCGGTCTTGCGCTCACGCCCGATCGGGCTGCCGCGATACCAGGTGAAGGAGAAGTGCGGCCCGAGGATGCCGCCGCCGGCCAGCCACTGACAGCCGACGGAGTTGGCCGCCGTCTTCACCAGGCCGGTCACCCGGGTCTGCTCGGCGACGATCTGGTCGGTGATGCCACCGCACTCGGGAAACAGCGGGCCGTGCTTGGCGTTCCCGGTCGGCGGCCCGGACGGCTGCTGCGACGACTGCGGCTGGTTCGAGTCCGAGCCGGAGCACCCACTCAGCACGGGGATCACGGCCACGGCGGCGACGACAAGCGCCGCCAATTTGCGCGCTGCGGTCATGCGCACCTGCTTCTCACAGCATGCACTGTAGCGGTCACCCCCGGTGGCAACCACCGGGATGCCAGCTGACCTGCCCATACGTTGCCCTCCGGCGGGTTTCGCGATGACATCGTGCTGCAACGTCGAGGTGGGCGTATGCGACAGTAACGACATGCTCCTGGCGCTGCTGCGACACTACGTCCGGCCGTACCGGTGGCTGGTCGCCGCGGTGATGGCACTGCAGACCATCAGCACCCTGGCTTCGCTGTACCTCCCGACCGTCAACGCCGCCATCATCGACGACGGGGTCGCCAAAGGAGACACCGGCCTGATCGCCGAACTCGGCCTGGTGATGCTGGCCGTGACCGCACTTCAGGTGGTGTGCGCGATCGGTGCGGTCTATTTCGGCTCGCGCACCGGGATGGGGTTCGGCCGGGACCTGCGCTCGGCGATGTTCCACCACGTGACCACGTTCTCCGAGCGCGAGACCGGCCGCTTCGGGGCGCCGTCGCTGCTGACCAGGACGACCAACGACGTCCAGCAGATCCAGGTGCTGGTGCAGATGACCGCGACCATGCTGGTGACCGCGCCGATCATGTGCGTCGGCGGCATCATCATGGCGATCCACCAGGACGCCGGGCTGTCCTGGCTGCTGGTGGTCAGCGTGCCGGTGCTCGCATTGTCCAACTACTGGATCGTGTCGCGGATGCTGCCCATCTTCCGCAGCATGCAGCGGCTGATCGACGGCATCAACCGGGTGATGCGCGAGCAGCTGTCGGGTATCCGCGTGATCCGGGCCTTCGCCCGCGAGCCGTTCGAGCGAGAACGGTTCGCCGAAGCCAACTTCGCGGTCTCGAACACCGCGCTGTCGGCCGGGCGCTGGCAGGCGCTCATGCTGCCGGTGACCACCCTGACGATCAACATCTCCAGCGTCGCGCTGATCTGGTTCGGCGGCCTGCGCATCGACGCGGGCCGGATGCAGGTCGGCTCGCTGATCGCGTTCCTGTCCTACTTCATGCAGATCCTGATGGCCGTGCTGATGGCCACGCTGCTGTTGGTGCTGTTGCCCCGGGCGTCGGTGTGCGCCGAGCGGATCACCGAGGTGCTGTCCACCCAAACTGCGATCACCAGCCCGCCGTCGCCGCTTCGCCCGGCCGCCGGCGTCCGCGGCGCGCTGGTGCTCGACCATGCGACGTTCTGCTATCCCGGCGCCGAACGACCTGTCCTGGAAGACGTTTCGTTCACCGCCGATCCCGGTTCGACCACCGCGATCGTGGGCAGCACCGGTTCCGGGAAGTCGACGCTTGTGGCGTTGATGTGCCGGCTGTACGACGTGACCGACGGTTCGGTGCGCCTCGACGGTATCGACGTTCGGGACTACAACACCGAGTACCTGTGGTCGACCCTCGGGCTGGTGCCCCAGCGCGGCTACCTGTTCTCCGGAACGGTCGCCGACAACCTGCAGCTCGGCGCGACCCCAGGACACGTGGCCTCCGAAGACGAGATGTGGGCGGCGCTGCGCGTCGCGGCGGCCGACGATTTCGTGCGGGCACACCCCGACGGACTGCACATGCGGGTCGCCCAGGGCGGCATCAACTTCTCCGGCGGTCAGCGGCAACGGCTCGCCATCGCCCGCGCGGTGATCCGGCGCCCGGCGATCTACCTGTTCGACGACGCCTTCTCCGCCCTGGACGTGCACACCGATGCGCGGGTGCGGGCCGCCCTGCGCGAGGTGTCGGCCGACTCGACGGTCATCATTGTGGCGCAGCGGATCTCGACGATCGCGCAGGCCGACCAGGTGGTGGTCATCGACGGCGGCCGAGTGGTGGGCGCGGGGACCCACGACACGCTGCTGGCCGATTGCCCCACCTACGCCGAGTTCGTCGACTCCCAGTCGATGGGCGCCGGCGTGGGAGGCCGGCCGTGACCGGGCCCGGACCGGGGATGCGCGGCGGCGGCTTTCGCACGCTCACGCAGGACCCGGCCAAGGCGAAGTCCCGGGATTTCACGGGCTCGGCACTGCGCCTTCTGCGGCGACTGACCCCCCAGCGTCATCTGACCGCAGCGGTGGTCGTGCTGACCATCGGCGGCATCGTGCTCAGCGTGATCGGGCCCCGCATCCTCGGCCACGCGACCGACCTACTGTTCAACGGCGTCATCGGACGTCAACTGCCCGCGGGGCTCACCAAGGAGCAGGCCATCGCGGCCGCTCGGGCCCGCGGCGACAACACGTTCGCCGATCTGCTGTCCGGGATGAACGTGGTGCCCGGGCGCGGAGTCGACTTCGACGCGATCGGCCGCACTCTGCTGCTGGCACTGGGCATGTATCTGGTTGCCGCGCTCCTCATCTGGACCCAGGCGCGACTACTCAATGTCATCGTGCAACGCACCATCATGGCGCTGCGCACCGACGTCGAGCACAAGGTGCACCGACTGCCGTTGTCCTATTTCGACTCCCGCCAACGTGGGGAGCTGCTCAGCCGGGTGACCAACGACGTCGACAACATCCAGACCTCGGTGTCGATGACGATCAGCCAGTTGCTCACCTCGGTGCTGACCGTCGTGGCGGTTCTGGCGATGATGCTGAGCATCTCCCCGCTGCTGGCGCTGATCACGGTGGTGACGGTGCCGCTGTCGCTGTGGGTGACGCGGGCGATCGCGCGGCGTTCGCAGAAGATGTTCATCGCGCAGTGGGCCAACACCGGTCGGCTCAACGCCCACATCGAGGAGACCTACAGCGGTTTCACGATCGTCAAGACGTTCGGGCACCGCGCCGCGGCGCAGGAGAAGTTCCGTGAGTTCAACGACGACGTCTACGGCTCCAGTTTCGGCGCGCAGTTCTTCTCCGGGTCTGGTGTCGCCGGCGACGACCTTCGTCGGGAACCTGAGCTACGTCGCAGTCGCGGTGGTCGGCGGTTACCAGGTCGCCACCGGCCAGATCACGCTGGGCAGTATCCAGGCGTTCATCCAGTACGTCCGCCAGTTCAACCAGCCGCTGACCCAGGTGGCCGGGATGTACAACACGCTGCAGTCCGGAGTGGCCAGCGCCGAGCGGGTGTTCGACTTCCTCGACGAACCGGAGGAAACCCCGGACTCCGCAGCGGTGTTGCCGCGCAACGGCGCAGCCGCCCGCGGGCGCGTCGAGTTCCAGAACGTCTGGTTCGGCTACGTCCCGGACACACCGGTGATCGAGGATCTGTCGCTGGTGGCCGAACCGGGCAGCACGGTGGCGATCGTCGGACCCACCGGGGCGGGCAAGACGACGCTGGTGAACCTGCTCATGCGGTTCTACGATGTCGACTCCGGCCGGATCCTGGTCGACGGCGCCGACATCACGACGGTGAGCCGCGATTCGCTGCGGTCCCGGATCGGCATGGTGCTCCAGGACACCTGGCTGTTCGGCGGAACGATCGCGGACAACATCGCCTACGGCAGGCCCGGCGCCACCCGAGACGACGTCATCGAGGCGGCCCGCGCGGCGTACGTGGACCGTTTCGTGCAGGCGCTACCGAATGGATACGAGACGCGGGTCAGCGATGACGGGGGCAACATCAGCGCCGGCGAGAAGCAGCTCATCACGATCGCGCGCGCGTTCCTGGCGCGTCCGCAGCTGCTGATCCTCGACGAGGCCACCAGTTCGGTGGACACCCGTACCGAGCTGCTGGTGCAGCATGCGATGACCGAATTACGGCGCGAGCGAACCAGTTTCATCATCGCCCACCGGCTCTCGACCATCCGCGACGCCGACATCATCCTGGTGATGGACGGCGGGCGGATCGTCGAGAAGGGTAGCTCACGCCGAGCTTCTCGCGCGGCGGGGCGCCTACTACGCGATGAGCCCACCGACGAGCGAATGCCTAGAGTTCGGGCCCCTGCGCGCGCAGGTCGTCGACCTCGGACATGGCCTCGCGCAGCTTGGCCAGCCACTCCTCGGCGTGCTGGCCGACCAGCCGCACCGACCAGGCCAGCGCATCGGATCGCGACCGGGCGACCCCGGCGTCGACCAGCGTGTCAAGGACCTGGCGCTCGGGCTGCTTGAGACGGGTCATGACCGGAACCGCGATGTGGGTGAACAGGATTCGCTCGGAGCCATCGTCGCCGATAGCCCCAATATCCATACCCCAGGACACCTTGCGGCCGTACTTGGCCTGGGCCTCCTCGGCGATGCGGATGCGCTCGGAGCGGGTGTCCTCGCGGAACGGGAGGCCCGCCCGGATGCGCGGGCCTCGGTTTCGGTGCTTTCGCCGGTTTCGGGCAGTCGACCGATGACGGTGATTTCTTCGCGGTCGACGATCACGGTGGGGTCGCCGGCGAACCAGCCATCGGGCAGTCGGCCGGCGAACCATTCGCCGGCGTCGGAGGCGTCCGGCTGGTCGGCCTGCTGCCAGCCGCCGGGGCGTCCGGGACGCCGGGAGTGCATGTGACTGTGTTTCATGTATTACATGATTACACCGTTGCATCACTGGTGGGCGGCGCGTTCGCCGTGGGCGAACATCGGCCCGGGTGGCTCGGGTTGCGGATAATGGCCGCATGGCTGGAAAAGAGCTCGACCCCCAACGCGCCCGCGCGGCCCGTGAGGTGGTGCGGCAGCACCCGGCGATGGTGTTGCTGGGCCACACCGGCGATCGTCGCCGTCGCCGCGGTGTGGTGGCTGGCCGGCGCCGGCTGGGCGATCGTGCTGTTGATCGCGGCCGTGATCGCCGGCGGCGCGGCGGTGTTGCGCAAGCGCTGAAGGCTCAGCCCGTCACGGCTTCCCGGCTCGACGGGCGCGGAAGAGCTTGACGTCGTCCTTGATGCCCTTCAGCCGCCGCGCCTTGGCGAAAGACCAAGTGAAGTGCTCGTCGTCGCCAACCTGTTCGCGCGCGGACTCCGAGAGCAGCACCGAAGCCGGCCGGGCCACCGACGTGACCCGGCTGGCCAGGTTGACCGGGCTGCCGAACCAGTCGCCGGCGCGGCTCACCGCCGGACCGTAGGCGACTCCCGCCCGCAGCTGGGGTAACGCCTCGTCGGAATCGATCACCGCGACCAGGGTGAGCATCGCGTCCACAAGCGCCGTCGTGTCCTTCGACACCAGCATCACCGCGTCGCCGATCGTCTTGATGAACCGCACCGGGGTGACGGCCACGTCGCGGGCTGCGTCGGCCAGCCGGTTGGCCAGCTGCTCGAGCTCCTCGGGCGGCACCTCCTCCCCGAGCCGGGTGAACCCAACGAGGTCGGCGAAGGCCACCGCGACCGTGCGCGCGCCGGGCAGCGGCGCCCCGGCACGGCGCTCGTTGGCGTTGACCGCCTCGGTCTCCATCGCGTGCCGCAACTGCATCATCAGCATGTCCTGGATCATCGGGCCGAGCAGCGGGCCCCGCCGTGGCCACGAAGATCTGCAGCCCCTTGGCGATCTGGAGTTCGGAACTTCCCGGGTGCAGCGTCGCGCTCAAGGCCGCATAGCGCATGACTTCGGCTGCGTGCGAAAGCCCCTCGGCCAGTACCCGAACCACGGACAGCAGCTGGTCGGGATCCACGCCGAGGTCGAGGAAGCGCTTGATGTGGACGGCGGTGTCGCCGTCGGCCCGCATGAACACCGGGGCGTCCGGGTCTTCGACGTAGGGAAGTCCACCGGCCCGCAGGAAGCGGGTCAACTGGTCGATGTCGAGACCGGTTCGGGCACTGATGTCCCGCGCCGAGAGGTACGTGCCGTCGTCGCCGACGAGCCGACGGGCGGGCAGCAGCATCGGCGCGAACGACGCCCGGATGTCCTCGACGCCGATGCCCTGGTCCAGCAGCCAGGGAATCAGTTCGGCACGCTCGGCACGGGCGTCGTCGGCCAAACCGTCGAGCAGACCGGCTTCTTCCTCGCTGTCCCCGGATTCCGCGTGCTCCGCCACCCGCCCAACGTATACGGTCGGACCCGATGCCACGACCGCCACTGCTGTACGGACTGCCCCCGCTCGCGGACCCCGATGCCCGCCTGCTGATCCTGGGCAACATGCCCAGCGTGATGTCGCTGGCCGCCGGCCAGTATTACGGCAATCCGCGAAATGCGTTCTGGCGCATCACCGGTGCGCTGTACGGCTTCGGCGCCGACGACGACTACACGCGGCGGTCCGAGGTGCTGCGGCGACGCGGTGTCGCGGTGTGGGATGTGCTGAAGTGTTGCCGGCGGCCGGGCAGCCTGGACTCGTCGGTGCAGCCGGACAGCATGGTGGCCAACGACTTCTCGGCATTCTTCGGCGAGCACCCTGCGGTCGAGCGGGTCTACTTCAACGGCGCGGCGGCCGAACGCAACTTCACCCGGCTGGTCGTCGTCGACACGGCGCTGACGTACGTCCGGCTGCCCTCGACCAGCCCGGCGCAGACCATGCGCTACGCCGACAAGCTGGCCGCTTGGCAGGTACTCACGACACCGGCGGGCTGCGGTGCGCCCACGGCCGGGCGGCCTCGATCTGGTGGCTCAACGACAGCAGCGTCGCCTCGTCGGAGGGCCGGCCGACCAGTTGGACCGACAGCGGGACCCCGTCGTTGTCCAGTCCCCACGGCACGACCGCGGCGGGCTGACCGGTCGCATTGAAGATCCCAGGAACGGAACCCGGGATGCCACCATGGCCAGCGTCGACACCCCGCCGCGGTGCTGGTACTGCCCGATCCGGGACGGCCCGGCGCGGTGCCGGGGGTGATCAGCACGTCGACGTCGTCGAAGATCGACTGCACCCGCGCGTCAGCGGGGTTCGGCGGCCCGGATCCGGGCGATCTGGGCATCGGAGATCAGCCGGCCAAGGCGGGCAATTGCCTTCGGTCCTGCGGTTCCAGCCGCTCCGGTGTGGCAAGCGCTTGCGACGTCCTCGTAGGCGCCGCGCCACATCCGCGGCAGCACGTGGCCGTAGACGGCCCACGCCGGGTAATCGGGATCACGCCAGAACACCTCGTGGCCGAGCTCGCGCAGCAACGTCTCGACTCCGTCCATCGCCTTCTGCTGGGCCGCGGCCGGCGCGGCGCGACCACGTCGGTGGAAGCTTGGTGCTCAACGCAATTCGCAGCCTGCCCGGCTCGCGGTTGGCCGCTGCGACGAACCCGCCCGACGGGCCGGGTTGCGTCGTCGTCGCATCGAGGAACAGCGCGGCGTCCTCGACCGTGCGGGCCATCGGGCCGTTGACGCGACAGCCCGCACCAGGCATCGTCATGCGGAGCGATCGGCACCCGGTCACGCTGCGGCTTGAGACCGAAAGCCCGCACCAGGTGGACGGGATGCGAATCGACCCGGCGCCATCGGAACCCAGCGCCATCGGCGCCAGGCCCGGCGGCCACCGCCGCCCCACTGCCGCCGCTGCTGCCGCCGGGGTGCGGGCCAGATCCCACGGGTTGTGCGTGGCGCCGAACGCCACGGTCTCGGTGAAGGGCCACAGCATCATCTCCGGAACCGCCGTCTTGCCCAGGATCACCGCGCCGGCCTCACGCAGCCGGCGCACCACCTCGGCGTCGGCCGTCGGCGCCAATCCGTAGGCGCTGCTGCCGTAGCAGGTGAATTCGTCGGCGACATCGACGTCGTCCTTGATCGCGATCGGCACCCCCAGCAGGGGCTTGCGTTCACCGGCGTCGAGCAGTTCCTGTGCGGCCGCGGCTTCCCGCCGCGCGCTCTCGGTGAACACGACCCGATAGGAGCGCAACTCCCGGTCCACCCGGGCGATCCGGTCGAGATAGAGCTCCAACAGCGCCGGGGCGGTGATTGTGCCGTTGACGAGCATGCGCGCCTGCTCGGCGGCACCGGCGAAGGCAATGTCGGTGGAGTCCATCTGCGCCACCGTAGTGCTGGCGCGCTACGGTGGCGGGATGGCATGCGTGTTCTGCGAGATCGTCGCCGGTACGGCGCCGGCCATCCGCGTCTACGAGGACGACGACTTCCTGGGCATTCTCGACATCCGGCCGTTCACCCGTGGCCACACGCTGGTCGTGCCCAAGCGGCACACCGTCGACCTGACCGATACGCCGGCCGAGACGCTGGCCGGCATGCTGGCCGTCGGGCAGCGGATCGCGCAGGCCACGCGGGCTGTCAGCGATCTGGCGCGACCGGGAACAACATCGCCATCAACGACGGCAAGTCGGCGATGCAGACGGTGTTCCACATTCACCTGCACGTGATCCCACGCCGCGACGGTGACAAGCTGGCGTTCGCCAAAGGGATGCTGCTGCGCCGCGATCCCGACCGGGAGGCCACCGGCCGGATTGTGCGGGATGCCCTGGCAGCGACTGGACACAACCGGATGAGAGTGGTGGCCATGACGTCGCTGAGCCAGAAGGCGTTGTACGACGTTCGTGCAGCGTGCACGACGCGCTCTACCGGCGCACCAACGGGTGGATCGGGCACCGGATGCCCGGGGTGCCGCCGAGCTTGCTGTTGCACACCATCGGGGCGAAAACCGGTGCGGCACGCGGTCCATGTTGCTGGCCTACGCCAGCGACGGCGAGCGATTACCTGGTGGTCGCGTCCAATGGCGGCGACGGACCGCGCCCGGCCTGGTATCACAACCTCGGCCAGTCCGAGGGTCGAGATCAACGTCGGCCCGAAGCGTTTCGCCGTGACCGCACGTGCCGGTGCTGTCCGGACGACCCGGACTATGCGCGGCTGTGGCAGATCGTGAACAAGAGCAACGGCGACCGTTACAACGCCTATCAGGCCAAGACCACGCGGCCGATCCCGGTCATCCGGCTGACGCCCTAGATCACAGCAGCCTCGCCGGCCTCACCGGTCTCCGGCGGCGGGGGCACCCTGTTTGTGCCCGGCTCACAGCGACAATCGGTGGCAATGAGCCGTTGTCGCTGTGAGGCGGGCACGACGCACACCCCCTAGAACAGCCCTTGGCCTAGAACAGCTCTTTGGCCAACAGTTCGAGCGTCGCTTCGCGAGAAGGCGCGGTCGCCGGGTCGGTGCCGCCATAGCGCCGAGGCGACGGGGTTGACCATCACCTCGTCGACGTCGAACTCCGCGGCGATGGCACGGACCTGATCGGCGGCCTCGGCCGGTGACGCCGACGACGGCGCGCTCCCGGGCGGCCGCGATGATGGCCTCGGCTTGCGGTCGCATGTCCAGCGCCGCGGCGTCTTCGACGAGTTCGAGCGCGGTCAACGGCTGGCCGGTGCGCAGCCGCGCCATCATGTGCAGGTTGGGCAGGAGCAGCGCCTCGGCCTCGGCGCGGGTGGGTGCGACGACGGCGTTGACGGTCATGAACGTCACCGGCTCGGCGGCGACGTCGCTGGGCCGGAATTCCGAGCGATACAGCCGCCAGCGCCTCCGCGGTGCCCTGGCCCGGAGAAGTGGTGGGCGAACACATACGGCAAGCCCTTCGCCGCGGCCAGGTGCGCCGAATACAGCGACGAACCGAGCAGCCACAGCCGCGGCTCGTTCAACGCCGCCGGGGTGGCTTTGAGGATGTAGTCCTGATTGCGGATCGGAATGCGGACCCCGCGCGCGCTCATCAGGGCCGCCACGTCGTCGACGTACTGCGGAAAATTCTCCACGTCACTGTCGTCCCGGGTGCCGCGCAGCATGATCGAGGTGACGGGGTCGGAGCCGGGCGCGCGCCCGAGGCCCAGATCGATGCGGCCGGGGGCGGCGGCCTCCAGCAGTGCGAACTGCTCGGCGACGGCCAGCGGCGCGTGATTGGGCAGCATCACCCCACCCGAGCCGAGGCGCAGCTGGGTGGTCTGGGCGGCCAGGTAGGCGATCAGCACCGGCGGGCTGGTGGCCGCGACAGCAGGCATGTTGTGGTGCTCAGCCAGCCAGTAGCGGGTGAAACCCAGCCGGTCCGCGGTCTGCGCGAGCCGCACCGTCGCCGCCAGCGCGTCGGCGGTGCTCTGGTCGGAGCGCACCGGAACGAGGTCGAGTACGGAAAGTCGCATGAGAACTCCAACGTAGCGGCTCGGGTGATGCTTCCCTCGTTACCTGAATTTGTAGACATGTAGTATAAAACCTGTTATTTATGTCGTATGACGACGATCGACATTCCCAGCGCAGTGCACATCGGCGCGGACGAACTTCCGTTCGCCGAGATCGGGGACGGCTCCAAGCTGAAGGTGATCATGGTCAAGGAGGCCGAGGGCCTCTGGATCATCGAAAACGTCTTCCAAGCCGGCTACGTGGTGCAACGCCACAAGCACACCGGGCCGGTGTACGCCTACACGACATCCGGGGCGTGGAAGTATGACGAATACAGTTACGTCAACCGCGCAGGGTCGTTCCTGTACGAGCCGGCCGGATCCGTTCACACGCTGCGGGTGATCGAGGACGACACCCATGTGTGGTTCCAGATGTACGGCGCCAATCTGAACCTCGACGCCAACGGCGAGGTCGAAAGCGTCTCCGACGGTGCCAGCACCCTGGGCGTGTATCTGGAGCTCTGCGAGCGGGCGGGCCTGCCCCGGCCGAACGTGTTGACGGGTTGACGATGACGAGCCTGACCGCCGACACCGTCGACTCGGTGGGATCGATCGACCTGGCGAACCCTGACACGTTCGTTGGTGGAGTCCCGCACGTGGCGCTGGCGCGGTTGCGGCGAACCGAGCCGGTGTACTGGCAGCCGATGCCGGAGGAGCCGGGATTCTGGGCGGTTCTGCGGCATGCCGACGTCGTGCACGTGGCCCGCCATCCGGAGCTGTTCTCCGCCACCGCGGGCGGGATCACCGTCGAGGATGTTCCCGCCGAAACCCTTGCGCGCGTGCGCAACATGCTTCTGGCCATGGATCCACCCCGCCACAGCACGTACCGGTCACCGCTGTCGACACATTTCCGGCCACGGCTGATCGCGCAGATGGAACAACGGGTCCGTCAGGTGTGCCGCGCAATCATGGCCGAGGCCCGGCAGCGCGCCGACGTCGAATTCGTACACGACGTCGCGTCCCAGCTGCCGGCCAGAGTGATCGGCGAATTGTTCGGCCTGCCGGCCACCGACTGGGAGTATCTGGGCAAGCTGGCCGAACGCAACACATCGAGCCAGGATCCGGATCTTGGCGATCCGACCGGCGACAATGCTACCGGCGGTGGGGAGATGGCCGCCTACGCCGTCGAGCTGGCCGCGGCGCGGCGCCGCCTCCCCCTCGGCGACGATCTGACCAGTGCCATCCTGGGTGCCCAGTTCGGTGGCAAGCCGATGAACGATATGGCGTTCGGCGGCTTCTTCGTGCAGCTCCTCACCGCGGGATACGACACCACCAAGGGCATGCTGTCTTCGGGCCTGCTGACTCTGCTGCGCCACCCCGACCAGCTGGCCCAGATTCGAGCCGATCCGTCCCTGCTGCCCCGGACGGTCGAGGAGATCCTGCGCTACGACAATCCCTTGCACTATTTCCGGCGGACCGCCGTGGTCGACACCGAGTTAGCCGGCGTCACCATCCGCGCCGGTGACAAGGTGGCGATGTACTACACCGCGGCCAACCGCGACGAGTCGGTGTTCGTCAACCCGCAGGACTTCGACATCCACCGAAACCCCAACCCGCACTTGTCGTTCGGCATCGGACCGCACTTTTGCCTCGGCGCGCACCTCGCCCGGCTCGAAGGCAGGGAATTCTTCGCGCAGTTGCTCCAGACCTGCACCGGTATCGAACTCACCGGCGAGCCGGTACGCATCCGCTCCAATCTGAACAATGGGTTGAAGCGTCTTCCGATCCGGCTCACTACCTGACGGATCAGCCGATGCCCGCCCGCCTCGCGGCGTCGGTGAACACGTCGTCGAGCATCGCGGGCGTCAGCCTTCCGGTGAACATGTTCTGCTGGCTGGGGTGATAACAGCCCATCAGCGCGACATCCGACGGCAACGCCGCCACCACCCCGTGGCCGAACTTCGGTTTAGCCGGCCCAGGCAACTGGTCGGCGAGCAGCCGCAGCGCGGCCTGCCAGGCGAACCCGCCGAGGGCGACGACCACCCGGACATGCGGCCCGATCAGCCGCCACTCGGCGCGCAGCCACGGCTCGCACGTCGAGCGCTCGTCGGGCGTGGGAGCATTCGCGGGCGGGGCGCATCGTACGGCCGCCATCACCCGAATGTGCTTGGAGGCCAAACCATCTGCCGCGTCGACACTGACCGGGGAGTTGACCAGGCCGGCGCGGTACAGCGCGGCGAACAGCTGGTCGCCGGACCGATCGCCGGTGAACACCCGCCCGGTCCGGTTGCCGCCGTGCGCCGCCGGTGCAAGCCCCAGGATCAGCACCCGCGGCGTGGCCGAACCCCACCCGGTGATCGGTCTGCCCCAATACGGCTCGGTGACGAACGCGCGGCGCTTCACCACCGCCACCTCCTCGCGCCAGGCCACCAGCCGCGGACAGGCCCGGCAGACGCTGACCAGGGCGTCGAGGTCGGCGACGCCGGTCACCAAGGCCGCCAGGGCCGCCACCTCGCCTGGGTCATGAGCGATCGGGGTCTCGGCGACGGCGGGATCGCCCGGCCACCCCACGCCGGCCGGAACCGGAGATTCGAACGGCACCCCGGTGCGCGGGTGGGCATGGGTGGTCATCAGGCCAACTTAAGCTGCCTTGGTGAGCACGCCCCGCGGCCCCGCGCTGCTGATCCTGTCGTCGGCGTTTCTGGCCGCGGTGGGCAACGGCATCTCGATGGTCGCGTTCCCCTGGCTGGTGCTGCAGCGCACCGGCAGCGCGGTGGACGCCTCCATCGTCGCGGGAGCGGCCACCCTGCCACTGCTGTTCGCCACCCTGATCGCGGGCACCGCCGTCGACTTCCTCGGGCGGCGCCGCGTCGCGATCCTGGCCGACGGCCTCTCGGCGCTGTCGGTCGCGGCCATCCCGGTGCTGGCGCTGACGATGGGCAGCGATGTCCTCACCACCGTCGTGCTGGCCGGACTGGCCGCCCTCGGAGCACTATTCGATCCCGCCGGCATGACCGCGCGCCAGTCGATGCTGCCCGAAGCCGCCGGCCGGGCCGACTGGACCCTCGACCACACCAACAGCATGTACGAGGCGGTGTTCAACCTCGCCTACATCACCGGGCCGGGCATCGGCGGCCTGCTCATCGCGACCGTCGGTGGGGTCAACACGATGTGGGTCACCGCGGGGGCGTTCGTGCTGTCGATCCTGGCCATGGCGATGCTGCGACTCGAAGGTGCCGACCGGCCCGAACCGGAGGACCGGCCCGACGGCGTGGTGTCCGGCGTCGTCGAGGGACTGAAGTTCGTGTGGCACAACCGGGTGCTGCGCACCCTGGGACTGATCGATCTGGCCGTCACCGGGCTGTACCTGCCGATGGAGAGCGTGCTGTTCCCCAAGTACTTCACCGACCGCAACGAGCCCGCACAACTGGGGTGGGTTCTGATGGCGTTGTCGATCGGCGGCCTGATCGGCGCGCTGAGTTGGTCGGTGCTGTCCCGGATGGCCAGCAAGCGCACCACCGTGCTGACCGCCGTGCTGACCTTCGGCGGCGCCGTCACGGTGATCGCATTCCTGCCGCCGCTGCCGGTGATCCTCGGCTTCGCCGCACTCGTCGGCCTGATGTACGGGCCGATCGGACCGATCTACAACTCGGTGATGCAGACCCGCACACCGGAGCACATGCGAGGTCGGGTGGTCGGGGTGATGACCTCGATGGCGTACGCGGCCGGACCGCTGGGGTTCATGCTGGCCGGCCCTCTGGTCGACAGGTTCGGACTGCACGTCACGTTCCTGGCCCTGGCGTTGCCGGTGCTGGGCATCGGACTGCTGTGCCCGTGGCTGCCCGGACTGCGCGAACTCGACGACGAACCGGCCGCGCCTACGCTCACAGCATGACGCAGGTCGACATCGACGCCGAGCCCCGCTTCGCCCACCTGCTCGACATGCGCGTCGAGTTCGACCCCGCGCAGATCTTCTCCACCCCGACCGGGACCCGGATGACGTTCGTCATCAGCCGTGGCCGTGCCGAAGGTGCCCGCATCGCCGGGGACATCCTGGCCGGCGGAGGCGACTGGGTGGTCCTGGGCAGCGACGGCGTGGCACGCCTGGACGTGCGGGCCACGCTGCGCACCGACGACGGCGCTCACATCCACCTCACCGTCACCGGGCGGGTGTTGATGGATCCGGAGGCCACGGCGCGCTACACCGCCGGTGAACTGATCCGCCACGACGAGGCCTATGCCCGCTCGAGTCCGCTGTTCGACACCGACGACGAGCGCTACCGGTGGATCAACGCCGTCCACACCGTCGCCCTCAACCAGATGTCACTCTCGGAGGTCCACTACAAGGTGTTCGAGGTCCTCTGACGTGCCCGGTCCCTAGGATGGCCGCATGGCCATGAGCGCCCTGGCCGATCTGGCCGCCGAACTTCCCGACGGTGTCGTCGTCACCGACCCCGACATCCTCGCGTCCTATCGCCAGGACCGGGCCTTCGACCCCGCCGCCGGAACACCCCTGGCGGTGGTCCGGCCCACCCGCACCGCGGAAGTCCAGACGGTGCTGCGCTGGGCGAGCGCGCACCGCATCCCGGTGGTGCCGCGCGGCGCGGGCACCGGGCTGTCCGGCGGGGCCAGCGCCGTCACCGGCGGCATCGTGTTGTCCACCGAGAAGATGCGCGACATCACCGTCGACCCGGTCACCCGCACCGCCGTCGTGCAACCGGGCCTGCTCAACGCCGAAGTGAAGAAGGCCGTCGCCGAATACGGCCTGTGGTATCCGCCGGACCCGTCGTCGTACGAGATCTGCAGCATCGGCGGCAATATCGCCACCAACGCCGGCGGGCTGTGTTGCGTCAAGTACGGCGTCACCACCGACTACGTCCTGGGCCTGCAGGTGGTGCTGGCCGACGGGACCGCGGTGCGTCTCGGCGGTCCGCGGCTCAAAGATGTTGCCGGACTGTCGCTCGACGAAGCTGTTCGTCGGCAGTGAAGGCACGCTGGGGGTGGTCACCGAGGTGACTCTGCGGTTGTTGCCGCCCCAGCACTCGGCATGCACGGTCGTCGCGACGTTCGACTCGGTGGAGGCCGCCGCGAGCGCGGTCGTCACCATCACCGGCCGGATCCGGCCGTCGATGCTGGAGTTCATGGACGCGGTGGCGATCAACGCGGTCGAGGACAAACTGCGGATGGGCCTGGATCGTTCGGCGGCGGCGATGATGG
>CAVWBC010000003.1:0-246951 GCA_963753095.1 uncultured Actinomycetota bacterium
TCCGGAATTACTGGGCGTAAAGAGCTCGTAGGTGGTTTGTCGCGTTGTTCGTGAAAACTCACAGCTTAACTGTGGGCGTGCGGGCGATACGGGCAGACTGGAGTACTGCAGGGGAGACTGGAATTCCTGGTGTAGCGGTGGAATGCGCAGATATCAGGAGGAACACCGGTGGCGAAGGCGGGTCTCTGGGCAGTAACTGACGCTGAGGAGCGAAAGCGTGGGGAGCGAACAGGATTAGATACCCTGGTAGTCCACGCCGTAAACGGTGGGTACTAGGTGTGGGTTTCCTTCCTTGGGATCCGTGCCGTAGCTAACGCATTAAGTACCCCGCCTGGGGAGTACGGCCGCAAGGCTAAAACTCAAAGAAATTGACGGGGGCCCGCACAAGCGGCGGAGCATGTGGATTAATTCGATGCAACGCGAAGAACCTTACCTGGGTTTGACATGCACAGGACGTGCCTAGAGATAGGTATTCCCTTGTGGCCTGTGTGCAGGTGGTGCATGGCTGTCGTCAGCTCGTGTCGTGAGATGTTGGGTTAAGTCCCGCAACGAGCGCAACCCTTATCTTATGTTGCCAGCGCGTAATGGCGGGGACTCGTGAGAGACTGCCGGGGTCAACTCGGAGGAAGGTGGGGATGACGTCAAGTCATCATGCCCCTTATGTCCAGGGCTTCACACATGCTACAATGGCCGGTACAAAGGGCTGCGATGCCGTGAGGTGGAGCGAATCCTTTCAAAGCCGGTCTCAGTTCGGATCGGGGTCTGCAACTCGACCCCGTGAAGTCGGAGTCGCTAGTAATCGCAGATCAGCAACGCTGCGGTGAATACGTTCCCGGGCCTTGTACACACCGCCCGTCACGTCATGAAAGTCGGTAACACCCGAAGCCGGTGGCCTAACCCCTTGTGGGAGGGAGCCGTCGAAGGTGGGATCGGCGATTGGGACGAAGTCGTAACAAGGTAGCCGTACCGGAAGGTGCGGCTGGATCACCTCCTTTCTAAGGAGCACCACGAGACTCAGGCCCGCCCACATCGTGTGGGGGTTCGGTGAGCTGGAGCGATTCGTTGGATGGGCCTGGCCTGTAGTGGGTTTCAGGTTCTGGTGCACGACAGACATGCTGGTCGGTGGGGATGCTGGCGGCGAAAATTCATCAGACACACTATTGGGCTTTGAGACAACAAGCCCGTGCCTCGTTTACCTGGTGGTCACTTTGCGGTGGGAGAGGATTGTTGTTGCTCCACTTTGGTGGTGGGGTGTGGTGTTTGATTTGTGGATAGTGGTTGCGAGCATCTAGCACGCAAATGTTTGGCGTCTGCTCCCTGTAGGGGGGTGGGCGTGGTTTGTGTGTTGATGTGCAATTTCTTTTTTCGAATTGGTTTTTTGTGTTGTAAGTGTTTAAGAGCGCATGGTGGATGCCTTGGCACTGGGAGCCGATGAAGGACGTGGGAGGCTGCGTTATGCCTCGGGGAGCTGTCAACCGAGCATTGATCCGAGGATGTCCGAATGGGGAAACCCGGCACGAGTGATGTCGTGTCACCCACACCTGAATACATAGGGTGTGGGGGGGAACGCGGGGAAGTGAAACATCTCAGTACCCGTAGGAAGAGAAAACAAGTAAGTGATTCCGTGAGTAGTGGCGAGCGAAAGCGGAGGATGGCTAAACCGTATGCATGTGATACCCGGCAGGGGTTGTGTGTGCGGTGTTGTGGGGCTCGTCTTCTCGGATCTGCCGGTCTGGGCTGCAGTAAGAAAAGAATGTGTTAATCGAAGTGGCCTGGGATGGTCTGCCGTAGTGGGTGAGAGCCCCGTAGGTGAAAACATGTTCTCTGTGGTGATGGGTACCCGAGTAGCAGCGAGCCCGTGGAATTTGCTGTGAATCTGCCGGGACCACCCGGTAAGCCTGAATACTTCCCAGTGACCGATAGCGGATTAGTACCGTGAGGGAATGGTGAAAAGTACCCCGGGAGGGGAGTGAAATAGTACCTGAAACCGTGCGCTTACAATCCGTCAGAGCCCTCGACTTCGTGGTGGGGTGATGGCGTGCCTTTTGAAGAATGAGCCTGCGAGTCAGGGACATGTCGCGAGGTTAACCCGAGTGGGGTAGCCGTAGCGAAAGCGAGTCTGAATAGGGCGTATCCAATCCGAAGAGTGTGTGGTGTAGTGGTGTGTTCTGGACCCGAAGCGGAGTGATCTACCCATGGCCAGGGTGAAGCGCGGGTAAGACCGCGTGGAGGCCCGAACCCACTTAGGTTGAAGACTGAGGGGATGAGTTGTGGGTAGGGGTGAAAGGCCAATCAAACTCCGTGATAGCTGGTTCTCCCCGAAATGCATTTAGGTGCAGCGTTGCGTGTTTCTTGCCGGAGGTAGAGCTACTGGATGGCCGATGGGCCCCACAGGGTTACTGACGTCAGCCAAACTCCGAATGCCGGTAAGTGAGAGCGCAGCAGTGAGACGGCGGGGGATAAGCTCCGTTCGTCGAGAGGGAAACAGCCCAGATCGCCGGCTAAGGCCCCTAAGCGTGTGCTAAGTGGAAAAGGATGTGCAGTCGCAGAGACAACCAGGAGGTTGGCTTAGAAGCAGCCACCCTTGAAAGAGTGCGTAATAGCTCACTGGTCAAGTGATTGTGCGCCGATAATGTAGCGGGGCTCAAGCACACCGCCGAAGCCGCGGCATTCAACCTTGTGTTGGATGGGTAGGGGAGCGTCCTGCACACCGGTGAAGCAGCCTGGTAATGGAGCGGTGGAGGGTGTGGGAGTGAGAATGCAGGCATGAGTAGCGATAAGGCAAGTGAGAACCTTGCCCGCCGAAAGACCAAGGGTTCCTGGGGCAGGCCAGTCCGCCCAGGGTGAGTCGGGACCTAAGGCGAGGCCGACAGGCGTAGTCGATGGACAACGGGTTGATATTCCCGTACCCGTGTATGAGCGTCCCTGATGAATCCATTCTGCTAACCGCCCAAAAGGTGGTCTACCAATCCCTTCGGGGTGCGGGGACTATCCGGCTGCGCGGGACCCGGGTGGGTAGTAGTCAAGCGATGGGGTGACGCAGGTAGGTAGCCGTACCAGTCAGTGGTAATACTGGGGCAAGCCCGTAGGGAGTTGGATAGGCAAATCCGTCCAACACATATCCTGAGAGGTGATGCATAGCCGAGTGAGGCGAATTCGGTGATCCTTTGCTGCCAAGAAAAGCCTCTAGCGAGCACACACACGGCCCGTACCCCAAACCAACACAGGTGGTCAGGTAGAGAATACCAAGGCGTACGAGTGAACTATGGTTAAGGAACTCGGCAAAATACCCCCGTAACTTCGGGAGAAGGGGGACCTCCTACTGTCATGGCCCTTGCGGCCGGCAGCGGTGGGGGGTGGCACAAACCAGTGAGAAGCGACTGTTTACTAAAAACACAGGTCCGTGCGAAGTCGCAAGACGATGTATACGGACTGACGCCTGCCCGGTGCTGGAAGGTTAAGAGGACCCGTTAACCCCTCGGGGTGAAGCGGAGAATTTAAGCCCCAGTAAACGGCGGTGGTAACTATAACCATCCTAAGGTAGCGAAATTCCTTGTCGGGTAAGTTCCGACCTGCACGAATGGCGTAACGACTTCTCAACTGTCTCAACCATAGACTCGGCGAAATTGCACTACGAGTAAAGATGCTCGTTACGCGCGGCAGGACGAAAAGACCCCGGGACCTTCACTATAGCTTGGTATTGGCGTTCGGTTCGGTTTGTGTAGGATAGGTGGGAGACTGTGAAACTCACACGCCAGTGTGGGTGGAGTCATTGTTGAAATACCACTCTGATCGTATTGGACTTCTAACCTCGGACCGTATATCCGGTTCAGGGACAGTGCCTGGTGGGTAGTTTAACTGGGGCGGTTGCCTCCTAAAATGTAACGGAGGCGCCCAAAGGTTCCCTCAACCTGGACGGCAATCAGGTGTTGAGTGCAAGTGCACAAGGGAGCTTGACTGCGAGACGGACATGTCAAGCAGGGACGAAAGTCGGGACTAGTGATCCGGCACCCCCGAGTGGAAGGGGTGTCGCTCAACGGATAAAAGGTACCCCGGGGATAACAGGCTGATCTTCCCCAAGAGTCCATATCGACGGGATGGTTTGGCACCTCGATGTCGGCTCGTCGCATCCTGGGGCTGGAGCAGGTCCCAAGGGTTGGGCTGTTCGCCCATTAAAGCGGCACGCGAGCTGGGTTTAGAACGTCGTGAGACAGTTCGGTCTCTATCCGCCGCGCGCGTCAGAAACTTGAGGAAACCTGTCCCTAGTACGAGAGGACCGGGACGGACGAACCTCTGGTCCACCAGTTGTCCCACCAGGGGCACCGCTGGATAGCCACGTTCGGACAGGATAACCGCTGAAAGCATCTAAGCGGGAAACCTTCTCCAAGACCAGGCTTCTCACCCTTTTAGAGGGATAAGGCCCCCCGCAGACCACGGGATCGATAGACCAGACCTACACACACCGCAAGGTGTGCAGGGAACTGGCACTAACCGGCCGAAAACTTACAACAACCAAAACAACAAACCAGTTGATTCGGTAAAAGTAAGACACACATCGCCCGCAACCACACACCACAAGCAGTCACACCACTGCACCCCACCACCAAAACACAAACTCCCCACACCACAAAGGGGTCACTGAAAAGTGAATAGAGTTACGGCGGCCATAGCGGCAGGGAAACGCCCGGACCCATCCCGAACCCGGAAGCTAAGCCAGCCAGCGCCGATGATACTACCCAACACGGGTGGAAAAGTAGGACACCGCCGAACACAATTTAGTGAAACGCCCCCCGAGAAATCGGGGGGCGTTTCCATTTCTCAATCTCAAATTGCATTAGCCGCAATTCGAATATCCGAATTGTGGCTGTATCGACCGGTGCCCGTATCCTTTACGAGAGTGGTCGATGACAGGCAAGGCAATTCCGGCGGGCGTCCGCCGCGTCGTCCCGCGGGAGCCGGCGCTGCGGGCCGCGATCGCCGAGGCGCCAGCGCGCCGCCCCGCTCGGGTCCGGGCCGGGCCCGTCCGGCCCAGCCTCAGCACCCGTCCGACGGCGACGGACAGCGCGCGCGCCCGGCCGGCCCGCCGATCCCGTCGACCATCGAGGCCAAGCAGCTCGCACCCGAAATCCGCGGCGAGCTTTCGACTTTGGATCAAGTCGACCGCCGACACGGTGGCCCGCCACCTGGTCGCCGCCGGCGAACTGCTCGACGACGACCCGCGAGGCCGCGCTCGCGCACGCCCAGGCCGCCCGCGCCCGCTCGGGGCGGATCGCCGCGGTCCGGGAGGCCGTCGGCATCGCCGCCTACCAGTGCGGCGACTGGGCCCAGGCGCTCTCGGAGTTCCGCGCCGCCCGCCGGATGGGCAGCAAGTCGCAGCTGCTGCCGCTGATCGCCGACTGCGAGCGCGGCGTCGGCCGGCCCGAACGTGCCATCGAGCTGGCCCGCAGCCCCGAGGCCGCCGCAGCTCACCGGCGACGACGCCGACGAGCTGCGGATCGTCGCCGCCGGGGCCCGGGCCGATCTCGGCCAGCTCGACCAGGCGCTGGCCGTGCTGTCCAGTCCGCAGCCGGACCCGTCGCGCACCGGCTCGACCGCGGCGCGGCTGTTCTACGCCTACGCCGAGACGCTGCTGGCGCTCGGCCGCGGCGACGACGCGCTGCAGTGGTTCATCCATGCCGCCGCCGCCGACCTCGACGGCGTCACCGACGCCGAAGACCGGGTCGAGCGAGCTGGCCTGACGTGACAACCCTTGCGCAGCAACATGATTGCCTGCTGCTCGATCTGGACGGCACCGTGTTCCGCGGCCACGAGCCGACCGAGGGCGCCGTCGACGCGCTCGACGCCGCCGCACACCCGCAAGCTGTTCGTCACCAACAACGCCTCCCGCGCCGCCGACGACGTCGCCGCGCATCTGCGCGAGCTGGGTTTCACCGCCGACGCCGACGACGTGGTGACCAGCGCCCAGAGCGCGGCACGGCTGCTGGCCGAGCAGCTGCCGGCCGGGTCGAGGGTGCTCGATCGTCGGCACCGACGCGCTGGCCGACGAGGTCGACGGCGGTCGGTCTGCGGCCGGTGCGGCTGTTCGCCGACGAGCCGGTCGCCGTGGTGCAGGGGCATTCGACCGCCACCGGCTGGGCGGACCTGGCCGAGGCGGCGCTGGCCATCCGGGCCGGCGCGCTGTGGGTGGCCGCCAACGTCGACCGCACGCTGCCCACCGAGCGCGGGCTGCTGCCCGGCAACGGCTCGATGGTCGCCGCGCTGCGAGACCGCCACCGACGCCGAGCCTCAGGTGGCCGGTAAGCCGGCGCCGGCGCTGATGCGAGATGCGCTGGCGCGCGGCGACTTTCGACGACTCCGCTGGTGGTCGGTGACCGCCTCGACACCGACATCGCCGGCGCCAACGCCGCGGATTTGCCCAGCCTGATGGTGCTACCGGGGTCAGCACCGCGGCCGAGGCCGTGCACGCCGCGCCGCGACAGCGGCCCACCTATCATCGGCGCCGATCTTCGCGGATCTGCACGCCGACGCCGACACGCTGGCGGTCGCCGAGCAGCCGGCCTGGCGGGTCGAGGTCGGACGACGGCGCGGTCACCGTCACCGCGACCGGCGACGACCCCGGCGACGACGGGCTCTCGGTGGTGCGGGCCACCGCACGGGCGGTCTGGGACGCCGACCGCGACGGCGCCGCCTCGCGGTCGCGCGCCGGCGACGACACCGCCCGCGCCGCGCTGGCAGCGCTGGTCGCTGCTGACGACGGCCGGATCGGCTAGCGTGAACGGCGAGATGAACACCGATCCCGAACAGATCCGCGCCGAGGTCGACGCCGTGCTGGCCGAGCTGCCCGAGCGTCGACCCGGACAGACGCCGACGTCGACGGTGTCGACATCGACGCGGTCGGACGCCGGCTCGAGGAAGCGCACCAGGTGCTGGTCAGGCGCTGGAATCGGTGGAGAAGGGCTGAGGTCGCCGTGACGCGGCGCGCCCGGGTTGACGCCGAGCTGGTCCGTCGGGGCCTGGCCCGGTCGCGCCAGCAGGCCGCCGAACTCATCGGCGCCGGCCGGGTCAGCATCGACGGGATGCCGGCGGTCAAACCGGCCACCGCGGTCGCGGTCACCGCCGAACCTCGACCGTCGAGGGCAGCCGACGAGCAGACCTGGGTGTCCCGCGGCGCCCACAAGCTGATCGGCGCGCTCGACGCCTTCGGCATCGACGTGACGCGGCCGGCGTTGCCTGGACGCCGGCGCCTCCACCGGCGGGTTCACCGAGGTGCTGCTGGACCGCGGCGCCGCCGAGGTGGTCGCCGTCGACGTCGGCTACGGCCAGCTGGCCTGGTCGCTGCGGTCGGATCCGCGGGTGCGGGTCGATCGAGCGCACCAACGTCCGCGACCTCACCCCGGAGGCCATCGGCGGGCCCGTCGACGTGGTGGTCGCCGACCTGTCGTTCATCTCGCTGGCCACGGTGCTGCCCGCGCTGACCGCGTGCGCGTCAGCCGCACGCCGATATCGTTCCCATGGTGAAGCCGCAGTTCGAAGTCGGGAAGGATCAGGTCGGCGCCGGCGGCGTGGTGTCCGATCCGCAGCTGCGCGGCCGCCGCGGTGCTGGCCGTCGCCGCCCGCGCCGCGCGACTGGGCTGGCAGACCGTCGGCGTCACGGCCAGCCCGCTGCCCGGGCCCGTCGGGCAACGTCGAGTACTTCCTGTGGCTGCGTGCCGAGACCGACCGCGCGCTGCACGGAGACGAACTGGACGCCGCGGTGCGCCGCGCCGTCGCGGAGGGACCGCAATGACCGCGTGAACGGGTGGTCCTGCTCGTCGTGCACACCGGCCGCGACGAAGCCACCGAGACCGCGCGCCGGGTGCAGAAAGTGCTGGGCGACAACGGGATCGGCTTGCGGGTCCTGGCCGCCGAGGCCGTCGACCGCGGTGCGCTGCACCTCGATCCCGCCGACCTGCGGGCCATGGGCATCGACATCGATGTGGTCGACGCCGACGAACGCGCCGCCGAAGGCTGCGAACTGGTGCTGGTGCTCGGCGGCGACGGCACGTTCCTGCGCGCCGCCGAACTGGCCCGCAACGCCGAGATCCCGGTGCTGGGCGTCAACCTCGGGCCGCATCGGCTTCCTGGCCGAGGCCGAAGCCGAGGCCATCGACACCGTGCTCGAGCACGTCGTCGCCCGCGACTACCGCGTCGAGGAGCGGATGACGCTGGACATCGTCGTCCGCGCCGACGGCGAGGTCGATCGCCCACGGCTGGGCGCTCAACGAGGCCAGCCTGGAGAAGGGCGCGCGGCTGGGCGTGCTCGGCGTCGTCGCTCGAGATCGACGGCAGGCCGGTGTCCGCGTTCGGCTGCGACGGCGTGCTGGTGTCGAGCCCGACCGGCTCCACCGCGTATGCGTTCTCGGCCGGCGGGCCGGTGGTGTGGCCGGATCTCGAGGCAATCCTGGTCGTGCCCAACAACGCTCACGCGTTGTTCGCCCGCCCGATGGTGACCAGCCCGAACTCGATGATCGCCATCGAGATCGACGCCGACAGCCACGACGCGCTGGTGTTCTGCGACGGCCGCCGCGAGATGCGGGTGCCGGCCGGCGGGCGCCTCGAGGTGACCAAGTGCAGCACCCCGCTGAAGTGGGTGCGGCTGGACAGCGCGCCGTTCACCGACCGGTTGGTGCGCAAGTTCCGCCTGCCGGTCACCGGCTGGCGGGGGCAGTGAGCCGACGATGCTCGCCGAGATCCGGATCGAGTCGCTGGGCGCGATCAGCGCCGCGACCGCCGAGTTCGACCGCGGGCCTGACCGTGCTGACCGGCGAGACCGGCACCGGCAAGACCATGGTGGTCACCGGCCTGCATCTGCTCGGCGGTGCGCGCGCCGACGCCGACCCGGGTGCGGTCGGGTGCCGAGCGCGCCGTCGTCGAAGGCCGGTTCACCACCGACGACCTCGACGCGGCCACCGCCGCGCAGATCGACGAGATCCTGGACTCCTCGGGCGCCGACCGCGACGACGACGGCAGCATCATCGCGCTGCGCTCGGTCAGCCGCGACGGGCCGTCGCGGGCCTACCTCGGCGGGCGCAGCGTGCCGGCGAAATCGCTGACCACGTTCACCAACGGACTGCTGACCCTGCACGGCCAGAACGACCAGCTGCGGCTGATGCGCCCCGAGCAGCAGCGCGCCGCGCTGGACCGCTTCGCCGGCGTCGATGCGCAAGCTGGAGCGCTACCGGAAGCTGCGCGACGAGTGGCAGGTCGCCCGCCGCGACCTGGTCGACCGGACCAACCGCGCCCGCGAACTGGCCCAGGAGGCCGACCGGCTGAAGTTCGCGCTCACCGAGATCGACGGCGTCGACCCGACGCCGGGCGAGGACGAGGCGCTGGTGGCCGACATCCGCCGGCTCTCCGAACTCGACGCGCTGCGCGAAGCCGCCGCCGGTGCCCGCGCCGCGCTGTCCGGCGGCGTCGACGATGGCCGCCGACGCCGAGCCGCAGTCGGCCACCGACACCTTCGGGCCGGGCCGTCGTCGCTGCTGGAGTCCACCGACGACGCCGCGCTGCAGGCGCTGGCCCGCCAGCTCGCCGACGGCGCTGACCGTCGTCGGCGACGCCGCCCGCGAGCTCGGCGACTTCCTGGCCGATCTGCCCACCGACGCCAGCGCGCTGGAGACCAAGCTGGCGCGTCAGGCCGAGCTGCGCAGCCTGACCCGCAAGTACGCCGCCGACGTCGACGGGGTGCTGCGCGTGGGCGGCGGAGTCCCGGGAGCGCCTGGCGCAGCTCGACGTCTCCGAGGAGGCGCTGGCCGGGCTGTCGCGCCGGGTCGACGAGCTGGCCCACGCAGGTGGCCGCCGCCGCGACCGAGCTGTCCAAGGCGCGGACGAAGGCCGCCAAGGGGTTGGCCAAGGCGGTCACCGCCGAGCTGGCCGGGCTGGCGATGGCCGACGCGGACTTCACCGTCGGCGGTGCAGCCGATGCCGGCGCGCGAGGACGACAGCGCCCCGCTGCGGCTGCCGTCCGGCGAGCTGGCGCATGCCGGCAGCGACGGCATCGACCTGGTCGAGTTCGGCTTCACCGCGCACCGGGGCACCGACGTGCTGCCGCTGAGCAAGAGCGCCTCCGGCGGCGAGCTGTCGCGGGTGATGCTGGCGCTGGAGGTGGTGCTGGCCGCGTCGGCCGAGGGCACCACGATGGTCTTCGACGAGGTCGACGCCGGCGTCGGCGGCCGGGCCGCGGTGCAGATCGGCCGGCGGCTGGCCCGGCTGGCCCGCACCCACCAGGTCATCGTCGTCACCCACCTGCCGCAGGTCGCGGCCTACGCCGACGCGCATCTGGTGGTCGACAGCGGCCGGCGCAACGGCGCCAGCGAGGTGCGCCGGCTCGACGCCGAGGAGCGGGTCGCCGAACTGGCCCGGATGCTGGCCGGGCTGGGCGAATCCGACACCGGCCGCGCCCATGCCCGGGAGCTGCTGGCCGCCGCGCAGGACGAGCGCGTCGTCCTGACCGCCGTACCGGCCGTGTTACTAGTGTGACAAAATGTGACTTGTGGGGCTAGTGTTACGGCGCGCCTCCCGGCATATCGCGCGAGCCGCCGACAGAATCGGCCCATGAAGATGTCAGCGCTCCTCTCGCGTAACACCAGTGCACGACCGGGCGTCACGGGTACCGCCCGGGTCGACAAGGACATCGACCGCCTGCTGCGCCGGGTCGGGCCGGGCGACATCGTCGTCCTCGACGTCCTCGACCTCGACCGGATGACCGCCGACGCTCTGGTCGACGCGGGCATCGCCGGGGTCGTCAACGCCTCGCCGTCGATCTCGGGGCGCTACCCGAACCTCGGCCCCGAGGTGCTGGTCGCCAACCACATCACCCTGATCGACAACGCCGGCCCGGAGATCTTCAAGAAGATCAAGGACGGCGCCAAGATCCGGCTGCACGACGGCGGGGTGTACGCCGGCGATCGCCGACTGGTCCACGGCGTGGAGCGCAGCGACGAGGAAATCGCCGACCTGATGCACGACGCCAAGACCGGCCTGGTCGCCCATCTGGAGGCGTTCGCCGGCAACACCATCGAGTTCATCCGCAGCGAGTAGCCCGTTGCTCATCGACGGGATCGGCATCCCCGACATCGACGTCGACGTCTACCGCCGCCACGTCGTCGTCGTCGCCGACGGGCCGGGCGCCGAGGACGACCTCAAGGCGCTCAAGCCGTTCATCAAGGAGTACCAGCCCGTCCTGGTCGGTGTGGGCGCCGGCGCCGACATCCTGAGCAAGGCCGGCTACCGGCCGCAGCTGATCGTCGGCAACCCCGAGCAGATGAGCGCCGAGGTGCTCAAGTGCGGTGCGCAGGTGGTGCTGCCCGCCGACGCCGACGGACACGCCAGCCGGGCTGGAGCGCATCCAGGACCTCGGCATCGGGGCGATGACCTTCCCGGCCGCCGGGTCCGCCGCCGACCTCGCACTGCTGCTCGTCGATCACCACGGCGCCTCGCTGATCGTGACGGCCGGCCAGTCGGCCAGCATCGAGGAGTTCTTCGACCGCACCCGTCAGCAGAGCAACCCGTCGACGTTCCTGACCCGGCTGAAGGTCGGGCGAGAAGCTGGTCGACGCGAAAGCCGTTGCCACGCTGTACCGCAACCACATCTCCGGCGGCGCGATCGCCATGCTGATCCTGGCGGTGCTGATCGCGATCATCGCCGCGCTGTGGGTCTCGCGCACCGACACCGTCGTGGTCGACTGGATCGTGACCTACTGGAACCGCTTCTCGCTGCTGGTGCAGGGCTGGGTGACGTAGCGAGATCGGCGAGCAGAGAGGCTCTCGACTGTGATATCGCTACGCCAACATGCCATTTCGCTGGCGGCCGTGTTCCTCGCACTGGCCGTCGGCGTGGTCCTGGGTTCCGGAGTGCTGTCCGACACGCTGCTGTCCGGATTGCGTGACGAGAAGCAGGACCTGCAGACGCAGATCACCGCGCTGACCGATCAGCGCAATGCGCTCAACGAGAAGCTCAGCGCCGCAAGCGATTTCGATACCCAGATGTCGGGCCGGATGGTCCGCGACGCGCTGGCCGGCAAGTCGGTGGTGCTGTTCCGGACACCCGGACGCCGACAACGACGACGTCGACGGCGATGGCCCGCGTCGTCGGCCAGTCCGGCGGCACCGTCACCGGGACCGTCGCCCTGACGCAGGAGTTCGTCGACGCCAACTCGGCGGAGAAACTGCGGTCGGTGGTCGAACTCGTCGATCGTGCCCGCCGGCGCGCAGCTGAGCACCACCCTGGTCGATCAGGGCTCCCAGGCCGGCGATCTGCTCGGCATCGCCCTGCTGATCAACCGCGACCCCGCCGTCCGCGCCGGCCGACGACACCCAGCGCGACACCGTGCTGGCCGCGCTGCGCGACACCGGCTTCCTGACCTATCAGGGCGACCGGATCGGCGCGGCCAACACCGCGGTCGTGGTCACCGGCGGGGCGCTCGGCGACGACGCCGGTAACCAGGGTGCCACGGTCGCCCGGTTCGCCGCCGCGCTGGCGCCGCACGGGTCGGGCACGGTGCTCGCCGGCCGGGACGGCTCGGCCGACGGGCACCTCGGCGGTGGCGGTGGCCCGGGCGGATGCCGGCATGGCCGACGCTGTGACGCACGGTCGACGACATCAGCGTCGAATCCGGACGCATCACGACGGTGCTCGCGCTGCAGAGCACTGATCAGCGGCGCGGCGCCCCGGCCAGTTCGGCACCGGACCGGGCGCGGCCTCGGTGACCGTGCCGCAGTAGCGGGCCGCACCGCGTGTCAGCGACGACTTGTCGGCGTCGGTGTTAGGGTGAAATTCCGTGGGTCGGCAGGCCCCAGCTAGAACACAAGCGATCCCCTGCCCGTCGTCACGGAGGTCGCTCTTGCCACCATTGCGCAAGCATCCGCAGACCGCCACCAAGCACCTCTTCGTCAGCGGCGGCGTGGCGTCCTCGCTCGGCAAGGGACTGACCGCGAGCAGCCTCGGCCAGCTGCTGACCGCGCGCGGGTCTGCAGGTGACGATGCAGAAGCTCGACCCCTACCTCAACGTCGATCCGGGCACCATGAACCCGTTCCAGCACGGCGAGGTCTTCGTCACCGAGGACGGCGCCGAGACCGACCTCGACGTCGGCCACTACGAGCGGTTCCTCGACCGCAACCTGTCCGGCTCGGCGAATGTGACCACCGGTCAGGTCTATTCGACGGTCATCGCCAAGGAACGCCGCGGCGAGTACCTCGGCGACACCGTCCAGGTGATCCCGCACATCACCGACGAGATCAAGAGCCGCATCCTGGCGATGGCCGAACCCGACGCCCAGGGCAACCGCCCCGACGTCGTGATCACCGAGATCGGCGGAACCGTCGGCGACATCGAGTCCCAGCCGTTCCTGGAGGCCGCCCGGCAGGTCCGCCACGAAGTCGGCCGGGAGAACTGCTTCTTCCTGCACGTCTCGCTGGTGCCGTACCTGGCGCCCTCGGGTGAGCTGAAGACCAAGCCGACGCAGCACTCGGTGGCCGCGCTGCGCAGCATCGGCATCACGCCCGACGCGCTGATCCTGCGCTGCGACCGCGACGTCCCGGAGCCGCTGAAGAACAAGATCGCGCTGATGTGCGACGTCGACATCGACGGCGTGATCTCCACGCCCGACGCGCCGTCGATCTACGACATCCCCAAGGTGCTGCACCGCGAGGAGCTCGACGCCTACGTGGTGCGCCGGCTCGAATCTGCCGTTCCGCGACGTCGACTGGACCAACTGGGACGACCTGCTGCGACCGGGTGCACGAGCCCACGCGAGACCGTGCGGATCGCGTTGGTGGGCAAGTACATCGACCTCTCCGACGCCTACCTGTCGGTGGCCGAGGCACTGCGGGCCGGTGGCTTCGCGCACCGGGCCAAGGTGGAGATGCGCTGGGTGGCCTCCGACGACTGCGAGACCGACAGCGGCGCGGCCGCGGTGCTCGACGACGTGCACGGCGTGCTGATTCCGGGCGGCTTCGGCATCCGCGGCATCGAGGGCAAGATCGGCGCGATCCGCTACGCCCGCCACCGCGGGCTGCCGGTGCTCGGGCTGTGCCTGGGTCTGCAGTGCATCGTGATCGAGGCGGCCCGCGTCGGTCGGGCCTCGACGAGGCCAACTCCGCCGAATTCGACCCGGACACACCGGATCCGGTGATCTCGACGATGGCCGATCAGCGCGACGCCGTCGCCGGCGAGGCCGACCTGGGCGGCACCATGCGACTGGGCGCCTACCCGGCCGCGCTGGAGCCGGGATCGATCGTGGCCGAGGCCTATCAGGCCACCGAGCGTCTCCGAGCGCCACCGGCACCGCTACGAGGTCAACAACGAGTACCGCGACCAGATCGCCGAGAGCGGTCTGCGGTTCTCCGGGACCTCGCCCGACGGTCACCTGGTCGAGTTCGTCGAGTACCCGCGCGAGGTCCATCCGTTCCTGGTCGGCACGCAGGCACATCCGGAGCTGAAGAGCCGGCCCACCCGGCCGCATCCGCTGTTCGTCGCGTTCGTCGGTGCGGCGCTGGACTACAAGGCCGCCGAACGGCTGCCGGTGGAGATCCCCGAGCAGCACCCCAACGGCAAGGAACACCCGGACAGCGCCGCGCAGCCGCTGCCGGAGCACCTGCCAGCGCGTGCCCGTGGCTGACCACGAATTCGAGACCGTCGCGTCCGAAACCGTCTACCGCGGCAAGATTCTCGCGCTGCGCGCCGACGAGGTGCAGATGCCTGGCGGCGGCACCGCCATGCGCGAAGTCGTCGAACACTACGGGGCCGTCGCGGTCGCCGCCGTCGACGACGACAACCGGCTGGCGATGATCTACCAGTACCGCCACCCGCTCGGGCGCCGGCTGTGGGAACTACCCGCCGGACTGCTCGACGAGCCGGGGGAGAACCCGGCGGTGGCGGCGGCGCGGGAACTGCGCGAGGAGACCGGTCTGGTCGCCGCAGCGAGTGGCGGGTGCTGGTCGACGTCGCGTCCTCGCCGGGCTTCACCGACGAGAGCGGTCCGGGTCTACCTGGCCCGCGGCCTGCAGCGACGTCGGCGCGCCCGGAGGCCGAGCACGAAGAAGCCGACCTGACGGTGCACTGGTTCGGCATCGACGACGCCGCCGACCGGGTGCTGTCCGGCGAGATCGTGAATGCCACTGCCGCCGCTGGCGTTCTGGCCGCCTACGCGGCGGTCGTCGACGGCAAGCCCACCCGCGACGTCGATGCGCCGTGGCCGGACCGGCCCACCGCGTTCGCCGCCCGCAGGCGCGTCGTGACGACCTTCGCAGCCTGATCTCCCGGGTCGCTCCGCTCCTGCCCTCCGGATGACAGCCCTGGACGGTCAGCTGCAGGGCTATCTCGACCACCTCACCATCGAGCGCGGTGTCGCCGCCAACACCATCAGCTCCTATCGCCGCGACCTGCGCCGCTACTCCGGAGCATCTGACGGCCCGCGGCATCGACGACCTGCGCGACGTCACCGAGATCGACGTCAGTGAGTTCCTGGTCGCGCTGCGCCGCGGCGATCCCGACACCGGGGTGACCGCCCTGTCGGCGGTGTCGGCGGCGCGGGCGCTGATCGCGGTGCGCGGGCTGCACCGGTTCGCCGCCGCCGAAGGCGTCATCGACGTCGACGTCGCCCGCGCGGTGAAACCGCCGACGCCGAGCCGGCGGCTGCCGAAGAGCCTGACCGTCGACGAGGTACTGGCACTGCTGGACGGCGCCGGCGGCGACAGCCCGTCCGACGGGCCGCTGACGCTGCGCAACCGGGCGCTGCTGGAGCTGCTGTACTCGACCGGCGCGCGGATCTCGGAGGCCGTCGGCCTCGACGTCGACGACGTCGACACCCACGCCCGTTCGGTGCTGCTGCGCGGCAAGGGCGGCAAGCAGCGGCTGGTCCCGGTCGGGCGGCCGGCGATCACGGCATTGGACGCCTACCTGGTGCGCGGACGCCCGGAACTCGCCCGCCGCGGTCGGGGCATGCCGGCGATCTTCCTCAACGCCCGCGGCGGGCGGCTCTCGCGTCAGAGCGCCTGGCAGGTGCTGCAGGACGCCGCCGAGCGGGCCGGCATCACCGCGGCGGTGTCGCCGCACACGCTGCGGCACTCGTTCGCCACCCATCTGCTCGACGGCGGCGCCGACGTGCGGGTGGTGCAGGAACTGCTCGGGCACGCCTCGGTGACCACCACGCAGATCTACACCCTGGTCACCGTCACCGCGCTGCGCGAAGTGTGGGCCGGGGCCCACCCGCGGGCCTGACGGTAGCCCAGGAAACTCCGACTCCAGCAGCAGGTCGGGCAGCTGGCCGTACTCGCCGTGGGTCTTGTGCTCGACGGTCTGCCACCGCTTGCCCTGCTCCTCGCGCATGTAGCCGCGGTACTTCGGCGAGCCGGGGATCAGGATGTTGTCGGCCACCGCGATGCTGCCGGGGTGCAGCCAGCCCCGGTCGAGGATGCTGAGCAGATCGGCCAGGTAGGCGTTCTTGTCGTGGTCGACGAACAACAGGTCGAGGCTGCCCGCGCCGAAACCGTCCTGGGCGGCCAGCGCGTCCAGGGTGCGCCCGCCGTCGCCGATGGTGCCCACCACGCACGTCACCCGGTCGGCGACCCCGGCGTGCGCCCAGATCCGGCGAGCGTTCTCGGCGTTGGCGTCCGCCAGTTCGACCGAGTACACCCTGGCCTGCGGCGCGGCCCGAGCGATCCGCAGCGCGCCGTAGCCGCAGTAGGTGCCGAGTTCGAGGGCCAGCGTGGCGTTGGAACGCCGGACGGCGGCGTCGAGCAGGGCGCCCTTCTCGTCGCCGACGTTGATCAGGAAGGACTTCTCATAGGCGAAGCGGTCGATGGCGTCGATCACGCCGTCCAGGTCACCGGCGGTGGCGTTGGCCAGCACGTAGTCGACGGCGGCAGACTCCCGGCCGTCGCCGATCTGACCGGTGCGGGTGATGTTGCGGGCGCCGATCGCCATCCGCCAGAACGACCAGCGCAGAAACGGAACGCGTTCCTTGAGGGACATGGCTCCACAGTAGGTGCGCTCGGGTGAACAACGAGTGAGCCCGTTGTCGCGGGTCTGCCTCTCGCGAGCCGGGCACCCCGTTAGACTTGCGCGGATGTTCGCCACGCCGCCGATACGCCTGGTCCGGAGGTGCATGGCGTGACCGACGAGGCAGAGGACGCCGCACCCGTCGGTCTCACCGGCCGTCCGCCCCGCACCATTCCCGAACCGCAGCCGTTGTCGTCGCACGGACCGGCCGTCGTCATCTCGATGTGCAACCAGAAGGGCGGGGTCGGCAAGACCACCTCGACGATCAACCTGGGCGCGGCGCTGGCCGAGTACGGCCGCCGGGTGCTGCTGGTGGACCTCGACCCGCAGGGCGCGCTGTCGGCGGGGCTCGGCGTCCCGCATCACGAACTGGACGCCACCGTGCACAACCTGATGATCGAGCCGCGGGTGTCGATCGACGAGGTGCTGATCCACACCCGGGTGAAGAACCTGGACCTGGTGCCGTCCAACATCGACCTCTCGGCCGCGGAGATCCAGCTGGTCAACGAGGTCGGCCGCGAGCAGACCCTGGCCCGGGCGTTGCACCCGGTGCTCGACCGCTACGACTACGTGCTCATCGACTGCCAGCCGTCACTGGGACTGCTCACCGTCAACGCGCTCGCCTGCTCGGACGGGGTGGTCATCCCCACCGAGTGCGAGTACTTCTCGCTGCGCGGGCTGGCGCTGCTGACCGACACCGTGGAGAAGGTGCACGAGCGGCTCAACCCGCGGCTGAAGATCAGCGGCATCCTGATCACCCGCTACGACAGCCGCACCGTCAACGCCCGCGAGGTGATGGCCCGGGTGCTCGAGCGGTTCGGCGACCTGGTGTTCGACACCGTCATCAGCCGTACCGTGCGCTTCCCCGAGACCAGCGTCGCCGGGGAGCCCATCACCACCTGGGCGCCGAAATCGACTGGCGCCCAGGCATATCGATCGCTGGCCCGTGAGGTCATCGACCGCTTCGGCAAGTGACGGCCGAGCCTGCGGCCGACAAGGGTTTCCAGGTCCGGCCTGACCAACTTCGAGGGTCCGTTCGACCTGCTGCTGCAGCTGATCTTCGCGCACCGCCTCGACGTGACCGAGGTCGCGCTGCACCGGGTGACCGACGAGTTCATCGCCTACACCCGCGAGATCGGCCGGGTGATGGAGCTCGACGAGACCACCGCGTTCCTGGTGATCGCCGCCACCCTGCTGGATCTGAAGGCGGCGCGGCTGCTGCCGGCCGGCGAGGTGCACGACGAAGAGGACCTGGCCCTGCTCGAGGTGCGCGACCTGCTGTTCGCCCGGCTGCTGCAGTACCGGGCGTTCAAGCACGTCGCGGAGATGTTCGCCGAGCTGGAGGCCGCGGCGCTGCGCAGCTATCCGCGGGCGGTGGCCCTGGAGGACCAGTTCGCCGAGCTGCTGCCCGAGGTGATGCTGGGCGTCGACGCGCAGAGCTTCGCCCAGATCGCGGCGGCCGCGTTCACTCCGCGCCCGGTGCCGGTGGTGGCGACCGAGCACCTGCACGTCGCAGTCGGTGTCGGTGCCCGAACAGGCCGAGCGGCTGCTGGAGATGCTCGAGCGGCGGGGATCGGGACACTGGGCGTCGTTCTCGGAGCTGGTGGCCGACTGCGACGAGCCGTTGCAGATCGTCGGGCGCTTCCTGGCGCTGCTCGAACTGTATCGGACCAGGGCGGTAGCATTCGAGCAGTCAGAACCGCTTGGTCTGCTCCAGATTTCGTGGACCGGAGACCGTCCGACGACCGATGAGCTGGTCAGAGCCGAGCTGGAAGAAGAAGTAAGCCAACCATGACCGACGAAGCCACCGACTCTCGACTTGGGCATCGACGTCGCCACCGCCGAGCTGGACGACGACGAACTCACCCGGGTGCTGGAGGCGCTACTGCTGGTGGTCGACACCCCGGTCAGCGCGCAGACCCTGGCCACGGTGACCGAACAGCCGGTGTACCGCATCACCGACAAGCTGCAGTTCATGGCCGGCGAGTTCGCGGCCCGTGAGCAGCGGGATCGACCTGCGTGAGGCCGGCGGCGGCTGGCGGCTGTACACCCGCGCGCGGTTCGCCCCCTATGTCGAACGGCTGGTGCTGGACGGTTCTCGGTCCAAGCTGACCCGCGCGGCGCTGGAGACACTCGCGGTGATCGCCTACCGCCAGCCGGTGACCCGGGCCCGGGTCAGTGCGGTGCGCGGCGTGAACGTCGACGCGGTGATCCGCACGCTGGTGGCCCGCGGGCTGATCATCGAGGCGGGCACTGATTCCGACAGCGGTGCGACGACGTTCGCCACCACCGAGCTGTTCCTGGAACGCCTGGGTCTGACGTCGCTGACCGACCTGCCCGACATCGCGCCGCTGCTGCCCGACGTCGACGCGATCGACGACCTCAGCGAAAACCTGGACAGCGAGCCGCGTTTCGCCAAACTCTCCGGCGCCCAGCATCACGATCAGCACATCTCCTTCGATGTGGATCGTGACACCGATGGACTGAGCCCGAGGGCATTCGCCTGCAGAAAGTGTTGTCGCAGGCCGGAATTGCGTCGCGCCGGGTCGCCGAGCGGATGATCCGCGACGGCCGGGTGCAGATCGACGGGCACGTCGTCACCGAGATGGGCACCCGGGTGGATCCGGCGAACGCCGAGATCCGGGTCGACGGTGCGCGCATCGTTCTCGACGACTCGATGGTGTACCTGGCGATGAACAAACCGCACGGGATGCACTCGACGATGTCGGATGACCGTGGCCGCCCGTGCATCGGCGATCTCGTTGAGCATCGGGTGCGCGGCAACAAGAATCTGTTCCATGTCGGCCGTCTCGACGCCGACACCGAGGGCCTGCTGATCCTGACCAACGACGGCGAGTTGGCGCACCGGTTGATGCATCCGTCGTTCGAGGTGCCCAAGACCTATCTGGCGACGGTGACCGGTTCGGTGCCGCGGGGTTTGGGCAAGACGCTGCGGGCCGGCATCGAACTCGAGGACGGGCCGGTCAAGGTGGACGACTTCGCGGTCGTCGACGCGGTGCCGGGCAAGACACTGCTGCGGGTCACGCTGCACGAAGGCCGCAAACGCATCGTCCGCCGGATGCTGGACCAGGTGGGATTCCCGGTGGAGTCGCTGGTGCGCACCAACATCGGCGTGGTGACCCTCGGCGAGCAACGTCCTGGCAGCATCCGGGCGCTGACCCGCAAGGAAGTCGGCGAACTATACAAGGCGGTGGGCATGTGAGCGGCGTCGTGGTAGCGGTCGACGGCCCCGCCGGTACCGGAAAGTCCTCGGTGTCACGGGGATTGGCGCGAGCGCTGGGTGCCCGCTACCTGGACACCGGGGCGATGTACCGGATCGTGACGCTGGCGATCCTGCGGGCCGGGGTCGACCTGGCCGATCCGGACGCGATCGCCGCCGCCTGCGACGTACCGATGTCGGTGGGCTATGACCCCGACGTCGACCGGGCTTACCTTGGCGACTGAGGATGTTTCGGCCGAGATCCGCGGCGACGAGGTGACCCGTGCCGTCTCGGCGGTGTCCGCGGTACCCGCGGTGCGCACCCGGCTGGTGAGCCTGCAGCGCGAACTGGCCTCCGGATCGGACACTGTGGTGGTCGAAGGCCGCGACATCGGCACCGTCGTTCTTCCCGGATGCGGACGTCAAGGTCTTCCTGACCGCCACCGCCGAGACGCGGGCGAAGCGACGCAACGACCAGAACGTGAAGGCGGGGCTGGCGGACGACTACGAGGCCGTGCTGGCCGACGTGCGCCGTCGCGATCACCTGGACTCCACCCGCGCCGTCTCGCCGCTGCACCCGGCGGAGGACGCGCTGATCGTCGACACCAGCGACATGACCCAAGGGCAGGTCGTGGCGCATCTCCTCGAACTGGTCGAACAGCGAAGCGGGGCGGTGCGATGACGCAGGACGGTACCTGGACTGACGAGAGCGAGTGGGAGTTCACCGAGGACGGGGAGCTTGCACGACTCGGAGGAGGCCGCCGGCCCGCCGCCGGTGGTGGCCGTCGTCGGGCGGCCCAACGTCGGCAAATCGACTCTGGTGAACCGCATCCTGGGCCGCCGCGAGGCCGTCGTGCAGGATCTGCCCGGGGTGACCCGCGACCGGGTGTCCTACGACGCCTCCTGGACCGGGCACCGCTTCACCGTTCAGGACACCGGCGGGTGGGAGCCGGACGCGAAAGGCCTGCAGCAGAAGGTCGCCGAGCAGGCGTCGGTGGCCATGCAGACCGCCGACGCGGTGATCCTGGTGGTCGACGCCGTCGTCGGCGCCACCTCCGGCGACGAGGCGGCGGCCCGCATCCTGCGCCGCTCGGGCAAGCCGGTGTTCCTGGCGGCCAACAAGGTTGACAACGAGAAGGGCGAATCCGACGCCGCCGCGCTGTGGTCGCTGGGTATGGGTGAGCCGCACCCGATCAGCGCGATCCACGGCCGCGGCGTGGCCGACCTGCTCGACGAGGTGGTCGCCGCGCTGCCCGCGGTGTCGGAGGTCGCGCCGACCGGCGGGGGACCGCGACGGGTCGCGCTGGTCGGCAAGCCGAACGTCGGCAAGAGCTCGCTGCTGAACCGGCTGGCCGGCTCCGAGCGTTCGGTGGTGCACGACGTCGCCGGCACCACCGTCGACCCGGTGGACTCGCTGATCGAATTGGGCGGCAAGATATGGCGTTTCGTCGATACCGCCGGGCTGCGCAAGCGGGTGGCGCAGGCCAGTGGGCACGAGTTCTACGCCTCGGTGCGCACGCACAGCGCCATCGACGCCGCCGAGGTGGTGGTGGTGCTGATCGACGGCGTCGGAGCCGCTGACCGAGCAGGATCAGCGGGTGCTGTCGATGGTCATCGAGGCCGGCCGTGCCTTGGTGCTGGCGTTCAACAAGTGGGATCTGGTCGACGAGGACCGGCGCTATGTGCTGGAGCGGGAGATCGACCGCGAGTTGGCCCAGCTGCAGTGGGCGCCGCGGGTGAACATCTCGGCCAAGACCGGCCGGGCGGTGCAGAAGCTGGTGCCGGCGATGGAGACCGCGCTGGCGTCATGGGACGCCCGCATCTCGACCGGGCAGCTCAACACCTGGCTCAAGGAGATCGTGGCGGCCACGCCGCCGCCGGTGCGCGGCGGAAAGCAACCGCGAATCCTGTTCGCCACCCAGGCCACCGCGCGCCCGCCGACGTTCGTGCTGTTCACCTCCGGGTTCCTGGAGGCCGGCTATCGGCGGTTCCTGGAGCGCCGGCTGCGGGAGACGTTCGGGTTCGAGGGCACGCCGATCCGGATCAATGTCCGGGTCCGGGAAAAAAGAGGCGCGAAGCCTAAGCGTTGAACCAGGCCCGGTTGCCGTAGGAGTCCAGGTGGATCACCTCTTCGACCGGCTTGCGGGTGGTCGGGCCGTAGCGTCCCTTCGGCCAGCCGAGCGGGACGATGCAGACCGGGGTGACCGTCAGCGGAAGTCCGAGGATCTTGCGGGCCGAGCGTGACGCTCCACAGCGGCAGGGTGATCAGCGAGGCGCCGAGTCCCATCGCCGCGGGCGGCCAGCAGCAGGTTCTGCACGCTGGGATAGATCGAGCCGAAGAACGACGACTCACCGACGAACGGCGAGCGGCACGTACGGCGGGCGGGTTCCGCGCAGGCAGGGCACGACCAGGACGGGAATCTCGCTGAAGTGGTCGACCTGCCACTGCACCGCGCGCAGGATCTTCTGCTGGGATTCGTCGTTGCGGGCGACCCGCTTGCCGACCGCGCCGTAAGGCGCCCAGGCCTGGCGATAGCGCTTGGCGAGTTGGTCTTTGACGCGCTGGTCCTTGACGACGATGAACTCCCAGTTCTGCCCGTTGGAGCCGGTGGGCGCGCGCAGGGCGAGCTCGATGCACTTGCAGGACGACGGCGTCGTCGACGGGATCGGGCTGCACGCGCCGGACCGCGCGCTGGGTCATCATCGCCTCGTGCAGCGGCATGGACGAGGCCGGCGAGCGCCTCGTCGGTTGTCGGTACTGGGTTCGGTGGTGGCTCATGAGTTCCGACGCTACGTGGTGGGTCTGGGCCAGCCTCGGGATCCGGCGGCGACGGGGGCTGCTCGATTAGTGTTGCCGGGGTGTCCGTTGCCCACATGATCTTGATCGTCCTGGCCGGGGTCGGCGCCGGTGCGATCAACTCGCTGGTCGGGTCGGGCACGTTGATCACGTTCCCGACGCTGGTGACGCTCGGTTATCCGCCGGTGACGGCGACGATGTCGAATGCGATCGGCCTGGTGGCCGGCGGGGTGTCGGGGACCTGGGGGTATCGGGCCGAACTCAGGGGTCAATGGGACCGGCTGCGCTGGCAGATTCCGGCGTCGCTGTGCGGGGCGGCGATCGGCGCGTTCCTGCTGCTGCACCTGCCGGAGAAGGTGTTCACCCAGATCGTGCCGGTGCTGCTGGTGCTGGCGCTGGTCCTGGTGGTGATCGGCCCGCGAATCCAGGCCTACGCGCGGCGACGGGCTGAGGAGGCCGGGCGTTCGGCCGAGCATGTCTCGCCGAAGCGGATGGCGGCGTTGGTGGTCGGCACGTTCGCGGTCGGGGTGTACGGCGGCTACTTCACCGCGGCGCAGGGCATTCTGCTGATCGGGGTGATGGGGGCGTTGCTGCCCGAGGACATGCAGCGGATGAACGCGGCGAAGAACCTGCTGTCGCTGCTGGTGAACGTGGTGGCGGCGGTGGCCTACACGCTGGTGGCGTTCGACCGGATCAGCTGGGCGGCGGCGGGTCTGATCGCGGCCGGGTCGCTGGTCGGCGGGTGGTTGGGGGCGCGCTACGGACGGCGGCTGTCGCCGAACGCGTTGCGGGCGGTGATCGTGGTGGTCGGGCTGATCGGGTTGTACCGGCTGCTGTCGGTCTAGACATCGATCGGTCTCTGAGAAACATCGCCGACTATGTGGAAACCGGGACGGCGGTAGTGCCGATCAGCGAAAATCCGAGCGTCGGCCCGACATGGAGTTCGAAAGGGAGCTCGAGATGACCCCCGGAATCACGCTGCCTGAGAATTTGGATCGATCGCCCGCCTGGCTGTCCGCTCCCGAGGGCCCCTGATGACTGCGCCGTCCACACGAAAGTGGGTCAGGAGCAAATGGTGGCTGGCGGGTCTCGCGGCCGCCTCGTTCGCGATGGCGGTAGACGTCTCGCTGAGCGACCTATCGGCCGGCACCGCAGTGGCCGACTGCTTTCAACGCGGTTATCAGCCTCCGCCGTGCTCGGCGGCGCCCAGCGCGCCGACAACCGCCTCCGCGGTGCCCGACTCGGGGGTCAATGCCTGTCAGAATCAGGGCGCCATGGCGACCTCTATCGGGTTACTACCGGCGGTGTGTCCCCCTACCGTTGGTGGCGGCTGATGGGCATTGCCCGCACCGGGCTTAGTCTGGTAATCGCAAGCCTGGCAACCGGTTTCGTCATCGGCGTCTCGCCCGGCACGGCGCTGGCCGACGACCAGTGCGGACCGGGTATGAGCATGGATCAGTCTGGAGTCTGCATCCCGGCGACGATCGAGGAACCTCCTTCGCTTCCGCCGGAGTGGATGCAGGCCTCGGGTGGCGACGCGGTCGACCCGGATTCACCGGTGTCGATCTGCCAGGACTCGCCACCGTGCCCGGAGGGCAAGCCGGTCATCGTGAGCGACTGCGAGTGTCCACCGCGCTAGAACTGATGCCGGTCGGACTCCTGCTCGAGCACGGCGTCGAGGTCTTTGAGGCGGTCCATGGTTGCGACGCTGCGTTGGGTGCGGTTGTTCGTGGCGAGCAGATCGCGGTTGCGGTGGACGAACTGCCAGTAGCCGGCGGTGAACGGGCAGGCGTCGTCGCCGAGGCGCTTCTTGGGGTCATAGGCGCAGTCGCCGCAGTGGTCGCTCATCTTGTTGATGTAGGCGCCGCCGGAGGCGTAGGGCTTGGTGGCGAGCATGCCGCCGTCGGCGTGCTGGCTCATGCCGATGACGTTGGTAGGCATCACCCAGCGGAAGCCGTCGACGAACGCGGTGGCGAACCACTCGGTGAGCTCTTTCGGGTCATAGGCGCGTTGCAGGGCGTGGTTGCCCAGGACCATGAGGCGCTGGATGTGGTGGGCCCAGCCGCGGTCGCGGACAGCTTGCACGGCGTGGCGCAGGCATTCGGCGGTGACCCGGTCGGCGTCGAGGTCTTGCCACCAATCCGGTAGTGGGACAGTGGCATTGAGCGCGTTGTTATCGGTGTAGTCGGGGCCGAAGTGCCAGTAGAGGTGCCACATGTATTCGCGCCAGCCCAGGATCTGGCGGATGAATCCTTCGACGGCGGGAAGTTCGGCGCGCTTGTGGTGGTAGGCCTGCTCGGCTGCTTCGACGGCGTCGAGGGGATGCAGTACACCGAGATTCAGCGGCACCGAGAGCAGGGAGTGGGCCATTGCCCAGTCCTGGCCCATGATGGCGTCCTCGTAGCGGCCGAATGCTGGTAGTCGGTGTTCGATGAAGTGCTTGAGCGCATTCTGGGCTTCTTCTGGGGTGACGGCGAAGAGGCGCGGGCCGTCGACGCCCACGGTGTCGAGGTTCATCGCGTCGAGGTCGCGGCGGACTTGGGCGTCGATGTCGTCTTCGTCGTGGCTGGTAGGGCTTTTCGAGGCCGAGGGTCTTCTGCTTCTTTGGCGGCGACTCGCGGTTCTCGGGGTCGTAGTTCCAGCGGCCCCCGACGGGTTCGCGGCCATCCACCAGGACGTCGAAGCGGCGGCGCTGGTCGCGGTAGAAGTCCTCCATGCGGAAGCGGGTGCGGTTGCCGGCCCAGGCTTCGAAGTCCTTGCGGGGCAGGGCGAACGTCGGGGTGGGCAGGACGTCGGCGACGAGGCCTTGTTCGTGGAGGCGGTGAACGAACTTCTCGGCGGCGTGGGAGGTGGGTTGGTGGACGAGGACCGGGCGGTCGAATTGGCGGAGCGCTTCTTGGTAGGTGTCGGCTTCGATGAGCGTCGCGCGGTCGCCGAGGTCGTGGTGGGCGTGGCGGAGAGCCGAGAGAACCAGGTGCAGTTTCTGGCGGTGGTAACGGCGGCGGCTGAGTGAGGTCTTGGCTTCGATGAGCAGGACCTCGCGGTGGGTGTGCTCGCCGCCGTGGACGGCGGGGCCGAGCTGGTCGGCGAAGAGCCACAGGGGAGTGTCGTCACGCACGGTGCTGGTCATTGGTTCCGAGCCTACGAGTGGGCGGCGACACCGGTGGCGGGGGATTGGGATGGCCGGTCGTCGCTACGGTAGGCTTTCGATCTGCTGCCGGCGATCCCGGCAGCGCCGCGGGCTGTGGCGCAGCTTGGTAGCGCACTTGACTGGGGGTCAAGTGGTCGCAGGTTCAAATCCTGTCAGCCCGACAGAAGAAGTAGCAGCTCAGAGGCGGTTTTCGGGGAATCCGAGACCGCCTCTGACTTCATTCTCGGGGTCTATACCCCAATTGATACCCCAATTGGGTTGGAACGGGCGCGCCCTCTTGCGTCGTCGAAAACGTACAACTCGTGGGTTGGGCCAAACGCGTTGTCTGCCGCCGTCAGCGGGTGTCCGACGGCTGTGGCCGCGATGTTGTGAAGCAACTCCCATGTCTTGCCCCTCCACGACTCGGTATCGGGATCTCCGACTACGGCAATAAAGAGAAAGACCGCCAGCAACACCACGACCGACGCGAAACGCACCGACCATAGTTCCCAGAATCCTCGACGAGGCGCCCGCGTGATCCCCTGGCGCGGCGACTTATTGCCAAGCTTCACAATCACAGTATCTCGCACCTTTGCTGTGCAATCGCTGTGAAAGTGACCAATTCCGCCGTTCAAAGAGTACCCACGTCGAGGCGGAGATCGGCCTCGGTTTACTGGTGGAGTGCTACGTCTTCCTACAGGCCGAGAGCGCCAGACCGGCTTTCGATAGCGGAGCGCGCCGCCTGGTCGCTGGTGTGCCCGTACACATCACCGGTCACCGCGATCGAGGAGTGCCCGAATTCCAGAGCTGATCCAGCCGGTCCCGCTGAATCTGTTAGTGCCGGTTAACGGCGAAGCCCGAATACATCACCGGTGACCTTGGCCTCTACAGCGGGACGTTCGCTGCAGGACACGATGACGCGACAAGGGGCAGACCCATCTCAGGTCCTGCCACGCGGATGTAGGAGCCTGCCTGTCGGCCAGTAAGGCTCGCATACCTGGGGTCAAACGACCCTATTTGGGGGATGGGGTGGGGGCGGAACCTGAATGCTTACCGCCCAGATCGATTGGCCTGCCAGGGAGATGTGATGGGGACGCCGACGCGCCGAACCGTGACTATCCACGGCCACGAGCTGTCCTACCTGGACAGCGGTACGGGCTCGGTGGTGCTGTTCATCCACGGGATTCTCGGTTCGCAACGCCAGTGGACCCAGCTGATCGACCGCATGCATGACGACCACCGGGTGATCGTGCCGGACCTGTTCGGGCACGGCGAGTCGGACAAGCCGGTGGGAGACTATTCCCTCGGCGCGCACGCGGCGACGCTGCGCGACCTGCTGGATCGCCTCGGCATCCAGCGGGTCACCGTCGTCGGGCACTCCCTGGGCGGGGGCATCGCGATGGTGTTCTACTACCTGTTCCCGGAACGTGTTGAGCGGCTGGTGCTGGTCGCCAGCGGCGGGCTGGGCCGGGAGGTCAATCCGATCCTGCGCTCGGCGACGCTGCCGGGGGCCGAATGGGTCCTGCCCGTCCTGGCGTCAGGGTGGGTGCGGGCGCGCGCCGAGAGCGCCGGGCGGGCGCTGTCCCGGAGGGGCTGGCGGCCCGGCACCGACATCACCGCGATCTGGCAGGGCTTCACCTCGCTCACGGATGCGGCGAGCCGACGTGCCTTCCTGGCCACCACCCGCGCCGTCATCGACCCCGGGGGGCAGACTGTCAACGCCCACGACTACCTGCCCGACGCCGCGCCGATCCCGACCCTCATCGTGTGGGGCTCCCGGGACCGGATGATCCCGCCGTGGCATGCGATCAGTGCGCAGAAGTCGATACCCGGGTGTCGCGTCGAACTGTTCGAGGGAGCTGGCCACTTCCCGCACCTCGACGAACCCGACCGCTTCGCTGACCTGGTCCGTGACTTCATCGCGACGACCTGAGCCGCTGCCAACCTCGAGCCGGCCATGGCGGGGGAGCGTCCTCGGATGTGGTGTAAGTAGTGGCGGTGTGTCGGTGCTGATGTAGAGGGGCCATCGCGGGAGTCTCTGTTGGTGTGACGAACCGACGACGCGGGTCTTGCCCTAAACGATGGGACCGGGCTCGGCGTAGGGGCCTCGGGTCGGCAACCCAGGATTGGCCATCCCGGTCGGTGCGGCGGGACCGGTTGGCGGCTGTGCGGGCGATGACGACGGCCTACAACGACTACTCAGTTTGCTTTTTTCGCAGCGCGCTCAGCAGCTGGCTTTGCGGCGACGGCGCGCTTAGCGGCTGGCTTTGCGGCGCGCTCGTTCAGCGTCCCGATCGCGCCGTGCACCATCTTGGCCACGAACTCGTTGGTCGCCGTGGCGAGCTGCTCGTAGTAGTCCCCGATGGCATCGAGAACCTTCTTGCGCGCCGACGGGTCGTTGGCGAGGTTGGGCATCGCGTCGTTGAGGTGGTCGACGAAATTGCGCAGAGCCTCGATCGCGGCAAGCTGTCTGGCTTCGACCCGTTCCAGCACCTCGTCGGACAGGTCTGCCGCTCGTTCCGCCACGGTCTTCTCTTCAAAGTCTCGCTGGACTGAACCAGGGGGTGTAGGCCGCCGCGTGCGCTCTGCCATGATCGCGCTCCTTAGGGTTGAATGCAGCAGCGAGTCTTGAATGGCTCGGCATCAGAATGCGCTCCAACCCCGGCGTTCTATAGGGTCGATGGTCCCTGCTCCGCCTGGTCGATGGGTGGGTCCAGCCCCACTGGACGCCGGTGTGGTGGTCCGACAAATCCGCCGACGATGGCCGCCAACGCGATCGGAACCCGGCCAGGCCCTGGCGAAGCCATCCATTCGAGGCCAAAGGCCCTAGTCAATGCCGCTGGCCGAGGCCAAGAATAGATCGTCGCAGTCATTGCAGACAGGAGCCTGTCCGCACCGGATGAGCCGTCGCTCTTCCCCTGAAGCGCCGAACACTTCGGGAATTCAGTGGACGTACGCGTCGAGTCCCGTGCGAAGCGCGGCGAGTCCCGCTTTGGCATCACTGAACAGCATGGCGGTTTTGGGATTGGAATAGAGCTCGTTATCCACGCCGGCGTAGCCGTGGCCGAGCGAGCGTTTGATGACGATCACGCTCTTGGCCGCGTCGACGTCGAGGATCGGCATGCCGTCCTCGACGCCGCTGTGTTGTCATCCGTAAGCCTCGTCTTCGCTCACCAGTATCTCGTTGACCACCGCGTCCACAATCGCCTGTTTCACCGCGTGTCAGATCCTGCGGGGCCGCCAGGTCAGTCGCGGCGAGCGTATGCCAGTTCACCAACCCCTCTGTGGGTCCTGGCAGTGGCTATCTGTGTCTTTCCTTCCGCCTCGGCGGGGGCGGCGGCGGCACCGCTTTGGTGGTCGGCTCGAACTTGCCGCCCTTCTTTGGGTCGTAAGTGCCTGGTTTTGGCTCAGTCATCCGGGTTCCTCTCGCTCGTTCCACCTGCATCTACGGTATCGAGGGAGCCTATGTCGGCCAGGCAACGTCGGTGGGCTTTCCAGTCGCTGGTCGCGTCGGTGGTGGTGCAAAGCTCGCGCCGTCGAGCCTCGATGGTGCCAAGATTTCGGGCATGATAGATCGGCGTGAGTTTCTGCGGGCCGCGGCGCTGAGTTCGGTCGGATCAGCGGCGAGCCTCCTGGCGGCCTGTTCACGTCCACAAACCACTCCTACCGGTGGTGCCGCAACGCTCGACATCGATCTGACAGCCGTACAGGACGAGATTGACCTCGGCGGTGTCACGGTGAAGACCTGGATGTGGGGAAGCCAGGTGCCGGGCAAGGAGATTCGTCTGCGCAAAGGTCAGCGGCTCAGCGCCCACCTGACCAACCGGCTGCCGCACGACACCACCGTGCACTGGCACGGTCTGGCGATCCCCAACGACATGGACGGCGTTCCGGTGCTCACGCAGCCCGCCGTGCCGCCCGGCCAGGGGTTCCACTACGAATTCACCGTCCCCGACGCCGGGACCTACTGGGCGCACTCCCATGTCGGCCTGCAAACCGACCGGGGCCTGTATGCGCCGCTGATTATCGAAGACCCCAACGAGCGGGTCGACTACGACGACGAGCTGGTGATCGTCCTCGACGACTGGATCGACGGCGCCGGCACGAATCCCGACCAGGTGTTCGCCAACCTGCAGAAGACCGGCATGAAGCCGATGGAAATAACCCCTGGCGGCGGTGTCACCCCGACCACGCCGATCGGCGAGGACGGCGGTGACGTGACGTACCCGTACTTTGTCGTCAACGGCAGACTCCCCAAGGCCGCCCAGGTGGTCGATTACCGCCCCGGCCAACGGATTCGGTTGCGCGTCATCAACGCTGGCGGCGACACTGCATTCCGGGTAGCCGTCCCTGATACCGCCTTGATGGTGACGCACACCGACGGCTATCCAGTGATCCCCCAGCAGGTCGGCTCGGTGATCCTGGGAATGGGTGAGCGGTTCGATGCCATCATCACCGTCGGGCAAGCAGCGGTCCCCGTCGTCGCGGTCCCGGAAATGAAAGACGGCTACGCCCTGCTGAACCTGCGGGTGAACGGCAAGCTCCCAACCGTCGACATCGACAAGTTCGTCGCGGCGGTGCGCCGCGAGGTTGTGCTCGACACCGCGTCACTGAGGCCGACACCCGGAGTGACCCTGCCCCCCAAGGCCCCGCAACAGGTGCTCGACCTACACCTGGCCGGTCCGGTCAACGGCTACACCTGGCCCATCAACGACCGACTCTACAACCCGCCCAACCACCCCTTAGACGTCAGCGCCGGGCAGCGAGTGCGCCTGCGGCTGATCAACGAATCCATGATGTTCCATCCCATCCACCTGCACGGACACACCTTCGAAGTGCAAGGCCCGGACGGAACACCCCGCGCCCGCAAGGACACCGTACTGGTACCCCCGCTACGCACCGTCGAGGTGGACTTCGATACCAACAACCCCGGGAGGTGGATCACCCACTGCCACAACACCTACCACCTGGAAGCGGGCATGGCTACCTTCATCCAATACTCCTGATGCCCGTGAGCGGCGACTGTCGAGCCTCATCCCAGAGCTGCCACGTGAGCGGGGACAGACCGCTCCGAAAGGGACCTCGCAATGGTTCAGACATGAGGGTTGGAGGTTCATTTCGGTGTCGCTGACCATCGACACAAACGCAAGGACTACACCAAATTCCGATTCGGCGGGACTCGACGAACGGCCCGAGGTCTCGCACAGGACCCCGTCGGTGAAGGCATCGCGGGGGATATTTCTGCGAGTGGCGGGTGCCCAGAGCCCGCCATCGGCGGTGGGTCGATTGCGATGGCCTGGCCGCGTAACTGGACGGTGATCGCGCCGACGAAATCCAGCCGGGGTGAGTGTGGGTGAGACAATCTGGCGATGGGTGTGCCGTGGGGGACGGTGACGTTTCTGTTCACCGATATCGAGGGTTCGACCACCCCGCATGTCCCGCACAACTGGGAAGCCGGGCTGTGGTTCGACGAGACGACGTCGACTCTGCTGGCTGGTGACCTGCTGACCCATGTCGGCAAGCAGCCCCCGCTGACGGAGTCGGATGTTGTCGGCAAGGCCATCGCCGCCGAGGAGCTGTTCCACGCCACTGGCCTGACTACGGTGCTGACGCCGACCCTGCATCAACTCGCCGACCTGCAGCCGACGACCCTCGCGCTGATGCATGGCGCGTCGTTCACCGGCGACGGCGCGGAGCAGCTGCGCGGGCTGGCCGCCGGTTACGCTGAGCTCGCGGCACGATAGCGGGCTAGACGGTATGCGTGACCGTCGGCGTTGGGTCGGGGGTTGCGGGCCGGGGCCCCACTCACCCATGTTCGTGGGTTACCGAGTAGGGAGCGCCTGCTCGGTCTATCCGACAGTGGTGGGAGGCCCCGGTGTTTACAGAGCGTACGAGTGTTGGACTGGACGTGCACGCACGTTCGGTGGCGGCGGCGGCAATCGACGGCGTCACCGGGGAGGTGTTGCAGACCCGGTTGACGCCGTCTTATGAGCACATTCAGTCGTGGATATCGGAGTTGCCGGGGCCGGTGGCGGTGGCCTACGAAGCCGGTCCGACCGGTTTCGGACTTCAGCGGGCCTTGACGGACTCCGGGGTTCGATGCGAGGTCGTCGCGCCCTCGAAGCTGCAGAAACCCTCTGGGGATCGAGTTAAGACTGATGCCCGGGACGCATTGCATCTGTCGCGGTTGCTGCGGCTCGACGAGATCACGTCGGTGTCGATTCCGAGCGCGAACCAGGAAGCGGCCCGCGATCTGGTGCGGGCGCGTGAGGACTGCCGCGGTGATCTGATGAGAGCGCGTCATCGACTCTCCAAGCTGTTGCTGCGCCACGGCATCGTCTACTACGGGGGTGCGGCCTGGACCGGTGCGCATGATCGGTGGCTGCGTACCGAGGCGGCACCCCAGTTGAGGGCGGCGGCGACGCGGATGGCCTTCGACGCCGACTATGACCACGTGTTGACGATGCTGGCTAGGCGTGGCCGTTTGGACTCGGCGATCGAGGACATGGCCGCCGATGGGGAATTCACCCCGGTGGTGCGCAGGGTGTCGTGCCTGCGCGGTGTAAGTACATTAACCGCCTTCGCGTTGGCAGTGGAGATCGGTGACTGGAAGCGATTCAGCGGTAACACGATTGGCTCCTTCGTAGGGTTGGTGCCCTCGGAATATTCGTCAGGTTCCTCGCGGGTGCAGGGTGCGATCACCAAGACCGGGAACACGCATGCGCGCCGGTTGCTGGTCGAGGCAGCGTGGCATCACCGGCCCAGATATCACGTGGGTGCGGTGATGCGATCGCGGTGGGAGCAGGCTTCCCCTGCCGCGCGGGCCCGCGGCGATGAGGGCAACCGCCGCCTGCATGGCAGATGGGTGCGTTTCCTGGAACGCCGCAAGCGGCCGACAACGGCCAATGTGGCGATCGCCCGCGAGTTGGCCGGCTGGTGCTGGTCCTTGGCGGTCATGGAGGACTGATCGCCACCTGATCTGCTTCCTCCCCGAGTCCGGTGGTGGCAGCGCGTGGATCGACCCGCGACACACCTATGGGCAGACCTTCGGGTCGACGCCCGATGCTAGACAAGCGGATGCGATCCAGCCGAAACCCCATCCTGCGGTAGTCAATCCGCGTATATCAGTCTGACCGCGCGTCGCCAACGACACGCTCACCACACACACTCGCCCGGAAGCAAAGAGGCGCCGTCGGGGTAGCTCCCCGGCGGCGCCTCACCTTGCCCTCTTGACAAAATTCTCTACATATCAGGTGTGATGTCCAGGGAGGTTGTCCCCCTCCCGGTATCGGTGAGCCTGTGTGACAGGGAAGGCCTCCTGGTTTGTGAAGTGGAGCTGTCTAGGAACCGCTTCACGAACCAGGAGGCCTTCGTGTCCCACGCTAACGCTGCTGTGACCCCACGCGCTCGACTGCGGCTCGCTCGGCTCGTGGTCGAGTCCGGCTGGACCTACGCTGCTGCCGCCAAGATGTTCATGGTCAGCGCCAAAACGGCCAAGAAGTGGGCCGACCGGTACCGCGCCGAGGGCGCGACCGGAATGGCTGACCGCAGTTCCCGACCGCACATCAGTCCCACCAAGACCCCACCCACCGCGGTGCGTCAGATTGTCACCATCCGTTGGCGCCCGCGGCTGGGACCGGTCCAGATCGCGGGCCAGCTCGGTTTGGCGGCCTCGACGGTGCACGCGGTGCTGACCCGATGCCGGATCAACCGGCTGTCCTGCATAGATCGGATCACCGGCGAACCCGTGCGCCGTTATGAGCACGACCATGCCGGCTCGCTGATCCACGTCGATGTCACCAAGTTCGCCAACATCCCCGACGGTGGCGGCCACAGGTTCGTCGGCCGTCAGCTCGGTGATCGCCATGCCATCCAGACCGCCCACCGCACCGGCGAGCGTGACGACCGCGCCCATGGTTACCGGCCAAGGATCGGAATTGCGTTCGTACACAAAGTGATCGACGATCACTCACGAATGGCTTATGCCGAGATCTGCACCGACGAGAAAGCCGTCACCGCGATCGGGGTGTTGCGCCGTGCAGTGGCGTGGTTCTCCGATCACGGGGTCATCGTCGAACCCGAAGCCGGGCCAACTGGACCGCACGGCGGCGGAACTCCTCAGGATGAGCAGCAGGCATCGTGGATCGGACTCCTTCCGTTGAGACGATCATCGCCTCAACCTCGGTGTCCGGGAAAGCGGGAACAGGTCATTTTCGACGCTCTGAGGAGTCGGGTTCGAGTCCCCTTACCGGGGTCTGGTCTATGACTGCACGAGACGACGAAGGTTCGTCAGGCTTTCGGAGAGCGAGCGGCCGACTTGACGGGCCGCGATGCGGTCGGCGATCAGGCCGAGCAGTCCGCCGTCGGAGTGGTAGGCAAGCCGGAATGTCACGACGGTTCGGCCCGGCCCGGCATCGCGCAGCCGGAAGCGGCCGCGCTGGGTCACGCCGGTGATGCTGATCCAGGCCAGGTCCCGCGCCGCGTCGAACTCCACCACCTCGACGACGCCCCCCACCGGTATCGAGCCGATCTTCCACAGCACGGTATAGCGCGACCCGACCCGAGGCGGGCCTTCGGTGATGGCCTCCCACCGCTGCAGGTGAGGCAGCATCGACGGGTAGCAGGTCGGGTCACCGAGCACCTTCCACACCGTGTCGCGATCGGCGTTGAGGGTGCTCCGCCGTTCGACGCGCATCAGCCGATCACCGGGAAGCGACGCTCGGCGGCCAACCGATCCACGCCGGCCTGCAGGCTGGCCACGACCTCGTCATACACCGCTTGGTCGTCGTCGGTGACCTCGATCGGCTCCTGCACCTCGACGACGATCTTGGCCGGCAGCGGGATGTGGCCCAACCAGTCGGTGATGTTCACCCCCCACGGAAGTGCCACCGAGATCGGCACGCTCTTGAGCCGCAGCACCTTGTCGAGCATCAGCACTCTGGCCAGCCACTGCCCGCGTCCGAGGAACAACGCCGTCTCCTGGCCGCCGACGCTGGCCACAGGCGCGATCGGCACCCCGGTCTCGCGCGCGAGTCGCACGAACCCTTTGCGGCCACCGAACTCGACCACGTGTCGCTGCCACGACGGGCGATACACCTCATAGTCGCCGCCCGGATACACCAACACGGCCGCGCCGGACTCCAAGGCCAGCCGGGCGTTTTCGGGACTGGCCGCCACGGTGCCGAACTTACGCAGCCAACCCAGCATCGGGTAGACGGCGACAAGGTTGTGCGCGAGTTGGTAGAACGGGCGCTCGACACCGAAATAGGAGCAGAACGCCAGGGTGAACACGAAGGTATCCGGGGGAACGTTGCCGCCGCTGTGGTTGCCCACCAGCAGCACCGGCCCGTGCGCAGGAATGCGATCCAGTCCACGCACGTCGGCCCGGAAGTACAGGGAGGCCAGCATCCACACACCCGGCAACTGGTCTCGGATGTAGTCCGGGTCACGCTGATCCAAATCCGCCTTGGGAACCCGGGCGATGACCTGCCGCCTGGCCCAGTCCAGCACGTCGGCCACACCCGTCATAGCTCCACCCTGGCACAGGTTGCTCAACTCGGGGTTGGTGTCAAAATCCGAGACGTGAGCAGGGCGGCAACCGGCTGTTGCCGACCTCAGACTTCGGGCCAGCCTCCATGCCACACCGGACTGGTGGCTGCCGCCGCGAACGGCCGTAAGGGTGGGCGCCCACGCAAGGTGGATGCCGCTGATGCTGCCAAGGCTCGTCAGCTCGGGGACAAAGGCATCACGGCCGTCGACATCGCGAAGATGTCGGGAGTCTCCCGCGCCACCGTGTATCGCTACCTAGCCGACGGTGCGTCGCTGTCGCTCTGACTCCATGCGGAGCTGCGACGCCTACTCACCCGACCTCCATCTCGGTGCCCAGCGGATTCAGACCATTCAGCGGCGGGCCGACGCTGACACTCCCCTCCGCCGGTCAAGGACGCCGGATAGGTAGGGTCGAGTGATGAATGACTCTCCAGTGACCACGGTGGACGACGGTGCACGCAAGGTCACTCGACGCGTGTCGGTCCACGCGTCCAGCGCGGACGTCTTCGAGTTAGTCGCCGATCCACGCCGCCACCCAGAGTTGGATGGCTCCGGCACCGTTCGCGACGTCCCGGTCACCGGCCCTGAGCGCCTCAGCGAGGGCGCGAAGTTCACCGTCGGCATGAAGCAGTACGGCGTCCCCTACAAGATCACCTCGACCGTGACGGCATTCGAGGCAGACCACTTGATCGAGTGGCAGCACCCGCTGGGGCATCGCTGGCGCTGGGAACTGCTCGAGACCGAACCCGGCACCACCCAAATCACCGAGACTTTCGACTACAACACCGCCAAGGCCCCGAAATTGCTCGAGTTGATTGGTCAGCCGGCCAAGAACGGCATCGGAATCACCAAGACCCTGGAAGCGCTGGCCGCCCGCTTCGCCTGATCGCGCCCCTCGGGAATTGAATTCAGAAAACGAGTCTTGAATGGCTCGGCATCAGAATGCGCTCCAACCCCGGCGTTCTATAGGGCCGATCGTCCCTGCTCCGTCTGGTCGACCGGTGGTCATACGGCGGACTCGCCCGATGCCTGGTGTTGCGGGGGTTAGTCGTCTCCCTGGCCGCGCCGGGTGAGCATCCTCAGTAGCTCGCGAATCCGTGGCAGCCGGTGGCAGCATGGGCGTGTGACTACGCCGACGCTTTCCTGGGATGTAGTGCTCGTCGACAAGCCGGACGATGTCAACGTCGTGATCGGGCAGGCCCACTTCATCAAGACGGTCGAGGACCTGCATGAGGCGCTGGTGGGGGTCAGCTCGTCGCTCCGGTTCGGGCTGGCCTTCTGCGAGGCGTCCGGGCCACGGTTGGTACGCCGCAGCGGCAATGATCCTGACTTGGTCGAGCTTGCGACGCGCACTGCGCTGGCCATCGGCGCCGGGCACTGCTTCGTGATCTTCTTGCGGGACGGGTTCCCGGTCAACGTCCTCAATCCGGTCAAGGCGGTGCCGGAGGTCTGCACGATCTACTGCGCCACAGCCAATGCGGTTGACCTCTTGGTCGCGGTCACCCCGCGTGGCCGGGGCATTGTGGGCGTCGTCGACGGACAGACGCCCCTGGGGGTGGAGACCGAGCGCGACGTGGCCGACCGGCACGACCTGCTGCGCGCCATCGGTTACAAGCTCTAACAGCACCCCGAACCGGAACGCGGTTGCCGACGAAGACAACCAATCGAGACGAGACGAGCACGCCGGGCGCATAGCGACCCCCAGAATTGGTGCGCTGAGATCGCACCGAACAGAAGCCCCCAGAAGAGCGCGAAAACGATCAGCTCCAGGTGCGGGGGCATACGCAGGCCAGACGGCAGAGGCCGCGTCACCCCCGGTACCAAAAAGCGGTGACCGGGGGTGCTGTTGGGCGCAGGTTCTGTCGGGTTGTTGCTCGGCGTTGTTGAGCATGGTGTCGATGCACCCCGGCGGTGGTACCGCCCACTTGATGTGCGGCCGGTATCGGTGGAGCCGATCCCCGGACGCCTTAGCCGAGGCTGCCCGGATTTGTCGGGGTAGTCGGATTAGCCGGGGCTGGCGGGGCCTGGATGCTCCCTGGGGGTACCGGGTTCACGGGGAACTGGGGTTTCTGTGGTTGCGGCGGGAGCGATTCCTCGTATACGGGAGGAGCAGTGCATCTGACCTGTTGGATGCTCCAGGCGCCGCCGGATTCCTCGCAGCACTGTCCGCTGTAGTCTTCCACACCGGGGGGGATTCCCTTTCTTGCCAAACATGCGTCGTATGCCCCTATGTCCCAATCGGCGTGCGCAGGGGGGCTTGCTGCGAAGGCGAGGCCCCCCGTGAGTGCGGCTGCGGCCAGGAATTGGCCTGTGCGGGTGAGGGTTACGAAGCGTCTCGACATCCGGTCGCGTGTGCGTCGGGGTGTGGGGATGGTGACAGGATCGGTGTTGGTGAGCATGTGGGTTCCTTTGTCGGGGTCTATGGGCGCTCCCGACTGCTGCCCGAACTTCGAGTAATTTCGGAAATGTCCAGTGCGATAAGTGTGAACCTGCTGATGGGCGGCTGCAAGCATTGACTTTTCGCCTGTCGGGCAGTTCTGCTGGTGCGGGGCCGGTAAGTACAGGTTCGGCTCAAGGCCGGCAACGGTGAAATCATCACTGTCAGTGAGGCATACGGCACCAGGGCCAGCGCCAAGAACGGGATCGAGTCGGTGCAGAGGAACGCCGTCGACGCGGCTGTGGTCGAACTGACGGAGTAGTGCCTTACGTCGGAACGGATGCTGTTTCCCGAAGCAAGGCGGTCACAAAGCCCCAGCTGGGCATACCGCGCCTCTTGCTCTGCTGCCGTGATCTCGGAATAACGAGCAGTGGGCTTGTCGTGGTACGTCTCAACGGTCGGAGGTATCTACATCGGACCAGACACCAACCAGCCCAACCGGCATCACTTTGGGGTTGACCCCTGATGGCGGACATCTGATCGCGGGACTGCTGCTCCTGCGGGGAGGATGTTCCCGTGCGGGAAGTCGCAAGAAGTACACCCCGGAGGATCGAGAGCAGGCTGTGCGTCTGGTCGTCGATACCGGCCGCCCAGTCGCGTACGTCGCCGCGGAGGTCGGCGTCGGAGAAGGATTGTTGGGCCGGTGGGTCGCAGCGGCCAAAGCGCGCTCGGCAACCGATAATCCCGAGGTGCTCGGCGACGACGAACGCGCAGAGCTGCAACGCTTGCGCAAAGAGAATGCCGAATCACACTTGGACCGTGCGGTTTTGAAAAATGCAGCGGCCTTCTTCGCCTCCGAACGGAACCGGTAGAGATGTATCGGGTGATCGAGGCGCAGAAGGCCAACTTCACTGTCACGCGCATGACCGGACTGCTGGGAATGTCGCGTTCGGGTTTCTACAAGTGGCGTGCCGCCCGCCTGGCCGGCAGGTCATCTTTCACCGAGGCACCCAGTACACCTCCCGGCGGCTCGCCCGGTTCACCCGCCGTCACGCCATCGCCCAATCAGTCGGCCGAACGTGGGTTTGCTGGGACACCGCCCAGGCCGAATCCTTTTGGAGCACAATGAAATCAGAGTTCTACAACCGATGCACTTCGCCAACCAAGATCGCCGCTAGGCTCGCAGTCGGCGACTGGATCGAACGGACCTACAGCCGCCGACGACGGCACTCGAAGATCGGAATGATCAACCCCGTCGAATTCGAGCGCCGCCACAATCAGATGGCACAAGCCGTCTGACCCCATGTCCACCATCCGGGGGCAACCTCACCCCGTGGCGGTTAGTGCACGGCGTGTACGTGCCGTCGGTGCCCCAATGCCCTGGAGTTCCAGGCGGGTACACACACCTCGACTTGGAGCAGATTTGGCCGTGTCCAATTCATATGTTGCCCAACCTCCCATGGAGTCCCAGTTTCAGCAGATGGCGGCACAAACTCGGTGTCGCGCATGCGGCAAATCCTGCGCGGATCACCCGTCAAGCCCAGCCGACTCACGCAACCCGGAAGCGCCAATACTTTAGGCGCGCCGCACTAGGACGGGGAACGCCCCGCCGGCACCGACATCATCAGGCCGCAGCCGAAAACTTCTGTCGGAGTGACTAATCGTCAGCATGCTTGCATCACTATTGATTGTGCCCGCCCTTGGCGGCATTGCCGCGTACGATGCATGCCACCGTGACAACCCCGTCTGACCCCTCTGTCATTGTGGGCGCCGACCGATCGATACGTCGACGCACGCTGCTCGTCGCGTTCGTGGCCACGTTAGGAGTCTCGGGCGACTCGGCCGGCTTCGGGGCGACGACAGCCATTCTGAACGAGAAGCTGCAGATGTCAAGCTTCGAGTCGACGTTCATCATCAGCGCCTACGCGCTGGCTGCGGCTGCGACCCTGATGGTCGGTGGCTCGCTGTCGGATCGATATGGGCACCGCCGGCTGATCGGCGTGGGCGCCAGCGTCATGTTGCTCGCGCTGTTGGTGTCGGCAGCGGCCCCGAGCGGCTGGATCATGGCGATCTCGCGTGCGATGGCAGGCTCCGGTGCCGCCCTCATCACCGTGTCGACGCTGGCGGCCATCGCCGACGTCTTCCCCAAGGCGGACCGGACGCGGGCGTACTCCTACCTCACGGTCGCCGCGACAATCGCCTATATGGTTGCGCCGCTCGCAGCCGGCTATCTCATTGAGCAGGCGATTTGGCGCTTTACACCGCTGTTTGCGGTGCCCATGTGTCTTGTTGTCCTCGCCGTCTTACGGTTTATGCCAGACCGGTGTGAGGATCCGGGTCCGGAATCGGGGAACCGGCTGGACTGGCCCGGCTACATGCTATCGATCGTGACCACGCTCTTCGTATTCGCTACCGCCTCCATCCTCACACGAAGCGGACTTGGCGTGGTTGGCATCACAGTCCTCGCCGCCTCCGTCAGCCTCCTCGTCATCTTCGTCGCTTGGGAGGCGCGCGTCGGCCGCAAGGCAGAGCGCACACCGGTCCTCGACGTGCGACTGTTCAAGAACCGCAGCTTTGGAGCAGTCATCAGCGCCTCCGTCCTCGGCAGCTTCGGCGCCGGCGCCGCTTTCTTCCTCGTCGCCTACCTGGCGCAGGCCGTGCTCGAGATGAGCGCTGTCGGAGCCGGACTCGTCCTGGTGCCGGCATCGGTAGTCGGGATCGGTGCGGCGCTGATGAGTCCATATGCCGCGCGGCGCTTGGGGATGGGTCATACGATCGCTATCGGGTATGGCATTGCCTGCGTGGCGTATATCGCGATTGCCACGATTATCGAGTCCGAACTTTGGGCGGCCTTCGTAGCGATCGCCGTGCTGTCGTTCGCCGGCAACTTCAATGAGCCGTCGATCAACACTGCGATCGTGTCATCGGTGAACTCCGGAGAGGCCGTGGCGTTGGGGACGGCCGCGACGGTCAAGAGGCTCGCCTCGACCATCAGCCTCGCAATCGTCACCGGCGTGTTCGCGAGTCGGTACGCCGAGGGACTGCACTCGGCGCTGCAACTGAGTGATCTCGACCAGAAGGCCCACGCCCTCGAACACCAGTCGTTGGGGGCCATCATCGAGGTCCAAAGAGCCCTGGGCGGTCACGGCGCACTTCACACTGCGGCCTTCGACGAAGCCGTGAGCCAGGCATTCCTGTCCGCACTGCACGTCGCGATGGTCATCGGTGCTGTTGCGGCGTTGGGAGCGGCCGTAGTCGCCTGGCGCATGATCGGCCCCGGCGAGACGGCAAAGGACAAAGAACGCTTGAACGTTGGTGACAAGAACGGTGTTGGTCATAAGAACGGTTGAGAGCAGTCTTAGGTCTGCAGGCTGCGTTTGGCAGCTGTGGCGGCACCTCGACGAAAGCTCCCCGCGGGGTCGCATCGGTGACGTCTGGGATGTGGCAAACACAGCGGTCTTCCTCGCCTCGGACGAGGCTCACTACATCAACGGCACGACGATTGTCGTCGACGGCGGCCTGAGCGCGACGATTAGCATCTGAACCACCTTACGGTTCCGCCAGATTGGTTCAGCCGAAGGCCCGCCAGGCACCCTCGGCTGCGGATTCCACACTGCTGCAACAAGGTTGGCAAGTTTCCTGCTCGGCTATTGATTCAGATCAAGTCCAGCTAGCGAGCGTTGGTGCGCCTCGCAGTACTGGCGGATCAGGGCCATGCCGTAATCGTTGCCGTTGGGTGTGCGCATCAGCGTGTGGATGTGGAACCGCTTGGCGGTGGGGTTCGAGAGAAAGACTCCAGCGTGATGATCGAATTCGATGATGGTTACCGGGCTTTGGATCCGGTAGTAGAACGGGTCGTCCGGACCCACACCGCCGATCCAGCAGAAATGGGTGTCATCGAGATGCTTTTCGATATCAGCCATACGTGCGGCCCTCGGGCCGTCGGGTAGGTGCCGGTGGTAGACGTCGATGAGCTCGACGAGCTTGTCCCGCGCGGCTGCACCGAAGCCGGCAGCCGGGGCCCCTTCGTAGGGGATGATCCTGTTGTCCTGGCTGAACCCGCCCAGATGGAGATGGTCGAACGGATTCACCCGGCCCGGCGGCACCGCGGGATCGTTGGCGCTCGGGTAGAGCACCACCCGCTCGCGTAGTTCCGGCGAAAGCGTCTCATAGAGCTCCACCGCGAGGTTTTCCTCGTCGGTGAAAAGCTTCAGGCCCCGGCGTGGACCATGGTCGACCTCGTTGGGTTCGGCTCCCCAAAAGCAGGGCGTCATGACCATCTGCTCGCCGATTATCTGACAGTTCATCACCAGGTGATGGCCGTGGATCTGCCAGCCCCACGGTTCGGTCAACGAAGGCTCGCCAAAGAGTGTGAAGTTGTAGCTGTATTCGTTCATGATCAGCGGCGCCGCCATGACTGTTCCGAGGAACGCGTTCATGTACATGCAGTCCCGCACTTTGGTGTAGCCGATTTCGCTCATCGTGGTTTTGAGGAAATCGAAGATGGCGGTTCGGGTTTCGGCGGTGATCTCGTCGAGTCGCAGTCCGTGCCGGAACAAATACAATTCCGGGTTGAGCCAGCGCCGCCGTATCACCGAGGTCAGTGGATGGACGAGCTTGGCGTGTTCGCTGGGGGTGACGGTCGACAACAGGCGGTTCGCCGCCTGCACCATCTCGGCTATTGGCGCGCCCTCGGCCGCGAGTTCGAAAAGCCCGGGCTCGATCGTCCCGTCGACGGTCACGCCCCGAAACGGGGCGTTCGACTTCTCAACGATGCCGTCGAATGCGTTGTCGTTCCCAAGGCCCAGACGGATCAAGCCGATCATGTTGTCCGCGTAGGTTTCTGCGTCAGCGTCGAGGCCCGCGTAGCGTGGCGAGTCCTCCGGCGGGACGAATTCCCGGAATTTCGCGGTCATGCGATCTCCTCCGTTCCAAGTGGCCGGCCGTTACGGACGTGGTCGCTGAGTGCGCTACGGATGCCGGGCCATGACTGGGGGCCGGCGGCTCGGGCAGCGATGTGCCCGTCGGGACGCACCACCAGCGCTGCACCATCGTGTGCGAGCCCGGTCAGTTCGAGCCATCCGTCGTCCGTCACCGCTCCCGCGAGATCCACGATCGTGACCGGGAAATCTGAGCCATTGGACGACTGTCGCCACGCATCGGCCCGGCCCTGCACGAAGACGGTGAAGCCGGCCCGGTCCACCAGGTCGATGATGGGGCGCACGTTGCCGTCGCCGGCATTGACCTGGACGTGCGGCAACCGCCGTCCGACGTCCGCCGACGGGGTGAATGTGGTTGCGTCGTCAACCTCTTGATCAGGTCCGTAACCGTAGCCGAGTTGCAGCCCTGGGCTGTTGAACCCGATGGAGTTCTGCTGTACGAGCTCTTCGAGCCGCTCCGGGGGCATGGTGAGCAGGGTCCCTTCGAAGGCGGCTTTCGCGAGCTCGGCTAACGCCTGGACGTGGATATCGAAGTTTTCCCGGGAGCGGAGCGTGTTGGCGATCGCAATCGGCCGGCGTTCGGCGGAATAGGTCTGCAAAAGAGCCTCACCGGCCCAGCCGTGGATAACCGCGGCGATTTTCCATGCGAGGTTGGCACCGTCTTGTATGGCGGTGTTCATGCCCAGACCGCCGCTCGGTGGCAGCCGGTGTGCGGCGTCTCCGATGAGGAAGCACGGGCCGGCCTGGAATTGGTCGGCGACCCTCGACGTCAGCACCCACGGGGACAGCGCCAGCACTTCGAAAGAAATGTCGTCACGTCCGATCATCTTGCGGACCTGATCGGTGATCGTGTCCATCTCGGGGACGGTCACACCGTCGTAGGGGAATCCGCAGATCCACTCGATCTTGTTGTCGTGGCTCGGGTCGCCCAGGTTGTGGATGATCGCGGCGCCGATTACCTCGGGGTTGACGAGCGCGTACAAGACGGCCGGAGCTTCGGCCAGCTGTTCACGCATGTCGGCGAAGACGTGGGCGTTGACCTGATGCTGCGGCTCGCCGTATGTCTGCATGGATATCCCCAGGCTTTCGCGGACCGCGCTGTTGGCCCCGTCGGCACCGATCAGGTATCGGCTGGTGAACTGGACTTGCCGGTCATCGATGGTCGCGGTGGATACCACGCGGCCGTTCTCGACCTGCGCGCCGGTCCAGCGTCCACAGACCACCTCGATACCGGCGCGCTTGCGCACATCTTCTTCGACGAGTGCTTCGAACCGCGGTTGGGAGAGGTTGATTCGTGGCCGTGCGGTTGATTCCGGGGACTGGTACTCGTACGCGATGGTGCCGAGCTGCTGGCCGAACAGCCGGGTCCGGAACCGGACGAACTGATCCCACTCCGGTGGGATCGACTCGGCGGTCATGCGGTCGACGTCCAGCCCCGCTTGCTGGCAGATGTCAAGGGTGACCGGGCCAACGACGTGGGCCTTGGGCAGGGTGAGCCGGGATGGGTGGCGCTCGAGGATCCTGACCGTCAGCCCGAGCCGTTCGAGCAGGGCGGCGGTCACCATTCCGGCGGGTCCCGCGCCCACAATCAGGACATCGGAGTGTGCTGGGAACGTTGAATTGCTCATGCGCCGAGCCCCATGACCGGTCCGCCGCCGTTGACGGGCAGACTCACGCCGGAGATGTAGCCTGCTTGTTCGCTACAGAGGAACGCGCATGCGGCGCCTACTTCCTCCGGCTGTCCGAGCCGTTTCGCCGAGGTGACGCTGGCCTGCCGCCGCCGAATTTCCTCGAAGGGGACACCGCTGTGCTCGGATACCAATTGCGCCATCTGTATTTGTCGGGGGCTATCGATGAGCATCGGTAGCAGCTGGTTGATTGTCACGTTGTCGGCGACGCTGTCGTGCTGCACGCCTTTCATCGCGGTGGTCAGTGCGCTGCGTGCGCCCGCCGAGGCGATCATGCCCGGCAAGGGCGACTCGACCATTTCCGAGGTGATGTTGACGATTCGCCCGAAGTGCCGCTCCCGCATGCCCGGCAGGTAACGCTGCACCAGATGGATCGGTACGTAGTAGTGCAGCCGTAGGCTCTCAGCCAGGTCGTCGTCGGTGACATCGGTGATATCAGCAGGTCTCGGGCCGCGGTTGTTGGTCACCAGGATGTCCAGCTGATCGACTTGGCCGAAGATGGCTTGTACACCGGTGTCGGTAGCCAGGTCCGCCGTGACAAACTCGCAACTGGCGTCGTGAGTCGCCAAGGCTTGAATCTCGGCAGCAGCCTTCTCGAGCTTGTCGGTCTCGCGACCGTTGATGACGACGTTCACGCCCTCGGCAATCAGGGCGGTGGCACAGGCGCGGCCCAGGCCTTGGCTAGAGGCCGTGACCAGTGCGGTGCGGCCGGCGATTCTCAGATCCATGAGTCAAGCACCTCTTCGTCTCGCGAAATTTGCGGACCTCCTTCTACGGTATTGGTCGACGTGCCGGAACTGGTCACTTTGACGCCGGCCACCTCGCACTCTTTCGACCAAGGCGCCGGGTCTTGAGCGATACGGACATCACGAACCCGGCCACCATCGCACTGGCTCTGATGGAGGCTCTGTTGTCCTCGCAGTTGTTTATGCACGAGTGTACGTTGTTTATGCACGAATTCTGCGCGGCGGGCAATAGCGCCCTGAGTTGGTGACCCGGTGGGGGCCGCGGCCTCGCGGCGATTCGTCAAGTATTAGAAACAGGCCGACACCGACGGCGCATTGCGCTTGCGCCGAAACAACACCAGTGCGATGACGATCGCCGTCACGGGTATGACCATCATGATCAGATTCAGCGCATACGCCGCGTCGAGCATGCTCGAGGTTGCCTGGGAGATCACCCACTGAGTGCGCTCCGGATCGAGCACGGCACCGCTCGGCGCGCTTTCTGTGGCGCCCAGGATATCGCCGGCCTGCCGGGCGCTGATGCCCGTACCGGCCAGCTTCGTGCCAGCGTCGCGGATGAACAGGATGATGCCGAACATCGAGAAAAGCGCCGAACCAAGGCCGTAGAAAGTTCCGCCCACCGACGCCTTCACCGCAGAGACCACGCCGCCGAGATTGGTTGGCGCGCTGGACATCATGACCGTCGCCTGCGGTGTCTGCACGATCGCGCCGCCAATTGTCGTCAGCGCGATCACGGCCCCGACGACGATGATCGGGGTGTCGATCCTGAACGACAGCCGCACCAGCAGGCTCACCGCCAACACCGCAAGGCCCGCTACGACCACAGCGCAGTTGCCGAAGCGTGCCGCGGCCCGGCCGGCACCGAGGGCAGCCAGTGCGGACAACAGCGTGGCCGGGATGAGTAGAAGTGCGAATGCCCACGTCGACTGGCCGCGGATGATGACGAGGTAGAAGGTGACCATGATCATCGATCCGCCCTGCACCAGATTGTTGGCAGCACCCGCGGTCACCACGGCGTTGAAGCGAGACGAGCCAAAGATCCGCAGATCCAGCGCCGGGTCCTCACAGCGCAACTCCCACCACACGAACGCGGCCGCGGCCAGGACCCCGGTCAGGATCGGCGCCACCGTCGAAAGGCTCACCCCGCCCTGCAGCACCGAGATGCCGTAGGTCAGGCCGATGAGCGCGGTAGCCACCAGCAGCAGGCCGGGAACATCGATCTTGCGGTGCGCGCTTTGCGTCTCCGGGACATAACGCAGGGTGATCACCACGACGAGGATCGCGAGGACAGGTGTGACGAGAAGGCCGCTGCGCCAACCGATACGCTCGGCCAGCAGACCGCCCACCGTCGCCGGCACCACGCCGAAGGCATAGACCGCAGCGAGATACAGCGCGATCGCGCTCGCTCGGCGGTCGGGTGGGAAAACGGCGTTCATGATGGCCAGCGACAAACCGGTCAAGAACGCGAATGCCACTCCTATGCAGGCTCTGGCCACCATCAGCACGGCGACGTTGGGAGCGGCCGCTCCCAACAACCCGAACACGACCGCGCCACAACCGCCTGCGAGGAACATCCGCTTCATCCCGTACTTGTCACCCAGGACGCCGGCTCCCAGCACCGAGGCGGCCAGGGTCAGAGTCGCCACAGACGACACGAAGATGGTCGTGCCGGGCGAGAATTTCAGGCCGTTGCGGACGATAGAGATGTTGGCCGCCAGGATTCTCAAATCACCCACGGCGACGGCGCTGCCCAGGCCCATGGCCACCGTCGTCATGGTGGCCGCAAACCCGGTGACCTGCCCCTGCTGCCGCACCAGCCGATGCTAGACCGACGTACCATCCCCTAACCGCAATCTCCGAATCGCCGACTGCCAGATGGGCTTGAGCCCGGCGCTGGATGCACTAACGACTGCTGATAGAAGCGACCCACCGTGGCCGCAACCCCGAAATCGGCGGCGATTTTCTCGATCGTCGCACCGTCCTTGCGATTTCGGGCGACCCGGACAACGTCGTCACGGAACTCTCCGGGGTAAGGCCTGGGCAAAGCGACATCCTTCCAGCCCACCCCAACGGGCAGGCCAACTCAGATGTCACTTATTCGTGCAGCAGACCCATCAGCCGATGATGGGTCCGCCGTTGCCGTTGCACTGCGGGTCCTGTGGCGGGCAGCTCGGACTCTGCTGCGCCGGCGGCGCCTTGGGCACCGTGAAGGTAAAGGTTGGCTTCGGGGTCGAGGGGGCCGGCGGTTCGGTGGTGGGGGACGGGCTGGGTTGTTCTGGGCTCGGTTGCAGGCTTTGGCTCGTACGAGTCGGGTGGGTGGTGGCAGTCGTGGGCGGCTTGGTGGTCGACGGCTGCGGTTCCCGGGATGTCACCGGCGGTGGTTCGGAACTGGTTGTCGGCTGCGTGGTCGTCCGGGTGGTGGGCAGAATGACGGTCTCGGTCGTGGTCGTCGTGACCTGCGCCGGCGGTACTGGCGGCGGCGCCTGGCTGGGCGCATTGCGCTCGAGGACCGACGGCGTCGGACTCACACTCGTGGTCGTGGTGGACGGGGTCATGGATCCCGGCAAGTTGGCGGGAACGACGTGGAACGCGGTCGGCGCGGTGAGCATCGCCGCGCCGCCGATGCCCAGCAGAACAAGTGCCGCGCCGGTGGCAGCGCGGATCCGGTGGGCTCGTGACCTGTCTCCTTCCGACGCTACGGAGTCGGACGGCTCGATCACGTCGAAATCGGCTGGTGGCCAATAGGAGTTGTCGCCTCCGGGACTGGAGGTGACGGAGCCCGGGTGGGCCAAATTGGGCACCGCCTGGTCGAGGGTGCGTCCACGAAGCCAGGCGGGGGCGGGGATGACCAGCGGACTGGCGCCGAGCAGAGCGGCCGGGCTGACCATCCGCGCGCGATCGTCCTCGCAGACTGCACAGCCATCGATGTGGCGGGCCACCCGCTTGCGCATCAACACGGTAAACGCGCCGTCCCACCCATCCAGGATCGCGGCCAGTTCGGGGCACCGGCCCGGGTCGGCTTTCGCGTGTCGACACAGCAGCAGTGCGCCCAGCGAGCGTGCGATCGTCTCACGCATACGCTCGACCAATGTGTTGGCATTCCGGGCAGTGACACCGAGTGCATCGGCAAGTTCGGTACCGTCCAGACCTTGTCGGTAGGCCAACTCGAGCACAACCTGATCCCGGTCGCTCAAGCCGCCGCTGGCCTCCTTGATCAGGTCGGCCAGTTCGGTGCGCACCGCCATGGTGGCGAGATCAGCTTCGCCGCTGGGCATTTCGGGGAGTTCCTCACTGAGCAGTTCACGCTTGCGGGCACGGATCCGGGCGAGCGCCTCGGACCGGGCGATCGCATACAACCAGGACCGCAGCCGATCCGGCTCGCGCAGTTGAACCAATTTGGTAGCCGCGGTGACGAACACGTCCTGTACGCAGTCGGCGGCGGCTTCACGGTCGCGCAACATGCCGACACAGAAGTCGTGCAGCCGGTCGGCGTACCGGTCGTAGATCTCGGCAAACGCCGTCCGGTCGCCGGCTGCGGCGGCGCGTGCGAGCGACGCGTCGTCGAGACCACCCGTCTTCGACGTTGCGAAACTGGTCATCGATCCACTCCCGGGGCGCACGTGACGGTCGCCAGGAGCATCATCATCGTCGCTGGCTTGACCTCGTGCAGTGAATTCGTCAAGTGGTCGGGCTGCCGGATTCGGCAGCCCGACCCGCCGCGTGAACTACCGCGCGCTGCTGAGGACCGGGGGCGCCGGAAGGGGCTGGACCAGGCGGTAGTAGCCGTAGTCAGTGGCGTTGTAGGTGAGGAGCAGCTTGTGGCTGGCGTCATAGACCTTGCAGATTTGATCGCGGTCGAAGCCCCGCCTCTGCGTGCTGTACACACCGAGCACGGCGCCGGTGGCGTATAGCTCGGGGTGCTGCTCGCACGTCGGCTGGATGTTGGTCGCGGCGTTGGCCGGTGCGCCCAGCGCGAGCGCGCCGACGGCGATGGCACTCGCACCGACCATGGTGGAAACGAGGCGGTGGAAGGTGGTGATGTTGGCGTTCATGATGTTTCTCCCTCTGGTTGGTCGCGGCCCTTGTGCCGCGTTCACAGGTAGGAGCCACCTGCTCGCAGGAATCCCTCACTTTTTCCGCCGTGGATTTCTAGCGCAGTTTCACGACAGGGTCGGGCGTACCTACCACCCGCCCCGGCAACAGATTCCTCCCCAAAAAAGTGCCGTCGTTTCAGCCGAAGCAACTTTGCCGTCACAGGGCCGTTAGGCGCCCGTCTGAGGTACAAAGGCCCTGTCGGCCGTGGTAGACCGCGATTACTAATGCAGACAACGGCTGCAAGAGAGGTTTCGAATGCTTCCAATTCCGATGGGGAGTACCACGGGCGGCGTGCTGGTAGCCGTCTTCGTGTTGCTGGGTTGCGCATTAGCCACTGCGGTGTGGGTTTACACCGATGCCCAAGCGTCCGCTGGGCGCGGCCGTCCGATTGTCTCTTCGGTGGGTTCGCTGCAAGTCGGAACGCCGGTGGCGTGGTTCTTCGCCTGCCTCCTGCTGTGGGAGTTGTTCTTTCCCCTCTACATCGACAGCCGCAGCCTGTCCTAACGTCAACTCCTGGCCGAGACTCAGAGCCACATTCAGCCCAGGCGGCCCGACCGCGGCCCTATATTGATCAGATGAGCGTCAAGATCACGGCCTTGAAGGATGGACCCCTCGAAGTGGACGGTGCCTGCACCGTGCTGGCCAGTGATGGCACCGTCATCAAGGAGGCGACCAAAGTCTTCCTGTGCCGATGCGGGCACTCCGCCAACAAGCCCATGTGCGACGGATCCCATAAGCGTGAAGGCTTCACGGCCAGCTGAGACTCGACGCGTCTCTAGGAGACGAATTCGCACCCTGCGGCCGCGTCGTGGAATGCGATCTGATCCTTCGAGACGTCCATGAACACCTGCACCAGAGGCAGGTACATCGACCATTTCGTATTGACAGCATCGGTGAACTTCTCGGCTTTCTTGCGGGCGTTGGCGCAGTCGTTGGACTGGTCGCGCCGATTGATGTAGCCCACCGCAATGATCGACTTCGGGCCCCACTGCGATTCGAGCTGATTCTCCAGGCAGTTGAGCGCGTCCTTGGCGCAGTAGTCGGTGTAGGCCGCAAGCATCTTGTCCTGTTGGCCGGGGCCGTACTCGCACATGGAATTGCTGGCGTCGTCTGAACACAGCGCTCGGTTCTCACCCGCGGTGAATCCCTCTGCATTGCAACCATTTCGGCTGGCGTCTTGGGCGTACTGGCACTTCACGTCCACCGCCGCCGGATCCATCAACAGATAAACCCCGTCGGGAGCCCAGTTCGGATCGGTGATGGTGCCGAGCACGGCGCAGTCCTGCGCCGCCAGCCTTCTGCACACGCCGAACAGTCGCACCGGGAGCCCTTTACGGAGCAGCGTTACCGCTCCCGTCGTGACGGCACAGTTGTCGTGCTTGCCATCGGCTACCGCGCCGACCTTGTCGCAATCCTCGGCTTGGCTGAATTCGAACCTGTTCTTGGCTTCGACGAAATCCGTTGGCGCCGAACCCGATGACGGGCCACCGAGAGCCCCGACGATGTCTTTCACCGCGCAGAATTTCATGACCGCCGGATCAGACCAGGGATCGGCGCTGTCGAGCCCGACGCAGTTCTCCGGTCCACGCAGCATCACTCCGGGCCCGGAGTACAACTGCGTGAGCTTGGCCGCAGCATCGGCAGAGGCGCTACTCTGCACCGAATTTCCGCCGCCGCCAACGCCACACGCCGCGACCAGGAACACGAGTGCGACGACAGCGACCGTCATCGGATGAATCCGGCGCATTATGAGTCCTTTGTTGGTCGCACCCCGTAGCCGAGATTGTTCACCCCGCCGGCCCGGCGTATCGACGAACCGCTCTATTCGTGTGCCTCGCCCATATTGATGGTCAGCGGCCGGCGGAAGAACCGCGTGATCCACACCAGCACGACGGCGCCGATGACGAACCAGATGATGCCGTACCGGGTCGACTCGGCGGAGAGGTAGACCCACAGCAGGACGGTGAAGCAGACACCGATCGCCGGCAAGACGATGTTCCGGAAGATCTGCCCTGCGCCTTTGACCTCCTTGCGCCGGTAGGCGAAGTAGACGATCACCGTCAGGTTGACGAACGTGAAGGCGATCAGGGCGCCGAAGTTGATCAACGAGGCCACGAAGTCCAGGTTGAACGCAATCGCGAGCAGCGACACCACGCCCACGAAGACGATTGCGTACGCAGGGCGTCTGGAAGCTCGGATGCAGGTACCGAAGAAGCGGCCGACCGCGCCCCGGCCGTTACGCCCCATGACGTAGAGCAGGCGCGACACCGAGGCGTGCGAGGCGAGACTGGAGGCCACCGTGGCCGCGAAGGCGGCCGAGGTGAGCAGGATCTTGAACAGGTGCCCGCCGACGTTGAAGGCGATCTCGGGCAGCGCGCTGTTCTGCAGGGACTCCTCGCTGAAGCTGGAGACATCCGGGAACAGTGACTGGGTGAACCAGGCGGCGACGAGGAAGATCGCGCCACCGATCAGCAGCGCCAGCACGATCGCCTTCGGCACGGTGGAGGCGTCCTTGGCTTCCTCGGTGTACATGGTGATCGCGTCGAAGCCGATGAACGAGAAGGCCACGATCGTGGCGCCGGTGATCACCAGGTCGAGATGGACACCGTCGTGCCACATCGGCTTGGTCGAGAAGATGGTGCCGTTGCCCATCCCGTCCATCAGGGACTTGGCGGCCAGGATCAGGAACACCCCGATCAGGACGACCTCGAAAACCACCAGCAGCATGTTGACCCGCGAGGTGTTGGTCATGCTGAACAGGCACATCGCCGTGATCGCCGCGACGTAGACGACGACCCAGATCCAGGCCGGCACTTCCGGGAAGAACGCAGTACATGTAGCTGCGGATGATGAGTGCGTTCACCAAGGGCAGCAGCAGATAGTCGAGCAGCGCCGCCCAGCCGATCAGGAACCCGACGTTGGGGCTGATGGTCGCCGAGGCGTAGGTGTACGACGAACCGGCGGAGGGAAAGACCCGCGTCATCCGGCCGTAGCTGATGGCGGTGAACATCATCACCACCAGCGCCAGGACGTAGGCGCTCGGCACGACATTGCCGGTTTCGGTCGAGACGATGCCGAAGGTGTCGAAGACGACGGTCGGCGTCATGTAGCCCAGGCCGAGTCCCACGATCGCCCACAGCCCGAGCGTCCGGGCCAGCTGAGTGGTTCCCGTCGACCCGGAGTCGACCTGCGTCATCTTGGTCCCGTCATCATCGATTCGTCCCAATCCGTACCCAGTGGCTTACCACAATGGGAGCCGGCCTCGGCGCTGTTTGGCAGGCCCGCCGGAAAACCGAGAACGTTGCTGTAGTCGCCGTTTTGGAGCCGATCATCCGTGTAGCGTGACGATCCATGCGGTACGTCGTCGGTTACGGACCCCGTCAGCGCGGTGTTGACGGCGGTCAACCTCGCGGCCACCCTGGCCCGCTCGTCAGGTGCCACGCTCGATCTTGGTTTCGTGCTGCCCAGTGACGCCCCGACCTTTCACATGGTACTCACCCGACGACGCGTTCAACGCCGAAGTCGAAGAGCAGGGTCGCGAATGGCTCGAGGACGGCCTGGCCCACGTGCCCGAAGGCGTGCCGCCGAAGCCCATCTGCGCAGGGCGGACTCGATCACCCAGGGCCTGCTCGAGGCGGCGACCGATCCCGACCGCGGTGAGGCCGGCCTGATCGTCGTCGGCACCTACCACCGCGTTCGCAGCGGGCGGTTCGGGTTGGGCAGTCTGGCCGACGCCCTGCTGCACGCCTCGGCGGTGCCGGTCGCCCTCGCCCCGGCCGGATACCCGGGCCATCCCGGCATCACCCGCATCACCTGCGCGACCGGAATGCAACCCGGCACCGAGACACCTGCTCGACGCAGCGATCACGCTGGCGGCCGACTGGAAGGTTCCGCTGCGGCTGATGTCGCTCGTGGCGGTCGGCGAGGACCGACGCGACGACCGGCGCCAGGAGTGGACCCAGCGCGCCGAGCAACACGCGGCGACCCTGGTGGACCAAGCGACCGCGGCGCTTCCGGCCGACTGCCCGGTGACAAGCGTTGTCGGCCATGGTGAGTCGCTCGAGGATGCCGTGCAGGGACTGGACTTCTCCGACAGCGAGGTGGTCCTGATCGGGTCGAGCCGCCTGGCACAGCCGAAGCGGCTGTTCCTCGGTCATTCGGCCAGCAAGATCATGCGCGGGCTGCCGGTGCCGATGATCGTGTGGCCGCGGGCCTGACCCTGGCGCGAAAGGGCCTCAGGACTCCTTGACCCGCGAGTACCAGATCCGGTCGGCGACGTAGACGATGTCATCGGAGATCGCCGAGATGCGCCGGTAGAACTCGCGTCTCGCGACCACATCGCGGATATCGGTGATCCTCCAGCAGTTCGCCGGCGGCGTCCCGATAGATCCGCTCCAAATTGCGCTGCGATTTCACCGCGGCGTCGGCCGCCTTGGTCGCTGACAGCGTGATGGTTTCCGCGTCCCGCGGCCAGGGCGGTGATGGCCGAAACGAGGTGACCCGACGCCCTCGGCCAGCAGGGCGGCCATCTCCGCTGTCGCACGGTCCGGCGGGAAGGCCATGGCCTCGGACTCCCGCACGGTGTTCTTCGCGCCGTTGATCACCCGGTCGAGGTCGCACGACAGCTGGAACAGATCCTCGGGCGGCATCGGCGTGGTGAAGGCCTCCCGAACGGTGTCGACCAGCTCCCGTTTCACCCGGTCGCAGTCGTGCTCCGCCTGCCGGACATCCTCGGCACGCGACACCTCCCCGGCCGCCCAGGCGGCGAAGGCGTCGATGCCTCGCGCGGTGGTCTCCGCCTGCGACAGCAGCAGACCGAGGACATCGGGGGAGTCCGGCAGGAACCAGCGACGCCTCTTGCGAACCTCGGTACTCATAGCGCTCTCCAAACGAGAAGGACGACGACCGCCAGAACGGCTGCCGCGGGAATGGTGGTCAACCAGGCCATGCTCATGTCGCGCACGATCTCCCAGCGGACGTGCTTCCACCGGCGTCGGCCCCCGCCCACACCGACCACCGAGGAGGCCACCACCTGGGTGGTGCTGACCGGTGCGCCGATCAGCGAAGCGCCCAGGATGACGGCCGTCGACGACGGCCTGGCTGGTGAAGGAATCGAGCGGGAGTGAGGCTGAAGAGGCGCTGGCCGACGGTTTTGACGATGCGCCAGCCGCCCAACGCGGTGCCCATCGTCAGGGCGACGCCCGTGACGACCTTCACCCACAACGGGACGGTCAGCGTCGTCGGTCTGACCGGAGGCCAGCAGCAGGACGGCGATGACACCCATCGCCTTCTGCGCGTCGTTGCCGCCGTGGCTGAACGAGAGGCCCTGCCGCGGCGACCCAGCCGCCGCCGCGAACCGGCAGGTTCCATCGGGTCGTCCACCGCCGCGTCATCAAGCGCAGGAGTCGCAGCAACAGAAACGCGAAGGCCAACCCCAGGACCGGCGAGATCATCAGCGCGACGAGGACACCGATGACGCCGGTCGGGTGCCATCCGTCGAAGCCGCCCCAGTTGACCGACTTCAGGCCGCCGTAGCCGGAGAGCATCCCGTCGGCGATCGCCGCGCCGGCCAGTCCGCCTACCAGCGCATGCCCGGACGACGACGGCAGTCCGCGCCACCAGGTGAGGAGATTCCATACGCGTCGCGCCGGCGAGTCCGGCGCCGACGACCGACTGACCATCTGGCTCTGCGGCACGGTGACGATCCCGCCGATGGTGTCGGCGACGGCGGTGCCCGACAGAATGGCGCCGGCCATGTTGAACACCGCCGACAGGGCGACCGCCTGAGCCAGGGGTGGCGCCCCGCGTCGCCACCAGGGTGGCAATCGCGTTGGACGCGTCGTGGAAGCCGTTGGTGAGGGCGAAGGTGAGGCCAAAGCCGATGGCGATGATGAGCCCGACTGCCATCGACCACCCCCTCGAGTAATCGGCCGTCGCCAGCAGTGAACGCACGGTTGACCGCAGGTGAACATAGCAAGAATGAGAGGTGAACGCCGGGATGCGATGAGATCAAGCGGAGCGACCTGTCCACCGATTCGCCACACCGGCGGGGCCGCGGAGGCTACTAATCAACGGTGAGCAACCACCACGTGAACATGACCCCGCAGGAACGCGCGCTGATCGACGAAGCTCAGCCGCACGCGGCTCGAGCACATGGACGAGAAGGCGCTGCGGGAGTCTGCAGAGCCGCCTGCGGCAGCTGCGCGACAAGAACTTCAGTTTGTTGCGGCGCCAGGGCGCGGCCCGAGTGGAGGCCGAAGCATCCCGCGGCGCTGCACAGCCGGCCAATGAGCGACGCGCCGACAAGGTCGAGGTCCTCGACGAGGCACTCGCGCAGGTGACTCAGAGACTGGAAGCCATCCGCGACGCCGAGTAGCCACGGCGGTCCGGCTGTGATCAGCGGCTGTGGTGCACGGTGGTGTCGACGTGCGGAACCTGGACGCGCTGCTGATTCCAGATGATGTCGCTGAGGTCGGCCTGCGCGGCGCCGGGCATCTCCCGGCTTGCTGGCTCCTACGTTGCCGGACGGAGCGGACGCGCGAAATCGAGCAGTTCGAGGATGTGTCAGAGGCTGCTGGCAGACTTCGATCGTGTCGGTATCAAGACGTGTCGGGCAGTTGCCGCGCTTGGCGTGGTGGAGCCTCGCGGGTGGAATCGCGCTCCTTGTGCTCGCGGTCGCCGGAGGCGCTTGGCTGCTGGCCGTCGCCGGCCTCGCGGCAATGGGAGCCTTCGGCTGGTCCGTCTACTCATCGCTCAAGCCGGCCCAGGATCCCGAGCCTTTTCCGTGGCCGAACGACTTACGCGTCGCGGCCGAAGCGAATGACCCGCCCTATCGACCCGGAGCCGAAGCGCATCCTCCCGAAGGACGAGAACGCGCCTACGATCGCCGCGGTTGCGTCGACCAAAGAGGCGCTGGCGGACCTGCTACGCGAGAAGCCGCCGCTTTGGCGATTCGCGGTGTTCACTTCCGTTCTGGTGCAACGCCGCAACGCGGTTCAGCCCCGACTTCGCAACTGCGCCTTGGGTTATCAACCCCGGTCGGGCACCCTGATCGGTGGTCAGTCCTACTCAGTGCTTGCGTACGACGCGATGCACGAAGTTGCCGACGTCGTCGAGCAGGTGGAGCACTTCATGCTCAGCCCGGGCTTCACCGGGGCGCTCGGGACCGCGGAAGAAGAAGACAGTCTCGACGCCGATGCAATCCAACACATCGCCAACCGACTGATGGATTACCACGAGGATCTCCTGCAGCATGCTGAGCGCTGCCTTCAGACGCCGGTCGAGACCGACGCGATCGTGTTCGTCCAGGACGTGGGCACTGTCACGATGTGCCCGTTAGCCGGGTACGAGAAGTTCATCAGGACGATGTGCGACCGGGTTGCCGAGGGGCGAGAGCTTCTGCCCTATGCCAAAGGCACAGTCAGGCTTGACGACGCCAAGCTGGCGATCGACATGCCCGGCGGACTAATGGACAGGGTCACCGCGCACATCAAGCGATTCAACCGGTAGCACTGAGGCGGCTACAGTACATCCACTGGCGTGAAGAGAGTTTCGGACTCGGGAAGGCCCACCTGATGACCTCGAAAACCTTCACATGGGCCGCGAAGACGACGATGATCACCGCCGTTCTGATCACGCCCACAGCCACGAGTGCGACAGCAGCGGCCTTGCCCTGGTGCGCGGCCGACTCGATGAGCCTGAGCACCAGTGCACCGGGATCGCCTGGGTCGTTCAGCCAGATTCACTTCGCCCTGATATTCACGAATGTCTCGACCGAGTCCTGCGTCCTGCAGGGCTACCCTGGCGTGCACCTCCTCGGCGCCGACGACCCGACGTGGGGTCCGGATTACGAATTGCCGCAACAGGCAGGTGATCCGCAACTGCTCACCGTCGCGCCGGGCGGCTCGGCGAGCAGTCGCCTGACCTTCCTGCCGGAACCCCCCGACGGCTGGGTGCCTGACACCATCGCGGTGACCCTGCCGAACGCCACGGGACAGCTCGAGACCCCCTGGATTCCCGGTGGCATCGCCGTTCTCCGGCAGGACGCCGCCACCCGCCCCGGGACTTACATTGGGCCATTGGAATTGACCGAGTAGCGCATGGCGAAGATCGCGGACGACGAGGTTTCGCGCACAATTCTCGATGCGCACGGCGGATTGGATTACTGGCGCTCACTGTCGGCGATCGACATCGAATACTCCGCGTGGGGCTTCCTCTTCACAGCCAAACGGATCTCGCCGCTGAGCCACGCCCGCCTGACTGTGAGCACGCAGACGCCGGATGTCGTCCTGCATGACTATCCCGTGGCCGGCCAGAGCGCGGTCCTGCACGGCCCAGACCTGGTCGAGATCCGGGACTCAGCGGGCTTCGTGCTGCAGACGCAAACCAACCCTCGGGAGGCCTTCGGCCATTGGGGGCGATTGTTCCGTTGGGATGCAATTGATTTCACGTATTTCAGCAACTACGCGATGTGGAATTACCTGACCCTGCCGTTTCTATTGCTTCACCCCGAGGTCACGGTCGAGGCATCGAGTCACGGCGCACCGGTCGGTGTGACTCGCTTGAAGGTCGGCTTTCCCAACGCGCTGCCCACGCACTCGCCAACGCAGGAACTCTATTTCGACCAGTCCGGACGGCTGCTGAGGCACGACTACACCGCCGACGTCGTCGGGTCGTGGGCCAGGGCGGTACATCTGTGCGATCACTACCGGCAGTTCGGCGGACTCTGGCTGCCGACGAAGCGGCGGGTGTATCCGAAGGGCCCGTTCAACCGGGCGCTGCCCTTTCCGACGTTGGTGGCCATCGACATCCACTCCGCGCTCCCGGTCAGCGCTGCGACAGCGACACCGATATGACGGTGCCGATTCCGGCCGGATCACCGATCACGGGTGACCCGACCGGGGGGACCGCGGGAGCGGGGGCGCTGGCGGCCGGGACGACGACGGTCGGCAGCGGCGACGGCGTACCGACGAAGAAGAAGAGGGCGACCCCGAGGGCTGCGCCGATACCGGCACCGCCGGTCAGGATCGCGGCGACCTTGGCGCCGGTGCGGAGTTTGGCCACCGTAGCGGTGTGATCACGCACATCGATGCCCGCGACGAGGCCGTCGAGGAGGTCACCCTCGGCTTTCGGGTCGCCCAGCGGGCTCAGCGACCAGGCCAACGCATCCGGATCGCTCGACGACAGCCCATAGTGCGTCGCCGTGTACGCGGCCGAGATCGCATAGTTCGACCCCGTCGTGAACTCCGATGCAACATCGAAGGCCATCGGGTCGGCGTAGTTGGCGGTGCGCATGGGGTGCTCCTTGGCGGTGGTCGCGGTCCCGGGTGGGGTCGCTTTCACAGGTAGGAGCGCCGACTAGGGCAAGTCGTGACACTTTTTCTGAAAAGAATTTGTCGACGATCTGACGGGACCCGTCCGGTCGGCAAAAGGCCAGCTCAGGCGGGGCCGCCGCTAGTCGAGCCGCCGCCAGTAGACCCGCCGCCCGTTGAACCGCCGCCGGTCGATCCGCCGCCGGTGGAACCGCCCGAACCCCCAGAGCCCTTGGAGGTCCCGTTGCCGCCTGAATGCGTGGGCGGGGTGGGGGGCCGTGCGGTGACGGTCGGCGGGGCGCTGCTTCTCGCACCCGTCGTCGCCCTTGGAATCCGGGGGGCAACCGGGGCGGCCGATTTCGAGGGCGTGCTCGGGTCAGCCACCGGCGGAACGAACGGGACGACCGTCGGCCGCTCGTACGTCGGCGGCGCGATGGTGGCGGCGGTGACCGTCGGTGGGGCGCTCGGGGGTGCCTGCGTTGTCGGCTTGGCTGACGGTGTCGGGCTGGGTTGGCTCGGGGTCTCCGACACCACAACGGGAGTCAGCGACGTGTCCTGGCGGAACGGCCAGAACAAGGTCAGCCCGAGCGCGGCGATCACCGCGGCGCCCAGCAGCAGGAAGGGCACCAATCCACGGCGTCGGCGCTTCTCACCCTGACTGTCCGCGGCGCCGGATGCGATGTCGTCGGCGACGTCCCGAGGATCCGGTGCCGACGCAAGGCCGGCCACCGCCGCGGCTCCGGCAGGCAGCCGCGATCCGCCCGGCGAGCCCGCCGCGGAACTGCTGGCTGCGGGTCCGATCAGGTCGGTCTCCGCGGAGACGAGCTGGATGCGGTCCAGGGTGCGCTCACGCAACCCCGCGGGGCAGGGGATGAACAGCGGTGCGCCACCGAGCAGTGCGACCGGGTTGGCCAACCTGCCCCGCTGGTCCTCGCAGGTCGGGCAGGAGTCGATGTGGCGGGCGATGCGTTTGCGCATCAGGATGGTGAACTGCCCGTCCCAGTCCGCGAGCAACGCACCCAAATCCGCACATCCCTGCCCGGTTCGGGCGCGCCGGGCCACCAGCAGCGCTCCCAGGGACCGCTCGATGGTCTCCCGCAGCCGGTGCGTCAGCGTCCGGGCGCCCGACACGCTCACCCCGAGGGCGTCGGCGAGTTCGGGACCGTCGAGGCCGTGGCGGTAGGTCAGCTCCAGCACCGCACGGTCGCGGTCGCTCAGCCCGCCGGCGACCTGGGCGATCAGCGCGGCCAACTCGGTGCGGGCGGCCATGGCCTCGGGGCCCGGCTCACCCGAGGTCGCCTCGGGCAGATCATCGGACGGTTGTTCACGGCGACGCTCCCGAATGCGCCGCAGTGCTTCGTTGCGGGCGATGGCATACAGCCAGGGCCGAAGTTTGTCGGGGTCGCGCAGCGACGAGAGCCGGGTCGCGGCCGTGCAGAAGGTGTCCTGTACGCAGTCGGCGGCGGCGTCGCGGTCGCGCACCATGCCCACGCAGAAGTCGTGCAGCCGGTCCGCGTAGCGGTCGTAGATTCCCGCGAAGGCCACCCGGTCGCCGGTCGCCGCGGCACCGGCCAACTCCGCATCGCTGACGACGTCCCAGTCGGGTACCGCAGTCATCGCATTTCCGCCTTTACCGACCGTCGTCGATAGCCCCAGATGACGTCGACGCTAGCAACGCCGGACACCAATAATGGCTGATTCTGGTGCATCGACGACCGATCGGGATAAGTTGCACAACTCAAATAACCGCCCGGCAGCCACGACCGGCGGGTGCCGACCCGGCCCGGGGAATTGGGTCATCCCAGCGCGCAGCAACTGTTGTCCGGTTCGATGGCCCGGCTCGCCTACATCGGAAACGACGGCTTCCCCCGCGTCATCCCGGTCGGGTTCTACTGGACCGGCGAACGCATCGTCGTCTCCACCGCCCCGACCTCACCGAAGGCCCGCGCGTTGTCGTCGCGCCCGCACGTCGCGGTGACGATCGACACCGGCTCCACCCCCGAACAGGCGAAGGCGCTGCTGGTGCGTGGCCTCGCCACGCTGGAGCCCGTCGACGGCATCACCAGGGAGTACCTGGCTTCAGCGAGGAACTCGATGGACGGATCGGAACTTGCGGAGTTCGAACGAAACGTGCGATCGACGTACCAGCAGATGGTGCGCATCTCGATCGAGCCGACGTGGGCGCGGTTCTACGACTTCGGGGCGGGCCGGTTACCTGCGTTTCTGGCGAAGCTCGTCCGCGACGATTAGGTCGCTACGCCTTTCTCGACGCCCTTCTCGACCTTGTTGATGGCTTCCTCGTAGAGCCTGAGAGCCACCGGTATGCCCTGGTCGACCCAGGCGTCCATCACGCCGAACTTGTCAGCGACCATCTGCACCCGATGGACCCAACGCTGGAAATCGTCATCCTGTCGCAGCAAGTCCATCTGCTCTCGGCTGCCCGAGATCAGGCAGAAGCCGCCGAACTCCGTGCTCTGCGGCATGAGGACGACCATGTCGAAGTGTTCGATGCGGCCCTGTTGCTGCAGGCTCTCCAGTTCACGGGACGCCTCCTTGAGTACCTCGATCGCGTACCGCTCGCGACCCCGCGCGGGCACGCCCCACACCATCCAAAAGCCAACCTTAGCCACGACTCTCCTCAGTGTCCGATTCCCTCAGCGGCCGAAATCACTTCACCTTGGCACCTTGGTGAGGTCGGTTCGCATCAGCATGACGTTGTAGGTGTTGAAGATCGACAGATTCCAGTACAGGTCGGAGCCCTGCCCCATCGTCGAGGGCGACCAGGGGTTCATCATCGGCGCGTAGATGCCACCGGGCTGCTGGTTCATCAGCACCTTGGCGGACGACCAAGTGCCCTGCGGCAGATCAGAAGTGCGCATCACGACGCTGTTGTTCTGGTCGGTGTAGAGCGAGACGTACTTCTGCAGATATTGGTTGTACTGAACCGACATCTCACTGACGGTCGACCCGGGGCCCCGTGAAAGTGCCCCGCAAGCGCCGGCGACCATCTGGACCGGCATGATCGAGGTCGCCGCTGCCGGGTTGCCGGTGATCCACTGCCCAGGCGGGCCGGGCTGGCCGGGAGTGCTGGCCGCTGCGCCGTTCCAGTATTGATACTTGGTCAGATCCAGCATCGACTGCTCCGGAACCCGTGCCACGTACGCGTTGCCCTGGCGGCCGTTGGGGGTGCCGTAGGTGTACACAAATCCGTCGCCCGGCCGAACGTATGCCACCTGCTGGAAGTTCTGGTTGCCGGTCCACCACTGGTTCAGGCGAATAGTGGACGGAGCGACGGTCCAGTTCTCGCCGTTGTCCTCGGAGAACGCGATCGCAGAGTAGCTCGTTGTCCACGAACCCGGAGCGCCCCACTGCTGGACCGCCATGAAATTGATGTACTGGGTGACGCCGAACTGAGTTCCCGGGGTCGGGACGGAGATGCCGGCGGTCGGGATGATTGTCACCGCGGGCCCGAGGTTGGGGTCTCTGATGATCTGCTTGGCGAAGTTCGTATACGCCAGCGGCGCGCCACCGAAGTACGTGGACCCGTCGCCAGGAGTGACCAGGGTGCCGTTCGGGATGGTCAGCCCGTCGGTGAGGACCATGTCCGACGTGCGCAGCAGGACGTTCGACCGCCACTGCTGGCCCGGCGCGTTGGGGTCGCCGAACGTATCGCCGAACGCGATCAGGAGCTGATGCTCGTTCACCGCCGTGGTGGGGTCGTCCACCATGCCGTTGTCCCAGACGATGCCGACATCGGTGCCGGAGATTCCGAATTGGGACAACGTGTAGTTCGGGGCGTAGTTGCCGGTGACCCAGTTGACGAAGTTCGTCGAGGTGCTCAGCTGCGCCCCCGGCAGCGGGAACGACGGCGCCGGGCCGCCCACCGCGGCTGCGGCCAGGGCGACGGGTGCCGCAGCGGCGAAGGTGGTAGGCGTAGCGGCTGCTAGACCGACCGGCTCGGCAGCGGCGAACGCGGCCGGCTCGACAGTGCCGAACGTGGTCGGTTCCGTGGCAGCCAGACTCATGGCCATCGGTTCGGCGGTCGTCAGATCGAGACTGACCGGCTCGGTGGTGACCAGCGACGTGCTCAGTGTGGCCGCCGCCGGCGCGCTCGGTACCGCGCCGGACAGTTGCTTGCGTACCCAGGCGAGCAGGCCCCATAGCAGCGGCGGCTCTGCGGGAGCTACCGGACTGTTCCCGGCGAGCAAGTCGATTCCGAACACCGACAGCAGGCTCGTCACGGCCCGCGCCACCAACGACGGAGGGGCAACCGGTGGCGGGACGTTCACCAGCGAGACGTATCCGATCGGCTTCGCTGCCGGCGAGAGGAAGGCTGTCAACGCAGACCCGCTCACGGCTGGCGCCGCCAGAACACTCGCCGCGGCAACGGGTTCCGTGGTGGTCTGCGTGCTCGTCTGCTTGCTCGCGCTGATCGTCACGGTCGGCGTCTTGATCGTCGTCGTGGTGTCAGCGGGGTCGGTGTTCGTCGATGACGATTTCTTCGACGGGACGGTCTGCTGCTCCGCTTTTTCTGCTTCAGCCGGCGGGGTCGGGTTTTCACTACTCGGCGGTGCCGGCTCCTTCGTCGGCACGATCTCCGTGTCCTTGGCGGCCGTCGTCGTTTGAGTCGACGTCGTTTGAGTCGACGTCGTTTGAGTCGACGTCGTTTGAGTCGACGTCGTGGGAGTTGACGTCGTCGTCTGCGAACCGGTCCGGGTCTCGGTGGTGCCCCCGACCGTTCCCTGCGCCGACAGGGTGGACGCCGGATCGGAGGACGACCCCGACCCCGATGTCACCGAGCTCGTCGAACCCGTTGTCGTCTTCGTTCCGGTCGTCCCAGTCGTCGTCGTGGACGACGTGGTGCCGCTCGTGGTTCCCGACGTGGACGAGTCCGAGGTGTGAGAGCCTGTCGTCGTTTCCGTGGTCGTCCCGGCCGTGGCGCCGGTCGTCGTTCCGGTCGTCGCATCAGCGGTCTTCGTTCCGGTGTCCGTCGATCCGGTCGTCGACGAGGACTCCGACGAGGACGACGACGTCGAGCCGGTACCGGACGTACCGGTCTCATCCGCCCAGGCCAGGCCGTATCCGCTCCCCATCGCCGACCCGACCCCGAGCGCAACCGCCAACGCTCCGACCCTGCCGATATACCGTCCCGCGTCCATCAACCGATCTCCCAGCACCTAACGGTTCCCCCCCGACGCACGGTCATCCGACAGTGCAGGCCAGTGCGGCAATTGTGAAGCATGAGACTTCGCCCCGAGGGCAGATTGATTGGCACGGCCGTTCCGGTTCTTTCCCGGGAAACCTCTTCTGACGCCACCCCGTCAACGTCCACTCCTCTGCGCCTTTCCGATCCGCGCGACGTACCTTCAACCGCTTTGGAAAGCATCGCTTCCCGAGCTCGCGCTGTTACGCTGCTGTCAATACGTGGTGCCTTCCGGGCACCGCGCCGCGGTCCACGAGTCCGTCGGGGGAGTTGCCGATCATGGCTGACATCGTCCTGATCAACCCGCAGTTCGAGGTGTCCTACTGGGGCCTGGAACACGCTCTTCCGCTGGTCGGCAAGAGGTGTAATCTGCCGACCGCCTGCCTGCCGCTGCTCGCCGCGTTGACCCCGGCGGGTCATGACGTGACGCTCGTCGACGAGAACGTCGAGCCGATCGACTACGAGCGCCTGGCCAGGGCCGACATCGTGGGTCTGACGGGCATGAGCGTTCAGCGCGAGCGGATGCGCGAGATCCTGCGCGAGCTCAAGGAGCGCGGGGTCTTCACCGTCGTCGGCGGACCGTGGGTCAGCGTGCAGGAGGACTACTTCGACGGCCTGGCCGACGTGATCTTCGTCGGCGAAGCGGAGACCACCTGGCCGCAGTTTCTCGAGGACTGGGCCGACGGGCGACATCAGCCCCGGTACGAGCAGTCCGACCGCACCGATATGACTCGCGTACCGGTCCCGCGCTACGACCTGCTCAAGACCAAGAACTATCTCTTCGGCAGCATCCAGTTCAGCCGCGGATGTCCGTTCCAGTGCGAGTTCTGCGACATCATCGTCACGTTTGGGCGCAAGCCCAGGCTGAAGACGAGCGCGCAGGTGATCGCCGAGCTGGAGGCGTTGCGCAAGGAGAAGCTGCTCATCGCCTTCATCGTCGACGACAACCTGATCGGCAACAAGGCCGCCGCGAAGAAGTTGCTGCGCGATGTCGGCGGCATGGCAGGCCGCCGAGGGCTACCCATTGCAGTTCTTCACCGAGGCGTCGCTCAACCTCGCCGAAGACGACGAACTGATGGAGTTGATGGTCGCCGCCAACATCACCGTCGTGTTCATCGGCATTGAGAACCCCGAACGAAGAGTCACTGATCGAGACGAAGAAGTTTCAGAACGTGCGCAGCGCCGGGACGATCGTCGATCGTGTTCGCAAAGTGCAGGACTCCGGCCTCGAGGTCTGGTGCGGCATGATCGTCGGCTTCGATCACGACGACACCCGGATCTTCAAGGCGCAGAGCGAGTTCATCCGTCAGACCGACATCATGCATGCGATGGTCGGCATGCTCTCGGCCATCCCGAAGACCCCGCTGCACGCACGTCTGAAGTCCGAAGGGCGCCTCGACCTCAACGACGAACAGCGGTTCGGCACCAACGTGATTCCGCTCGGCATGACCCGAGAAGAGTTGCGCGACGGCTACATCGGCCTGATGGAGGACTTGTACGACGCCGACGACTACTTCGATCGGTTCGAGAATCTGTATCTCACCCGCCGATTCGATTTCGCGCGGGTCCGCAACGACTATTGGCGCCGGCATCCGTGGCAGAAGTGGAAGTCGCAGTCGCTCGACGGCCTGCGGGCGCTCGGGCTGTTCGTCCGACTGATGATGAACGTCCCCGACCCGGGTTTACGGCGGATCTACCGACGCCGGATGACGACGATCCTTCGCCGGCGACCCGACCCGAGCCTGATGTTGATCGCCGTGGTCAAGTGCGCGACGCATTACCACCACCACACGATGTCGCGTCAGATGGCCGATCGCCAGACGCTGGTGAACACGTTCTAGCGGTCTGATCCGTCAGAAATTGAAGGCCAGGAAGTGGAACTGCCTGCCCTCGACGTCGAACAGGACCAGCGACGTCGCTTCGAGTTTGGCGGTCGTGGTGTGCAGCGATCGGACGTTGTCGGCGGCGACGAACAGCACCCCGCAGTCGAAGCGGCCACGGTAGGCCTCTCGCGTGGCCGTGTTGAACTTCGAGTACACCCCGCGCCCGCGCGCCGCCTTGTCGATACAGACCGGACCGCGAAATGCGAAGCGCTGCTGCGCTATCGGCCGCCCGTTGAAGTTCAGCGTGTCTGCGAGGTCGAGCATCGCCGCAACGATCGGCGGCAGGCCTGGGTCGGAACGCGGGGGCGGCGGAGTGACGACGATGAATCCGGCGACGGCACCGTCATCGGTCACCGCGACGTGCAACCCGGCTGTGTCGACCGCCCGGTGGAACCAATCCGCGGAATGCAGGACGGAGATGAAGCCGTCTGCCTGCTCGACCGCATCGAGATTACCTACGTAGTAACGTGATTCGAGCGCAACCACAGCGGGAACATCTGCGCGGGTCGCGAGCCGCACCGTGACGTCGGTCGATGTCACCAGATCTCCATCCTTTCCCCCTCAGCCTAGAATTCGACGCGCCTCGCGAACACCGCTCAGATAGGCCCCGTGCACGGTGGCGAAATGCTCCGGTTCGGTTGCCTCACCGGCGAATAGCACCCGCTCGGTGGCCGGCTCCGCCAGCGCGCGCTGGTCAGCCGGGCTCGCACCGACCGCCAGATAGCTGTACGAACCCCGCGCATACTGATCGGCCGCCCACCGAGTGACGAGCGCACCGGTTGGGGTGGGCGCGTTCAACGCGGTACGCACTTCCTCGACGTTCTGCTGATCGGACATCGCCTCCCGGTTGCGCGCCGCGGCGCCTCCGCGCAACCCGACGAGCAGTGGTCCCGCACCGAAGGACAGACCGTTGACCAGAATGGGCAGGGGTTGTTCGGAGCCGACAAGGCCCACCACATCCGTGGACTGCGGCCAGAACGGCTCGGAGAACGTCAGCACCACCTTGTCCAGCACGCCGAAGCCCAGGTGTGCGATGGCCGCGCGCTTGGACTCGCCAAGCGGCGGGTCGAAGGTGATCGTGGCCGCCTTCAGGACACCGAGTGGAACGGTGACGATGACCCGGTCGGCGGTCACCACGCCCTGCGAGGTGTCGAGGCGGACGCCACTGCCGTCGTCGGTGACGCGGGTGACCTCGGTTCCGGATCGGATGGTCAGGCCGTCGGCCAGATGGCGTGCCAGCGTTCCGTAGCCCTGCGGCAGGATCAGGTCCGGCCCGGCGAACTGGCCCTCCGAGCCGAACCAGGCCAGCGACAGATCGCCGGGATCGGCAGCGTACTCGGCGCCGATTTCGGTAGCGACATTCCACGCGACCAGCGGGTCGTCCAGATCGGTCACCCGGCGCAGCGCACTCTCCAACGATTCGTCCGGCCCCGCGTCCTCGCCGAGCACGGCGACCTCTCGAACCGTCTCGGCCCAGGCTTTGGCCGAAGCACCGATCGTGGCGGCATTGACCTCTCCGCTGCCGTCGAACGCCACAACGTCGTCGAAGTTGGTCGTGACGGTGGCCGCTCCGGCCCGATCGGCCAGTGCGACAAGCGGATTGCCTTCGGTGCCATGAATCCATGCCGCGCCCAGGTCGATGGGGACGCCCAGCGACGTGTCGGTCCACATCCGGCCGCCGATGCGCTCGCGCGCCTCCAGCACCGTCACGTCGATGCCGGCGTCGTCGAGCTGCCGCGCGGCCGCGAGTCCGGCCATTCCGGCACCGATCACGATGACGTGTTCGCGTCGGGCGCGGTGACCGTCCCCGCACCCCCCGAGGGCCACTGTCGCCGCCAGCGCGCCGGCCCCGAGGACGAACTCACGGCGGGTGAACGTGGTCAGGAGTCCACGTCCTCACGGACCTCGGCGAGGGTCGCCTCGTCGCACAGGCCCGCTTCGTAAGCCAGCTGCGCGGCGACGGACGCGTCCGGGACCAGATGCAGCGGGATGCCGTCGCCGCGCAATACCTCTGCCCGCGTGCGTAATTCAGAGTTGCGTTCGTCGTCGTCGGCGCCGACCTGCCGGATGACGATCAGTGTGACGCGGCCGGCGAACTCGCGGGCCATCTCCTCGTAGGTCAGGGGATCGCGCTGTCCGCTGTCGCCGATCAGGACGAACTGCATGCCCGGGTAGGCCTCGAACAGCCGGCGGATCGCCGTCCGCTTGTGCTCGGCCCCACTGCGCCGCAGATAGCGCTCGGTCGGGCCCCAGTCGGTCAGGAACATCGGCCCCGAAGGGAACCCACGCAGCCCGATGAACTCGTCGAGCAGCGGATAGAAGGACCAGCTTCCGGTCGACACGTAGAAGAACGTCGGCTCCGGCCTGCGGTTGCCGGCGCGGTTGGGAACGCCACGGGCCAGAGCCCGGTACAGCGCCGCCATGCCGGGGATCGCCCGTCGCTCGTTGGCGTCGCGCAGCACGGTCCGGATCACCATCGTCACCCCCTCGGTCAGCCCGGTGAGCAGAATGGTGTCGTCGATGTCGGAGATCACCAGGAACGGTGCGGTGCGTGCGGGTTTGACGACCTCCCCGGTGCCCGACGCCGACTCGCCGTCCCCGATCGTCGTCATCGCGTGCGCCTCGTGCCAACCGACTCGTAGCTTTGGAACCGGCAGAGCGAAGTTCGCGAAACCGTGGTCGTCGGTGATCTCGGTGGCGGTGTGCTTACCGATGCGCAGCTCGACCTCGGCACCGACGATGTCCAGCGCGGCATGCCGGCGCAGGTTGGCCTCGGCGGTCTCCCAGTAGGGGATCCGGCTGTCGCCGGGAATCTCCGGGGTCTCGATCACCTTCACCCGAACCTTGGCCACGTCATCGGCGACGAAGCCGCGGTAGACGATGACGTGAACGCCCCGAAACGCCCCCGACTGGATCTTCTGGTCGCGCCGGCGCTGCGTCAGCTTGCTCTCGATACCGGCCACCACGGCGGCGGTCTCGGGGCTGCGCAGTTTCGCGTTAAATCCCGAAGCGATCCGGCGGGGGAGGCGGGCCATGGTGCTCAGCATGGCAAGGCGTGCCCCGGCGTGTCCGGTTATCGGCTACGCCGGTGGTACGGCCCCACCACACCCGCCCGGCGGGGCCGGCTGCGGAATCGCCCCGCCACCGACAACGCACTGAAGGCCGGGCGAGAGGAATCCGTACGGATGGCCGATCATCGGCGCTCCGTACTGGATCGCGTGCCAGAACGATCCGTCGGGGTAGGGAACCCCGTCGCAGTAGGCGAGCGAGATCTGCGAGCCCATCCCACCGCCGGGGCAGTAGCCGGTCTGCATGTCGGGCATGTGCGGATCAGGCACCGGGTCGGCGTACGCCGGTGCGGCCGGCAATGCGACCGTGGCGGCGACGCCTATCGCTACGAGCAGGTGACGCACCTTCGACTCCTTCGACTCGCACCTCACGCGCGGACCGCGGTGAGCGGGATCGTCACCGTGCCCTGGCAGGCGCCTTGGTTGATGGTGGTCTCGAAGGTGCCCGTCAGCGAGCCGTCGGATTGCGGCAGGTACGTGGTCACCGAGGTCGCCGGGTCATAGGTGATGGTCCGGTCCGGAAGCAGACAGTCCCACTTCCAGGTGTTCGATCTGGACCACTGTGAACCCGTCCAGTCGAATTTGACCGTGGCCGACACGTTCTGCTTGGGCGTCGGACCATCGATGGCGGTCGCGACGCACTTACCCGACGAGCAGTCGGTGGTGAACTCGTAGGTTGCCGTGTAGGGCGTCTCCTGTTGAGTGGCGGCCATGCTGGTGCCGGACTTCTGGTCGGTGTGAAACGTCACCCTGTAGTTGCCGGACCAGTTGGGCGCCGGATCGGCGGTTGCCATCGGCACACCGACGACCGATCCGGCAACAAGGGTCGCGGCCGCCGGCACCAGCCGCATTGAGCGCTTCATAGTCCTGACCAAGTTACTCACCCTCGCCGTTAACGCAACGGGGTCGGCTCGACGACGCCGATCTCGGCGGGCTCGGTGATCGCGGCGGGAAGGAACCGTTCGATGCCGAAGACGAACAGCGCACCGCCGATCAGGCCGCCGATCAGCGGCGCCACGATCGGCAGCCAGAAGTACAGCTCGGGTCCGCTGGTGGAGTACATCGCGTCCTGGTAGCCGGTGAGCCAGGACGCCACCCGCGGAGCGAAGTCACGCGCGGGGTTGATGGCGTAGCCGGCGTTGGCCCCCCACCCCAGCCCGATGCCGACCACCAGCAGTCCGATGAACAACGGGGCGGTGTTGCCCAGCGGCGGGTTGTTGACCGCACTGGTCAGCGCGAAGATCACCATCACCAGAATCGCGGTGCCGATGATCTGGTCGAGGAACGCCGTCGGGATCGAGACGCCGACGTCCGGCGAGGTGGAGAAGATGCCCTGGGTGGCCTTGGTGTGGCCCGGGTCGACCCGGTTGATCGCGTCCGCGTACGACCACCGCACCAGAAGCGCCCCGACGAAGGCGCCTGCCACCTGTGCCGCGATGTACGGCGCGATCTTGTGTGGGCTGAAACCCTTGAACGCGGCCAGCGCAACGGTCACCGCCGGGTTGAGGTGGGCGCCGGACAGCCGACCGGCGACGAAGACGGCCATCGTGACGCCCAGACCCCAGCCCCACGCGATCGAGTTGTAGTCGCCGGTGGCACCCGTCGTGGTGGGGAACCCGCCCGTCACGACCTGGGCGACCACGCCGACGCCGAAGAGGATCAAGATCATCGTGCCGAAGAACTCCGCGAAGAACTCGCCGAGTAGCGGGCTTCGTGTCATCGGGGGTGTCCTGCTCAGCCGAAGTAGCTTTCGAGCCCGGTGGGATAGCCGCCACCGTTGGTGGCGATGTGAACGTGGGTGTAGTGGTTGGCGTCGTCGGAGCCCATGTTCGGCATCATCGAGGCGCCACCGTTCTGGAAGAGCACCCGCCGCCAGATCACGTGGTTCAACTGGAAACGAGTCGCATTCTTCAGAGCCCACGCTGCGATGCGGTCACCGAGCAGCTTGCCCTCGGGGCTCTGGTAGTTCGGGATCATCACGTCGATGGCCATGCCACTGGGATGCCATTTGAGCGAATCGGGCCGTACCCCGCCGATGTTGCGGATTTCGGGGAACGCGACGCTGACCGCACGGGCCACCAGGATGGTCTCGACCTGCAGGCCGCGCTCCGGTGCCACGCCGACGGGCAACTGGCGCCGGTAGGACCGGTCGGCAACCAGTGTGCTGATCATGAATTCTTCCGGCGGGGCGCTGATCTTGTACCGGGCGCTGGGCGGCGCGGCCGACATGTCGCTCTGGCTGGCGATCAGTTCGGCACCGCTCAGTGGGGCGGTACCGGTGTGCTGATGGGCGGTGCCCGCGCCGGCGGTGAGGAAGGCCGCTGTGGTGACCACGAGAGCACCCAATGGTGCCGGCCAGCGCCGCCGCTTCGTGGCTAACGAGTGTCTCCCCACGCACCGCACCATACCGGGAAGGACACGATTTGATAACAGCCTTCGCTAATAATGACTCGCGCGACAGTTACATGCCCAGCAGCGATTCGAACCAGCTGCGGGCGAAGTACACCAGGAAGCCGGCGGCGACGACCCACAGCAGCGGGCTGATCTCACGTGCCTTGCCGGCAGCCGATCGCACCACCACCCAGGTGACGAACCCGACGCCGATGCCGTTGGCGATCGAATAGCTGAACGGCATCGTCGCCACGGTGAGCACGACGGGCAGGGCGACTGAGAATTCGGTGATATCGACATGCCTGAGCTGGGAAAACATCATCGCGCCGACGATGACCAGCGCCGCCGCGGCCACTTCGGTCGGCACGATCGAGGCCAATGGTGAGACGAACATCGCGGCCAGGAACAGCCCGCCCGTCACCAGGTTCGCCAGGCCGCTGCGCGCCCCCTCCTCGATGCCCGCGCCGGACTCGATGAACACGGTGTTCGAGGACGCCGAGGTGGCGCCGCCGACGACGGCGCCCGCGCCCTCGACGATCAGCGCCGAACGCAGCCTGGGGAAGGTTCCGTCGGGGTCCGCCAGCCCGGCTTCGCGCGACAAGCCGGTGAACGTGCCCATCGCGTCGAAGAAGTTCGCAAACACCAGGGTGAACACCAGCATGGTCGCTGCCAGCACGCCGATGCGGCCGAAACTGTCGAAGCTGAAGCCGCCGACCAGCGAGAGGTCGGGCAGCGCGAACGGCGAACCCGACAGCGTGGGCACCGACAGACTCCAGCCGCCCGGGTGGTCGATCTTCGCGCCCAGGTGCCAGATGGCCTCGATCGCCACCGCGACGACGGTCCCGGTCACGAGCCCGTAGAGGATGCCGCCGCGCACCCGGCGCACCACCAGGATGCCGGTCAGCAGGAGGGTGAAGACGAACACGACGGTCGGGATGGTGTTGACCGAGCCGTGGCCACCGCTGCCCAGCCCGACCGGCGGTGAGGGCAGCCCCGTCGAGGAGATGAAGCCGGCGTCGACAAGACCGATGAATAGGATGAACAACCCGATGCCGGCGGTGATCGCGAGTTTGAGTTGCATGGGCACCGCGTCGAAGACGAGTCGGCGCAGCCCGGTGGCCGCCAGCACGACGATGATCAGGCCGTTGATCACCACCAGGCCCATCGCCTCCGGCCAGGTGAGGGTTCCGACGACGGTGGTGGCGAGGAACGAGTTGATGCCCAGCCCCGCGGCGAACGCGAACGGCAGCCGGGCGAACAACCCGAACAGGATCGTCATGACGCCGGCCGCCAACGACGTGGTGGCCGAGACCTGCGCGAAGTCGAGCTTGTGGCCGACGACGTCCGGGGCGCTCGACAGGATGATCGGGTTCAGCACGATGATGTAGGCCATCGCGATGAACGTGACCAGGCCGCCACGAACCTCGGCACCGATGGTGGATCCGCGTGCGGAGATCTCGAAGAACCGATCGAGCAGATTCATGGCTGGAACATTAGGGTCGCCGGGCGAATAGCGCTCGCTTGAACCGCCGCAGGCCCCGGCAGGTGCTAGAACCGCCATGTGCCCCGTCTCAAAGCCGCTCGTCGTCGCCGATGGACGGTGGTGCTGGCGCTGGCCGTGGTGGCCGCGGTAGCCGTGCTGGTGGTGTGGGATCGGAACTGGGCCGAGCGCCGGCAGTCGGGTCCGTCACCGACCTGGACGCCGACGCCGACGTCCGCAGCGGCCGCAGCGACCGTCGCGGGCACCCCGAGCTTCGACGTCGCCCGCGCGCGACTGGCCGCACTGCCCGTCAAGGGCTGGGACCGGGTTCAGGATTTTCAGCGATGGCGGTTCGGCAAGGCCTGGAGCGACGAGGTCAACGTCGAGTTCGGCCACAACGGCTGCAACACCCGTGATGACATCCTTCGTCGCGATCTGGCCGACCTCGTAATGCGCCCGGGCACCTGCTACGCCCAGAGCGGCACGTTGCACGACCCGTACACCGGCACGGCGATTCCGTTCGTGCGCGGCCCGGAGACCTCCAACGGCGTGGAGATCGACCATGTGGTGTCGCTGGCCGACGCCTGGTACAAAGGCGCCCGGACCTGGGACCCGCAGCGCCGGCTCGACTTCGCCAACGACCCGCGCAACCTCCTCGCCGTCAGTCCGAAAGCCAACTTCGACAAGGCGTTTCGCGATGCCGCGTCATGGCTCCCGCCGAATGCCGCGTTCCGGTGTGACTTCGTCGCACGCCAAGTCGATGTCAAGACCGCCTACGGCCTGTGGGTGTCGGCCAAGGAGAAGCAGGCGATGGCCGACGTGCTGTCCGGGTGTTGATCCGCGCGGTCAGACCCTCTTCGGGGGGCGCGGCAGGAAGCCACTGGTTCGCGCGACGTACGCGTCATAGGCAGGGCCGCGGCTGCGGCGCATGTTCTTCTCCAACAGCGCCTTGCCGCTGACACGGACCAGGAAGAACGCCATCAGTAGCGGAGACACAGCCGCGACCAGACCCACCGGATGACCCAGGGCGAGCAACCACAGCCCGACCCACACGCAGACGTCGCCGAAGTAGTTCGGGTGCCGGGTCCAGGCCCACAGCCCGCGGTCCATGATCGAACCGGCATTGCCCGGATCCTTCTTGAACCGGGTCAGCTGGTAGTCGCCGACCGCTTCGAAGAAGAATCCGAGCGCCCACACCGCGATGCCCAGCGCGCCAGGGACTCCCAGGCTCGCCGTCTGGTACATGGCCAGCTGCACGGGCAACGACACCACAAACAGGATCACCGCCTGCGGGATGTAGATCTTGCGTGCCACGAACCCGACGAGCGACCCGGAACGATGGCTCATGATCGCGACGTAGCGCGGATCCTCGCCGTGCCCGACGTTGCGAAACCCGATGTGCAGCCCCAGTCGAAGTCCCCAGATCGCGGTCAGGACGAATACGACGAGGCGGCGGATCTCGTCACCGCCGGCGTGCCGGGAGGCCAGGAAACTGACCACCGCGACCACCACGAAGCCCGGGCCCCAGAAGATGTCGACGATCGACTGGTTGCGCGCCCTGATCGAGGCGGCCATGATCGCGGCGAAGTACACCGCGACGGCCAAGGCGCACAGCAGTACGTTGACGCCGAGGGCGCCCCAGGACAGCTCAGTCCTCCTTGGCGATCAACCGTTTGAGGGCTGCCCGGTCGGACTCGAGCAATTCGGCGATGCGCGCCTGGTTCACATCGGCGACGAGGATCTCGCCGACGTCCTTGTGCACATCGGTGAAAATGCCGTGCGCCTTCATCTTGTCGGCCTGGTACACGTTGTCCTCGGTCGGCGTCACGTAGTACACGGCGTCGGCCTTGAACCGGTGCACCATCCACAGGTGGATCACCGTCATGAGTCGCTTCTGGCGCAACTTCTCGGCGTAGGTGTTCTGGTCGCGCACCTGCAGGATGCTGCGGCCGTGCCGGTCCTTGATCGGGTCGAAGACCACGTCGGCCAGCTTCTCGCCGTCGTCGGCGCCGTAGATGCCCAGCTCGAGGACGTCGGAGCCGGCGCGGCGCGGCCGCAGCGTCACCCGTAGCTTCTCGCCGAGCTCGTAGTGCTCGCTCCACAGCGCCAGCCAGTCCTCGAGGAGCTTCTTGGGCACCTCGGTCTGCACCAGATGCTGATGCTGGGTGGAACCTGCGCCCATCGCCTTGGTGGTCGCGGTGCGGCCGGAAGACGCCGCCAGAGCCGCGTCGCTGCGCGGTCCGCCGACGAGGGTCTGCGGTGTGCGGTAAGGCGATTCGACCAACCGCATCTTGCGCTGCAGGCGGGCCAGGGCCAGCATGCCGTCCTGCTTCAGGGCGGTGGCGAACTCCTCGGCGGCGACGCCGTCGATCTGATGCCCGCCGTAGGTCATGAAGTTGAAGACGAAGCCCATCTTCCCGATCTCCTCGGGGAAGGCGCGCATCTGCTCGTCGCTCATACCGGTGGTGTCCCAGTTGAACGAGGGGGAGAGGTTGTAGGCCAGCATCTTGTTCGGGTAGACGGCGTGGACCGCCTCGGCGAACTCGCGGGCGTCGGCCAGGTCAGCGGTCTTGGTCTCCATCCACAACAGATCCGCGAACGGCGCTGCAGCAAGGGATTTGGCGATCGCGTACGGGATGCCGCCGCGGACCTGGTAGTAGCCCTCGGGGGTCCTCGCCCGCTCGCAGTCCCAGGCCGCGTCCGCACCGAGCTCGCGGGCCTTCTCCCGCGCCGCGTTGAGCGACGCGCTCTTGGCGAAGGCCTTCCAGTCCGCGACGCTCATGTCCAGCGACTCGCCCTCACTCTCGCGGAACTTCAGCAGCTCGGCAACGGCGTCGGCGTAGGTCTCCAGCCCGGCATCATCCTGCCAGGCCTCGACGAACTGCGACTCGACCCTGTCGAAGATCGCGTCCACGAAGTGCTCACGGCCGTCCTGCCAGCCGGCCGCGGCCTCGGTGACCGCGGCGGTGATGCCGTGGCGCTCCAGCCAGGCATCGGCGACGGCGTACTCGCCCTCGGGCAGGGCGTACAGCAGGTGACCGTTGAGCTCGGTCACGCCGGAGGTGTAGAACCGGCGCACCATGGCCAGGAAGCACGCCTTGTAGGGCGGGATCTTGAGGTTGGTGGCGCCGAGCAGGAACGGCTGGTCGCGCTCGTCGGCGCGGCTCTCGACGAGGTTGGCCGCCTCGGCGTCGGTGCGGGCCACGATGATGCCCGGAACCCGCATGATGTCGAGCTGGAAGCGTGCGGTGTTCAGCCGCTTGATCTGCTCGTCGGACGGCACCAGCACCTTGCCGCCCTGGTGGCCGCACTTCTTGGTGCCCGGCCGCTGGTCCTCGATGTGGTACCCCGTCACACCGGCTTCGACGAAGCGCCGAATCAGGTTGCGCACGTGAGGATCTCCACCATGGCCGGTGTCGGCGTCGGCGATGATGAAGGGCCGGAAGTCCACCGCGGGTGTCGCCGCCCGCTGTTCCTCGGTCATCTGCAGGCGCAGATACTGCTGGTTACGGTCCGCGGTGAGCAGGGCGCGCACCAGGCCGGCGGCCTCGTCGGGCACCTGGCTCAGCGGATAGCTGGCGAGGTCGGGGCCGGGGTCTTCGGTGACCGAGCCCTTGGCTGAGGTCGCCCACCCGCCGAGGTAGATGCCCTCGATGCCCATCCGCTTCATGGTCACGGCCTGGCCGGGGGAGTACGGCCCGAAGGTCGTGATGCTCTTCTTCTCGGCGAAGAGCTCTTGGAGCCGCGCGTAGAACGCCACCGACGTCTCACGCGCCACGGTGTAGTCGACGGAGATGGTGCCGCGCTGCTCGACAACCTGCCGGGCGCTGTAGAGGCGGGTGATGCCCTCGAACCGGGGACTGTCGAAGTATCGCTGCGTAGCGACGACGTCCTGTTCGAATGGTGTGTGGGTCGTTGCGTCCGCTTCGATGATGGACATGAGTTCGTATGCTCCTCGCTGAGCTGATTCCCGCCGAGCCGCCATCCTACGAGCGGCGACTTCGATTATCCCGGGTCGCCCGCCAACTGGCGCCGGTTTGGGCTCAAAGCATGGCAGCGCTGACGGCACGCGAGCGCCGCCGCCACCGGTCCATTTCTCCTCCGGCCGGGCCGAGGGTCGATGAACAAACAGCGCGAGCAAACTCCGTTCCGAAATCCAGCGTGTAATTATTTCACCTACGTCAATAGCGGCGACATGTGCCGAACCGGCACTGCTACAGAATTTTTCGCACGTTCCGGATTAGTAGGCCATTATTTACGCCGGCGCCACAGAATTACGCGGCGCCGATTGCGGCGAATTGTGCCGATATTCTTCACGACCATTCCTGGATCGGGTAGATTTCTGTCGTCCGTCTGACTGCCGGGGCCGGTTGGACATCGCGCATTCGCTTCGGGTTGGGGGAAGGAGGCGAGATGTACAGCGGGCCGCCGTTGTGCCGGTGCCACGTCGAGCAGGTCGACCGGTGAGCGTACGGGACCACCCCCCGATCAAACTCGCGGGATTGGCGCTGCTGGCCATCATCGCGCTCACCCTGACGCTGGTTTACCTGCAGTTCAAGGGTGATCTCTCACCGAAGACGCAACTGACGCTGGTGTCCGGGCGCGCGGGCCTGGTGATGGACCCGGGTTCGAAGGTCACCTACAACGGCGTGGAGATCGGCCGGGTGGCCACCGTGTCCTCGACCGAGAGCAACGGGGAGTCCGCCGCGCGGATCACGATGAACGTCAACCCCCGTTTCCTTGCCGCCATACCCGCCAATGTGGACGCCGACATCAAGGCCACCACGATCTTCGGCAACAAGTACGTGTCGCTGACCACCCCGAAGAACCCGACTCCCGCCCGGATCTCGAGCGCCGACGTCATCAAGACCTCGACGGTGACCACCGAGTTCAACACCTTGTTCGAAACGCTCACCTCGATCTCCGAGAAGGTCGACCCGGTCAAGCTGAACCTCACGCTCAGCGCGACCGCCGAGGCGCTGAGCGGACTGGGCACCAAGTTCGGCCGGTCCATCGTCAACGGCAACGCGATCCTTGACGACCTCAACCCGCAGATGGGCCAGGTCCGCTACGACCTGCAACGGCTGACCCAGCTGGCAGATGTGTACAGAAGTGCCAGCCCCGATCTGTTCGACGCCCTGGACAACGCCATGACCACCGCGCACACCCTCAACCAGCAGCGAGGTGACCTCGACGCCGCCCTGTTGGCTTCGATCGGTTTCGGCAACACCGCTGCGGACGTCTTCGAACGCGGCGCGCCGTATCTGGTTCGCGGCCAGGCCGACCTGGTGCCGACCGCGTCACTGCTCGACAAGTACAGCCCCGAGCTCTACTGCAGCATCCGCAACATCGCCGAGATAGGCCCGGCGGCCGAGGCGTCGTTCGGCGGGAACGGCTACTCGCTGAACGCCGTGACGGAGCTGCTCGGAGCACCCAACCCGTACGTCTATCCGGACAACCTGCCCCGCGTGAACGCCCGCGGCGGTCCCGGCGGCGCGCCGGGCTGCTGGCAGAAGATCGACCGCAACTTCTGGCCGGCGCCCTACGTCGTGATGGACACCGGCGCCTCGATCGCCCCGTACAACCACTTCGAACTCGGCCAACCGCTTCTCACCGAGTACGTCTGGGGACGCCAGGTCGGGGAGAACACCATCAACCCCTGACGATCCGGGTGGATGATTTTCTCTGACACCGACGTCGGCGGTGTCGGAGAGGTTGGCTTCGATGCGGCTGCGCCCCACGCTGAACGTGTGGTCGGCTGTCGGCGTCTCGGTGGCGCTGATGGCTCCGTCGATGGCCATCAACATCAATCCGCAGGGAACCGCGGCCGTGGTCGGGCGCGCCGTTCCGCTCGCATTCCTTCTCGCCTCGGTGGGCGTGTTGCTCATTGCGCACACCTTCGTGCGGTTGTCGCAGCGCTTCAGCCATGCCGGCAGCGTGTACGCGTTCGTCGGCGTGACGCTCGGGCCGCGGGCCGGCAGCGTGGCCGGCTGGCTCAACGCCGGCACCTACGTGTTCTACGGCGCGGTCACCTCGACCGCGGCCGGCATCTTCCTGACCGATCTGGTGGGAAAGATGTTGGCTCCCAGGGCCGTACCGGGCTGGTACGGCTTCGTCTTCGCGTGGGCGGTGCTGGCCGGGGTGTGGTGGATGGCGGTTCGGGAGATCAAGGGCGGGACCCGGCTGCTGCTGGTCACCGAAGGCCTGACCATCACCGTGATCCTGATCGTGGCCGCCATCACGCTGGGCAAGCTGATCGCCCACGACACGCCTGATGGTCAGGGCTTCGACCTGTCGGTGTTCACCGTCGCGGCCGGGACGGACACCTCGAGTGTCTTCCTCGGCGTCGTCTTCGGCTTCCTGTCGTTCGCCGGCTTCGAAGCCGCGGCCACACTGGGAGAGGAGACCGAGCACCCGCGACGCGACATCCCGCGGGCGATCCTGGGCACGGCCATCTTCGGTGGAGTCTTCTTCGTCGTGGTCACCGCGATCGAGATGATGGCGTTCGGCACCGACGAGAACGGCGTGGCGGCGTTCACCAGATCGGAGGCGTTGATGGGCGACCTCGCAGCCTCGTACGTCACGCCGTGGCTGTCCTGGGTCATCGTGATCGGAGCGGTCTTCAGTGCGGCGGCATGCTGCCTGGCCAGCGTGGTCGGGGCGAGCCGGCTGGTCTTCGCGCTCAGCCGCGACGGGATGGGGCCGGCGGTGCTGGCGTCGGTGCACGCCACCCGCAACGTGCCACATCTCGCGGCCACCGCCTGTGTAGCGCTCGTGGCGGTGATCCAGGTGGTGGGCTGGGCGGTGTTGGGCGCCCAGCCGTTCGCCGTCTTCACCATCTCGGCGACCGCCGGCACGCTGATCCTTCTGGTCGCCTACATTCTGGCCACGCTCGGGGCGGTGCGGCTGCTGTTCCTGCCTGGAACTGTCCGGGTGCGCAGGTGGGAGGTGGTGGTACCGGTCCTGGGTCTGGCCCTGCTGGGCTACACCCTGTACCGCAACGTCGTGCCGTGGCCGGCCGGAACCGCCGTGTGGGGACCGGGATTGGCGATCGCGATCCTGGCCTGCGTCGTGTTGACGGTCGCCGTACGCCCGGGCGCAGCGCGCGCTGCTGGGGTCAAACTACTTCTACAACAAGGGTTCTCGGAGAATGAAAAAGCCGCACCGCTCCGCTGAGGGAGCAGTGCGGCCGTGAACAGCAGCGGTCAGGCCGGCATCTCGGCCGGTGGGGGCGGAAGGTCCGGCGCGGGCGGCGGCGGCAGATCCGGGGCCGGGAGACAGGTCGGGCGGTGAATCCGGCAGCGGCACAGGCGGTTCCGCATTGGCGACGTCCACCACCATCGGGGCGTCCTGGGGCGCCGCCGGATCGATCTGCATCTCCTCGGCCGGCACCGGCAGGTACATGTGATGGGTGAACTGGGGCTGATACGCCCCGCCGCCACCGACTTTCACACCGCCACCCTCACCGCTGGAGACGGGTGTACCGTCCGGCAGTGTCACCGCGGTATGGGCGCGGTTCCATCCGATCACGAGTGAGTTGGGCGCGGTGCCGTAGTGGAATCCGCGTGCCAACAGAGCGGATTCTTCGTTCCCGGTGTGGAACCTGCTACCGAAAGCAGGCCTGCCAGTAGCCACATTGGATACCCAAGAGGCCAGGCCGGAGCAGTCAGTTCCCCGCGGGGTATCCCCGCCGGGAACGTACGGCGTGCCCGACACCTGGGAAATCAGTGTCATCAACGTCGCGAGTGCAAACATGTTTCGGACGCTAACAACATACTTTGTGTTCGCCAAAATCTGTGTCAGCCATCACTTTTCGCGAATTGCTATGGCGCACACAACAAAAAATCGTTGGAAACTGAGAAGAATAAGAGTCTGCTGATGTGGGCGATTGTCGAATTATCCCTTGGAGCAGGCACTTTGGCGGCGCTCGGCAAATGCCCACCGTGACCTGCATGTGATGCGGCCGAGTTTGCCGGCATTGCCCCGATCGTCGGCGAGATGCGTTCCTGACCGGGTTGTGACGGTCCCGAGACGCCCGACGTGACTTGATCGATTCAGTAGCGCCCGTGGAAGGGCGCGGTCTCAGCTCTGCGCCCGCACCTGATCTTTGACCGCCGCCACCACGGGCGGCGCGGTCTTCCAGTTCGGCAGCCCGTCTTCTTCCAGACCCACGGGGAACCCGTTCTCGTGCACTTGGGCCCAATGCGAGTGGTTCAACTGATGGAGGGTGAAGCAGGCGTTCAGCGCGTTGTAGAAGCCCATGTTGTCCATCGTCTGGTTCACGGCTTCCTTGGCCAGCAGCGCCGCCATCGTCGGCACCTCGGCGATCCGCCGGGCGAACTCCAGCGTCTTCTCGCTCAACTCCGCTTCGGGGAAGACCTTCGACACCATGCCCAATTGGTAGGCCTCATCGACGGTCAGCGCATCGCCGGTGAGCATCAGCTCCTTGGTCTTGCGCGGTCCGAACTCCCACGGATGCGCGAAGTACTCCACGCCGCACATGCCGAGGCGGGTACCGACGACATCGGCGAAACGGGTGTTCTCGGCGGCGACGATCAGGTCGCAGGCCCACATCAGCATCAGTGCCGCCGCGTAGACGTCGCCGTGTACCTGCGCGACGGTGATCTTGCGCAGGTCGCGCCACCGCCGGGTGTTGGCGAAGAAGTGGTGCCATTCCTGCAGCATCAGGCTCTCGGCGCCCTCGCGGGTACCGCCGTTGACCGAATAGCTCGGATGCTGATCGGGTCCCGGGGTGTACTCGGCGCGCGACACCGCCGAGCCGAGATCGTGGCCCGAGGAGAACATAGGGCCCAGCCCGCCCAGGATGACCACCCGCACCTGGTCGTCGGCCTCGGCACGCAGGAACGCTTCGTTGAGCTCGACCAGCAGGCCCCGGTTCTGGGCGTTGCGCGCCTCCGGGCGGTTGAGCATGATGCGGGCGATACGCCCCTCGTCGAGCTCTTCATAGGTGACGAAGCGGTAGTCCTGTGGCATAGCGGCATTCTAATCAGGGGAGAATCCGACACTCCGCAACGGAGCATGTTATTCGCGTAGCGGTGCGGTGAGCTGCCGGCGCAGCTCCCGTTTGAGCACCTTTCCATAGCTGTTCTTGGGCAGATCGTCGACGAACAGGTAGCGCTTGGGCCGTTTGAACCGGGCGATGCGCTCCAGCAGGTGGGTGTCGAGAGCGGAGGTGTCGGCAGCCCCGACGATGAAGGCCACCACAATCTCGCCCCATTCGGTCGTCGGGCGCCCCGACCACGCAGGCCTCCGCGACGCCGGGGTGCTCCAGGAGGGCCTCTTCGACCTCGCGGGGGTAGATGTTGCTCCCTCCGCTGATCACCACATCCTTGGAGCGATCGCGCAGGGTCAGATAGCCGTGGTCGTCGAACGAGCCCATGTCGCCGGTATAGAGCCAGCCGTCCCGGAGGGTCTCGCGGGTGGCCGCCGGGTTGTTCCAGTAGCCGGACATCACTACGTCGCCGCGGCAGACGATCTCTCCGATGTCGCCGATTCGCGGCGGGCGTGCCGTCCTCGGTGAGCACCGCGACCTCCACCCCCGAGCGGGCGTAGCCGACCGTTCCCAGGACCGAATCGTCGGCGGATTCGTGGTCGGCGCGTCGCAGTCCGGTGATGGTCATCGGGGATTCCCCCTGGCCGTAGATCTGGGCGAAGATCGGCCCGAACGCCGCCATCGCCTTCTTGATGCTGTCGACGTACATCGGGCCGCCGCCGTAGACGATCGTGCGGAGACTAGCGGGACGGTCGCGGCCGGTCCCGACGAGGCGCGCGATCATCGTCGGCGCCAGGAAGGCGCTGCTGCCGGGATGGTGGGCGCACAGGTCGAGGAACTCGCCGGCGTCGAAGGCGCCCGACGCCGGCAGCACCTGACGGGCGCCGCGCAGCACATACGGGGCGATATAGAGCCCGGAACCGTGCGACATCGGGGCACCGTGCACCAGGCTGCAGTTCTCGTCGGGGGAGTCGATGTCGGCCAGATGCGCCACTGTCGTCGCGATGAGGTTGCGGTGCGAGAGCATCGCACCCTTGGACACCCCGGTGGTGCCGCTGGTGTAGAACAGCCAGGCCAGGGTCGACGGGTCGGTGTGACGGCGGCGCCGCGGGTGGCTCGGCGAGCCGGCGCCGGTAGTCGGGGCCGTCGATCACTTCGACGCCCACCGATGCGACCGGCGCAAGGTCGGCGGCGATCTTCGGCGACGCGAACACCACCGACGCGCCGGAATCGTCGAGGATCTGCGCCATCTCCCGGGCGTGCAGCTTGAAGTTGATCGGCACCACCACACACTCGGCGGCCCACACGGCGAAGAACAGTTCGACGATCTCGGGGCGGTTCTCGCTGGCGATGGCGATCCGCGCGCCCACGTCGTGGGACCGACGCAGCGAGTTCGCCAGCCGCAGCGCCCGCTCCCGCAGCTCGCGCCAGGTATGCAGTTGGCGCTCACCGAGATACACCGCGCCCTGCTCACCGAACCGGGCGGCGGCCTGGTCGAGCACCGCGAACACGTTCACCGCGGCGTCCACTCCGAGGACGAGTGCGAAATCGGAGAGGAACTTCGTCGAGCTCCAGCCGCCGTCGACGACGATAGTCTGGCCGTTGATGAAGCTGCCGCCCGGCGAGCAGAGGAACGCCACCGTGCTGGCGATGTCCTCGACCCGGCCCAGTCGCGGGTAGGGCGTCATCTCGGTGTTGATCTTGCGGAACCGCTCGTCGGTGAGGCGTTGCTCGACCATCGGGGTCACGGTCACTCCGGGGGCGACCGCGTTGCACCGGATCCCTTGCGCCCCATACTGACATGCGATGTGCAGGGTCAGCGCGGTCAAGCCGCCCTTCGCCGCCGAGTAGGCGCCGCCGCGCAGGCCTCCCACGACGGCGAAGGTGGATGTGATGTTGATGATCGCCGAGCCGGGCCGCATGTGCGGCAGGACATCACGGGCCAGCCGGAACGGTGCTCGCAGCATGACCCCGAGGAAGTAGTCCAGGGTCTCGTCGTCGGTTTCGCCCAGCGGCTTGGGGCTGCCCAGGCCGGCGTTGTTGACGAGGAAGTCGATGTGACCCCAGCGCGACACCGCCTGATCGACGATCCGTTGTGGCGCATCGTCGTCGGTGAGATCGACGGCGATGGTGGCGACCCGGTCGGGGTCGCCGATCGCCTCGCCCAGCGCGGTCAACCGGTCGTGATCGCGACCGGTGCCCACCACCGCCATCCCCATCTCGGCCAGCTTCACCGCGCAGCCGAACCCGATCCCGCTACTGGCCCCGGTCACGATCGCTACCTGCATGTCACCCATCGGCCTCGACCAACCTCGCTCGGATCTGATGTTTGAGGATCTTGCCCGCGTCGTTGCGGGGCAGGGTATCCCAGACGACGATCCGTTCGGGCGCCTTGAACGTCGCCACGCCCCGGGCTTCGAGGTATCGGCGCAGTTCGGTCACATCGGGCGTCTCGTCGGCATCGGTGACGATCACCGCGCACGCCCGCTCGCCGGTACGGGCATCGGGGATGCCCACGACGGCGACATCGGTCAGGGCGGGATGGCCGATGAGGATGTCCTCGACCTCTTTGGGCGAGATGTTCTCCCCGTTGCGGATGATGATGTCCTTGGCCCGCCCGGTCACCACCAGGTAGACGTCGTCGACCCAGTGGCCGAGGTCGCCGGTTCGGAAGAAGCCGGCGTCGTCGAAGGCGTCGGCATCATCCTCGCCGCGGCGGTAGCCGAGGAACATCTGCGGGCCACGAGCACGGATCTCGCCGTCGACGACCTCGATCGTGGCGATGCCGGCCCGGCCGTCGGTGTCGGCGGCGTGTCGCAGGTCGCCGGGTTCCGGTGCGCCCACGGTGGTCACCGGCAGCTCGGTCGACCCGTACACCCGGGTGACGGCCGCGTGGTCGAAATAGTCGGCGGCGCTGCGGATCAGCGACGGCGGCACCGATGCGCCGCCGCAGATGAACACCTCCAGCTCGGGCAGCCGGGTCTGCGCGCGTTCGGCGGCGGCCAGGATCTGTTCGAGGAACGGCGTCGCACCGGCCATGTGCGTGCATCGTTCGGTGACGAGCAGCCCGACCGCGGCATCGGGATTCCACCGCTCCATCAAGACGGCGGTAGCACCGAGCAGCACCGGGCATTCGAAGGCGTAGATGGAGCCCCCGATGTGGGCGATCGGCGAGGGGACCAGGAACGTGGCGCCGGAGCCGATGCGCCAGTGCTCACCGATCTGGGCGATGAGTGCATGGATGGAGTTATGGCTGTGCAGAACGCCTTTGGGCCGCCCTGTGGTCCCGGAGGTGTAGAGCACCATCCGCACCGCATCGGGGTCGAGGGCCGGCAGCGCCGACGGGTCCGGTTGGGTCTGCTGCAGCGCCGCGTACGGCGTGTGCCCGCATGGCGAGTCACCGCGCACGACGACGACCGCGGGCGGCGACGCCAGCTGCGTCGTCACCCGGTGCAGCATCGCCGCGTAGTCGTGGCCACCGAACGTCTCGGGCACGAACACGATTCGGCTGTCGGCGTCGGCGAGGATGAAGCTCAACTCGTGATCGCGCAGCGACGGCAGGATCGGGTTCACCACCATGCCGGCCAGCGTCGCCGCGTGGTAGATCACCGCGGCCTCATGCCAGTTCGGCAGCATGAAGGACACGACGCTGCCCGTCGGCGCAAGCCGGAGCATGGCCGTGGCCAGCGCACTGGCCTGATCCAACACCGCCGCACAACTCAGCCGCGTCGCGCCGTCTACCACCATCACGCGGTCCGGTGTGAGCCGCGCCGCCGCGCGTAGTGAGTCTGCCAGCGTCTGGCTCACCCACAGGCCTCGGGCGTAGGCCTCGGCCGCCCGGGCGGAATCCATTGCGACGGTGCGTAACACCGGCTAGCCCTTCACGCGCCGCATGGTCATCGAATGCCGGAACCGCGCCGCGGGATGAGTGTTGACGGTGACCTGGGCGACCTCGCCGTCGGAGGTGGTGTAGGTGCGCGTCATCTCCAGGGCCGGGGTGCCCGCGTCGACTTTCAGTCCGTCAGCGAGCTCCGGCGAGATCTGCACCGCGGCGATCTCCTGGTGGACCTCCACGACGCTGAGCCCGAACAGGTCCTCGATGAGGGGGAAGATCGGCCCGGTGTGGTTCTGCAGCATCCGGCCCACCGCGGCGTAGGCCCGGTTGATGTAGTACTCGGTGCGGCAGGTCGGATACGGCGCGCCGTCGGCCTGCCGGAAGCCCCGCACGGCAAGCCACTCCTCGCCCGCGGTCAGGCCGGTGCGGGCGGCGAGCGCGTCGTCCACCGTCACCATCGCGATCGACTCGATGGCGAACTGGGCTCCGGTCGCGAAGGCGAGAAGGTCGTTGATGGACACGACGTCCTGGACGTAGGCGTGTGACGAGGGTCGGGGGACCACCATCGTTCCCGCCCGCGGCCGGGACGAGACGAGGTTGTCCTCGCGCAGCCGGCGCAGCGCCTCGCGGACGGTATACCGGCTCACCGAAAACCGTTCGCACAGTTCGTGTTCGGTCGGCAGCTGGGAGCCGACCGGGAATACCCCGTCGACGATCTCCTTGCGCAGGGTGCGGGCCACCTGGATGTAGCGATGATCCGCGGAGCGGGTGTCGGCCATCGATCAACCTCGCCGCAGCGCCAGGATGCTGCCGTCCGCGTCGGCCGACACGTAGAGGGTCCCGTCGGGTCCGGCGGCGATACCGGCGAACGGACCCTGCGGGCCGGAGAACGGCGGCATGCCCCGCAGTGGCTTCGGTGTGACGCCGGGGGGCGCACCGACCGGCAGGCTGGATGCCACCGTGGTTGCGGTCTTGCGGTCCAGGTCGAACTCGATCAGTGCCTTGGCATCGGCATCGACGATGTAGAGCAGGTTCCCGACCACCAGCAGGCCCTGGGGCCGGCCCAACCCGTCCAGCACGGTCTCCGTCCTCGCACCCGAGACGGACACGATGCGCCCGCGCTCGCTGACCAGGGGCATGCCGTCCGGCCCGATCGCCACCCCGACCGGGGTGTCCAGCCCCGACGCCAGCACCTCGACGCGCCCGGAGTTCAGCGACAGCAATCGGCCGGCGCCCTGCTCGACGAACACCACCCCATCGCCCGCGGTGCGGGCTATTCCGTAGAGCTGATCGAAACCGTCAGCAAGATAATCGGTTTCGCTGTCGGCCGGCCGGTAGCGGGCGACCTGTCCGCCCGACGTGGTCACGAGGAACTCGCCTGGGCCGGCCGCGGTGACCCCGCGGACGAAGCCCGGGTAGCCGGGACTGAACAGCATGCCGACGGTGTGAAGCGCGCCGTCGGGCAGCAGGGCGTAGAAGTAGGTCCCGTCGGCGATGTAGAGGTTGCCGTCGACGCCGACGGTCAGGTCCAGCGGCCAGTTCAGCCCGCCCGGCAACACCGTCCGGGTCCGGCCGTCGCCGAGGATCTCGGTGATCTCGCCGGTGAAGTTCGACACCACCAGCCGGTCGCCGACGAAGGTGAGGTTGTCCAGGCCGGGGTTGAGGTTGGCCAGCACGCGCTGGGCGCCGGTGCGTGGGTCGATGCGCAGCACCTGGCCGCTGTGCACCTGGGTCGACACCAGGTAGCCCTCGGCGTCGAACTTCACCGCGTCGGGAACTCCGAGCCCGGTGGCCACCGTCTGCGGTTCACCGCCGTCAGGGTCGATGCGCCAGATCTCGTTGGCGCCCATCACCGGGAAGTACAGCATTCCGTCGGGGCCGACCTCCATGGCGTTCGGGGACGGCACGTTCTCCAGCAACACCCGCGGCGGGCCACCGTGCAGATCGAGCTCGAGCAGACGGCCGCCCTCGCGGCATTCGCCGACGAACAGCCGCCCGTGGTGAAAGGTGATGCCGTTGGCGCACGGCAGGTCGTCGCGCAACACCCGGGTGACGCCGTCGCGGCCGCGCACACTGACCCGCCCGTCCATGACCTCGGTGGCGTAGAGGTTGCCGCTGGGATCGAACGCGACATCGTCGGGGGCGACGATGTCGCCGCCCTTGGCGCTGACGGTCTGCACCCGGCCGCTCTCGAGGTCCAGGGCGCTGATCTGGCTGCCGGTGACCTGGGCGATGTAGACGCGTCCGTCCGGTCCGGTGCGCAGGCCGTTGGCGCCGAAGAGCCGGCTCGGCGCCGTGCGGCGTTCGACGGTCCAGCCGTCGGCGGCGGCGGGGGGGTTGGCGGCCGAGAAACGGCCCTCACGCAGCGACATCGTCATGTCTGTCCGAGATCCTTCTTCAGCGGCGATCCAGCAGGACCGTATCAAGCCCGACTAGTCCAGACAATAGGCGCGACTTAATTCGCACAGGCCCTTGACCGTGATATAACCGCTGCGGAATCATGTTCTCCAACCAGTAGATCGCCATTAATTGTCCGGACCAATGCACTTTGGAAGCAGGCGATGACAGACCTTCCCAGCCTCGACGGCCGCATCGTCGTGGTGTCGGGCGCCGGCGGCGGCGGCATCGGCACCAGGGTGACCGCCATGGCGGCCCGCGCCGGGGCGACCGTCATCGCGGTCAGCCGCTCGCAGGAGAACCTGGACCGCCACATCGGCCCGCTCATCGACGAGGGGTTGGCCGTCCTCCCGGTGGCGGCCGACGCCTCGACCGACGACGGTATCGCCGCGGCGATGGCGGCGGCGCGCAGCGCGGACGGTGATCTCTACGGGCTGGTCAACGTCGCCGGCGGGGCGGCACCGGAGACCTGGATGCCGTCGACGCGGGTCAGCCGATCCGACTGGCGTGCGCTGTTCGCCGCCAACCTCGAGACGATGTTCTTCATGAGCCAGGCGGTCGCCGCGGAGCTGCGGACGCTCGGCAAGCCGGGCTCGATCGTGTCGATCTCGTCGATCAGCGGCCTGAACACCGCGCCGTTCCACATCGCCTACGGCACCGCGAAGGCGGCGATCGTCGCGGCCACCCGCACCATGGCCGTTGAACTGGCGCTGGACGGCATCCGGGTCAACGCGATCGCGCCGGGTGTCACCGAGACCGCGGCCTCGCGGACCTACACCGACGACAACCCGGAGCGGGATCGCGCCGCGATCGCGATGGGCCGGCGGGGCCGCCCGGAGGAGCAGGCCGGCGCGATCCTGTTCCTGCTCTCCGACCTGTCCAGCTACATCACCGGCCAAACCCTGCTCGTGGACGGCGGTTTGGACCTTCGATGGAGCCACCTCGCCGCCGACAACACCTCACTGTTCCTCAAGGACGAGTCCTTTCGAGAATCCATTCGGAGGATCTGATGCACGAAGAACTCTCGGAGCCGATGACCATCGGTGTGGAGGCGTACATCTCACCGGAATACGCCCGCGCCGAACGAGACAAGCTGTGGCGCAAGGTGTGGCAGCAGGTCGGCCGGGTCGAGGAACTACCCGACGTCGGCAGCTACCTGACCTACGACATCCTCGACGACTCGATCATCGTGGTGCGCACGGGGCCCAAAGATTTCACTGCGCACCACAACGTGTGCATGCACCGCGGCCGTCGTCTGGTGGACACCCCCGCCGGGGCCAAGAACGCCACCGGGCGGGCCCGCAAGTCGTTCGTGTGCGGGTTCCACGGCTGGACCTATGGTCTCGACGGGGCCTGTACCCACATCCGGGAGAAGGACGACTGGAAAGGCGCTGTGTCCGAGCGCAACACCCACCTGCGCCCGGTGAACGTCGACACCTGGGGCGGTTGGCTGTGGATCAACATGGACGCCGATTGCGAGCCACTGCTGGACTACCTGCATCCGGCCGCGAAGATCCTCGACCCGTTCGGGTTGGAGAACATGCGGTGCAAATGGCGTAAATGGCTGAATTTCGACTGCAACTGGAAGGTTGCCTTGGAGGCGTTCAACGAGACCTATCACGTCTTCACCACCCACCCCGAGTTCAACAGGTTCGGCGAGTTCAAGGGCTGGGCCCGGGCGCAGGGCCGGCACAGCAACATCGGCTACGACGCGCCCGAGGATCTCGCGGAGACCCAGTCGAAGATCCGGCTGGGTACCGGCGACCCGAGGATCTCCACCGCCGAGATGCAGGTCTACACCATGGAAGAGACCAACGCGACGACCACCCAGACCCTGGTCAACGCCGCTAAGCGGTTGGTCGACGAACTGCCGGAGGGCACCCCGGCCGACAAGGTCCTGGAGCACTGGCTGTCCTCGGCGCGCCGCGACGACGAAGCCCGGGGCGTGATCTGGCCGACCATCCCGTCGGACATCCTCGGCCAGAGCGGCACCGCCTGGCAGATCTTCCCGAACTTCCAAGTCGGACAGGGACTGACCAGCGCGCTGTGCTACAGCGCCCGCCCTGACCCCGGCTACGACCCGGACAAGTGCATCTTCGAGGTGTCGGTGTTCGAGCTGTACCCGAAAGGTCAGGAGCCACAGGCGGACTGGGAGTACACCCCGGCGGGCGATCCGCGCTGGCGCAGCGTGCTCCCGCAGGACTTCTCCAACATGGCGGCGGTACAGCAAGGCATGAAGTCGCTGGGTTTCCCCGGCACCGTGCCCAACCCGTACCGCGAACGCAGCACCGTCAACCTGCACCACCAGCTGTCGACGTACATGGGCACCGGACGACCCCGGCCGCTCGAGAAACGGCGCGACCAATGACCGCCGAGTGCGGCCCCACGGACACCCCCGACGACATCGACATCGACGCGTTGCGGGAGAAGTACGCGCACGAGCGGGCCAAGCGCCTGCGGCCCGAGGGAGCCGCCCAGTATCTGGAGCTCAAGGGCGACTTCGCGGAGTTCTACGAGATCGACCCCTACGCACCGGCAGCGGAGCGCGATCCCGTCGTCGAGAACGCCGAGGTCGTCATCCTCGGCGGCGGATTCGCCGGGCTGTTGGCTGGGGCCTATCTGAAGAAGGCCGGCGTCGAGGGCGTCCGGGTGATCGAGATGGCCGGCGACTTCGGCGGCGTCTGGTACTGGAACAGGTTTCCCGGAATCCAGTGCGACAACGACGCCTACTGCTATATCCCACTGCTCGAAGAGTTGGGGTTCATGCCGTCGAAGAAATTCGCCGACGGCGCCGAGATCTTCCAGCACTGCCGCAACGTCGGAAAGCATTTCGGCCTCTACGACGGCGCGCTGTTCTCCACCCAGGTGCGCGAACTGCACTGGGACGAGTCAGACAAGCGGTGGCGGATCAGCACCAACCGCGGAGACGACATCCGCGCCCGGTTCGTGGTCATGGCACAGGGCTCCTACAACCGCCCGAAGCTGCCCGACATACCCGGCATCAAGGACTATGCCGGTCATGTCTTCCACTCCGCGCGATGGGATTACGAGTACACCGGCGGCGACGCGACCGGCGGGCTGCACAAGCTGGCCGACAAGCGGGTGGCACTCGTCGGCACCGGCGCGACCGGTGTGCAGCTGGTTCCGCATCTTGGCCGAGATGCCCAGCAGCTCTATGTGTTCCAGCGGACTCCGTCCTCGGTGGACGACCGTGCGAACACACCGACGGATCCGCAGTGGGCCGCCGCCCTGCAGCCGGGCTGGCAGGAGGAACGCAAGCGCAACTTCCACAACTGGTCACCGTTCGTCGGCGTGGTGTTCGGCGAGCCGGACCTGGTGTGCGACTTCTGGACCGAACTGGGCCGCAACATGACCGCGCGCATCCTCGCCAGCGAGGATCCCGCCGCGCTGGGCATCGAGCAGATCATGGCGATCCGGGAAGAGGAAGACTTCAAAATCATGGAGCGGCTGCGTCGCCGCATCGCGGGCATCGTCTCCGATCCCGCGACGGCGGAGGCACTCAAGCCCTACTACCGCTTCATGTGTAAGCGGCCGTGCTCGAGTGAGGAGTACCTGGCTGCCTTCAATCGCCGGAATGTCACGCTCGTCGACGTCTCCGAATCCAAGGGTGTGGAACGGTTGACGGCCACCGGGATCGTCGCCGACGGCGTCGAATACGAGGTCGACTGCGTCATCTTCGCGAGCGGGTTCGAGATCTCCACCGAGATCAGCCGCCGCTACGCCGTCGACACCATCGAGGGCCGCGACGGGTTGTCGCTCTTCGACTACTGGCACGACAGTTACAAGACCCTGCATGGAATCACCAGTCGGGGCTTTCCGAACATGTTCTTCACCGGCTTCATCCAGGGCGGTGTCTCGGCCAACACCACCGCGATGTTCGAGCAGCAGGCCAAGCACATCGCCTACATCCTCGGCGAGGCGCAGAGGCGCGGCGCGATCACGGTCGAGCCCGCTGTGGAAGGCCAGGACGCCTGGGTGCGCACCGTCCGGGAATTGGCGATCGACAACTCCGCGTTCGAACTGACCTGCACCCCGGGCTATTACAACAACGAGGGCCGCGGTGGCGCGGAGGGCAACGGCTCGTTCCTCGGCGACTTCTACTCGCCCGGGTTCTACGCATTCGACGACCTGCTCAGCGAATGGCGCGACAAGGGCGATCTCGACGGCCTGGAACTCGATGGCTAGCGCCGTGCTTCGCGACAGTAACGCCACGGCGAAGAAGCCGGCGATTTTCCGCCGTGACGTTACTCTCGGCGCAGGCCTGGAACTCGATGGCTGAGCTGAGATTCGACGACCGGGTTGCGGTCGTCACCGGCGCGGGCCGCGGCCTGGGCCGCGAGTACGCACTGCTGTTAGCTGCCAAGGGCGCGAAAATCGTCGTCAACGACGTCGACGCAGAACCCGCCGGACAGGTGGTGGAGGAGATCCGCACGGCCGGCGGCGATGCGGTCGCCAGTACCGAGTCCGTCGCGACGGCCGCGGGCGGCCAAGCCATCATCGCCGAGGCGCTGGAGCACTATGGCCGCCTGGACATCCTGATCCACAACGCGGGCAACGTGCTTCGTGCCCCGTTGTCGGAGATGAGCTATGACGACTTCGACGCCGTCCTCGACGTCCACCTGCGCGGAGCGTTTCACGTGGTGCGCCCGGCGTTCCCGGTGATGTGTGCGGCCGGATACGGCCGGGTGGTGCTCACCTCCTCGATCGGCGGACTGTACGGAAACCACGACGTGGCCAACTACGCGGCGGCCAAGGCGGGGATCATCGGCTTGTCCAACGTCGTCGCACTGGAGGGCGCCGAACACGGTGTGCGGTGCAACGTGATCGTCCCCGGCGCCGTGACCAGGATGGCCGAGGGCCTCGACACCTCCGCCTACCCGCCGATGGGACCGGAGTTGGTGGCGCCCGTGGTCGGCTGGCTGGCGCACGAGAACTGCTCCATCACAGGCGAATCGCTGGCCGCCATCGCGGGACGGGTGGCCAGGGTGGTCGTCGCCGAGGCGCCCGGGGCGTATCAGCCGGCCTGGTCGGTCGAGGAGGTCGGCGAGCGCATCGACGACATCCGCGACGTCTCGGCGCCGCTGGTCTTTCCGGTGGTTCCGGCCGGCCACTCCGACCACATCGGCTACAGCTTCGCGATGGCAAGGGGCACAACGTGACGGCAACACGCAGCGGACCGCTGGCCGGAGTGCGGGTGGTGGACCTGACCGCGATGGTGATGGGCCCCTACTGCACGCAGATCCTGGCCGACATGGGAGCCGACGTCATCAAGATCGAACCGCCGGGCGGCGACGACACCCGGTACGTCTCCGTCGGCCCGGCACCCGGAATGAGCGGGGTGTTCGTCAACGTCAACCGCGGCAAGCGCAGCGTCGTGCTCAACCTACGTAGCGACGAGGGCAAGGCCGCACTGCGCGCGCTGATCGCCGACGCCGACGTCTTCATCCACTCGATGCGGGCCAAGGCGATCACGAAGCTGGGATTCGGCTACGAGGACGTGGCCGCCATCAATCCGGAGATCGTCTACACCAACTGCTACGGCTACGGCCGTCGGGGTCCCGAGCGTGACCGCCCCGCCTACGACGACACCATCCAGGCCGAGTGCGGTCTGCCCGCCGTGCAGAAGGAGCTGACCGGTGAGGCCAACTATGTCGCGTCGATCGTCGCCGACAAGGTCGCCGGACTGACCGCGGTGTACGCCACCACCATGGCGCTGTTCCACCGCGAGCGCACCGGTGAGGGTCAGGAGGTGGAGGTGGCGATGTTCGAGACCATGGCCTCGTTCATGCTCGTCGAACACGCCAACGGGGCGATGTTCGATCCGCCGCTGGGCCCGGCGATGTATCACCGCACCGTCGCACCCAACCGCAAGCCGTATCGCACCAAGGACGGCTATATTTCGGCGCTGATCTACAACGACAAGCACTGGGCGGGCTTCATCAACGCGGTGCAGCCGGAGTGGAACAGCCAACGGTTCGCGACGCTGGAGGCTCGCGCCGCCGAGATCGACACCATCTACTCGCTGGTCGCGCGGACCATGACTGAGCGCACCACCGACGAGTGGCTGAAGCTGTTCGTCGACCTCGAGATCCCGGCGGCGCCGCTGAACACCCCCGAAGACCTGTTCGACAACGAACACCTCAACGCCGTCGGCTTCTTCGAGACCGTGCAGACCCCGCACGGGGTGGCCCGGATGCCCGGCGTGCCGACCTGGTTCTCCCGCACACCAGGCAGGGTCTCCGGGCCGGCCCCGACGCTCGGCGCCGACACCGCTGAGGTGCTCAAAGAGCTGGGCCTGGCCGAGTGGGACCTCGCCGAGGCGGAGAGCCGATGAGCCTGGACTTCGACATGGGGCCAGAGGCGGCCGCGTTGCGCGCCCAGCTGCGCTCGCTGGTGACAGAGCATGTGCCCGAGGGGTTCATGGGTGCGTTCACCGACGACCCCGCCGATCTGGAAGCGGCCCAACGGTTCTGCCGAACCTTGGCCCAGCAGGGATTGCTGTGCCTGGCGTGGCCGCAGGAGTACGGCGGACGCGGCGCCTCGGTGTGGGAGCAGACGGTGGTGCGCGAGGAGATGTGGGCTCATCACGAACCGCGCGGCGCCCAGTACATGGGCGTCAACTGGGTCGGACCCACCCTGATGCGGTACGGCACCGAGGAACAACAGCGTAAGCACCTGCCGCCGATCGCCGCCGGCGAGGTCATCTGGTGTCAGGGCTTCTCCGAACCGGAGGCCGGCTCGGATCTTGCGTCGCTGCGCACGACGGCCCGGCGGGATGGCGACGGGTGGCTGATCAGCGGGCAGAAGATCTGGACCTCCTACGCCACGATGGCGCAGTGGTGTTTCCTGCTGGCCCGAACCACCAAGGGCGAGAAGAAGCAGCAGGGCTTGACGATCTTCCTGGTGCCGATGAGCGACCCGGCGATCCAGGTCCGCCCGATCCGGTCGATGATGGGTCCGCATCACCTCAACGAGGTGTTCTTCGACGACCTGCGGGTTACCGACGCCGACGTGCTGGGCCCACTCGACGGCGGCTGGTCGATCGTGCAGGACGTGCTGTCCTTCGAGCGGGTGGGCATCGCCCGATATGCCCGCTGCGAACGGCTTCTCATGCTGGCACCCGAGGCACTGGGTGAGCGGTGGGAGCTGGTGCCGGAGGAGCTGCGCGGCCGCTGGACCCGCATGCTGATGCACTGCCGTCGGGCCCGGCTGCTGGCCTACCGGGTGGTGTCGCTGCAGAGCGCCGGCCGGATCCAGCCCGCCGACGCCGCCGGATACCGCATCGCGGTGACCAAGCTCGACCAGGACAGCGCCGAGGTCCTCATGGAGATCGCCGCGGTTCTACCGCGAATCGACGCGAGTGGCGGGCCGCGGGACGACGACGCGCCGGCGTACTTCCGGGCCGAGGTCGAGGACCACTGGCGGTACTCGCAGTCGGCGACGGTCGCCTCGGGCAGCATCGAGATGCAACGCATCCTGATGTCGCGGGCTCTGCTGGGTGGGGCCAGCCGATGAACCTCGAACTCTCCGACGACGCAATCGAATACGGCCACCAGGCGCGCCGTGCCTTCGAGTCCGCCGGCGGCGACCTGTTGGTGCAGCAGGCCGAGGCCAAGCCCGCGGATCGGGAAGCGCTGGTCGCACCGGTACTCGCCGAACTCGGCGCTTGGGACCTCGACCCGCGCACCGACCCCGACTCGCTGGAGGCCGCCGCCGCCCTGTGCCGCAGCGCCGGTTACTGGGCATTGCCGTACCCGCTCGCCGAGCGGCTTGCGCGGCCGGCCGACCTCGACGTCGACGGGCTGATCGTGGTATCCGCGGCAGCACCGGAAGGCGCCGTCGCCGGTGTGCAGAACCGCTGGGCCGCAGTCACGCTCGACGGCACGCGCAGTGCCGCAGTGGCCACCGAGGCGGCCGGTCCCGCCTTCACGGTGGCGTTGCGGCTGACCGACATCGACGCCGCCGGCGCCGGCGATGTTGCCCTCGGGCTGGTGCTGCCGTGCTGGACGTTGCTCGGGATGCTGGACCGCGCCGTGGAACTGACGATCGCGCACGTCACGCTGCGCAAGCAGTTCGGGCAGCCGCTGTCGTCATTCCAGGGGGTGCAGTTCCAGCTCACCGACGCCGAGGTGGAACGCAGCGGCCTCGAGGTGCTGGCCAAGCACGCGCTGTGGGCCGGTGATACCGACGACGCCCTGGCGCTGCGACTGGCGGCGATCGAGGCCGCCGAGGTGGTTTTCCGGGTGTGCCACCAGTTGCACGGGGCGGTCGGTTTCTGCGACGAGACCACGTTGTCGTGGCTGTCGCGCTACAGCCAGCCCCTGCGGCGTCTACCCTTCGGCCTGTCGGTCACCCGTCAGCAGCTGACCCAACGGGTGGGCCGCCGTGGCCTGACCGGGCTGTACTCATGACAGCCGAGCTCGACGACTTCCGGGCGGCCGTGCGGCAATGGTGCCGGAGCCACATCCCGGCCGACTGGCGCGCCGCCCAGACCGGAGCGAGCGACGAGGAGTTCGTCGGCTTCCAGAAGGCGTGGTTCACCGAACTGCACCGCGCGGGCTTCGCCGTTCCGCACTGGCCGGCCGAATGGGATGGCGGCATGCCCGTCGCCGAGCAGGCCGTGCTCTACTCCGAACTCGCCGCCCACGACGCCCCGCGCCTGGTGCTGGCGTTCGTCGGAATCCACCACGCGGCATCGACATTGCTCGTCGCCGGCACCGACGAACAGCGCCGCCGCCATCTCCCGGCGATTCTCGACGGTGAGATCTGGGTCCAGGGGTTCTCCGAACCCGAGGCCGGCTCCGACCTCGCCGCCCTACGCACCACCGCTCGCCGCGATGGTGACCACTACGTGGTGAACGGCCAGAAGCTCTGGGCCAGCGGCGCTGTGCACGCCGACTGGTGCCTACTGCTTGCTCGCACCGACTCCGATGCCCCGAAACGCCGCGGCATCTCCTACTTCCTTCTCGACATGAGTACGGCGGGTATCGACGTCCGGCCGATCCGCAACGCCGTCGGCGACTCGCACTTCTGCGAGATATTCCTCAACGACGTGAACATCCCGGCGGCCAACCTCGTCGGCCCGGAGAACCAGGGCTGGCAGGTGGCCCAGGCCACCCTGGGTGCCGAGCGCGGTATGACCATGCTGGAACTGGCCGAACGACTGGGTAATTCGGGATTTCGTCGGCTGGTGCAGGCCTGTCGGCAGCCCGGCCCGGCCGGCACCCGGCCGCTCGACGACGCCGCCGTCGCGGACCGGTTGGCGCGGTTCGACATCGAGATCACCGGGCTACGCGGGATGTGCCGCGATGTGGTGGAACGCACCGAGACCGCAGCGGCCGGCCCGGCCGACTCGTCGATCGTCAAGCTGTACTACAGCGAACTGCTGCAGCGGATGACCGACTTCGGTGCCGAGATCGGCGGTCTCGCCGCCCACACCGAGGTGGCCAAACCGACTTCGGCCAGTTGGGAATCCGGCTCTTGGATGCTGGACTTCATCGGCTCCTGGGAATGGACCATCCCGGGCGGCACCAGCGAGATCCAGCGCAGCATCATCGCCGAACGCGGCCTCGGGCTGCCGCGGGAACCGAGCGCGGTGTGATGACCGGCTACCAGGATGTGCACGAGGAACTGCGGTCGGTGGCTCGTGACCTGCTGGCCAAGGAGCGCCTCGACTGGCCAATGCTGCTGCGGGCGGGCTGGGTCGGGCTGGAAGCGCCGGAACACTGCGGGGGAGCCGGGGTGAGCTTCGCCGAAGTGGCCGTCCTGCTCGACGAGATGGGCCGAGCGGCAGCGTCGACGGCCTACCTCGGCGGTGCTGTGCTCAGCGTGGGCGCACTGAATGCTCTGCCGCCCAACGATTCTCGCGACGATCTCCTGACACGCGTGACGGCCGGAACAGTTCGCACGGCGGTGGCGCTGCCGACCGACGGGAGCACGGCTCCCGCGTTCCACTTCGACGGCACGACGGTGAACGGCCGGGCCGGGTTCGTTCCCGACGCAATGGACGCCGATGAACTCCTGCTGGTGGCCGGCGGCGCCGACGGGCGGCCACTGATCGTCCGTGTTCCCGCCGGCGCGTTCGATGTGACATCGCAACCGGTACTCGACGAAACACGGCGTTTGGCAACCGTGTCGGCGGATGCGGTGGCGGTAGAGCGGTCGGCGGTGTGGCCCTTGGACGCCGACGCCGCGGCCGCGCTGCTCGACCGGGCCCGGCTCGCGGTGGCGTGCGACAGCCTGGGCCTGGCCGAGGCGATGCTGGAGGCCACCGTCTCCTACGCGCGGGTGCGCGAGCAGTTCGGCCGCCCCATTGGCTCCTTCCAGGCGGTCAAGCACGCCTGCGCCGACCTGCTGGTGACGGTGACAGTGGGCAGGCGACTGATCGCCGACGCCATCGAGGCGGTCGTCGTCGGCGCCCCGAATGCCGGGACCGCGGTGCTGATGGCCAAGGCGCACGCCTGCGGGAGCGCCGTGGACGTCGCCGGCACGGCGATGCAACTGCACGGCGGCATCGGATACACGTGGGAGAGCGGCATCCACGTGTACCTGAAACGAGCCGCACTGAATCGTTCGCTGTTCGGTTCTCCGGCAGCACACCGCAAACAACTCGCAGAGCGTTACGAGAACTGGAGACAATGACGATGGCTGTGCCGGTCTACAAGCGGATCCTCGACCTGTTCGAGGCCGAGGGAATCAACACCCTCTTCGGAATTCCGGACCCCAACTTCGTGCACATGTTCACCGAAGCCGACGCCCGCGGCTGGTCGGTGGTGGCACCGCATCACGAGCTGAGCGCCGGCTTCATGGCCGAGGCGGCATCCCGGATGACCGGAAGGCCGGGCCTGTGCATCGGCACACTCGGACCGGGCATGGCCAACATGGCCGGCGCGATCCAGTGCGCACTCGTCGAGAACTCGCCGGTGATCTTCCTGGGTGGGCAGCGGGCTCGCATCACCGAGCGCCGGGTTCGGCGCGGCCGCATTCAATTCGTCCAGCAGGAACCCCTTTTCGCGGCGTCGGTGAAGTTTCACAGTTCCATCGAGTACGCCGACCAGACCGACGAGATCATCCACGAGGCGATCCGCCAGGCGATGTCCGGCACCCCGGGGCCGTGCTACGTCGAGTTCCCCTCACACGTCGTCCTCGAAGAGCTCGACGTAGCAGATCCGTTGCCGCCCAACCGCTACCGGCTGGTCGACCAGGGCGCCGGTGCGCGTGAGGTCGCCGAGGCCGCTGCCCTGATCCGCGCGGCCACGAGCCCGGTGCTGCTGGTCGGCCATGGGGTGCACACCTCCCGCACCCAGCGGCAGGTGAAGGAGTTGGCCGAGCTGATGGGCTGTCCGGTGATCCAGACCTCCGGTGGCACGTCGTTCATCCCGGGACTGCAGGACCGGACGTTCCCCTACCTGTTCTCCCCGGCCGCCAACCAGGCCGTCGAGGAATCGGATCTGTGCGTCGCGCTGGGCACCGAGCTCGGTGAGCCCATGCACTACGGCCGAACCCAGCACTGGGCGGCGGGCAACGCGAACCGCAAATGGGTGTACGTCGAGCAGGATCCGACCGCCATCGGCGTCAACCGCCCCGTCGACGTGGCGCTGGTCGGCGACCTCCGCGGCGTGGTGCCGCAGCTGGTCGACGCGCTGCGGGACACCCCGCGTAGCCCGTCGGCCAATCTGGACGCGCTGATCCGGGCCGACGCCGCCGAGCTGGTGCGGGTCGCCGAGGAGGCCCCGAGCGGACGCACCCCGGTGCACCCGGCGCGCTACGTGGTCGAGGCGACCAAGGCGTTCGACCAACTCGAGGACGGCATCATGGTGCGCGACGGCGGCGCGACCGTCATCTTCGGTTGGACCTACTCGCAGACCAAACCGCGCGACGTCATCTGGAACCAGAACTTCGGCCACCTCGGCACCGGGCTGCCCTACGCCGTCGGCGCTTCGGTCGCCGAGGGCGGCAAGCGTCCGGTCATGCTGCTGACCAGCGACTCGGCGTTCCTGTTCCACATCGCCGAATTGGAGACCGCGGCACGGCTGAACCTGCCGCTGGTGTGTGTCGTCGGCGTCGACCACCAGTGGGGGCTCGAGGTGGGCGTGTACAAACGCACGTTCTCTCAGCCGTCCCCGCAGCCCGGCGTGCACTGGAGCAAGGACGTCCGGATGGACAAGATCGCCGAGGGCTTCGGCTGCCACGGTGAGTACGTCGAGAAGGACGAGGAGATCGGCCCGGCGATCGCCCGCGCGTATGCCAGCGGAAAGGTCGGCGTGGTGCACGTGTGCATCGACCCGAAGGCCAACTCCGAGGAGATGCCCAAGTACGACCGTTTCCGAACCTGGTACGCCGAAGGCACCCAATAGGGAAGGATGAACCCATGCGCGATTATCTGAAGTTCTACATCGACGGACAGTGGGTCGACCCGGTCGAGTTGCGAACACTCGACGTCGACAACCCGACCACCGAGCAGGTCGGCGGCAAGATCGCCCTGGGCTCGAGCGCGGACGTGGACAACGCCGTCAAGGCCGCCCGCAAGGCGTTCGGCGGCTGGTCGGTGACCTCCAAGGAAGACCGCCTCGACGTGCTGCAGGCGATCCTCGACCAGTACCAGAAGCGGGTCAAGGACCTCGCCGACGCCGTGCACGAGGAGATGGGCGCGCCGCCGTCGCTGGCGGCGGGCCCGCAGGTGATGATGGGCCTCGGCCATCTGTCGGGCGCCATCGACGTGCTGAAGAACTACAACTTCGAAGAGCAGCGCGGCGAGACCATGGTGGTCAAGGAGCCGGTCGGGGTGTGCGGGCTGATCACGCCGTGGAACTGGCCGATCAACCAGATCGCCTGCAAGGTGTTTCCCGCGCTGGCCGCCGGCTGCACGATGGTGCTCAAGCCCTCGGAGGTGGCGCCGTACTCCGGGCAGATCTTCACCGAGATCCTCGATGCCGCGGGCCTGCCCGCCGGTGTCTACAACATGGTCTTCGGCGACGGGCCGGGTGTGGGTGTTGCGCTGTCGAGCCATCCCGGCATCGACATGGTGTCGTTCACCGGGTCGACCCGCGCCGGCATCGAGGTGGCGCGCAACGCGGCGCCGACCGTCAAGCGGGTCAGCCAGGAGCTCGGCGGCAAGAGCCCCAACATCGTGCTCGACGACGAGGCCTTCGGTCAGAGCGTCGCCGCCGGTGTCGCCGTGATGATGATGAACTCCGGACAGAGCTGTAACGCGCCCTCGCGCATGCTGGTCCCCAAGACCCGGATGGACGAGGCGGTCGCCGTGGCCAAGGCCACCGCCGAGGGCGTCAAGGTCGGCGACCTGTCCGACAAGTCGGCGATCGGACCGGTGGCCTCCAAAGTGCAGTTCGACAAGGTGCAGGGCCTGATCAACAAGGGCATCGAGGAGGGCGCGACGGTGGTCGCCGGCGGCCCCGGCCGCCCCGACGGTCTGGACACCGGCTACTACGTGCGCCCGACGGTGTTCGCCGACGTGAACAACCAGATGACGATCGCCCGCGAGGAGATCTTCGGCCCGGTGCTGTGCATCCTGGGCTACGACGACCTCGATCAGGCCGTCGAGATCGGCAACGACACCGACTACGGCCTGTACGGCTACGTGTCGGGAGCCGACCTGGATCAGGCACGGGCGCTGGCCAAGCGGATCCGCGCCGGCGCGGTCACCATCAACCACGCATTCGACATCAAGGCGCCGTTCGGTGGTTACAAGACCAGCGGCAACGGCCGAGAGTGGGGCGAAGAGGGCTTCGCCGACTTCCTCGAGACCAAGGCCATCCTCGGGTACGCACCGGCGGGTTCGGGGGAGTAGCTAGCATCGGCACCCATGCGGGTGCTGGTGCAGCGGGTGACGTCGGCGTCGGTGTCGGTGGCCGGCGAGGTGGTCGGGGAGATCACCCCGGCCGGGCAGGGCTTGCTGGCGCTGGTCGGTGTCACCCACACCGATACCGGCGACATCGCCCGGCGGCTGGCCGAAAAGCTGTGGACACTGCGGATTCTCGATGACGAGAAGTCGGCCGCCGATGTCGGGGCGCCGGTGCTGGTGGTCAGTCAGTTCACGCTGTACGGCAATACCGCGAAGGGCCGCAGGCCGACCTGGAACGCGGCGGCGCCCGGCGCGGTGGCCGAACCGTTGGTGACCGAGTTCGCCGACGCGCTGCGCGGATTGGGTGCGCAGGTGGCCGCCGGTGTGTTCGGTGCCGACATGGCTGTTGAGCTGGTCAACGACGGCCCGGTAACGGTGATGCTGGAGCTGTGAGACCCAGTGCCACCAGTGGTTTGGCGGCGGTCTCCCGCATGGTCAGCACCGTCAACAGGGACACCACCGCCGCCACAACGATGTAGATGCCTGCCGCGTAGTCATTGCCGGTGCGGGCGGCCAGCAGGGTGACCACGTACGGGGTGGTGCCGCCGAACACCGCAACCGAGACGTTGTAGCCGACCGACAGCCCGCTGTAGCGGACCCGGGTCGCGAACAGCTCGGTGGCCGCCACCAGTGACGCCGAGACGAAGACAGCCTCGATGGCGCCCAGCAGGCAGTGGGCGAGCACGGCGTTGGTCAGTGAGCCGGAGTTCAACAGCATGAACGCCGGGTATGCCAGCACCGCGAAACCCGCCGCGCCGACGATGAGCAAGGGGCGGCGCCCGATTCGGTCCGTCAGCGCGCCCAGCGGCAGGATCAGCGCGAGCGCGACCAGGCTGGCCAGTGTGATCGAGATGAACGAGTCCATCTTGGAGTAGTGCAACGTCTTGATGAAATACGTTGGCAGATAGGTGAACACGACGTAGAAGCCGACGTTGTGGATGATCATCAGTCCGATCACCTGGAGAATCGGGACCCAGGCGGTGGTGACGGCTTCCTTGAGCGGCGAATCGGCAACCTCGTCGGAGTCCGACAGCGCCTCGAACGCCGGGGTGTCCTCGAGTCGCATCCGGATGTAGAGGCCGACCAGCCCGAGGGGAGCGGCGATCAGGAACGGGATGCGCCAGCCGTAGCTCTCCATGGCGCCGTACGGCAGCAGGGCCTGCAGCAGCGTCACGGTCACCGAGCCGAGCAGGAAGCCCAGCACCGCCGACCACACCAGGAAGGCGACCACGAGTCCGCGCCTGCGGTCCGTGGCGAACTCGGCCAGGTAGCACGCCCCGCCCCCGTATTCACCGCCGGCGGAGAACCCCTGCAGGCAACGCAGCACCAACAGGCCCAGCGGAGCGACCACCCCGACGGCGGCATAGGTGGGCAGCAGGCCGATGCCCAGCGTCGAGGCCGACATCAGCAGGATCACGATGGCCAGCACCCGCTGCCGGCCGAGCCGGTCGCCCAGCGGGCCGAAGAAGAACCCGCCCAGCGGCCGGAAGAAGAAGGCCGCCGCGAAGATCGCGAAGGTGCTCAGCAGCGCGGCGGTCTCGTTGCCCGGCGGGAAGAACTTCACCGAGATGGTGGTGGCCAGGAACCCGTAGATCGCGAAGTCGTACCACTCCACGGCATTCCCGATGGCGGCCCCGGTGATCACCTTCGGCAGCGGCGACCCGTGATCGGCGGAGGCGTGCGCTATGTGGTCATCGGTTGACAAAGTGTGTTCTCCCGCAATCGAAGTCGCAGGAGCACGATAGCCGCCCCCAACCGGGTGCGGGCGACGTTCGCGATCAGAAACGCATTCCGCCGGTGACCCGCGTCGCCGTGACCGGGCGCCGGCGTTACACATCCGGAAGGTTAGGAGCGCCGGGCCGGTGGTATCAGGTGACGGTGAGTGCTCCGGCGGACGTCGTGGTGGTGGGTGCGGGCCCGAACGGGCTGGCCGCCGCCGTGATCTGTGCCGCCGCCGGACTCTCGGTGCAGGTGCTGGAGGCTCAGCCCAGGCCCGGTGGCGGAGCTCGCACCGAGGAGCTCGACCTCGGTGTCCCGCTGCGCCACGACCTGTGCTCAGCCGTGCATCCGATGGCCGCCGCCTCACCTTTCTTCCGGCAGTTCGGCCTCGAGGCCCGTGGCGTACGGTTGCTTCAGCCCGAGGTGGCCTACGCGCACCCGCTTCCCGACGGCCGGGCGGCCGTCGCCTACCGGGACCTACGCCGCACGGCCGGCGAGTTGGCTGAGGACGGCGCGGCCGAGGGCAAGACCTACCGTCGGGTGATCGCGCCGATCGCCGATGGGATCACCGCGGTCCGCGACATCGGTCTGGGCGACATGCGCGGCCTGCCACGCAGCGCGTTCCGCCCGGCGGGTGCGCTGGGGGCGATGGCGATGCTGGGCCGCACGATCGAGCTGGGCACCCCATTGTGGGACCGGCTCACCCGGGCGCCGCGGTGTGGTGCCCTGCTCACCGGGGCGTCGGCGCACGCGAACACCGTGATCCCGTCCCTGACCGGCGCTGCGGCGGCCCTCGTTTTCGCCGCGATGGCGCACAACGACGGCTGGCCGATTCCCGCCGGCGGCAGCCAGGCCATCTCCGACGCCCTGGTGCGCGACCTGAGCAGCCGTGGTGCCGAGGTGGTCACCGACTGCACGATCAACGACGCCGCGCAGTTACCGCCAGCGCGCACCTACCTGTTCGACACCTCACCGTGGACGCTGGCTGCCGTGTTCGGCGATCGGCTACCGGAGTCCTACCGGTCCGCGCTGCGGCGGTTCACTCCCGGCAACGGGGTGGCCAAGGTGGACTTCGCGCTGTCCGGACCGGTGCCGTGGACCGACCCGCGGGTGGGCAAAGCCGGAACCATCCACCTCGGCGGTACCCGGTCGGAGATGAAGCAGGCCGAGGCGGACACCGCGGCGGGGCTGCACGCCACCCTGCCGATCACGTTGGCCAGCGACCCTACCGTCGTCGACAGCGGCCGGCTGGGACCGCGCGGCGAGCGTCCGCTGTGGACTTACACCCACGTGCCCAACGGCTCGACCCGGGACATGACTAAAGCCGTCATCGCCCACATCGAGCGGTTCGCCCCCGGGTTCCGCGATGTCGTCATCGGATCCCGGTGTATCCCGGCGGCCGAGATGTCCGCCCACAACGCCAACTACGCCGGCGGTGACATCGCCGTCGGGTCGGTTTCGATGTATCGCATGGTGGCCCGGCCGGTTCCCAAATGGGATCCATACCGAACGCCGATCGACAACGTCTACCTGTGTTCGGCCGCCACTCCGCCCGGACCCGGCGTGCACGGGATGTCGGGTGTGCATGCCGCAGCAAGGCTTCTGCGGCAGCATTTCGGCATCGATCGCCTGCCGGATGTCGGGCCCGATCGCGGCCAGGGCCGGACCCACTAGGTCCGGCGGCACCCGCAGGTGCTGAGTGAGGACACCGTGGTGTCGCTGGGGCAGCGGGCAGTCGATTGAGCCGCCCCTGAATTTTTCCTTAGGGATGCCTGGCACGGCGTTGACGTGCGCCCGGTACGGGTAACCGGTTCCCGATGCCGACGAACTACTCAGGACAGGAGTCGTCTGCGGTCCGCGATGCGCTGAAACCGCAGACGCTGCGGGAGTACGCGTTCATCGCCGACGGCGAGCGCGGAGCGCTTATCGGGCCACAGGGCAACCTGGCGTGGATGTGTGCGCCACACTGGGACAGCGACGCGGTGTTCTGCTCACTGATAGGCGGAGACGGCAATTACTTCGTGACGCCCGGCGACGAGTTCGTCTGGGGCGGCTACTACGAGCCTCGATCGCTGATATGGCGATCCCGCTGGGTCACCTCGTCCGGCATCGTGGAGTGCCGCGAGGCACTGGCCTACCCCGGCGACCCGCATACCGCGGTGATCCTTCGCCGCGTCGAGGCGGTCAGCGGCGATGCCCGCCTCGACGTCGGGTTGCAGCCCACCGCGGGATTCGGCCACCACCATCTGCGCGGCCTGCACCGCGACGAAACAACCGGGTGCTGGTTGGCTACCGTCGGTGATTTGCGGATGCGATGGTCGGGGGCACCGGATGCGACGGTGTCCGGACGGACCGCAGCGAACCGGTCGTTGGGCACCAGGGTGTTACTACGGGAGGGCGACACCGCCGACCTGGTCCTCGAACTCAGCGATCGCGAGCTGCGTGCCGCACCGATCAGTGCACCACAGGCGTGGGCCGACACGGAAAATGCCTGGGTCCAGAGCATCCCGCGGCTGGGCCCGATGGCAGCGCCGCGCGACGCTGAACATGCGTATGCGGTGATGCGGGGGCTGACAACCTCGACGGGAGCCATGGTGGCGGCCGCGACGATGAGCCTGCCGGAGCGCGCCGACGAAGGCGCGAACTACGACTACCGCTATGCCTGGATCCGGGACCAGTGCTACGCGGGCGTGGCTGTGGCCGCCGACGGGCCGCATGAACTCCTCGACACCGCGGTCTGCTTCGTCAGCGAGCGTCTCCTGGCTGACGGACCGAAGCTGATGCCCGCCTATACCGGCACCGGGGGGGCCGTACCGCCACAGCGGAAACTGGGCTTGCCCGGCTACCCGGGCGGCTACGACCTGGCAGGTAACCATGTGCGGGACCAGTTCCAGTTGGACGTCTTCGGCGAAGCGTTGCTGTTGTTCTCCGCGGCGGCGCGCCACGACCATCTGACGGCCGACCAGCAGTGCGCGGTCGACCTCGCGGTCGCCGCCATCGAGGACAACCTGGATCGACCCGACGCGGGGATCTGGGAGTTGAGCGAAAAGCGCTGGACGCATTCACGTCTCATCTGCGCGGCCGGCCTGCGGGCGGCGGCAGCATCCGGAGCCAGCCTCGAGGTGGCCAGGGTGACCACGCTCGCCGACTCGATCGTGGCCGAGACCTCCGCCCGATGTCTGCATCCTGATGGCCGATGGCAACGTGCGGTCGACGACGAACGTATCGACGCGGCCCTGCTGCTGCCCTCGCTCCGGGGTGCGCTGCGCGCTGGTGACCCGCGTTCGGTCGCGACGTATCACTCTGTCGAGCGCGAGCTTTCGCGCGACCATTATGTGTACCGGTACCGTCCCGAACGAGGACTCGGGTCCACCGACAGCGCATTCCTGTTGTGCGGCTTCGTAATGGCGATGGCCGCGGAGCAGCAAGGCGACTCCATCGAGGCCTACCGGTACTTCGAGCGCAACAGAGCGGGGTGCGGAACTCCCGGTCTGTTCTCCGAGGAGTACGACATCCGACAGCGGCAGCTGCGCGGCAACCTGCCGCAAGCATTCGTCCATGCCCTGATGTTCGAGGCATCGAGTGTGCTGGGCCGTCCCCAGAACACGGAAAGGAATGAACAGTGAGCAATTCCATGACAGGAAAGACCGTCGTCGTGACCGGAGCCAGTGCTGGCATCGGGCGTGCCACCGCGCGCCGGTTCGGGGAAGCCGGTGCCCGCGTCGCGCTGTTGGCGCGCGGACAGCAAGGGCTGAAGTCCGCCGCACAGGACGTCGAACGGGCGGGGGGCCGCGCCCTGATGATTCCGACCGACGTATCGGATCACGACCAGGTCGACGCGGCGGCCGAGCAGGTGGAGCGCGAGTTCGGGACGATCGACGTCTGGGTCAACGTGGCATTCGCGTCGGTGTTCGCGCCGTTCGATCAGATCGAGCCCGACGAGTTCAAGCATGTCACCGAGGTGACCTACCTCGGGTTCGTCTACGGCACGATGGCGGCCCTGCGCCGGATGCTGCCCCGCAACGCCGGCACCATCGTCCAGGTGGGGTCGGCCCTGGGCGGGCGGGCGATTCCCTTGCAGTCGGCATATTGCGGCGCCAAGCACGCCGTCAACGGGTTCACCGAGTCGGTGCGCACCGAATTGATGCACCAGCACAGCAACGTCCACATCACGGTGGTGCAGATGCCGGCGGTCAACACGCCGCAGTTCTCCTGGGTGCTGTCCCGGCTGCCCCGACAACCGCAGCCGGTGCCGCCCATCTATCAGCCCGAGGTCGCTGCGCGCGCCGTCCTTTACGCGGCCGAGCATCCGAAGCGCAAGCAATTCTGGGTGGGTGCCAGCACGGTGGCGACGCTGCTCGGTCAGCGGGTGGCGCCCTGGCTGCTCGACCGCTACCTCGCCCGGACCGGGTACGCGTCGCAACAGACCGATGCGCCGGCATCGAATCGGGCCGCGAACCTGTGGGAGCCACAGGACGCGGAGCCGGGAGAGGACCACGGCGCTCACGGGGCGTTCGACGACCGGGCGCACGGCCTCAGCCCACAGTGGTGGCTCCGGGAACACGCCGCTCCGATCGCGGCGGCGGCAGGGGTGGCCGGGGGAGCTGCGGCCGCGGCGCTGGCGGCTCAGAGGCGGTAGTCGAACGCCGTTGCGGCCAGGTTCATCCCGTGGCCCGCAGCGCCCGCCGGGACCTGGATGGCGCCGTTACTGACCGGTGGCACGCCGTCCACGAGCAGCGGCTCGAGCCGCGCGTGATCGCTGAACCACTCCAGATGGCGAAGATGCGGTATCGCGGCGGCCACCGGGGCGTGCAGCGCAGGAGCGCAATGACCCGAGACTTGCAGGTTGTGCGCCCAGGCGACAGCAGCGCCACGGAGAAAGCCGCTGTAACCGCCGCACCTGGTGGTGTCCAGTTGTAGGCAACTCACCACGGGCGCCAGGCGTTCGGCGTCGTAGCCGTCGCTGATGTATTCACCCGCGGCCACATCCGCGCCGATCGCACCACGAACCTCGGCCAGACCGGCTGCGTCGTCACTGCTGACCGGTTCTTCGAACCAGCGGACCCCGATCCGGTCCAACTGGGCTCCGACCCGTTTCGCCTGGCCGGTCGTGTAGGCGCCGTTGGCGTCCACCATCAGCTCGACGTCGGGGCCGGCCAGGTCGCGGAGCATCCTGACGCGGCGGATGTCCCAGCCGGGATCTGCGCCGAAGCCTCGGCCGATCTTGATCTTCATCGACCGGCACCCCGCTGCCTGCCAGGCGGCCACGTCCTCGCCGATCTCGGAATCCGACGACGAGACGAAACCGCCCGAGCCGTAGACCGGCACCTCGTCGCGCACCCGGCCGAGCAACATCGACACCGGAATATCGAGCAGCTTCGCCTTCAGATCCCACAACGCGATGTCGACGGCGCTGATCGCCTGCATTGCAATGCCTTTGGAACCGATATTGCGGCAGGCGCGGTGCATGGCCGACCAGGCGCCGGCGATGTCGGCGGGATCCCGTCCGTTCAGGACAGAGGCGAGGTTGTCCTTGACTACCGTGCCGGCTGCGTTGCCGCTGTAGGTCCATCCCAGTCCGGTGCTGCCGCCGGCTTGCACCTGCACTACGACAGCGGTCGTGGCGTCCCACTCCAGGGTGCCGTCCGCCTCGGGGTGCGGGGTGGGAAACCTGAACGCCGAAACCTCGATGCGGTCGATCGTGGGAGTGCTCATAGTCGGGTTGAACCATCCGCGGATTCCGCGACAGGCAGGCCGCGGGCCAGCACCTCCGCGGTGTGTCGGGGCTTGCGGTCGGAGGCGAGGTGGCTGATCTGCGTTCGGCAGCTGAACCCGTCGGCGATGACGACGGTGTCCGGGGCGGCCGCCCGCACCGCCGGCATCAGCTTGTCCTCCGCGCAGGCCACCGAGACGTCGTAGTGACCACGCTCGAAGCCGAAATTCCCTGCCAGGCCGCAGCACCCGGCATCGAGTACCTCGGTCTCGACGCCGGCTCGGCTCAGGATGTCATTCTCCTTCCCGACTCCCAGAATCGCATGCTGGTGACAGTGCGGCTGCATGATCGCCTTGGTCTGCTGCCGCTGCGGAGTCCAGTCGGGTGCCCGTTCGCGAAGCAACTCGCCGATGGTCCGGGTCTGCTGAGCCAGCCGGTGGGCATCCTCGTCGCCGTGCAGCAACTCGGGTAGATCCGAGCGGAACACGGCCGCGCAACTGGGTTCAAGCACCACGATGGGCGTGCCCTCACGCAAGGCTGGTGCCAGTACCCGCAACGTGCGTTTGAGAACATGTTGGGCAATGCCGAGCTGTCCGGTCGAGATCCAGGTCAGGCCGCAGCAGACTGGTCGTTGCGGAACGTGTACCTCGAAGCCGGCGTCCTCGAGAACCGCCACCGCCGCCTTGGCGATGTCCGGGTCGAAGCTGTTGGTGAACGTGTCGGGCCACAGCACGACGGTGCCCCGCTGCGGCGCAGGTGCTTTGCCAGTGCGACGGCGAAACCACCTGGTGAAGCGCTCGGCGGCGAATCGTGGGACCTCGCGGTGCTGGTCGATGCCGCCGGCCGCCCGAAGCGCCGTGGTGAGACCCCGGGTGTGGGCCAGTGCGTTGAGGGCTCGGGGAGCGATGGCGGCGATCGGAGCAAGCAGGGGGAGCCAGCCCATCGAGTAGTGCGCCAGCGGACGCAGTCGGTGCTTGTAGTGATGGTGCATGAACTCGGCCTTGTAGGTGGCCATGTCGACGTTGACCGGGCAGTCGCTGCGGCAGCCCTTGCATGCCAGGCACAGGTCCAGGGCGTCGCGCACTTCGGTAGACCGCCAGCCCTCGGTGATGACGTCGCCCTCGAGCATTTCGAACAGCAACCGGGCCCGGCCCCGGGTGGAGTGTTCCTCCTCGCCGGTCGCTCGGTAGCTCGGACACATGACGCCGGACTCGTCACCGCGGCACTTGCCCACGCCTACACAACGATTCGCGGCACGGGAGAACCGGTGATCGTCATCGGGGTAGGCGAACATCGTCGAAGGCTCGGCGGGTCGGTAATCTGCCCCCCACCTCAAATCCGCGTCCAGTGGCCGGGCATACACCACCTTGCCCGGATTCATCCGGTTGTTCGGGTCGAAGATCGCCTTGAGTTGTTCGAAGGCCTCGATGATCCTCTCTCCGAACATGATTGGGAGAAGCTCGCCGCGCTGTTGTCCGTCGCCGTGTTCGCCGGACAGGGAACCCCCGTATCCGGTCACCAGTCGGGCCGAGTCCTCGAGGAACGACCGATACGCCGCGATGCCCTCGGCCGTAGTCAGCGTGAACGGGATGCGGGTGTGCACGCAACCTTGTCCAAAATGCCCATATACGGACGCGTCGGAGTAGTCGTAGCGGTCCAGCAGTTCCCGGAAGTCGCGAAGATAGTCGCCGAGCGCGTTGGGAGGTACCGCGGCGTCCTCCCAGCCGGCATGGGTGTCCTTGCCGCTGGGTTGATGTGCGGTGGCGCCCAGACCTGCCTCCCTGGCCTTCCACACACTTTCTTGGTGCTGGGCGTCCGCCAGGACGACGGCGCTGTTTCTCGTGTCACCGCCGAGGTCGTCGAGCATGACGCGCGCCTTCTGCACGGCCGCCTCGGTGTCATCGGCGTTGAACTGGACGATCAGCCACGCGTTGCCCGGGGGCAGTTCGTCAAGGGCTCCCTCGGCCAGGTGTTTGACGTGCTCGAGGGAGACCAGCCGATGGTCGAATCCCTCCAACGCGGCGGGTTCGTGCGGCAGGATCGTCTCCACCGCGCCGCCTGCGGCAGCGATGTCGGAGAAGCCGCACAATGCCAACACATGGGCCGTGGGCTGTCGGACCAGGCTGATCTCGGCACGCAGCACGGTGACCAAGGTGCTCTCGCTGCCGACGAGCAGTCCGGCCACGTCGAAGCCTTTCTCGGGCAACAGGCTGTCGAGGTTGTAGCCGGACACCCGACGCGGGATATCGGGGTAGCGCTTGCGGATCTCCTCGGCGTAGGTGTCGCGGAGTTGCTGCAGCCTTCGGTAGATATCGGCCCGTCGGCCGCCCTCGGCCACTATGGCGTTGAAGTCGTGGTCGTTGGTCGGACCCACCCACATCTGCACCCCGTCGTAGGTGAGCACTTCAAGGCGCCGGACCGAGTCGACCATCTTGCCGTAGGCCTGCGCTGTGGCACCGCAGGAATTGTTGCCAACCATCCCGCCGATGGTGCAGCTGACGTGCGTCGACGGTCGTGGCCCCACCATCCAGCCGGTGTCTTTGAGCGCCTCGTTGAGCTCGTCGAGCTTGATGCCGGGCTCCACGACGGCGGTGCCCGCCGATTCGTCGACCGCGACCACCTTGGTGCAGTACTTGCTCCAGTCGATGACGACGGCGGTGTTCGTGCACTGTCCAGCCAGGCTGGTCCCGCCACCGCGGGACAACACCGGGCTGCCGTATTCGCGGCACACTGCGATCGTGTCGGCCGCCGCCTCAGGAGAGCGCGGTACGACCACCCCGATCGGAATCTGGCGGAAGTTGGAGGCGTCGGTGGAGTAGGCCCCCCGGCTGCCGACGTCGAATCGGACCTCACCGTCGACGCGACCCCCGAGGGCGTTGCTGAGGACGGCGCGGGGAACGCCGGATGATTGCGTGGACGCAATTGTTGTCACTGGGAAACTCCTGTCAATCCGGTTTGTGCTCAGCGACGTCGGGTACGCGCCGAAGAGGATCGCTGATCTGGTGTGCCCGCCGAAACAGAGGAGAAAACATGGCAACGACGGTCGCCGACTACCTGCTATCGCGGTTGCGGGAGTGGGATGTTCGGCAGGTGTTCGCATATCCCGGTGATGGGATCAACGGAATCGTCGGCGCGTTCGGCGCCGCCGACAACCATCCGCAGTTCATCCAGGCCCGCCACGAGGAGATGGCTGCGTTCGAGGCCACCGGGTATGCGAAATTCAGTGGTGAGGTCGGCATCTGCATGGCCACTTCGGGTCCGGGTGCGGTCCATCTTCTCAACGGTCTCTACGACGCCAAGCTCGACCACGTCCCGGTGGTCGCAATCGTCGGCCAGACCGCCCGCAGTGCGATGGGTGGTCACTATCAACAGGAGATCGATCTCCAGTCCCTCTACAAGGACGTCGCCAGCGACTACCTGGTGGAGGTCAACGTCGCCGAACAGCTGCCCAATGCACTCGACCGGGCCATCCGGACCGCCCTGACCCGGCGGGCGCCGACCGCTCTGATCATTCCGTCCGATCTGCAGGAGGAGGAATTCACTCCGCCGCAACACGCGTTCAAGCAGGTGCCGTCGAGCGACCCGAGCATCATCTGGCCGGTGACCGAGCCGCCGTCGGAGTCGGTGCGCCATGCTGCCGAGATCCTCAACTCGGGACACAAGGTGGCAATCCTTATCGGACAGGGCGCGCGCGGCGCCGCTACCGAGGTGCAGCAGGTCGCCGATCTCACCGGGGCGGGCGTGGCAAAGGCGTTGCTGGGCAAGGATGTTCTGTCTGACGAGCTTCCGTACGTCACGGGCTCGATAGGCCTGCTCGGCACCCGGCCCAGCTATGAGCTCATGCGCGACTGCGACACTCTGCTCATCGTCGGCTCGAACTTCCCCTACTCGCAATTCCTGCCGAAGTTCGGCCAGGCCCGGGCCATCCAGGTCGACATCGACGGCACGCTGATCGGGATGCGCTATCCCACCGAGCTCAACATCGTGGCCGACGCTGCAGCGACGCTGCGCGCCATCATCCCGCTGATCGAGCGCAAGGAGTCGTCGAAGTGGCGGGACACGATCACCGACAATGTCGCGCGGTGGTGGGAGACCTTGGAGAAGCAGGCGATGCTGGCGGCCAAGCCGGTCAACCCGATGCGCGTGGTCTGGGAGCTGTCCTCTCGCGCACCCAGTGATGTGATCATCACGGCGGACTCGGGCTCGTCGACCAACTGGTACGGACGTTGCTTCAAGATGCGTGCCGATATGCGTGGCTCATTGTCCGGGACGTTGGCGACCATGGGGCCCGGCGTTCCCTATGCGATCGGGGCCAAGTTCGCCCATCCGGACCGGCCGGTCGTCGCGCTCGTCGGCGACGGCGCCATGCAAATGAACGGCCTCGCCGAACTGATGACGATCGCCCGGTACCACCGCGAATGGTCGGACCCCAGATTGGTGGTGTGCGTGTTCCACAACAACGACCTCAATCAGGTGACCTGGGAGCTGCGCGCCATGGGCGGCTTCCCGAAATTCGAGGAATCCCAGGCACTTCCGGACGTTTCCTACGCGGACATCGCCCTCTGCATGGGACTCGAGGCGATCGCCGTCGACGACCCCGATGACCTCGGCAAAGCCTGGGAAACCGCGCTTTCCGCGGGAAGGCCCACCGTCCTGGATGTGCGCTGCGATCCGGAGATGCCACCGATTCCGCCGCACGCCACCTACGAGCAGGGCAAGGAGTTGCTCACCGCGCTGGCCAAGGGTGACCCGGCGCGTTGGCACATCATGATGCAGGGCGCCAAAGCCAAGGCGCAGGAATTCGTTCCGCACCGGGAGGGCTGATTCGGTGAACAGGTTGGCATTGGCACGGACGGGCTTCGGTGTAGCGGTGCTGCTGGCGCCGGATGAAGTGGCCGGCCACATCGGTGACCGGCAACTCAGCAACGGAACGCGCAACGCGATGCGGATCCTCGGCGCGCGGCTGTTGGTCGAGTCCGCGGTCTGCGCGGTGCGACCGACTCGATGCGTGCTGGCACTCGAAGCTCTGGTCGACGTCATCCACGGCACCACGATGGGCGCGGTCGCCATGCTGAGCCACAGTGACAGCCGGCGGCGGGCGGCGACCGCCAACGTGGCAACGGCGGCCGCATTCACGGTTGCCGATGTGGTCGCCGTCCGTAGGCACCGGCCCGCGCCGGCCGGCAACGCCTTACTGCGGCTTCGTGATCGGGTGGCACAGTTCGTGTGCAGCACGGTGTTGCCCTCGCCGATTCGAGGAGAACCGTGCCATCTACCTGGCTGATCGCGCTGTCGTGGTCCGCGCTGGCGGTGGCCGGTGTCAGTGCCGTCGTCGTCCTTGCCGACATCTACCTGCGCGGTCACCGACAGCGGATGCCGATCATGGAAGCGGTCTGGCCGGTCACCGCGCTGTACCTCGGTCCGGTCGCGGTGTGGATGTACTGGCGCTACGGGCGGCCGCAGAGCCGACGCTGGCTCGGTGAGCACAACCGTGAGAGCCCCCCGGAGAAGCCCGGCTGGGCGACCACCGCGATCGGAGTCAGCCATTGCGGAGCGGGCTGCACGTTGGGCGACATCATCGCCGCGTCGCTGGTGTTCGCGCTCGCGTTGGAACTGTTCGGGCGGGCCCTGTGGCCCGAACTCATCGGGGACTACGTCGCCGCGCTGGCATTGGGAATCCTGTTCCAGTACTTCGCGATCGCGCCGATGCGCGGACTGGGCCTTCGAAAGGGACTGAAGGAGGCGGCAAAGGCCGACGTACTGTCGCTGACAGCGTTCGAGGTCGGCCTGTTCGCGTGGATGGTGTTGATGGTTTTCGTGTTCTTCGCCGCCAGCCCCCTGCACCCCAACAGCCCGGTGTACTGGTTCATGATGCAGATCGGGATGATCCTCGGCTTCGCCACGGCCTGGCCTGCCAACGTCTGGCTGATCCGCCGGGGCATCAAGGAGGCGATGTGAGCGGTTTGGCGCATGCGCTGCTGGGGGACTGGCATCAGGCGATCTGGGCTGCCGTCAAGGCATTGGCTCTCTTCATCACCGCGTCAGCCGCTTTCAGGTTGACCCAACGTCGAACCATCGCGGAGTTCACACCCTTCGACTGGGTGACGGCCGTCGCAGTGGGAGCGATCGTCGGCCGCACAGCGACCGCAGCCGACACCGCCTGGCTGACCGGAGCCGCGGCGCTGCTGATGCTGATCGTCGCGCACGCCGTGGTGACCAGGATGCGGTTCGTCCCGGCATTGCGCCGCCTGGTCGATCCTCCGTTGCGAGTGCTCATCCGCGACGGGCAGGTCGATGAGAGAAACCTGCGGCGGTCCGGCCTGACCCATGCCGACCTGGCCGCCGTGTTGCGGCAAAACGGTCACCAGAGCATCGCCACGGTTCACCTCGCGCTGTTCGAGGAGAAGGGCGCGGTGTCGGTGCTGGGCCGTCGGATTCCCGGCTAGCCGAGCGGTGGCTGGCATGATTGCGATGATGACTCGAGCTGCGAGTGCGAAAAGAGCCACCACCGGGCCGACTGCCGAACAGATCGACGCGGTGCTTCGCGCCTCGCGCGCGCTGGTCGGTATTGCCGCCGGCTCGATCGCCGAGGTCGAAGACGTGGTCACCGTTCCGCAGTTGCGGGTGTTGGTGATGATCGACACTCGCGGACCGCTGAACCTGGCCTCGGTGGCTCAGGACCTGGGCGTCAATCCCTCCAATGCCAGCCGGATCTGCGACCGCCTGACCAGGGTCGGCCTGCTGGACCGCCGGGAGGCCGCGGGGGATCGGCGCAACATCTCGCTGTCACTCACCGATGAGGGCCGCCAACTCGTCCGCAGGGTGAACCGGCACCGGCGCCGGGCGATCGCCCGCGCACTTCGGGTGATGTCGGACGACGAGCGCGCCGCTGTCGTGGCGGCACTGGACGTCTTCGCCGCCGCGGCCGGTGAGCCAGCCGACGACGCCGACGCCCTCACACTGGTCCGGCCCCAGCGGATGACACACCCCTGATTCGTTACCGGTCCGCGGCCTTGGATCGACATCGGACGTGAGAACGTAGAACCCTATGCACACGCACAACTACGTCACCTACGAAGAATTCGGCCGTCGGTTCTTCGACGTCGCGGTGACCGAGGAGCGTGTCGCGGCAGCCCTGGCCGAGATCGCCGGTGACGAGTTCGAGATGGGACCGATGGCCCAGGGGCCGGCCGGGCTGGCCAAGGTGACGGCGAAGGTCAAGATCCAGCAGCCGCACGTCCGCCGCAACGTCGGTGACACCCTCACCTTCGCGATCCGGATCCCGCTGATCATCGAACTCATCGTCGATCTGCGGGTGGACAAGCAGCGTTTCAAGGTCGACGGTGACATCGCGCTGCGCGCCACCGCGCGCGCCGCCGAGCCCCTGCTGCTCGTGATCGACGTCGCCAAGCCCCGCCCTTCCGATATCGCCGTGCACGTCACCTCGAAGTCGGGGTTGCGCGGGGAGATCGTTCGTATCATCGGCGGCGTCGACACCGAAATCCGCCGGTTCATCGCGGCCTACGTCGCCGAGGAGGTCGACAGTCCGGCGTCGCAGCAGGCCAAGATCATCGACGTCGCCGACGCGGTGTCGTCGGCGTGGGACAATTGACGACCGAAGCCGCCGGCCCTGCGGCCGACGGCTTCGGCGACGATGCCGCCATCTCGCCTCTCGGCAAGTGGTCGCTCGAGGCGACTTTTCTGATTCGGTACCCGGGGGATGCCCGACACCGTCGACTCATTGAACACCACCGCCGAAGGAAATGCTTCCCGAATCTGGGTAACCGTCGCCGATGACCCGATTCGGCGGCGCGACGGCGACGTCCCGCGACGAGCGTGGCGCTCGCCGCCTGGTCATCCTGCGCCGGACCGCGATCACCGCCTGGCTCGCGGTGGCCATATTCCGAATTGCCACAACGGGATTGACGTTCAACCGGGAATTGGTCCTGGTTTACGTGTGCACCGGCCTGCTGGCCGCCAGCATCGGCCGCCGTCGGCTGATCCTGATCATCCGCGACTGGTTGCCGTTCGCAGTCGTTCTGCTGGTGTACGACCTGAGCCGGGGAGCGGCTGACGTGATCGGCACACCGACGCTGTGGCAGTGGCAGCCGGAAGCAGATCGCCTGCTGTTCTTCGGCGCGGTGCCCACTGTGTGGCTGCAGGAACACCTCAAGATGGCCAGCCCGCCCTGGTGGGAGGTCGCCATCAGCATCGTCTACATGTCGTTCTTCATCCTGCCGTACGTCGTGGCCGGGGCACTGTGGCTGCGCGACCGCGAGGTCTGGAAGGCATTCGTCCGCCGCTTCGTGGGCCTGTCGTTCACCGCTCTGGTCGTCTACGCCCTCCTGCCGGCCGCGCCGCCGTGGGCGGCGGCGCGGTGCCGGCCCGCCGATGTAGCCGGCGGACCCGCCGAACCGGCGTGCATGTTCAGCCGCGGGCCTGCGCCCGACGGCGGATTGCTGGGCCCGATGACGACCGTCCATGCCGGTGCCAACGACTTCGTGGAACGGGTGTCCTCCCGCGGTTTCGCCACCCTGCACCTCGAGGTGGCGCGCGCACTGCTCGACGAGGGCCAGGCCAGCGTCAACCTGGTGGCGGCCATCCCGTCCCTGCATGCGGCGTTGTCGGCGATGATCGCGGTGTTCCTGTGGCGGCGGGTGCCGCGCTGGTGTCGTCCGGTGCTGGCCGGCTATGTGTTGGCGATGGCCTTCGCGCTGGTCTATTCGGCCGAGCACTACGTCGTCGACATCCTGCTGGGTTGGCTGTTCGCGTTGGCCGTCGTCCTGGCGATCCGCCGGCTGGAACGCCGCCGGTTAGTCGGGGCGGCCGAGGACCAGTGTGCGGCCGACCCCGCTGAGCTGGGTGATGATGTACTCGATCCGGGCGCGGGGCACCTCGGCGCGCCACTCGGGCAGACGGCCGGTCAGCCGCAGCGTGTTGGGATCGAAGTCGAGGCCGGTGAGTCTCAGGCCGCTCGCCAGCTCCGGTAGCCGCACCGGATAGGCGGGTGTCCGCCCTGGCAGCCGCCAGTGTCGCCGGCCCAACCAGAGCACTCGCGGTTGCAGCCAGAGCGTCGAGCCGTCCAGCCGGGCATCCACCTCCACACAGCCGAAGCCCGGCCGGCGGGCCCACCGCAACCGCGCGACCCCGGCGTCGTCGACGTGCCCGGACAGCCGGCGCAGCCCCGGACTCAACAGGCCCCACAGGTCATCGAGGGCGCGCGCCGAGATGTCCACTGTGACGTCGACCGGCGCGGCGACCAGGATCGGCGGGGCACCCGGGCGCAGGTGGACGTTGTGCATCAGCAGTGTCGCGCGCTCGAAAACGGTTTCCGCCCAGGTGATGTCGGTAGCCGCGAGCTGGACGTCGTTGAGCTGACCGACGGCGAGGCGGCGCACGTCGAGGCGCGACTCGAACTCGGTGACGGTCAGGGTGATGTCCCCGATGTCGGCGTTGACCGTCAAGGTCCGCCCGACGACCAGCCGCCGCACGGTAGTGAACAGGGTCCGGTAGGCGACCGCGGCACCGGAGTTGACCGGCGGCAACGAGGCCGCGGACGACCACACAGAGGACAGCATGTCGAGCGGCCGGAGCAGATCCCAGCGGGCAAGACCCAGCGAACGCGCCATAGAGCCGCCATCCTCCCCGCAGACATGACCGCTGCGCAACAGCCGGTGCGGGTGTTTCTGGGGCCGGGGCGGCGGGTATCCGAGCGCTCGATGACGTCGGTGGTGATAGTAGGCAGCGGGTTCACCGGGTTCGAGTGCGCTCGCCGGCTGGTCCGGCAGTTCCGCAGGCACAAGGCCGACGTCGACGTGACGATCATCTCGCCGATCGACTACATGCTCTATACCCCGCTGCTGCCGGATGTCGCCGGTGGCGTGGTGGACGCGCGGTTCGTCACGATCCCATTGGCCGGCACCCTTCGCGGTGTCCGAGCCATCCGGGGGCGGGTCGACAAGGCCGATCTGTCCGGCCACACGCTGACCTACACCGACCCCGAAGACCGGTCCCACGACGTGTCGTGGGACCGGCTGGTGCTGACCCCGGGTTCCGTCACGCGGCTCTTCGACATTCCGGGTCTGGCCACCCATGCCCGTGGCCTGAAGTCGGCTGCGGAGGCGCTCTACCTGCGCGACCACGTCCTCGAGCAGCTCGAGCTCGCCACCATCGACGACGATCCGGCCGTCGCTGACGGGCCGGCGCACGGTCGTCGTGGTGGGCGCGTCCTACTCGGGCACCGAACTGATCGCCCAGTTGCGGGCGCTGGCCGACGCCGCCGCCTCGCAGATGGGCTTCGATCCGGCCTCGGTGCGGTTCCTGCTGCTGGACCTGGCCGAGCAGGTGATGCCCGAGGTCGGTGAGAAGCTGGGCACCGCCGCGATGGACGTGCTGAAGTCGCGCGGCATCGAGGTGCGACTCGGGTATGACGCTGAAGGAAGTGCACGCCGATCACGTTGTGCTCAGCGATGATTCGAGGGTCGACACCCACACCGTTGCATGGGTCACCGGGGTCACCGCCGCCCCACTGATCGAGACGCTGGGCCTACCTACCGAGAAGGGCAGGCTCAAGGTCCAGGCCGACCTGCAGTTGCCGGGCCATCCCGATGTGTTCGCCGCCGGGGATGCCGCCGCGGTGCCCGGACCTGACCCAGCCGGGCAAGATCACCCCGCCCACCGCCCAGCACGCGACGCGGCAGGGCAAGGCCCTGGCCCGCAACGTGGCCGCCAGCCTGGGCTACGGGTCGCCCAAGGATTACCGGCACCGCAACATGGGTCTGGTGGTCGATCTGGGTCCGCACTATGCGGTGGCCAACCCGCTCAACGTCCAATTGTCGGGCTATCCGGCGAAGTTCGTCACCCGCGCCTACCACCTGTATGCGATCCCGCGTTCGGTGAACCGGTGGGCGGTGTCGCTGGCCTACCTCACCGATCTGATCTTTCCGCGGACGGTGGTGTCGATGGGACTGTCCAGCCAGGAGGACGCGCAGTTCTCGGCCAGCGAGGGCATCCCGATGCCGCGGGCGGACTGAGGCTACAGATCCAGCAGCAGGTGTCCGCCCTGCGGTGCGCGCGACACGCAGGTCAGCATCATCCCGTCGGCGCGTTCGGGATCGGTGAGTAACGTATCCCGATGCTGCACAACACCATTGAGAACACGCGTACGGCAGGTGCCGCAGAAGCCCTGCTGGCACGAGTACGGCGCGGCGACGCCCGCGCGCTGCAGCGTGGCCAGCAGGGTCTCGTCGGGCCGCCACCGCGAGCGTGCGCTGTGAGGACGCCACGGTCACGGCGAACTCGGTGCCGTCGACCACCGGCGCGGCCGCGAACCGCTCGAAGTGGAGCTCGACATCGTCGCGGCCGGCGAGTCGCTCCCGGATGGCGGTGAGCATCGGCGCCGGCCCGCAGGCGTAGACGGTTGTCCCGTCGGGGCACTCGCCCAGCAGCTCGTCGGCGGCGGGGACGCCGTGGGCATCGTCGGTGCGGATCTGCGACCCGGTCGCCGAACCGTCGTACCTCGTCGAGGAAGGGGATGCTGTCGGCGGCTACGGCCGGCGTAGACCATCGACCAGTCCACGCCGAGGCGCTGCGCCAGCCCCAGCATCGGCAGGATCGGGGTGATGCCGATGCCGCCGGCGATGAACCGCACCCGCTGCGCCGGCGAGCCGTAACCCGGCACGGTCATCGGGAACGCATTTCGCGGGCCGCTCGTGGTGACGGTCGCGCCGGCCTGCAGCCGCTCGTGCACCTCGATGGAGCCGCCGCCGCCGCCGGGAATGCGGCGCACCGCGATCCGGTAGGCGCTGCGCAGCCCGGGCTCACCGCACAGCGAGTACTGCCGGATACGCCCGCTGGGCAGATGGATGTCCAGGTGCGAACCGGGATGCCAGGGCGGCAGCGGACTGCGATCGGGCGCGGCCAGGGTCAACGCGACGACGTTCTCGTCGTGCGCGACCATCTGCCGGTCGACGACGGTCAACGGCCACGTCGAGTCCCGGTGCGCCGGAGGCACGGGCCGGCGCACCGAGCCGGCCGCCGCCCACATCCCGGTGATGGCCAGGTCTGCCAACCCGACCAGCACGTCGTGGCGTGATCGGCCCGACGGGGCAGGGTGGTAGGTCGCGCAGCCGAGGTCGCCGCATCACAGGTGCGCGGCGCGGGCGGCGGGGGAGCTGGCCAGATAGGCGACGGCTTGCGCGGTGGACCCCACCTCCTCCGGTGAGTAGCCGGGCCGGAAATAGTTCAGCGTCGCGCTGCCGAACAGGTTCCGGTACTTGGGGAGCAGGCCCAGGCTGGAGTCCGGCGGCGCGCAGACGCTGCATGCGCCACCAGCCGATGTCGAGTCCGGGGTCGGTGCGGCACAGGTGCCACAGCCCGCGCTGGAAGAAGCCGATCATCAATGCGGCGGCCAGGCCCATCGACCGGATCCGGTCGAGGTAGCTGTCGTGGAAGTAGACGGCGACGTCATGGGCGACGTTGCGGTGCTCGACCTCTTCGCTGCCGTGCCAACGGAACACGTCGACGAGCGTCGGGTCGGCGCCGTGGTCGTCCCAGGCGCAGTTCAACGCGAAGTCGCCGAGCACCGCGGTGTAGTGCTCGATGGCCGCGATCAGCCACAGCCGGTCGCAGAGGTGGTTGAGCCGGCGGGTCGGATCGGGGGACGTGCTGGGCGCGAGGACCTTGGCGAAGACGTAGTCGATCTGGCGCAGCATCGGCTCGGGATCGGCACCGCGGGCGAGCATGAAGTCGTGGAGGATCTTCTCGTGGGTGTCGGCGTGGGTGGCCTCCTGGCCGATGAAGCCCGCGCATGTCCTCGGCCAGCCGGGGATCCTTCACCAGCGGCAGCGCCTCGTCGTAGGTCGCCACGAACCACCGCTCGGCGGCCGGCAGGATGACATTGAGCAGGCTGATCATGTTCGAGGCAACGGGGTGGCCGGGAATCCAGTGCAAGGGTGCAGCGGAAACGTCGAACGCCACCTTGCGGGCCTGGATCTGCACGGGACCGGGATCGATCTCCTGTGCGAAGCGGCTGGGGCCGCAGCATCCGTACTACCTGGGGGTCAGCCGACCTGGGTCGGTGTCACCGTCACGACGCCGGGCGCACCCGGTGTGGGCCGGCCGCTGTCGCCACCGCCGCCACCCAGCACCGGGACGGGTCCCGTCCCCTGGTCGAGCGACTCCTGGGCCTTCTTGGTGCAGTTCAGCATCAGCTGCATCTTCGCCGAGTTCGTGGGGCCGAGGCGGCCCACGGCACCGTTCCTGCTGCCCCCGGCGATCATCTTCTGGCTCTCGACCAGGCACTGGGCCTGCGGCACCTCACTGCCGACCGAACCGCCGAACACCGCCTTGTAGCCCTGGGCCTGCAGGATCGCCACCGCCTTGGCGTAGGGCTCGCCGGTCACGTTGGCCGTGCTGTTGGAATCGGAGGGGTCGGCGGCGCTCGGCCCCATACCGAGGACAGCGCAGGCCGAGCCGGCCGCCACAGCGCCGGCGACCACGAGGATGAGCTTCTTCACGGAACCTCCGTCTATGTCTTCGGGTCGAACATAGCGCAGTCGGGCGGGCGGTGATATGTCGAAGGGGCGTGCGCACGCCCCACGCACCTCTATCGTCCGAAGCACCTGTCAGTGTTTCACCGGCACGTCAGAGCAGCTCAGCGCGCTGCCGACGGGCTTCAGCCGCCGTTGCCGCGCAGAATGTCCGCCGCACACCGAAGTCGGCTGTGGCCGGTCTCCTGCATGCAGATCCGCACCGGTGACTCGTCTTCGGACGGGGGCGCGACGGCCGGCGATGCCGTCACCACGGGGTTGGGGATCTGACCTTGATTGACCGACCACAGGTAGCGGTTCGTGTACTGCAACTGCGAGCAATACACCGTGGCACCGTCCGCGGTGGTTCCGGTGGCGCCCGGCTCGCCGCACCGGGCCCCGATCACCGCGGCCGGGGTGGGCGCCACCGTCACAGTGTCGGTGTCGGTCGTGGTGCTCGGGGTCGCCGTGGTGGTCGTGGTGGTCGTCGTCGTCGGCGGGGGCGGGGCGGCCGGCGCTGGCGGAGGCACCGTGGTCGACCTCGTCGTGGCGGTCGTGGTCTCGATCTCCTTGGCCATGACGTCCTCGCCGCGGAACCGGCCCGCGACGAACGCGACCGCGACGATCAGCAGCACCCCCAGCAGGACCGGCAGCAGCACCCGTGGTCGCAGCCAGGATCTCCCCTCGGGGGGCCCCGGCTCGCCGCCGATCGGTGCGGCGTCGGAGATCGGCGTCAGCCGGGTGGCGTTGGGGTCGGTGCCGATATCGCCCGACGGCGGTGTCGAGATGTGGTGACCGAGGGCGTGCGCGAAGTCCACGCACCGCTCGTAGCGATCGGCCGGGTCCTTCGACAACGCCTTGCGCAATGCGGGGTCGAGGTTGGCCAACTCCGGGCGGCGGGCGGCCAGGCTCGGCGGCAGGGCCGTCAGGTGCTGGCTGATCACGACGGCCGGGTTCGAGTGCTGGAACGGCGGCGCGCCGGTGAGCAGATGGTAGGCCGTTGCGGCCAGCGCGTATTGATCGGCGCGGCCGTCCATGTCGCGGCCCATCAGCTGTTCGGGCGCGGCGTAGGACACCGTGCCGACCGTCATGTTCGTCTGGGTCAGGCCACTGGCGTCATCGTCCCAGCGCGCGATCCCGAAGTCCGCCAACAGGATTCGCTGTTCACCCGATTCCAGCCTGGACAGCAGGATGTTGGCGGGTTTGACGTCGCGGTGCAGCAGATGCCGCTGGTGGGCGTAATCCAGCGCCTCGGCGACGCCGGTGACGATCTCGAGCACGTCACGCTGCGGCAACCCGCTCGGATAGCGCCGCAGCAGTTCGGCGGCGTCGGTGCCGTCGACGTAGTCCATGGCGATCCACAGCTGGCCGTCGAACTCGCCGCGGTCGTGCACCGCGACGATGTTCGGGTGCCAGAGCGTGGCGGCGATGTCGGCTTCGCGTTCGAACCGGGCCCGGTACTCGTTGTCGCCGGTGACGGTGACCGGCAGCACCTTGAGGGCATCGCTGCGGGGCAGCCGCGGATGGCGGGCGAGATACACCTCGCCCATGCCCCCCGCGCCGATCAACCGGACGATTGTGTAGCCGGCGAACAGATCACCCTCGGCCAACGGCATGGGTGTGATCCTACGGTGCCTTACGAACCTGCAACCTCCATCGGTAGCGTCCCGAACAACAGGCCGTAGCCATCCGTACTCTCGGCGAGTCAATTCAGAAGGGCGACAGCCAGACTCAGAATTGTCGTACCCCGGTGCGATGATGAGGTCATGTTCCCGAACGCGGCGCCCCTCACGGAGGTGAGCCCTGCCGAGCATCTCGATGTCCTGTTCGAGGAGTTGGCGGAGTTGGCCGGTCAGCGCAACGCCATCGACGGTCGCATCGTGGAGATCGTGGCCGAAGTCGAGCGTGACGGGTTGTGGGGGGCCACGGGCGCCCGGTCGGTGGCGGCGTTGGTGGCCTGGAAGTTGGGCGCGTCGTCGGCCAACGCCAAAGCGATCACCACCGTGGCGCAGCGCAGCGCAGCCTTCCCTCGCTGCCTGGGAGCGTTGCGGGACGGCCGGCTGTCGCTGGATCAGGTCGGTGTCATCGCCGCTCGGGCAGCCGACGGATCCGACGAGCACTACGCCCAGTTGGCACAAGTCGCCACCGTCAACCAGTTGCACACGGCGGTCAAGCTCGAACCGCGACCCGACCCCGATCCCCGCCCGGACCCCCAGCCGTCGATCACCAAGACCTGCGATGGGCAGTTCACGTGGTGGCGAATCAAGCTGCGCCACCCGGAGGCGGCCGCGTTCGAGGCAGCGCTCGCCTCGCACCGGGAAGCGTTGGTCACGGAGTGGAAAAGCGATCACGACAACGGCGATCACGCATCGCAGTGCGCGCCGCCGATGCCCGGTGAACTCGAGGCGTTTCTGCGTCTGGTCGAGGCGGGTTGGGACGCCGAGGCCACCCGGCGGCCGCACGGCCAGCACACCACCGTCGTGGTCCACGTCGACGTCGAACAGCGGGCCGCCGCCCTGCACCTGGGTCCGCTGCTCAGCGACGCCGAACGGCGTTACCTGACCTGCGATGCCACCTGCGAAACGTGGTTCGAACGCAGCGGGCAGGTGATCGGTGCGGGTCGATCGACCCGCACGGTCAGCCGGCGGCTGCGCCGCGCGCTGGAACACCGCGACCGGACATGCGCGGTTCCCGGGTGTGGGGCCACCCGCGGTCTGCACGCCCACCACATCCGGCACTGGGAGGACGGCGGGCCCACCGAGTTGCCCAACCTGGTGCTCGTCTGCCCCTTTCACCACCGGGCCCATCACCGCGGCCTGATCACCATCACCGGACCGGCCGAGCACCTCGTCGTCACCGACAGCTCCGGGCGAGAACTCAGCGCAGGATCGATCGCGCGCGCGCCAAGCCGGCCCCCGCCCGCAGTCCCACCCTGCCCCGGACCCACCGGCGAACGCGCCGACTGGTGGTGGTACGAGCCTTTCCAGCCCCAACCACCACCAACGACCAACTAGCTCGGCGACGATCCGCGAGTGAACCTGGCCTCTAGCGCATTCGACGAGCCGGGCGCGTCTCGATCGCGTCGATCGTCAGGGCCCGCCGGGTGAGCAGCCAGCCGGACTCGGTGCGGCGGTAGTCGTCGTCGTAGCGCAGGTACCACACCAGGTCGGTGATCGCGTCGTGGTGCCGGCTCCAGTGATGTGCCGTCCCGCCGATACGGCCATGGGCCACATCACGTTCCGCGCCGCCGCGATAGACCTCGGAGTCGATGCTGTGGTGGGTGCGCCCGACGGCCGACACCGCCGTCAGTGCCACCCGGATCTCGTCGTGACCGTGGTGGGCTTGCACCGGGGTCAGGACATCGGGCGGGTTCGGCAGGACCAGTTCCGCTTCGGGAGAAAGCAATTCGACCACGCCGTCGATGTCGCGATCGTCGACTCCGGCCGCGTAGCGATGCACCAGCGCCGAGAGCAAGATGCGGTCGGCTGCATTCACGGGTGCAGCCCCAGTCGCTGAGCACACGCCGACAGCATGTCCTTGGCCGCCTCGATGTCGGTGACCGGCGGCATGCCCAGCACCAACCGGTTGGCGCCGGCCTCGACCAGCCGCCCGGCCCGCTCGGCGTCCACCTTGGTGACCAGGTGACCCAGCGACAGTTCCAGCCGCTTCGGATCCCGCCCTGCTTCGCGCGCGGCCGCGGCCATCACGGCGACCAGATGCGCCAGTTCCGCCCCGGCCACACCGAGCGGCTGAAAACCGTCACCGAGACGACCGGCGCGCGCCGCCGCGGCCTGGCTGTGGCCGCCGATGTGCACCGGGAGGCATTCGCCGGCAACGGGTTTCGGGTAGCACATCGCATCGTCGAAGTCGAAGAACTCACCGTGGTGGCTGACCCCGTCGGGATGGTCGGCCCACAGCGCCCGCAGCACCTGAAGCTGCTCGTCGACGCGGCGGCCCCGGGTGGCGAAGTCGACGCCGCAGGCGGTCACCTCCTCGCGCAGCCAGCCCACTCCGACACTCAGCCGCAGCCGGCCGCCGGAGAGCACGTCGACGGTGGCGGCGCGCTTGGCCAGCACCACCGGATGGTGGTTGGGCAACACCAGCACTCCGGTGGCCAGGCCCAGCATGGTGGTCTGCCCGGCCAGGAAGGCCAGCAGGTCCAGCGGGTCGGGCACCGGGCAGTCGGGCGTCAACTCGACGCGCCCCGACGTGTCGTACGGATAGACGCTGGCATACCGCGTCACCAGCACGGTGTGCTCGGCGACGACCACCGACTCGAACCCGCACGCCTCGAGGTGGCGGGCGAACGCCGACATCCACACCGGGTCGGCGGTGACCCCGGCCCCGACCGGTGCGACGACGGCGACCTTCATGGTCATCGAGGCTATCCGGTCTCGCCCTCGCTGCGGCCGGCCAGATCCGGCTGAGCCATCAACCAGTCCAGCACCACCCGATGCCCCTTGAGCAGTTTGGTCCGCGCCTCTGCCACCGGGAGCCAGGCCACCCGGTCGAGTTCGGGGAACTCCCGCAGCCGCCCCGAGCCCTTCGGCCACTCCAGCGTGAACGTGTTGCTGCGGAACTCGCCGGTGTCGAAATCGGCTGCCACGGCGAACACCGTGAGGATCTTGCCGCTGGGCTGCTTCACCGGTTCGAACGCGATCCGGGGTCCGTGCGGCGCCGGGCGACCGAGCTCCTCGGCGAACTCGCGCTGGGCGGCCTCCCACGGATCGTCGCCGGAGTCGTACTCGCCCTTGGGGATCGACCAGGCCCCGTCGTCCTTGCGGGCCCAGAACGGGCCGCCGGGATGGCCGATGAGCACCTCGACCCGATTGCCGCTGATCCGGTAGAGCAGCAGCCCGGCGCTCAGCTTCGGCATCGTGGGCGCACTACTCGGGCTGCGGCGCGGTGGCGGTACGCAGGGCCTCGGCCAGCGCGGCGGCACGCGGGTCGCCCAGGATGTCCTCCAGCAGCACCGCGGCGCCGTCCGGACCGCTCAGCGGCACCCGCCAATTCGGGTACTCGTCGGTGGTGCCGGGCTGATTCTGGGCGCGCCGATCGCCGACGGCGTCGGTCAGCGCCAGGGCCAGCAGCCGCGACGGCGTGCGGCCCAGGTACCGGTACAACCCCAGGATGACGTCCGCCTCGTCGGCCTCTGCTTCGGTATCCGGGCCGAGCAGACCCACCCGGCGCAGCTCATCCATCCACGCCGCCTGTTCGACGCGGTCGTCGGCCAACTCGTCCTCGGCGGACCGGGTCAGCAGACCGAGCGCATGGCGCAGCCGCACGTGCTCGCCGGCCAGATAGCCGGGTGTGGGCGGCAGGTCGTGGGTGGTGACCGAGGACAGGCAGAACTCCCGCCACCGCTCGGCTTCCAGCGGCCCGCCGTGTCCGTCGCGGTCGAGCTCGAACCACAGGATCGAGGTACCCAGCAGCCCACGCGCGTGCAGGTAGTGGCGTACCCACGGCTCGACGGTGCCCAGATCCTCGCCCACCACGACCGCGCCGGCGCGCATCGCCTCCAGCGCGACGATGCCGATCATTGCCTCGTGGTTGTAGCGCACGTAGGTGCCCTTCGTCGGCGGCGCGCCCTGCGGAATCCACCACAGCCGGAACAGTCCGATGATGTGGTCGATCCTGACCCCGCCGGCATGCCGCAGGATCGCCCCGATCAACGCCCGAAAAGGTTCGTAGCCGGTCTCTTCGAGCAGATCGGGCCGCCACGGCGGCTGCGACCAGTCCTGCCCGAGCTGGTTGTACTCGTCCGGCGGCGCGCCCGCGCTGACCCCGAGGGCCAGCAGGTCCTGCAGCGCCCACGCATCGGCCCCGGTGGGATGTACGCCCACGGCCAGGTCGTGCATGATGCCCAGCGGCATCCCGGTGCGAAGCGCCTGCGACTGCGCGCCGGCCAGCTGATCGTCGAGCTGCCACTGCAGCCAGCGGTGAAAGTCCACCGTGCTCTCGTGCCGCGTCACGAATGCCGCGACGTCCGGGCTCGCCGGATGCTGCAGTCCGGCCGGCCAGGTGCGCCAGTTGCCGCCGTACTTCTCCGCCATCGCACACCAGGTCGCGAAATCGTCGAGCGCGGTGCGCTCCCGCGCCTTGTACGCGTCGAAGGCCAGCTGCCGGCCGGCCGGGCGGGGCACCTGGTAGACGAGCTTGAGCGCGGCGCGCTTGGCAGCCCACGCGGCGTCGCGGTCGATCTTGTCCACGCGATGCGTGCGGGACTGGAGCTCGGCCCGCAGCTTCCAGACCCGGCCGCGCTTGGGCAGGTAGCCGAACTCCGGGATCGCCTCGACGCGCAGGTAGAGCGGGTTGGTGAACCGCCGCGAGGTGGGCAGGTACGGCGAGGGTTCCATGGGTTTGGTCGGCGCCGCGGCGTGCAGGGGATTGACCAACACGTAGCCCGCGCCGTGCCGGGCGCCGGCCCACACCGCCAGGTCGGCGAGGTCCGACAAGTCGCCGATGCCCCAGGAGTTCTTCGACTGGACGCTGTAGAGCTGGGTGGCCAGCCCCCAGGCGCGGCGGGCGCCGAGGCGGGCGGGGACGCCCAGCCAGGACGGTGTGATGATCAGCGGCGTGCTGGTCTCCCGGTCACCGCTGCGCAGATGCACCCGGTGATAGCCCAGCGGTAGGTCCGTCGGCAGCACGAACGTGGCCTCGCCGACCAACCGGCCGTCGAGGTCGAACGGCGGGGTGAAGTTGTCGGCCTGCCGGACACCGGTGCGCACGGTGCCGTCCTCCAACCGGACCCAGACGTTCGCGGGATCGCCATGGGTGACGTGTGCCCAGAACGTCGTCTCGGTGTCGTCGCGGCCGATGATCGCCGGCGGCAGCGACCGCGACCAGTGCCGGCGGTCATGCTCCGAAAGTGCTGCGGCGCGGTCGATTTCGGTGTCGGCGGGAACTCCCAACGCACCCAGAACGGCGACCAGTGTGGCCGGGTCGACAGGTGTCGGGCGGCCGGTCCAGTCGTGGTACTCGGTGGCGACGCCGTACCGGCGGGCCAGTTCGGGCAGCGACGAGTCGACCGGTGTCATGGGTGCCATCATGCTTGGTTGCCCGTAACCTCGCCCCACATGGGCGGCGCCGGCGTGGACCCACGGGACCGGCGGGCCCGTGTCGCTACCGCGGCGCTGTTCCTGACCAACGGTGCCGTGTTCGCCAACCTGCTGCCGCGCTATCCCGAGATCAAGAACGACCTGCACCTGACCAACACGGTGTTCGGCGTGGCGGTGGCCGCATTCTCCGCCGGGGCACTGCTGACCGGTCCCGCGGCGGCCGCGCTGATCCGGCGGTTCCGCTCGCCGACGGTCGCGGTGGTCGGCAGTGTGCTGATCGCGACGTTCACCCTGGCGGCCGGGCTGGCGCCCAGTGCCGCGACGCTGGGCGCGGCGCTGTTCTGTGCCGGGGCGGCGGACTCGGTGACCGACGTCGCCCAGAACGTCCACGGCCTGCGGGTGCAGCGCCGGTACGGGCGGTCCATCATCAACTCGCTGCATGCGGTGTGGTCGGCCGGCGCCGTCCTCGGCGGCCTGATCGGCGCCGGCGCCATCTATCTGGACATTCCCCGCGCCGTCCAGCTTTCGGTCTCCGGTGCGCTGTTCAGCGCGATCTGCCTGCTGGCGTACCGATTCCTGCTACCTGGACCCGACCACCGGGTGGCTCCGGAATCAGCCCCGGACGCCGCGACCCGGAGCAGCCCGCGCCGGGCGATCTACCTGTTGCTGGCGGCGCTGGTGGGAATCGCGGTGGCGGGCGCGGTCATCGAGGACGCCGGCAGTTCCTGGGCGACGCTGTACCTACGGGACACTCTGGCGGCACCGGCGGCCCTGGCCGCGCTCGGCTACGTGGCGGTGGTCAGCTTCCAGTTCGTCGGGCGACTGGTCGGTGACCGGTTGGCCGACCGGTTCGGCCAGCATGCGGTGGCCCGGGCCGGCGGGGTGATCGCCGCCGCGGGTATGGGTGCCGCGCTGGCCTTCCCCAGCGTGCCGGGCACGGTCGCGGGATTCGCGGCGGCGGGGTTCGGTTCGGCGACCATGGTGCCCGCCGCGATGCACGCCGCCGACGAACTGCCCGGCCTGCGTCCGGGTACCGGACTCACCGTGCTGACCTGGCTGATGCGCATCGGGTTCCTGGGCTCGCCGATCGTCGTGGGCGCGGTCGCGGACTCGGTGAGCCTGCGGGCCGGACTGCTGACGGTTCCGCTCGCCGGGCTGGTCGTGGTCGTGCTGGCCGGTGCGCTCAGACCGCTCCGGACAACTCGATCGTGAGCACACCGCCGGCGATCAGCGCGATGCCGGCCACCATCATCAGCGTGAGCGGCTCGGAAAAGAGCACCCGGGCGATGACCGCCACCAGCGCCACACCGCACGCCGACCAGACGCCGTAGGCGACGCCGACCGGCATGCCGAGCGACAGCGTCACCGACAACAGGGCGAACGACGCGACGTAGCCGATGACGACCGGGGCGATCCACGCCCGCTTGCGGAAGCCCTCCGATGCCCGCAGCGACAGCGTCGCGAACACCTCGATGAGGATCGCGGCGGCCAGCGTCAGCCACATCATGGCGCGGCGTCCTCGGCCGCCTTGGGGTGCGATCCGAACTCCACCAACAGCACCCCGGCGATGATCAAGCCGATGCCCAGCAGGATCGGCGTGGTGAACGGGTCGCCGAAGATGACGGCGGCCAGGCTGGCGGTGGCGGCGGTGCCCAGTGCGCCCCAGATGCCGTAGGCCACCCCGACCGGCATCCCGCCGCGCAACACCAGCGTCAGGAAGAAGAAGGACGTGACGTATCCGGCCACCACGACGACGAGCCAGGCGGTGTGATCCTGCGACGCCCGCAGCGACAGGGTGCCGGTCACTTCGGTGACGATCGCCGCCAGCAACAGCGCCCATTTGCGCACGCTCGCGTACCTCCATCGGTGTTGACCAGCCCGGCAAGGATAGCCGCCGGCCCCTGTTTCGACGGTCATAGCCGGGGTCCGAGCGTGAGGCGGTAAACGGCGGGCAACGCGATCGTGACCACCGGCCGTCGGTAGCGTGGGAACGATGACAGCCGATGCCAACATCCGGCAGATCGTGGACCGTCCGGTGGTCGAGACCGGCTACGGACCGGTCCGCGGGAGCGACGACGGCACCGTCACGACCTGGAAGGGCCTGCGCTACGCCGCGCCGCCGGTCGGCGATCTGCGCTGGCGTGCGCCGCAGCCCCCGCAGCCGTGGTCCGAGGTCGCCGACGCGGCCGGCTTCGGCCCGGTCAGCCCCCAGCCCCGCAGCCCGATCCCGATGGGGCTGGGCACCGTCGCCGACGAGGACTGCCTGTTCCTCAACGTCTGGGCGCCGTCGGGCGCCTCGGCCGCCGGCCCGAAGCCGGTGATGGTGTGGGTGCACGGCGGGGCCTACATCTTCGGCTCCGGCAGCCAGCCGCTCTACGACGGCACCGCCCTGGCCGGCGGGTCCGACGTCGTGGTGGTGACGATCAACTACCGACTGGGTGCGCTCGGCTTCGTCGACTTCTCGTCCTTCGACTCCGGATCCGAGCAGAACTTCGACTCCAATGTCGCGCTGCGCGACGTGCTGGCGGCGCTGCGCTGGGTGCGCGACAACATCGCCGCCTTCGGAGGCGATCCCGACCGCGTCACGCTGTTCGGCGAGTCGGCGGGGGCGGGCATCGTCACCACACTGCTCGCGGTCCCGGAAGCGGCCGGCCTCTTCGCACGGGCGATCGCCCAGAGCTCACCGGCCACGTCGGTCTACGACAGCGACCGGGCGCGCACCGTCGCCGCTCTGGTGCTCGACCGACTGGGGATGACCGCAGCGGAGGCGCACCGCGCCCCGGTGCAGGCGCTCGTCGACGCCTCGGCGTATGTGTTCGATCACGTGCCGACCACCTCACCGGGCCGGGTGGCGTTCGCCCCGACCGTCGACGGTGACCTGCTGGCGGACTATCCGGTGTCGCTCGCCCGGGCCGGCAAGACGCTGCCGGTGCCGCTGATGATCGGCACGAACAAGGACGAGGCGGCGCTGTTCAGGTTCATGCGGTCGCCGTTGATGCCGATCGCGCCGAAGACCATCCGGATGATGTTCGAGGAGATCGCCGACGATCAACCGGGCCTGCAGGTGCCCACCGAAGACCAGATCGGCCCGGCGTACCCGGGGATGCGTGCCCGCGCCCGCAGCCTCGGCGTCGCCCGCGACGTCGGCTTCCGGATGCCGTCGGTGTGGTTCGCCGAGGGACACAGCACCGTGGCGCCGGTATATCTATACCGATTCGATTGGGCGACACCGATCTTCAAGCTCATCCGGCTCGGTGCCGCACACGCCACGGAGCTGATCTACGTGTGGGGCAACCTGGTCTCGGGACCACGGGACTTCACCTTCAAGCTCGGCGGCCTGAAGACCGGTGAGGCGTTGTCGGCACGCATGCGCACCCGGTGGACCAACTTCGCCGCCACCGGCACGCCGGACGGTCCCGCCGGCGAGCCCCGGTGGACGCCGTTTCGCACCGACGACCGGACCACCCTCGTGATCGACCGCCAGGATTGGGTCGTCAAGGACCTCGACCGCCAGATCCGGCAGGTCTGGGGTGACCAGGTGCTCAGCTTCCGCTAGCCAGCCGGTCGCGGATCTTGGCGAAGGCGGTGTGGTGGCGGTCCTGCCCCGGCAGGTACATCCACATGTGAATGCCACCGGGTTGCACGGTGGCGTCGACGTCCAGTCCGGCGGCCCGGGCGCGCTCGCAGAACGCCCTGGTGTCGGGGTGCAGCACATCGTGGGTGCCGCTGAACACCGTCAGCCGCGGCAGTCCTTCCAGCGGTCCGACGCCCGGGCTGACCAGCGGGGTGTCCACCGGGTCCCCACCGGCGTAGCGCAGCCCCGCGGCCCGCAGGTCGTCGACGTTGAACGTCGCATCGTGGCGGGCCAGCGCGGGGACCTCCGGGTCCGGCAGGGCGACATGCAGCCACGGGCACAGCAGCACCGCGTCGCGCGGCTGGGGGAGTCCGGCGCCGCGCACGGCGTGGCACAGGGCCAGCGCCATCCCGCCCCCGGCCGAATCCCCTACGAAGGCAATGTCTTCCGGGTCATGCTCAGTCAGCACCCGGCGATACAGGCTGAGCAGGAACGGGAACACTTCGCGGTAAGTGTGTTCGGGGGCCAGGGGATAGATCGGCACCGTCACGGTGCGGCCCAGCACGTTGGCCAGCCGGGCGATCGCCGGCCAGTGCAGGCTCGGGATGAACTCCAGCACATAGGCCCCGCCATGCAGATAGAGGACGTGACCGTGCGCAGGGGCGGCCCGCCGCGGGGTGACCTCGTAGACCGGGCGGCCGTCCAGGTCGCTGCGCCGAACGTCGATGCTGCCGAGCAGGCGCCGCGGCGGGACGCCGGTGTAGGGCAACCGGGGATTCGCCGCCCAGTGCTCGAGTTTCGGCACCGGGAAGAGTCGGTCCCGCACGCCGCTGCGCCGGATCAGCCGTTCGGCGAGACCCGGGCGGTGGGTGGTGAGGTCGACGGCTGCGCGCACAGGTGCCGAATGTCCCGGGGCGGCCCACGGCAAACCGAAACCCGCCGACTAAACTGCGGGCTCGGGAGGTGTGAGGGTGGACCGGGTCGCAGATGTGCTTTCCGTGCTCCCGCCGGCGATGCGGGATCCGGTGCTGTTCGCGGTGCCGTTCTTCGTGCTGCTCCTCGTCCTCGAGTGGTCGGCGGCCCGCCGGGCCGAGCGCTTGGAGACCGCCGACCCCGACCGCCCGGCCCCCGGCTCCTACCTGGCCCGCGACGCCCGGGCATCGATCTCGATGGGACTGGTCTCCGTCTGCACGATGGGCGCCTGGAAATTCCTGGCCCTGCTCGGCTACGCCGCGCTGTATGCCTACGTCGCGCCGTGGCACCTCTCGGCGTGGCAGTGGTACACCTGGGTGATCGCCCTCGTCGGCGTGGACGTGCTGTTCTACGCCTACCACCGCATCGCCCACCGCGTCCGGTTGATCTGGGCCACCCACCAGGCGCACCACTCCAGCCGCTACTTCAACTTCGCGACCGCCGTGCGGCAGAAGTGGAACAACAGCGGCGAGATCATCATGTGGATCCCGTTGCCGCTGTTGGGTGTTCCGCCGTGGATGGTGTTCATCAGCTTCTCGATCAGCCTGGTCTACCAGTTCTGGATCCACACCGAGCGCATCGGCACGCTGTGGCGGCCGTTCGAGTTCGTCTTCAACACCCCGTCGCACCACCGGGTGCACCACGGCATGGACCCGGAGTACCTCGACAAGAACTACGGCGGCATCCTGATCATCTGGGACCGGCTGTTCGGCACCTTCCAGCCCGAACTGTTCCGGCCGCACTACGGCCTGACCAAGCCGGTGGACACCTTCAACATCTGGAAGCTGGAGACCCGCGAGTACGTGGCGATCGCCCGCGACGTCCGATCGGCCACGCGCTGGCGGGACCGGCTCGGCTACGTGTTCGGTCCGCCCGGCTGGGAACCCAGCGACGCGAACGCGAACCCGCGCGAGTCTGAACTCGTCACCGAGGATGGAGCCCATGGAGGTCAAGGAAGTCCTGCTGCCCGGCGTCGGTCTGCGCTACGAGTTCGACAACCGGGACGGTGACCGGATCGGCGTGATAGCCCACCGCAACGGCAGTTTCGAAGTCGTGCTCTACGCCGCCGCCGACCCCGACCAGGCCCACTCGGTGTTCCGCCTCACCGACGAGGAGGCCGACGCGGTGGCGCAGATCCTGGGCGCCCCCCGCATGGTCGAGCGGTTCGCCGACCTGACCAAGGAAGTGCCGGGCCTGGACGCCGGGCAGGTCGAGATCGTCGCCGGTTCCGGTTTCGTCGACCGGCCGCTGGGGGAGACCCGGGCCCGCACCCGCACGGGTGCCTCGATCGTCGCGATCGTCCGCGACGAGCAGGTGCTGGCCTCACCGGGACCGGCGGAGGTGCTCCATGCCGGCGACGTCCTCGTCGTGATCGGCACCGAGGACGGAATCGCCGGAGTCCAGCGCATCGTCGACCAGGGCTGAGCCCGTGGAAGTCTCGGTGGCATTGCTGCTCGAGCTCGGCGTCATCCTCATCGCCCTGACCGTCTTGGGCTCGGCGGCCCGCCGCTTCGCGCTGTCACCCATCCCGCTGTACCTGCTGGCCGGCCTCGCCCTGGGAAGGGCGGCGTCGCGCCGGTGCCGGCGGCGGGGGAGTTCGTGTCCACCGGCGCATCGATCGGCGTGGTGCTGCTGCTGCTGACCCTGGGGCTGGAGTTCTCCATCGGCGAGTTCGGCGCCAGCATGCGCCGGCATCTGCCGTCGGCCGGGGTCGACGTCGTGCTCAACGCCACCCCGGGGGCGATCGCCGGCTGGCTGCTCGGCCTGAACGCCGTCGGCATCCTGGCGATGGCCGGCATCACGTTCATCTCGTCGTCCGGGGTGATCGCGCGGTTGCTCAACGACCTGCGCCGGCTCGGTAACCGCGAGACACCGGCGGTGCTGTCGGTCCTGGTGCTCGAGGACTTCGCGATGGCGGCCTACCTGCCGGTGCTGGCCGTGCTCGCCGCCGGCGGGGCCTGGTGGCAGGCAATGCTGTGGATGAGCGTGGCGCTGGCCGCGCTCGGCGGCGCGTTCACCGCGTCCTACCGCTGGGGCCATCACGTCGGCCGACTGATCGCCCATCCCGACGACGAGCAGCTGCTGCTGCGGATCCTGGGGCTGACGCTGATCGTCGCCGCGGTCGCCGAGCACCTGCATGCCTCGGCTGCGGTCGGCGCCTTCCTGGTCGGGCTGACGCTGACCGGGGAGACCGCCGACCGGGCCCGCGGCGTGCTTGACCCCGCTGCGCGACCTGTTCGCCGCGGTGTTCTTCGTGGCGATCGGGCTGTCCGTCGACCCCGCGGACCTGCTGCCCATGCTGCCGGCGGCCCTGGCCCTGGCCGCGGTGACGGCGCTGACGAAGGTGCTCACCGGCGCGTACGCCGCGCGCCGCGACGGGGTGGCGCGGCCCGGTCAGCTGCGCGCCGGCACCGCCCTGATCGCCCGCGGGGAGTTCTCGCTGGTGATCATCGGGCTGGCCGGCACCACCGTGGCCGCGATCGGTCCCGTCGCCACGCCGTACGTGTTCGTTCTCGCCACGATCGGTCCCGTGCTCACCCGGTTCGCCAAGTGAAGCGCGCGCCGGCATGGCACCATTCTCACGTGCAGACCGTCTTCGATCGCAACGTCGACCCGGAACTGATCGCCAAGTCGCTGGCGAGCGCCTCCTTCGGGTCGATGTGGCTGGACATTCCCCGCGCCCGAGTACCCGCGCCTGCCCGGGCCGCTGACCTGCGACCTGCTGGTCGTCGGTGCCGGCTACACCGGGCTGTGGACGGCGCTGCACGCCGCCGAACGCAATCCGGGCGCGAAGATCGTGGTCATCGAGGCCGAACGGGTCGGGCTGGGCCGCCTCCGGCCGCAACGGCGGTTTCGTCGAAGCCAGCCTCACCCACGGCGCCGAGAACGGGAGCTCACGCTGGCCGGCCGAATATCGACCGGCTCGAGAAGCTCGGGGTGGCCAACCTCGACGGCATGCAGGCCGACATCGAGCGGTACGGCATGAAAGTGGACTGGGAACGCACCGGGATGATGACCGGTGGCCACCGAAGCGCACCAGGTGCCGTGGCTGCGCGAGGCGGCCGAGCACGGTGACGGCCGATTCCTCGACGAATCGGCGGTGCGCGCCGAGGTCGCCTCGCCGACCTACCTGGGCGGGCTGTTCGATCCCGCACACCTGCGCGATCGTCGATCCCGCCCGGTTGGTGCTTCGAGCTCGCGCGGGTCTGCGCCGAGACGGGCGTGCAGATCTTCGAGCACACCGCCGCCCAGTCGATCGAGCACGACCGTCGCGCGGGTGCGGGTGGCCACCAGCCGCGGGTCGATCACCGCCGAGCGGGCTGTGCTGGCCACCAACGTCTTTCCCAGCCTGCTGCGGCGCAACCGGCTGCATACCGTGCCGGTGTACGACTACGTGCTGGCCACCGAGCCGCTCACCGACGCCCAACTCGACCGCATCGGCTGGCGCTCACGCCAGGGGTCGGCGACAGCGCCAACCAGTTCCACTACTACCGGCTGTCGGCCGACAACCGGATCGTCTGGGGCGGATACGACGCGGTGTACCACTACGGCCGGCGGGTCGACCCGATGTACGAGGACCGGCCTCGAGACGTTCCGCAGGCTGGCCGCGCACTTCTTCATCACCTTCCCGCAACTCGACGACGTCCGGTTCACCCACCGCTGGGCCGGGGCGATCGACACCAACACCCGGTTCTGCGCGCACTGGGGGCGTGGCCGGGCGCGGCCGGATCGCCTACGTCAACGGGTTCACCGGGCTGGGGGTGGGTGCCGCCCGGTTCGCCGCCGACGTCTGCCTGGATCTGCTCGACGGGCGCCCGACCGAACGCACCGAGCTGGAGATGGTGCGCAAGAAGCCGCTGCCGTTCCCGCCCGAACCGTTGGCCAGTATCGGCATCCAGGCGACCCGCTGGTCACTGGACCGGGCCGACCACAACGCCGGACGAGCGCAACCTGTTCCTCCGAGACACTGGACAGGTTGGGCCTCGGCTTCGATTCCTGAACGTTCACTGTCGTTTTCGGTCATATTGAGCGCAACCCGCCACGATTGACGCGAACGTCAGTAGGCTCTGCGGGCGCACGCCCGAGAAGTGGGCGTCTTACAGGAGGAAAGCCGTGGGAGACACACTCACCGAAGGACAGAAACTGGGGAAGGGCGATGCGCTCACCTCCAACAACGGGGCCTACACCCTGACGCTGCAGGAGGACGGAAACCTCGTCCTGGCAGCGCGCGGGGAAGCGGTCTGGGCCTCCGGCACCAATGGGCAGGACGTGGAGCGCGCCGAGGTGCAGACCGACGGAAACTTCGTGCTCTACACCGAGGACAAGCCGATCTGGCACACCGACACCAAGGGCAAGAAGAGCGTCAAGCTGGTCCTGCAGGACGACCGCAACGTCGTGCTCTACTCCGCCGACGGACCGGCCTGGTCGTCCCGCACCGAGACCGACGCCCCGCCGCCGCCGCTCGGTCGAGGAGACCATCGAGGTCGCGCCCGTCGCCGCCGAGGAGCCGGCACCGCCGCCACCGCTCCGCCGGCCCCGCGCACCTACACGGTCGTCTCCGGTGACACCCTGTTCGCGATCGCCGAGCGCTTCTACGGTGACGGCAACCGTTACCCGGAGATCGCCGCGGCCAGTGGCATCGCCAACCCCGATCTGATCCAGATCGGGCAGGTCGTCACCATTCCCTGACGGACTACTGCGGGAACGACGCGGGTACGCAATAGTGCGTTGGTAACGATCGGCCGTCGAACGCCGATACACAGTCGACACACTATTGCGACCGCGTCGTTAACGGGTCGCCGACGGATCGGGGTGTACGGTGACTCGTTTACCTCTTCGAACGCTGTCACCGCCGCCGCGGCGGCCGTGGCTTTCGGACTGTCGCTGGCCTCGGTCGCCTCGGTGGCCCAGGCCGACCCCGGTGTCGGTGGTCTCGCCCGGGATGGAGATCCAGCAGGACAGCAACGTCTGCACCCTCGGCTACGTCGACCCCGTCCAGCGCATCGCCTTCTCGGCCGGTCACTGCCGCGGCAGCGGGCCGGTCACCGACAAGGACGGCCGATTCATCGGCGACGGTGTCCACTTTCCGCGACAACACCCCTGACGGCACCGTCGTACGCACCGATCAGGTGATCGCCGACTACGAGACGATCGGACTGGCCGCCGACGTCACGGTCAACAACATCCTGCCCGGCGGCCGCCAGCTGGTCGCCGACGCCGACGCCCCGCTGGCGCCGGCGCCCCGGTGTGCCACTTCGGGATCATCACCGGCGAGAGCTGCGGCTCCGTCGAGCGGGTCAACAACGGCTGGTTCACCATGAACAACGGCGTGATCAGCAAGAAGGGCGACTCCGGCGGGCCGGTCTACGTGCTGGCCGACAACAACAAGGCCGATCATCATCGGCCTGTTCAACAGCACCTGGGGCGAGCTGCCCGCCGCGGTGTCCTGGCAGGCCACCGACCAGCAGGTCCGCGAGGACATCGGCGTCGTCAACGTCGCGGCCACCCAGCCAACTAGCCGCCCAGCGCGAAAACCGGGATGGGCGCGGCCGCGGCGCGCAACTCTTCCGGCCCGGACTGCGGCGTCAGCCCGGCCATGTGGCCCTTGACCTCCCAGTACCACCGGTCCAGATAGCGCTTCAGCAGCTCTGGCTTGGCGTCGTCGGCGACCTCGGTGAGCGGCACCGGGGTGCGCCGCCAGCGCGGCCCGAGCTCCACCTCCCCGGCCGCCCGGGCGTTGCGCGCCCACTGGGTGTTGCCCCGCGGTGAGACCAGGTAGTCCACCCCGTCCACGCGCAACACGTTCACCACGACGCTGCGCACCGCGCCGGTCTTTCGGCCCCGTACCCGCAGGGCGCGGGTTCCGGCGATGCTGACACCCAGTTCGGCGAGCCGCCGGATGACGGCGTTAACCGCACGCGCGGCGGCGTTCGGGAGGGTCGTAGTACGTCGGTCATGCGCTGCTCCTTCGCCTTGCTCCAGAGAAACGAGAGCATTGCTCTCTCTGGTCAGCCTGCCAGCGCGGTCACGCCCAGAAATCAAGAGCGGTGATCTCGCTTTGTGTCAGACTGTGCCGATGGGCAAGCGGCAGGAGTCCCGACAGCGCATCGAGGCGCAGATCGTCGAGCTCGGCCGGCGCCAGCTGGCGAGCGAAGGCGCAGCCGGACTGTCGGTGCGCGCCATCGCCCGCGACCTCGGCATGGTGTCCTCGGCCGTGCTACCGCTACGTCGCCGGCCGCGACGAGCTGCTCACGATGCTGCTGGTGGACACCTACTCCGAACTGGCCGACGACGTCGAGCAGGCCCGCGAAGAGGCCGACGACGGCTGGCGGGCCGACGTCGCCGCGATCGCCGACGGCCATGCGGCGCTGGGCGCTCGACCGAGCCGGCGTGCTGGGCGCTGCTCTACGGCAGCCCGGTGCCCGGCTACCACGCCCCGGCCGAGATCACCACCGCGCCGGGGACCCGCGTGGTCGGCGCGCTGTTCGACGCGGTCGCCACCGGAGTCGTCACCGGAGACATCGTTCTCACCGAACACCATGTGGCGCAACCGATTTCGAAGGACTGCGAAGCTCCGCGCACGAGTTCGGCTTCCCCGGCGACAACGCGCTGGTGATCCGCTGCACCGTGGCGTGGGGATGGATCGTCGGCGCCGTCAGCCTGGAGGTATTCGGCCAGTACGGCGCGGACACCTTCAGCGATCCCGCCGCGCTGTTCGGCGAGCAGATCCGCGTGCTCGTCGACCTCATCGCCGGGTCGGCGACCTGAACTAGAACACGTTCTAGCAGCGCGGGCCGGCCGGGATATCCTCGACCGAAGAGAAATCAGACACCTGTCCAGAACTTGCCGACTCGGAAACAGGAGCAGCGATGAGTGGCCTCGACACCCCGCCGACCGTGGACGCGTCCGAGGTGACCGAGTGGTCCGACGACGTCGACGTCGCTGGTCGTCGGCTTCGGCATCGGCGGCGGGTGCGCGGCGGTGATGCGCGGCGGCCGCCGGCGCCCGGGTGCTGGTGCTGGAGCGGGCCGCCGCCGCCGGCGGCACCACCGCCATGGCCGGCGGCCACTTCTACCTCGGCGGCGGCACCGCCGTGCAGCAGGCAACCGGGCATCCCGACAGCGCCGAGGAGATGTACAAGTACCTGGTCGCGGTGTCCCGCGACCCCGAGCACGACAAGATCCGCGCCTACTGCGAGGGCAGCGTCGAGCACTTCAACTGGCTCGAGGAGCTGGGCATCGGCTTCGAGCGCAGCTACTACCCGGAGAAGGCCGTCATCCAGCCCAACACCGAGGGCCTGATGTACACCGGCAACGAGAAGGTGTGGCCGTACAAGAACATGGCGGTGCCCGCGCCGCGGGGCCACAAGGTGCCGGTCCCCGGCGACACCCAGGGCGCCGCCATGGTGATCGACCTGCTGCTCAAGCGTGCCGCCGAACTCGGCGTGCAGATCCGCTACGAGACCGGTGCGACGAACCTGGTGGTCGCCGACGGCGCGGTGGTCGGCGTGTCCTGGAAGCACTTCACCGAGACCGGCGCGATCCGGGCCAAGGCGGTGGTGATCGCCGCCGGCGGCTTCGTGATGAACCCCGACATGGTCGCCGAGTACACGCCCAAGCTCGCCGAGAAGCCGTTCGTCCTCGGCAACACCTACGACGACGGCCTCGGTATCCGGCTCGGCGTGTCCGCCGGCGGGGCGACCAAGCACATGGACCAGGCGTTCATCACCGCGCCGGTCTACCCGCCCTCGATCCTGCTGACCGGCATCATCGTCAACAAGAACGGCCAGCGGTTCGTCGCCGAGGACTCCTACCATTCCCGCACATCGGGCTTCGTCATGGACCAGCCCGACAGCGCGGCATTCCTGATCGTCGACGAGGCGCACATGAAGCGCCCGGAGATCCCGCTGATCAAGTTCATCGACGGCTGGGAGACCGTTGAGGAGATGGAGTCCGCGCTGGGAATTCCGCCGGGCAACCTGGTGGCCACTCTGAACCGCTACAACGAGTTTGCGGCCAAGGGCGAAGACCCCGACTTCCACAAACAACCGGAATTCCTTGCGCCGCAAGATAACGGCCCGTGGGGTGCATTCGACCTCTCGCTGGGCAAGGCGATGTACTCCGGGTTCACCGTCGGCGGTTTGGCCACCACCGTCGACGGCGAGGTGCTGCGCGAGGACGGCAGCGTGATTCCCGGGCTGTACGCGGCCGGCGCCTGCGCGTCCAACATCGCCCAGGACGGCAAGGGCTATGCCAGCGGAACGCAACTGGGGGAGGGCTCGTTCTTCGGCCGCCGCGCCGGCCACGCCGCGGCGAAGGTCTAGACCCTCGACCGGCTCCGGCCGGCGATCGAGTTGCCACTCGCCGTCGCCGAGCAGTCGCAGGTGCTGATCGTGGTGCTGGTGGACGGTGGCTGCGGTGGGTGACTGTGACGAGGATGCACTCCGGTAGCCGGGTACGCAGCAGCCGGTACAGGGTGAACTCCTGACCCTCGTCGAGCGCGGAGGTGGACTCGTCGAGGAAGACCGTCTTCGGCTTGGTCAGCAGCACGCGCGCGAAGGCGATGCGCTGCTGCTCACCCGGCGAGAGCACCTTGGCCCAGTCCGCGACCTCGTCGAGCCGGCCCGCCAGGTGGCCCAATGCGACGTCGTCGAGGGCGGCGATGAGCTCCTCGTCGGGGATGTCGGACTCGACCGCCGGATAGGACAGCACCGCCCGCAGATCACCCAGCGGCACGTACGGGCACCTGGGACAGGAACATGGTCGCCGTCGCCGTCGCCGGGCCGGCGCAGCGTGCCGGAGGTGTAGGGCCACAGCTGGGCGATGCCTGCGCAGCAGCGTCGTGCGGCCGCATCCCGACGGGCCGGTGATCACCAGGGACTCGCCCGGCGCCAGCCGGAGGTCGAGGGCGTCGATCAGCAGCTCGCCGCCCGGGTCTGCGGACCTCGACGTCACGCAATTCCATTGTGCCGTCGGCGGCTCGGCTCGGCGGCCAGCCGCGGCAGGGCCCGGGCCTGCTCGTTGGCGTCCACCAGACCGTCGAGCCGAATGATGGTGGCGCGGTAGGCGGCGAAGGAGTCGTAGACACTGCGGAAGAACGACAGCGAGTCGTGGATGCTGTTGAACGCGCTCGAGGACTGGTTGACGTCGCCGAAAGTGATCTGGCCGGCGAACAGCCGCGGCGCCTGGATCACCAGCGGCAGCGGGGTGACGATCAAGGTCAGCGATCGGTTCCAGCCCACGAAGACCAGGCTGCGCCCGACGAACGCCCGGTAGTTGTCGATGATCGCCATGAATCGTGTTGTCAGGATCCGGCTTTCGGCGCGCTCGCCGCGGTAGAACCCGACCGCCTCGGCGGCCTCGCGCAGCCGGACCAGCGCGTAGCGGAACGCGGCGTTGGTCGCCTCGTTGCGGAAGCTGAGCCGGATCAGCGGCTTGCCGATCCAGAACGCGATCACCGTGGCGATCAGCACGTAGAGCGAGCACGATCCAGAACAGCGCATGGGGCAGGGTGACGCCGAAGACTGTCAGCGGACCGGACAGGTTCCACAGGATGGGGGTGAACGACACCACCGACACCAACGAGTAGATCGCGCCGAACAGCAGCGTCGCCGAGGTGCCGACAGTGGGCGAATTCGGTTCCGCACCAGTGCCGGTGGTGAAGATGTCGATGTCCTGCTGGATGCGCTGGTCGGGGTTGTCGATCGGCTGGTCGATGAATCGCCCGCGGTAGTAGGCGTCGCCGGTGAGCCAGTCACCGGTGAGCCGGTCGTGTCAGCCACACCCGCCAGCGGATGATGAAGCGCTGCATCAGGTAGATGTCGAGGATGTGCCTGCCGATGTAGACGCTGGCGATCAGCGCGAAAGTCAGGATGGCGATCCAGAAGCCGTGGATGCCGGAGTTGCGGACCGCTTCGTTGCCCGCTCCGGCGCCCTCGAAAGCCACCTGCAGCGAGGAGTAGAGGTCGTTGCTGTAGTAGCTCAGCAGCACGTCCAGGCGCACCGAGATCATCACCGAGAACAGCAGCACGCCGAGCCAGGCCCAAACCACCACGCTCGTGCTCCGCTGAAGTATCCGCCGGTGATGCGCCAGAACTGCCGGCCCCAGGTGGTGTAGCGGGCCAGCAGCACCAGCACGACGAGCAGCCAGGGCGGCGCTGATCAGCCAGCGCCTTGCCCGCCCACAGCAGCGAATGCGGGATCTCGTTCGCCCAGTCCAAAGACGGCTTGTACATCTCCACGGGCGTGCTCCTCTCGCACCCGTACGGTCCGGCGGCGTATCAGACCGGTGCGGGCTCGTTTCCCTCGACCCGGCCGAGCCGCCAGGCACCCTCGCCCAGCAGCTCCAGATGCCGGATCGTGATGCTGCTCGACGGTGCTGCGGTGGCTGACACTGACCAGGATCGTGTTCGGCAGCTCGGTGCGCACCAGGTCGTAGAGCGCGAACTCCAGACCTTCGTCGAGTGCCGAGGTGGACTCGTCGAGGAACACCGCCTTGGGCCGGGTGAGCAGGACCCGGGCGAAGGCGATGCGCTGCTGCTCGCCCGGGGAGAGCACCTTGGCCCAGTCCTGGACCTCGTTGAGCCGGATGGCCAGGTGCGACAGCGCCACCTTGGTCAGCGCGCGCTGCAGGTCGCTCGTCGGGAATCGCCCCGGAGTTCGCCGGGTAGGACACCACCGTGCGCAGGTCGCCCAGCGGCACGTAGGGCATCTGCGACAGGAACATGGTGTCGTGGTCGTCGATGGGTCGGCGCAGGGTGCCCGGAGGTGTAGGGCCACAGCTGGGCCAGGCTGCGCAGCAGAGTGGTCTTGCCGGCGCCGGACGGCGCCGGTGATGACCAGGGTCTCGCCGGGCTCCAGCCGCAGATCGATCGGATCCACCAGCTGGGCGCCGCTGGGGGTGCGGACCTCGACGCCGCTGCAGTTCGACCGAACCGTCGTGGCTGGCGACGGTTGCCAGCTTGGGCAGTTCGCGGGCCACGGAGTTGGTCTCCACCAGGCCGTGCAGGCGGATGATGGCGGCGCGATAGCTGGCGAAGGAGTCATAGGCGTTGCGGAAGAACGACAGCGAGTCGTGGATCGAGCCGAAGGCGCTGGACGACTGGGTGACGTCGCCGAGGTCGATCTGCGCCGGCGAACAACCGGGGCGCCTGGATGACCAGCGGCAGCGGGTTGATGATCTGGCTCATCGACAGGTTCCACCCGGTCAGCGCGATGGTGCGGTTCACGAAGCGGCGGTAGTTGGCGATGATGGCGGCGAACCGGGTCCGCAGCAGTCCGCGCTCGGCGTCTTCACCGCGGTAGAAGCCGACCGCCTCGGCGGCGTCGCGCAGCCGCACCAGCGCGTAACGGAACACGGCGTTGGTCAGCTCGTTGCGGAAGCTCAGCCGGATCAGCGGATGGCCGATCCAGAACGCGATGATCGTCGCGAACATGACGTAGAGCAGCACCACCCAGAACAGGGCGTGGCCCAGGGTGATGCCGAACAGCGTCAGCGGGCCCGGACAGGTTCCACAGGATCAGGGTGAACGAGACCACCGTCACCAGCGAGTTGATCGCACCGAACAGCAGTGTGCTGGAGGTGCCGACCATCGGGGTGTTGGGCGAGGAGCCGACGCCGGCGGTGAAGATGTCGACGTCGTACTGGATGCGCTGGTCCGGGTTGTCGATGTCGCTGTCGGTGAACCGGGTGCGGTAGTAGGCGTGATCGTCGAGCCAGTCGCAGTCAGCCGGTCGGTGAGCCACACCCGCCAGCGGATGATGAAGCGCTGGGTCAGGTAGATGTCGAGCATCACCCTGCTGATGTAGATGGTGGCCAGGATCGCGAAGATGATGATAGCCGTCCAGAAGCCCTTGATACCGGACTGACGCATCTCCTCGTTGCCGGCGCCGGATCCCTGGAAGGCGACTTGCAGTGCCGTGAACAGGTCGTTTCCGTAATAGCTGAGCAGCACGTCGAGGCGTACCGAGATGATGGTGGACAGCAACAGCACCGCGACCCAGATCCAGACGCCGATGCTCTGTCTGCCCTTGAAGTAGTCGCCGGTCACCCGCCAGTACTGGCGGCCCCACACGGTGAAACGGGCCAGCAGCACCAGCACCACCAGGCTCAGGACGGCGGTGATCGCCTACGTCCGCAGAATCCACAGCAGGGAGGGGACGAGTTCGTGCCCCCAGTCCATGGACGGCTTGAAGTTCTCCAACGCGGTTCCTCCTGCGGCGGCGTCTCACCGACGCCTGATGCGGTATCCCGGCGAACCTACCCCGGCAGCCCGGCGCAGGCGGATGACAGGAGGAGATGTCTAGCGAAATGTCAGCTTGAGCCACGCCATCAGATCGGTCTCGGCGAGTTCGTCCCGGGCGGCGAAGCCGACGTAGCCGTCCGGCCGGATCACGAACGTCGAGACTGCGCCGGGCGAGAAGCGGGCCGCGAACTCGCCGGCGGCGTCCGTAATCAGCGGTAGCACCGTGCCGGACACCTCGGCGCCGGGCGCGGCCACGAGGTAGACGTCCAGGTGGCCGTGTGCGGCCTCCCGCGCTGCGGCGGCGGTGTGCTCGAGCGCGGCGACGTCGGCGACCGAGAGGTTCTCCGGCGCGTAGAACAGGATGGTGTGGTCGCGGCGGTCGAGCACGGTGAACAGCCGCAGCGGGCCGGTGACGGCCTCGCGAACGAGTCCGGCGGCGTCCGGTGCCCGGGTGCCCGCCGCGGCTGCGACGATCGGGCTGCCGGCGTAGTCGATGAGCAACTGGGCCTCACGGCGGATCACGAAGTCCGGATCGGTCTCGCCGGCACCGATGCCCTCCCGCGCGTTGCGGACCGTCCGGCCCACCACCTCCTCTCCGACTGGCCGGCGTTCGGCGTCATAGCTGGCCAGCAGGCCGGGCGCGGCGTCGCCGCGCACCGCGAGGGCCAGTTTCCAGGCCAGGTTGTGGGCGTCCTGGATGCCGGTGTTCATGCCCTGCGCCCCGGTGGGCGGATGGATGTGGGCGGCATCACCCGCCACGAACACGCGACCCGTGCCGTAGCTGTCGACGATGCGGTGACTGATCCGGAAGACCGACGACCAGCGCAGGTTGGTCGCGGTCGTCGGCTCCGGCGCGAGCCGGTCCAGCACCGCCTGGATGTCGCGCAGCTCGGGCGTCGAGTCGATCGGTGAGGTTCGCCGGGGCACCAGCATCGACATCCGATAGCGGTTGCGCTCCGGCAGTGGAACCGCCACCAGCAGGTCGTCGGTGACGCCGTCGGTCTGGTGCATGGCCCGCAGGACATAGCCCCGGGGCAGCGACCAGTCGACCTCGACGTCGCCGAGCATGTACGGCTCGGCGAATGCCCCGCCCTCGAAGGCCAGCCCCAGTGTCTTGCGGACCACGCTGTGCGCGCCGTCGGCACCGATCAGGTACCGCACCCGGACCCGGGTGGTGTCCCCGCCACCGGCCAGCGTGGCAACCACCCCGTCGGCGTCCTGGGTGAATCCGTCCAGCAGGACGCCGCGTTCGACGGGCACCCCGAGCAGCGCCAGTTCCTCGGTGAGGATGCGCTCGGTGGCGTACTGCGGGATCGCGACGAACCCGAACGGCACGTCGGCCGGGACGTCCATGGGCAGGTCACCCACGTGCACACCGTTGACGTAGATGAGCTGGCCGCGGAGGGGGACGGCCGCGTCGAGCATCCGGTGCAGTATGCCCATTCCCTCAAACGCCTCGAGCGTGCGTGGTTGCACGCCAACGGCTTTGGCGTACCGCGGCGGCTCGATCAGCGGGTCGACCACGCGGCACCGCACCCCTCGGCGGGTCAACTCCAGTGCGGCCGTCAAGCCGACCGGCCCGGCTCCGGCGATCAGGACATCGGCATCGGGCATGCGGTGATTATGCGGGCCGTCGCGGCGGCGCACTGACTACGCTCGCCCAATGGACACCGTTCACGCCGGCCGACTGATCGCGCGGCGGCTGCGCGCCAGCGGCATCGACACCATGTTCACGCTCTCCGGGGGGCACCTGTTCTCCATCTACGACGGCTGCCGCAGCGAAGGCATCCGGCTGATCGACACCCGTCACGAGCAGACCGCGGCCTTCGCCGCGGAGGGCTGGTCGAAGGTGACGCGGGTCCCAGGGGTGGTCGCGCTGACCGCGGGACCCGGCGTCACCAACGGGATGAGCGCGATGGCCGCCGCCCAGCAGAACCAGTCACCGATGCTGGTGCTCGGCGGTCGGGCGCCGGCGCTGCGCTGGGGGATGGGCTCCCTGCAGGAGATCGACCACGTGCCGTTCGTGGCGCCACTGGCGCGCTACGCGGCCACCGCCGGCGTCCCCGGGTGCGGTGGGTGACCGGGTCGACGACGCGTTGCGGGCCGCGGTCGGTGCGCCGTCCGGGGTGGCGTTCGTCGACTTCCCGATGGACCACGTGTTCGGCGAGGCCCACGACCGCGACGAGCCCGGTGCGCTGACCGAACTGCCCGTCCTGCCGCCACCGGACGGGTCCGCGGTGGAGCGGGCGGTGCGGCTGCTCTCGGGCGCCCAGCGGCCGGTGATCATGGCCGGCACCAATGTGTGGTGGGGGCATGCCGAGGACGCGCTGCTGGACCTGGCCGAGAGGCTGCGAATCCCGGTGTTCGCCAACGGAATGGCCCGCGGCATCGTCGGCGCCGACCGCGACCTGGCGTTCTCCCGAGCGCGGTCGGTGGCGCTCGCTCAGGCCGACGTGGCGCTGGTGATCGGGGTCCCGATGGATTTCCGGCTCGGCTTCGGCGGCGTGTTCGGCGCCGACACCCAGCTCATCGTCGCCGACCGGGTCGCGACCCGACCGCGACCACCCGCGGGCGGTCGCCGCCGCGCTCTACGGCGACTTGACCGGGCATCCTGTCCGCACTGGCCAGCTGCGTCGGCCACGCCCGAGCACGAGTCCTGGATCGGCTCGCTGCGCACCATCGAGGCCGAGGCCGCGCGCCGTCGAGGCCGACCGAACTCGGCCGACGACCGCACCCCGCTGCATCCGATGCGGGTCTACGCCGAGCTGATGCCGCTGCTGGACCGCGACGCGATCGTCGTGATCGACGCCGGCGACTTCGGCTCCTACGCGGGCCGGGTGATCGACAGCTACGTGCCGGGCGCCTGGCTGGACAGCGGGCCGTTCGGCTGCCTGGGCTCCGGTCCCGGGTACGCGTTGGCCGCCAAGCTCGCCCGGCCCGACCGGCAGGTGGTGCTGCTGCAGGGTGACGGCGCGTTCGGGTTCTCCGGCATGGAGTGGGACACCCTGGTGCGCCACGGCGTGCACGTGGTGTCGGTGGTCGGCAACAACGGCATCTGGGGGCTGGAGAAGCACCCCATGGAGATGCTGTACGGGTATTCGGTGGTGGCCGAGCTGCGCCCCGGAACCCGCTACGACGAGGTCGTGCGGGCGCTCGGCGGGCACGGGCGAGCTGGTGTCGACGCCCGGGGAACTGCGACCGGCGCTGCGCCGGGCCTTCGAGAGCGGGACTGGCCACCGTGGTCAACACCCTGACCGACCCGGCGGTGGCCTACCCCCGGCGCTCCAACTTGGGCTGATCCGGGCCAGCCGTACCGTTGACCTGTGCGCCCGGGCTTCCGAGACGACGTTCCGAAGACGACCGCAAGAGCACCGACTCCGGACCCGGCCGGGTCAGCCGAGGGTTCTGGCGTCTGCTGGGCGCGACCACCGAGAAGGTCAAGGCCCAGTCGATGACCGAGGTCGAAGTCGTCGGCGGAGTTCGAGGACAAGGCCAAGGGCCTCGACGACGACCAGCTCCGCAAGGCCGCACAGCTGCTGAACCTCGAGGACCTCGCCGAGTCCGCCGACATCGGCCAGTTCCTGGCCATCGCCCGGGAGGCCGCCGAACGGGCGACTGCACTCCGCCCCTTTGATGTGCAGCTGCTCGGCGCGCTGCGGATGCTCGCCGGCGATGTGGTCGAGATGGCCACCGGTGAGGGCAAGACGCTGTCCGGCGCGATCGCCGCCGCCGGCTATGCGCTGGGCGGCCGGCACGTGCACGTCGTCACCATCAACGACTACCTGGCCCGCCGCGACGCCGAGTGGATGGGCCCGCTGATCGAGGCGATGGGCCTGAGCGTCGGCTGGATCACCGGCCGACTCGACCGCGCGAGGAGCGGCGCGCGGCCTACGAGTGCGACGTCACCTACGCGTCGGTCAACGAGATCGGGTTCGACGTGCTGCGCGACCAACTGGTCACCGACGTCGCCGACCTGGTCTCGCCCAACCCCGACGTGGCGCTGATCGACGAGGCCGACTCGGTACTGGTCGACGAGGCGCTGGTGCCGCTGGTGCTGGCCGGCACCACCCACCGCGAGACCCCGAAGCTCGAGATCGTCCGGCTGGTCGGCGATCTCGTACGCCGGTCAGGACTTCGACACCGACGCCGACAGCCGCAACGTCCACCTCACCGAGACCGGCGCGCAGAAAATTGAGGCGGCACTGGGCGGGATCGATCTGTACTCCGAGGAGCACGTCGGCACCACGCTGACCGAGGTCAACGTCGCCCTGCACGCCCACGTGCTGCTGCAGCGCGACGTGCACTACATCGTCCGCGACGGCGCGGTGAACCTGATCAACTCCTCCCGCGGCCGCATCGCCTCACTGCAGCGCTGGCCCGACGGCCTGCAGGCGGCCGTGGAGGCCAAGGAGGGCATCGAGACCACCGAGACCGGCGAGGTGCTCGACACCATCACCGTGCAGGCGCTGATCAACCGCTACCCGACGGTGTGCGGCATGACGGGCACCGCGCTGGCCGCCGGTGAGCAGCTGCGCCAGTTCTACAAGCTCGGGCGTCTCGCCGATCCCGCCGAACACCCCCAACATCCGCGAGGACGAGTCCGACCGGGTCTACATCACCGCGGCCGCCAAGACCGACGCCGATCATCGACCACATCATCGACATGCACGCCACCGGCCAGCCGATCCTGGTCGGCACCCACGACGTCGCCGAATCCGAGGAGCTGCACGAGCGGCTGGTGCGCCGCGGGGTGCCCGCCGTGGTGCTCAACGCCAAGAACGACGAGGAGGAGGCCGCGCGTCATCGCCGAGGCCGGCAAGCTCGGCGCGGTGACCGTGTCCACCCAGATGGCCGGGCGCGGCACCGACATCCGGCTCGGCGGGTCGGACGAATCCGACCATGGCAAAGTCGCCGAACTCGGCGGCCTGCACGTCATCGGCACCGGCCGGCACCGCACCGAGCGGCTGGACAACCAGCTCCGCGGGCGCGCGGGCCGCCAGGGCGATCCGGGTTCGTCGGTGTTCTTCTCCAGCTGGGAGGACGACGTCGTCACCGCCCACCTGGACCCCGGCAAGTTGCCGACCGAATGCGACGAGACCGGCCGCATCACCAGCCCCAAGGCGGCGACCCTGCTCGACCACGCGCAGCGGGTTGCCGAGGGCCGGCTGCTCGACGTCCACGCCAACACCTGGCGCTACAACCAGCTGATCGCCCAGCAGCGGGCCATCATCGTGGAGCGGCGCAACACCCTGCTCAGCACGGCCGCCGCCCGGGACGAGCTCAAGGAGCTCGCGCCCGAGCGATACGAAGACCTGGTCGCGAAGGTCTCCGAGGAGGAGCTGCAGACGGATCTGCCGCGACATCATGCTGTTCCACCTCGACCGGGGCTGGGCCGACCACCTGGCCTACCTCTCCGACATCCGGGAGAGCATCCACCTGCGGGCCCTGGGCCGGCAGAACCCGCTCGACGAGTTCCACCGGATGGCCGTCGACGCCTTCGGCCACCTGGCCGCCGACGCCATCGAGGCGGCCCAGCAGACCTTCGAGACGGCCAACGTCCTCGAGGAGGAGCAGGGCCTGGACCTGTCCAAGCTGGCGCGGCCGACGTCGACGTGGACGTACATGGTTCACGACAACCCGCTCAACGACGACACGCTGTCGGCGCTGAGCCTGCCCGGGGTGTTCCGTTAGGTTCATCTGATGGAGCCCCAGGGCCGGCGGGTGTGGACGATCCCGAACATCCTCAGCATGGTTCGGCTCGTCCTGGTTCCGGTGTTCCTGTACCTGCTGCTGGCCACCACCGCCTACGGCTGGGCCGTGGCGATCCTGATGTTCAGCGGCTTCTCGGACTGGGCCGACGGCAAGATCGCCCGGCTGGTCCCGAACCAGTCCTCCCGGCTGGGCGAGCTGCTCGACCCGCTGGTGGACCGCATCTACATGCTGGCCGTGCCGATCGGGCTGGGGCTGGCCGGGATCGTGCCCTGGTGGGTGGTGGGCATCCTGATCGGGCGCGACGCGGTGCTGGCGGCCACCCTGCCGGTGGTGCGCAGCCGCGGAATCACCGCGCTGCCGGTGACCTACATCGGCAAGGCGGCGACCTTCGCGCTGATGTCCGGCTTCCCGCTGGTCCTGCTCGGACAGTGGGATGCGTTGTGGAGCAGGGTGATCGGGGTCTGCGGCTGGGGATTCCTGATCTGGGGAATCGGCATGTACCTCTGGTCGGCGGTGCTCTACCTGCTCCAGGTGCGGCTGGTGGTGCGCACCCTGCCCAGGATCGGTACCGGACGAATCGGCAGCGCCGATGCCGCCGCACCCTGATCGCGCGCTCGGCGGCTACGACCCGCAAGCCGGCCTGCGCACACCCGATCCCGACCTGCCGCCGCGGATCCCGGTGCCGTCGCTGCTGCGCTCACTGCTCACCGACCACCTCGACCCCGGCTACGCCGCCGCGGCGGCCGACCGCCAACAGACCGGGCGGACGCGCCGCGCCGCAACCGACTGGATCTGGCAGGCCGTCGCCGCGGTGCTGGTCGCGGTGGTCTTCGCCGCGGCCGTCGCGCAGGCGCGGTCCACGGCGCCCGGCGTCAGCGCCGCCCAACAGGTGCTGGCGGCCAGCGTGCGTTCGGCGGAACGCACCACCGACGATCTCACCGTCCGCCGCGATGCACTGGCCGCCCAGGCCGACGACATCCAGCGCCGCGAACTGCGCGACGACCGGACCGGCCAGGCAGCTTCTGACCCGCCTCGACGAGCTGAGCCTGGCCGCGGCCACCACCGCGGTGATCGGTCCCGGGGTGAGCGTCGTGGTGACCGACCCGCGCGAGGGCCGCGACCTGACCGACGTGTCCAAGCAGCGGCTGCCGGGCAGCCGTCAGGTGATCCTGGACCGCGACCTGCAGCTGGTGGTGAACTCGCTGTGGGCCAGCGGCGCCGAGGCGATCTCGGTGGGCGGCGTGCGGCTGGGGCCCAACGTGACGATTCGGCAGGCCGGCGGCGCGATCCTGGTCGACAATCATCCGATCAGCAGCCCGTACACCGTTCTGGCGATCGGCCCACCCAACACCATGCTGGACAATTTCGACCGCAGCTCCGGCCTGCAACGGCTGCGGCTGCTGGAGGCGTCCTACGGGGTGGGGGTGAACGTGAGCAGCGGCCGACGGCCTGTCGCTGCCCGCCGGCGCGATCCGGGAGATTAAATTTGCCAAGCAGATCGGCCCCTGAGCGGGGAGATGAGAGCGCCACATGATCGGCATCGCCGCACTCGTCGTCGGCATCGTGCTGGGCCTGGTGTTCCATCCCAGCGTGCCCGAGGTCATCCAGCCCTACCTGCCGATCGCCGTCGTCGCCGCGCTCGACGCCGTGTTCGGCGGTCTGCGGGCCTACCTGGAGAAGATCTTCGACGCGAAGGTGTTCGTGGTCTCGTTCGTCTTCAACGTGCTGGTCGCCGCGCTGATCGTCTACGTGGGCGACCAGCTCGGGGTGGGCACCCAGCTGTCCACGGCGATCATCGTGGTGCTGGGCATCCGGATCTTCGGCAACGCCGCAGCGCTGCGGCGCAGGCTGTTCGGTGCCTGAGATGACCGCGGGGGACCAGGACACCGACGGCACGGGCGACACCGAACGGCACCGGCGACACCGGGCAGCCGCGCGACCGGCCCCGGTCCCGCTCACAGCTGGTGTTCGGCGCCTTCGGCGTGCTGCTGTGCCTGGTGCTGGGCATCGCGATCGTCACCCAGGTCCGCCAGACCGAATCCGGCGACTCGCTGGAGAGCGCGCGCCCCGCCGACCTGCTGGTCCTGCTGGACTCGCTGCAGCAGCGGGAGGCGGCGCTGAACACCGAGGTCGCCGAACTGCAGCGCAATCTGGCCGCCATGCAGGCCGCCGGCACCAGCGACCAGGCCGCCATCCAGAACGCCCAGGCCCGGCTGGCCGCACTGTCGATCCTGATCGGCACGGTCGCGGCGACCGGGCCCGGGGTCAGCATCACCATCGAGGACCACGGACCCGGCGTCGCCCCCGAAACCATGCTCGACGTCATCAACGAGTTACGCGCCGCCGGCGCCGAGGCGATGGAGATCCGCGCCGGCCAGCAGGCGGTCCGCGTCGGGGTGGACACCTGGGTGGTCGGCGACCGCGGCGCGCTGGTCATCGACTCGCAGACACTGAGCCCGCCGTATTCCGTTCTGGCCATTGGCGATCCGCCGACGCTGGCGGCGGCGATGAACATTCCGGGCGGGGCGGTCGACAGCGTCGAGCGGGTCGGCGGCAGCATGACCGTCACGCAATCCGACCGGGTGGACATCACCACCTTGCGACAACCGAAAGCCCGCCAATACGCTCAGCCGGTCAAGTGAGCGTCCGCAGTCAAGGAGCACCGTGAGCGATATCCCAGCCGACCTGCGCTACACCCCCGAGCACGAGTGGGTGCGCCGCACCGGTGACGACACCGTGCGTGGTCGGGATCACCGACTTCGCGCAGTCGTCGCTGGGCGACGTGGTGTTCGTGCAGCTGCCCGACGTCGGCACCGAGGTCACCGCCGGTGAGGCGTTCGGGGAGGTCGAGTCGACCAAGTCGGTGTCGGACCTCTACGCCCCCGTCACGGCGAAAGTAATTGCCGTCAACGGCGATCTGGAGGGCGACCCCCAGCTGGTCAACTCCGACCCGTACGGGCAGGGGTGGCTGTTGGAGCTTCAGGTCGACGGCGATACCCTCGGTCAGGGGTTAGCGGCTCTGCTGGACGCAGATGCCTATCGGGGCACATTGAGCGAATGACGATTGTTAGGGTGCCTGCCAGCCACCGATCCGGCGGTGGTGGGCACAACGACGACCACTGCGCGGTACGGTCGACGGAAATGATGGTGCGGCGGTCGGGTGCCCTGCGCGGACACCCCGCCAGGTATCGCCACGGCAGCCAGTGAGGAGCAGCGGGTGACGGACAAGGACCAGAACTCTGGGATTGACCAGCCGTCTGACGAAGTCACCGTGGAGACGACATCCGTCTTCCGCGCCGACTTCCTCAACGAGCTGGACGCCCCGGCAGCCACCGGCAGCGAGACCGCGGCGTCGGGGGTCGAGGGCCTCCCGTCGGGTTCGGCACTGCTGGTCGTCAAGCGCGGCCCCAACGCCGGGTCCCGATTCCTGCTCGATCAGGCGACGACGTCGGCCGGCCGGCATCCCGACTCCGACATCTTCCTCGACGACGTGACGGTCAGCCGTCGCCATGCCGAGTTCCGGTTGGACGGCAACGAGTTCCAGGTGGTCGACGTCGGCAGCCTCAACGGCACCTACGTCAACCGGGAGCCGGTCGACTCGGCGACCCTGACCAACGGCGACGAGGTCCAGATCGGCAAGTTCCGCCTGGTCTTCCTGACCGGCCCGAAGCCGGGCGGCGACGAGGGCGGTCCAGGAAGCTAGTGACCGCCCCCGATACTCCCGCGCTTGCCGGGATGTCGATCGGAGCGGTCCTCGACCTGCTACGACCGGACTTCCCGGACGTGACGATCTCCAAGATCCGGTTCCTGGAAGCTGAGGGTCTCGTCACGCCGGAACGCAGCGGGTCGGGCTATCGCCGGTTCACCGCCTACGACTGTGCGCGGTTGCGTTTCATCCTGACCGCGCAGCGGGACCATTATCTGCCGCTGAAGGTGATCAAGGCGCAGCTGGACGCCCAGTCCGACGGCGAGCTGCCGCCACCGGATCTCCTTACTCCGTACCGCGTTTGGTGCCCGAGCCGGGCAGCGACCGATCCGAGGCCGGGGACGGTGCCACCGCGGCCGCGGTGCGGCTGAGCCGGGAGGACCTGCTGAACCGCTCGGGGGTGGGCGAGGAGATGCTGGCGGCGCTGTGCAAGGCCGGTGTCATCACCACCGGCCCGGGCGGACTTTTCGACGAGCATTCGGTGGTGATCGCGCAGTGCGCGCGTGCCCTCGGGGAGTACGGCGTGGAGCCTCGGCACCTGCGGGCGTTCCGTTCCGCGGCCGACCGGCAGTCGGACCTGATCGCGCAGATCGCCGGCCCCGTCGTCAAGGCTGGGAAGGCAGGCGCCCGCGACCGCGCGGACGACCTGGCCCGCGAGGTGGCAGCACTGGCGATCACGTTGCACACCTCGCTGATCAAGTCCGCTGTGCGCGACGTTCTCGATCGCTGAGGACTAGACTCCAGATGACTGTGTGTAGTCAGCAGTCACGCGGTCGGAACTCGGACGCGGCGGCACATCTTGCGCGGAGGTCAGAGTCAGATGGGTGAGGTTCGAGTGGTCGGCATTCGCGTTGAACAGCCCCAGAATCAGCCCGTGTTGCTGCTGCGCGAATCTGACGGTGACCGCTACCTGCCGATCTGGATCGGGCAGACCGAGGCGGCCGCGATCGCCCTCGAGCAGCAGGGCGTGGAGCCGGCGCGCCCCCTGACCCACGACCTGATCCGAGATGTCATTGCCGCCCTTGGGCATTCGCTCAAGGAGGTCCGCATCGTCGATCTGCAGGAAGGCACCTTCTACGCCGACCTGATCTTCGACCGCGACATCAAGGTCTCCGCGCGGCCGTCGGACTCGGTGGCCATCGCGCTTCGGGTCGGCGTTCCGATCTATGTCGAGGAGGCGGTGCTGGCCGAGGCCGGGCTGTTGATCCCCGACGAGAGCGACGACGAGGCGACCGGCACGGTGCGCGAGGACGAGGTGGAGAAGTTCAAGGAATTCCTCGACAGCGTCTCGCCCGATGATTTCAAGGCCACCTGATCGGGTACCGGTAAAACAAGATCACGGATCCGTCTCACTTGGGTGCGGGCAGCCTCGACACGCGCGCCGGATGCGGGGTACAGGCCCCGCGGCAGCCATACTTTGATTGCGTCGACGAGCACGAACTGCCCGTCGACAAGGCGTATGCTCTAAGACTCGGACTAGGGCAAATGCTGGCGGTGGAGCAGTAAGGCAGGCCAGTGGTTCGAACGGCGAGAGGAAGCATCGTGGGCGAGCAGCCACGTCAGGAGCAGCTGGACCTTGCTGGCACCGAAGGCCGCCCCGATGCCGTCACCGCGGTGACCGAACCTGTGCAGGGCGGACTGTTCCCGGACAACTCGGTGCCCGACGAGCTGGTCGGCTACCGCGGCCCCAGCGCCTGCCAGATCGCCGGTATCACCTACCGCCAGTTGGACTACTGGGCGCGCACCTCGCTGGTGGTGCCCTCGATCCGGGGCGCAGCCGGCTCGGGCAGCCAGCGGCTGTACTCGTTCAAGGACATCCTGGTCCTCAAGATCGTCAAGCGGCTGCTGGACACCGGCATCTCGCTGCACAACATCCGCGTCGCCGTCGATCACCTGCGTCAGCGCGGCGTTCAGGATCTGGCGAACATCACCCTGTTCTCCGACGGCACCACGGTGTACGAGTGCACGTCCGCCGAAGAGGTCGTCGACCTGCTGCAGGGCGGCCAGGGTGTGTTCGGCATCGCGGTCAGCGGCGCGATGCGCGAACTGACCGGCGCCATCGCCGACTTCCCCGGTGAACGCGCCGACGGCGGCGAGTCGATCGCGGCGCCGGAGGACGAGCTGGCGTCCCGCCGCAAGACCCGCGACCGCAAAATCGGCTGAGCCTGCCTGTCCGCTCGACGCCCGGTGCACCGCTGCCGGTAGGATCGAGCACGCATCGCCCACGCGCGGGAGAGTTCCGTGACAGCCAGTCACGGGCGCCGAAGGAGCAATACCTCTCCGTCAACCTCTCAGGCACCCAGGACCGCGCCCGGCCACGATGCCTCTGGAAAGTGGCGATCCACCGATCGCCCGCCCACGGGGAAAGGCGGTTCGCCGCCGAATCTCTCAGGCCACACGACAGAGGGAGAGGGCACCGCTGACGGCTGTGTCCGCCCCGAGTCAGGAGGGCTCTGATGCCCGATCACACCGAGTTCACGTTCGCCGACCGCCATATCGGTCCCGACGCCGACGCCCTGTCCAGGATGCTCGCGGTGATCGGCGTCGACTCACTCGACGAGCTGGCCGCCAAGGCACTTCCGGCCGGCATCCTCGACGCGCTCAACGGCGGCGCGGCGCCGGGCCTGGAAGCCCTGCCGCCGGCGGCGTCGGAACACGAGGCGCTGGCCGAGCTGCGGGCGCTGGCCGATTCCAACACCGTCGCGGTGTCGATGATCGGTCAGGGCTACTACGACACCCTGACCCCGCCGGTGCTGCTGCGCAACATCGTGGAGAACCCGGCCTGGTACACCGCGTACACCCCGTACCAGCCGGAGATCAGCCAGGGCCGGCTCGAGGTGCTGCTGAACTTCCAGACCATGATCGCCGACCTGACCGGCCTGGAGATCGCCAACGCATCGATGCTCGACGAGGGCACCGCCGCCGCCGAGGCGATGGCACTGATGCACCGCGCGGTCCGCGGTTCGGCGAACCGGCTGGCCGTCGACGAGGACGTGTTCGCCCAGACCGCGGCCATCCTCGCCACCCGGGCCGAGCCGCTCGGCATCGAGATCGTCACCGCCGATCTGCGCAACGGCCTGCCCGAGGGGGAGTTCTTCGGAGTCATCGCGCAGCTCCCCGGCGCCGGCGGCCGGATCACCGACTGGTCGAAGCTGGTGGAGCAGGCCCACGAGCGGGGCGCGCTGATCGCGCTCGGCGCCGACCTGCTGGCGCTGACGCTGATCACCCCGCCGGGTGAGATCGGTGCCGACGTCGCGTTCGGAAGTGCCCAGCGGTTCGGTGTCCCAATGGGATTCGGCGGCCCGCACGCCGGATACCTGGCCGTGCACAGCAAGCATGCCCGCCAGCTGCCCGGCCGGCTGGTCGGCGTCTCGGTGGACAGCGACGGCGCACCGGCCTACCGGCTGTCGTTGCAGACCCGCGAGCAGCACATCCGCCGCGACAAGGCGACGTCCAACATCTGCACCGCGCAGGTGCTGCTGGCGGTGATGGCCGCGATGTACGCCAGCTACCACGGCGCCGACGGGCTCGACCGGTATCGCCCGGCGGGTCCACGGACACGCGCGCACCCTGGCGGCCGGTCTGACCGCGGCCGGGGTGGAGCTGGTGCACGACACCTTCTTCGACACCGTGCTGGCCCAGGTGCCGGGGCAGGCGGCCCGGGTGCAGGCCGCGGCCAAGGAGCGCGGCATCAACATATGGCGCGTCGACGACGACCACGTGTCGATCGCCTGTGACGAGGCCACCACCGACGAGCACGTCGCCGCGGTTCTGCGAGGCCTTCGACGCCGCGCCGGCCGGCGACTACGCCGGCCCCGAGATCATCACGCGGACAACCGAATTCCTCACGCACCCGGCTTTCAACCGCTACCGCACCGAGACCGAGATGATGCGTTACCTGCGGACGCTGGCCGACAAGGACATCGCGCTGGACCGCAGCATGATTCCGCTGGGTTCGTGCACCATGAAGCTCAACGCGGCCGCGGAGATGGAGTCCATCACCTGGCCGGAGTTCAGCCGCCAGCACCCGTTCGCGCCGGTCGCGGACACCCCCGGGCTGCGCTCGCTGATCGCCGACCTGGAGGAGTGGCTGACCGGCATCACCGGCTACGACGCGATCTCGCTGCAGCCCAACGCCGGTTCGCAGGGTGAGTACGCCGGCCTGCTGGCGATCCGCGACTATCACGGCGCACGCGGGGATCGCCACCGCGACGTGTGTCTGATCCCGTCCAGTGCGCACGGCACCAACGCCGCGTCCGCCGCGCTGGCCGGGATGCGCGTGGTGGTCGTCGCCTGCCGGGAGAACGGCTGACGTCGACCTCGATGATCTGCGCGCCAAGGTCTCCGAGAACGCCGACAAGCTGGCGGCGCTGATGATCACCTACCCGTCCACCCACGGCGTGTTCGAGCACGACATCGCCGACATCTGCGCGGCCGTGCACGACGCGGGCGGCCAGGTCTACGTCGACGGCGCCAACCTCAACGCGCTGGTCGGACTGGCCCGGCCCGGCAAGTTCGGCGGCGACGTCAGCCACCTGAACCTGCACAAGACGTTCTGCATCCCGCACGGCGGCGGCGGCCCCGGCGTGGGGCCGGTCGCGGTGCGCTCGCACCTGGCCGAGTTCCTGCCCGGCCATCCGCTGGCCGACGAACTGCCGCACGGGCATCCGGTGTCCTCGGCGCCGTACGGGTCGGCCTCGATCCTGCCGATCACGTGGGCCTACATCCGGATGATGGGCGCGGCCGGGCTGCGGGAGGCATCGCTGACCGCGATCGCCTCGGCCAACTACATCGCCCGCCGCCTCGACGAGTACTACCCGGTGCTCTACACCGGCGAGAACGGCATGGTGGCCCACGAGTGCATCCTCGATCTGCGAGGCATCACCAAGGCCACCGGCGTCACCGTCGACGATGTGGCGAAACGGCTGGCGGACTTCGGCTTCCACGCGCCGACGATGAGCTTCCCGGTGGCCGGCACGCTCATGGTGGAGCCGACCGAGAGCGAGAGCCTGGCCGAGGTGGACGCGTTCTGCGAGGCGATGATCGCCATTCGCGCCGAGATCGACAAGGTCGGCTCCGGCGAGTGGCCCGCCGACGACAACCCGCTGCGCAACGCCCCGCACACCGCGGCGTGCCTGCTGGTCGACGAGTGGACCCATCCGTACACCCGCGAGCAGGCGGCCTACCCGCTGGGCGTCGGGTTCCGGCCGAAGGTGTGGCCGCCGGTGCGCCGGATCGACGGCGCCTACGGCGACCGCAATCTGGTGTGCTCGTGCCCGCCGGTGGAGGCAGCGTTCGCCTGATCGCGTGCCGCTGATAGCGTCACAGCCGTGCTGCCCGACGGCGTTCGACAGTGGCAAGACGGGGGCCGGCTGGTCTCGACCGGCGCCGGCTCGGTGTTCGTCCGGTCCGCTCCCGGGGACGGTCCGACCGTGCTGCTGCTGCACGGCTTCCCGTCGAGCTCCTACGATTTCCGCGGGGTCGTCGAACGGTTGGGGGACCGGGCCTGGCTGACCCTGGACTTCCTCGGCTTCGGGCTCTCGGACAAGCCGCGACCGCACCGCTACAGCCTGCTGGAGCAGGCCGACATCGTGCAGACCGTCGTCGCCGACGCCGCGGGTGGGACCGGTGGTGCTGCTCGCCCACGACATGGGCACCTCGGTGGCCACCGAACTGCTGGCCCGCGACCTCTCCGGCGCCCTGCCGTTCGAGCTGCAGCGCGCGGTGCTCACCAACGGCAGCGTGATCATCGAGCGCGCCAGCCTGCGGCCGAGCCAGAAGATCCTGCGCGGCCCACTGGGACCGCTGTTCTCCCGGCTCGCAGGAGAACGCCGGTTCATGCGCGGGTTCGCCAGGCTGTTCAGCGCGCAACACCCGTTGTCCCCGGAGGAGGCCGAGGCGCAGTGGGCGCTGCTGGCCCGCGAGGACGGCCAGCGGATCCTGCACCTGCTGTGCGCGTACCTCAACGAGCGGGTCCGGTTCGCCCCACGCTGGCACGGCGCGGTTCGGGACTGGCCCAAGCCGCTGGGCTTCCTCTGGGCGACCGGAGATCCCGTCGCGACCACCGAGGTTCTGGCCGGACTTAGGGAACTGCGGCCGGCGGCGCAGGTGATCGAACTGCCCGGCATCGGGCACTACCCGCAGATCGAGGTTCCCGACGAATTCACCGCGGACGCAACCGAACTGCTGGGACTGTCCGTAAGACAACATCGTGGTGACGGCGGTCGCCAGGTCCGGCGAGTCCGACGCGCCGATGTTCTGATAGCTCCCGCCCGACAGCTGCGTCACGGCCTCCCACGTCGCGCGGTCAGGATCGTCACCGAAGTCGATGACGTTGATCGCGACCGGACGGTTCGGGTCGGTGGCGGACTTGACGAAGTCCTGCAATCCGGCGGCGTCCAGCGACTGGTCGGTGTGCGGGCCCTGGGTGATCACCAGCACCGAGTTGCCCTGCCCCTGGCGGTAGTTGGCCAGTGCGTCGTTATAAACCAGGCGCAGCGTGGTGAACGACACCGCACCGGCACCCGACGGCGACAAACCGGCCAGCGCCCCGCTCAGCGCCGCCGGGCCGGGGCTGGCCGGCGACCTGATCGGACAGTGGCCCCAGGGGGATGACGCTACGGCTGTCGGCACCGGTGAAGGTCCACAACCCGACAGCGGCGTTCGGCGGCAGCGCCTTGATCCGGTTGTCCAGTGCGCCCGTCACATTGGCCAGGCGGCTGCGGCCGCCTTCGTCGCCGGACAGCCCCTGGTCGAGCATCACCGTGGTCGCCGAGCCGGCGGCCGGGGCGGTCAGAGCGCTGGCCAGCGTCGCGCGGACGGTGTCGTCACCGATCGAGAGCGGCGTGCCCAGCGGCGCGAAGTCGACGACGTCGTTGCCCTTCGGGTTGGCGCCCTCGGCCCGGAACCCGGCGTCGGCGAGATCGGCGAGCTGCTCCGGCTGGCGCATGAATCGGGCGAACTCGCTGGCCGCGCTGAGCTGCTCGTGAAGACAGCCACGTCCCGGCCAGCAGCACCGTCGGATAGTCGGCGAGCGCGACCGGCCCCGGCGGCAGCCAGGACGCGACGTTGTTCTTGGCCTCGGGTAGCGACGCGGCCCGCTGGAACACCTGTTGTTCGGTGGTCACCACGGCGTGCACCGGTGCGACCGCCGGGTCACCGTCGGTCAGCAGCGCCTTCCAGGCTTCGTTCGCGGTGTTGTCGGCGAGTTTCGGCTGACCGCCGACGAGCGTGTTGACCGCGCCCAGACCCGCGGTGGCGGGGGAGCCCTGCGGGGCGGACGCCGCCGCCACGGCCTCGGCGGCCAGGTATGACGCGTCGCTGTCGCCGACAGCGGGCAGCGCCAGCCGTAACGATCCCCAGCCCGGCAGGTTCAACGAGTCCAGCGCCGCGGGGTTGGTCTGCAATCCGGGCAGCGCCGCCCAGCTCTGTTGCGCCAGAGCCTCTTTCAGCTGCGGCCGGACGGCGAGTACGACGGGGGTGTTGACCAGCGAGCGTGCGTCGCTCACCGATTCCTTGCCGGTGGCGGCCTGCAGCCGGGCGGAGGAGATGGAGCTGGCCGGAATCCACAGCGCTGGGCGCCCGCCGAGGTCGCCGGGCCACTCCCCGATGAACCCGTTCACCACGGCGTCGGAATCTCCGGGCGTGACAGCCATTTTCACGCACTGGTCGCCGACCGGGGTGGCGGTCTTGTTGAACTCCTCGGCGAACTTCTTGACGTTGCCGGCGATCGACGGGTCGGCGACCACCGGGACGTCGACGCTGCCGCTGAGGCATTGCTGGGCCGCGTCGGTCGACCGGTGCGAGAGCACGTCGCCGAAGAATCGCCACAGGATCACGCCGCCGACCACCACCACCACGGTGATCAGCGCCGCGATGACGCCGATGCTCACACCGCGGCGGCCGGTTTCGTTGCGGTGTCCGCCCTGCCAGCCCCCGGTCGCATCCTCGGCGCGGGCGAAGCGGCCGGTCACCGGGTCGGCGGGCTCAGCGGGTTCCCCGAACGAATCTCCCGGACCGGGAATGCTGTGCCTGCCCATGCGGGTGCCTAATCCTCTTTCGTCGAACGGATGATGCAGTGCCGGACCGGCGCTGTGTCAGGCGCCGAGGCTGTCCTTGTACTCGCGGCGACGGCGATGCAGGATCGGCTCGGTGTAGCCGTTGGGCTGTGCCGTTCCGGTCAGGATGAGTTCCTGGGCCGCCTGGAAGGCGATGCTGCCCTCGGGGTCGGTGGCCATCGGGCGGAACTCCGGATCGCCGCTGTTCTGCTCGTCCACCACCGCGGCCATCCGGCGCAGGCTGGCCTTGACGTCTTCGGGCGTGATGACACCGTGGCGAAGCCAGTTGGCCAGCAGCTGGCTGGAGATCCGCAGCGTGGCACGGTCTTCCATCAGGGCGACATCGTGGATGTCGGGGACCTTGGAGCAGCCGACGCCGGCGTCGATCCACCGCACCACGTAGCCCAGGATGGACTGGCAGTTGTTGTCGACCTCTTCGTGGATCTCCTCCGGCGACCAGGCCAGCTCCGCGGCCAGTGGAATGGTCAGCAGCTGGTCGATGCTGGTGCGGGTCTTGCCCTCGAGTTCCTTGTGCACCTTGTAGACGTCGACGTCGTGATAGTGCATCGCGTGCAGCGTCGCCGCGGTGGGCGAGGGCACCCACGCCGTCGTGGCGCCCGCTCTGGGCTGGCCGATCTTCTGCTCGACCATGTCGGCCATCAGCTCGGTCATGGCCCACATGCCCTTGCCGATCTGGGCCTTGCCGGAGAACCCGGTGGCGAGCCCGACGTCGACGTTCTGGTCCTCGTAGGCCAGGATCCACGGCTGGGTCTTCATCGCGCCCTTGCGGATCATCGGCCCGGCCTCCATGGAGGTGTGGATCTCGTCGCCGGTGCGGTCCAGAAAGCCGGTGTTGATGAACGCCACCCGGTCGGCCGCGGCCTTGACGCAGGCTTTGAGGTTCAGGGTGGTGCGCCGCTCCTCGTCCATGATGCCGACCTTGATGGTGTTCTGCGGCAGGCCCAACACGTCCTCGACGCGGCTGAACAGTTCGCAGGTGAAGGCCACCTCTTCTGGTCCGTGCATCTTGGGCTTGACGATGTAGATCGAGCCGGTACGGCTGTTCTGCCCGTTCAGCCCGTGCATGGCGATCAGCGTGGTGAACAGCGCGTCCTGGATGCCTTCGAACACCTCATTGCCGTCCGCGTCGACCATCGCGTCGTTGGTCATCAGGTGCCCGACGTTGCGGACGAACAACAGGCTGCGGCCGGGCAGGGTCAGCTCGGAGTCGCCGTCGGGGGTGGTGAAGGTGCGGTCGGCGTTCAGCGACCGGGTGAAGGTCTTGCCGCCCTTGTTGACCTCTTCGGTGAGGTCGCCCTTGTTCAGGCCCAGCCAGTTGCGGTAGCCGAGCACCTTGTCGTCGGCGTCCACGGCGGCCACCGAGTCCTCGAAGTCCATGATCGTGGTGATCGCCGACTCCAGGACGACGTCCTTGATGCCGGCGGCGTCGGTGGATCCGACGGGCGACTCCGGGTCGATCAGGATCTCGATGTGCAGGCCGTGGTTGGCCAGGAGCACCGACCACGCGGGTGAGCCGAGCTCGCCGTTGTAGCCCACGAACTTCGCCGGGTCGGCCAGCACGGTGGACTTCTTGGCCAGGGCGATCTGCAGCGCGCCGTCGGCGACCGACAGGCCGGTCGCGTCGGCCCACGAGCCCTTCTTCAGCGGCACGGCCCGGTCGAGGAACCCGCGCGCGTAGGCAATGACCTTGTCGCCGCGGACTCGGTTGTAGCCTGCGCCCTTCTCGGCGCCGTCGTCCTCGCTGATCACGTCGGTGCCGTACAGGGCGTCGTAGAGCGAGCCCCAACGGGCATTCGCGGCGTTGAGTGCGAAGCGGGCGTTCAGTATCGGCACGACCAGCTGCGGGCCCGCCGTTGTGGTGATCTCGTCGTCGACACCGGAGGTGGTGATGGTGAAGTCGGACGGCTCGGGCAGCAGGTACCCGATGTCGGCGAGGAACTGCTTGTACTCCTCGGGGTCGTTGCCGCCGATGATGCGCTGCCGGTGCCACTTGTCGATCTGTGCCTGCAGCTCGTCGCGGCGGGCCAGTAGGTCCTGGTTGCGCGGACCGAGGTCGGTGACCACCTTGTCGACGCCCGCCCAGAAGCTGTCGGGGTCGATGCCGGTGCCGGGCAGGGCCTCGTTGGTGATGAAGTCGTACAAGGCCTGCGCCACACGCAGGTTGCCCACGGGCACGCGATCGGTCATCTTTCCTCCCTCACGACAGTCAACCCATCTTACCCGCAGGTAACACTGCCTCCGACGCGCCGTCGTAGGTCGCGGCCCAGATGGTTCCTCCCGCTCAGGGGCACATGAACGAAATCGGCGGGCAGACGAAGGTGCCGGCCGGAAGCGGGCCCTCGGCGTAAACCCCGGGTTGGCCGGCCACCTGGTGGAATTCGTGGCAGACGTTGTTGTCCCAGGTGGTCGACAGGGCTTGGATCTGGTAGGTGATCGGGTCGCCCGGGCACCAGGTGCCGTGGCAGACCGGGTCACACCGTGAATCTGCGTTCGCACTCGGAATGCTCGGCGCCAATGCGGCGAGCCACAATGTGGCGACGGCGCCGACACCCGAGATCAGTACCCCGGCGAGAGTCCGCCCGGCCGTGCTGAGCATATCGTTTCCCTTCCACGCAGTGTGCTTCTTCCGCGTCGATTACACCCGTTGGGAAACCGCTACCGATCCCAAATCGGCCAACCGCTCACAGTGCGACAACAACGCCGACCGCAGCGGCGCCGCCCGGGCGGTGATGACGCCCTGGCACCTGACGTATTCCGCGCGACCGGATGGTTCCTCGATCGCGATCGGCTCGAACCCGAAGCCGCTCAGGTCATACGGGCTGGCCCGCATGTCGAGTTCGCGGGCGGACGCGGCCAGTTCCAGGCAGTCGACCAGCAGATCGGAGTCCACCAGCGGGCCGAGTTTGTAGCACCATTTGTAAAGATCCATGTTCGCGTGCAGACAGCCGGGCTGCTCCCAGTCGCCCTGGGTGGCCCGGGTGGGGCTGCCGTGGTTCCTCGGCGCCGCCGCCGCGGTGAAGAAGCGGAACGCGTCGAAGTGGCTGCAGCGCAACGGCATCGACTCGACCACCGCGTCGGTGCCGGCGGTGCCCAGCCGCAACGGCACCTGGGGGTGCCGGACGGTGTCGGTGCGATAGACCATGGCCCACTCGTGCAGTCCGAAGCAGCCGAATTGCGGTGCTCGGCCAGCGGTCGCACGCAGCAGCCCGGCCACGAACCCGACGGTGTCCATCCGCGAGCGCAGATACTCGACCGACACCGTCACGCCGCCGCCCGCGCGGGTGTAGCCGGCGCGGTCGAGGTAGTGCGCGGCCGACGCGCCGGCCAGCGCGGTGCCGTACCCGGGGTGCCACACCCGGAGCTGCCGAACCCGCAGGCTGTAGTAGGTGAACAGGAAGTCCCACACCGGGTGGGGTTCACCGCGCATCGCGCGGCGGCGCTGCGGGTCGGTGAACGCCTCCACCCGGGCGCGGTGCGCCTGAGCGCGGGCGGTCCAGTCCTGCTCGGCGAGCGGGTCAACCACGGTGCATGCCGTCGCGCACAGTGCCGACGAGGTCTTCGACCAGGTCCTCGAGCGCCACCATCGCGCAGACGGATCCGTCGGGTGCGGTGACCAGCGCCAGGTGGCTATTTCCCGGCGCAGCCGGGACAGGGCGTCGGGCAGCGGCATGTCGGCCGGCAGCAGAGGCAGCGGGCGCACCGCGGCGCCGTCGACCACGGCCCCGGAGTCGTCGACCTGCTCCAGCACGTCCTTGATGTGGACGAATCCGGTGAACCGGCCGGTCGCGTCTTGTACCGGGAAGCGCGAGTAACCGGTCTTGGCCAGCGCTTGCTTCGATCGCGCCGACTGTCGGTCCGGACCCGCCCGGGGCCACCGGTACCGACTGGATGTCGGCCAGCGGGACCGCGACGTCGTTGACGACCCGGTTGCGGATCTGCAGGGCGCGGGACAGCCGCATGTGCTCCTCGGGGTCCAGCAGACCTTCGGACAGCGATTCGGCGATCATCTCCGACAGCTCCACCATCGAGACCGCGTTCTCCAGCTCGGTCTTGGGTTCGACGCCCAGAGCGCGGACGACGATCCGCGCGCACCAGTCGTAGACCGCGATGACGGGCCGGGTCGCCCTGACCCACAGCAGGTACGGGGGAACGAGCAGCATCGCGGCCTTCTCCGGGCCGGCCAGCGCGATGTTCTTGGGCACCATCTCACCGAGCAGCACGTGCAGGATCACGACCACCGTGATCGCGACGACGAACGACACCGTGTGCAGCACCGCGTCCGGCACACCCAGCAGATCGAACGGCTTATGCAGGATGTGCGCCACCGCCGGCTCGCCGACCCGGCCCAGGGCGATCGAGCAGACCGTGATGCCCAGCTGCGCGCCGGCCAGCATCATCGACAGGTTCTCGCCCGCCCTGATCACCGCCGTGGCGCTGCGCTTGCCCTGCTCGGCGAGGGCTTCGAGGCGGTCACGGCGCGCCGAGATCAGCGCGAACTCGGCAGCCGACGAAGAACCCGTTGGCTGCATGAGCAGCACCGTCAGCAGGATCGCGAAGATGTCGCCCATCAGGGTTGCACCTCGCGCGGCGCGTCGGTTGCCACCCGGACCAGCTCGACCAGGTCGATGCGGCGGCCGTCCATGCCGACCACCGTCGCCCGCCAGCGCGGCTGTTCGTCGAGCGGCGCGTCGGGATCGAAGGCGGTCAGCTCCACCGACTCGCCTTCGGCGGGGATGTGGCCCGAGCTCGTGCATCACCAGCCCGCCGATGGTCTCGTAGTCGCCCTCGGGCGCCCGGAAGTCGGTGGCGTCGGCGACCTCGTCGATGCGCAGCAGGCCCGGAAACCCGCCACCGGTCACCGAGGTGGAGGACGTCCGGCGTGGACTCGTCGTGCTCGTCGCGGATGTCGCCGACGATCTCCTCGATGAGGTCCTCGACGGTGACCATGCCCGCGATTCCGCCGTACTCGTCGGCGACCAGCGCGGTCTGCAGGCCACTGGCCCGGATCTGCGCCATCAGCGCGTCGCCGTCCAGGGTCGACGGCACCACCGGAACCGGCTGGGCCAGGCGTGTCGAGCCGGGTGCGGGCTCGATCGGCGGCCGGTACCTCGAAGACTTGTTTGAGGTGGACGATGCCGATGGTTTCGTCGAGATCGCCGCGGGTGACCGGGAAGCGGGAGTGCCCGGTCTCGCTGACCTTGGCGACCAGGTCGCGCACGGTGTCGTCGGACTCCAGCGAGTCGATCTTGGACCGGGGCGTCATGAACTCCTCGGCGATGCGGGCGCCGAACTGCAGGGAGCGGTCCACCAGCGCCGCCGTGGTCTCGTCCAGCGAGCCTTGCCGCGCGGAGGTCCGCACCAGCGACACCAGCTCCTGCGGCGATCGCGCCGACCGCAGTTCGTCGGCGGGTTCGAGGCCGAGGCGCTTGAGCACCCGGTTCGCGCTGCCGTTGGTCAGATGGATCAGGGGCGTGAACGCCGCGGAGAACCAGACCTGAGGACCGGCCACCAGCCGGGCGGTCCGCAGTGGCACCGCGACGGCAAGGTACTGGGCGACCAGTTCGCCGAAAACCATCGACACCGACGTCGCGATGAACAGCGCGAGAACCAACGCGGTGCCGTGCAGCCAGCTCTCCGGAAGGCCGGTTGCCGCCAAGGCCGGCCGCAACAGGCGTGCGATCAGGGGCTCGGCCAGATAGCCGGTGATCAGGGTGGTGATGGAGATGCCGATCTGGGCCCCGGACAACTGGAACGACAGGGATCGGTGGGCCCGCTGGACCATCTTGTCGCGCCTGCGGCCGGAGCGGGCATTGGCATCGACGGTGCTGCGTTCGAGGGCGGTCAGCGAGAACTCGGCCGCGACGAAGACGGCGGTGCCCAGGGTGAGCAGGATGAAGCCGAGAAAGCTGAGCACGATGGTGCTGACGCTCATTGTGCCTCGACGGCCGCCGGGCCTGCAGCCCGGCCGATAGCGGAAGGCTCGGCGTCGGCTCGTCCGGGGCCCCGACGGGCGCCTGCGGCACGTGAGGGTGCCGCGGCACTTAGCCTTTCGTCGTTGCGTGGTGAAACCTTCATGGTAGCGGCTGGGCCGCCCGCCGCGGTCTCACCAGCCGGTCGGCAGCGGGTGCCCTTCGGCGAAGCCGGCCGCGGACTGCACCCCGAGCAACGCCCGTTCGTGCAGTTCGGCGATGGTGGCGGCGCCGACGTAGGTGCAGGTGCTGCGCACCCCGGAGGTGATGTGGTCCAGCAGGTCCTCGACGCCGCCGCGGGCCGGGTCGAGGGCCATCCGGGACGTGGAGATGCCTTCTTCGAAGAGCGCCTTGCGGGCCTGGTCGAACGGGCTGTCGGCGCTGGTGCGGGCGGCGACCGCACGCTTGGAGGCCATGCCGTAGCTCTCCTTGTACGGCCGGTTGTCGCGGTCGAGCATCAGGTCGCCCGGCGACTCGTAGGTCCCGGCGAACCACGACCCGATCATCACGTTGGATGCGCCCGCGGCCAGCGCGAGCGCCACGTCGCGGGGGTGGCGCACCCCGCCGTCCGCCCACACGTGACCACCGAGTTGCTTTGCCGCGGAGGCACATTCGAACACCGCGGAGAACTGTGGGCGGCCGACGCCGGTCATCATCCGGGTGGTGCACATCGCCCCCGGGCCGACACCGACCTTCACGATCGAGGCGCCGGCAGTGATCAGGTCGCGAGTGCCCTCGGCGGACACCACGTTGCCCGCCGCCAGCGGGACGCCGAGGTCGAGGGACGACACCGTCTTGATGGCGTCGAGCATCTTGACCTGGTGTCCGTGTGCGGTGTCGACCACCAGGACGTCGACGCCGGCCTCGGCCAGTGCCTGGGCCTTGGCGGCCACGTCGCCATTGATGCCGACGGCCGCGGCGATCCGCAGGCGGCCGGCGGCGTCCACCGCCGGGGTGTAGATGCCCGCGCGCACGGCACCGATGCGGGTGAGCACGCCGGCCAGCGAGCCGTCGGCGCCGGTGAGCACCGCCACGTCGATCGGCGCGTGCTCGAGCAGCTCGAACACCTGCCGCGGCTCGGTGTGCACCGGCGCGGTGACGAAGTCGGTCACGGCGATGTCCCGCACCCGCGCGAACCGGTCGACGCCGACGGTCGCGGCCTCGGTGACCAGGCCGATGGGCCGGCCCTCGAACACCACCACCGCGGCACCGTGGGCGCGCTTGTGGATCAGCGCGACGGCGTCGGACACCGAATCCTCGGGACCCAGCGTCACCGGGGTGTCGGCCACCAAGTCGCGGCTCTTGACGAAGTCCACGGTCTGTTTCACCGCGATGATCGGCAGGTCCTGCGGCAGGACGACGATGCCGCCTCGGCGGGCCACCGTCTCGGCCATCCGCCGCCCGGCCACCGCCGTCATGTTGGCCACCACGACCGGGATGGTGGTGCCGGTGCCGTCCGCGGTGGACAGGTCCACGTCGAACCGCGAGACCACGTCCGAGCGGTTGGGCACGATGAAGACGTCGTCGTAGGTCAGGTCGTACGGCGGCCGGTGGCCATCGAGAAAACGCACGCCTGCAAGCCTAGTTCGCCGCTCAGACCTCGACTTCGGTGTGGTCGCCGCTCCACAGGGTGTGGAACCGCGCGGCGCGGGTCGGCGTCGATGCGGCCGTAGGTGTGCGCGCCGAACAGATCGCGCAGACCCTGGGTCAGGGCGGCGGGCAGCCGTTCGGTGCGCAGCGCGTCGTAGTAGGACAGCGCCGAGGCGAAGCCGGGGATCGGGATGCCCAACTCGGTGGCCGTGACCACCACCCGGCGCCAGCCGTCGATGGCCGCCTCGATGGCGCTGCGGAAGTACGGGGCGACGATCAGCGTCGGCAGGTCGGGGTCGTCGTCGAAGGCTTCCTTGATCCGGTTGAGGAACTTGGCCCGGATGATGCACCCGCCGCGCCAGATGGTGGCCAGGTCGCCGGGGGTGACGCCCCAGTCGTATTCGGCGGAGCCGGCCTGGATCTGGTTGAAGCCCTGGGCGTAGGCGATGATCTTCGAGGCGTACAGCGCCTGGCGGACATCCTCGGTGAATTGCTTTGCGTCAGTGGGTCGTTCACCGAGCTCGCCGGAGGCCAGCCCGGTGGTGGCCTTGCGCTGCGCCACCGACCCGGACAGTGCACGGGCGAACACCGCCTCGGCGATTCCGGTCACGGGCACCCCGAGGTCCAGCGCCGACTTCACCGTCCAGCGGCCGGTGCCCTTCTGCTCGGCTTCGTCGAGGATGACGTCGACCAGGGGTTTGCCGGTCTTGGCGTCGGTCTGGCTCAGCACCTGGGCGGTGATCTCCACCAGGAAGCTGTCGAGGTCCCCGGAGTTCCACTCGGTGAAGACCTCGGCGATCTGGGGCGCCGCCAGGCCGAGGCCGTCGCGCAGCAGCTGGTAGGCCTCGCCGATGAGCTGCATGTCGGAGTACTCGATGCCGTTGTGCACCATCTTCACGAAGTGGCCGGCGCCGTCGGGTCCGATGTGGGTGCAGCACGGCACGCCGTCGACGTGGGCGGAGATCTCCTCGAGCAGCGGGCCCAGCGACTTGTAGGACTCCGGCGGCCCGCCCGGCATGATCGACGGCCCGTTCAGGGCGCCCTCCTCGCCACCGGAGATGCCGGCACCGACGAAGTGCAGGCCGCGCTCGCGGATGGCCTTCTCCCGGCGGATGGTGTCGGTGTAGAGCGCGTTGCCGCCGTCGATGATGATGTCGCCGTGCTCCATGGCGTCGGCGAGCTCGTTGATCACCGCGTCGGTGGGCTCACCGGCCTTGACCATGATCAGCACCCGTCGCGGCTTCTCCAGCGCGGCCAGGAATTCCTCGATGGTCTCCGACCGGACGAACTTGCCCTCCGAGCCGTGGTGTTCCAGCAGCGCGTCGGTCTTGGCGACGGAGCGGTTGTGCAGCGCCACCGTGTAGCCGTGCCGGGCGAAGTTGCGGGCGATGTTGGAGCCCATCACCGCCAGGCCGGTGACGCCGATCTGCGCGGTGCCGTTCGTGCTGTCGCGTCTGCGACGAGCTCATCGAAGCCTTTCAGTTGTGGGATTTATTGTCGAAGGGATTCAGCCCAGGAACAGCCGGCGAAGCTCGGTCAGCCAGGGCACCGCGACCGCGATGGTGGGCAGCACCAGCACCGCCGCCGCGGCGGCGTAGGCGACGCAGGACAGCAGCAGGCTGTTGGGCCGGCCGGCAAGTCGCTGCACCTGGCAGCACCGTCGTGGGGCCGCCGGCGGCCAGGGCGCCGGTGGGGGTGCGCGCCGAGGCGCATGCGACCAGTGCGCGGGCCAGGGGAGCGGGCCCGGCCGTCCGCACGGCGGCGTCGTCGGCCAGCAGCTCGACGAGGAGCCGAACCGCGTTCAGCGCGCTGCCGCTGCGGACGAAGCGGGGAAAGGCGGTGTGGACCGCGACGAACGCCTCGAGGACCAGGTCGTGGCGGGCGCGCAGGTGGGCGCGTTCGTGGCTGAGGATCGCGACGAGTTCGGTGTCGGTCAGAGCCGACAACGTGCCCTCGCTGAGCACTACTCGGCTGCGCACGCCCGGCAGGCAGTAGGCCAGCGGTTCGGCCACGTGCAGCACGCGCAGACCCGTGCATGCCGTGCCGGCAGTCCCGAGCAGATCGACCACCATCCGGTGGTGCGCCCGGCGGCGCCGTGGTCGCGATCGCGACCTGGACGACGGCCACCACCAGCCGCGCGCCGATCAGCAGCGGTCAGGGCGAAAACCAGGATGTAGGTGAGCCATAGCGGCCAGCCGAGAACCGCGATCTCGCTGGTGATGGTGGCGGTCGGACGGCCGTCGGGTCCGGGTACGAACAGCCGGCTGGCGATCGCGAGCCCGGCACTGAAGGCGGACAGGACGGCGGCCGCGGCGATGGACTGCCACAGCACGACCGCGGCGCGCGGAGCGCGCATCGGCCAGGACGCTCGCGCCAGCAGCGCCGGCACGGGGCCGACCAGCAGGAGCGCGACGAGTGCGAAGGCCAGCGCGGACACGCTGCCAGTGTCCCTCAGCCGGTGGCCGTACCGCCAGCGGACCAGGCTGATCCGTGCTTCGGTCTCCAGTTCGGCCAGTGCACGGCGCAGCGCCTCGGCCTCGTCGGCGCCGACGCGCTCGACGAAATGCACCAGGGCGGCCTGGCGGTCACCGGAGTCGGCGGCCTGGTCGAGGGCGTCGACCATGAGGCCCGGCGACCAGTTCGTCGCGACCATGAACCGGGGCGTATTGGTGGGCCCGGTCGTCGCGGATCTGGACACCAGGTTCTTGCGGGCGAGGCGCTGCAGCACCGTCATGACGGTGGTGTAGGCCAGGTCGCGGTGCGCGGACAGGGCCTCGTGGACCTGGCGGACAGTCTGCGGCTCGCCGGCGGCCCACAGGTGGTCCATCACCGCGCGTTCCAGTTCGCCGAGACGCGTCAACTTCGCCACTTTCCGTTCATCTGCAATAGCAATGGATTAAGGATACTCCGCCTTACTACCGAGCGTCGTACCCAACGTCGCGTGGCCATCCCGTCCAGGATAGCCAAAACCGCAGGAAGGTCTGTTTTCCGCGGATCGTCTTGTGACAGCAGTCACACAACCTCCTCTGTTCTCGCCCCAACCCTATGTGGTTAGGCTTACCTAACCACAATCGGGAGGTATGTGCGCACCGCCGTGGAGGACCCGTTGATCGCCGGAATGGCCATCCGGCGTCCGTTGCCGATCCACCAATCGAGCCATCGGCTCCGAAAGCTCACGCCGGAGTCGCCGCGGGTGCACGGAGTCGCCGTGATGGCCGACGTCTCGCGCCGGCGCTGGTGGCCGCTCGATGCGGCGGTGGCCCCGGGTCGGCTAGAGGCGATGTTCGACGCATCGGTCGCCGAAGTGGGCAGCCGCCGAGGCGCCGGCCGGCAGTTGGCCGCGACGTTCGTCCACGCGGTGGTCGGCCGGGTGGTGACGCTCTTGGTGATCGAGGGCCGAGCCTGGGACGCCGGACCCGGGAACCTCTGGATGCACACCGACTCCGAGGGCGCGATCGACTGGGCCGGGGTGGCGGATCCGACCTTGCGGGTGCTGGCCGACGACCCCGCCGACGGCGACGTCGTGCGACTGCCCGGCGAGGCGGCGCTGGCGACCTGGACCGCGCACCGCTGCCACCTGTCGCTGGCACCGCTGTTCGGCGAACTGGACCGGCTGACCGGCGGCGAGCTCACCGCGGCGGCGATGTGGCGGATGGTCGGAGCATCCGTCGTCGTCACAGCCACCCAGGTGCCCCTGCTCACCGACGCCGGAGAGCTGACCTGCATGCGGCGCGGACAGGCGCTGCTCGACGCGCTGACCCGGTTCGGCCTGCCGGTGCGGGCCGTGCGCGCCGCGAGTTAGACCCCGCTCCGCGGCGAGCGGACCCGCCGTGTAGACACAGATTCGTGCACTCCGAGCAGCCCGCGGGCATCCGACGCGAATTCTCAGCACCGTTCGATGCCGAACTCGGACTGGTCTTCACCGACGTCACCGAAGACGGTCTCAAAGCGCAGCTGGAGGTCAAACCCTCACTACTGCAGCCGATGGGCATCGTCCACGGCGGTGTCTACTGCTCGATGATCGAGTCGATGGCCAGCATCTCGGCGTATGTCTGGCTGAGCGCCAACGGCGGCGGCAACGTCGTCGGGGTGAACAACAACACCGACTTCCTGCGCGCCATCTCCGACGGCACGGTGTACGGCGTCTCCGAACCCGTGCACCGGGGACGTCGGCAGCAGCTGTGGCTGGTGACCATCCGTGACGACAAGGACCGGCTGGTCGCGCGCGGCCACGTTCGGCTGCAGAACCTGGAAGCCGAGCAGTAGCCGGATTTCGCCGACCTGCCGATCGCGCCGGGCCGTGGCAGGATCGCCCACTATGCGCCTGAGCCCGCATGAGACCGACCGGCTGCTGATCTCCTACGCCGCCGAACTCGCGCGCCGCAGACAGGCGCGCGGGTTGCTGCTCAACCACCCCGAGGCGATCGCCATCATCACCGACCATCTCCTGGAGGGCGCCCGCGACGGCCGCAGCGTGGCCGAGTTGATGGTCAGTGGCCGGGAGGTGCTCGGCCGGGACGAGGTCATGGAGGGCGTGCCCGAGATGCTGGACGACGTCCAGGCGGAGGCGACCTTCCGGGACGGCACCAAGCTGGTGACCGTGCATCATCCGATCCCTTGACCGCCCGAAGGAGACCATGATTCCCGGCGAGGTGTTCCTCGGCGACGGTTACATCGAACTCAACGCCGGCGCCCAGCGGCTGGAGCTGGAGATCGTCAACACCGGCGACCGGCCCGTCCAGGTCGGCAGCCACGTCCATGTGCCGCAGGCGAACGCAGCGCTGTCCTTCGACCGCGCCGCGGCCTACGGTCACCGGTTCGACATCCCGGCCGGCACCGCGGTTCGCTTCGAACCGGGTGTAGCGCAACGGGTTCGCCTGGTTCCGCTGGGTGGACGCCGTGAAGTCCACGGGTTCAGCCTGACGCCGCCCGGGAAGTTGGACGGTCCGTGACCGAACTGTCCCGCGCCCGGTACGCGTCCCTGTTCGGTCCCACCACCGGCGACCGGATCCGGCTGGCCGACACCGATCTGATCATCGAGATCACCGAGGATCGCAGCGGCGGTCCGGGCCGGGCCGGCGACGAGGCCGTGTTCGGCGGCGGCAAGGTGCTGCGCGAGTCGATGGGCCAGGGTCGGGCCACCCGCGCCGACGGGGCGCCCGACACTGTGATCACCGGCGCGGTGATCGTCGATCACTGGGGAATCATCAAGGCCGACATCGGGATTCGAGACGGCCGCATCGCAGCCATCGGCAAGGCCGGCAATCCGGACATCATGACCGGCGTGCACCCCGACCTGGTGGTCGGCCCGTCGACGGAGGTCATCGCCGGCAACGGCCGGATCGTGACCGCGGGCGCCATCGACTGCCACGTGCACCTGATCTGTCCGCAGATCATGGCCGAGGCCCTCGGCGGCGGCATCACGACGATCATCGGCGGCGGCACCGGCCCGGCCGAGGGCAGCAAGGCCACCACCGTCACGCCGGGTGCCTGGCATCTGGCCCGCATGCTGGAGTCGCTGGACTCCTGGCCGCTCAACATCGCGTTGCTGGGCAAGGGGAATACCGTCAGCGCCGAGTCGATGTGGGAGCAGTTGCGCGGCGGCGCTTCGGGTTTCAAACTCCACGAGGACTGGGGGTCCACCCCCGCGGCCATCGACGCGTGCCTGACGGTGGCCGACGCGGCGGGGGTTCAGGTGGCGCTGCACTCCGACACCCTCAACGAGGCGGGCTTCGTCGAGGACACCCTGGCGGCGATCGCCGGCCGCGGCATCCACGCCTATCACACCGAGGGCGCCGGCGGCGGGCACGCACCCGACATCATCACCGTCGCCGCCGAGTCGCACGTGCTGCCCAGTTCCACCAACCCGACCCGCCCGCACACCGTCAACACCCTCGACGAACACCTCGACATGCTGATGGTCTGCCATCACCTCAACCCCAGCGTGCCGGAGGACCTGGCGTTCGCGGAAAGCCGCATCCGGCCCTCGACCATCGCCGCCGAGGACCTGCTGCACGACCTGGGCGCGATCTCGATGATCGGCAGCGACGCACAGGCGATGGGCCGCATCGGCGAGGTGGTGCTGCGGACGTGGCAGACCGCGCACGTGATGAAGCGCCGCCGCGGTGCGCTGCCCGGCGACGGGGCAGCCGACAACAACCGGGTGCGCCGCTACATCGCGAAGTACACGATCTGCCCGGCCGTCGCGCACGGGCTGGACCACGAGATCGGATCGGTCGAGGTCGGCAAGCTGGCCGACCTCGTGCTGTGGGAGCCGGCGTTCTTCGGGGTGCGCCCGCACGCGGTGATCAAGGGCGGCATGATCGCCTGGGCCGCGATGGGCGACGCCAACGCCTCGATCCCCACCCCGCAGCCGGTGCTGCCCGGCCGATGTTCGGCGCCGCGCCGGCGGCCGCGGCGGCCACGTCGGTGCACTTCGTCTCACCCCAGGCCATCGAGGACGGTCTGGCCGAGCGGATCGCCGTCAACCGCCGCCTGGTTCCGGTCGGCAACGTCCGTGCCCTCGGCAAGGCGCAGATGCCCCACAACGACGCCCAGCCGCGGATCGAGGTGGACCCCGACACCTTCACGGTGCGGATCGACGGCGAGGTGTGGCAGGAACAACCGGCCACCGAACTGCCCATGGCGCAACGATATTTCCTATTCTGATGGCTCCCTGATGTCCGCGCTCAGCACTCTTCTGACCCTGGCCGACTCGCGGTTGCCGACCGGCGGCCACGTGCACTCCGGCGGCGTGGAGGAGGCGGTGACCTGCGGGCTCGTCGTCGACCTCGGCACCCTCGAGGCATACCTGCGTCGCCGGAGTTCGCACCAGCGGGCTGGTCACGGCGTCGATCGCCGCCGCCGTGCACCGCGGCGACCTGACCGTCGCCGACGCCGATGCCGAGACCGACGCGCGCACACCGGCTCCCGCCGCGCGGCAGGCCTCCCGGGCGCAGGGCCGAGGGCTGTTGCGGCTGGCGAGGCGGGTGTGGCCGGACCTGTCGTGGGACGGCCTCGGCCCGCGCCCGAACCTGGCCGTGATGGCCGGGCGGGTCGGTGCCGTCAGCGGACTCTCACCCGAGCAGACCGCGCTGTCGATCGTCTACACCACGATGACCGGCACGGCCACCGCCGCCCAGCGGCTGCTGGCCCTGGACCCGGCGGACGTGGCGGCGTTGACGTTCGCCTCGGCCGAGCTGTGCGAAAACACCGCGGCGATCGCGGCCCACGAACTGGCCGACCTGTCCGATCCGCTGCTCGACGAACTCGCCCAACGCCACGGCGAGCGCGACCGTCCACTGTTCGTCTCCTGAAAGAGGCCGCATGCCACCACATTTCCTCGACGACGAGCCGCACACCCACCCCGGGCGCCCGAAGCGGGTACGTCAGGCGGGCGAGCCGCTGCGCATCGGCATCGGCGGACCGGTCGGCTCCGGCAAGACCGCGCTGGTGGCCGCGCTGTGCCGCCAGCTGCGCGACGAACTGTCACTGGCGGTGCTGACCAACGACATCTACACCACCGAGGACGCCGACTTCCTGCGTCGGCACGCGGTGCTGCCCGACGACCGGATCGCGGCGGTGCAGACCGGCGGCTGCCCGCACACCGCGATCCGGGACGACATCACGGCGAACCTCGACGCCATCGACGACCTGATCGCCGCCCACGACCGGCTGGACCTGATCCTGGTCGAATCCGGCGGGGACAACCTGACCGCGACCTTCTCCTCCGGGCTGGTCGACGTCCAGATCTTCGTGGTCGACGTGGCCGGCGGCGACAAGGTGCCGCGCAAAGGCGGCCCGGGTGTCACCTACTCGGATCTGTTGGTGGTCAACAAGACCGACCTGGCCCCGATGGTCGGCGCCGACCTCGATGTGATGCGCCGAGACGCCGCCACCGTGCGCGACGGCAGGCCGACCGTCCTGATCTCGCTGACCGAGGACCCGGCGGCGACCACGGTGCTGGCCTGGGTGCGCGAGCAACTCCGCGTTGATCAGCCGGCCTGAGGCATGCGCTCCGAAGTGGTGGTCGTGGCCGCACCGGGCCGGTTGCCGCGGATCGAGTGCCGCGGGGGAGTGAGCGCGCGCTGCACCGAGCCCGACACCGTGCATCTGGTGTCGGCGGCGGCGACGCCGCTGGGCGGGGACACGATCACGATCCGGTTGGTCATCGAGCAGGGTGCGCGGCTGCGGCTGCGCAGCGTGGCAGCCACCATGGTGCTTCCGGGTGCCGAGTGCCGTGACTCGCACGCCGTGTGGAATGTCGAGGTCTGCGGTGAACTCGACCTCGACACCGAGCCGACGGTGGTGGCCGCCGATGCCCGGCACCGCAGCACGGTCGTCGTCCAGCTCGCCGAGGCAGCCCGGCTGCGAGTGCGGGAACGCGTGCAGATCGGCAGAACCAATGAAGCGCAAGGGTTTTGGAGCGGTGGGCTGCGAGCCGACGTGGGCCGGGCTCCGCTGCTTCGGCATCGGGTCGAACTGGGCCCGGGCGCGGTTGCCGACGACGCGCTGGGCACGCCACTGGCGTGCGTCAGCGAGCTTCGCTATCCCGACCCGGCGACCGATGCGGCCGGCACCACGCTGAACCTTGCCGGCGGTGGCAGTCTGTCGACCTGGCAGGGTGTCCGGCTCTATTCGTGACGGCCGGCCAGCCGCAGCACCAGCTGAGCTCCGCCGAGCGGGCTGCTTCCCAATACCGCTGTGCCACCGTGTAATTCGGCCTGCTGTGCCACGAGTGCCAATCCGAGGCCCGAGCCGGAGCGCGACGCCGTCGAGCCACGGGAGAACCGCTCGAAGACGGCGCGTGCGTTCGTCCTCGGGCACCCCGCTGCCGTTGTCGTCGACGGTGATCTCGACCCCGTCGACGGAACTGACGACACTGAGCCGGACCTCGGTCGCCTTGCCGTGCTTGACGGCGTTGGCGATGGCGTTGTCGATGACCAGGCGCAGTCCGACCGGTAGGCCCACCATCAGCACCGCGGGCGACGGAACCAGGGCGACCTCGAGATCGGGGTAGGTGCGTTCGGCGTCGTGGGCGGCACGGTCGAGCAGTTCGGTGACGTCGAAGGGGACGAAGTCGTCGGCGGTGGTCAGCTCACCCTGCGCGAGCCGCTCCAGCGCGGTCAGCGTCGCCTCGATCCGGCTCTGGGTGCGGATTACGTCGCTGATCACCTCCGTGCGCTGCTCGGGCGCCAGATCCAGGGTGGAGATCACTTCCAGGTTGGTGCGCATCGCGGTCAGTGGCGTGCGCAGTTCGTGGGAGGCCACCGCGGCGAAGTCGCGCGCCGACTCCAGGGCGGCCTTGGTCCGGGCCTGCTCGTCGCCGATGCGCGCCAGCATGCCCTCGACCGCTTCGGCGATCTCCACGGCCTCCCGTACGCCGCGGACCTGAACCTCGTCCGGGTTGGACTGGGCGCTGATGGCTCGGGCCTGCTGGGCCAGCAGCCGGAACGGGTCGATCATGATCAGCGAGATCAGCCAGCCGACGACCACGGTGCCCACGATCACCCCGGCGCAGATCAACAGGACCCGCCAGTGCAGTTCACTGATCCGGTGCTGGGTTTCGGCAAGCGGTGCGCCCAGGGAGATCGACGCCCCGCCGACCGAGAAGGTGCGGACCCGGTACTCGACACCGTCGATCGTGGTGTTGGCGTAGCCGTTACCGAGCTGGGGCAGGACCACGTCGGGGGGTACCGACATCGCCATGGTGCCGATCCGCACGGTGCGCACCAGGTTGCCGTCCGGAGTGGGTGCGCCGGCCGGGGCGGGGCGGGTACTGGACAGCAGGGTGCTGAAGTCACCGAGGCTGCTCACCGAGTCCAGCCGCCGGTCGAGCTGGCTGTACTGGTCATGGGTGACACCGACCCACACCCAGGTGCCCAGAGTGAGCACCAGGACGACCACCGCCAGCGCGGCGACGATGACGATGGTTCGCAGCGAGAGCATCCGGGTGGGCAGGCGCTGCAGCACCCGATACACCAGCTCGTCGGGCTTCACCACCACGACGCAGCGTCCGACTCCAAGACGCGCCGGCCCGGGTTCAGCTCGCGCCGGGCACCAGGGGCGCTGCCCGATGCCGCAGCGGGTGCGGAAATCAGTCGAGGGCTGCCGGATGCCCTCCAGCTCGGCGCGGATCTGCGGGTTGTCGTCGAGGTAGGTCTGCGTCTGCGCGGCGACCTGGGCCTTGGGCTGGCCCTGCAGTCCGCTGAAGAAGGCGTTGACGTCCGGGTGGCTGAACAGGTAAGCCGACATCGCCGCCGACACACCGGCCATCACGCTCGTCATGTCGGCCGTCGTGCAATTCGGTGGCGGGTCGGCGGCCGCGGGGCCGGCGATGCCCGCCAGCACCGCCCCTGCGCCCAGCACTGCCGCAGCCGCGCGGCGGACGGAACGACGTGCAGATGACATGGGGCCCCCTAGGTCGGTTGGCGGTGATTCGAACATGTTAGGCCAGCTCACTGCCGCCCGGTCGGTTTCAGCCGCGGCTATGCGGTCAGGAAGCCGCTTTTTCGGTGTCCTCCACGGTGGCGGCGATCTCCTCGAGCTGTTCGATCCGGGTGCGGGCGTAGGCCTGCTGCTCGGTGATCGTCAGCTGGCCGCGGTGGCTCCCGATGAAGGTGCCGATCCAGGACAGCGCCGTGGTGAGCCTGGCCTTGAAGCCGACGAGGTAGATCAGGTGCAGGAACAGCCAGGCCAGCCAGGCGATGAAGCCAGCTGAACTCCAGCGGCCCGACCTTGGCCACCGCGGAGTAGCGCGACACCGTCGCCATCGAGCCCTTGTCGAAGTACTGGAACGGCTCGCGCGCGGCCGGGTCGGCGCCCTTGAGCTCGGACTTGATCAACTTCGCGGCGTAGTACGCGCCCTGGATCGCGCCCTGGGCCATGCCGGGGACGTCGTCGACCAGCTGCCATGTCGCCGATGACGAACACGTTCGGGTGGCCGGGCACGGTCAGGTCGGGCAGGACCTTCACCCGTCCGGCCCGGTCGATCTCGGCGCCGGACTGGTCGGCGATCTGCTTGCCCAGCGGGCTGGCCGACACACCGGCCGACCACACCTTGGTCGCGCATTCGATGCGGTCGATGGTGCCGTCGCCGTGCTTGACGGTGATCCCGTTGCGGTCGACGTCGGTGACCATCGCCCCGAGCTGGATCTCCACGCCCAGCTTCTCCAGCCGGGCCGCCGCTTTCTGGCCGAGCTTCTCGCCCATCGGCGGCAGCACGGCGGGCGCGGCGTCGAGCAGGATCACCCGGGCCTTGGTGGAGTCGATGTGGCGGAAGGCGCCCTTGAGGGTGTGGTCGGCGAGTTCGGCGATCTGGCCGGCCATCTCGACACCGGTCGGGCCCGCCCCGACCACCACGAACGTCAGCAGCTTGTCCCGGCGGACGGGGTCGCTGGAGCGCTCCGCCTGCTCGAAGGCGCCCAGGATGCGCCCGCGCAGTTCCAGCGCGTCGTCGATGGTCTTCATGCCCGGGGCGAACTCGGCGAAGTGGTCGTTGCCGAAGTAGGACTGCCCGGCGCCCGCGGCGACGATCAGCGTGTCGTAGGGCGTCCGGTAGGTGTGGCCCAGCAGCAGCGAGTCGACGGTCTGGTTCTTGAGGTCGATGTGGGTGACCTCGCCGAGCAGCACCTGGCAGTTCTTCTGGTCGCTGCAGCACCACGCGAGTTGGCGGGGCGATCTCGCCCTCGGAGATGATGCCGGTCGCCACCTGGTACAGCAGCGGCTGGAACAGGTGGTGGGTGGTCTTGGCGATCAGCTTGATGTCGACGTCGGCGCGCTTGAGCTTCTTGGCGGCGTTCAGCCCGCCGAAGCCCGAGCCGATGATCACGACCTTGTGCTTATCCGACGGAGTCGCACCGGGATGGGACATGTTTGCTCCTCAACGACATGCACAGGACGGTCTCTACGGTAGTCGCTCGGCTCTCAGAGTTCCTGTCGATACCTGATCGGACGACGTGATGTGGGCCACCCCGGGGGCTAGAGGCCCGACCACCGGGCGCAGCGCCTCGGCCACCTTCGCCACCGCATCCGGGGGCGTAGAACGGCACGTTGACGATCACGCCGTCGATGCCGACGTCGATGACGTTGGTCTTGATCTGCTCGGCGATGCGGTCGGGGCTGCCGACGACCATCCGGCCGGCCATCTCGGCGGGCAGCTGGTCCTCGGTCATGTTCTCGTCGGCGAATGACGGTCACCAGCACGCTGGTCTCCAGCGTGGCCGGGTCGCGGCCGGCCTCGTCACACCGCCGGGCCAGGGCCTCGAGCTTGCCGGGCAGTTCGGGGAACGCGGCGATCACGTTGAGGTGGTCGAAGTGGCGGGCGGCCAGCCCGAACGTCTTCTTCTCGCCGCTGCCGCCGATCAGCAGCGGAATGTGGTCGCGCAGGCGGGGCTCGGCCGCGGCCTCCTTGGTCTGGTAGTAGCGGCCGGAAACGGTGGGCCGCTCGCCCTCGATCATCGGCAGGATGATCCGCAGCGCCTCCTCGAGCTTGTTGAACCGGTCGGTGAACGTGCCGAACTCGTAGCCGAGCTGATCGTGTTCGAGTTCGAACCAGCCGGTGCCGATGCCGAGGATGGCCCGCCCGGCGCTGACGACGTCCAGGGTGGTGATGATCTTGGCCAGCAGCGTCGGGATTGCGATAGGTGTTGCCGGTGACCAGGGTGCCCAGCTGCACGTTTTCGGTGGCGGTGGCCAGCGCGCCCAGCGCGGTGTACGCCTCGAGCATGGGCTGATAGGGGTCGCCGAGCATCGGCAGCTGATAGAAGTGGTCCATCACGAAGACCGAGTCGAAACCGCTCGCGTCGGCTTCCTGAGCCTGGGCGATCACGGTCGGGAAGAGTTCGGCGACGCCGGTGCCGTAGGAGAAGTTCGGGATCTGGTAGCCAAGTCGAATCGTCACCCGTTCGACATTAACCCGCGGCTAACGGCAGGTTGATCAGCCGAAGTTGGCGAGCGCTCCGCGGCCGACGTGCAGGGTCTGACCGGTGATGTGCCGGGCCGCCGGAGTGGTCAAGAACAGCGCCAGCCGGGCCATCTCGGCGGCGGCCGACGGCGGCGTGCTGGTCAGCCCGTCGTAGGACGGCTCGGCGCTGCGCCCGCACGCCACGGTGTTGATGGTGATGCCGCGGGTGCCGAAGTAGTCGGCCTGGCCGGCGGTCCAGTTCGACAGCGCCGCCTTGACGGCCGCATCGGCGCTGCCCTCGCGCGGGTTGTCCGGGCACCACGGTCACGATCGATCCGCCGGAGCGCAGGTTGTCGCCGATGTTCTGCACGGTCAGCACCGCGGACAGCACGGTGGCGTCCATGCGCCGAGCGCCAGGCGGCGGCGGTGTCGGCCGGGGTGTAGGTGCGGGGGTCGCCGCCGGACCAGGCGGGCGCGGGGACGTGGACGATGGTGTCGAGGTGGTGGGCGAACTGGCTGCGCGCCTCGGCCAGGCTGGCCGGGTCGGTCGAGTCGCACACGATGGCGTCGACGTCGAGTTCCTTGGCCGCAACTTCCAGGTCGTCGCGGCGGGCGCCGCTGATCACCACATTGTGCCCGGCGTCGCGGAAGCCTTCGCGCGATCGTTCGGCCCAGCTCGGTGTCACCGCCGGTGACCAGCACATCCATCACCAATGACCTCCTCGTGTCAACGCTGGGCTCGATCGAAGTAAATGTTACTGGACGGTAGCTAGAACCTGCTAATGCGGGATCGACACGATCGGGACACGATGCGGCGCTTTCGCCCTAAGGTGTGACGCATGAGGCGGATCGGAGCCCTGCGCGCTACGGCCCCGACCGCCTGAGAATCGTGACGCTCGGAGCATCCGCCCCGCTGCCGCGCTGGATCTACGTCCCGGCCGCGTTCGGTGCGCTCTTCGTCGCCCTGCCGCTGGTGGCGATGGCGGCGAAGGTGGACTGGTCGCACTTCTGGCCGCTGATCTCCAGCACGTCGTCGCAGGCCGCGCTGCTGCTGAGCCTGCGTACCGCGGCGGCCAGCACGGCGCTGTGCCTGGTGTTCGGTGTCCCGATGGCGCTGGTTCTGGCACGCCGTGGCGGGCGGGTGACGCAGGTGCTGCGCCCGTTGATCCTGCTGCCGCTGGTGTTGCCGCCGGTGGTCGGCGGCATCGCCCTGCTGTACGCGTTCGGCCGGCTCGGACTGCTCGGCCATTACCTCGAGGCGGCCGGGATCCGGATCGCGTTCACCACGACGGCCGTGGTGCTGGCCCAGACGTTCGTGTCGCTGCCGTTCCTGGTCATCGCGCTGGAGGGCGCGGCACGGACCGCGGGCGCCGACTACGACGTGGTCGCGGCGACGCTGGGGGCCCGCCCGGCCACCGTCTGGTGGCGCGTGACACTCCCGCTGCTGGCTCCCGGCCTGGTGTCGGGCGCAGTGCTGGCCTTCGCCCGGTCGCTGGGCGAGTTCGGCGCCACGCTCACCTTCGCCGGATCCCGTCAGGGGGTGACGCGCACGCTGCCGCTGGAGATCTACCTGCAGCGCGAAAGCGATCCCGACGCGGCGGTCGCGCTGTCGATCGTGCTGGTGGCCGTCGCCGCAGTGGTGGTGCTGGGGCTGGGAGCGCGGCGGCTGGCCGGCTGGAACGCGGGGTGAGCCGCCATGGCTGAGCTGCATCTGGCCGCCGTGGTGTCCGAGCGCGGTGTGGACGTGGCGTTGGACGTCGGCGCGGGCGAGGTGCTCGCGGTGCTCGGACCCAACGGCGCCGGCAAGTCCACCGCGTTGCACGTCATCGCCGGTCTGGTGCGGCCCGATACCGGTGTGGTGCGGGTGGGCGGGCGGACGCTGACCGACACCGCGGCGGGCGTGCAGGTCGCCACGCACGACCGCCGGGTCGGCCTGCTGATGCAGGATCCGCTGCTGTTCCCGCACCTGAGCGTGCAGGCCAATGTGGCGTTCCCGCTGCGCAGCCGGGGGATCGCCCGCCCGGATGCCGCCCGGCAGGCGCTGCATTGGCTGGGCGAGGTGGGGGCCGCGGATCTGGCCGACCGCAGGCCCGGGGAGCTGTCCGGTGGGCAGGCGCAACGGGTCGCGATCGCCCGCGCGCTGGCCGCCGAACCGGACGTGCTGCTGCTCGACGAGCCGCTGGCGGGGCTCGATGTCGCCGTCGCGGCCTCGGTTCGGTCGCTGCTGCAGCAGGTGGTGAGTGCGGCGGGACGGGCGACGGTGCTGATCACCCACGACCTGCTCGATGTGCTCGCACTGGCCGATCGCGTGCTCGTGCTCGAAGCGGGGCAGGTGGCCGAGGCCGGACCGGTCGCCGAGGTGCTGGCGGCCCCCCGAAGCCGGTTCGGGGCGCGGTTCGCCGGCGTCAACCTGGTCCGCGGCACGCTCGACCGGCGCGGGAACGCTGCGCACAGCAGCCGGAACCGAGTGGTACGGCGCCCAGACCCCGGACTTGGCCGACGGCGCCGACGCAGTAGCGGTGTTCAACCCGGCTGCGGTCGCGGTCTATCGCGACGCCCCGCACGGCAGCCCGCGCAACTGCGTCGCGGCTCGGGTGGCGGAGTTGGCCCCACACGGTGCGACGGTCCGGGTGCGGGCCGCGGAGCAGTCCGACGGCGCGCCCGGCCTGGCCGCCGACATCACCGCCGCGGCCGCAGCAGAGCTGCGACTGATCGTCGGCGACGAGGTGTGGTTCACCGTCAAGGCCCAGGAGGTCGCGTTGCACGCGGCGGTGCGGCCCGCTGTGAGTTCCCTGTGAGCGACCGGCTGTTGACCTGGGATGACGGCGCGATTTGTGAGTTCGCCACAGTGCCGGGGCACACCACATCGTGAGCAGGCCACACTTGCGTCACGGCTGTAACACGGTAGGTTCATCGCCATGACACCGCCGGACTCGAACAAACGACGCCCGGGCCTGTGGGCGGCGCTTGCAGTCACCGCTGTGACTGCCGCCAGCGCTGCCACGATCGCCCTGCCGTCGACCTCGGCGACCGCCGATCCCGTGCCGCCGCCCGGCAACGACGACCGCGACGCCGGCGCCTCCGGCTTCACCCGCATCGCCCGCGCCAGCACCAGCGCCGGTCGATCCCAACGCACCCGGTCGATCCCAACGCACCCGTCCGATCCCAACGCACCGCGTCGATCCGAATGCCCCGGTCGCGCCGGCCCCGGTTGACCCGAACGCGCCGCCGGTCGATCCCAACGCCCCGCGCTCCGGCGCCCGCGCCGGAGCCCGGACGGGTCAACAACTCCCTCGGCGGCTTCAGCTACCTGCTGCCCGCCGGCTGGATCGTCGCCGACGCCTCACGGCTCAATTACGGTCAGGCCCTGCTGAGCAAGGAGGTCGGTCCGGCGCAGAACGGTCAGCCGGCGACGACCGCCAACGACACCAGCGTCCTGCTGGGCCGACTCGATCTGAAGCTGTTCGCCGGCGCCGAGCAGGACAACAGCAAGGCCGCGGTCCGGCTGGCCTCGGATATGGGCGAGTTCTTCATGCCGTTCCCCGGCACCCGGCTCAACCAGCAGAGCGGCGCTGCTGCAGGCCGGCGACATGCCCGGCTACTTCTCCTCCTACGAGGTGAAGTTCACCGACACCACCAAGCCCAACGGTCAGATCTGGGCCGCGGTGGTCGGCAACTCGCACGCCGAACGCGCCCCGCGACCAGCGCAATCAGCGTTGGTTCGTGGTGTGGCTCGGCACCGCCAAGGATCCGATCGACACGGCCGCCGCCAAGGCGCTGGCCGAGTCCATCCGGCCCTACATCGCGCCGCCCCCGCCGCCACCGGACCCGAACGCCCCGCCGGCCCCGGAGCCCACAGCCGGGTGGCCGGATCCCGCTCGGCGTCCCGGTGCCGGTCGAGACGCCGGTGCCGGAGATGATGCCGCGCCGGCTGACGGCCGCTAATTGACGATCGTGGCCATTTCGGCGCGCCAATCGTTACCCGCGAGCGGTATACCAGTGGGATGGCGGCCCAGCAGCCACGCTGGCCGGCGACACCGAGGAGATCCTGCATGGACACCTTCATCGTTCCCCAGGCAGCGACCGAGATTCTGGCCCGCTCGTCGACAGCTGACCAGCGTCGGCTGGATCGGCTACATCATCATCGGTGCGATCGCGGGCTGGATCGCCGGGCAAGATCGTCAAAGGCGGCGGCTCCGGCATCCTGATGAACATCGTCGATCGGTGTCATCGGCGCGCTCATCGGCGGCTTCCTGCTCAGTTTCTTCCTCAACACCGCGGCAGGCGGTTGGTGGTTCACGTTGTTCACCGCGGTCCTGGGTGCGGTGATCCTGCTGTGGGTGGTCGGGAAGGTCCGAAAGTCCTGATCTCTTGCTGATCGAGTGGCCACTTACGACACGCGAAGCCGCTAAATCCGTGCGTCAAGTGGCCATTCGGCGATATAAGAAATAGAAGAACTAGACCTCGGCGCCCAAGGCCGAGCCGTCGAGCCGGACGACCACGTCCGACAGCGGCCGGCGGGGCGTCGCCGGTAGCGGATCGGCGTTGAGCGCCGCCCACCCGATGCGCAGCAGCATCTGCGGGAAACCGTCGCCGTCGAGCAACTTCGCCCGGACCTCCTCGCGGGTGTCCGCCAGTTCCAGCGGCTCGGTGAGCGGACAGCTGGCCAGACCCAGCGCCGTGGCGGTCAACAGCGCCACGCCGGTGGCTTCACCGGCCTGCAGCAGCGCGGCCGCGTCGTCGGTGGCGGTCGCCAGCACCAGCACCACCCCGGCGTCGTCGTGGGCCTCCACCCCGGCCGGCTGGTCGAGTACGGGATTGGCGAACACCCGTGCCGGGAACTTGCCCTGCTTCTCCGGTGCCGGAGTGTTGCGAGCGGGAACACCGGCGGGACTGCCGTGCCGTCCGCTCCACATCGCCAGCTCGGCGAGGTACTCGGGGTCGCTGATGTGTTCGCGCACAGCATGTGCCACCACCTGGGCCAGTTCGCCCTGATCCTCGACGCGGCGCAGGATGACACCCGAGCGGGCCGCGCGCGAAGCCATCACCGCGATATCGCCGCTGGGCACCGGCCAGGACGAGAACCAGCGCCGGTCGGTGCGCCGGCGGGGGATGGCCGCGGCCAGTGCGATGTCCTGCTCGTTGACGGCGGGGCCGAGGATCTCGACGCTGGCCAGGTGGTCCGGGATCGGCCGGGTTGGGGAACCGGTGCACCGCGCACTGCCAGCCCAGCGCCGACAGCGCGACGGTGAAATGCTGTAAGGCCACACCGCAACTGAGCATCAGGTCGCGGCGGGCCGGGTCGATGCGTTGCAGATGCCGGGTCGGGTCGGCGTAGAGATGCACGCTCTCGTCGCCGACGCGCCAGCGCCACGGCTGGGAGTTGTGCACGGAGGGTGCGCGGACTGCCAATGCCAGGGCGGCCTCGACCGTCGCCGTGTCGGGCAATTCCTTGTCCATGGTCACTCCTAGCCGAACATTCACTGCGTCCCACCACCGTCACACCGAAAAGGCCAGTCGCACAGTCCCCGAAAGGCCCCGATCCGAGGCCATTGGTCACTAGCTCGCACCCCGGTGCACGATGGGTCACATGTCGACACGATGCGTGCGTGGCGGGTGCGCCGGCCCGGGCCGATGCGAAGCGGGCCGCTGGAGTTCGACGCAGCGGCCGAGGTGCCCCGGCCCGGCCCGGCGGACCTGCTGGTGGCGGTGCGCGCGTGCGGCGTGTGCCGCACCGATCTCCACGTCACCGAGGGCGACCTGGCGGTGCACCACCCGGGGGTCACGCCGGGCCACGAGGTCGTCGGTGAGGTGGTCGCACTCGGCGCCGATGCCGGGCGGCTACGCCGTCGGGGACCGGGTCGGCATCGCCTGGCTGCGGCACACCTGCGGGGTGTGCGCGTACTGCCGCCGCGGCGACGAGAACCTCTGCCCCGACTCGCGCTACACCGGCTGGGATGCCGACGGCGGATACGCCGACTTCGCCACCGTCCCAGCCGATTTCGCGCATCGGCTGCCCGACGGGCTACTCCGACAGCGAGCTGGCTCCGCTGCTGTGCGCGGGCATCATCGGCTACCGGTCACTGCAGCGCGCCGAGTTGCCGCCCGGCGGGCGCCTGGGCCTGTACGGCTTCGGCGGCAGCGCCCACATCACCGCGCAGGTCGCGATCGCCCAGGGCGCGGAGGTGCACGTGATGACCCGCGGCGCGGAGGCCCGCGAGCTCGCGCTCGGCCTCGGCGCGGCGTCGGCGCAGGGCGCGGCCGACCCGCCGCCGGTGAAGCTGGACGCCGCGATCCTGTTCGCACCCGTGGGCGATCTGGTGCTGCCGGCGCTGGAGGCCCTGGACCGGGGCGGCACGCTGGCGATCGCCGGCATCCACCTCTCCGACATCCCGTCGCTGAATTACCAGCGACATCTGTTCCAGGAGCGCCAGATTCGCTCGGTCACCTCGAACACCCGCGCGGACGCCCGGGAATTCCTCGACTTCGCCGGCCGGCACCGGATCGAGGTGACGACGCCGGAGTACCCGCTGACCCAGGCCGACCGGGCGCTCACCGATCTGGTCGAAGGCCGCATCGCCGGGGCGGCGGTGCTGCTGCCCTGAGATCACAGCGCAGCGAGGACACCCCGCAGTTCGGCGGGGAGGCTGCCGTGGCCGTTGCGGTAGAGCGGTCCGGTCCCGTCAGAGAGCAGGATGCGCAGCCGCGCCATCCCGCGCGCCCGCACCGGACGCGGCGAGTGCAGCAGCAGGGTGATGTCGTCGATCACCTGACGGCAGATGCTCATCCGGGGATGAACCGGGACGCGCAGCGGGACGCCGGCGTGGACGTGCTGGGCCTCGGCCATCGCATGCCGCAGGGCGCGCGCCAGCGACTCGCGCTCCTCGACCGACGTCAGGCGGGCCGCGTGCACGGCCAGGGCGCTGCCGGGGATCGGGATCTCCCCGGAGTCGAGCTCCTTGTCAAGGCGGCCCGCGAACATCCGCGCCCGAATCTTCGTCATGTGAAAATCGTTGTGCCCCATGGGCTTTTCCTTTTCCGCAGCTGGCCCGCCCGGGTCTCCTGCATCGTGACTTGCTAAAACGTTATATCGGTCATGCATGACCAGTCAAGTTGATTTATCAGTCACTTCCTTCTACGCTCCTGACATGCTCGGCGAAACCGAGGCCAAACCGGCACCCGAACCGCTTACCCGCGTTCAGGCCCTGATCAACACCATCGACCTGGAGTCGGGCACCGACCAGTTGGCTCAGGCGGCCGACGCCCGGCCGTGGCTGGTGGCACAGGGGTTGTGGGCCGCCGGCCGACCGCCCACCGCCGACGAGCTGACCGCCATCCGGGAGACCCGCGAGGCCTTGCGCGCCATGGTGGTGCACAACGCCGGCGGGCCGGCCCCCTCCGCGGCCGAGTTGGCACCGCTGCGCCGTGTCGCCGAGGACGCGACCGCGCGGGTGCGCCTGGGTGACGATGGCACGGTTCGGGTGGACCCGGCCGGTGAGTCGCTGGCCGGTCGCCTGCTCGCCCTGCTGCTGGTGGTGGCCGACGCGCAGCGGGACGGCACCTGGGTGCACCTCAAGGCGTGTGCCAACGAAGACTGCCGCTGGGCCTTCTACGACCTCTCGCGCAACCACCGGGGGACGTGGTGCGAGATGGCGACGTGCGGAAACAAGCTCAAGAACCGGGAGTTCAGGGCGCGACGCAGCCGACGGCCGGTGGCGGGCTGACGGCGTCGTTCAAGTCGTCGACAGATGCCAGACCAGCGCGGCGGCCAGCGCACCCATCCCGTTCAGCGACCAGTGCAGCGCGATTGGGGCGATGAGGCTCCCGCTGCGGCGGCGAAGCCAGGTGAAGACGAACCCGGCGGCGCCGGTGGCCAGCACGGCCATGACCACGCCCGCGATCATGCCCGGCACACCGCCGCCCAGGATCCGGGTAAAGCCGACGTTGCTGCTGGTCAAGCCCAGCGAGGTGGCGATGTGCCACATCCCGAACAGCAGTGACCCGGCGGCCGCGACTCCACGGAAGCCCCAGGCCCGGTCCAGGGCGCCGTGCAGCACCCCGCGGAACACCAGTTCCTCGGGGATGACGGTCTGCAGCGGAATGATGATCATTGATGCCACCAGCGCGCCCGACAGGGTCGCGTAGTGGTTGTTCAGGAACATCGGCCGGGTCCACGGCAGTAGCGCGCCGACCGCGATGACGGTCAGCACCAGCCCGACGGCCGCCAGGGCGTAGCCGAGTCCGGACTTCCAGTGGTCGCGGCCCAGACCCAGCTCGGCCCAGCCCAAGCCGCGATAGCGCACCAGCGCGACCAGCCCGATCGCGACGGCGGGTACGACGGCGAAGTTTGCCCACGGCGTGGTGAAGTGCGCGATCACGTTGGTGATGGCCAGCACCACCACGACCACGCCGATGTCGACGTAGGCGCGGAAGTGGTGCAGCGCAGCGAGCTGCGATACCGCGGGGTGGGGCTGCGCGGCCACTGCGCTGAACTCGGGCATTTGCTGCCAATTGTACCTGTGGTTGACCCCTGCTCCGCGGTGTCGTGTGTCACCCCGGTGAACACCAAGCGGATCGTGTGCGCGCGTCGGTGTTCTCACGTTGGATGGTGTGATGACTGCAGAGATCGCCAGCTGGACGTCCGCCGACGTGCAGCCGCTGACCGACACGGCCCTGGCCCGACTCGACGGCTGGTGGCGCGCAGCCAACTACCTGTCCGTCGGCCAGATCTATCTGCTCGACAATCCGCTGCTGCGCCGGCCGCTGTCCCGGGATGACGTCAAGCCCCGGCTGCTCGGGCACTGGGGAACCACCCCCGGGCTCAACTTCATCTACGCCCACCTGAACCGGGCGATCGCCGAGCGGGCCCAGTCGACGATCTACCTCACCGGGCCCGGCCACGGCGGACCTGGCCTGGTGGCGAGTGCTTACCTCGACGGCACCTATTCGGAGGTCTACTCCGACATCACGGCCGACGCCGAGGGCATCCGTCGTCTCTTCCGGCAGTTCTCGTTTCCGGGTGGCATCCCGTCCCATGTCGCCCCGGAGACACCTGGGTCGATCCACGAAGGCGGGGAGCTGGGCTACGTCCTCTCCCACGCCTACGGCGCCGCGTTCGACAACCCGGGTCTGCTGGTCGCCGCGGTTGTGGGCGACGGGGAAGCCGAGACCGGCGCCCTAGCAACCAGCTGGCACTCCAACAAGTTCACCAATGCCGCCAAGGACGGCGTGGTGCTGCCGATCCTGCACCTCAACGGCTACAAGATCGCCAATCCGACGGTGCTGGACCGGATTCCGATCGACGAGCTGCGCAGCCTGATGATCGGCTACGGCCACAACCCGTACCTGTTCGAGGCCGCCGAAGACGAGGACCATTTCGAGGCGCACCGGCGGTTCGCGAGCCTGCTCGACACGGTGCTCAACGAGATCGCGGAGATCAAGGCCCGGGCGGCCGCCGGTGACGAGGAGCGGCCGCGGTGGCCGATGATCATCTTCCGCACTCCCAAGGGCTGGACGGGCCCGGACTACATCGACGGCAAGAAGACCACCGGGTCGTGGCGAGCCCATCAGGTGCCGCTGGCCAGCGCCCGCGACACCCCCGAGCATCTCCAGGTGCTGGCCGACTGGCTGGCGTCGTACCGGCCCGACGAGCTCTTCGACGCCGAGGGCCGGATCGATCCGTCGATCGCCGCGCTGGCGCCCGCGGGGACGCTGCGCATGAGCGACAACCCGCACGCGAACGGCGGCCTGCTGCTCAAGGATCTGCGGCTGCCCGACTTCAGGGACTATGCCGTCGACGTGCCGGCCCCCGGCGCCTCGATCGCCGAGTCGACCCGCGTGCTGGGCCGGTGGCTGACCGACGTAGTGCGGCTGAACCCGGACAACTTCCGCATCTTCGGCCCGGACGAGACCGCGTCGAACCGCTTGCAGGCGGTCTTCGACGTGACCGCCAAGCAGTGGAACGCCGAGTTCTTCACACCCGAGGTCGACGAGCATCTCGCCCGGGCCGGCCGCGTCGTCGAGATGCTGTCGGAGCACCAGTGCCAGGGCTGGCTCGAGGGATATCTGCTGACCGGTCGGCACGGCCTGTTCAACTGCTACGAGGCGTTCATCCACATCGTCGACTCGATGGTCAACCAGCACGCCAAGTGGCTCAAGGTCACCAATCACATTCCGTGGCGGCGGCCGATCGCGAGCCTGAATTACCTTCTGTCCAGCCATGTCTGGCGCCAGGACCACAACGGGTTCAGCCACCAGGACCCCGGGTTCATCGACCATGTGGTGAACAAGCGCGCCGAGGTGGTCCGGGTGTACCTGCCGCCGGACGCCAACACCCTGCTGTCCACCTACGACCATTGCCTGCGCTCACGCCAGTACGTCAACGTGGTGGTGGCCGGTAAGCAGCCCAGCCCGAACTTCCTGACCATGGAGCAGGCGATCGCGCACTGCACCCGGGGGCTGGGGATCTGGGAGTGGGCGGGCACCGAGACGCTCGGCGAGGACCCGGATGTCGTCATCGCGACGGCGGGCGACGTGCCCACGTTGGAGGGGCTGGCTGCCGTCGACCTGCTCAAGCAGAATCTGCCGGACCTCAAGATCCGCTTCGTCAACGTCGTGGACCTGATGCGGTTGCAGGACGACACCGAGCATCCGCATGGGTTGTCGCACCTCGCGTTCGACATGATCTTCACCCGGGACAAGCCCGTCATCTTCGCCTACCACGGCTATCCCTGGCTGATCCACCGACTGACCTACCGGCGCACCGGGCACCCGAACATCCACGTCCGCGGCTACAAGGAGGAGGGCACCACCACGACTCCGTTCGACATGGTGATGCTCAACGACCTCGACCGATTCCATCTGGTGATGGACGTGATCGACCGGGTGCCGTCGCTGGGGTCGACGTGCGCGACGCTGCGCCAGGAGATGGCCGACCGGCGCCTGGCCGCCCGCGAGTACACCCGCAGTCACGGCGACGACCTTCCCGAGGTGCGCGACTGGGTGTGGCCGGCCGCCCACGGCGCCTCGTTCGGGGCGAGCGTGGCGGCGACGGTGTCCACCGGCGGTGACAACGAATAGTCGCCTCCCGGCGGGGTACTACGCTGACCGGCGTGCTGGGATTCGAACCGTTGCTGGCGTCTCTGCGGGTCCTGGACCTGTCCGACGGCGAGGCCGACGCGGTGACGCGACTGCTGGCCGATCTGGGCGCCGATGTGCTCAAGATCGAGCCGCCGGAGGGTAGTGCCGCCCGTCATGCGCTGCCCACCCTGGACGGAGTGAGCATTCCGTTCGCCCTGCACAACGCGAACAAGCGCAGCACCGTCCTCAATTCCACCAACGAGTTGGATCGCAAGCTGTTCTTCGAGCTGGCTGCGGAAGCCGACATCGTGGTGGACAGCGGGATTCCCGGTCAGGCCGAGGCGTGGGGCACCTCGTGCGCCGACCTCGCGGACCGGTTCGAGCATCTGGTCACCATGTCGGTCACCGACTTCGGCCTCACCGGACCGCGTGCCTCGTGGACGGCGACCGACCCGGTGCTGTACGCGATGTCGACCGCGCTGTCGCGGTCGGGGCCCACGACCGGCACGCCGGTGCTGCCGCCCGACGGGATCGCCTCGGCGACGGCGGCAGTGCAGGCGGCGTGGGCGGTGCTGGTGGCCTACTTCAACCGGTTGCGTTGCGGTGTTGGTGATTACATCGACTTCTCGCGGTTCGACGCCGTGGTGCTGGCGCTCGACCCGCCGTTCGGCACCCAGGGGCAGGCCGCGACCGCCCGCAACCTGGCGGACCGGTGGCGTGGACGCCCGCGCAACCAGGACGCCTACCCGATCTTCCGTTGCCGCGACGGTTACGTGCGGATCTGCGTTCTCTCACCGCGGCAGTGGCGCGGCCTGCGGGCGTGGCTGGGGGAGCCGGCCCAGTTCCAGGACCCCCGCTTCGACACCATCGCGGCCCGGACCAAGTCGTTCGGTGAGTTGGGTGCGCTGATCACCGAATTGTTCGCCGGGCAGACGATGGACCGGCTGGTCGCGGACGGACAGGCGCACGGCGTGCCGATCGCCGCGGTGCTGACCCCCTCGGAGGCACTGGATTCCGAACATTTCCAGGAGGTCGGTGCACTCACCGACACCGAACTGGCGCCGGGCGTCAGCGCCCGCGTACCGGTGGGCTACTGGGTGGTCGACGGTTCGCACGCGGGCTACCGCACACCCGCGCCGACGATTGGCGACAGCGATATGTGCTGGCCCGCAGCCTCGTTCGCGCCGACGGCCGGCCAACCCGTCGCGGGCCGCCCGCTGGAAGGCGTCCGGGTCCTCGATCTCGGCGTGATCGTGGCCGGCGGCGAGCTCAGCCGGCTGTTCGGCGACCTGGGCGCGCAGGTTATCAAGGTCGAAAGTGCCTCCTACCCAGATGGTTTGCGCCAGAAGCGCGATGAGCAGGCGATCAGCGAGTCCTTCGCCCGGGCTCACCGCAACCACCTGAGCCTCGGCCTGGACATGCGCAGCCCGGCGGGCGCCGCCCTCTTCGAACGCCTGGTCGCCGCCTCCGATGCGGTGTTCGCCAACTTCAAGCCCGGAACCCTTGCCGCCCTTGGGTTCTCCTACGACCGGCTGCGCGAACTGAACCCGGCCATCGTGCTGGCGGAAAGCAGCGCGTTCGGCGACACCGGGCCGTGGAGCGCCCGGATGGGCTACGGCCCGCTGGTGCGGGCCACCGTCGGGCTGACCCGGCTGTGGATCTCGGCGGAGTCGGCCGCCGACCCGAGCAGGCCGCACGCCTTCTATGACGCCACCACCATCTTTCCCGACCATGTCGTCGGCCGGATCACCGCCATCGGGGCGTTGGCCGGGCTGATCCGCAGGCAGCGGACCGGGGTCGGCGCCCGCATCCACGTCTCGCAGGCCGAGGCGGTGATCAACCAACTCGACACGCTGTACGTCACCCAGGCCGCGGCGGCGCACGGCGGAGACGTTCGCGAGGACGGGGTGGTCCATGCGGTCCTGCAGTGCGCCGGCGATGACGAATGGTGCGTGGTGTCAATCGGGTCCGATGACGTCGATACCTTGTCGGCCTGGACCACCGTGCGCACGCCCGACGAGGCCGCCGAGACGTTGCAGGCGCGCGGGGTGCCCGCCGGACCGATGAACCGGGCCGCCGAGGTGTTCGCCGACCCGCAGCTGCAGGCCCGGGCCGTACTCGCCGACATGGCTCATCCGCTCTTCGAGCATCCGCTGACCAGCGAGGCCGGTCCGGCCCCGTATCGGCACATCCCACCGGCGCCGCAGGGACCCGCGCCACTGCCCGGCGCGGACACCCGGGCGATCTGTCGCGACGTCCTCGGGATGGACGACGCCGAGACCGATCGTCTGATCTCCGACGGCGTGTTGTTCACGACAAGAGCAACGAGATCGGAAGTTCCCCGATGAGCAACACCGCACGCGAATTCATCGACGGTCGGCTGCGGACCGCGGAGCAGGTGGCGCAGGTGCTGACGCCTTCTTCCTTCTCCCTCAAGTCCATCTACCGGACGGGGCCGGCCGACTAGGGCGTGCCGATGCAGCCGACGCCGTTGACGCAGCCACCGCCACCGCCGGGACCGCCACCGCCGCTGACGACACCGGGAATGGACCCGCTACCGCCACCGGGACCGCCACTACCGGTCGGGCCGCCGGGGACAGCGCCACCGCCGCCGCCGGGTCCGCCGCTACCGGTCGGGCCGCCGGGAATCGCGCCGCCGCCGCCTGCCGGGCCGCCGCCACCGGTCGCGCCGCCAGGGGCTTCCGTTCCGGTACCGCCGTAGGCCGGGCTGGTCGGGGTGACGGTCACCGACGATGTCGTGGTGGACGTCGACGAGGACGTCGACGACGTGCTGCTCTCCGTCGACCCGCTGTTGTTTCCGCACCCGACGGCAAGCGCGAGCACCGCCGCGCCTCCGATCACGGTCATCTTCGTTCTGGATCCAAGTGGCATTCGCGTAAGTCCCTTTCTCCTCGGCCACATCAGTACCCGGAATCAGGCCGAGGAAACCCTGAACTAGACGGGCGGGGGATCAGCGGCGCGCGGGCCGCGTTGCGGCCCCGTTCCCACGTGACCCGGGCGGCTCGCTCCCGGGCTCTGGTGCGCCGGCGCGTCGGCATCATCAGTTCGCGCCCCGGCATCTCCGGTAGGCCGGCTTCGGTGACGAGCGCGAGCTCCTGGGTGGGCAACGCCAGTTGTGGGAAGAACAGTGCGCCAGCGGGTTTGGTGGTGTACACCCGCCTGCTCGGCGAGGTCCAGAGGACGGTGGCATCCGGCAACTGGCGGTCGGTCCATCTGCCGGGCCCGGTATAGAACGTCTTCAGCAGGTGCTGCACGCGGCACAGAAGTTTGAGGTTCGACGGATGGGTCGGGCCGGCCGGATACGGCACCGTGTGGTCGATGTCCGCCAGTTCGGCCGGGCGGTCGCAGTCTGGGAACCGGCACGTCAGGTCCCGGCACCGGATGCACTCGGCCAGCCTCGCCAAGGGCCGGTAGTGCGGCTCGGCGGCGAGTTCCTTGCCGCCGATCACCGCGCGCAGCCGCGCTCGGGCTGCGATGCTCGTACCGTGTCGGCCGGAACGGCGCCGTAGCCGAGGCAGCAATCCCGGGAGTCGGCGTCGCTTGGTGCGCGGATCGTCACGGCACACGCTGGCTGCCAGCTGGTTCAGCCGACGGTCGAACGCCGCTGCGTCCGGACCGCGGACGCGACCCCAGAACTCCGCCAGCCCGTCCCGGGCCGGACTGATCTCGACGTGCCAGTCGTCGTCCGCGCTGCGCGCGACGCGAACCGCATCCGGGTCGGCCTCGCGCACGAACCAGTCCACGATCTCGCTGATCTTGTCCCGCGACAACGCATTCCAGCCCGCGGCGTTGCGGGCCAGCCGTGCGTCGACGCCGGCGAGGACCTTGTCGTGGGTGATGAGGCCGGTCCGAAACACTGCCGCGATGACGATGCGGAAGTCGACGTCACCGGCGGCGAAGACCCCGCCGAGTTTCGGCAGCCGTTCGAGAAGTTCAAGGCCGTAATGCAGCTGCGAGGACGCGCGGTCGCGGCTGATTCCCAGTCCGGCGCCCACCTCGGCGGCCACGGCCTCCCAGTTGTCGACGCACCACTGCTCGCGGTTGTCGACGGCGCTCATCCGGCGCTGACACAACCGCCCGGCCGACAAATTCCGCCCAGCTAGTCCCGGGCGAACGCGGCGGCGGCCTCCCGTTCCAGGTCGAGATACTGATCCTCACCGATGTCCACCGCGACACCGAGGATCCGGCCGCCCCTGAACGGGAACCCGGCCGGGTAGGACCGGCTCACCGGGTCGGCGCTGTCGTAGCCGACGCACAGGCCGTCGCCGCACAGCGTGAACGGACCGATCTGGGCCCGCATCGGCCCCTCGGCCACAACCTGATCTCCCACATACAGTTTCGCCGTACCCAGCGACTCGCCGTACTGCCCCGCACCCTCGCGGACGAACTCCGCACCCAGGGTGAGGTTGCCCGGCTCCAACTCCTGCGACACCAGGGTCTGCTCGGGCTTGATGCCGAGGAAGTTGTACACGTAGTGCAGCTTGCGGTCCTTGATGAACAGGGTGTGGCCGCCGAACCGCGAGCCGTGCGCGAAGATGACGCCCTCGGACTCCGGGGTCACCTCGACGTCGGCGAGGATCTTGTAGGACCGGCCACGGATGTTCACCGCGGTCGACTCGGGCACCGGCGCGGTGTCCGGAAAGTAGATGTAGCGCGAGCGCGGCGGTTCGCCCTGCGGGCGCACGTCGTTGATCACTTCGACAGCAGGGCGATCATCCAGGGGCAGAACGAAATTCGCCTCCGCCTCCTGGAACCAGGTGTCGATGAGCTCCTGCAGCTTCTCGGGATGCTGGTCGGCGACGTTCCGCGCCTCGGCGCGGTCCTCGTCGACGTGATAGAGCTCCCAGGCATCTTTGTCGAAGTGGCCCTTGCCGCTGATCGGCGAGTGCAGGGCGGCTGCCTTCCAGCCGTCCTGCCAGATGCCGCGGGTGCCCAGCATCGAGAAGTACTGCCGCTTCTTGTTGGTCGGTGCATGAGCGTGGTCGAAGCTGTAGCGCATCGACACCCCGTTGAGCGGATACTGCTCGACGCCCCGATACACCGTCGGCATCTCCAGGCCGACGGCCTCGAGGATGGTGGGCACGATGTCGGTGGAGTGGTGGTACTGGTGGCGCATCTCGCCCTTGGCCTTGATGCCCTTGGGCCAGTGGACGACCAGCGGATCACAGGTGCCGCCGGCGAACTGCGAGTAGCGCTTGAACATCTGGAACGGCGTGGAGAACGCCACCGCCCAGCCCGTGGGGTAGTGGTTGTAGGTCTCCGGACCGCCTAGCTCGTCGAAGTAGGACATGTTCTCCTCGAGGCTGTCCGGGTAGCCGTTGAAGAACTTGTTCTCGTTCACCGAACCATCGGGGGTGCCCTCGCCGGAGGCGCCGTTGTCGGCGCAATAGAAGATCAGGGTGTTGTCCAACTGGCCGGTGCGCTCGAGGAAGTCGACGATTCGGCCGACCTGGACGTCGGTGTACTCGGAGAACCCGGCGAACACCTCGGCCATCCGGCAGAACAGCTTCTTCTCGTCGTCGTTGAGCTCGGCCCAGGGACGCACATGGTCGGCGGCGTTCGCCACGTCATCCGACAGCGGGTTCAGCGGGGTCAGCTCGGTGCCCTCCGGAACGACGCCGCGCTCGATCATGCGCGCCAGTACCCACTCCCGGTAGGCCTCGTAACCGTCGTCGAAGACACCCTTGTACTTGTCGATGTACTCCTGCGGGGCGTGGTGCGGTGCGTGGTTGGCCCCGGGGCACCACCACATGAACCACGGCTTGGACGGCGTTGACGACCGCAGGTCGCGCAGCATCCGAATCGCTTGGTCGGCAAGGTCTTTGGAGAGGTGATAGCCCTCTTCGGGGGTGTAGGGCGGCTCGATGGCGTGGTTGTCCTCGATCAGGTCCGGATACCACTGGTTGGTCTCGCCGCCGAGGAAGCCGTAAAACCGGTCGAAACCCTTCGACAGCGGCCACTCCGATCGGCTGCCGCCGGGCGAGAGGTCCTCCACCGGCACGTTGTGGTTCTTGCCCAACCACATCGTCGCGTACCCGTTGTCCTGCAGCACCTGACCGATCGTCGCGCACTCGGCCGGCAGCCGGCCGGCGGCGCCCGGGAAGCCCAGTGAGCCCTCGGTGATCGAGGCGCAGCGGTTGACGTGGTGGTTGCGTCCGGTCAGGAATGTCGACCGGGTCGGGGAACACAGCGCGGTGGTGTGCCACTGGGTGTAGCTGACACCGTTGTCAGCCAGCCGATCGAGCGTGGGCATGTTGATCCGGCCGCCGTAGGGCGACCACGACGCCAGCCCGGTGTCGTCGTAGAGCACGATGAGGATGTTGGGTGCCCCTTCGGGCGCGCTCTTGAGTGCGTAGGGCGCCCAGTCGGGCACCGAGTCCCGGACGTCGAGCTTGATCACTCCGCGAAATGGCTCCGTCACACCGATTCCTTCCGAACTCGGCGGCTCTCGTCTCGGCTGCCGATCGGGGCCAATGTTCGCAGGAGCGGCGGTGCGGCGTCGCCGAATTCGCCGAAATCAACGACACCGTCAGTTATCGAGCGAGGCCCAGAAGTCGGCGAGTGCCTGGGCGCCGCGGACGGGATCCTGCACCATCCACCAGTGTCCGAGCCCGTCGAGCACCGCGGTGCGGGCACCGGCGCGGTCGGCTGCGCGCCGACGGGTGTCGGTCACGCCGATGAACGGGTCGTCGGTGGCCAGCAGGGACAGCCCCGGCCGGGCGGCGGCGTTACCGAGATCCCGCCCGGCCTCGGCCATCGCCGGCTGAGCGGCGGAGCGATACAGCGCCAGGATCGCCCGGCCCATCTCGGGTCCCTGCTCGGCGGCCAGCTGCGCGGCGATGCCCTCGGGGATTCCGAATCCCGCCAGCTGTGCGGTCCGGTCGTCCAGACTGCTGCCGATCATGGCGTCGATGACGTCCTCGCCGGCGCCGGGCGTCTGCCACACCTGTGCCATGTCGTGCCAGACGTACTCGGCATCGAACAGCCCGACGACATCACTGGCCCAGCTCCGCACGAGCTCGGGCCGGTGCATCACCACGTTGACCACATGGGCGCCGCCCCAGTCGTGGCCGACAAGGTCCACTGGGGCGTCGAAGCGCTCCAACTCCACTTCCAGCCAGTCGCGGTAGGCGATGAACGTCGCCGGGAAGTCGTCGGGCAGGGGAGCGCCGAACCCCGGGGGAGACAGCCGCACCACGTCGTCGCGGCCCAGCGCCTCGACCAACAGGCCCCAGATCGCCTCGGTTTCGGGATTGCCATGTACCAGAACCACCGTCATGGTCTCCATCCTGGCACGGCCCCGAGACCCGGCGATGCTAGGTTTTGACAGGCGTCAAGCTGCCATGAGCGACGGAAAGGGTGCCGATGGATCCTCGGACGCCGGTGGTGGTGGGCGCCGGACAGGTCAACCAGCGCGACGACGCCGCCGAGGTCGAGCCAGTCGACCTGATGGCGGCCGCCGCCCGCGAGGCCGCCGATCCCCGCGTCCTGAAGGCGGTGGACGCGATCCGGGTGGTCAACCTGCTGTCGTGGCGTTACCGCGACCCCGGCTTGCTGCTGGGTCAGCGCATCGGCGCGGACCACCCCGCCACCGCGTACACCGGAGTCGGTGGCAACACCCCGCAGTCGTTGGTCAATCAGGCCTGCCTCGACATCCAACGCGGCCGCGCCGGTGTGGTTCTGCTTGCCGGCGGGGAGACATGGCGCACACGAATGCGACTGCGGGCCAAAGGTATTCGTCCAGAATGGACCCGCCAGGACGACACGGTGCCGGTACCGGAGGGCGGCGGCGAGGACGTGCCGATGGCCGGGCCGGCCGAAGACCGGATCGGGCTGGACCGGCCGTCGTTCGTGTACCCGCTCTTCGAACAGGCGCTCCGCATCGCCAACGGCGAGACCCCGGACGAGCACCGCCGGCGTATCGGAGAGTTGTGGGCCCAGTTCAGCGCGGTTGCCGCCGACAATCCGCACGCGTGGAGCCGCGAGGCGCTGCGCGCCGAACAGATCTGGCAGCCGGGCCCCGACAACCGGATGATCAGCTGGCCATACCCCAAGCTGATGAACTCCAACAACATGGTCAACCAGGCCGCGGTGGTCATCCTGTGCTCGGCCGAGAAGGCCACGTATCTCCAGATCCCGCGCGACCAGTGGGTCTTTCCCTACGCCGGCACCGACTCGCATGACACCTACGCCGTCGCCGAGCGCGACGAGTTGCACCGCTCTCCGGCCATCCGGATCGGCGGCCGCCGGGTGCTCGAGCTCGCCGGGGTCGGCGTCGACGACCTGGACTACGTCGACATCTACTCGTGCTTTCCCTCCGCGGTCCAGGTCGCCGCCGCCGAACTCGGCCTGCCTGTGGGTGACGTGCAGCGCCCGCTGACCGTGACCGGCGGCCTGACGTTCGCCGGCGGCCCGTGGAACAACTACGTGATGCACTCCATCGCGACGATGACGGACCTGCTGCGGGCCGACCCCGGCCGCCGCGGCCTGATCACCGCCAACGGCGGCTACCTCACCAAGCACAGTTTCGGGGTCTACAGCGCAACGCCGCCGCCGGCGCAGTTCCGCTGGGAGGACGTCCAGCCCGCGGTGGATCGCGAGCCGACGCGCACCGCGGTGGTCGAGTGGGACGGGGTGGGGACGGTCGAGTCGTGGACGACCCCGTTCGACCGGGAGGGCCGGCCGGAGAAGGCGTTCCTGGCGGTGCGCTCCCCGGAGGACGCCCGCACCCTGGCCGTGATCGACGATCCGGACGCCGCCGCGAGGACCGTCAGCGAAGACATCGCGGGTGCCGACGTGCAGGTACATCCGGACGGGCGGGCCACGCTGCGCTGATCGAGTTGACGTCCCAGTCAAAACCCGGAAAATTTTGCCGGGACCTGCCTATCCTCGTAACAGCAGTCGGGGGGAAGTAGGGCCTGGAATGCGGATCTTGCTCACGGAGGTCACCGGAGCGATCGGCCGTGCCGTGGCGCGAAGCTTGCTGGCGTCGGGTCACGACGTCGTGGGGATCGCCGAGCAGCCGCACCGCGACCTCGATTCCGAGGTGAGCTTCGCCCGCGCCACACTCGACCACCCGATTCTGCGCACGCTGGCCGCCGACGCGGATGTGGTGGTGCAGCTGCCCCCGCCGGGACCGCTTCGACCGGCCGACTCGGTCCGGGTGTCCGACGTCGCCGCCCGCGGTGGCGCCCGGCTGATCTTCCCCTCGTTGTCGCTGCTCGCGCCGACGCCGTGGCAGCAGGCCGAGGATCTGGTGGCGACCAGTTGGGCGCCGAGTCTCATCGTGCGGATCGCGCCGCCGCTGGGCCGGCAGGCCGACGCATTGGTCAGCCGTACCGTCGCAGCCCTGCTCGACGCGCCCGTATCTGAACCGATCCACGTGCTGCACATCGACGATCTGGTGCGTTTCCTCGTTGCGGCCGTCGGCACCGACCACACCGGTGTGGTCGATCTCGGCACCGCCGACGTCACCAACGTGGTCTCAGCCCGTCATGTTCTCAACGGCGTGGACCCGAGGCCGAGCACCCGACGGGTCCGCCCGTGGCCCTGCCTGGCGCCGGCATTGGATCTCGTTGCGCTGCAGGATGACTGGCAGTTCGAGTGCGGCTGGTCGGCCGCCGATGCCGTCGCCGACACCGCCCGCGGGCTGATGGGCCGCAAACTCGGACCCGAGGGCGCGATCACGATGCCCGGCCGGGTTGCGATGCCCGTGTATGACCTCGCCGACCCCGCGGGTGCGGAGCTTGTCAGCGCCGCACCCGAGGGCGCCGACGGCGAATTCGACAACCGGATCGACCCACGCTTCCCGGTCTTCGTCGCCGCCGCATTCGGCGGCGCACAGGCAGCCCCGCTGACCCCGATGTCGATGGACGTGCACCTGAGCGGCCTGCGCATGGCGGCGCGCACAGTGGGCCGACTGCTCGACCTGCGGTCAGCCGTCGGCACGGAATGGGACAGCCGCCTGATCGCTGCGTTCGGCCATCGGATCTATCTCGGCGCGTCCGCCCTCGCCGCCGCGCAGCCGCGGCTTCCGCAGCGCGCCGCGGCGTTCGCCGAACAGTTGCGCGCTGGTGCCGGCCGACCGGCCGCCGGTCCGTCGAATCGGACGGCCGCGCGGCTGACGTCGGCGCGCATCGCCGCGGCCGCACGGCTGTTCCGGCGACACGTCGAGGCCTACGGCACCGCAGCCCAGGCCGAGCATCTGGGTGGCCGCTCGTTGTCGGAATTGTCGGATGCGGAACTGGGTGCGCGAATCAGGTTACTGCGCAACCGCATTCACGAGGGCTGGGTCCTGTCGGGCCTTGGCGTCCTGTATGCCGAGGCCGCGCCGACCCACGTCGAGGCGGCCAAACCCGCGGGGACCGACGCTCCGAATCCCATCGGCAGGATCCATTCGGAACTGATGTCGCTGACCAATGTGATGCGGGCGCACCCCCACGTCGAGCTGTTGATCGCCGACGGGGACCTCGACGCGGCCCGCATCGCGGCCCCGATGTTCGCCGCGGCGTTCGACGGTGTGCTGGCCCGGATGGGCCATCACGGGCCGGGTGACATCGACCTGGCCTCCGACGTCTTCGCCGACCGCCCGGAGACCGTCCTGGCCGCCGCGCGCCGCGTCACCCGCGTCGAACACACCGGGTCGACGGTGACCGGGGCACAGGTCTGTCGCGACCTGGTCTACGACACGACCCTGCGGTTCACTCATGAATTGCGTTCGACGGTAAGGGAACTGGCCCGCAGGCTCATCGCCGAGGAAAAACTCGCCGCGCCGGAGGACATCTTCTACCTGACGACCGAAGAGGCGCTCGTCATGCCGGTCGACGCCCGGTTGCGGATCAAACGCCGCGTCGCGGAACGGGAACGCCTGCAGGCCATCCGGATGCCGGCGGTGATCGACGGCGCCTGGACACCACAGACCGACCCCGATGTTGCCGACATCACCGCCGAGGGCCAACTCCGTGGCCGCGGTATCACGGGCGGCACCGCGGAGGGCACCGTCCGGGTGGTGCGGTCGGTGGACGACGCCGATGTGGGGCCCGACGAGATCGCCGTGCTGGCCGCGGCCGATATCGATTGCGCGGTTCTCTTCGGCACCCCCGCCGCGATGGTCATCGATACCGGCGCCGGCTCGACCGATCCGGCCACCGTCGCCCGCTACATCGGCGGAGTGCCTCTCGTCGAGGTTGCCGGTGCGGCGAGCCGGCTGGTGACGGGGACGCGCATCCGCGTGGACGGCGCGTCCGGAACCGTGAGCGTGCTTGCCGCAGAGGATGAACCCGCTACCCTGGCGCGGTGATGTGGCGGACGATCGCGGCGCTGTCGGCGCTGTGGTGCGTTCTGGTGATCGGACCCGCACTGATCACCCGTTCGCTGTTGTCGCTGGCGTCGGGTACCCCGATCAGGGCCTGGGTGCTCGGGGTCTGGATCGTCGGCTACGTCGCTCAGTTGTTGGTCTTCATGGCGATATCGCGCCGCGCGCCGCGCGGGACGGCGCCGGGCTGGGTCATCGCCTCGGTCGTGCCGTGGATCGCCGATTGGACCGCCCCCGCGTCGCTATGGGGACCATTCATCTGCGCGGTGGTCGTGCTCGGCTACGTCGCCTGGCTGACGTCGCTGGTGCGCGAGGTGGACCGGGTACGGGTCGAGGGACATCGCAGCGACGCGGTGATCGTCGAGGTGATCAGACCGCTGCTCAACGTGGTCGTCAACAAGGTCTACGTCCGCCGCACCCTGCGGCTGCGGGTCGAACCGCTCAATGGCACACCGTCTTACGAGGCGTCGGCGAAGGCGGCATTCCTGCTCGGTGAGGTTCCCGAGCCGGGCGACCGGCTCGTGGTGCTGATGGACCCTGAAAAGCCCGAGCACATCGAGATCATCGACGACGAACCGATTCGGCGCGCCGCACCGGACGCCACCGACCTCGACCCCGAGATCGCCGAGCAACTGCGCAAGCTGGTCACCATGCGTGACCGCGGCGACCTGACCGACACCGAGTTCAGCGCGGCCAAGCGGCGGCTGCTGGACGGTGACTAGCCGGCCAGCAGCGCCCGCAACTCCAGCGCGTTGCGCACGGCATTGCCCTGGCCGTCGTTGTTGAAGTACACCAGGACTCGGCGGTCCTGGGCCTGCCACTCCCGGATGCGCTCCGCCCACCACCGCAGGTCGTCGGCGGAATAGCTGCCGGCGTACATGGTGTCGGTGTCGGGCCCGTGCATGCGCACGTAGACGAAATCCGCGGTCGCGCGCAGCACGCAGGGCAGATGCGGTCCGCTGATCACGACGTACGCCGCCCCGTGGCGCTCGAGCAGGTCGTAGACCGCGGGGTGGTCCCACGACCGATGACGCATCTCCACCGCGATCCTGATCCAGTCCGGAATCAGGTCGAGGAAGTGCGCCAGGCGGGCGTCGTCGCGCTGCATCTCCGGGTGCAGCTGAACCAGCACCGCCTCGCGGCGGTCGCCGAGCCCTTTCTGGCAGCGTTCCAGACGCTCCACCCAGGGCTCGGGCGACGACAACCGCCGGAAGTGGCTCAGGCCGCGATGGACCTTCACCGACATGGTGAAGCCGTCGGGTAGCCGGTTGCGCCAGCCCTCGAAGGTGGCGTCGCGCGGCCAGCGGTAGAAGCTGGCGTTGAGTTCGACGGTGTCGAACACCTCGACGTAACGCGCCAGCCGCTTGGCCACCGGAAGTCCGGGCCGGTAGAGCACGCCGGCCCAGTGGTCATAGGACCAGCCCGACGTTCCGATCCGCACGCTCATTTCGGCGGCAGGCTCCGGGTGTGCGCGACGCATCGGTCGACCCACGCGGTCAGTTGCCGCTTTGTCGCGACGCCCTCGGGCGCGACCCGCAACCAGCCGCGTGTCTCCCGGCCCGCCATCACCATCACGGTGACGTGCTCGCGGGCCAGGAGAGCATCGGCGTCGGCGGGCGGGACGCGGGCCAGCAGACCGCCCTGGCCGCTGACCGCGACCGCCATGTGGCCGTCGACCAGAAACGCCAGGCCGCCGAACATCCGCTTCTCGTCGACGCCTCGATGCGGGCCGAGCAGTTCACGAATGCGCTCGGCGAGGGCTTCGTCATAGGCCATACCCGACGATAAACCGAGTCGCGGGTCAGGCGGCGGTGGTGACCGCCTGCTCGACCGGTTCCAGCGCCAGGGCAACGATCTCGGCGACGTCGGTCATCGGTATGACGGTGACCGCCTCGAGCACTTCGGCGGGCACGTCATCCAGGTCCGGTGCATTGCGCTGCGGAATGAAAACCGTTGACAGACCGCCACGTTGGGCCGCCAACAGCTTCTGCTTCACACCGCCGATGGGCAATACCCGGCCGTTGAGGGTGACCTCGCCGGTCATGCCGACATCTGCGCGGACCTTTCGCCCGGTGGCCATCGACACCAGCGCCGTCACCATCGTCACGCCCGCGGACGGGCCGTCCTTGGGCACCGCGCCGGCGGGCACGTGGACGTGGATCCTGCGGTTCAGTGCCTCGGGATCGACGCCGAGCTCGTCGGCGTGGGCGCGCACGTAGGACAGCGCGATCTGCGCCGACTCCTTCATCACGTCACCCAGCTGACCGGTGAGCTGCAGACCCGGCTCACCGCTGGTGGCCCCGGCCTCGATGTAGAGCACATCGCCGCCCAGCCCGGTCACCGCAAGACCCGTCGCCACACCGGGCACCGCCGTGCGTTCAGCCGATTCCGGCGTGAACCGCGGCCGGCCCAGGTAGTCGACCAGGTCGGGCTCGTCGATCACCAGGGGTTCGGGGTTGGCCGCCAGTTTCGTGGTGGCCTTGCGCAGCGCCTTGGCCAGCAGCCGCTCGAACTGCCGCACGCCCGGTTCCCGGGTGTAGTCCGCGGCGATCTTGCGCAGCGCGGCGTCGGTGACCGTGACCTCGTCGGCCGTCAGCGCCGCGCGATCGGCCTGCCGGGGCAGCAGGTAGTCACGGGCGATGGCCACCTTGTCGTCCTCGGTGTATCCGTCGATCTCGACCAGTTCCATGCGGTCCAGCAGCGCCGAGGGAATGTTCTCGATGACGTTGGCCGTCGCCAGGAACACCACGTCGGACAGGTCGAGATCCAGGTCGAGGTAGTGGTCCCGGAAGGTGTGGTTCTGCGCCGGGTCCAGCACTTCGAGCAGCGCCGCGGACGGGTCGCCGCGGTAGTCCGAACCCACCTTGTCGATCTCGTCGAGCAGCACGACAGGGTTCATCGAGCCGGCCTCGCCGATCGCCCGCACGATCCGGCCGGGCAGCGCGCCGACGTAGGTGCGCCGGTGGCCGCGGATCTCGGCCTCGTCGCGCACACCGCCCAGGGCGACGCGGACGAAGTTGCGCCCGAGCGCCCGGGCGACGCTTTCGCCCAGCGAGGTCTTGCCGACACCGGGGGGACCGGCCAGCACCATCACCGCACCCGATCCCCGTCCGCCGACCACGGCCATACCGCGCTGCGCGCGACGCGCCCGCACGGCGAGGTATTCGACGATGCGGTCCTTGACGTCCTCGAGCCCGTGATGGTCGGCGTCGAGGATCTGCCGCGCCGATTTCAGGTCGGTCGAGTCCTCGGTGGTGACATTCCACGGCAGGTCCAGCACGGTGTCCAGCCAGGTACGGATCCAGCCGCCCTCCGGGCTCTGCTCGCTGGCCCGCTCGAGCTTGCCGACCTCCCGCAGCGCCGCCTCCCGGACCTTCTCGGGCAGGTCGGCGGCTTCGACCCGGGCCCGGTAGTCGTCTGGGTCTTCAGCACCCTCCGGGCCCAATTCGCCGAGTTCCTTGCGGATCGCATTGAGCTGCTGACGCAGCAGGAACTCCTTCTGGGTCTTGTCCATACCCGATCGGACGTCCTCGGCGATCTTGTCGCTGACCTCCACCTCGGCGAGGTGCTCGGCGGTCCAGTCGATCAGCGCCCGCAGCCGGACGTCCACGTCGTCGGTCTCCAGCAGCTCACGCTTCTGCACGTCGGTCAGGTACGACGCGTAGCCTGCGGTGTCGGCCAGCGCCGACGGGTCGGTCAGCTGGTTGACCGCGTCCACCAGCTGCCAGGCCTCGCGGCGCTGCAGCAGCGCCAGCACCAGCTTCTTGTATTCGGCGGCGAGTGCACTTGGTCTCCTCGGTCGTGCCGGAGCCGGTCACCGCCTACCACCGAGACCCACAACGCCGCGCCCGGTCCGGTGGTTCCCGAGCCGATGTGGGCCCGTCGTTCGCCGCGCACGACGGCGGCCGAACTGCCGCCGGGGACGCGGCCGACCTGCACGATCGAGGCGATCACGCCGTGGGTGGGGTAGCTGTCGTCGAGCCGCGGGCGCGATCAGCAGGTCGCCGGTCTCGCTGGCCGGGCGGCGTCCACGGCGACGCGGGCCGCGTCGTCCAGCGCAATCGGGACCACCATGCCGGGCAGCACGATCGGATCGCTCACGAACAGGACCGGCACAGATATTGGCTTCAGCCATCAATCCTCCAAAGTTCAGTCTGCTGGACTCAACCTCGACGGTGGCTGGCGTTGTTCCCGGTCGCGTGTTCGCCCGCGGCGCAAAGCAGCGAGCCTGCCGCCGAAGGGCGACAGGCTCGCTGTTGGGGGGATTGTGCGCTGGTCAGCCGCCGGCCGGGACCGCTCCCAGGACACGCTGCATGTCCGGGATCATCTGCTGCAACTGGGATCCCCAGTAGCCCCAGCTGTGGGTGCCGTTGGCGGGGAAGTTGAACACCCCGTTGCGTCCACCGGCTGCGATGTAGTTGTCCATGAAGGTCTTGTTGGTGCGAAGCGTGAAGCCCTCCAGGAACTGCGCCGCCATCAGGTTGCCGCCACCACCGGAGGTGTCCAGTTCCGACGGCGTACCGGTGCCGCAGTAGATCCAGATGCGGGTGTTGTTGGCGACCAGCTGGTTGATGTTGACCATCGGGTCGTTGCGCCGCCATGCCGGGTCCGACGACGGGCCCCACATGCTCTGCGCGTTGAAGCCGCCGGCGTCGTTCATGGCCAGCCCGATCAGCATCGGCCACCAGCCCTCGGAGGGGTTCAGGAAGCCCGACAGCGAGGCGGCGTAGGTGTACTTCTGCGGGTAGTAGATGGAGTAGGTCAGCGACGCGCTGCCCGCCATCGACAGACCCGACCACCGCGTTGCCGTTGGGGTCGACCCCGTAGTTGGCCTGCAGGTAGGCCGGCAGCTCCTGGGTCATGAACGTTTCCCATTTGTAGGTGTAGTTCTGACCGTTGCCCTGCGACGGCTGGTACCAGTCGGTGTAGAAGCTGGACTGGCCGCCGACCGGCATCACCGTCGACAGACCCGGAGCCGTACATCCACTCGAACGCCGGGGTGTTGATATCCCAGCCGTTGTAGTCGTCCTGCGCGCGGAGGCCGTCGAGCAGGTACACCGCGTGCGGGCCACCGCCCTGGAACTGGATACGGATGTTGCGGCCCATCGCGGCCGACGGCACATCCAGGTAGAGAACCGGAAGACCCGGCTTGGAGAAGGCGGCCGATGTCGCCGAACCGCCGACGACGCCGATCAGGCCGGGCAGGAAGAGTGCGGCCACGAAGGCTACGGCCAGGCGCCGCAACCACGTGCCTCGCATCATCTCGACGATCTTCATGACGACAACCATCACCTTTCGTAACGCGTTCAACCGGCGGTCAAATGCTTTGCGTCGGTAGTCAAACACGCCCGGCGACCGGGTTCGGCACGCGAATCGGTGCGCCAAGTCGCGGTTAGCTAACGATCAGGAGACGCGTCGGACTCGGAAACCTCCGCAGCCACAATCATTTTCGCGGAGGCGTTGGGTAGACCGGACGCCGGCAACACGGGTAGTGGGTTATGGCAGTGGGAGGTGGCAGAACACATTCGACTTGAAGCGATTCGTCGATGCCCAGGCGCCGGTGTACGACGAGGTGCGCGCCGAGCTGCGCGTCGGGGCCAAACGCGGCCACTGGATGTGGTTCATCTTTCCGCAGCTGAGTGCCCTCGGAAACAGTGCGACCGCAAAGCACTTCGGCATCGACTCACTGGCCGAGGCTCGGGCCTACCTGGCGCACCCGGTGCTCGGCGCTCGGTTGCGGGATTGCGCCCGGTTGGTCGCGAGGGTCCGGGGCCGCGCCGCGGCGACATCTTCGGCTCGCCGGACAACCTCAAGCTGAGCTCCTCGATGACGCTCTTCGCCCGGGCGACCGACGACAATGCCGACTTCCTGACCGTGCTGGACAAGTACTACCGCGGCGAGCCGGACCCGCGGACAACCGAACTGCTCTGGTCAACGGGCTTGAGGACGAGCCAGCCCTGCGGTGCCACGACCGCGTCAGCGACGACCTCTTCCGGTGGGGCGGCGGTGCCGGCGATGACCAGAGCCTGCCGTCCGGTCAGCTCGTTCGACCGGCAGCGGCATCGGCGCGTCATCGATGTTGAGGGCCACCAGTAGAGCATCGTCCCCGGCGCGGGTTTCGTAGACGTAGTGCCGGTTGTCAAGCGCCACAGCGGTGGTGGTGGCCTCGTACAACCACGGATGCCGGCGACGCAGCCCGATCAGGTACTGATGCAGGTTGAGGGCGGCGCGCGCGGCGTCGCCGAGGTCGACCGGCGGGGAACCGAACTCAGGGCGAACCGCGTCATCGCCGCCGACCCGCTCCTCCTTCACGCCGCGGTAGCCGAACTCGTCACCGGCGTAGATGCTGGGCACGCCGCCGATCGTGAGCAGCAGGACCAGGGCGTGCGCCAGCTGTTCGGGACGGTCCAGCCTGCTGGCGATGCGGGTGACGTCGTGGTTGCCGATGAATGTCAGAGGCTCAAAGCGGGCCAGGAAGTCGTTGTGCCGCTGCAGCGCCCAGTCCAATTCGTGGAAATTGCCATCATTGAGTGCCGCTCCAGATGGCCTTCCAAAGCTCGTACTGGGTCACCGAGTCGACGCCGGAACCGTCGACGAACGCGCTGTAGTCACCGTGGATGACCTCGGCGACGAACCATGCGTCGGGGTGGGCCTGGCGCACCCGCGGCAGCACCTGCGCCCAGAACGACTCCGGCACCGCATACGCGGCGTCGAGTCGCCAGCCGTCAGCGCCGCGGGAAAGCCAGTGCGACATGACGTCGACGGTGTAGTCGACGACTTCGGCATTGGCATGATTGAGGGTGATGAGGCTCGCCGTGGCCTTCGAAGGTGTGGAAGCGGCCGGGTCGCCCGCGAAACCACTTGGCGGACTGGGTGTCACCGTCGTCCATCGCCTGGCGGTAGCGGTCGAAGTCGGTTCCGACGTGGTTGAACACCCCGTCGAGCAGGACGCGAAGGCCTCGTTCGGTGCGCCTCCTCGACAAGGCGGTCGAAGTCGGAGTCGTCACCCAGGCGGGGGTCGATGCAGTAATGGTCGGTGGTGTCATAGCCATGGGTTCGTGAGGCGAACACCGGGCCTAGCGCGATTCCGGAAGTGCCCAGCTCGATCGCATGATCCAGCCAATCGACGATGCGGCTCAGTCGGTGTTCATCGGCGGTCGGTGACTGCGCGGCGGGGAAGGCGCCGACGAATCCGAGCGGATACACTTGCCACCAGATCACGTGGCGCACCCAGTCCGGCCCGCTCATGGTCACAGTTGCTCACTCTACGCAGCGGGCCGGGAGCGGCGAAGGCGCGGTGCAGAGTCATCGGATCAGCTACGGCGCCGTGCGACCACGGCTCAACGGGTAGAGCGCCAATCCGATGAGCAGCGCGCCGAGGTGCCCGACCGGCGTGAACGTGGGGCCGAGCACGACCGGTATCCCGAACCAGGCCAGCGCCGATCAGCAGGTAGAGCCAGCGCCACGGAAGTGCGATCCGATAGGTCAGCAGGCCGACGACGCCGACCACGAAGTAGCTGACGCCGATGTCGCGCGCGTTGAGGTACTTCGGCGATACCGCCGCCTCCTGGATCTGCCAGTACAGGTATCCCTCGCTGAGATAGGTGGCCACGATGTGGGCCGTCAGCCCGGCTATCAGCGAAGCGCAGCGAACCCAGCCAGCGCTCGGCCGGTGCGAGGAACGCGCAGAACACCAGCAGATAGGGCCACCACGCATAGCCGTCGATCCACAGCAGGCTGCTCACCAGCACCCGGACCGGGTCGGAGGCGAGGTGGTGCAGGTTCGTCGAGTTCTGGTGCAGCAATTCGCGCAGGTGCAATCGCGGCAGGAAATGCTGCACGGCGGTGGTCATGAACAACAACGTCAGCCAGGAGAACGTCACCGGCGCGGTGCCGACGAGATGGGTCGAGCACCTGCGGCCAACTGCGCTTGTGCGCAGCGACCACTTCCGGCTGGACAGTCTCGTCGTGCACCTATCGAGGATACTTTCGCGGTCAAGGCCCGGACACCCGATCGAGTGTGCACGTCAGCGGCGAAAAAAGACGCGGAAATCCGCCAGTGGCTCGCATACTCGATTGGCTTCAGTCGCCGCAGCAGCGCCCGGGCTGCACATCGAGCCGGCACGCGCACGAGGACGCCACGATCGGAACATCGGCGCGGGCGCGGGCCAAGTCGAGCTGGCGGCCGATGATCGCCGCTTCGGCGGTGCGGCCCAGCCGTTGCAGGCATTCGTGATAGCCGTGCAGGCTCCACACGTTGCCGGGATGCTGGCACGGCCGACTCAGGGTGGGATCCAGGCCGAGGTCGGCAGCGTAGGTCGGCCGCCGCATCCTCGACGCGACCCTGCTCGAGCAGCAGTGCGCCGAAGGCGTGGCGGGTGCGGTTGCATCCAGCCCCACGGCTCGTCGTAGGGCAGTGCGTCGTCGAGGGCGATGGCGCGCCTCAGATGCGCGAACGCCGGCTCGAAGTCGCCTTCCCGGTAGGCGATCTCACCGTCGAGCATGGCCGCGCCCACCGCGAGGATGTCGCGGCTGGTGTTGTTGAAGAGGTAGCGCGACTCCGGGATTCGCGCGTAGGCGGCGGTGAATGCCTCCCGCTCGGCGGCAGCCTGCGCGAGCTGTCCCTTGGCCGCATGCGCCACACCGCGGCCATAGTGGATGGTAGCCGTTGTGCTGCAATACAACTCGGTATTCTCGGGTAACGGCTCGGCGATCAGGTCATCCCAGCGACCGAACCGGATCAGCACATGCACCCGCAGCGGCACGAACGCCTCGAGCCAGTCCGCCATCGGCGGGGACTCGATCGACAGCAGTTCCTCGGTGAGCTGCCCGGCCAGTTCGTCGGCGGCTTGCAGCGCGATCTGCGACTGCCCGGAGAACATCGCCGAATAGACCACGAAGTGGAGGTCGTGGGCACGGTAGAGGGAGTAGAAGTTCAGCGGGCCTTGATGCTCGACGAATCGTCGATCGGCCAGCACCGCAGACTGGTTGGCCAGCACCGAGGCGCGGTAGTCGCCGCACAGCACGTCGATGTGCGACGGCATGTGCTGCAGATGCCCGGCGTCGGGTACCAGTCCACGCAGCAGGTCGGCTGCGGGCAGCGCCTCTTCCGGATGCGCCGACATCTCCATGGCATGCAGGTACAGATGCAGCACTCCCGGATGGGCCCGCCCGCACTCGGTGCCCAACGCGCGGTCGAGAATGCGCTTGGCGTCGAGCACCCGTGAATCCGGTGCCGGCTCTCCGGTTGCGGTGTCCCACAACGCCCATGCGGTGACGTTGACCAGGGCGTCGGCGGCCAGTGCCTGGACGTCGACATCATCGGGGTGGGCCTGTGCCAGCGCGGCCATCGCGTCGGCGTAGGCGGTGTGCCCGGCTGCCAGCGCCTCAGCATCGTCGGGGTCGTCGGTTGGGAACCGGGCAGCCAGTGCCTCGATCAGGCCACGCTCGACGAGCGGGCGACTGGCGCGGCCGTGGGTGGCGAGTCGCAATTCCATGCGGGCGCGCGCCAGCGCGGACGCCAGGTCGACGGGGTCGAACGCCTCCCAGCGCCTTGTTGTAGTTGGGGCCGACCGCATAGGCGATGCCCCACCGCGCGATCGCGAGGTCGGCGTCCAGCCCGAGCGCCCGCTCGAAGCAGCGGATGGCTTCCTCGTGGTTGAACGCGTACGCCCACACCAGGCCCCGGTTGAACCACACCTGGGCCGGTGGCGAGGCGTGTCGACAGCGCGGCGGTAGCTGCCGAGGTCGTAGTACGGCTCGGTGTCACCCAACAGGCCCGCCATGACTGTCACCCAGGTAAGCGGGCATATCGGCGCACCCGTTTTGCGCAGCGTGCGTCTGACGGCGCCGTTAACGGGGTACTTGGCATTTCATGACGAGACAACACCGACCTCGGGGTCATCACAACGCAGGTGCCGGCGCGTCTGGACCGGCTTCCGTGGGCGCGTTTCCACTGGCGGGTGGTCATCGGATTGGGCAGCGTCTGGGTTCTCGACGGCCTCGAGGTCACCATGGTGGGCAACGTGGCGTCCCGGCTGACCGAAGAGGGCAGCGGTATTACGATCAACGCGGGCCAGATCGGCATCGCCGCCGCCTTCTACATCGCCGGTGCGTGTCTGGGGGCGTTGGTGTTCGGCCAGTTGACGGACCGCTTCGGGCGCAAGAAGCTGTTCATGCTGACCCTGGCGCTGTACCTGGCGGCCACCGTCGCCACCGCCTTTTCGTTCGCGCCCTGGTACTTCTTCATCATGCGGTTCCTCACCGGGGCCGGCATCGGCGGCGAGTACGCCGCCATCAACTCCGCCATCGACGAGCTGATCCCCGCGCGCGCCCGCGGCCGGGTCGACCTGGCGATCAACGGGTCGTACTGGCTGGGCTCGGCGTTGGGCGCCGCCGGCGCCCTGCTGCTGCTGAACACCGCGATCTTCCCCATGGACGTCGGCTGGCGCATCGCGTTCGGTATCGGTGCGGCATTCGGTCTGGCGGTCCTGGTCGTGCGGCGCAATGTCCCGGAAAGCCCGCGCTGGCTGTTCATCCACGGCAAGGAGGAGGAAGCCGAGCGAATCGTCGACCAGATCGAGTCGGAGGTGAAGCGCGAGACGAGTCAGCCGCTGGCGGAGCCGGAGGACTCGATGAGCGTGCATCAGCGCAAGACGATCCCGTTCCGCGAGATCGCCCATGTCGCGTTCACCAAGTATCCCCGCCGCGCGTTCCTGGGCTTGGCGTTGTTCATCGGCCAGGCGTTCATGTACAACGGCGTGACGTTCAACCTCGGCACGCTGCTCAGTGATTTCTACGGGGTGGCCTCGGGCACGGTGCCGGTGTTCTTCATCCTCTGGGCGCTGAGCAATTTCGCCGGCCCACTTCTATTGGGCCGGCTGTTCGACACAGTGGGCCGCAAGCCGATGATCTCGTTGTCCTATCTGGGTTCTGCCGCGATCGCCGTCGGTTTGGCCGCGGTGTTCGTCAACGAGACAGGCGGGGTGTGGACGTTCCTGGCGGTGCTGATGCTGTGCTTCTTCCTGGCCTCGGCCGGCGCCAGCGCCGCATACCTGACCGTCAGCGAGATCTTCCCGATGGAGACCCGCGCCCTGGCCATCGCCTTCTTCTACGCGGTGGGCACCGCAATCGGCGGGATCACCGGTCCGCTTCTGTTCGGCGGCTTGATCGACTCCGGGCAACGGGGCCTGGTGGGGTTGTCGTTCCTGATCGGCGCGGCGGTGATGGCCATCGCCGGCGTCGTCGAGATCTTCCTGGGGGTCAAGGCCGAAGGCAAGAGACTCGAGCACATCGCCGAACCGCTGACCGCCGCGCGGCGCTCATGACCACCCGCCTCACATGCCGGATCCTGGGCCACCAGCCAGTATTCCGCGCTGACGGGACGGATATGCACTGGGAGTGCTCCCGAGGCTGCATCGGCGGCCACGGCAGCAAGCAGTACCCGACGGCCGAACATGCCCAGCGCTACGCCGCGCGGTTCAACCGCCGAGACACCGACGAACTCGGGAAGCGTGCTCCGTTGCTCGGCATGTTTCCGCTGCGCCTGTGGCGGCGGATGCGCCGAACGGGGCGCTAAGACCCGCGAGGGGCGCCAACTCCCTGCGAGCAGACGCAGAATCGCACGAAATCGGTGCGGCCGGTGCGATTCTGCGTCTGCTCGCGGGGAAGGCTAACGGGGCACTAGTGGCCCGCGACGATGTCGGCCTCGTCGACGGTCACCGGCTCGTCGGCGCCCGGCAGAAATGAATACGCCAGGCAGACCACGGCGAAGAACAGATAGCCAAGGGCCGCTTGCGGATTGGCGGCCCAGGAGATCTCGGGTGCGTGGATCAGCCCGATGAACGACAGCACCGCCGCGACCACCGCGGCAAGTGCCGCATACCGGAACTTCTTCTCCAGGATGAACGTCACCATCGTGCCCAGCAGCAGCCCCACCAGGATCGCGCCCTCGCCGAGGGTCTGCAGGCCGTCGTAGACCACGCCCGCGCCGCCCAGGGCGTCGAGTCCGACCTTGGCCGCCGATGTGCCCGCGGCGTTGAGCGCGTTGTCGATCAGGCCGCTGGCCCACTGGGCGAGGTTGGGCAACAGCGCGGCCACCACGGCGACCGCATGCAGCCGCGGCACCGCCTGGAAGGCCTGCGCCCCGATCAACAGCCCGATGTAGAGCAGGATCGGCACGATCGCCGGCACCGGGAGCAACGCCGCCAGCACCCCGAACAGGCCGAGGAAGCACAGCACCCCGATGACGACACCGCTGGCCAACGAGTAGCCGGCCCGTCCGCCCGCGTCCTTCCAGCCGGGGTGGCCGATGTAGACCGCCGGGGGAAACGGCGAACCGAACGCCGAGCCGATGACCGCACCGGCACCGTCGGCGAGCAGCACGCTGCGCAGGTTGTAGTTGTCGCCTGCGGCGGCGGCGCTCTCCACGTTGCTCATCGCCTCGGTGAAGTTGTAGACACCCAGCGGGATCGCGGTGCCCAGCAGCGGGGCCAGGTGCGACAGCCCCGAGAACAGCATGTCGACCCGCAGGTCGGGGATGCCGATCGCGATGTCGGAGACGGCCTTGCCGACGTCGGGTGCGGACATGTAGCCGCCGATCCACCCGATCGCCGTGCCGACCAGCAACGCGACCAGGCCGACGGGGATGTTGCCGGGCAGCTTCACGTCGGTGAAGAACCCGATCAGGATGATGGCCAGCACGGGCAGTCCGATCCAGGCGGCCTCCCACATCTGCGCCGCGGGCCGCATCGAGATGAAGGTGATGGAGATGCCCGCCAGCGTGCCGAGCATCGCCGCGCGCGGCGTCAGCTTGCGAATGTAGGGGCCGACGAACGCGCCGATGATGACGATGATGCCGATCATGAAGGCCCACGCCAGACCGGACTGCCAGGCCTGGACGGGATCCTTGGTGGCGAGATACACCGGCAGCATCACCACGAAGACGACGATGAACATGTGCGGCACGCTCGGTCCGTACGGCAGCGCGGTGACGTCGGTGCGGTTCTCCGCACGTGCCAACCGCCGGGCCAGGAACGTGTAGTAGAGATTGCCCAGCACCAGGGCCACCCCCAGAGCCGGCAACACCGTCCCGAGCACATCGCCGGCGGGCACCTTCACCACGCCGATCATCAGGGTGGTCAACGTCAAGACGTTGACCAGAATGTTGAAGCCGAGGCCGAAGAAGGCGTTGAGGTCGCCGCGCGTCCACCACGCGACCGTGACGTCATTCGGCGACGGGGCGGGCTGATCGGTGATGTCGGTGCTCATTCCCAGATTCTCGACGGCCTGATTCCATTCGCAGTACCGCTGTGTGTCAATCGTGTAAGCCGGGACCGCCGTTAGACAGCCGCGGAGGCACCGTGTTGTAGTGCACGGGTGCTGGAATTCACCGTGGAGGACATATCCGCCGACGAGATCGCCCGCCTGCGTGCGGTCTACGAGCCGCTGGCCGTATCGGTCCGTGACCTCGTCGACGCCACCATTCGCACCCAGGCCGACGCCGATACCGTCGCGGCAGTCAAGGCCGACGTCGACGCCGCGGTGGCGCGGTTGCGGGACCGGCAGATCGACGGTGCCTTCGGGGTGCGGCGAACCACGTCGGGGGAGAGCCTGGGCTGGGGCAACGCCGTCATCGGCATCCGTAATGCGCTGGCTCCGCCGCTGGAGATTCACCGAGAAGCCGATGGCCGGCGCTGGACCGACTTCGTGTTGGGGGCGGCCTACGAGGGTCCACCCGGCCACGTGCACGGCGGGGTGTCGGCGCTGATCCTCGACCATGTGCTGGGCGAGGCGGCCAGCCCGGACAGCAAGCCGCGGTTCACCGGCAGTATCACCATGCGGTACCTGCGTGCCACTCCGCTGGGGCCGCTGCACGCCGAGGCGCTCATCACCCGGACCGAGGGGGTCAAGACCTACTGCGCGGGCCACATCGCCGACGCCGAGGGAATCACCGTCGAGGCCGAGGGCGTCTTCATCACGCCGCGCTGGCTGCGCGACTGACTCCCTACTGCTTGGCCATCGCGATGTTGAACCGGTCCTCGGGCGTTATCAGGTGGTCGTGGCCGTCCTCGCCGATGTCGAGCTGGACCCAGTCGATCTGGCCGGTGAACCTGTTGCCGGCCGGTCCGTAGTCGGGTGAGGCGGGGCTGCCGGTGTCGGATCCGACGTCGCAGGCCTCGTCCGCGGAGAAGCCCATCGGGATGGTGATGTCCACCCGGCCGGTACCCACCGGCTTGCCGTCGTAGTACAGGGTGACGGTGCCGCCTTTGGCCAGGCCGCCGCCGTCATAGCCGAACTCCATCCGGACCTGATGCTTGCCTGCCGGGAGCGCGGTGTCGGCCGTGACGATGAAGTGCTGGATGCCGAAGAAGTTGTAGCAGTACCTCAACCGGCCGTCGTGAACATACAGCGACCAACCGCCGACGGAACCGCCTTGGGTGACGATCACCCCCGACGCGTCGCCGTCGCGAACGACGATGTCCGCCGTCACCGAATGCGACTTGTTCTTCATGTTGATGACGCAGTTCTCGCTGACCCGCATTCGGTCGAACAACAGTTGGGTGTTGCCGCGAATGAGTTGCGGCCGGCCCGCGATATCGGCGTTGATCCGCTCGAATCCCCGGTCGTCGAGCGGCACGACGTTGTACTTCACCGCTTCGATGAGCCAGAGACGTTGCAACTCAGCGAGTTTCTCCGGGTTCTCCGCGGCCAGGTTGTGGGCCTGGGTCCAGTCGTCGGGCCCATAGAGTTCCCAGATGTCGGCGTCGAACGGTGGCGGGGTGTCGGCCTTCCACGGCGTGCGGTGTTTGGTCGAGGCGGTCCAGCCGTTGTGATAGATCCCGCGGTTGCCCATCATCTCGAAGTACTGGACGACGTGCGTCTCGGGTGACGTCGCGTCGCGCAACGTACCCAGCATGCTGACGCCCTCGAGAGGAGCCTGCTGAATACCGTTGACGAACAACGGCGCCGGAATGCCGGCCGCCTCCAGGATGGTCGGGGCGACGTCGATGACATGGTGGAACTGGTTGCGCACCGCGCCCTTTTCGGCCAGCGCGCCCGGCCAGTGCACGATGGTGCCATTGCGGGTGCCACCCCAGTGTGAGGCCACCTGCTTGGTCCACTGGTAGGGCGTGCACAGCGCGTGCGCCCATCCCACTGCGTAGTGGTTGTAGGCATCCGGGGTGCCGAAGTCATCGATCTTGGACAGCAGGAACTCGGTGGTCTCGATGCCCGGCATGCCGTTCAGGGTGGTCATCTCGTTGAAGCAACCGTTGACCGTGCCTTCTGCCGACGCCCCGTTGTCGCCGATGATGTAGTAGATCAACGTGTCGCCGAGGACGCCGAGGTCGTCGATGGCGTCGATCACCCGGCCGATCTCGTGGTCGGTCTGCTCCAGGAAACCGGCGTAGATCTCCATCTGACGTGCCAGTACCGGGCGCAGTTCTTTCGCCATCTCGTCCCAGGCCGGGATCTCGTCGTGACGCCTTGTCAGCTCGGCATCCTCGGGAATCACGCCGAGCTTCTTCTGCCGTTCGACGATTTTCTCGCGCAACACATCCCAGCCCTCATCAAACTGCCCGCGGTACTTGTCCGACCAGTCCCGCGACACCTGGTGCGGTGCGTGGGTGGCACCGGGGGCGAAGTACATGAAGAACGGCTTGTCCGGGGCGAGCGCCTTCTGCTGTCGCACCCAGGTGACCGCGCGGTCGGCCAGATCTTCGGTGAGGGTGTAACCCTCCTCGGGCGTTCGCGGGGGCTCCACCGCAGTGGTGCCCTCGTACAGCCCTGGGTAGTACTGGTTGGCCTCACCGCCGACGAAGCCGTAGAAGTACTCGAAGCCGGACCCGGTTGGCCACTGCTGGAACGGCCCAACGGGCGACACCTCCCAGGCGGGCACCTCGTGGCATTTGCCGAACTGCGCGGTCGAATAGCCGTTGAGCCGCAACGTCTCCGCCAAGGGGGCCTTGTTCTTCGGCCTGATGCTGTTGTTACCCGGCGCCGAAGTCGCCATCTCGGTGATCGCTCCCATACCGACCGAGTGGTGGTTGCGCCCGGTGAGCAACGCCTGACGGGTGGGGGAACACAGCGCGGTGGTGTGAAACCGGTTGAGCTTCAACCCGTTTCCGGCAAGCCGCTCGGCCACTGGAGTCTGGCATGGCCCGCCGAACGCCGACGACGCACCGAAGCCGACGTCGTCGATCAGCACGATCAACACATTCGGGGCCCCTTCGGGCGGGCGCAGCATCGTGATCGGCGGATAACTGGTGTTGGGATCCTTGGCGTCGTAGGTGGTCAGTCCGACGTGCTGGTCGTCGGGGATAGGAAGGACATCTCGGCGCACGCGCACACGCTAGCGCGACCGCCCGTCGCAGACGGTAGGTTCACAGCGATGGAGAAGGTAATCGTCACTCTGAGAAGGGGCTCCGCCGACGACGAGTGGGCCGCCGCGCTTCGCGGCCCGCTGGCCGAGGACCTCCTCGCGCTGGGTCTTCCCGGGCTGACCCTGCACGTCCGCGACGCCGAGGTCCGCGATGCGCTCATGAGCCTGACCACGTTGGACCCGCCGGTCCAGGCGCTGGTCAGCGTGTGGACCCAGCAGTACTACGGTGAACAGATGACCGCGGTGCTGGACCTTCTGAGCGGGCACGCCGAGCACGTCGCCGCCTATCTGGTCACCGAGTCCGCCCCGATGCCGCCCGCCGCGACACCGCCGGGGGAGCGCGCGCCCGGACTGGCGAACATGGCTCTGCTGCGCAGGCCGGCCGACCTCGACGAGGCGACCTGGCTGACCCGCTGGCACGGCAACCACACCCAGGTGGCGATCGACACCCAGTCCACATTCGGCTACGTGCAGAACTATGTGGTGCGCGCGCTGACCCCCGACGCGCCCCCGCTGTCGGCCATCGTCGAAGAACAGTTCCCCATCGAGGCGGTCGGCAGCCTGCATGCGTTCTTCGGTGCCCGCGACGACGCCGACCTCCAGGACCGGATGGGCAAGATGGTCGCCAGCACTTCGGCATTCGGCGCCAGCACCAACATCGACGCGGTACCGACGAGCCGGTATCTGTACCGCACGCCGTTCAACGCGGGGAGCCAGTCATGACGACTCTGCACGATGCCGTCGCGCTGGCCCGTGACGACCAGGGACTGGCGGTGGTGTCGACCTTGCGGGTAGACGGCACCATCCAGGCATCGCTGGTCAATGCCGGCATCCTCGCCCACCCGGCCACGACGAAGCCCGTTCTGGGGTTCGTCACCTACGGCCGGGTGAAGTTGGCCAACCTACGGGCGCGCCCGCAGGTGTCGCTGACGTTCCGCGCCGGCTGGCAGTGGGCGACGGTCGAGGGGCGCGCCGAGCTGGCGGGACCCGACGATCCGCAGGACTGGCTGAACGGACCGGACCAACTGCGCCTGCTGCTGCGCGACGTGTTCATCGCCTGTGGGGGTACGCACGACAACTGGGACGACTACGACCGGACGATGGTCGAACAACGCCGCACCGTCGTGCTCGTCGACCCGACCCGCGTGTACAGCAACGGCTGAGCGTTAGGCTCCAGCGCGTGACGCTGCACATCGCCGACGAGAACCGGGTCCGCACCCTCACTCTCGACCGCCCGGACGCCCTCAACGCCTTCAACGAGGCGCTCTACGACGCCACTGCCGATGCGCTGCTGGCCGCCGCGGAGGACCCCGAGGTCGCCGTCGTGGTGATCACCGGCACCGGCCGCGCGTTCAGCGCCGGCCAGGACCTCACCGAGATGCAGGACCGCATCTCCAACCCCGAGTTCCCCGCGGGCAGGCACGGCTTCCCCGGCCTGATCGCCGCGTTGGCCGGCTTTCCCAAGCCGCTGATCTGCGCGGTCAATGGTCTCGGCCTGGGCATCGGCACCACCATCCTGGGCTTCGCAGACCTCGCCTTCATGTCCACCACAGCGCGGTTGAAATGCCCGTTCACCAGCCTCGGAGTGGCCCCCGAGGCGGCATCGTCATACCTGTTGCCGAACCTGATCGGACGACAGAACGCCGCCTGGCTGCTGATGTCCTCGGAGTGGGTCAGCGCCGAGGAAGCGCACCGGATGGGTCTGGTGTGGAAGCTCTGCGAGCCCGACGACCTGCTGGCCGATGTCCGCACGCATGCGGAAGTCCTTGCCTCCCGGCCTATCTCGAGCCTGATCGCGGTCAAGCAGACCATGATGGAGCCGATCCGCGGTGAGATCGCGGCCGCGACGACGCGCGAGAACGGGTGGTTCGAGAAGCTGATGGGGGCGGCGGCCAACGCCGAGGCGCTCGCCGAGTTCAGCCGAGGCCGCTCGGGCTGACCGCAGCGGCGATGATGGCCTGTACGGTCCGGCGGCAGCGTCCGCAGTCCAGGCCCGCACCGCACTGGGCGGCGACCTGCTTGGAGGTGGCGGCTCCGCGCGCCACGGCATCGGTGACCGTGGCGGTGGTGGCCCCGGTACACAGGCAGACGTACATCAGCACAGTTCCTTCGGCACGCGGGCAGCTTAGCCCAGACTAACCTTAGTTAGGTAGCCCTACCAAAACGCTCGGTCCCCAAAATCAGCGGCGCATCGGCGGGCTGCACTAGATTGGAATGTCGGCTGCAGGCGCGGCCCCAGCCACCAGCCCGACCATCGACGAACCCTTCGTAGGAGACGCCATGCAAGGAGATGCGGAAGTATTGCGCCTGCTCAACGAGCAGCTGACCAGCGAGCTGACGGCGATCAATCAGTACTTCCTGCACTCCAAGATGCAGGACAACTGGGGCTTCACCGAACTGGCCAAGCACACCCGGGCCGAGTCGTTCGAGGAGATGGTGCACGCCGAGCGGATCACCGACCGGATCCTGCTGCTCGACGGCCTGCCCAACTACCAGCGCATCGGTTCGCTTCGCGTCGGGCAGAGCCTGCGCGAACAGTTCGAGAGCGACCTGGCCATCGAGTACGAGGTGCTGGCGCGCCTGAAGCCGGCCATCATCCTGTGCCGCGAGAAGCAGGACTCCACCACGGCGGTGCTCTTCGAGGAGATCGTCGCCGACGAGGAGAAGCACGTCGACTACCTCGAAACCCAGCTCGAACTGATGGACAAACTCGGCGAGGAGCTGTACTCCGCACAGTGCGTTTCGCGGCCGCCGAGCTGACGACCCACTCGAGCGCGACCGCCGACCCGGAATCCAGCAGCGCGCGCATCGGCCCGCAACGACGAAACCTCATCTTCGTCGCGGTACTGCTCGGCATGCTGCTGGCCGCGCTCGATCAGACCATCGTCGCCACCGCACTTCCCACCGTGGTGGCCGACCTCGGCGGCGCGGGCCACCAGTCGTGGGTGGTGACGAGTTACCTTCTGGCATCGACGATCACGACCGCGATCGTCGGGAAGCTCGGTGACCTGTTCGGCCGCAAGACGATCTTCCACGCCGCAGTCGTGTTCTTCTTCGCCGGCTCAGTGCTGTGCGGGCTGTCGTCGTCGATGACGATGCTGGTGGCGTCGCGTGCGCTGCAGGGTGTCGGCGGCGGGGCCATCATGGTGACCTCGATGGCGGTGATCGGCGAGGTCATCCCACTGCGAGAACGCGGCCGATACCAGGGCGCGCTGGGCGCCGTGTTCGGCGTGACGACGGTGATCGGTCCGCTGCTGGGCGGATTCTTCACCGACCACCTGTCGTGGCGCTGGGCGTTCTGGATCAACGTCCCGGTCGCGGTGGTGGTGTTCATCGTCGCCGTGCTGACCATCCCCAGCCTCGGCCGGGCCGGGCGGCCGGTGATCGACTATGCCGGAATCCTTTTCGTCGGGCTCGGCGCCTCCGGCCTGACCCTGGCCACCAGTTGGGGCGGCAGCACCTATCCGTGGCTGTCACCGACCATCATCGGGCTGTTCGCCGCCTCGCTGCTCGCCCTGGCGGTCTTCGTATGGGTCGAACTGCGCGCCGCGGAGCCGGTACTGCCGATCCGGCTGTTCGGCGATCCGGTGTTCACCGTGTGCTGCGTGCTGAGTTTCGTCGTGGGTTTCGCGATGCTGGGTGCGCTGACGTTCCTGCCGACCTTCATGCAGTTCGTCGACGGCGTCTCGGCCACCGAGTCCGGTTTGCGCACCCTGCCGATGGTGGTCGGGCTGCTGATCACCTCGATCGGCAGCGGCGTGCTGGTCGGGCGCACCGGCCGGTACAAGATCTTCCCGGTCGTCGGCACCGCCATGATGGCCGTCGCGTTCGTGCTGCTCTCCGGGATGGGTGCCGGCACCCCGATGTGGCGCCAGTCGCTGTACCTGTTCATCCTCGGCACCGGCATCGGCCTGTGCATGCAGGTGCTCATCCTGACCGTGCAGAACACCGCCAAGTTCGAAGACCTCGGGGTGGCCACCTCCGGCGTGACGTTCTTCCGCACCATCGGCAGCTCGTTCGGCGCCGCGATCTTCGGCTCGCTGTTCGCCAACTTCCTCGACGACCGCATCGGTCCGGCGCTCGGCCGCCGGCGGCGCGCCGGCCGGTGGCCGCCCAATCGCCGCAGGCGCTGCACAAACTGTCCGCCGAGATGGCGGCGCCCATCATCAACGCCTACGCCGACTCGCTCGGCAAGGTGTTCCTCTGCGCCGCTCCGGTCGCCCTCGTCGGCTTCGTCCTCGCGCTGATGCTCAAGGAGGTGCCGCTGCGTGAGATGGAAGACGCCATGTCGGTCGACCTCGGCGAGGGCTTCGGCATGCCGAGCACCGAGACTCCGGAGCAGATCCTGGAGATGGCGGTCGGCGCGGATGATGCGCGACTCACCCGATCTGCGGCTGCGCTCGCTGGCCGGCCGGCCGGGCTGCGAACTCGACGTCGCCGCACTGTGGGCGCTGCTGCAGATCTACCGCAACAAGCAGGTGTTCGGCTCGGCCCGGCTGACGGATATCGCCGAGCGGCTGCGGGTCCCGTGCGAGGTGCTCGAGCCGACGTTCGCCCGGCTGGTCGGCACCGGGTACGCCCTGCGCACCGGCGACGAATGGTGGCTGACCCAGGCCGGCGCTGCGGCAGGTCGATGCCGTCTCGACGGCCATCGTGCGCAAGATCGTGCACCAGCTCGCCAAGTCGACCGACTTCGAAGGACGGCCGGACCGCCTGCAGGTGGAGGCCGCCCTGGAGCGGATCGCGCACCGGATGCTGGTGCAGCGCGAGTGGAGCCGCCGACGAGATGCGGACCCCGGCACGGCGCGACGAACTAGAACGTGTTCCAGATTCGGCTGTCGGCGGCGTAGCATCGCGCCATGAGCCGAATCGGAGACTTCGCCGACGACGACGTGGCCGGCTGGATCACCAGATCCCCGGATCTGGGCACCGCGATGGCGGCATTCAGCAGCGCGGTGTACAGCGATCGCAACCGACTGCCGATGCGGGTGCGCGAGCTGGCCCGCGCGGTGATCGCCCACGACAACGAATGCGTCGGTGTGTCAGAACACCCGCGACGCCGACGGACCCGCGGCCGGGGTGGACGAGGAGCTCTACGAGCACGCGCTGGAATGGCGAACCTGGCCCGGCTACACCGAGCAGGAACGCATCGCCGCCGAGTTCGCCCACCGGTTCGGCACCGACCACGCGAAACTTCGTGACGACGAGGACTTCTGGGAGCGCGCGCACGCGCACTTCTCCGACGAGCTCCTGGCGGATCTGACGCTGTCCTGCGCGATGTGGGTCGGCATGGGCCGGATGCTGCGCACGCTGGACATCGGCCAGTCCTGCAAGCTGACGCTGCCCAGCCGGGCCTGACCCAAGCGCCGCATGACCCGCCGCCCGGTCGGCACAATGGCTGCCATGACCACACCGCTCGAGGCCGACGAGCGTCGATCGCCGTCATCGGAACCGTCGTCAACCCCGCCGGGCTGACCCACGCCAAGACCGTTCCGATCCGTCGGGCCACCGCGTTCGCCGACCCCGGGTTGGGCGCCAGCCCGGTCTGGCACGGGTTCGCCATCGACCAGGCGGGCATCGCGTTCACCGAGGGCATCAGCGTGGTCGGCGACGAGCGGATCCGGATCGACCTCGACGCGCTGCGGGTGCTCGGCGACGGATTGGCATGGGCGCCAGGTCAGTTCTTCGACCAGGACGGAAAGCCGATTCCGTCCTGTGCGCGAGGAACCCTGGCCCGGATCGAGGCTCGGCTGTACCGCGGCCGGTCTGCGGGCGCTGGTCGGCCACGAGATCGAGTTCCTGCTCGTCGATCCCGAGGGCAACCGGCTGCCGGGCAACCTGTGGGCGCAGTACGGGCTGGCCGGTGTCCTCGAGCACGAAGGGCTTCGTGCGCGACGTCACCGCCGCGGCCACCGCCGCCGGCGTCGGCATCGAGCAGTTCCATCCCGAATACGGGGTGAACCAGTTCGAGATCTCGCTGACTCCCCGCTCTCCGGTGGCCGCCGCCGACCAACTGGTGCTGGCCCGGATCATCATCAGCAGGGTGGCCCGCGACCACGGGATGCGGGTCAGCCTGTCCCCGGTTCCCTTCGCCGGAAGTGTGGGATCCGGTGCACACCAGCATTTCTCGCTGCCTGCGCGGTGACGTCCCGGTGTTCTCCGGCGGCGACCGGGGCGCAGGGGATGACCGCCGAGGGGGAGGCAGCCATCGGCGGCATCGTCGCCGGTCTGCCCGAGGCGCAGCTCATCCTCTGCGGGTCCATCGTGTCCGGTCTGCGGATGCAGCCCGGCAACTGGGCCGGCGCCTACGCGTGCTGGGGCACCGAGAACCGGGAGGCGGCGGTGCGGTTCCTGCCGCGGCGGCCACGGCAACCCGTACGGCGCCAACGTCGAGGTGAAGGTCATCGACCCGTCGGCCAATCCGTACTTCGCCACCGCGGCGATCCTGGGTCTGGCGCTCGACGGCATCGAACGCGACGGCTCCGCTGCCTCCGGAGACCACGGTCGACCCCGGCACGCTGACCGAGGACGAGCGCGCCGCCGCAGGTACCGTGGCACTGTCCGCCAGCCAGGCCGATGAGATTGCGGCGCTGGATGATTCGACGCTGATGCGGAGAATTCTCGGTGATCCCGCCGTCAACGTACTGGTCGCGGTGCGGCGCTACGAGCACGAGACGTACTCGCACCTCGACGCCGAGGCAGCTCACCGACAAGTTCCGCATGGCCTGGAGCCTGTGATCGCGAAGTCCGCGCTCGCCGAGCACATCGCCGCGCTGCGCCTGGTCGACAACCACGTGCACGGGTACTGGCTGTCGGCCGGTGACCGTTCGCGGTTCGAGAACGGTCTCAACGAGGCCAACACCGAACCGCTCGCCGAGTTCGACTCCGGTTTCGACACCCCGTTGGGTTTCGCGGTGCGCGCCCACTGCGCGCCGCTGCTCGGCCTGCCCGCACATGCCGAGCCGCAGCGGTACTGGGATCGGCGCTGCGAACTCTCCGAACCCGGGCTGGCCCGGGTCTTCCTGCCGGCGGCCGGGGTCAGTGACTGGCTGGTCGACACCGGCCTGCCCGGCGACATCGCCGGTCTGACCGAGATGTCGGCCGCCTCCGGTGGCTGCGCACACGAGGTCGTCCGCCTCGAGCAGGTCGCCGAGCAGGCCGCGGCCACGCCGGGTGACTACGCGAGCGCGTTCCGCGAGACCCTGCACGAGCGGGCGCAGACCGCAGTAGCCACCAAGTCGGTGCTGGCCTACCGCGGCGGGTTCGACGGCGACCTGTCCGAGCCGTCAGCCGCGGCGGTCGCCGATGCCGCGGCGCGCTGGCGCGACGACGGCGGAACCCGGCTCACCGACCGGGTGCTTGTTGCGGTTCGGGCTGCATGAGGGCCTTCGACTGGGTAAGCCGCTGCAACTCCATGTCGGCCTCGGTGACCGCGACTGCGATCTGCACCGCACCAACCCGATGTTCCTGCTGGACTTTCTGCGCCGGTCGGGCGACACCCCGATCGTGCTGCTGCACTGCTATCCCTACGAACGCGAAGCCGGCTACCTGGCGCAGGCGTTCAACAACGTCTATCTCGACGTCGGGCTCTCGATCAACCATCTCGGCGCACGCGCCGAGGCGTTCATCGCCCGCACGCTCGAGCTTGCGCCGTTCCGCAAGATCCTCTACTCCTCGGATGCGTTCGGCCCGGCCGAACTGCACTATCTCGGTGCGGTGCTGTGGCGCAAGGGGATCGGTGCCGTGCTGGGTGCTTTCGTCGACCGAGGCGAGTGGAGCGAGGGCGACGCCATCCGGGTGGCCGAGCTCATCGGGCGTGACAATGCGGCACGGGTGTACGCCCTGAACCCCTGACGCGTGGGGCCACAGTGGCTATTGATGCGTTTCACCACGGTGGCGGCGGCGTCGTCCTAAGCTGTCGCCATGACCGGCACGGTGGCACTTCGCTGCAGCGCATCGGTGCTCTTCGGGGTGCCGGCCCTGCTCGGGTTGTCGGCGGCGACGTCTGACGCCGACACGACATGCGACAGCCAATCCTGTGTACCGAACGTCGGCCAGGGAGCGACCATCGGTGATCCGTGTGGCAACGACGACCGGTACGTCTACTCCACGACCGACTCGGGCGACCTCGTTGCATGTGCCGACTCGGGTAACCGGATGCCGACGTGGTCGGTGTCGGCACCACTGGTCGGCGTCCGCGGCGAATTCAGCCCGTGCTCGACCGGGGGATGCCGGAGTGGCGCAGACACCATCGGGCCTGCCGTTGCAGTGCGTCGCCGACGGGTCCGGCACCGGCGGCCGTTGGACGGTCCCGTCCTAGTCGGCCCTCAGATCAACCCGGTGGCGTCGAAGATCCACGACATGTCCGCGGTGGCGAAGTCTTCCAACCAGCTGGGCGGGGCGAAGCTCGTCAGCCCGTTCATGTCCCAGTAGTCCTTCCAGAGCGTGATCTTGCCGTCCTGCGACCTTGTGCACCGTGACGAAGCGCAGCACACCCTGCTCGCCGGTCCTGAACGTCCAGGTCTCGGAGTGCTCGTACATGGCGTCGGACCCGTCGCTCACCAGCAGGCCGTCGTGATTCTCGTACCCCGCAAGCGTTTCCAGCCCGACCTTGAGGCGCTTGACGATGTCCTCGGGTCCGCGTGCGGCCGCAGCCGGGACCGACCGGCATGTCGACGTAGATGCAGTCGTCGGACAGGAACGTCTTCAGCGTCTCCCAGTCCCGGTTGGACAGCGCCTTCCACATGCCGACAGTCGAACGGCGGTCACGGCTGCGTCAGTTGACATGGGCGAGCTCCGCTTCGGTGGTGGCCTGTGGTGGCGGAGTGGCTTGTCCGGCCCGCAGGAAGCTGCCGGTGCGCTGCGCGCCGAGCAGCTCGGTGGGCGCGCCGTCGCGGACGACGGCGCGGCCGCCGATGAGCACGAGGTCGACGGTCTCGTCGTTGCGGTTGACCATCCGCGACAGGTCGCCGTACTGCTCGACGGTCGACTCGGCGTAGTCGTCGAGGCGGTCGTCGAGGCGGTCGGGATCGAGCACGACGAGGTCGGCCCGGTCGCCGACCCGCAGGTGCCCGGCGTCGATGCCGTACCAGTCGGCGAGCTCGCCGGTGAGCCGGTGCACGGCCTGCTCGATGGTCATGAACGCCGCGCCCGGCGCGCTCGGCGTCGCGGACGTGGCGCAGCAGCCGCAGCCCGAAGTTGTAGAACGCCATGTTGCGCAGGTGCGCGCCGGCATCGGAGAAGCCCATCTGGATGCCCGGGTCGCGCGGCCAGCTTCTTGAGCACCTCGGGCCGGTGGTTGGAGATGGTGGTGCGCCACCGCAGCTTGGTGCCGTGTTCGAGCACGAGGTCGAGGAACGCGTCGACCGGGTGCAGGCCGCCGCGGTCCAGACCGACCTGGCCGAAGGACTTGCCCACCACCGATTCGTCCGGGCAGGCGACGATCTCGGCGTCGAAGAAGTCGCGATGCCAGACCCGCAGACCGAACTTGTTGTCGTAGTCCTTGCGGAAGCGCCGCGGTAGTTCTCGTCGCGCAGCAGCTCGTTGCGCTCGAGCTCGTCGCGCAGGTGCAGGGCCGCGGCGCCGGAGCCGAACTCCTCGAACACCACCAGGTCGATGCCGTCGGCGTAGACCTCGAACGGGACCGGCAGGTGCTGCCAACGGAAGTCGGCGCCGAAGCGGTTGACCAATCGCGCCAGCGGACCCAGCATCATGATCGCCAGCGGGTTCGACTTGACGTCGGCGGCCGACAGCAGGCTGGTCTTGAGCTTGCTTGCGGAGCACCGGAAGCGACTGCGCGACTTGGGATGCCAGGTTGAGCGGGTTCTGCGATGTCCGGGCCCGGACTGCAGCACCCGGCCGCGCCGGCGCAGCAGCGACTTCAGCCGGCGCAACTCCCGCGGTTTCGCGTAGGTCGACGGCAGCGTCCGCGAACGGCAGGTCTCGCCGTCGATCTTGTCGAAGAGCAGCTGCTGCGACGACATGCCGAGGAATCCGGCGTCGAGCGCCTCGGTGAGCATGCGCTCCATCTCGGCCTGCTCGGCTGCCGTTGGGCCGCACGTCTTTGCGGGTCGCCCGGTCCATGCCCATCACCGCGGTGCGCATGTCGGAGTGGCCGATGAAGGCGGCGACGTTGGGTCCCAGCGGCCGCGCCTCCAGGGCGCGCGACGTATTCGGCTGCGCTGTTCCAGGTCTTGGCGCCGTCGATGGCGTCGATGACGTGCTCGCGCGGGATGGCCTCGACCCGGCCGAACAGGTCGCCGGCATCCGCCCCGCCGACGTGGATGGTGGACAGCGAGCACGAGCCGAGCAGGACGGTGGTGACGCCGTGGCGCACCGACTCGGGCAGGCCGGGCCCGCCCAGCACCTCGACGTCGTAGTGGGTGTGGACGTCGACCATCCCGGGCAGCACCCACTTGCCGGCGGCGTCGACCACCTCGGCGCAGTCCGGTCTCGTCGAGAGCATGCGGTGTCACCGCGGCGATGCGTCCGTCGCGGATGCCGATGTTGCGCAGCGCCGAGGGGGCGCCCGTCCCGTCGAACCAGCGGCCGTTGCGGATGATCGTGTCATATGTCACAAGGGTCAATAGAACAGTGCGCCGCGACAGGTGTCAACGACAATAGTAGACACATCGCGATGTGTTCACCTGAGCGGCCCGGGCGCATACTCGCAGGGGTGACACCGTTACAGCGCTACATCGCCGAAGAGATCGCCACCGACCACGTCGACGGCCTGATGTCCCGCCGCGAGGCCCTGCGCCGGCTGGCGCTGCTGGGCATGGGCACGGCCGCCGCCACCACGCTGATCGCCGCGTGCGGCGACAAGAAATCGCCGGCGCGCCGCCTCGTCGACGGCGATGCCACGCCACGTCGAACGCCGGCGCCGCCCGGGATGGCCACCGCCGTCCCCACTGACACCGACGACCTGGGCCGGGCCGCGCGGCGAACTGCAGGGCAGCTGGGCCGCAGGCGGCCACGCCGCGGGGCGCGGTGCTGGTGATCCACGAGAACAAGGGCCTCAACGACTGGGTCCGCTCGGTGGCGGGCCGGCTGGCCGGGGTGGGCTACTCCGCGCTCGCCATCGACCTGCTCTCCGACGAGGGGGGCACCGCGACGTTCGCCGACCCCGCGGCGGCGACCGCGGCGCTGGGCAAGATCGCCCCGGAGCGGTTCGTCGCCGACCTCAAGTCCGGCCTGGGCGAGTTGCAGCAGCGAGCGCCCGGACCAGAAAGTGGCCGTCGTGGGGTTCTGCTTCGGCGGCGGGCTGGTGTGGCGACTGCTCGGCTGCGGGTGAACCGCGGCTGGCCGCGGCCGTGCCGTTCTACGGCCCGCTGCCGGAGAGCCCCGACTTCGCCGGGTCCAGAGGCGCCGCCGTGCTCGGCTTCTACGGCGCCCTGGACCAGCGGGTCACCTCATCGGAGCCGGCCGCCCAGGCCGCACTGGACAAGGCCGGGCTGGTCAACGAACTGGTCGTCGAGCCCGAATGCGGACCACGCGTTCTTCAACGACACCGGCCCGCGCTACAACGCGCCCGCGGCCGCCGACGCCTGGCGGCGGCTCCAGGAGTGGTTCGGCCGACACCTGGGGTAACGGCCGGAGTTCACCGGCAATTCAGCCGAGGGTCCGTGTCCCGTTGTCGCCCGCACATGGCCGGCGGTTCAGATACGGCCATGGTGCGGGTGGTGCAGGTCGCGAACTTCTACGGGCCACGCTCGGGCGGCCTGCGCACCGCGATCGACCGGCTTGGCGCCGAGTACTGCGCGGCGGGCCACGATGTGTTCCTGATCGTCCCCGGACACCGAGCCACCCGCGTCCGGCTGCCCAGCGGTGTCACCCGAATCACCGTGCCGGCCATGAGGATTCCGTTCACCGGCGGCTACCGGGCCGTGCTGCCCGCACCCGTGAGGACACTGCTGGAGCAGCTGGCGCCCGACGCGATCGAGGTGTCGGACCGGTTCACCCTGCGCTCACTCGGCGCCTGGGGCGCCCGGCATGGCGTTACCAGCGTGATGATCTCCCACGAGCGACTCGACCGCCTCACCGGCCAACTGCTTCCTGCGCCGCTGGCCCGCCGGGTCGCCGACATCGCCAACCGCCGCACGGCGGCCAACTACGACACCGTGCTGTGCACCACCGGTTTCGCCCGCGAGGAGTTCGATCGCATCGGCGCCGCCAATGTGGCGACGGTGCCCCTCGGCGTCGACCTGGACATGTTCCACCCCGACCGGTTCTGCCTTCGGACGCGCAACCGGTGGGCTGAGCCGGCGCAGGTGTTGCTGGTGCACTGCGGTCGGCTGTCCATCGAGAAGCGTGCCGACCGCAGTATCGATGCCCTTGCCGCACTGCGTGATTCGGGGGTCGACGCCCGGCTGGTGATCGCCGGTGACGGTCCGTTGCGGGCCAGGTTGCAGCGGCAGGCCGCCCGGTTGCCGGTCGATTTCACCGGGTTCATCGAATCTCGCAGCACCGTCGCGACACTGCTGGCCTCGGCCGACGTGGTGTTGGCGCCCGGACCGCACGAGACATTCGGGCTGGCGGCGCTGGAGGCACTGGCGTGTGGCACACCGGCCGTGGTGTCGCGTACCTCGGCGCTGCGCGAGATCCTCAGCTCCGACAGCGGGGAGTGCGCGGACAACGACCCGACGGCGATCGCGGGTGCCGTGGCCGCCGTCATCGACCGTCCGGAGCAGCAGCGCCGGTTCTGCGCCCGGCGGCGCGCGGAGAGTTTCACCTGGCCGCGAGCGGCCGCGGGAATGCTCACCGCGTTGGGCGCGTGAGTGGTTTGGCTTTCCGATTCGCCGGGAACGCGTCACTGACGGCGCCGCCCTGACGGTGTCCGCATGAGCGAAGGAGCCGACATGGCTACCAGCACAATCGTATGGATCGTGGTCGCCGTCGTCGCGGCCGTCGTGGTGATCGGCGCGCTGGCCTGGCTGGCGCGTAACCAGCGCGATCGTCGTCGCATCACCAAGTCCGACGAGATCCGGGAACAGGTCCGGCAGGACTCGGTCGACGTCGAGCGCCGCGAAGCACTCGCCCGTGAGACCGCGGCCAGGGCACGGGCCGCCGAAGCCGAGGCCGAGGCCAAGGCGGCCGAAGCCGAGCGGCTCAAGGGTCATGCCGACCGGCACCTCAGCCACGCCACCGAAGCCCGCGGCGAACTCGACGAGCGGAGCTCGCACGCCGACGCGCTCGATCCCCGGGTGACGGACGACGATTCGGTTCGCCGCGAGCGCTCAGCCGGGTAGGGCCACGGGCGCATCGAGTCTGACCGGCAGTTCGGCCCACCCGCCGAGGACACGGGTGTCGCGGCGGGTGCCCGCGCCGGCCAGTTCGACGTCGGGGAAGCGGGTGAAGAACTGCCGCAGGCCGACTTCGCCCTCGGTGCGGGCCAGTGCCGCGCCGAGGCAGAAGTGCCGGCCGCCGGAGAATGCCAGGTGCTTACCGGCATTGGGTCGCGCCACGTCGAATCGGTGCGGGTCGGCGAACACCGCCGGGTCCCGGTTGGCCCCGGCCAGCAGGATCACCACCAGTTCACCGCGCTTCACCCGAACGCCGGCGATGTCGGTGTCCACCCGGGCCACCCGCGCCGACATCCGGACCGGCGAGTCCAGGCGCAGGATCTCCTCGACGGCGTTGGGCCACAGCGACGGATCGTCGGTGAGCCTGGCCAACTGGTCGGGCGCGTTCAGCAGTAACCGAATGCCGTTGCCCAGCAGGTTGACCGTCGTCTCGAAGCCGGCCGCCAGCACAAGTCCGGCGATGCCTTGCAGTTCGGACTCGTTGAGCCGGGCACCGTCCTGCGAGGCCTGCATCAGCTGACTGAGGAAGTCGTCGCCCGGATGCTCCCGTAACTGTCGTAGATGGTCGGCCAGCCAGTAGTTGAACCCGGCGACTGCCGCGTTGCACCTGCTGGTACTGCGGCCAGGACAGGCCGATGTCCAGGCTGGGTGCGCCCAACTCACCGAACTCGAGAATGCGCGGCCGGTCCGCCGCCGGCACCCCGAGGATGTCGCTGATCACCGACACCGGCAGCTGCGAGCAGTAGCCGGCGACGACGTCGACGACCCCGCCGTGGGCGGCCATGCCGTCGAGAAGCCCGGTCGCCGTCTGCTCGACGCCGTCACGCAGTCCGGCCACCGCCCGGCTGGTGAACACCGACGACACCGTCTTGCGGTAGCGGGTGTGCTCCGGCGGCTCGACGGCCAGCAGCGACGGCGGCAGCAGAGGGTGCAGCAGGTCGGGGCGGGTCGCCCGCTCGAGCAGGCGCAGCGGAGGCGGCAGGGTCGATCCCAGGGAGATGACCACGAAGTCCTCGGAGCGCAACAGCTCATGGCCGACGGCGTGGTCGACGGTCAGATAACCCAGCCGGGACCGCACCAGCGGTCCGTGCGTGCGCAGCTCGTCGTAGAACGGAATCGGGTCGGCGCGCACCGCCGGATCGGCCAACAGCCGGGCCTGCGGATCGCCGCGCCGAGCCGCCCACCCCGCCGCGGTGCGCACCACCCAGTGCAACGCGAACCAGTGCAGCCGTTCCTTCATCGCGGTGGCGGCGTCCAGCTGACCGGGAGCCTCTTGATGCCGTGGATGAACGCCGACAACAACATCGCCGGCTCTTCGGTGACCTCGATGTCGGGAATCCGCCGGCGAAGTTCCTCGAATGCCACCGCGATCTCGCGGCGCGCCAGGTTGGCGCCGAGGCAGAAGTGCGCGCCGCCGCCACCGAACCCGACGTGGTGGTTGGGGCTACGGGTGACGTCGAACTTCCACGGGTCGGCGAACTTGTCCTCGTCGCGGTTGGCCGAGGCGTACCACATGGTGACCTTGTCACCGGCCGACATCTTGACGCCGCTGAGCTCGATGTCGCGGGTCACGGTGCGGCGCATGTAGATCACCGGTGAGGCCCACCGCACGATCTCTTCGACGGCGGTGGAGGTGGTGGCGTCGAAGTCGTCCCACCAGATCTTGCGCTGGTCCGGGTACCGGCTGAGCGCCAGGACGCCGTGGCTGATCGCGTTGCGGGTGGTCTCGTTTCCGGCGACGGCCAGCAGGATGAAGAACGAGGCGATCTCGGCCGAACTGAGCCGCTCACCGTCGACCTCGGCGGCGACCAGGCTGGTGGTGAGGTCGTCGCGCGGGTTGGCCCGCCGGTCCTCGGCCAGCGCGGTGGCGTAGGCGCCGATGTCCATCGCCACCTTGAGGAATTCGTCGAAATCGGTGGTCAGATCGGGGTCGCCGAACCCCAGGATGATGTTGGTCCATCCGAAGATCTGCTGGTGGTCCTCCTCGGGGATGCCCATCATGTCGCAGATCACCTGCAGCGGCAGCGGGCCGGACAGCTCGGTGACCAGTTCGCCCTTGCCATCGGGGTGGTTGGCGATCAGGTCCGACACCAACCGGCGGGCGCGATCACGGACCGACTCCTCGGTGCGGGCCACCACCTTGGGGGTGAAGGCGCTCCGCACGATGTTGCGCAGCCGTGAGTGCCGCGGGTCATCCAGCGCGATCATCGACCCGAAATACTCGGCGACCTCCGGCATCTGGTCGGCGATGGTGATGTTGGGATACGAGCTGAAGATGTCCGGATGCCGGCTGGCGTAGAAGACGTCGTCGAACTTCATCAGCGCCCAGTGGCCCTCGCCCTGCGGAACGCCCTCCAGCACGGCCTCCTGGAAGAACTTGATCGGCGCCTCCCGGCGCAGCGTCGCGAACGCGCCGTCGCGGACGGCGTCGTCCAGCGCCCAGAACTCAAGAGTGCCGAGATCGATATCCGCCAGTGCGACTTCCGGAGGCGGCTGGCCGTTGACTCGAGTTGTGATGCCCACGCCTCGACATTAGTTATCCGCGGGCGTGGTGGGCATCGTTTCGGTTAGGCCGGCTACGGGTCCGGCCCGCGACGTCGACGACATCACGGCCGGGATCGAACCGGTAGCCGTGTCCGCGGACGGTCGTCAGCGCCCGGGCATGCCGCCCGAGCTTCGCGCGCACCCGCCGCCACGTGGCAGGGTGGCCGCATGGCCGGAACCGCGGATCTGCCGCCGCTGGTGTGCGGTTCGTGTGGGCAGGTCGCCGCCGTGACCGAACTGCGCTGGCGCTGTGAGTGTGGCGGCCTGTACGACGTCGCCGCGGACTGGCGCTCGCCGATGCCCGTCGACCCCTCGATCAGCATGGGCGAGGGCAGCACGCCGATCCTGCGCTCGCGCAGCCTGCCCCGGGTGCAACTCAAGCTCGAATTCCTCAGCCCCACATTGTCGTTCAAGGACCGCGGTGCGGTGGTGCTGGCGAGCCTGGCGGCCCGCATCGGTGTGCGTCAGGCGGTGGTCGACAGCAGCGGCAACGCCGGAACCGCGGCGGCGGCATACTTCGCCCGGGCGGGCATCGGCTGCCGCGTGTTCGTACCCGCCTCGACGTCGCCGGCGAAGCTGGCTCAGATCCGCGCACACGGTGCCGACGTGAGCATCGTCGCGGGCAGCAGGGCCGATACCGCGGTGGCGGCCGTCGCGGTCGTCGCCGAGCATCGGGATGTCTTCTACGCCAGCCACGTCTATCACCCGTACTTCCTGCACGGCGTCAAGACCTACGGCTACGAGATCTGGGAGCAGCACGGGCGAAAGCTTCCGTCGGCGGTGATGGTTCCGGTGGGTAACGGGACCCTGCTGCTGGGTTGTCATCTGGCCTTCACCGAGCTCGTGGCCGCGGGCCTGGCCGACCGACGGCCCGCCCTGCTGGCGGTGCAGGCGGCCAATTGCGCCCCATTGGCCGACGCGTGGCGCCGTGGCGCCGCCGACGTCACCCCCGTGCCCGCCCGTCCTACGGTGGCCGAGGGGGTCGCGATCACGGCGCCGCCGCGGGCCGCGCAGATCCTGGCCGCGGTCCGGGCCAGCGGGGGCACGATCGTGACGGTGGAGGACGACGCCATCCTCGCCGCGCGCCACCGTCTGGCCGGTGAGGGGTTGTTCGTCGAGCCCACCGCTGCGGTGTGTTTCGCGGCAGCGGCCGGCGCGGATCTGCCGGCCGGCGACGTGGTGGTTCCGTTGTGCGGAGCCGGGCTGAAACATCCGGCCGATTGAAGTTCGTCCGCCGGGGAACAGGGGAGGGCATGGCGACGTATCGAGTGATCAATCCGCACGGCGACGTGGTCGACATCAAGGACATCGAAAGCGCGCAGGACGCCCATGCCTGGTTCGTCGACTCCCGCGCGGACAACTCCGAGCTCGGCTGGCGGATGGAGGTCGAGCACGACGGCGAGTGGTCGTTCTTCGACGACAGCGAGGGCAGCCCCGACTAGGCACCGGTACCCTCGGCAGCTATGGCAACGATGGTCCGGCCCGCGGCCAATGCGCTGGCAGCCGCGGCACTGGCCCTGCTGACCGCTGGTCAGGCCGGCGCCGACGACACCGGGCAGACCTACGCCGAGGCGCAGAAGGCGCTGAAGGCACAGGGATACACCGTCGTTCAGTCGACCTCGATCGGCGACCAGGTGCCCCAGAGCGATTGCCGCGTGGTCAAGCAGCTGACCACGGCCAACGGCCACGTGATGTTGTCGCTCGACTGCAACAAGCCGACCGCCGCCACGACTCCGTAGCGGGCGGTGTCAGGCCGGCTCCCACCCCATCTTGCGGGCGAAGGCGACGGCGTCGTCGGAGGCGGTGCCCAGTTCCTTGCAGCGCTGGATGTAGCCACGCACCATCGGCACGAAGTTCATCGGGTTGTAGGCGTCTTCCTCATAGCTCCACAAGCCGTCGCCGGCGTACTTGAGCACCGAGATGTTCGGCTCCTGGTGGATGCTGCCGTCGCCCGGGTCGCGCATCCGGTTCTGGAACTCACAGATCACCCAGCCCTTGTCCTCGTCGACGGAATGCCAGGTCGAGGGGTAGAGCGGCATCTCGCGGCCCGGGAACGTGCTCATGGTCTTGACGATCCACTCGCGGATCCGTTCCCGGCCGTGGAAGGTGCCGTAGGAGTGCTCGACGTAGGTCGCGTCCTCGGTGAACTGGTCGGCGAATCGGGACCAGTTCCAGCTCTCACCGATACCGACGACCACCTGCTTGTGCTGCGCGAACGCATCCTCGAGCTCAGCGCGTGACCATTGGCCCATGTCGCTCCGTCCGTCCTCTCACTCGGCCTCGACGACCTTCTTGATCCGTTCGAGGGTGGTTCGCATGTCGCGCTCGTTTCGGCGTCCCCGCAGATGACCGGCGAACAGCCAGAACACCCGCATCGGCAGGGACTGGTTGAGTCGGAACGACTCCGTGACGTCGGTGCCGTCGCCGCTGGGTTCCAGCCGGTAATGCCAGTTGTTCACCGCCCGGTCGCCGGCCAGCACCGCGAACCCGAACTCCCGGCCCGGCTCGCACGCGGTGACGCGGCAGGTGGTCCAGTACACCGGCCCGATCTCGTTGCGGCGCACGTGACCGCGGAACGTGGCTCCCAAAACGGGGCCGGTTGCACCGTCCAGCCACTCGGACTCGAACACCTCCGGCGAGAAGCGTGGTGTGTTGCGGACGTCGGCGATGAGATTCCAGATCTCGTCGGCCGGCGCGGCCATGTGAACGGTGACGGAGCCTTCCATGGCCGTGATCCTAGGCGGCTGGGCGGCTACGGACCCAGCTGATAGATGTGACCGGGTGTGATGACTTTGGTGACGGCGTTGGCCAGCTCGGTACTGGCCTCCCCGCCGCCGGGCGGACTGATGTCGGTGTTGGTGAGGATCACCAGGGAGGTCTGGCTCTGCGGTTCGTAGACGACCACGGTCTGATATCCGGGCAGGCTGCCGTTGTGGCCGATCCAGCCGCCGACGTTGAAGATGCCGAGACCGTAGCCGTCGTCGGCCGGGAACCCGTCCTCGTGGATGGTCCGCAGCCGCTGCTGCTGCATTGCCGGTGACAGCAGCGCGCCGGTCGCCACCGCGGGCGCCCAGGTGTGCAGGTCGTCCAGCGTCGAGATCATCGCACCGGCCGACCACGCCCAGGACGGGTTCCAGTCGGTCGCGGTGACCGGTGGCCCGTCGTCGCTGAGCTCGGTGTAACCCTGCGCGTGCGGATCGGGGAACTCGGCACCGGCGGGAAAGCTGGTGTGCGCCAACTGTAACGGCGCCAGGATGTGCTCGCGGACGTAGGCCGCCAGCGGCTGGCCGCTGATCTTCTCGACCAGCAGTCCCAGCAGGATGGTGTTGGTGTTGGAGTACTGAAATCCCGTGCCCGGCGCGAAGACGGCCGGTTCGGCGAACGCCCAGTCGAGCAATTCCCCGGGGGAGTATGCGCGACGCGGGTCGGCGGTGATCGCGTCGCGGAATCCGGTGGTCTCGGTGTAGTTGAACAGCCCGCTGCGCATTCCGGCGAGTTCGCGCACGGTGATCGCGTCGCCACCGGGCACGCCGTCGATATACCCGCCGATCGGATCGTCCAGGCCGATCTTGTTCTGATCGGCCAACTGCAGCACCGCCGTGATCGTGAACGTCTCTGTCTCACTGCCGATCCGGCTGTGCAAATCGGTTCTCATCGGAGCGCCGGTGACCTTGTCGGCGACACCGAAGGCACGGACGTGGTCGCCCCGCGGCGACCAGATGCCCACGATGGCGCCGGGACGCCGGCGGCATTCATCGCATGCATTGATGGCGGTGTCGAGCTTCGCCGCGACGGCCGGGTCCAGTGCGGGGATCGGTTGCGCGGACGCGGACGTCGCACCACCGCCGCTGGTGAGCAGCACCGCCGCGGTGGTCGCGGCAAGGAGGCGTCGGCACCACGTGGTCGTCGTCATCGTCATGCACCTAGGCGGCGTAGCGTTGGGCCGCATGGGTATCGGAGCGCGTGTTCGAGCGCGGATGGTGACCGTCGATCGGCACATCGAGGCCCCGACCGCCGCGGTGTGGCGGGTCCTGGTCGATCTGGATGCCTGGCCGCGACTGGGGACCGACGGTGCAGCGGGCGGCGCTCGACGGGGACGACTCAGCACTGGACTGCGGCGCGCAGGGACGCGTGTGGACACCGGTGGGGCTGAGCCTGCCGTTCACCATCACCGAGTTCGTTCCCGGCCGGCGGTGGGCGTGGACGGTGGCGGGGGTGCCGGCCACCGCGCACGAGGTGAGTCCCGACGGGGAGGGATCGCGGGTGCGGTTCGAGGTGCCGTGGTGGGCGACGGCCTACCTTCCGGTGTGCGCGGTCGCGTTGGGCCGGATCGAGAGGCTGGCGGCTAGGCCGATGTGACGTGCGGGATCTCGGGCTGCAGGAACACGTCGTTGAGGGTGACGGTGCGCAGGTTGCGCGACCGGATGATGTCGAGCAGCGCCGGGTAGACGTGCGTGACGGGCGGATGGTTGAGATGACCGATCACGATGTTCTGCTGGATGAAGTACTGGTCGGCCATCGTGACGATGTAGTCCTCGGTGACCAGCGAGGAGTCAGCCAACGATCCGGACCACAACGTGGGGGTCCGGTATCCGAGATCGGTGGCGACGGCGTCGACGTCGGCATTGTGCTTGCCGTACGGCGGACGGAAATACGGCGTGGCATCCACGCCGTAGGTCTTGCGCAGGAAGCGGTCGTTGCGCTGCAGCTGATCGGCGATCTGATCCTTGGTCAGGGTCGTCAGGTCCGGATGGGACCAGGTGTGGTTGCCCAGCTGGATCTGGCCGGAGTCCACCAGGGGTCTGAACAACTGCGCGTTGTCGCGCCACGAGTCGTACACGCCGTTTACGAAGTAGGTGAGCCGGATGCCGGTGTCCCTGGCCAGTTCCGTGTAGAGCCGCACGACATCGGAGTTCACTCCGTCATCGAGGGTGAGCGCCAGCAGGTCGCCGTCGCCGGGCAGCTTGGTGAGCTCCCCGCCCGGAATCGGTATCCGGTTGCCGGTCGGGGGCGGGGGCAGCAGCGGTGCCGATGACATGGGCGCCGGCCGGCTGGCGGCCGCGGCCTCGGTAGTCGCCCCGGACATCCCGATCGTCCGCGACACCCCGACCAGTCCTGCCGATGCCAGCAGGCCGATGACGAACTGCCGCCGGGTCACCTCAGGCACGGGCGGCTTTATGCTCGGAAATCCCACTGGCCCCATCAGTCACACCGTTAGGCTAGGCCCAAACCCGGCCGATAGTCGGTACATCGGCGCTGTGTCGCGGGGCACGCAATACACGCGACAGGACGAGGGCGACCGTGAAGATCCGGTTCGGCCTGAGACTCGGCGCCGGCACCGCGGTCGACGAGTTAGCTGCCGTCGTGGACCGGCTGGAAGCCGCCGGAGTGGACTCGCTGTGGTTCTCCGAACTCGTGTACGCCCCGGCGGTCGACCCGTTCGTGGGGATGGCCCATGCGCTCGGCCGAACCTGCCGCCTCAAAGTCGGAACGTCGGTGGCGGTGCTGCCCGGCCGGAACCCGGTTCTGTTGGCCAAACAGCTGGCGTCGCTGGCCGCGCTCGCGCCCAAGCGGGTGTTGCCGGCGTTCGGGCTGCGGCCGGCCACCCGGCCGAGTGGGAGGTGTTCCGGTCCCCGACGGTCAGCGCGCCGCGGTGTTCGACGAATCGCTGCGGCTGCTGCGCGCGGTTCTGGACAACGACGACGTCGCCTTCAGCGGCGAATTCTTCATTTTCGCCGCATCGGTGGGGATCCGTCCGCCCCTGCCCCTCGACATCTGGCTCGGCGGGGCGGCGCCCGGCAGCGTTTCGCCGCATCGGCCGGCTCGCCGACGGCTGGCTGGGCAGTTTCCTGACCCCGGACGAGGCCCGAGCCGGCCGGGAGAGTATCCAGCGTGCGGCCACCGACGCCGGCCGCGAGATCGAACCGATCATTTCGGGCTCAGCCTCGCCGTCGCCGACGACGGTCTGCCCGACGCGGTCGTCGCCGCTGTGCGCAGCCGTCGGCCCGACGCCGACCCGGCCACCTGCTCGCCGCCGACTGGCCCTCCCTGCACGGCCAGATCGACGGCTCGTCGCCGCCGGCCTCACGAAGTTCGTCATCCGACCTTCGGCGCCACGCCCATCGACGAGTTCATCGACCGCTTCATCGACGAACTGCTGCCCCGGCAGAACTGAGTGTAGATTCGCCGGTCGCCATCCCGACAGCGGGGGCGGTAGGTTGATGAAGTCCGAAACGTCGGCGGCGGAGAGGGTTTGACATGTCCAACCATTTCACCGGTCTGAGTCTGGGGCCGCCGCTGGGCGACCAGCGCCTGGATCTGTGCGACCTCTACGCTTTCCAGTCGCCGGCCGACCCCACCCGCACGGTGTTGATCCTCAACGCCAACCCCAACGCGGACGCGCTGCATCCGGCGGCCATCTACCGACTGGCGATCGACAACGACGGCGATCTGCGCAACGACATCGCGTTCAGCTTCGTCTTCTCGGAGCCGCAGGACGGCCGACAGACCGTCGACGTCTACCTGGCCACCGACGAAGACGCCGAATCCGCAGAAGCAGGCGGGGGAGAAGATATTCTCCTCGGTGGAGGTGTCGTTCGGCGCCACGCCAACATCGCGACCTCGGCGGCGTTCACGTTCTGCGCCGGTGCGCGCAGTGACGCCTTCTTCTTCGATTTCGACGGCATCAAGAACCTCTTCGACACCTCGGGCGGGCGCAACTTCACCGCGCCGCATCTCGGCGGCAGTCGCCGTGGACGGCGTGGACTCGAACCCAGGCGAACATGTGCTCGATCGCGATCGAGATGCCGACGGCCGCGTTGGGCGCCGACCCGGACATCCGGATCTGGGGCCGGTGCAGCCTGCGGGGAACGGTGAGTTGTTGCACGTCGACCGGGCCGGTCACCCGTCGGTCAGTAGCTTCTTCAACACCGATGAGACCAAAGAGGAGTACAACGCCAGCGAGCCGATCCGCGACCGCGAGCGCTGGATCGGCCAGTTCGTACACCTGATGGGGCACACCGGCGACTACGACCGCGACGAGGCCATCGCCGCCATCGAGGCGGAGGGCACGCTGCCGGACATGCTGACCTTCGATCCGGCTCTGCCCGCGCGCTATCCGAACGGCCGGACGTTCACCGACGACGTCATCGACTACCGGCTGGCGTTCCTGACCAAGAACGAGTGCCCGCCTTCGGGTCTGTCGCCGCACACCGACACGCTGGACCGAATTCCCGTACCTCGGCCCACCGCACCCGGCCTAACCCTGGCAGTACGACCGGGTGGCCGCGTCGAGCGCCTGCCGATAGAGCGCGATCCAACTGGCGGGCGTCGGCGACGGAGGCCTTCGCCGAGGCGAGCGCCGCTCGCACAGTTCGGCGACTGCAGCACCGGCCACTGCACAGCGATCTGGCTCACCATCTCGTGGTTGAGGCCGTCGATCGCCGACCGTGACGCCGACAGATCTGGCGCGGTGGCCGGTGCGGCGGCGGGGTCGTGGA